>JARLGZ010000197.1 GCA_031292515.1 Puia sp. | reverse complement strand
TTGTACGCCGACTGGTTCTCGATATCATTCGGATAATAGCTGGTGGCGCCGACCGCATCATTGATACTGGAGAGCTGGTTGGTCAGGTGGTCCACCCCGGTAGTGGGGGCAGCGCCGGGCGTGTACTCGCCGACACCACCACCCGTCTTGGCATACAGATAGTTGTACGTCAGGTTGTCCATCGCATTGTGCGAGCTGTCGCCATTCCGGCTGAGCGTCAGGATATTGCCGTTCGGGTCATACGTATAACGTTCGGCGAAGTCCGGCAGGGCCGACGAACCGATCGGCGTAAAGCTGCCATTGGCGGCCCAGGGGTCCATGCTCACCAACCGGTTCAACTGGTCATACTGGTAGTTGTAGATCATCGGGCCCGTGTCGCGGGTGCCGCCGCTCAGTTTGCGGATGTTGACGGCCATGCTGCCGATATTCCCGTTGTACAGGTTCCTGCGCTGTCCGGAGGCAAGGGTATTCCCCTGCACATAGCCCGACGGTGGCGCGATGGGCTGGAAGTCGGCGTAGGTGCCGTCATCGAAATAATGCAGGTTGAGTTTGTAGGCGTCTCGTCCGAAAAGGACCGGGCTACCGGTGCCATCGGCATCGAAGAGGTCGCCCGATGCGGACACGTTTGACGGGTTGATGGATTTCAGCCAGCCCTGGAGGGTATAGGCGTAGTCGATGCCTTGGACCTGGAGGGAACCGAGTTGCGTGCGTGCGAGGGGCCCGTGACGGTAGTAGAAATAGGCCGCATCATTCTCCCACTGGACGGAGTCCGGGCTGGTCATGACGCTGGTGAGGCGGTTTTCCGCGTCATATTGATACTGGTGATAGAAGGCGTCCGAAGAACCAGGTTGGTAGCGGACCTGGTTGACCTTGCCGCTGACCAGGTCGTAGTCGTAGAGGGTGATCTTGAAGCGGTTGCCGGCGGCATACATCACACCCGATACGCCATAGTCCTGCAGGAGCGTGTCCACGTTGCCATGCGGGTCATAGCTGTAGAAGGTGGCCGCACGATACGGGGTGGCGTTGGTGTTGTCGACGTCGATCACCTGCGTATAGGCGACCCGGTTGCGCAGGTTGACCTGGGCGATGGGTGGCTGAATGGTCGTGGTGCCCGTGCTGACCGTGCCGGCGAAGCCGGGGTAAGAGACATCGTAGACGGTACGGGTGATCTGCTCTTTGGCGCTGCCACCCGTCGTCACGTCGGCGAGCCAGTTTTTCAGGAGGGTCGTATCCTGGCTGGTCGCCTGAGACATGGCGTTTGTCTGCGGCTTCTCACCGACTTCGGTGATCCGGCCGAGCACATCGTACATCGTGTAACTATAGGCAGGGGTGGAATACAAGGCCTGCTTGGCGTTCTGGCTGACGGCCAGACGACCCAACCGGTCATACCAGAACAGGCTCTTCCCGCCATCGGGTGAATTTTGCGCGATGACCTGGTTGAGGGTGTTGAACCGGTATTGCGCGGCCATGTTCTCGATATTGGTCCCGTTCGACAGATCGGTCCCAGCGGCCCGGTTGGTCTGTACGGAGGCCAGGTAGGTGGCGTTGAAATTGGGCTTGACGGCGGCGGGAGCAAGCGTCTTCACGAGGTTACCCGCCTGGTCATAATAGTACAACGTGTAGTGATATTCGGAAGGCTGGTAGGTGGCATAGAAGACCTCCGAACTCTGGGCGCCGAGACATTTAGCCCGATAGAGGCTGTCGAAATTGCTGGTGAGCGAATCCTGCAGCTTCTGGAACAGCATCATCCCGATATAGTTCGCTTCCTCCTGCACCTGTGCGCAGCGGTTGGAGCCCGTCGTGTCGGGGAGCTGGATATAGGTGACCGGCTGATCCATCGCACACAGCGCGGTCGCAGTAGAACCCGTGGGTCCCGTCGTGCTGGTGATAAGAGCCACAAAATTGTCCGTTGACAGGCTCGAATAGCCCGCATCGAAGGTGATGCTGTTGCTCGCGGCGTAATAGTACGGGGGTGTGGTACCGGAAGGCGGTTGTGAGCTCCGGCTGGTGAGATCCAGGTCGGTCGGGATCGTACCGGTCACGACCGGGTCGCTGTTCAGATTGCAACTCAGGTAGGCAGCCACGTATTCGGCGGGGTTCTTGCTGAATCCGGTCCGGAAGTTCAGGAAACGCGCCCATAGCGCATTCTGATTTGCCATGCCCGTGTCGAGCCCGGTAGTATAAGGGACCGCTGAAAAAGCGGGATACATCGTCCGGAACTCCTGCGTATAGGTCTGCAGGGTATAACAGGTGACACAGGGGGGAACATACCCGCAGCTCAGAAAAGCCGGGACGATGACCGATGCCGACAGCGGAATATTCGCATATACGTTTTGACAGGTGTCGCCTAAGCCACCCTCTCCAACGTAATGCCCGCCTCCGCTGCCGCCTTCGCCGACCGGGAGACCGGCCGCAACATATGGCCTGCAAGCTTGCGCTGCCCAGGTAGCCGAGCCGCATTGCTGCAGACCCGTCCAAAGCGTCAGGGAGAGCGTGTCATTGTAGGTGGCCAGCAGGTAGGTGTTCATGCTGCTTTGCTGGGTAGTATCGTAACCCGCCGCGTTGGCGGCAACGTTTATCAGGTGATACTGTTTGCAATTGCAGGTATCCACGGTGTTTTTGACCGTGACGAATAGGGGCGGATTGCTGCCATAAGGTTTGGGATAGTCGACGCTGTAGGGGTTGCAGAAATAGTTCCCCCCGGCGGGTGTCGCGATATTGTACTGGGCGAATACATGGTTGATGATATTCTCGAAGCTGGAAGGAACGACCGGCAGTTTGGACGGGTTGACCGTCGAGGCGCCGGCAGGGTCGTTGTTGTCGATCGAATTGTGGCAGACCATCACCATCGAGTCGAGGATGACGCCGATGATGGTATTGACCGTGACGGTATCGCTATTGGTCTGGTTTAGCAGGTAGTCTTGCAGCAGCTCGCATTGCATGAGCTTGGCCTGCCAAAGGGGGCGTTGTGCCACACAGGCATCGAGGTTCATGCTGGCCACATAGGCGCTCGTCTGGTTGATCAATCCGATCGAATCAACAGTCGTCCGGTTAGTGGCTGTACTCCACCAGGTCCATCCGTTTTGCGCCGCCAGGGCCTGGGCGGTCGCGAAGCGTAATTGTTTGCCGACGCCCGGCGCCTGAAGCGCGGCCATTGCCGTATAGCTGAGGGTTCCCGACTCGTGGGCATTGATATAGTTCAGCACCATCTCATTCCGCAAGCTGAGGTATTCGCTACGGAATGCTCTCCAGACGGCATCCTGTTGGGCGGTCGTATAGGCGGCCGGATCGATCGTCAGGCTATCCATGCCCTGCATGAAGAATTCCCGGACACTCAACGGCCAGGTCGAGTCCGCCAGGGCCATCCCGTTGGCAATCCGCCAGATAGAATATCCCGAATTCGTTTTAGGATTGATGCTCACCGTGAGATACGTTGTCATCGTATCGGCATCGGCCGGCACATAATTATTGGTAAAGAAGGGGTCATTATGGATCGGATCGAGATAGCCATTGGTACTGGCACTGGCATAGGTGTCGCAATTCAATACCTTGTCCAGCCAGGCATAGGAAGTCGTGAGGGTGTCTTCGGCGAAACGAAGTTTACAGTATTCCGGGTGGTAATAGATCATTTGCTCAGCCCAGGCGGGGTTATAAATCCCGGCGTAACTATATTCGTTAAGACTGTTCAAATACGAGGGATCCGTGTTGCCGTTCGGGTAAAGGGTAGCATCGGTCGACCCGTCACTGTTCATATAATAGGAAGGAGCGCCATTGGGTTCCGAGACGGGGTTTTGATAGAAGGGCTTGGTGCCAAAGCTGCCAAAATTGCCGGTGGAAGTAGAAGTAAATATATTGTACTTCGACTCGATGCTGGTGGGGTCTATCGGGTATTTCAATGAAGCATATTGACCCGAGTCGGGCATCATATCCGACAGCATCAAGTTGCGGAGCTGCCCGAGTGTCGTCAAAGCAGGGAGAAGGGTGGTCCCGCAGGCATCGGCGCAGGCCAGGGAGTCCTGGGTATACTGTGCATGGATGGCAGCATCGGTCAATGTGCTCGTGCCACCCAGCGAGGCTAGAAAATTCGTTTTATAAGTAGCATAGGTCCCTAAATTTGCAAGACAGGTCGAGCAAGGCTGGCTGGCGACGCTGCAACCCGTCGCCGTGGACAAGGCGGCAAAGACCGAATCGGTGAGGTGCTGCTGCGCCTGTTTCAAAAACACTTTTAAGGCGCTGTCTTCGCGGATCTTGAAAAGCGAGTCGTTGATCGCAAGCGTCTTGGTGACGACATAGGAACCGGGGGCCAGCGTGATCGGGAATTGGAGCTGCGTGGTCGGGCTGCTGACGCTGTCCCCGATAAAACCCATCGGTGTCCCGCAGGCCAGGTTAGCGGGTTCGATCTGCAGGTTGCTGAAATGTTTTACCGTCACCGCGGTATTGTCGCAATCTTCCGGGCGGACCGTGATCGTCAGGTCATATTTGCAGTCGAAACAAACGGGATTGCCGGCGGTGTCGACACCGTGGAAGATATCCGGGGTCAGTTGGTAGGTAAAATTATAGAGCGTAGTAGCCGGCACTAGGATCGTGCTGATAGACTGGATCGAGTCGCCCTTGACGACATTGGTCGAAGGGGTGAGCAGGTTGTTGGTCAGCAGACCCGAAGACACCGGGTAAAAAGCCGTGTTATTGTTGATACCGCTCAGGGAGGACGGGTTGGCGCCGGCGAGCGCCGTGGCCACCGTCCGGCCATGCATGTCGACATAGGTCACGCTCATCTGTCCATTGGCATCCTGCACCATGTTCTTAAAATAATGGCTGGCGTCGCCGGCTTCCGTGCCGAACAGGGCGTCGAGTTCGTTCTGCGTGGGCTTGCCGTAGTAATACTTTGTGGCATGTCCGTTACCCACCTGGTAAGCCGGCCCTACGCCCCCCTGGACGCTGGTGCGGCCCGTCGGATCGTCGGTGTACCGGGTCTCGGCGTATCCGAAGCCTTTGGCATCCGGGATATAATTCGACATGCTCTCCACACCGATCCAGGGATTCCCGGCAGAATAATAGAGGCCATTGCCTTTTGTCGTATCCAGGGCCGGGGAAGCGCTGCATTGGGTGCCGGGTAACGAGAGATCGAAATAACGCGTAGGGTCGTCATTCAGGGTCTGGCCGGTGAACCGGTTGAAGTCATCGTAATATTTAATAGCCGTCGCGATCGTAGGCGTCGGCAGGATCTGTACATTGGGCCGCCCCTGCAGATCGTAGATGGTTTCCGCCACAATGGTATTGCCGGTGCTGTTGTCCTTGGTGACGGTTTGCCGCTCGCGAAAACTGCCGTCATAATATTGGATGACCGTATGGCTCCTGGCATTCTCGGCAAAGCTGGTCGTCGACTGCCAGTTCTTGGTCGGTTCATGCCCGTTGTTGGTAAAGGTCTGGGGTGTGGACCAGGGCCCGGCGATCAGGCTGCCGTCGTTTTTCCGTTGGGCTGCGCGGACCCGGTAGTAAAGGGTGCCCCCACCCTGCGCCGGATCGGCGTCATAGAGGAGGGGAATATTATAGTTATAGCTGACGCTGTTGTAGTCGATATCTACCCGGGTACTATTGTCCTGGAATAAGGCATTCGTGTTGAACACCCCGTTCACCGTATAATAACCCTGGGTCTCGTTCTCGATCCAGGCATATTCGATCTGGGAGAGGTTGTTATTGGCCCCCGCCGGAAAGGTCCAGGAGACGGAGAGCTGATCGGAATGATTGGTGGCGTCATAGGTTGGGGTGATCGTAGGAGTCAGCAGGGTGGGATCGGTAAAAGTATAGTAACGCAGAACCTGCATTTCATTCTCCACGCTCAACAGGGACAATACGTTACTTGTCGTCCAGGGTGAGGCCACATTCGCTACGGTAACGCTGTTCAGCGTTACCCGGACCTGCTGATACTGATGAGTTGGATCGCTTACCACGACATAGTCGATAGGCGTATACTTGTGCCCGGCCACGGAATCGTAATAGACCGTCAGCGTTTTGGTCTGCGTCGTGGTAGGGGCAACCGATCCGTTGGCCGGCGTCGTCAGCCACAAGTCGATGGTCAGGTTGGCGGTGGCTGTAAAACCCGATTTATAGTAGGACAATGGAGAACCGGTCGCGCCGGTCAGCGCTGCCTCATCGATCTTGAACCGGACGATATCCCGGATACTCGGCGTCGTCTCACCGGTCGTAGCCGTATAGTAGACTACAGAGGGAGAGTAAGGGGTCGTCCCGCAGGGAATCGGCATCACCGTTTTGTTGGAGATCCCCTCCTCGAACTGGGCAGAGAGCCGGCCGGCGCCCAGCAGCAGACAAAAGAAAATGCAAATCCATTTATTGCAGATCGTATTTCTCATAAGAAGATGATTAAACACATATAGGTTGTTAGAATGTCCTGATCATTTCATAGCCGGTGCAGGCCCCAACCCCGCTGAAACCATTCGAAGCGGGGTCATAGTTTACTTTGTCCTTCCAGGAAGGCATATTCAGGGCCTTCTCCCTGTCCAGGCTGATCTCCCCGAATTGAATGGAAACCGTCTGCGTGATGACCAGGCTCCGGCTCCCCTCCTTTTCGGATACCATCCGGGAGATATCGAAACCCTGGCTCCTGAGCGCTCCTTCCATTTGTTCCGATCCCGGCTGCCGGGTGCGCAGGCTCATTTCCAGGAACCGGGGCAGATACGACCGCTTCGAATATTGCAGCGCCATTTCGGTGCTGACGCCCGTGGTCCTCACGCCCTCCCGGGATCGAACCAGGATTCGTCCGGTATCCCCTTCGCCGGGCATCCCGACGAGTTCGTATTGTCGCCGCAACATTTTTTGCACCTCCCCCCTTTTCAAAGGCAGGATGTCCATCCGCTTCTTGGTGGCGACATCCACCTTTCTCAGCTGGATGGTCTTCCGCTGGTGATCGATCTGTACCAGCAGACTGTCCTGCAGATAGGTCTCCTGCTTGTCATTGCCATAGTACAGGTCATCATTCACCTTATAGAAATTGTTCCGCAGGACGGTGGCACTATCCTTGCCCGCGATCATCGGACCCGAATGCAACGATGTGACGCTGGTGTAATACACATAGGGTTGCACGGCAAAGGAGAGCACCTTGTCAAACTCGTCGATCAGGGCCGTCGTGTCGGCCGGACGCTGGGCATTTGCAAGCCGGCTCGCCGCCAGCAGGATCACCAGGAGATATTTTCTGCTATTCATTGTGTCTTTTTTATAATTTTCCTATCACTTTCGAATCACGATTGGGCCGTCTCTTTGAACTGTCTTACCGAACCGCTTTACCGAACCGTTTTATTGAACCGTTTTGCAGGGCCCGTCTTACCGGGCCGTTTTGCCGGACTGTCTTATTGGACCGTCGTTATCGACTTCTGCTTGGCCGTTCGTACTTCTTTGATCGTCTTTACCCCCTGTACCGTCTCCTGCTTGATCCGAACCAGTTGACCCTCCTCGTCATAATTGTAGAAGGTGGCATAGTTGTTTTCATCCAACTGGGCCATGAGACGTAAGGTCCGCGGATCGTATACATAGCTCTTCATATCGGCGTTGAATGGATGGATGCGCAGATCGTCGAAATAGACATTCTGCGAGCCGTCGGCGCTCAGTACGAGGTCCGCCGTATCTGCATCCGAGGGTACCGTGAAGGAGGTGTCGATTCGTTGCCAACCCTCTATGATGGTGCCCCGCGGATACAAATTGATGGAAGGAGACGCACTGCCCGGGAACTTGATCGTCACATGATCCTGGGTATAATTGGTCTGTGAGCACAGGGTCCCGGCCGGGTTGCCGCAATCTTCCCGCACCCACCCGCTGAATTGCATATTGGCGCCCGGCACCAGTCTAAAACGGCTGTTCAACATGCTGTCGGTAGCGGCGAGGGGAAGGGTGTAGATACAGCCGGATACCGTGGTGGCGGTTTGATAATCCGTGAGGGAAGTCCCGACGATCGATATGCTATAGACGTTCGTGGAAGATATCTGATTCACTCCCAGACCGGTGCTGGTGGAGAAACCGTCCGAAATATAGGCCTGGACCTGGTAGATTCCCGCGCAGAGGTTGACAGAATAGTCATAGGAAGTAGCCGCCGAGCTGCTGAGATAATAATGACCGACGGTGTTACCGCTCAGATCTGTGATGGTAAAATTCAGATCGGACTCGTCGGTGGTGCCTAAACCGTTACCATTGCTGCTGGCCCCCAGGGCAAAGGTATAGCTGTTGCTTGCCGATATCTGGATATAATAGGAGACCGTATAGCTGAAAGTATGCGCCCAGTTAAGGCCGTTACCCGATGAATTGATCGCCGAGCTATTCGCGGACGCGATTGTACCCGAGTTATACCCCCCACCCGAAAAAGTCCCTTGTCCTGTCACATAAGTCGCACCGGCCGAACCCGATCCGGCACCGTTGGCAAAGTTCGGAGATACCACTACCGAACCGATATTTCCACCCGGCTGACTCAGGACCAGCGTGGTGTCCTGTTTCCAGTTGAAATGGAAGGTATCCAATAGATTGGGTTTCACGGCCAGTGGCAGCACAGCCTGCGAGTTGGGGTTGACCCGGAGGGCGTATTTGCCGCTATGTGCATGGAAGGACAGCGTATCGGCATTGATGATCGAGCTGTTGGCAAGCCCCTTGAAATTGATATATTGATAGCCATTGCACTCGTTCAGGACCGCGTTGTTGAGGCTTTCGCTATAGCTCGAGTCTTCGAAACCTTCGTCGAAGGACAGGCCATACCGGCTGTTCTGCACCATAGCCACCGGGAAATTCTTCGCAAACCCATATTGGGCTGACGTATAGCGGTTCAGGGCGTCGCGCGTCTCCAGTTCCTGGCCCCGGCTATTCACCTTCGTCAATTCGTTGTTCCAGACCCAGTTCGTGTTGGTATAGTCCGGCACCAGGTTGCTATTGACATCGAAGGACCAGAAATTGCCGAAACCCGCGATATAGCCGTTCTTCCGGATGGTGGTGTTGACGGTGGGATCCGTCTCCGCGCGGGATCCATAATAGACATAGCTGCGGTAGGGTCTGAGATTGCCCACCAGCCCCTTCGTATACGGGTTGATATGGTTCGGCAAGGTGCCGTTGCAATCCGGCGTCTCGACCTTTACACAATTGACCACGGTCACCGTCGTCTTGGGGATCTCATCGGCGTCGGTCTGCCATTTCTCCTTATAGGCCGCCGCCGAGGCCGCCACGACATTGCTGCTGCTGTTTACAAGCAAGGTCCTCGTCCCGCTGACCGTTTGTATGGGGTTCAGCATGGACGTGGCGCTCCCCGCGGTGAGACTGAGCTCGTTGCGCCGTCCGCTCCGGATGATGGTAAAGCTCACACCCGCCTTGGTATAGGGGGTGCCCGACGAATCCAGGATCATCAGGTGCCGGTTGACGGAGGGTACGGTCAAGGCCGTCGTGTTCTTGCTCGTGTCGAAGACCCATAGACGGCTCACCGCACCGGAGGCCAGGGAGGCGCAGGGGCCGGAGGGCGCCGTTCCCTGGTAGGTCACATAGAGTTCGTCCCCACTCTCCAGTTGGGTCGGGTCCGGGACGCCGGCCGTGATCTGTCCGCTCATGACGGTGACCCCGTCATAGTGCATGCCGATATTTTTGTAAGCCGGAGCCGTGCCGCTATACGCCCAGTATGCCGGGTAAGTGGTCGTATAAACCGGGTCGTTGAACTCGTTGCGGGTGGTGCTGACCAGCGGCATCCCTGTTTCTGCGTCATAGGCGATATTTTTTGTCGTCACCGTGCTGCCCTTGTCGTTCACGATCACGCTGTCCTCGATTGCGTGGTAGTTGATGAGCTTGGTGGTAGTGACGGCCCTGTATTTGTTCTCGGTATAGGAAGCGAGCGGGTAGATGAAGATCCCGAAGATGGGCCAGGGCACGAAGGTGAAGAAATCCGTTTGCGCCTGCACATCCGAGCCGTTGCTGACGATGCTAAATTCGCGGACATCGGTCATCAGCTCCATATCGACCCCCATGTTGCCGCTGGAAACGGTCCCGGATTGGTCGCCGTGTACAAAGTCCACCTGGTCGTTGAGACCGTTCATGCCGGTGTTTTTATAATAATGAATCGTATACGACAGGGGATTGGTCTGGTCGCTCTCGCTGTAGACGGCCTGTTGTTTGATCTTTCCGTGCATGTCGTTGGTCTCCACCAGGAAACCCTGCGACGTCGTCCGGCGATCGATCGTCTCCTTATACAAAAAGGTGAATGCCGGATTGTGATGATAGTCGATATTGGACATCGGCGTATAGGTGGAATAGGTAGGATAGTCCCTGGCTGTGTAGAACTCCGAGACCTGTTTGCCGATCGCGGAACGAACGACGGAATCGCCGTGGGTGCCGTTGCGGTGGATGGATCGGACGGTGACCTTGCTATATCCCACAACCGGTGAGGGATAGAGCCCTTCCAACGTCGGCATCTCGATCGCACCGTATTGGGCGGAGGCCAGCGGCAGCTTGTCTTCGAACTGCAGGATCTCCCGGAACGGGTTCTCCTCGCTGCCGATACCCGGTTCATACGAGGCCACCCCGCTGCTGATGGTGGTGGACACCCCGTTGACCATCTGCGTCGTCGTATAGTCATAGTCCTGGCCATAGGTGGAGGTATACTGCCCGCTCGCCCCATCCGATGAGTTCTTCATGACGGCCCAGTTGTCCCTTAACAGGACCCTCTTTACACGATGGCCCCCGCCGTATTTAAAGAAGGTAGGCGCGGCGAGACGCACAAAGGAGAGGGGCAAGGCCACCGTACTGCCCAACCCCGAGCTCTTTACCTGCTGCTCGGCATTTTTGAAGGGGGTGGCAAGACTGCCGAGCGCGCTCGTGATCAGGCCGAGGAAGGCGCTCAGCCCGCTTTGACCACTCATGTCGTAACCGGAGAAAGCCTGTCCGGGCAACTGGTTGATCAGAAATTGTACGGACGCATTGGCCAGGGCGCCTTTTCCATTTACCCGGTTGAGCTTGACATAGATGATGGTCTGGTCCGTGCTGTTGGGACAGAGACCATAGTCGACGGGCGTGCCATAAATCGTCAATGGCTCCAGGCCTTTCGGCATGGCAATAAATATTTTGAAAGCCAACTGGTTGAGACCGTCCAGGTATTTGGTAAAGATCTCCTGCCTGGCTTTTACCGGGTCCGAGTTCTGCAAGGCGGTCGGCAACTGGATATACACATAGTCCATGTCACTTTCAGGTATTACGCTGTACAACATATTATTCTGGGAATAAGAGGTACCGCTGCCCAGACCGTACAGGGTATACATGTTGCAGGCCCTCCTGTTCTGGACATAGGCATAATCGTCAGCCTCATAGCTGACCTCCAGTTGTCCGCCGGAGGGAAGAAGGATCTTCTTCAACGACCAGGTTCCGGCATATTGGTCGTCGAGGGTCTTGTTGGTCAGGGTATAGGGATAGTCGATATTGTTCAGTCCCACCGGGTTGACCGTATTGCCGGACGGGTCCTTTGCGGGTTTGTAAGTGCCCCAACGGTCGGAGGCGTTGACCGCATAGGGTGCATTATCCGCGGAACTGGTCGTATCTCCATAGTTGAAGACATACATATCCTTCGACAATCTCGACTGACCGTTGAAAGTATAATAGATATCTGCGAGGGTCAGTTTGCCCTGGGTGGCAATGGGATTATCCGGCGAGCCTTTGCAGAGAGAATAATTGTAATCGAAGTGGACCGTCTTAATGGGAATGGCGCCCGAAAGACCATGAGCCTTGATATCGGCCTTTGTATAGAGTGCGATACTGTCCAGCTTCTTGTTGACATTTTCCGATCCGTTGACCTGACCGTCCAGGCTGGCCATCACACCCTTCGCATCTTCCCGGTTGCTGGTGTAGAACAACGCGATCATCGATTTCGATTCGATCGCATGCAGGTACCAGGCCTCGCGTTCTCCATAGCTGATGGTGGCTTTATCATCTTTTGTTACGGTATGAAGACCGATGTTAAAATGAGCCGTATTGATATTGGCATTGTCGCGCGGCGTGCGCCATTGATGCAACCCGGAAGACATCGTATAGTCGAATTTCACCGCCTTGCCCAGGTCGTCTTCGGTGATGCCGTTACCCGTAACATCCACATAGTCGGGCGAAAGCAGGCCGGTGATCAGGAAAGACGAGGCATAAGCGGGGGTCGTTTGTTCACTGACATACCCGTCTACAGGACTGTTATCGGCAACGTCGGGCGAATTGGTTCCGGCTTCCGCACTGTTAAAATTGACAAGATTCCCATAGGTATCGGCCGGCGTATTCCTCACCGAAAAAGTGAAGTCCTGCTGGGTTGTATTATAGACCGGCAATCCATATACATAGCGCATCCCGGATGTCTCCAGCACCGTGATCTCGGAGATATGATGCGCCTGTCGATAGCTGCTGACACGCTGGATGGAATCGCATACCAGGTTATTGTTTCCGTCCAGTTCCGGGTGATAGCTCTCCAGTACTTTGTCGAGACCGACCTGGCTCGCGTCGGCGGCGGTGAGCATGGTGACCACCTGGCTGCGCTTGTCGCGCTGATTCACGGTACTGGTCTCAAATTTTTGGTTCACCGTCCTGATCGGGATCGTGCCTAGCACCGCGCCGGTCTTCTTGCTGAATTGCTCCAGTTGGCTTTCGAGCCGGGGTGTGACGGAAGAGCCGTCGAGCAGAAATCTTACCAGGTTGTCCCTGCCGATGCTGTCGATCATCTTATCGTTGGTGACCGTGGTCTCGCCGGGGTTGCGGAAATAATAGTGTTCGAAGGAATTGCCGCTCTGCCTCCCGTTGAATACGAGGGTCTGGTTCAGCGTATTGTTGTTATCGTCCCAGTTCCCGGACTTGGTGGGTGCGTTGACGGTGTTCAGGTTGCCGCCATAGTGTCCCGCCGGGGCGATGTCAAACCCGATGGAGAGACTGTTGTCTTTTGAATCGGTCTCGTGGTCACGCATGAACCCCAGATCTCCGCGATAGGCGCGGATAGATCCGCCCGTTCCTTCTCCCTGGATCGTAAAGATGTCATAGTCGTATTGCGGCGCGGAGATGATCGGGGTATTCGGGGTCACTTCCCCGTCATTCAGCCGGTTGAAGTCCATGATGGCATTCTTGTTGCCGGCGG
The DNA here is from genome assembly GCA_031292515.1 of Puia sp. GTDB lineage: Bacteria > Bacteroidota > Bacteroidia > Chitinophagales > Chitinophagaceae > Puia. Next base: position 11,280 of record JARLGZ010000197.1, on the reverse strand, counting down.
CCTTTTCCAGGTAGAGAAATCCCACCATCGGCTTATACATAAAGTCCGCTCCCTCTGCGAGTTTGGAGACGGTATAGTAACCTTGCAGGGTGCCGGCTCCACGCAGTCCAAACATGCCGGCGCCCAGTTCCAGTTGCCCGGAGGTATAGCTGTTCTGCATCGGCGCCCGAAGAGTGGGCATATAGGATGGCCGGGCAAAGCTGATCGTATGTTCGTATAGACCGACAGAACCGCCATGCACCAATATGGGGCCGGTCATCTTTCGTGCCTGCTCGGCGGTTACTCCCTTATATTTATCGGATTGGCTATAAGAAGAGGTCTGCGAGCTGATATTCAGGTCCTTGATACCCGTCCGGGAGTTGTAGCTGGTGCTGATGCCCGTGCCGATGTCCAGATGCTGGCTGACCCAGTGCATGTTCGCATTCAGGGAAGGCGAAAGCGTGAGACCCGAACGGGAGCTTAGTTTCGCGTTGAGCCCGAAGCTAAGACTCAGACCCTGGACCGTGTCCAGGGGAGCAGACTTCTCGGACACAAGGGTCTGTGCGATCGGGATACTGACTGACACGCCGGCGCCGAGGTCCAGTTCCGGTCCCAGGTAATTGTTATAAGAGAACCCCAGGCTGAAATTCATGCTCGGCGGAGACTTGAAGCCAATCACCTCCCCATCCGCACCCACGACACCGCCCCAGGTGCGGTTGGGTTTTGTAGCCTGTTGTTGCAAAAGCTGATCCGTCCCATCGAAATCGTCGGGCACTCCCCGCATATTCCGGCTCACCGAACCGGGGTTGATATTCCATCCCAGGCCGACCCAACTGGCTTCCTGCTCCATGCCGATACCGCCGTTGTAGAAGAGGTTGACGGGATAGCCGTCGACGTCGAGGAGGGGGACGCTATAGTTAAAGTCCCCGGTAAAGAGGTTGACGAGGTTGTCCGTGCCGACCGATTTGAATGAACTCGCCTCCGGGGACGAGGGGCCGCCGATGTCTTTCTTTCCGGCAGGCAGCCGGTTAGCCCCGGAGACGGGCAAGCGGTTCGTGCCGGCTGATTGTCCGCCAGAGAGATTTTTACCCGCAGCCGGCTGATAGCTATTCGGAAGCCGGATTCCGTCGGCTGCCTCGCTGCCGCCAAACGGTTTGTTGTTACCAACCCGATCATAACCATTGAAAACTTGGCTATTGCCGGGCAATTGCATCCCATTCGGCAAGGTCCGTACCAAGGGGGCTGCCACGCTTGCTGCAGCCGTCCCTTTGGAAACCGCCGGGGCAGAAACAGCCAGGTTGGGCGCCGGGTTATCCCTCACCACTTTTCCGCCCCAACTGCGGATGGCTTGCGGCACCCGCGAGGCCGAAGAGGTTGAAGAAGCCGGATAATGCCCGGCTCCTGAGCGTTCCTCGCGGGCGGCCAGGGCAAGGGAATTGCGGACCGCATGATAAACCGGCCGATCCGCCGCGCGGGCATACAAGGGCATAAGGAACTGCAGATAGATGACCAGGGATAAGGCGAGGGCGATGGGCCTCCTGAATCTGTTGGAAAGTGCTTGGATCATATTGTTACGGTTGAGACTGCTTGTTTTATTTGATCTTGAAAGACAGGGTATGCGACTGGCCGTACCGGTCGGTTAAAAAGACGGCATAAACCTGCTGGCTTTGAAAGCGGCCGCCCAGCGGGATGTCCAGGTAGTTGTCGCCCTGCCGGATCTGTCTTCGCAGAGTCTGCAGCACGGCCCCCTGTTCGTTCCTGAGTGTAACCACGGCCTCGTAGGAGGAGGTTGGCGACACATATTTAATATACAGGTCGCCGGGCGCGATCGTCTCCACCCCCGTGGCCTTTTCATCCATGACGAGATAGGACAGGTTGGCATTGGCCGCCGTGATCTTCTTGTCGGGCATCCGGAACGACCAGACTTCGGACTTCCCGCCATACTGCTGCTGGTCCCTGGCGATGATCTGCCAGACATACCGCTTGCCTTCCTCCAGTTGCGGGCCCTGTAAGGGAAAGGTGAAGAAGGGTTGCTGCAGGCCCTGCGCCTGTTGCAGGGGAAGATTCTTCTGAATGGCATCGGTCACGGATTGGCCATCATAGACTTCGGAGATCAACAGATCGTAGTTCAGGTTGGTGAACATCGATGCGGGAGCCGGCGGCGTCCAGGTGAAGTAGGGCGTCGCGGTGTTCACCGTCGAATCATTTTCCGGCATGGTCAGCAGTGGCGGGCTCAGCGGTTCGACCTCTATCTCTTCACAGTCGTCGGCGACGGCCGTCTGGATTTCCCCGTTCAGGTAGAGCTGGTAGCAGACCTGGTATTTCCCGACCGGCAGCATGCCGTTCGACGAGCGGTCGACCGTAATTCCCGGGGCATAGGAATACGCGATGGGCTCGAGGAGCTGCATCTGCACCGCTTTTGCGCCGCGCGAAAGCTGGAAGGAATTCGACACGGCCGTGAGAACCGTCTGGGAGGTCTGCGCGTCTTTCATCTCCAGGTGGATATTGGCCTCGACGGTGGCGGAAGCCGTGCTGGAGACGGTCAGGTTCCAGAGCTGCGCCTTCAGATAGATATTGCCCGCGGGCAACGGGACGATATTGTATTGTCCCTGTACCAGCAAGGCCGGCCAGGCGAAGAGGGCCAGCATCAGGGTCCGCATCCGGAAATTCTTTGTCATAGTTCTTCGATTTATTTTTATGCTTCGATTCTATTTTGGATCTGATTCCTTTTTTTAGGATTGAACCTTTCAGACCGATTTTTCACTCTATTCTCCCGACCGGCTTTTCGGATCGGTCTTTTTAACGCTCCTCTTTGCTCTTCACACTCTTCAACCTCTCTCTTCAATCTTTCTCTTCAATCTTTCCCTTCAACCCCTCTCTTCGATCTTTCTCTTCAATCTTTCTCTTCAACCTTTCTCTTCAACCTTTCTCTTCAATCTTCGCACTCGCTGCTCTTTCTATTCCTGGCCCGCGACTCGTCTTTGTTGTCCTTTCTGTCAGCAGGCCCCTCAGAATACCTTCGACCAGAGTACCCTCCCCCAGTTGTTCGGGACGATGCCGTTGCTTCCATTGGGGAGGTAGTCTTTGTTGTATTGCATGCGCAGGCTCCCGACCTGCTTGAATTTGACGGTGGTCATCAGCGATCCTCCCCAGTAGTTCGTGCCGCTGGCAGGGAGGAGATCATTCTTTACCCCACCGCCGACGACCAGGAACTTCCCGATCGACACGTCTACCCGCTCCTGGTAGGTCCAGTATTCCAGGCCCGGCTGTTTCGTATACTGTATATCGGTCTGTGAGTGCAGCCTTCCTAAGTCGATGCCGTGGCTGTATAGGATATTCTTCGCGTTGTATTGCACAAAGCCGGTGTCCGTCCCCTGGTTATAGAACCGGCTGTAGACCAGGCTGCTGTTCATATTCAGGCTCAGCAGGCGGTAGCTGTAGAAGACGCCGGCCGTCAACGCATAGTAGATACTCTCGGAGAGGGCTCCGGTAGAGCTTTTGATCAATTGGGTGCTCGGCATATAGCCGGCCGTGAACACGGGCCATTTCTTCCTTCGGTAGACCGCCTGCACGCTCTTGAAGATCAGGGAGCTGCTATAAGTCTTGGCGATCAGCGGGTCGTCGAAATAACTCTTTTTGATCTGAAGGGTCAATGACAACTGGTCGCGGAAGAAATATTGTTTCCATTTGGCGCCCCACCCTTCCTGCCGGCTGCCGGTGTTGAAAACGCTGTAGGATTGAAAATTGGCGCCGATATATTTATAGTAGAGGTTGATCGCAGACCTGGTAACGGGTAGGCTTATGTTAAACTTGGCCGACAGCGCCTCGTTGTTTCGATCCGAGAAGGCGAAGGCATGGTTAAAAGACTTCCCCGCATCGGTGCCGGCCGTATAGGGTACCGAGGATTTGGCGGCTTCGACCGAGAGATCCGTGTTCCGGTCGATCCGGTATTTACCCTCCAGGGAATACCCGAAGATGTGCACGTTGTTGACGGTCTGCGCAGAAGCCGTCTGTCCGGCGGCGGCCGTGTCGGTCGTATTGCCGCCGAAGCTGTTCTTCGTTCCGCCGTAAGCGGTCAGGATAAAGACCCGCCGGTTCTTGTCACCCCAGCCGAAGCGGCCGAGGACCAGGTTCTGCGAAGCCATGTTGGTGGGTTTTACCACGAAATCCCGGAAGAGATAGTCGACCTTGCCTGCCGCGAAGGCGGCATAGTAGGAAGGGTTGTATTCTATATTTACACCGGTCAGGCTGATATTGCTGACCGTAAGATCCGAGTAATTGACGGAGTTGCGCCCGATCCCGAAATGCGTGACTGACAACAGGTTTTTGTCGGTCTTGCTCATGGTGTTGGTCCCAGCCGACTTCTCCAGGTCTTGGAGTTCGCCGACCGATCTGGCGTTCCGCACCCTGGCTGCATAGTCCTTTATCATCGCATTTTCCCCGGCCTTCAGGCTGTCGGCAAGGCGTTGGGTAGAAGCGATGATCTTTGACAGCGAGTCGGCGAGCGCCTGCTCCTTCCTGATCTTCTTCTCCGTTTCACCGGGCTGGTGCATTCGTGCAAGCAGCGTGTCTTTTCTCCTCGAAAGCTGCGCAAGGAGGGAATCTTTCGACAGGGGGATATTAAAGCCGGGGCTCTTCGAGCCGCCCGAAGATGAACCCGGCAGGACGCCCGGCAGCAAACCCGATGCGGCCCCCGTAAGGGGGGATGGCGACGAACCCGGCAAGGATCCCGGCAACGATCCCGGCAAGCCGCCGGGAACGAAGGAGCCTCCGGCGCTGTCTTTTTGGGCAGACAGTTTTGCCTGTTGTTCAGAGATCGCCGTGACCTCTTTGTATAGCTGCTCTTTCTCCTGGACGACGTCCTGCGAGCGGGACGGGCTGGCGGCCCAGTTCTTCGCCGTGAGATACTCAGCCTCTTCCTTCTTTAACAAGGTCTCATATTTGGTGAGGCTGTCCGCGACCAGGGTCTTCCGGATCATATCGGCGATCATCGCCTCCTTGATATTATGCTGAAAAGCCTGGTGGTTGAATTCGACATTGACATCGGTATAGTTGCTGAAATAGGGTGAATTCGATTGCCGGGAATTCAGGAAGATCCGGAAGGGATAGCGCCCCTTGAAGGTCGCGTCCGCATAGACCTGTTCATGATGCTGTTGCAGGTTCGAAGCGGCAAAAGGCGTGTCCAGCCTGGACCGGTAGTCAAATGTATAGGCCAAGTTCCCATGCAGCTGCAGGAACGGCAGGGTCTTCTGCGCCGGCGCCTTCGGGGTGTTGCCCCTCACGGGGATCAGATCCACCATCCGGGTATCATGTAGGCGGATCGAGTCCCAGGAATAGGACTTACAGTCTCCCGGTCGCGGGTAAAACAGCGTGAGCTGGGTACTGTCTCTTCTGTAGTAGGCCGGTTTACCGTGTATCCGAACGATATCCGGATCCCCGGAGGTGTCTGTCTTTCGCCCGCCGGGAGTAAGCGTCTTTTGACTGCCCGATGTGTCCGTCTTCGCAACAGTGAAAGCGCTGGCCTTCCCTGCACCTGAGGTATCGGTCTTCCGTGCAGGGTCGGTGCTGCCGCCATTCGCCGGTTGCCTGTTTATGTTGGCGTTGTCGATCCTTCTAAACAGACTTCCGGCGCCTGTCAGACCGATCAGATCCGTTTGACCAATCTTACCGGTCTCACCAAGCTGGCTTGTCTGGCCCACCTGGCTCGTCTGACCGGTCTGGTTCGCCTGACCCGTCTGGATCGGTTGGTCCGTCTTCTGGCTGAAAGCCTCTCCGCTTCCCGCTGCCAGCAGCATGCATAGGATGACCCGGGCGATGAGGAAATTGATATGTGTTTGATACGTCGGCATATATTCGAAAAGAAATATTTTTATTGTCTCATCACATATGTGCCCGGACCCAGTCCTTCAGTTCTTCGATCTGGCGATGCTGCTTTTCAATCCGCGATCTTCGATCGGAAAGGAGTTTCTCCTGTTGAATGGTATAAAGGGTCAGTTCCTCGATCTTCGCCAGGAGAGCGGCCTGATTTTTTGCAAGATCCAGTCCATGACTGTCGATAATACCAGCGGGCTCTATACCTGGCAGATGACGGTGCCCGACTATATAGGTCTCCAATTCGTGCAGGTCTTTCAGGGGGTATCCCGGCTTAAATACATAGTCGGGCCAGCCGGTAGTGATCGCGACGATACCTTTGGAGGTCATCGTTCCTTTGACCGCCAGCAAGGATTGCGGGCTGGTGGTACCGATCCCTACATAACCCGTCGTGCCGGAAATGGCAAGGGCATCTACGTAAGGGTTTAGCGCAGCGCCGGATACACCCGGGGGAGCCACGGCCAGCCTGAGATCGCTGCCGTTACCCGTTCCCGTTCCCCGTCCCGCACCTACACGGAAATAGCCGCTGGTAAAATGGTCATTATATGACCCGGGCCGTTTCGAAGGTCCCGACAAACCCGACTGACCCGGCGGCGTTGCGTGGTATCCGCCAAACAGGGCCAGGCTATTGTGACTGCTTGTTCCCACCTGTACATAGCCGGTAGGCATGTGAGCCGAGTCGATCCAGTTATGTCTGTCAAATCCCATATAAATATTGCCGGTGAAGCCATTCAACATCCACACATTTCCGCCAGGATTGTCGTCCCGCAGGAAACCGTACGACCCTCCAAAGGATTGCAGATTGTGATATAAGATCGCCCCGTTGTAGACAGGCTCATCCGTCATGTTCATGTCGAAGACCAATGAATTTTTAGACGTATCGTTGACAGCGCCCAACGTCCCACCGACACGTATCCCCCCGACATAAATGTTATCAGCCATATTGCCATTCACTTGTGCGATGCTGACCGCGTTGGTACGGGGTACCATCAGCATGATATTCCCCAGTCCGTTGGCCCCCAGTCCGCTGTTTGCATTCGCACCGTTCAGCGGGCCGACCCCATAATACGCTTCTTTCGATCCGAGCAGGATGCTCACGCCCGGATTGGTAGTCAGCATCGAAAGAACGGGGGTAGAGGATATTCCGATCCCGTTCAAGACGCTGGACCCGGAAACTGTCAGCCCCCCGTTGGCCTGGAGTTTCGCCCCATTATCGGTTGTCGTTCCAAGTAACAGGTTGCCTGTATTGGTCAGGCGGCCCTGGAATTGGTTGGACGTATAGAAGTCTACGTTATTGTTATCCTTTGTACCGACTACCACGTTTATTCCCAGGGAATCGCCTCCTTCGTGCAGACTATTCGCGGGTGCGGCGGGAGAGTAGTTCTCATAATATAAATTGCCGGTACTATCGACCAGCAGCGCCCGGCGCATGGTGGTATCCGCGGCGATACCCGCGAGTCTCAGGCTTCCGGTGGTATGCAGATTGGTGAGAGGATTGGTTGTCCCGATCCCTGTACTGCCGGCGGCAGTAATATTCAGTCTTTGCAGCGACCGGGTGCGGAAGATGAGATCGGAGCTATCCGTCCTGCCGATAAAATTGCTGCCCGCATTTGTTCCCCCATTGCCTGTCAGCGACCAGGAAGGCGGGGGAACTTCCACATGGATATCTATAGCTCCGGAGCCGGTCGTATAACCGGTCGTATCCGTCGCTGTCGCCGTCAGGGTATAGTCTCCCTCCGGCACCTCTTTCCAGGTATAGGAGTAGGGAGCGACCGAATCCACTCCGAGCAAGGTCGCACCCTGGTAGAATGCCACACTGCTAACCGCTCCACCGGTTTCGGAGGCGGCGGCCTGCAGGATGATGCTATCTCCCCGTGTAAAATAGGTATTGGCGGCAGGTGCAGTGAGGCTTACAGTTGGTGTGATAAGCGGTATCTGTGTGTATACCTGAACTTCCTGCAGTTGAGCATCCCAGGCGATCATATTATAAAAATAGAGACGCACATACCTTCCGGATACAGTGCTCGAAGACAAGTCGATCGTATGTGACTGGTAGCTGGTACCGGTCGGCCCGGCGACAGGGGGAGCGGTATTGTAGGCCATATTCGTCCAGTTGCTCGTATCGGCAGAGAACTGCACTTCGAAGGTATCACGGGAGTGGTAGGCTGTCCACCATAGCACGACATGGCAAAGAGAATAGTTTCTGCCGAGATCGATGTATAGCCAATGGTCGCCGTCCGTGGTAGGTTGCCACATCGTCGACACGTCACCATCCACGACATTGCCTGCCTCGCTCTGAACGGTCGATGCGGTGACCGGTTGCCCCGCGGCCCTGTTCGTTGTCACGCAGGAGGTCTGCGCCGATAGTTGTAAGAGGTTTGAGAAGAATAGCATCAGCAGCAACAGAAGCCGTTTTCTGAACCACATATTTTTCATGAACTCATTTACACAACTGATAGAATATTTTTGTCGGGACATATCACTGGTTTTTCCGAATGATCAAAATTCTCAGCGCGTCGATTTCTTCCTGTTGTTTCCTGAGCTGGGCATCCTGCTCGTCTGCTTCCCGGTTTTGATGGATGAGGTATAGGGTCAGCTCCTCGATCTTCTTCAGCAGGGCCGTCTGGTTGGCTCCCAGGTCGAGGCCTTTGCGAGCGACTTCCGGAGCGGACGTAACCCCTGGCAGGTGCCGGTGCTCCCGGATGTATTTCTCCAGTTCGCCGAGTGAAAGCAACCGATAAGTCTTGTTGAAGACATAGTCCGGCCAGCCGGTCTGTGTCACGACTACCTTCTTTGCCGTAATGGTTCCGTTTACTGCGAGTTGAGACTGCGGTGTTGTCGTTCCAATCCCCACATATGCGGTACTTCCGGAGATGGTAACGGCATCTACATACGGGTTAAGATCGGAGCCGTAGACTGTCGGAGGCGCGACCGCCAACCGGAGATCGCTGCCGGCGCCCGCTCCGGTGCCTCTTCCCGCGCCGATCCGAAAATATTGTCCGGTCGAAAAGGAGCTGTTGGCATCACCCGGTCTATAGGAGGGTCCCGCAAGCGTGGACTGTTGTGGGGGGGTGGCGTGAAATCCTCCGAAGAGCGCCAGCAGATTGTGGCTGGAAGTCCCGATCTGTATATAATTCGATGGTATGGATGCTACGGGGAAATACCAGTTGGGAACATTGTATCCGAAGTACAGATTCCCGGTGAACTCTCCGAACATATAGGCCGCTCCGCCGGGGTTGTCGTCCCGGAGGAATCCGCGCGTTCCGCCAAATGTGGTCAGGTTGGACTTGAGCAGGCTTCCGTTATAATCCGAATCATAACCCATGTCCTTTGCCACCACCAGTGAATTGTCGATCGTCGCGGTAGCCAGCGAAGAGTTCCTGCCGATGAGGACGGAGTTGGAAACGCTGTCCGTCAGACCGGCGCCGCTGTTCAAGGGTAGATGGATGACAATACTGCCTCCAACATGATTGGTAAATCCCGAGGTTCCCGCAACCGTTCCGGGTGATCCGATCAGGATACTCTTTGCAGAGTCGCTTTTGATGATCGACGCATAGGCGGTAGAGATAAAGTTAAAGCCGTTGATATAGCTGGATGCAGTGGCCGACAGGCTCCCGTTCACTTGCAGTTTATTGCCATTGTCGCTCGTCGTTCCGACCAGCAAGTTACCCGTGTTTGTGAGCCTTGCCCGGTCCGTATTGTTTGTGTAGAAGTCCAGGTTGTTATTATCCTTTGTCCCCAGGATCGTCGTCGAACCGAAGGTATTCCCCCCCTGAACCAGGACGCTGCCGGATAGCAGACCGGTCAGGGTCCGGTAGGACACATTGCCGGAACTATCGGTTACCAGCAGCCTTGTTTTGGTACTGTCATTTGTGAGACCGGCGAAACGCACGGTTCCGCTCGTATGCAATTGCGCCGTCGGCGTGTCGACACCGATGCCGATGTTGCCATTTGGGAGGATGGTCATCCGTTTTAGGTTATTGGTCCGGAAGACGAGTTTTGTGCTGTCTGTCGTGCCGAGAAAATTGCTGTCCGCATTGGTACCTGCATTGCCGATAAGCGACCAGGAGGGAGGGGGGTAATCCACATAGACATTGATGGACGTTGAAGCCATCGAATACCCGTTTGTATCGATGGCCTTGGCAGTCATCACATATTCTCCTTCCGGCACCTGCTTCCAGGTATATGTATAGGGCGATACCGACGAGGATCCGAGCAGGGTCGTACCCTGGTAGAATTGCACCTGGCTGATGGCGCCTCCTGTCTCCGAGGCCGTCGCCTGTAGCACCACGCTGTCTCCCTCTGTATAATTCGCCCCATCCGCCGGCGCCGTCAGGCTCACCACCGGCAGGCTCACCGGTAGCTTGTTATAGACCTGGAGCTCTTCCATCTGGATATTCCAGCCGACAATATTATAGAGATAGATCCGCACGTAACGGCCCGCCATCGTACTGGCCGACAAATCCACTGTCGTCATCTGGTAGCTCGTGCCCGTAGGGCCCGCCACCGGTTCCGCCGTGTTATAGGCCACATCGGTCCAATGCGTCGTATCCGCCGAAAACTGCACCTTGAAAGTATCCTGTCCATGCCAGGCATTCCATAACAAGACGACTTTGCAGAGCGTATAGTTCTGCCCCAGGTCGACGTAGATCCACTGGTCCCCGTCGGTGGTGGGATACCAGGTGGTGGTGACATCTCCATCTACTACATTGGTGGCCCCATCTGTATAGTCAGTAGCAGTCACGGGCTGGCCAGCCGCTATATTGGAACTCAGGCAGGAGGACGTCTGTGCCGAAACACGGGCCAGACAGGTTAGTGACAGGCTGATTAGAATGACACTCCATTTTTTCATGGTATTGCTATATTGTGTTTTTAACTTCTTCCTCTATCGTAGACGTGGACCTATTCTTTAGCCCCTTCATTTATCAGGTCGGCATTCAATCGTTTGGCGATTTCTGTTTTCATCATTTTATTTTTCATCATTTCCCGTTCGAAAGTCTCCCGACGATTGCCCGCAATTCATCGATATCCCGTCGTTGCTTTTCCAGATCCCGTTGCTGTTTTTCCAGCCGTTCGTCCTGCTCGCGCAATCGCTCCTGCTGCTTCTGCTGATCTTCCGATCGCCGGTCCCGGTCACTCTTAAGCGCTTCCATCTCCTTGTTCTGACCGATCAGGTAGAGGGTCAGTTCCTCGATCTTCTTCAGCAGCTCCGCCTCGCCGGCGCCCAGGTCCAGGCCCTTCTTTATGATTTCATCCGCGGAGGTGACACCGGGAAGATGCTGATGCAGCGCGATATATCGCTCTACTTCCGGAAGACCCGGCAGTTTGTACTCTTTATGGAAGACATAGTCCGGCCAGCCCGTCAGGGTAACGAACAGTTTTTTGACATAGGCATTTCCATTCACCGCAAACAGGGCGTCGGAGGCTGGC
>JARLGZ010000196.1 GCA_031292515.1 Puia sp. | reverse complement strand
CCCCAAAACCCCAAAACCCCAAAACCCCAAAACCCCAAAACCCCAAAACCCCATGCATGTGTGCACACCAGAAGTGACCGCGTTTTTGTAGAAGTTTGATATCCGCGTATTTCATGTAGTCGGGATCGAGGAGGGGAACCGGGGCCACACAGCTGAGGCGATCCTTCGTGACCTTGGGGAATAATTCGGCTGTATCACCGATAGCGTCAGGTTATGTGAACCTTTCACAAGATATCTGTGGTATCTTTATTATGTAATAGTGGTCATCAGCATTAGCTTGACCTGATCCTGATTGTGCAATAATTTCAAGATATTGGCTCACAATTAGCGATATCTAAACTGACCGTCCGTATAACCAAAATTTATCGCTTTGCACACCACCGCTGATGAGTTAATTAAAAATATTATGAACCTGCTGCCCCTTCATCCCAGCACACGCGCTCTCATGTTTCTTTTCCTTCTGCTCTGTGTCCACGCGGGAGACGACATCGTGCCCAGGGAAAGCACCCTCGACCGCACCGAGCCGGGCTTCGGCTCTTTGTTCCCCCTAACCCGGAGAAAGGTCCTCTGCGTTCTCCTCCTCGTTCCTCTCACTGTGGTTACAGTAGCAGGAGGACTCGGGGGCGGCGCGGTGGGAGTCACAATGTTTCTGCTCCTGTTGGGCACAAGTCTGATCCAGTCTGTGGCCCTGGCCAACTGTGTCGTTGCGGTCTCCGCTCTAGCACAATACTTCGGGTTCAATGCGTGGGCGAGGCGCCCCACAATGGATGGGCTGGGAGAGCCAGCGACGGACTACGGCATCGCGGTGGTGCTGCTTCCCATGACTCTTCTGGGGGCCAAGTGCGGCTTCTTCGCCTACAGGCTGTTCTCGGCCTCGCTCATGCTGTTGCTGTTGACAGTCATTATGCTCGTGCTCACTTTGATTACGATCAAGAAGGCAACTCGCATGGTGCTGAGTCCACCCGCATCGGAACAATCAGCCGAGCTGGTCGAACTCAAGGAGGACCCGGCGGCGCAGCACGACATCACGGTGGCTGAGGAAGAGAACTGGAAAGCGGCCGAGAAATCCTCCATTCCCATGTTCCCCCGGGGAAAACTCGCATACTCGGCTTTGATGCTGGTGGTCATGCTGGTCTCCGACCTGGCCGAAGGCACCGACCAGCAGCCTTCTGTCCTCGGGGTCAAGATGTGCAGTGTTTCGTATTTCGCGATACACGCGCTGGTGATCCTGGGGGCGGTAGTCCTGGGCCTCGCTGGAATCAGATTGGCACAGAACATCGAGCTTGGCCCCCGGAATGCGTTCCGGGTTTGTGGGATCGCCTTCCTCTCCGGCTTTCTGGTCTCCAGCACCGGAATCGGTGGCGGCTTCGTTCTGAACCCACTGCTGCTGCAGATGGGACTGGCACCTGAGGTGACGGCAGCCACGACAATTTTCGTGCTTTCGATCACCAGCTCTGCCGTGGGCATCCTCATGTCTGCCCGCGGCCAGGTTTCTCTCAGCTATTTCCTAATCATGGCCACGGGCGGAGTCGTGGGAACGATCGCGGCGAAGGTCGGGATGGCGCGTTTTTTGCGGGACAGAGAGAAGACTCAGCTGACGATCGTGTGCTGCGTGGCTGCGATCCTTGTCATGGCCGATGTGCTGATTCCACTTGCGGTCTACCTCCGCGGTGCTGGTGTAGAAGATATGTTCGTGATGAAGAGTTTCTGTTCCAGCTAGATATGATCGAACGTGAAGATGCGCGAGAGGCCGGCGTGAGACTGCCTTGGGGTTTTGGGGTTTTGGGGTTTTGGGGTTTTGG
>JARLGZ010000195.1 GCA_031292515.1 Puia sp. | reverse complement strand
TTGAGGTGTCGAAAGAGGCCGGGGGCATATTGCACCTCGTCAATGATGACGGGCGGCGGATTCCGCTGGAGGAAACGTTCCGGCTCCTTCTCGGCCTGCTCGGCTTCGGTGGGAAGGTCTTCATTATCAACGGTCTTCCGCCCAAGCTGATGGTCATCAATACCAGATCGAGCAGGATAGAAGTTGGGGAGGTTTTGCCATTTCCCAGCATCGGTGGGCACTCCGTTCACGGACAGTTTCGCCGGGTTCGCTACACGGCTCAGGGAACTTACCTGGTGCCCTTCCTGACCATGGACAAAGTCGTCGAGTACGACAAGGATTTCAATGAGATTTGGAGTTACAGCATTCCAAAGCCATGGGCGGCAATCCGCCTGAAGAACGGCAATACGCTGATTACAGATGAGCGCGATATAGAAACGCGCGAAGTGAATGCCAAGGGAGAGACAGTATGGAGCATCAAGCCCACCGATCTGCCCGAGCCCTACCGCTATGGCAACGCGCAATCGGCGACTCGTTTGGACAATGGAAACACCATTATCTGCTCGCGCGGCGGCGCCAACCAAGGACCGCAACTGGTGGAGGTCACCCCCGACAAAAAGGTCGTATCGGTCTTGCAGGATTGGATCGATTTTGGCCCTGCGACCGCGGTGCAGGTTCTCGATGAACCCGGCATTCCGGAGCATCCAGGGGATTCGCAACACTGATTGTTACGGGAAAATGATATGTCCCACTGTAGTCGGGGATGGGAAAAGTGGGAAGCGTTCTAAGCTTTCCACTTTTCCCATCATGTTATCTGGCACAAGTTTGCCATGCCCAAATGAGAATCTCAGACGAGGAGATATTCCTTTATCCCCGAGAATGAGCAGGCGAAGTGTGGTCCTCTTCTATTGAGGAACCGAAATGACTCGATGGGCAACGTATGAGGCCTGCAGCACCTTTACTCCGCGCTCTTGAATTTTGATCAACACTTCGTACGACTCAGGGAGTTTCCCAGACGGGAGACGGAGATGATCAACAAGGTCCTTTGCGTAATGGGGATCCGTAATATAGAGCGCTAACGGCCCGAACAACTCGCTGTCAGCACTGATCAGGTTGAGAACGTGTTGTCCCTTTTCAGACCCCGGTGTCATTGTGATGATGGCATATCGTATTCTCAAACCGCCAGTTTCCGCTGTATCTCCGGTTCTTAAGTACGTCGGCTGCTCGCCTGACTTCGGATTGATATTTCGGATAGAGCTATCCTTCTGAAACACA
>JARLGZ010000194.1 GCA_031292515.1 Puia sp. | reverse complement strand
CGCGAGTCGCATGACCAGAGTAAAGATCACGCAGTACACGGTCTTCTCCACACACGTTGTATCCAGTCCTGAGTAGAAGAAATACTGGAAGTAGCCGGCAAGCAAGAGCACCATGGCGCTATTCCGTGGTTTTTACGGGCAGATTTACCTTAGAATTGTCGAAAGCGCGGTGTCAGTGCGAGAACAGCAGCCGAAGCGCGAGGTGAAGATCAGGCACGTTTCCAGCAGGAGGAAGGAGATGGGCAAGGAGGTCGGGCACTCAGTCGTTCTCCTTGTAGCACTGTGCTTCTGTTCCCTGATCTCTGCTGTTAAGAATTCCGGTGTAAGCGGCCTAAAATTCTGCTCGGGAGCGGCACATACGAAGAGGATGCAGGCAAAGAGTCCGGCGGCCCAGGTGCCCGTGAAGAACGTGTACAAGAAGAGCAGGAAACAGGCACAGAACTCGGGGTCCTTGGGAAGGGGGTCGGAGAGAAGGGGCTCGACGTATTTCGCCTTGGCCCTCGTCACCATTTCGGCGCGACGGAAATACTGCGACCGGGTCACCGCCTCCGCCTGCGCCGCCTCCGGCTCCCCCGACTGGTACGCCAGATACCTTTTCCCCGCTTTGATGCCCTCCGCACCTAAATTCGTGGTCAGCGAATTGATGAACTCCCGCGGGTTCACTCTGGCTGCCAGGGCTGTGGCCTTCTTGTATTCTGGACACTGCAGCGGTCAGAAGTCTCCGAAGGTCGCTATATGTGTGTCCGCAGGGTCGCAGTACCATAGTCTGTTGCGAAGGGAAGGTTATTACTTGTGGAGATCTTGACCTTGTCCACCTATTTCTCGCCGCATCGAGGGCACGGCATTTTCTACTTTTCACACTTAAAATGATGCGATTATACCTTTTGCTGCAAACGAAAGTTGCGATGTGCGAACCGACCTATCGCTGCAGGAAGCGAGGAACCTTCTACCGAATTCTTGGTTACTCGCTGAACCTGATGGTGAGTGAGCCCGAAGATGGACGCGTTGAAACAGGATAGCGCCTGCTGGGCCTTCTCGCGCAATTCAGCATCCGTCGAGCCATTCAATATCTCCCCAGTTTCATCTCCACTTCTAGATCTTTCAGAGTCTTTTTGCGGCGATCGCGACCGGCGGAGTCTGAATTGTCCTTCCAGAGTAAGTTCATCACGAAGTTGATCGCCGCGATATTCACCAGCTTCTGTTTGTGTCCCTATCTGTGTGTTTTATCAAGGCGTACCAGTATTGAATCGACCTGTCTGACCACAGCTGAGTCCATAACCACATTCTTCTGCTTCTCGGTGCCGCTGGCAATGTTGCAGAGGACGTAGATGGCCTGGGAGACCAGACTTGGGTTTAGTCCGGCCAGCTTCTCCTCCATCCGCTTCATCAGCATTTCGCCTCCGATTTTGTCCAGGACCTCCTGAATGAACCGTGGCCGAGCAATAGAGGATCCGTCGAGGAAAGGCTCCCAGAGCCAGAGGTGCTGTTGCTGCTTCCCTGCATAGCTGACGTCTTCTCATCCTCCTCCTCCTTTGAGGTATCCTTCTTTTGCATTCAAATTATTTACTGAATTTTGTTAAGAAGGATCGGTAGTTATAGCGTAATCTCGTGGTTCAGAATAAACACGCATGATGCATATATATTCAGCAAGTATGCGGTCCACGCCTTCCGTGGGGTTTTGGGGTTTTGGGGTTTTGGGGTTTTGGGG
>JARLGZ010000193.1 GCA_031292515.1 Puia sp. | reverse complement strand
GACGCAGGTGCTTACCTTCGCCGTACCGGCAGGGTTTTTGACAATAATCGGACGATGGAAACCTATAACAGAAAACAGGAAATCGTAAACGGGCTGATCCATGGCGTGGGCATCCTGTTTGGAGTGAGCGGCCTTCCCGTGCTGACGGGGGTCGCAACCGCGCACGGCAATACGCCCGGCATCATCGGCTCGGGGATCTATGGATTGAGTTTCCTGTTGCTGTTCACTTCTTCCACGGTCTATCATGTAGCGCGGGAGCCGGCGGTAAAACGGGTATTCAAGATATTCGATCATATCAGTATCTACTTCCTCATCGCCGGCACGTATACGCCCTTCCTGCTTGTGTATATGCTCAACCCTTTTGGCATCACCCTGTTATCCGTATTGTGGGGGCTTACCATCGTGGGTATTTTTTTCAAAACGCGGTTTACGGGCCGGTTCGAGATCGTGTCCACGATCCTATACGTCCTGATGGGATGGATCATGGTGGTGGGCGGACGCCGTTTCTTCGATCAATTGCCAACGGATGTATTGGTCTTTATCTGTATCGGCGGCGGGTTATACTCGGTCGGGGTCTTTTTCTACCTCTGGGACAAATATACCTATACGCATGCGGTATGGCATGTCCTCGTCCTGGCGGCGGCCATCTGTCACTACGTAGCGGTATTGCTGGCGATGTAACCGTAGGACCCTTTTTGGTAGTATCGGCCACCCCGCTTTTTCTTTCCCTGAAAAAAATCGTCTAAAAATTGTGTAACTAAAAAGTTACTCATATATTTGAGTAACCTAAAAGTTACAGATACCGCAAAAGACGTTCTTCAAACATGTTTTTTCCAAGCTGCTCTTTCAAAGCACTTGAAAGTACATGAAAGCACCTGGAAGAAAGTACCTGGAAGAATGCACCTGGAAACAGATGAATGCACATGAATACATATAAAAGAAAAGAACATGAAGAATACGTACGGCGCAGGAAAATAATTTAAAATCAGATAAAAATGGAAAAGAGAGACTTTCACAGGACCCTCACCGTTAATGCTTCCGCGGGAGAAGCGTTGAAAAAAATCAACCAGGTGCATCTTTGGTGGGCCAGGAATTTTACGGGAGAAGCCGGCAAGCTGAATGACAGATTCTCGGTTCGGTTTGGAGAGACCTTTGTCGATTTTCAAATCAGCGAACTAATTCCGGATAAAAAAGTAGTTTGGAAGGTGACAGACTGCAACCTGCATTGGATAAAAGCAAAAAAGGAATGGAACGGCACCGAAGTGGTTTTTGAAATTTCTGCTGAAGACAATAAAACAAAGATTGATTTTACACACCTTGGCTTGGTGCCGGGTATCGAATGTTATAATGATTGTGAAGAAGGATGGGATGGGCACGTTACAATGAGTTTGGCAAAGCTAATAAATGAAGGAAAAGGGATGCCGGAGTAGTCCAACGAAAGAAAGGGATGCCGGAGTAATTGACTCCTGATTGCTGCCCGCCAGATGTTCTCCTGTCCGTTCCGAAACCATCGTGACGGCTTCAAAGGCCCGCCTGGCTGGATCGATCGCAATGCTGCAGGGGAAATCCAGCCGGCTCCTGTTCCCGGTCTTTTATCTCGCGGTACCGGCCGGCACGCTCATCCTCATTTCAACAATGTGTCTTGAAAATCGCATTTTCTCATACGCGCGGATGGCCGCTTTGTTCTGTTCATAGACCTCCAGGCGGAACTCGTTGATATTTTTCGACCCTGCCCAGTCCACCAGCGCCTCTATGATCATTTTGATGACACCCTGGCCCCGATACTCCGGAACGATATACATGAAACCCAAAAGAGCATGCTCACGGTGTTTCAAAAAAAGGTCCGAGGCCTCAATCCTGCCATGCCCGGTCCCGATCACCTGTCGCCCGTGTTCTGCAACCACCAGCCGCGAAGCGTCACTGCCCATCATCTCACGCAAGTCGTAATAGTTCGTCTTCTCGCGTTTCAACGTACTATCATAGTCCTGCTCCGCTTTGACAATGCACTGTTCGAATACCAGCAGCCTTTCCATATCGTCCGGAGCAGCCTTTCTTATAATGACCGGAATATTAATGACGGGAATATTCATAGCGGGACAATTATCTCTTTCTCTTCCTTTCTGTTCGGGAGCATCTCCGGCGCTTTCTTTTTTTATACGCCGGGTGTCATTTTTATCAGGCCGTCGATTTTCTGTATGTTTTTCAACCATCCTTCGTTCATGGCAGGGTATATCGAAAGATTGTTGGGCTCTTTAAATCCGCTATGGTCCAGGAACAGCTCCGTGCCGTTCTCTACAGGCGTCAAGGTCCATACCACCAGCGAGTCCAATGTGATCCTGCCCTCTCCGGGTCCGCCTTTCCAGGAGTAGGATAGCCTCCTGAATGGTTTAATCTCCAGCACCTTGCAATAGACTACCCCATCGAAGTCAAGGTTCGGCAACGCCCTTGTCCTGAACTGAAAATCATGACCCACGATGGGGAGGAAGTCGTTTTCCATCAGCCATAGTGCCATCAACTCAGCCTTTGTCAAATACGCCCAAACCATCTCCGGAGGATGTGGGAAGAAATATCGGTGCTGGATGCGGTCCTTCATATTTAGTAACTTTTAAGTTACTCAAATTTATGTGTAACTTTTTAGTTACGCAAGTATTTTCGGCAAATTTTTTTTCGTGAAGGGTCCGGAAAAGATATTTGAAAGTTTCCTGAATTGTGGTAATTTTTCACCCGTGAAGAAGACTGCTGCGATACTGCTGTGTACCATCCTTCTATTCAATTGGGCAGGATACCGGCTATTGCTGTCTTGTTGGCAGAACCGGGCCGGGCGGCAGTTGGAAGCACGTTTAGACGTACAGCAATATGACGAATCCCAGTTGGTCTCCATCAAAGTTCCGGCCCCCCATCTGTCTTCCTACAGCCTTTCGGGGCAGTTCCAGCGGACCAGCGGACAGGTCTCCATCAACGGTGTCTGGTACCGGTATGTGAAAAAACGGCTCTACAACGACTCCCTGGAATATATCTGCATACCTGACCAGGCGTCTACGCTGCTGCAGTCCGCGGCGAATGATCTCTTCAGACAGTCCAATGACTGGCAGGCCGGCAGCGCGCAAAAGAAGCCGGGCTCTTTTTCAGGGACTTCCAATGACTTTTCCATCGGGTACTATATCACCCACGACTCTTTCCATCTGTACGGACCCGGCGCCCCCAGCTCTTTGCCGTCCGGCAGTCATTTTGTCCTGCTTCCCGCGGGCTTCTTCCGGGCCGCCGAACAACCCCCGGACATCCTCCCTGATCATATTTTTTTGATTTGACAGATTCGATTTTATCTGCCTGTCGGCTTTGGCCGGTATGTCGGTTTTTATCCGCATGCCGGCTCTGGTTTGCCTGTTGATATTAGTCTGCACGCGACACGAAGGTCTCCGGCATGGTTGCCGGGTCGGCATGGTGGGGCAATACTATTACTATGGTTCTGAAGAGGGTTTTTTCGGTCCTGCTGCTGGTCATGTTTCTATTCAATTGGTTTGGATACCGGTTGCTCATCTCCTTTATGGAGAATGAGACCGATATGCAACTGGAAGAACAACTCGATGAAGAGAAATATGACCCGATGACGCTGGTCACCATCAAGGTGCCCGTCATGTACCTGCCCTACTATAATAATTCGGAAACTTTTGAACGCATAGACGGTCAGATCGAGATCCAGGGGATACCCTATAAATATGTCAAACGCAGGATCTTCCACGACTCGCTGGAATTGCTCTGTATTCCCAATTCCGCCGCCCTGCAACTGCAGACGGCCAAAAACGAGTTCTTCAAATTTACAAACGACCTGAAACAGGAGAAAAAACCAGGACCCCGCTCCGGTTCAGTCAAGGTTTTCTCGATAGACTACTACCCGACGGAGAACAGCTACGGCCTTCGGGCGCCCGACGATATGACTTCGTGTATGTCTTCACGATATGCCGGGATCGTCCTTTCCCCCTATTCACTCACAGCGGAACACCCGCCCGAGTATAGTTGCTGTCTATAGCCCCCGTTTGCAGAAGCCGCAAACCTTCCGGCACAGGACCTGTCCACAGACGCATTTGTCTGACAGCCTCCGGACGGTTTGCCGGTTGACGGACTGCGGCGTGGGCGCTGACGGACGCCTGTAAGCGTCTGGGTAAATATCGTTAGCGTCAACAGCAACTCATACCGATTTTTTATGAATAAAATGATTAAAAGGATCCTCCTGCCCGCCGTCGTTCTGGTGGGCGTCGGAGTGGGGTCCTATACCTACCGGGAGAAACGTTCCGAACGGGAGCGGCTCAACCAGATCTACCGGACCGGGTTGAAGCCTGTCTATGACAAGGACAATCCCTTTACGCCCGAAGCGGAGATAGCGTATTGCGATTCCGTGATCGCGCTGCCCGCTTACCGGGAAAGCAGGAAAAAGATCATGCGGTTCCTGAAAGCCACCGATTTTCTAAAACTGGGCGAGATACAAAAAGCGATAGACCTGCTGGAGGTACTCCACCAGGACAGCAGTGTCGATCTTCCGCCCAGGCTGGTCAAAGAGGTCCGGGACAACCTGGCCCTGGCCTACCTGAGATTGGGAGAACGGAACAACTGCGTGAGGGGACATGACGATGCATCTTGTATATTTCCTATCCGGGGGAACGGCATCTATAAGGATCCTTATGCATCCAGGAAGGGCATCGCGCTCTACCAGGATATCCTGCGGCTCGATTCGAACGACCTGGAGTCGAGATGGCTCCTGAACATCGCGTATATGACGCTCGGTGAATATCCCGGCAGGGTGCCGGTTCAATGGCTGATCCCCGGGCTGGATACCGATACCTCCTCATACGCGGTGAAACCTTTTATCGACAGGGCCGGCCCGCTGAGGCTGAACGGCTTCCGGAATATGGCCGGCGGCAGTATCGTCGAGGACTTCGACAACGACGGTAACCTGGACATCGTAACCTCCAACTGGGGTTTGCAGGAGAGCATGCATTATTTCAGGAATAATGGCGATGGAAGCTTCATTGATGTCTCCGGACCATCGGGGCTGGACCAGGTCCGCGGCGGCCTCAACATCGTACAGGCCGACTATAACAATGACGGATATGCCGACATCCTCGTGCTGCGCGGCGCCTGGATGCAGGAGTTCGGAAACCAGCCGGCCAGTTTGCTGCGCAACAACGGCGACGGCACTTTTACCGATGTGACCGTGGAAAGCGGGCTGCTCTCGCTCAGCCCCACACAGACAGCCACCTGGGCCGACTTTAACAACGATGGCTGGCTTGACCTCTTCGTCGGCCACGAGACGGCCTCGCCGGATCATCCCCATCCTTCCGAGCTGTTTATCAACAACCACGACGGGACCTTTACCAATGTCGCCAGGGAGGCGGGATGCGAAGCCCTGGCATACATGAAGGGAGTAACCTCCTCGGACTACAACAACGATGGATGGCCGGACATCTTCATCTCCACGCTCAACGGCCGGAAAATATTGTTTAAGAACAAGGCCGTCAAATCCAGGATCCCGCAATTCGAGAATGCGACTCACGAAGCAGGTCTGGACAGGGATGTGACTTTCACCTTCCCCGCCTGGTTCTGGGACTATGATAACGATGGCTGGGCGGATATCTTCGCCTGCGGCTACCAGTTCCAGGGATCGCTGGCGGGTCCGGCTGCCGCCGAAGCGCTCGGCAAGCAGCTGGGCGCCGACGTTAGCCGGATGTACCTGTATCACAACAACCACGACGGCACTTTTACCAATGTCTCGAAGAAGATGGGGCTCGACAAACCCGTATTCGCCATGGGCTCCAATTTTGGCGACATCGACAACGACGGCTGGCTGGACATGTACCTGGGCACCGGCAATCCCGACTACCGTTCGCTGGTGCCAAACCGGCTTTTCCGGAATATCGGCGGACGTTTCTTCGCGGATGTCACCACGTCCGCGCGTGTCGGCAACCTCCAAAAGGGGCATGGAGTCGCCTTTGCCGATATCGATAACGACGGTGACCAGGATATCTTCATCGAGACGGGCGGCGCCTATCCGGGCGATGCCTTTTATAATTCCTTCTACGTGAATCCCGGTCAGAATGACAACAAATGGATCAGCGTGCTGCTTGAGGGCGTGCAGTCCAACCGTTCCGCAATCGGCGCCCGGATTGTCGTATCCTTTACCGAAGATGGGGCAAAGCGGACCGTCTACCGGGACGTGAACTCAGGAGGCAGCTTTGGCGCTTCCCCGCTGCGCAAGGAGATCGGCGTCGGCAGGACATCCGTCATCGACGAACTGATCATCCGCTGGCCTACTACCGGCCAGGTACAGGTCTTTAAGAACGTCGAGCCCTGCCAGTTCCTCCGCGTCCGGGAAGGGAGCGACCACATCGAGCAGATCCATCTGAACAAGCTGGATTTTATGAAGCAGGTGACGACAACGGGTATAATGGATTGTGTTCCGGGGAAGACTGCCGCTCCCGCAAATGCCGCCCCCGCAAGTGTCGCTCCTTCAAGTCGCGCTCCCTCAAGTGCCGCCGCCGGTGTGTCCACGAAGGGAGCAGGCCCGCGGTAAAAAATATTTTTTGACCATTAACGCCACGAGATTATGAAAGCGAATAAAATAATAAAATATATCTCCGCCATTCTGCTTTTTGCCATCCTGTCTTACCGGGAAAAATCGAAGAGCCGGTATACGGAGAAAGAGCCGCCCGTGAGTAGGAAACTGATGGAACTCTACCGGGAAGGGCTGACACCCATCTACGATAAGGACAATAATTTCTATCCGCAGGCCAGGCTGGACTTCCTGGATTCCCTGATCCTGTCGAAATCCCATTCCGACCAGGCAGTGGCGGCTATCCATTACCTGCATCATGCTAAGGCGACCACCCTGTTAAAACTAGGAGACGAACGACAGGCCGTGTCTATCCTGGAAGACCTCGTCGGGAAGATGGGCGCCGAAACACCGAACCAACTCATCCTGGATTCCTGGAGCGACCTGGCGCTCTCCTACCTGCGGCTGGGGGAAAGGAATAATTGCATCACGGGTCACTCCATGGGCTCCTGTATCTTCCCGATACAGGGCAGCGGCGTCTATACGGACCCGTCCGCTTCGGAGAAAGCCATCGACATCTACAAGGCGATCCTGCAACTGAACCCCGACGATCTCGAGTCGAAATGGTTGCTGAACATCGCCTATATGACCCTGGGGCAATACCCCTCGCAGGTGCCAGCCCCCTGGCTGATCCCCGGGCTGGATACCGATACTTCCCCGGTGAAGGTGAAGCCGTTCGAAGATATGGCCGGCGACCTGCAACTGAATGCCTCAAGGAATATGGCCGGTGGCAGCATCATCGAAGACTTTGACAACGACGGCTACCTGGACATCGTGACGTCGAACTGGGGCCTGAAGGAGAGTATGCATTTTTACAAGAACAACGGCGACGGCAGCTTTAGCGATGTCTCGAAATCATCGGGCCTCGACGCGATAAAGGGAGGGCTGAACATCATCCAGGCTGACTACAATAATGACGGATACACCGATATTTTTGTGCTGCGGGGCGCCTGGCTCGGCGAATTCGGCAAGCAACCCAGTACGCTGCTGCGCAACAACGGCGACGGCACTTTTACGGATGTGACGCTGCAGAGCGGTCTGCTGTCCTGCAACCCCACCCAGACGGCGGTCTGGGCCGACTTCAACAACGACGGATGGCTGGACCTGTTTGTCGGTCATGAGACGGCCTCGCCCGACTACCCGCATCCCTCGGAGCTGTATATCAACAATGGCGACGGGACCTTCACCAATATAGCCAAACAGGCCGGATGCCAGACCCTGGCCTTTATGAAGGGAGTGACTTCAGCCGATTATAACAAAGACGGCTGGCCGGACATCTTCATCTCCACCCAGAGCGGCCACGAAATACTCTATCGAAACCGGGGCCTTCATGCGAAGATCCCCCAGTTCGTGGAAGCCACCCACGAAGCGGGGCTGGACAAAGACACCTGCTATACCTTCCCCACCTGGTTTTGGGATTATGATAACGACGGCTGGCCGGATATCTTTGTGAGCGGCTATCCCCGGGGTCTGTCTTTTGCAAGGCTCTCAGCGGCAGAGGCCCTGCACCAGCCCCTGGATGGCGTGGCGCCGATGCATCTCTATCACAACAACCATGACGGTACCTTCAGCGATGTCTCCAAAGAGACAGGGCTGGACAGGCCGGTATTTGCCATGGGCGCCAATTTTGAAGACATCGACAACGACGGCTGGCTGGACATGTACCTGGGCACGGGCGACCCCAACTACCATTCGCTGATCCCCAACCGGCTATTCAAAAATATCGGCGGCAAGCAGTTTGCGGATGTCACCCGTTCGGCAAGGGTAGGCAATCTTCAGAAAGGCCACGGCGTGGCTTTTGGCGATGTCGACAACGATGGCGACCAGGACCTGTTCATCGAGACGGGCGGCGCCTTCCCCGGTGACGCCTACTATAATTCCTTTTATATCAACCCCGGTCAGAATGACAACAACTGGATCAGCCTGCAACTGGTGGGTGTGCAGTCGAACCGGTCGGCGATCGGGGCCCATATTGAGCTCCGCTTCACCGAAGACGGCGTGCAACGGTCCGTTTTCCGGGATGTCAATACCGGCGGGAGCTTCGGTGGCTCTTCGCTCCGAAAGGAGATAGGCATCGGACGGGCTTCCGTCATCGACGAACTCATCGTTCGCTGGCCTACCAGCGGCCGGGAACAGGTCTTCAAAAACATCGCTCCCCGCCAGTACCTCCGCATCCGCGAAGACAGCGACCAGCCCGTGAAGATGGACTATAAGACGCTGCGGTTCGAACATCATGCCGGCCAGATGAAGGGAATGGATATGAGCGGGATGGGCAGCATGCAGGGGATGAATATGAATGGAAAGTAGGGGATGAATATAAACGGAAAGTAAGGGAATGGAATGAATGGCATGCAGGGGATGGACATGAATGAATAAGGGCGGCATGAGGGGAAATGGATACAAACGGTATGAAAGGAATGGATGTGGGGAACATGAAATGAAAGGATAGTTAAAGGATAGTTAAAGGATAGGTAAAGAATAGGTAAGGTATAAGTAAAGAATAGGTTGGTTGTCAGACATAATAACGTCTTTATTGTGTGTAAACTCCTGCGCCGGTGTGCGATGTCGCCGAGGAGCCTTATCGAGGCCCAACCCATCTACTATATTCGCGGATCGCGTGGCAAGTGCAAGCCACAACATCACGCTGGCTGATTTGGCCGAGGTACAGCGACGAGGCGATATGGCTATACCGGCCGCTGCGTGCCAGGAGTATGGCTATACCGGCCACTGCGTGCCAGCAGTATGGTCATATCGGTCTGCGTATCGGCAATATACCTATTGCGGCTGCTGCTTAACAGCAGCATGACTATTCCGGTGCTGTGTGCCAGCAGTATGGATACTCCGGTTTATCTTTGCACGATGATACACAGCGCAGACGAAACGGCGGCGGTCATCGCTCATACAAAGAAATGGATCGTGGAGGTGGTGGTGGGTTGCAATTTTTGTCCTTTTGCGGCCCGCGAGGTGAAGAGCGACCGTGTCCATTACCAAGTCTCGGCGGCGAACGGGATGGCCGAAGCGCTGGAATCGTTTCAACGCGAGTGTGAGCGACTCGACAGGGACGGTGAGATTGCCACGACCCTGCTGATCTTCCCGGGTGGTTTTTCCGATTTCGGTGACTACCTGGATCTGTTGGCGCTCGCAGAGAAACTCCTGGCAAAGAGCGGCTATGAGGGTGTCTACCAGGTGGCCAGCTTTCATCCGGAATACCGGTTTGCAAAAACAAAGGCTGATGACGCCGCCAACTATACGAACCGGTCGATCTACCCGATGCTACACCTGTTGCGGGAAGAGCAGGTCGAAAAAGCGCTGGAGCACTATCCCCATCCCGAAAAGATTCCCGCCGACAACGTGAATTTCGCGCGGGCAAAAGGCGAGGCCTATATGCGGCTGTTACGGGAAAGCTGTATGGGCGAGAAGTGAGTAGTCAATAGTGAATAGTGGGTAGTGAGAAGTGAGTAGTGAGTTAGTCAGTAGGCAGTATTGAGTAGTCAGTAGTGAGTATTGAGTAGTCAATAGTAAGTAAGTAGTGAGTAGGCAGTAATGAGTCGTAAGTAGTCTGCGATCTGTTTAATCCCCTCTCTTCTGCTGACTGCTTAGGGCCGAGACGCGCTTGAATACATCCGCCATTTTTGTAAATCTTTCATTCACCTTTTTCGAGGCCATATCGAGGGTATACCCTTCTTCAAGGAGCTCCTGTATCAGCACTATTTTCTTGATATTCAGATAGTCATATTGCCTGTAGGTGGATGCTTTGTCGACCGGCTCAATGAGCCCCTTCTCATCCCAATACCTGATTTTCCGCTGGGGCACACCCGTGATATTGGCTACTTCTCCGATGGCCACGATGACGGATACCAGAAATTCCACGTCCATCAGGATTTCGAGATCAGCCTTGTCGATTTCTTTTCTTTTCATGATGTTGCAATTATATGACAATTCATGTAATTAAATTACAATAATAGACTTACATTTGTCATCAAGTTACAAACGTTAGCATTTTGCGGCAATTCCTATCGCTAAGTTACAAAATAATATTTTAATGATTGTCAACAGCGTTATAAACGTTATAAATGGAAACAGGTTTTAGAAAATGGATCATCGTGGTGACTATCATTACGTCCACCATCATCGAACTGATCGACACGACTATCGTAAACGTGTCCATTAACACCATGAGCGGCAACCTGGGTGCATCACTGGAGGACACGGCCTGGGTGATTACCTCCTATGCGATCGCCAATGTCATCATTATTCCGATGACCAGCTTTTTGGCGGAAAAGATCGGCCGGAAGCAATATTATATCGGCTCCATCATCTTGTTTACGGTCGCCTCGGCGCTCTGCGGCTTTTCTCATAATCTATGGGAACTGGTGGCCTTCCGCTTCTTCCAGGGCATCGGCGGCGGTGCATTATTATCTACCTCCCAATCCATTCTGTTCGAGACCTTCCCCGCCAAAGAACGCGGGACCGCCAGCGGGATATTCAGTCTGGGGATTATCATCGGTCCTTCTATCGGCCCCGTCCTGGGAGGGTATATTGTAGATAATTTGTCCTGGCAGTGGATATTCTACGTGAATATACCTATCGGACTGGCGGCAGCCGTCTTGTCTTATATCTACCTCCGGCCTTCCACAAGATCCCGTGACGGTCGAAGTGTCGACTGGTTCGGGATTTTTTTATTGGCCATCGGTGTCGGATCCCTGCAGGTCGTTTTGGAAAGAGGGGAAACCGATGACTGGTTTTCCGCGACCTATATCACTGTTTTAACCGTGGTCTCCACCGTCTTTCTGGCCGTCCTGGTCTGGTGGGAGCTGCGGGTAAAATACCCTGTTATCAATCTGCGGGTTTTAAAAAGCACCACCCTCTCGATTTCGGCGATTATGACATTTGTACTGGGCTTTGGCTTGTTCAGCGCGGTCTTTGTCTTCCCGCTGTATGCCCAACGGATCATCGGTTATTCTGCTTTTCAAACCGGCATCATGCTTTTGCCGGGGACATTGATGGCGGCTATGATCTCGCCCTTCCTGGGAAAGATCCTGCAAAGTGGCGTACGCCCGCAATACCTGATCATTCTTGGGTTTGGCATGTCTGCCATTTTCGGGTACCTGATGTCGGGGTCCAACCTCGAGTCGGGCAGCGCGAACTTTTTCATCCCCCTCTTATTCAGGGGCGTGGGAGCTGCCTTGCTCATTGTTCCGCTCACGGCTTTGGCGGTATCAGAGCTGAAACCTGCCGACATCCCGCAGGGAGCCGCCCTCAATAATATGATGCGCCAGATGGGAGGTTCCTTTGGAATAGCCCTGATCAACACCTATATCGCCCACCGCGCTGCTGCCAACAGGACGTCTTTACTTACCCATGTCACTTCTACAGACCCGGTCACGCACGAAAGAATACAAACAGGTATAAACCATTTTATGTCGGAGGGGGCCAGTTATATGCAAGCTATCCGGCAAGCACTGGGAGCTTTGGAAGCTACCGTAGTCCGGCAAACGTATTTACTGAGTTATATGGACGCGTTTCTGTTACTGGCCATTATGAATGCGGCCTGTATCCTTTTGGTGATGATCACTATAAAAAAGAAGACCGGTCGGAAGCCGGCTGTTAAAATGACCCTGTCGGATCACTAGCGAGCGGCGATTGGGACAGCGGCGATTAGGACGGTGGCGATTGGGACATTGGCGATTAGGGGGCGGGATTATACCTTTTTGCCCGATCGGCGTCTTCAACTATGGCTGGGATTTTGGGGTTCTTCCCGGATTTTGTTTCACGGGAGGCGGGGTCCGGTACACCGAAAGCATGTCATTGATATAGAATAGCATGTCCTGGTTGCTGGCGCCGCGGCAGAACGAATAGCTGGGCCGGTACCGGTTCAGGAATTCCTGCAGGGAATCGCCGGTAAGATGGGTGAGCTGCGCAACGCGGACCGGGGAGAAACGGGAGTCGACATAATAGTCTTGCTCCTCTTTCGCCAGCCGCTTTTTCAACTTCCTCTTCTCTTTTTCCTTTTTCGAGAAATAGCCAAGCGGGCTAAAACTGAAGCCGGGGTTATCCCCGGGCCTCTTTTCGTTTATAACGGTTACGGGGTGCTTCTGGTCAAGCAGTGCAGCGTAATCCTGTCTTCGCTGGATCGAATCGAGCTGGTAGTTATCCGTTCCTTCTATCTTTACCGAAGGCAGCGACTTGATATTCTGGGTGAGGAGCACCAGGTGGTTTTCGGAAAAATTCGAGCCGCCGACGATCAGGGTGTCAGGTTCGAATCCCACGGAGGTAAAGACCAGGGTATCACCCGGGTTCGCGAGGACCCGGAAATTGCCGCCCAGATCGGAGGTATTATAGTGCTGCTTGCTGATATTGGCGACATTGACGCCTGGTAAGAGTTCCGCGGTGCCCCTTTTCTCGATCCTTCCGTATAACAGTTGCTGGCCGTATCCGCCGCACGAGACCGCCAGCAGGAAAAACAGGAATGACGAAAAATAGCAGCAGTATCTTCTACGCATAATGATCAGAAAGCATTGTAGTTAGGTGTAAGATAAGCAGGTTTTGCAAATCTGGCGCCATCGAACCGGATTATCTCGAACCGGGCCCTATCGGGCCACATCTGGCCGTACTAATCTGGCCGGAACAATCGATGAACGGCGGGCATTGGCAATCGGACCGGTAAGGTCGGAAAAATTTAACTGCGGCGGCAGCCCGGGTCGCGCCGCGGGGCGATTTAGCGTTCTTTTAACTTTGCCGGGAAATAGCATTTTTTACGTAGCTTAGAATAAACGAACTGCCTCATGCGACAGATTCTTATTCCGACTCTCAGGGTGCACTTTTATCTCAAGGCCCACTTTCTTCCCACAGCCCGCTTTCTTCTCATGGCCCGCTTCTCTCTTTCAATCCGCTCCATTCTCAACACCCGTCTCTTCCGTCCCGGCCGCCCCTTTTTCCCGTGCAGATTCTCTTTTCCGTCCCGCTCCTTCCGGCTTGTTTTGCCCCTCCTTCTTTTGTCGGGGATCTTTTTGCCGGGTATCCGTCTGTCCGCGCAGACACCGGCCTTTGTCACCGACAGCCTCGACGGATATATCCGGCAAGGGCTGGAAGACTGGCAGCTTCCGGGTTTGTCGCTCCTGGTCATCAAGGACGGGAAAGTGGTGGTGATGAAAGGATATGGCGTAAAAGACATCGTCTCGAAAGAGCCGGTGGACGAACACACCCTGTTTATGATCGCCAGCAACACCAAGTTGTTCACCGGCACCGCCCTGAGCCAGCTGGACTACGATCATAAGCTCTCGCTGGACGACAGGTTCACGAAATATTATCCCTCTTTTACGCTCTACGAGCCATCGACGACGGGCCTCCTGAGTATCCGGGACCTGCTCTGCCATCGCATCGGGACCAAGACTTTTCAGGGCGATTTCACCTTCTGGAACAGCCGGCTGAACAGCCAGGAGATCATGCAAAAGATGCATCTGCTCAAACCGGTCAAACCCTTCCGCGAAGAATTCGGCTATTGCAACAGTTGCTTCCTGGCCGCCGGCCAGGTCATTCCGAAGGTCACGGGCAAATCCTGGCAGTCCTATATCCGCGACAGCATCCTCTCTCCGCTCTCTATGAACGGCACCTATACCAGCCTGAAAGACGTCCCCGCGGGCGCCAACCTGTCGAAAGCCTATACCACGGGGTTCACGGGAACCCAGCAGGAGCTGCCGCTGGACAACTGGGACAACCTTGCCCCGGCCGCCGCCATCCTCAGCAATGTCTCGGATCTTGCACACTGGCTGGAGTTTCAACTGGACAGCGGGAGATTTGAGGGACGGCAACTGATGTCTTTCGACATCCTGCAACAGACAAGGGATATGAATACCATCGTGTCGAGCCGAAAATCGATGCGCTATCCCAGCCATATCACCGGCTACGGCCTCGGCCTGTTCCAGGAGGACTACAACGGCAGACAGGTGTTCTTTCATACCGGCGGCGCCTCCGGCATGGTGAGCGTGCTGACCTTCGTACCCGAAGAGCGGCTGGCGATCGCCGTACTCTCCAACAACGACTACCAGGAATTTTTTATCGCCCTGCGCAACCAGCTGCTGGACGCCTATCTCGGGGTCCCTTATGTGAACCGGAGCAAACAGATGTTCGCAGGAGCCGCCGCTGAAATGCAGGACACCCTGAAGACGATAGAAGGCTGGAGACAACAGGCGGCGAAAGGCCTGGCGCCCGCGCTCCCCCTCGCGTCCTATGCCGGTCGCTATACCAACCCGCTGTATGGTTCGGTCGACATCCATGTCGGTACGACAGACAAGAATGCCAAAAGCGGTGCGGGCCTTAACGGGGCGGGCATTAACGCCGGCCCGGACGGCAAGACCGGCGCTCCCCACAGCCGTCTCCTCCTCACCTTTAACGGACATGCTCACCTGACAGCTACCCTCGACTATCTGGGGGACGGCGACTGGCTAATGGTCTGGAACAACATGGAGTACGGGATCTTTAAGACGGCTTTTACCCTTTCGGGCGGCAAAGTGGTCTCCCTGCTGACGAAGCAGAATGACGAAGTGGAGTACGATCCCTACGTCTTTACGAAGGTGCAAAAGCCGTGACGGGCCTGTGACGGCTACCCATCTCCGATCTCCGCTATTGGGGAGACCTTGCCGCGCGATAAGGCAGGCCTTTACCACCTGTCCGTCCGAAACGGCGCCAGCGGCAGACCCGTCTTGCCGGAGATATTCCCGATGCCGGCATTGCTATACTGATACCGGACCGCGATGGGCCGCCTGACCAGGGGCGACGAAACGATGAGACGGTCGCCTTCGATCCTTAGCCGGGCCGGATAGAAGACCCGGTCTTCCCCCGCGATATACAATTCCTTAACGGAGGGGCCGGAAAGATGCAGCCCTTCCGGGGCGTCGGCGACGTGCAGGATGAGCTTGTCGCCTTTGGCTTCGAGACTTTCAAACCAGGGACTCCTCCAGGCGGAATCCCCCTGATGATAGGTATCCGCGAGTGCCCAAGCGGCAAGGCGATAGCCTACTTCGTGTTTGTTTTTGGGATGGATATTGGTGGTGTCGGTAACGAGATCGCTGATCACGACCATGCCGGTATGGTCGAGGCGGGCGGCGGCATCTTGCTGCTCACGGAGCCGGGCGGCGTCTTCCTGATGTCCATAGGCGAAGGGAGCGATCTGGACATAATAAAAGGGCAGGGGGGCATTCCAGGCCCTACGCCAGGCGACGATCATCGTGTCGAGCAAATGGGCATAGGTGCCGGCGGTACGGACATTGCTCTCGCCCTGGTACCAGATGGCGCCTGCGACGGTGAAGGGGGTGACCGGGGCGATCATCGCGTTGTAGCAATAGCCCGGAACATGGGGCCACCAGTCGGCGGGTTGGAGGGAGTCGGCCGCATTTTTGAGAGCGGCGTCGGCATCGACATATTGGGAAGGGGTCCAGACTTCCGCGGCGGTTCCGCCCCAGGCGGCTTCGATGAGACCCACGGGGACGTGCAGCTGCTGAGAAAGTTTCTTGCCAAAGAAGTAGGCCACGGCGCTGAAGGACTTAAGCTGGTTGCTGTCGCAGCTTGCCCAGCTGGCCTTGCAGTCGTCCTGGGGTTGACGGGAAGTGGTCTTGGGGATATGGAAGAAACGGAGATTCGTGTTGGCGCAGGTGGGGAATTCGCTTCGGGTATCGGGCAGTCCCCAGGTCTCGCTCATCTCCATATTCGACTGACCGGAACAGACCCATACCTCGCCGATGAGGATGCCTTTGAGTTCGATGGTGTTTCCGGCCTTGATGCGGATCGTATACGGACCGCCGGCGGCGGGAGTGGGAACGGAGAGGAGCCAATTGCCATCGCGGGTGCCTTTGACGGAATCGATACGATGGTTCCAGGAAGTCGTGATATAGATCATCTCCGCGGGCTCGCACCAGCCCCAGAGCCTGGCGGTCGATTGTTGCTGGAGCACCATGCTGTCTGAGATGACGGCGGGCAGACGGACAGCAGCGAAAGAAGCGCTGGTATAGGTGCTGGTATAAGCGAGGAGCAGGCAAAACAATATATTTTTTTTCATGGCGCAAAGCTTTTTCATAATGGGAAGATAGTGACGCGGCAGATAATTTGTTTCGTGTATTGCAATTTTAATTATTTTAGCGCCATAAAACGAACTGCCAGCCTGAGCGAACTGCCACCATATGATAAAGATATCCTTGAACAGATAGCCCAAGGGAGCGAAGCGGCCTTTAAGATCATCTTCGATCGTCATTGGGACCGGCTATACAATTATATGATGGCGCTCACCAAGACTTCCGAAGTCGCAGAAGAGATCGCCGCGGATGTTTTCCTCAAGCTGTGGACCGGCCGTGAGCTCCTTCCCGGCATACACAATTTAGAAGCCTTTTTACTGCGCGTCGCCCATAACAAAGCCATGGATTTCTTTGCCGTGACGGCCCGGCATGCCAAATACCAGAAGATCCTCTTCGAAGCCATCAAACAGCCGCCCGTTCAGGGCGCCGACTACCGGCTCCTGGACAAAGAAGCGCAGGGGCTGCTGGGCGAGATCCTCAGCGGGTTGACGCTACGCCGCCGGCTGGTCTTCACTCTCCACCGGATCGAAGGGCTTAGCCACGAAGAGATCGCGCAACGGCTCAATCTCAGTCATCAGACGGTAAAGAACACCATGGCCGACGCCCAGCGGAGCCTGCGGAACCTGCTGAAAAAGAAATCCCTGGACGGACTGCTGCCGATCCTGGGATGGCTGATCTATACTCTTTTTTAATTTTTTTCCCTGCTCACTAGTACCGCTCCTTCCTTTTTACCGTCTATAGGTCCTAACACAACCTTATGACCTTTCACTCCATCCGCCTGGAAGATCTTTTCGATAAATACGTTCGGGGTACCATTACCGCCGAAGAGTTTAACGAATTCTGGCGCCTGGTGCAGGAGGGACAGGCCGACGGCACGCTGAGCGCGAAGCTCACCAGGCTGTGGCAGGAATGGGCCGATAAGACACCGCAGGACGCGGGGCCGGACAAATCGAAGGTATTCAGCCGAATCATGGAGAAGGGCAAAGAGCGGGAGATCGACTTCGAAAAATTCCGGCCGGTGCCCCTGATCCGGAGGTGGCGGGTTGCCGCGGCGGCAGCCGCCGTGCTGGTGATCGCGATAGGCCTTTACCTCTTGTTTACAGGCCATCCGGACAGGGCCGGCCATACAGCTACCCAATATGCGGTACAGACCATCACGCATCCCGATTATATACGGAATATCGTGCTGCCGGACGGGAGTACGGTCGTCCTGCACGCCGGGAGCACGCTGGACTATCCCGCCGGCTTCCCGGATAGCAGCCGGGAGGTGTCGCTACAGGGAGAAGCTTATTTCGATGTGCGGCACGATAACAAAAGACCTTTTATCATCCACACCGGCAAGGTCCGGACGATCGTACTGGGAACGGCTTTTAACATCAGCTCGGACAGTAACCGGGTCACGGTGTCGGTGACGGGCGGCAAGGTGCGGGTGGAGAATGGCAGGAAGGTGCTGGCGGAGCTGGCGCCGAATCAGCAGATTGTCTACAATGTTCCGCAGGATGAAGCAGAGCAGCGAACCGTGAATGCGGAGCGGCTCGTCACCAACTGGACGAAGAAGGATATGGTTTTCGATGGGGACGACTTTGGAAGCATAGCGGAAACGATCAGCCAGCGTTACGGTGTTGCAATCCGTTTCAGGAATCCGGAACTGGCCAGGTGCCTGATCGTCGCCTCGTTCAGCGGGACGGAGACGCTGGAGAATGTCCTGGAGACGCTCTGCACCATCCGGAATGCGAGCTATACGCGGAGCCAGGACGATAAAGCCGTCGAGATTGACGGCAAGGGATGTGAATAGATCAAAACAACGACCGTCAAAACAACGACGATTACAAAAATGACAGGCACGCACAAATGGCAATCACGCACGAAAATGACAATCACGAAAACGACGGCGACCAAAAGGATAGCTATCAAAAAGGCAGCCGCGAAAGCGATAGCTGTGAACGATCGCTGTGAACAATGGCTGTAAACGATAGCTGTGAACGATAGCTGTAAAACGATAACTCAAAAAAAATGATAGTTGACAAAACGATAATCAGGAGAACGGCAGCCGTCAAAGCGATAATCGTGAGAATGGTGGCTATCAAGAAAAGGTAGCTACTGAAACATAACTGCAAAACGACGACTGTCAAAGCGACGACTGTGATAGCGATAATCGCCAAAGCTGCGATTACTAAAGTGACAAATACGAAAGTGACAAATACGAAAGTGACAAATACGAAAGTGACAATTGCCAAAACGATAATCGCCGAAACGACGAATACCAAAGCAACAGATACCAAATCGATCATTACCAAAACGACATTCACCAAAACGATAATGCCATGAAAACATCGACCAGTTAGTTCCCACCGGCTCATGCCAATAAAAAACCCCTCCCATGCCTGGACAGCTATCAGAGGGGTGGCCTAAAACAATTTTGCTCATTTTAAACCCCTTGCAAGTTATGCAAAATAACCTTGTAAACGCATCATTCCTTATGAAGGTAAGTGCCTGGTTAGTTCTTTCCGTTTCGCTATCGGCCCAGCTGCTGGTCGCCAATCCGGGCCACGGACAAAGCGCCGCCGAAAAAAAGATCACGCTCGAACTGCGCGACGAACCCCTGCGGAACGCCCTCAACGCCATCGGCAAGCTGTCAGGCCTGCGCATGGCTTATCCGTTGGAGCAAGTCTCCCGTTACCGGCACGTCAATCTGTCGCGGGCATCGCGGTCGATAGACCAGATCCTGTCGATCATCCTCGCCAATACAGGCCTCGCCTTCCGGCAGGAAGCCAGTACGATCCTCGTCTTTCGTAAAGAGGAAACGGGGCCGTCTGTCTCTGAAACCCCGGCCGCAGGCGAACCGGCGCCGGAGAAACCCGTCGCCCGGGTCGTGAGTGGCACGGTCCGGGACGATAAAGGCAACCCGGTCTCCGGGGCCTCGGTCCTGGTCAGGAACTCGGCTATCGGCGTGTCTACCAATGCCGATGGCTATTTTGAGCTCAATGTCCCCGACAACGCAGACTCGCTGGTGATCACCGCCATCGGCTTCGAAGAGCTGCGCCTCTCCCTCACCGGCAAGACCCGGATCACGGCCTCGCTGGTCCGGCAGGACAAGGCCAATAATGAAGTGGTGGTCGTCGGTTACGGCCTCCAGCGGAAGGCTACGCTCACGGGATCCATCTCCACGATCTCGGGCAAGGAACTGGCAGATCTGCCGGTATCCAACCTGAGCACCGCGCTGGCGGGACGGGTGCCAGGTCTCACGGTGGTGAGCTCCGCCACGGTGCCGGGTGCGGCGCCCTCGATCACGATCCGGGGCCTGGGTACTTTCAACAATACCCAGGCCTTGTATGTCATCGATGGGATCGTGCGCGATCAGGGTGGCATGGACGGGCTGGACCCCAATGAGGTCGAGAGCATCACGGTCCTGAAAGACGCGGCCAGCGCGGCGGTCTATGGGTCGCGGGCTTCCAATGGCGTCATCCTCGTGACGACGAAGCGGGGCGCTTTGCAGAAGCCGATGGTCAGCTACAAGGCCAGCGTCGGCGTGGAGTCGCCTACCCGGACGGTCAAGACGATGAACGCCTATCAGAACACGCAATACAACAACGATGCCCTCTACACTATGGACGGCTACGATGAGGCGGCGGCGCAGGCCGATCCAAGATATTTCTCGCCGGATGAGGTGGCCTATTACAAGACGCACAGCTATAGCTGGCGCGACGAACTCTACAAGCACGGCGTCCTGAGCCAGCATAACCTGAGCGTCAATGGCGGCTCGGAGAACATCAAATACTTCATGTCCGCCGGCTATTATGATGATATCGGAACGCTGAACAACCTAGGCTATAAGCGGTACAATGTCCGGAGCAACGTGGATGCGAAGATCAGCAGAGATCTGAGTGTCAGCCTCACCCTGGATGGCAATATGAAGAAAAGCTACCGTCCCTGGTGGAGCTACGATGGCAACTATCCCGTCAACGGGCTGGGCGACCTCTATCAGGGTATCATGAACACCTCGCCCTATTGGCCCATGTATATTGGCGGAAAGCCGGTGGGCAACGCCGCGAACGGGCAATTCAACACCTGGCATCCCGGGGAGATCATCAACGACGGGGGCTATGACCATAACAATAACAACTCCTTCGACGGCATCGTCGCGCTGGAATACAAGATCCCCGTTGTCCCGGGGTTAAAGGTGAAAGCTTCTTACAGCTACAACTACAATACGATCACGGACAAGACCCTGTACAAACCGTATACGGTCTATGACTTCGCGACGACGGGCGCCAATGGGCATATTATCACCGACAGCGTCATCGGATCGCATGTGATCTCGCAGCAGGCTTATTCCAGCCTCGGCGAAGCCTATACCGAGAACAACTCCTACCAGCTGGACTTTTACCTGGTCTACGACCGGCAGTTCGGAAGACATCATGTGAGCGCCACGGGCGTCTACGAACAATCCGAGAGCAGCATGAACAACTTCTCCGGCACCAAACAGGACCTGCTCACGACGTCCATCGATCAGCTCTACATCGCCAGCTCCGATCCCAACCTGACCTCCTTTTCCGGCGTGGCGAGCGAGACGGGCCGGCTCTCCTATGTCGGCAGGGTCAACTACGATTACGCGGGGAAATATATCTTCGAGAGCGCCTTCCGGTATGACGGGTCGCAGATCTTTCCGCCGGGCAAGCGCTGGGGCTTCTTTCCTTCCGCGGCCCTGGCCTGGCGCATATCGGAGGAAAACTTCTTCCGCGACAATGTGAACTGGATGAGCAACCTGAAACTGAGGGCTTCGGAAGGGCTGCTGGGCAACGATGCCGTCAACCCCTTTCAGTACCAGGAGAGCTACAATGTCACCAACGGTCCTTTATTCGGCGCCGCCACCAACGCCATCTATTCCAGCGTCTATCCCAACCCCAATATCACCTGGGAGCGTACCCGGTCCATGAACCTGGGGATCGACGCCGGCTTCCTGAACAATAAACTGACCCTGCAGGCAGACTATTTTACCAGGCACACCTATGATATGCTGCTGGCCAGACAGCTCACCGTTCCCGCGACCTTTGGATTCACGCTGCCCTATGAGAACTATGGGATCGTGGACGTCAGGGGTTGGGAGGCTTCGGCGGCCTATACAGGCCGTGCCGGCAGGAACATCACCTATGGGATAAGGGCGAACATCGGCTATAGCAAGAGCAAGGTCACCAAGATCGACGTGTCGCCGGGTACCCCTTCTTACCTGAACCCCATTGGCAAGCCGCTGAATCTCATCACGGGCTATGTCAGTACGGGCATCATCCGCACCAGCGATGACCTGGCTAAGAAGCTCACGTTGCAGGGCTATCCCAATGCGCTGGGGATGCTGAGTTATGCCGATCTGCATGGTCCCAACGGCGGCGCGCCCGACGGCATCGTGAACGCCAACGACCAGGTGATCCTCTCCGACAGATCCGATCCCAGGTACAACTACGGCATCACGCTTAGCGGCGGGTGGAAGAACCTGAGCATCGACCTGTTCTTCCAGGGCATCGGCGGATGGGACAAGCTGATCACCAACAACGGGGTGTATGCGATGTGGGCGGATCATTGGAGCCCGACCAATCCGAATGGGGCATTGCCCCGGGCCTATATCTCCGACGGCACGAATGTGGCTTCGAGCTTCTGGCTGCGGAATGCAACCTTCCTACGGCTCAAGAATGCCAATGTCAGCTATACGCTACCCAAGCGGTTGTTTGGCAATACGCCCGTCAGCAGCATCCGGTTCTTCTTTACGGGCTCCAACCTGTTCCTCCTCTTCGACAAGATGAAGGTCATGGACCCCGAAGCGGCAGGACTGGGTTACTACCCGATCATGAAGAATTTCACGGGCGGGGTCAATGTCAATTTTTAATCCTCTATTAAACAAAGCGAACATGAAACTTAACCGATATCGTTTTTTTATCCTGGTAACCGTTGCCGTCACCGGTCTGGCCGGCTGTGCGAAGGTCCTGGACAAACAGAACCTCCAGCAAATTTCGGGTGCTGTCGTCTGGACCGACCCGAACCTGATCCAGGCTTATGTGAATGAGATCTATAAGGAGTTTCAAACTACCGTCGACTGGTATTGGAACGACGATAATGATAGCTATGCCGACGAGGCAGGCTGGGGCAATGACATCACGCATGGGCAGGACGTGTCTTATGGCCGGATAACGCCCGACAACGATCCGCTGGACTACTGGCCTTATGCGACCATCCGGAAGATGAACGACTTCTTTGGGAATATCGGGAGCTCGACGGTAGACCCTTCGGTGGTGGCGAGCCTCAAGGGGCAGGTATACTTTTTGCGCGCTTTCGAATATTTCGAGATGGTAAAACGCTATGGCGGGGTGCCGATCATCACCAAGGTGCAGAACCTGAATGATAGCGCCTCGTTGTTCGTGACCCGGAATAAGACTTCCGAATGCTTTGCCTTTATCCTGTCGGACCTCGACAGCGCCGCGGCCCTGCTTCCCGATACCTATGGCAGCAATGATGCGGGCAGGGTGACGCATAGCGCCGCGCTGGCCTTCAAGGGACGGGTGCTGCTGTACAAGGCATCGCCACAGTTCAACCCCTCGGGGGACGCCTCGCTGTGGACCGACGCCTACAATGCCGGCTTGGCCGCGGAGACCTATGCCAGCGCACAAGGCTATGGGTTATATACGACGGGACCGAATCCTTATGGCAACCTTTGGTTCAATGAGATGAATCTGGAAGACCTGATCGTAACCCGGCATCATAACCCCGAGAATCCACAGACCCGGGATGCGGGGGTAAGACCCCTGTCCGAGTCCTATAACTGGGCAGGGACTTCGCAACCCACCCAGGAGATGGTCGAAGCCTTTCCGATGGCCAATGGCCTGGCGATCACGGACCCGGCAAGCGGCTATGATCCGAACAACTATTGGGTAGGGCGTGATCCGCGGTTCTATAGCGTCGTCGTCTATAACGGTGCGCCTTATGGGCTGGGCGGGGATGCTTCCCGGGTTCAATGGACGTATAAGGGAACCACGGACAACGGGGGTCCCGGAGATGGCTACCTGGCCGACTTCGGTACTTCCACGGGCTACTACTGCCGGAAGGGGGTCGATACGACCATCACACAGGCGCTTGCCTGGAATGTGGGCACCGACTGGATCGAGATGCGCTATGCCGAGGTGTTGCTGAACACGGCCGAGGCCGCCAACGAGATCGGCATGACACAGCCGGGTTATGATGCCATCACGGCCCTCCGGGCCCGGGCGGGTATCGCGCCGGGATCCAACAACCTCTTTGGCCTCGCGGCCGGTATGTCGCAGACGCAGATGCGACAGGCTATTATCGCCGAAAGACGGATAGAGCTTTGTTTCGAGAACAAGCGGTTCTGGGACCTTCGGCGCTGGCGGATGCTCAATACGCTAAACGGTACCGTGCGGCATGCGTTGGAATCCGATATCAAGGTGCCCGGCGATCTCAGTTCGGGCTTTACGCTGACGATACAGCCCGCAGATGTGTTGCAGTCCCTGACGCTGCCGGATAGTTATTATTTCCTGCCGATCCTCCGGACGGAGTTACGCAATAACCCCAACTTAGTGCAGACCAAGGGATGGGAAAACGGAACTTTTGACCCGCTGCAGTAGAAATTCGCTGACATCAATTACGGTAGATATCAATGGCTGTAAATATGAATTACTGTAAATATGAATGGCTGTAAATATCAGTTATTGCAGATATCCGCCATCGCAAATAGACGAGACGAAGCAATCATAAACAGATGTCATGAACATGAAAAAGATAAAACCCGGGCTGCTGTCTGGTTTTTACGGGATGCTGAGCCTGGTGGCGATGGCTGGCGGGGTGTCTTCGGCCATGGCGCAGGAGCCGTCGGCTCCGGACGATTGGCTGGTCCGCCCGCCGGTGCAGCATGCAGTGGCTGTCACACAGGACGGCGGCAGGGAACTGGTCCTGACCAATGGGTTGTTGAGGCGGGTCTTCCGGCTGCGGCCCAACCTGGCTTGTGTCAGCTTTACAAACCTGAGCAACGGGCAGGAACTGCTGCGGGCGGTGAAGCCGGAGGCGCGGATCGTCGTCGACGGCAAACCTTATAATATCGGCGGACTGTATGGACAGCAGGAGAACGCCTACCTGTTGCCCGGCTGGGTGGACTCGATGGACGCCCGGGCGGACGATTTTACCTATCGATCGTTTACCTTGTCACCGCTGCAACCCTATCTGCAGTGGCAGCCCCGCGGTTGGGTGGGTAACACGAAGGTTGCGTCGGGTATTATGGTGGAGTTTGACTATAGCAACGATCTGCTGCCGGGGGTGAGTGTGAAAGTGCACTACGAAGTATATGATGGCATCCCCCTGTTGGTGAAATGGCTGTCGGTTGCCAATACGGGCGGCCACCATATAAGACTGGATCGGGTGGTCAACGAGGTGCTGGGCGTAGTCGAAGAGGAAAGCGCCGTGGAAGGCCGCCGGGAGCAGATGGCCGTGCAGCATGGGCTGTATGTGGAGACGAATTATGCGTTTAACAACTCCGGCGTATACCACCTCAGCGACCAGACCACGCATTGGAAGGCTGATTCCGGCTACACTTCACAAGTGCATTACCGGTTCCAGACTCCCTGTCTGCTCGAGGTCTATCCGGAAAAAGGCCCGGGGATCGTGCTGAACGCCGGCGACAGCTTCCGGAGCGTGCGGACCGCGGAATTGCTGATCGACAGCTACGACCGTGAGCGGCGGGGGTTGAGCATCCGGAAGATGTACCGGGTGCTTTTGCCTTGGACCACGGAGAACCCCCTCTTTATGCACCTGGTCAGCAGAAACGACGAGGAAGTGAAGCGCGCGGTGGACCAGTGTGCCGCTACCGGTTATGAAATGCTGATCCTCAGTTTCGGCAGTCACTGTCAACCCGAAGATACTTCGGCATCCAATATCCGGCGATGGAAGGCGCTGG
The DNA here is from genome assembly GCA_031292515.1 of Puia sp. Taxonomy (GTDB): domain Bacteria; phylum Bacteroidota; class Bacteroidia; order Chitinophagales; family Chitinophagaceae; genus Puia. The sequence continues at coordinate 32,234 of JARLGZ010000193.1, read as the reverse complement.
CCGCATATGCACACCAGCGTGGCATCCGGATCGGCGGGTATTCGCTCTTCAGTTCCAGGCGGATCGACGACGCGGACGATGTGATCGACCCGGTGACCGGGAAACCCGATGCGGCGGCCTTTTTCGGATCCGCACCCTGTCTGGGCAGCCGCTGGGGACTGGCTTACCTGGAGAAGCTCAAATATTTCCTCAGCCAGGCGAATTTCGACCTGCTGGAACAGGACGGTCCTTATCCCGGCGATGTCTGCGCTTCGGTGAATCACCCGGGACATCAGGGCCTGGACGACTCCCAGTGGCGACAGATGGAACTGCAGAAGGGCTTGTATCGCTGGTGTAATGCGCATGGCATCTACGTGAATGCGCCCGACTGGTATTATGCAGACGGGAGCAACAAGGCGCCTTTGGGCTATCGCGAGGTCAATTTCGCCCTGAGCCGGGATCAGCAGAAGATCCTCAACCGCCAGAATATCTACGATGGACTGTGGGAGCGGATCCCCGCCATGTGCTGGGGCTTTGTGCCCCTCACGGAATATCATGGCGGCGGACCGGAGAGCGTGCTGGAGCCGCTGGGCGAACATCTGGGCGACTACCGGCAGCTGATGATGCAATATTATGGCGCGGGGGTACAGGCCTGTTACCGGGGACCACGTCTATACGATACGGATAGTACCAGGACGGTAGTGACCCGGGTCGTCGATTGGTATAAACGGCACCGGGACATTTTGAATGCGGATGTACTGCACCTCCGGCGGGCCGACGGGAAGGAATGGGATGGGATCATGCATGTGAGCGCTACCGGCAGGGAGCGAGGGTTGGTCATGCTCTACAATCCACTGGGACGGGCCATCGAACGAAGGGTGGATTTGCCCCTGTATTATACCGGCCTGGCCGAAACGGCGATGGTGCGGGTGGAGGAGGGGCCTGTCAGGACCTATACCCTGGACCGGCGTTTTAACATCACGGTCGATGTGAGCATTCCGGCGGGTGGCTATACCTGGCTGGTGATCGAAGACCCGGCGGCTACGCGCTGGATGGGCTTCCGGCGGACGGATACCGTGATCGCGGGACGCCCCTGTATCGTAGTCGAGCCATCCGTGGCCTTGCCTGGCCGGCCCTGGATCTGGCGGACGGAGTTCTTCGGTCATGAACCCCAGGGGGACAGCATGCTGGCCGCAAAGGGATTTCATGTAGTGTATATGGACATACAGAATATGTATGGCGCGCCACCGGCGATGGCGCTCATGGATTCGTTCTATCATTACCTTATTACCGACTGGAAGCTCAACCGAAAAACTGTGCTGGAAGGGTTCAGCCGGGGTGGTCTGTATGCCTTCAACTGGGCGGCCCGGCATCCGGGGTCCGTGTACTGCCTCTATGTAGACGCGCCGGTCTGCGATTTCAAAAGCTGGCCCGGGGGGAAAGGCAAGGGGCAATATTCCGCCGGTGACTGGGAACTGCTATTCAAGGCTTATGGATTTACCAGCGAGCGGCAAGCCCTGGCCTACAAAGGGAATCCCATAGATAACCTCAAGCCCCTGGCGGCGGCGCATATCCCGATCTTATGTGTCTGCGGCGACGCGGACACCATTGTCCCGATGCCGGAGAATATCCTGATCGTGCAGGACCGGTATCGAAAGCTGGGCGGTGACATACGGCTGATCGTGAAGCCGGGTAATGAGCATCATCCGCATAGCTTGAAGGATCCGACACCTATCGTAGACTTTGTAATGGCCGCCGTTGGGGAATAATCAATCGGCGGGGGGAAATGATAAATAATCGCGGGGTGCAATAAATAACCGTCGCGAATAAAAAACGGGCATCGATGAAACGTATTTCAAGAAAGGAAGCGATTCGACAGGGGATCGTCCTGGGCTCCGCAGCGCTGCTGGGCGGACGGCTGCGCGCTTTGGGATCACCCGGATCAACGGCTGCCGTGGCGGCGGGTCGTGCGGACTGGATGACTGGGAAATGGGGGTTGATGACCCATTGGATCGCGCCGGGCCCCGGTTCGGAAACGGGGAAACGGATCACCGGGCTCAACGCGGCCGCCGATGCTTTTGACGTCCCGGCCTTTATCCGGCAGTTCGAAGCGACGGGCGCCAGCCACCTGATCTTCACCGTGGGCCAGAATACGACGTATTATGCCAGCCCGAATGTCGTGATGGATCGATATATGGGGCCCGGCCACTGTCCCCGGCGTGACCTGGTGCTGGAGATCGCCCGGGGACTCCACGGAATCGGCAAGCGCTTTATCGCCTATCTGCCCGCGGAGATACAGAACGACCCTGCGATGTACACCGCTTTTAAATGGAACCCAAGGGATCAGCACGAATTCGAGCAACGTTATACGGAGTTCATCCGCGCCTACTCCCTGCAGTGGGGCTCCTATGTCGACGGCTGGTGGTTCGACGGCTGCTATACCTATGGGGACTACTATGTTCCGCGTAACTGGCAGTTGTGGTGCGATGTTTCCCGGGCGGGGAATAGGCATGCGGCCGTCGCTTTTAACGACGGCAGTTTTTATAGCGGGTTTGTACAGCCCGTTACCCCGCTGCAGGATTATCTCTCCGGTGAATGTGCCGGGATCCGGAATGGCCGGATCGCATTGACGGATAAGGCCGATCCTGGTAAATCGATCCCGCCTGCCCGCTATGCGCCGGGGACGAAATGCCAGTTCCATGTGCTGATGCCGATCGATAATCATGGAGATTGGATCAATGAGAAGGATGGGCCCTTGCCGCCGCCTAAATACGCCGACGCCGAGCTATTCCCTTTTGTGCGGGACTGTGTGAAGGCCGGGGCGGCGATAACGCTGAACGTGGGGGTCTACCAGGATGGAAGGATGGGGAAGGGGACTTTGGAGCAGCTGGAAAGGCTCAAGGGGTAAGGATGGGGGGCAAGGATGAAAGAGGAAGCCTGATGTTGGGCCGACCCCTTGAACTCCGTAATTTTGACGGATGAGCATCCATTATAATAACTATGTGAATCTGCTGTTCACCGGCATCATCGCCCTGTTTCCCGTCGTCAATCCCATCGGTTCGGCCTTTATCGTCTCACCGTATTTCGCGGATCTCGACCGGTCCGGGAAGCGGAACGCGGTGAAGAAGATCACCTTCTACGCTTTTTGCATCTGCACCGTTTCCCTGTTTGCCGGCCACTGGATCCTCGAACTTTTTGGCTTGTCGGTGCCCGTGGTGCAACTGGCGGGCGGCATCATGATCTGTAAGATGGGCTGGGAATTCCTGACCTCCGATGACAAGGGCCCCGATCAAAAGTCCCGGGGACAGCAGCCAGGAACCACCGACGGTTATCTCTCCATCGAAGACCGGCTATTTTACCCCATCACTTTTCCCGTGACCACCGGAGCCGGTACGATTTCCGTGTTGTTTACCCTCAGTGCGCACAGCTCGAGCGCGAATTACTCCGACTATCTCGTCAACGCCAGCGCCATCCTGCTCGCCATCATCGTCATGTGCGTCCTGGTCTATGTCTTCTATCTGAATACCAAGACCCTCATCAACTATCTCGGCTCGAAGGGAGAGGCGATCGTCAACCGCATCACCTCCTTCCTGGTATTTTGCGTCGGGCTGCAGATCGCCATCTCCGGGATCCGGAGCATTATCAAAGCATAGCCAATAGCAGGGAATAGCCGGTATCCGAAATGGCCGGTATCCGGAAGAGCTATTATGCAAAATAGCTATTATCAGGCGTAGCTGATATCGGGGTAGCTGATATCCGGAATAGCCGGTATCAGGGTGCAGGGAATATCCGGGCGGGGCGAGTCTCCGGGGATAGCAGGTGTTTTTTTTGAAATATTTCGATTTACATGTAAATCGTTGTCCTTCCTGACCCGGTCGATTAACTAGTAAACCGTTTTTTTTTCGAAAAAGAGATACCCCGCTCCTCGGAAGTAACGCCCGCTCCTCCGAAGTGACACGCCGCCACCCATCTCTCACTAAATCTTCATCCCCCTCACTACTTACTACTCACTATCACAATCGCCCTGGGTGCGGTGAGCGCACAGGCCCTGAAAGCCGCGCCGGTCGACCCGGTGAAGAGTTTGAGGACGGATTGAAGACTTCCGTGAGAACAGGAACTGCGGGGAGATCGGGATGCTAAAGTACGGCGCCGTTGTAATATTTGCTGACCAGGAATTGGTCTGCGTTCAGGGAGGCAATCTGCTCCCACGCATTCCGGTTGCCGAATTGGGAAAGGTTTGTGGCCAGTGCCTTTGCCTGGAACGCTTTGTAGTCGGTTTTTTCGGGCAAGACCCGCTCGGTCAGGAAGAAGTCGGTGCCGAACACGATCCGTTGCCCGTAGCCGGGATCGTTTAATTCTTCGAGGACAGGCTCATGAACGGCGGGATCGGAAAGCGCGTACGCGATATCTGTATAGAGTGTTGAAAACTCGCGTAGCAGTTCTTTGATTTGTGAACACCAGTTCTTTTGTATCATACCATACAGCTTCTTCGGCTGTTTCCCGCCGTGTTCCGCCAGTATCTGGTCGTCTCCCCCGAAATGAGCGAGACAGAGTTTTAATGGATGTTTGCCGGGGCGGGACGCAATGCTTTTGAGCAGACTTCTGTAACTCGCGGGTTCCAGGAAATAAGAACAGGTATTCTTGTTGTTGATACTTTGCTGGACGCCCAAAAGGACATGAAAGAGATTCCAGCTTTTTTGGCAGGCGGGCCCCGGGGAGCCGGGGAACTCGGCTGCATACGGCTTCCCGGTATACACATTCACCGGGTTGAGCTGTTCTTTGAGATAGCCGGCATCGTTATTGTAGATCCCACCCAGATAGTTGCAATGGCTGAGCACCGGTACCTGATTGTCGGCGGCCCATTCGAAGGTCTCCTTCAACTTCTCGTCGAAGGCGTAAAAGCCGGTGCTGGGATATAGCTTCAACCCGACAAAAGGATATACCGAGCGGTTCGCGTTTACAGGAAGCCTGGTTTCGAAATAGCGAACGACCTGGTCCCTCAGCGCGGGACCGGATTCCTTCCAGCGGGGATCGATTCCCAAAAAGATCAGCAGGTTATCGGGGTATTGCTTTTTGACCGTGAGGATCTCTTCTAACTGGCCTTCATAGCCCGATTCGGATTCGTCGGCGCCGGATTTCTCCATATACAGGGTCAGCGCCACGAACTTCATCGAGGGGTCGTCGTATTGCTGCCTGAGGTCCTCGAAGACTTCCAGCTGGCTCCTGCTTTTTCCAATCTGCAGAAAGCTCGCATATCGTTTCGCGCCATTCCCGCATTTTGACAGGATCCAGCCGATCGCCCTGGCCCCGGCCGCCGTATTGGTGAGTTTGTCTATCGCATCGGCCAAAAAGTCCGGGAGATAGAGGTGAAGGAAGCGCTTGGGGGCATTCTTCATCGTGAAAATATGACTGTGCGCGTTATAGAATTGCATAGATAAAATAGTTTAGCCGAAATGGAGAAGAGGGAATTAAAAAACCGATATTCTAAAAATCGGTATTGGAAAAATGATATCGGAAAAGCGAGGCTCAGGAAGAAGTGGAATAAGTCTTCTTCAACAGGTCAAACCAGTAAGGAGCGCCCATGCTGGCGGCAAAACCACTGATCAGGATGCCCAGTATTTTCCAAAAGGCTTTTCCAAAGTCCTTCCTGTTCCAGTTCCATTTGTCATGAATGGTTTTCCATCGGGCGACGATGCTATAGTCGAAGCCGACCGGCAGGTTGTTGGCTTTTTTTAGCGTGTCGATCGATTGGTAAAAGGACTTTGCCATCTTCGACAGGGAATCGGACGCTTTGTTGTAGTCAGCGGCTTTTGTCAGGGGCTTCTTTGACAGGGAACCCGCAACCGGCGCTGAATCCGAAACCAGCGCTGAATCCGTAGCCGGCAGCGCGGCAGCGAGGCTGCTGTCCTTCAACCGGTTGGCAAGATTGCTGTAAGCTTCTCCATTCTTTTTGTAGAAATCGGCTATGGCAGTCCGCGCCTCGGGGTGGTCGTTGAAGAAGGTAAAGAGTTGGATGCTATCCACATTGACAAACAGGGCCAGTAAGACCCCCAGCAGGAACAGCCGCTGCCTCACCTTTTTCTTGTACCAGAGTGTCATTCGTTGCCCGAATTCCGTATACCAGTTTTCGATATCATCGATGAGATTCTTATAGACCTCCGGTTCGTTGAGGGCGCCACCAGGAAGCAGCGAAGCCCTGGCATGAGCCATATCGATGGCCTGGGTGAAGAAACTCACCACATCGCTGGACCGGAGTATGCGGGTCGCGGCGTAGAATTTGGTCAAAGCCGGCTGAACAAAAGCGGGCGTACCGGGAGGCGGCGTTTGCAGGAAGGCGGGCATCCCCATTCTGACGAGATCGGAATTCCCGACGACCTCGATCAGCGACTCGGCGAAAAGGCGCGGTGAGATATCGCTGGTGGGTTTTTCGGGTGCCCTGCTCAGCAGGTCGATAGTCCCATGCATATAAAGCAGGGAAGCCCAGTTGACGCCGTTGGGCAGGTCCTGCAGTTGGCTTAGCAGGTATTTCTTCATGAAACGCCCTCTTTCTGCTTTTATCTGTGCCACCGATTCCTGTACAAGACTGCAGAAAATGGCAAATAGCGCCCAACTGACGACGATGGCGATCGCCGTCGCGACGATGGGGATGGAGAATAGGCTGTTCATACGCTGCTTTTTACACCGGGCTTTTCATGCCCGGTTTTGATGGTCAATTCTTCTTTTGGGATCAACTCTTCTTGCCCTGACCCTGTGATGATTTCAGCATGGAAGCCAGGCTTGTGAAGTTTGTCGTGATGCTGAGGAAACCGAACACGTTTCCCGACTTCGGATCGTATTTTATCTGGAGCGGTATCCAGACTTCATTGAACACACGCAAACGAAGGGTGCCGTCGAGGGTGATATCCAGTGCCTTGTCATTCGCGTAGTATCCTTTGAAGACATGGCTGAAGCCGCCGCTCACCTTGAATTCCAGAAAGGATTTGTGGCTTTGCTTCCCGTTGAATACCAGGTTGAATCCCGGGTCGGCCTCCCAGTATTGCCGGGTCAGGTTCTTCCCGGTACGGAGCGAGTCGTCGAGAAAATTCACAGTGGCTTTCAAATCCAACTCGATATTTAACATGTCGGACGGATGAAGGATACCCTTCAGATATTCCGTGTAGAACTGAACACTTTTGAAAAGACCGCCGTCTTTATAAGAGGTGTCGCTGACCCCGACGGTCCACAACCCCTTCTTGCCGAAACTGGCGATCAGCGAGTCGTAATCGGAACGCTGCTGTTTGGCGACGATCAGCTTTGGATTGGAGTCGACAAGTCGTTGCAGATACTTTATGGATGGGTCGGATAAATCCTGGAAGATCCAGGATTTTGTCCGGGCGTCTACCTTTTCGAAAGTGAGCAGGCTGTCGTTATACAATGAGTCGAGATTGACTTTCAGGTCATGCGCAAATGCCGTCCTGATCGAGATATATTTATCGTGGTATTTTTTGACAGAAGCGTCATCCATCCCGTGACCGGTGGCTATGGATATTTTATTGATAACGGTTTCCGTGCTATCATCCAGCGCCTTTTGACAGGAGTCGATCAGGGAGTTCTTCTCTGCGGTGCTGATATCTTTCCGATAGATGATCTGCGAACGCGCAGAATAGAACTGCTGGTCCAGATCGATAAAGGATTGGACCCTTTTGCCAAATTCGGCTTCGAGGTCAGGGGCTGCCGCGGTATCGGTTTTTACCGAATCGGCCGTTTCCCGGCCGAAAAGAGTATCGAAAATGAGAAATGATTTCGGATTCAGGAGCCGGGCGTCCAACACGATGCTGAGACGCGTGAACATCGTGTCGTTATTGGCCTTGTTATCCTGGGTAAAGAGGGTGTTTCGAAGGGTATAGTCCCGCCTGTTCACCAGGGCATAGGTGATGGCCGAAGAAAATCCGTTAAACTGATAGGCGGAATCCAGTTTCGCATCCACCGTAAAATTGAATCTCCGCCAGACCTGGTATTTTTTGTATTCGCTGTACCTCTTCAGATCGGGATTGTTCTTTAGCATGATCGCATAAGGATTGGACGTGAATTTCAATTCCTTGTTCGGGCCCGTCAGGTTGTTGATCGCCAGTTGGTAGAAACTGGAAAGGACATCCTTGTAATTTCCGCTGGCCAGGGAATCGGCCGTAAATATCGGGACGACGGCGGTATCTTTGGCAGTTTTGCTTTGTGCATAGCCCATTCCGCAACAGAGAAGCAATGAGAAAAGCAGTATGATTTTTGTGTTGGTCATTTTACCTTGGTCATTTTAATATTTGCCGTCTTAATATTTGCCGTTTTTATGTTTGCCGTTTTCACGGCAGTCGCGTGTTTTATCGAGATGACGGTATTTTTATGACGATCAAATGTATTTTATCCGGGTCGGTCATCTCGTCCCGATCAGGTGGTGATTTCAAAAAATCGGGTGGTCTTCCCCTTTATATTGATCGGGGTCGCAACATCGGTATTTCTGTCGATGGTGAAGTCTACATCCGAAGCGGCTGTCGTATTTGCTACGATCTCATCGCCTGGATTCACATTGTCAAAGGTGTGGGTGCCACCGTTGGAATCGAAAGTGAAATCATCGCTGGTCTGGTCTTTTCGGTTTATCGTCGCCTTCAGGGTGCCACCACCGCTGTTAAAAGACACGGTCAGCACCGCGGAAAAGTTGTCCGCGTCCCCGGTAAGCCCCAATAGTCCGGCTCCTTTTCCCGCCGGGAGATATTTTTTTATTTCCTCCGCCCAATCCTCGGATTTCGATTGCCCGGATTTTATGATCCTGTTCTTAAGCGGCTGATGTTTTTTCGCCGCCGCCAGGAATGCCTTCTTGCGGTTGGGGTTTCGCGTGAGACGATCCATCTGCGCCCGCAGGCTCTCATGATTCGATTTCATGCCGTTAACAAGTTTGATGACTGGCTCGGGACCGGAACCGAACCGGGTGGCCTGGTACCATTTTTTGGTCACGGGATCCTGCCAGCTGACATATCCGTTCTTTAGCACCTCCCCCGGTTTGGTGATTGCGCCGGTGAAACTATATCTTACGCCACGGACCGGCTGGGGATCGAAATAGTTGGGTGTATAGAAATCGCTTAGGAGGATACCGTTGATGCTATACGCGAAGGAGGCATCTTCACAGGGGTCGCATACTTCCACGAGAAAATTGACCTTACCCTGGGAGGGTCTTGGGCTGCCGGCCGCCGCGAGTTTGTTCCCATACGGGTCGACCAGCATTTCGCACATTTCGTGGCTGCAGGTCAACTGCCAGGTATCATCGAATTCCACCAGGGAATAAGGCTGGTGATGTTTGTCCGTATGGAAGCCGGCAGCATCCGGGTCTTTTATATTTTCGGCGATGATGATCGGCCAGTATCCCAGGGGCACCGATTTCAGGTCGGGAAAATAGTCTATGGAGGCTGTGATATTCCAGAGGGGACCCAGATCTCTGGTGATCTGTTTTTGCAGGGCTGCGGCGGTTTGGGATAGGGCTCTCGGTGTCAGCTTCTTGGAAAGGCTGATGAGTGCCAGGTGATGGGGGAGCATAGAGGATGTTTTTGCCTACTCTTGAAACCGTTTTCGGCTTTCCGGTGATGAACCCCATAAAGCTATAGTACAGTCTGCGGAAAAAATACCGTTTTTTAACCCATTTTATTATTGCCGGAACGGTGTAACATTAAAGGCAAAAAACAGAAAGAGTATGTCCCTACCCGGTGTATATATCAAAAATGCGGCCATTCGTATTCATGACAAGTACCAGCTCGAAAACGCGCCTTTCAAATTTGACGAGAACAACCCATCCGCCGGGGTATTCGCAAGGCGGGTTTTGTACACCGGGATTATAACGACCGGAACAACATAACAGCCCTGACAACCATAGCGGGATAGATGGGCTGAAATCTGAGCGGAATTACCTACATTTATAGTCCCCTCTTTCTCTTTTCCGTGGGCTGTACCGGCCGCTGCCTTCGGGCAGTTGCCCCCGCAGATAATCGTGAAATCGTGACCCCTGTCACTGTCTTCGGTCGTTTCTTTTGACCGGTCCTTTGCTTTAAAATGAATCATATGAAAAAAAAGTATGCAAAACTCGTCGTCCTCGCGGGCAGCAAACGCTCTGCGCCACCCGGCAAACTGACGAAGAAGATCCGGTCTGCCGAACTCATGGATGTCACCGTAAAACTAAAAGCAGGCAAGCCCTTGCCCGACCTGCTGAACCCGGCCGTGCAAAAGGAATTCAAGCCTCTTTCCCGGGAAACCTTCGCCGAACAGTACGGCGCTTCCTCCTCAGATGTGGCGGAACTGGTGGCGTACGCGCAGCATGCCGGGTTAACCGTCGCAAAGATTGAAGCCTCCAAACGCACCGTGACGCTGCGTGGTACGATCGCCCAGATGGAAAAGGCATTCCAGGTCCGGCTCTCACAATACAAAGATTCTACCGGCTGTGAGTTCCGCGGACGCCAGGGGGAGATCCGGATCCCCGCCGAACTCGAAGGGATCGTGGAAGGGGTATTCGGCCTCGATACCCGCCCCATCGCCACGCCAAAGTTTAAAGTGCTGAAGGGAAAAAAGGGTAAGGTCGGCAAGGGGGCAAAAGACGGCGGCAGGGACGCAAAAAGCGGAGGCAGGGGAGTAAAGGACGGCAAAGCAGGGAAAGACGCGAAGGGTGGCCGGCGTGAAAACAGCCGGATGACAGGCACAGTCGCCGCGACAGCCACCGCCACGCCGCCCTATTTCCCCACCCAGATCGCGGAACTCTATAATTTCCCCACAGGGGTTACGGGCAAGGGCCAGTGCATCGGCATCATCGAACTGGGCGGCGGTTATGAGACGGCCGACATCAGCAACTATTTTCAGCAGATGGGGCTGCCGGCGCCGAATGTAGTGGCCATCTCGATCGATGGCGGTCATAATTCGCCGACGAATGCAAACAGCGCCGACGGTGAAGTATTGCTGGATATCGAAGTGGCGGCGGGGATCGCCCCCGACGCGACGATCGCCGTTTATTTCGCGGGCAATACCAACCAGGCCTTTCTCGACGCCATCAATACGGCCATCCACGACACCCAAAATAATCCTTCCGTCATTTCCATCAGCTGGGGCTCTGCCGAAGGGACCGCCGGCGGATGGACGACGTCTTCCCTGAATGCCTTCAACGAGTCCTTTCAGGCCGCTGCTACGATGGGGATCACCGTTTGTGCGGCGGCGGGCGACGACGGCTCCAATGACAATGTGAATGACCAGAAAGTGCATGTAGACTTCCCGGCGTCCAGCCCCTATGTCCTGGCTTGCGGAGGCACCAAACTCACGACTTCCGGAGATACGATAGACAGCGAAATCGTATGGAATGAAGACCCGCCCGGCGGCGGCGCTACCGGCGGCGGCGTCAGCGATGTATTTCCCCTTCCTTCCTACCAGGCAGGCGCGGGCGTCCCCCTGTCCCTGAACACGAAGAAGACGGGCCGCGGCGTTCCCGACATCGCGGCGGATGCCGATCCCAATACCGGTTATACCATACTGGTGGACGGCGAGCAGATGCAGATAGGGGGCACCAGCGCCGTCGCGCCGATGATGGCAGGCCTGCTGGCCCGGATCAACCAGCAAAAGGGCAAACCGGCAGGATTCATCCACCCGGTCCTCTACGCGAACCCCTCCGTGTGCCGGGATATCACGCAAGGGAACAATATCACCGTGACAAAGGGCACCGGGGGTTATACCGCCGGCCCCGGCTACGACGCCTGTTCCGGGCTGGGTGTCCCCGACGGAATAAAGTTGATGAATGTCCTGTAGGGCGGCTATCTACCCCGGGTGTCGATTTTGCATGAGGCTCTGCGGTATCTATTTGACAAATGGCTGTTTTCCGTGATGGCCCGGGTGTGGTGATTTTGTCATTACCCGGGTTTGCACTACTTTCCTGTTGGTAACAAACTGCTTTCTTCACGATTTTAATTATTTATCAATGACCACCTATCTCTGGCGCGGCTGCCTGGCGGGAACGCTGGCGCTGTCCGTTGCCGCATTCATTCCACCCGGAGCCCGCTTCGCAAATGACGCAGGTCGCAAAAAGAACGCCGCTCTCTCAAAGGAGACCGGTCGCGCAAAGAACGCCGTTCTCTCAAAGGAGACCAGTTCCGCAAAGGACGCCGCGCTCGCGACTTCATCGCCTCATCGGTCCCCTGCTCCGGCCGGTCCCGGCCCCGGGGCTGCGAAGAAGAAATATGTGGTGATCGGTTATGTCAGCGGCTATAGCGGCCGCGTACTCACCGACCCGATCGACGCGGGCAGGCTGACGCATATCAACTACTCCTTCGTAGACATCCGCGACGGCCGTGCCTGGCTGCGTCACGAGGCGTCTGACACCGTAAACCTGCGGATGCTGGTGGGTTTGAAGACACAGAATCCCGCGTTGAAGATCCTGATTTCGATCGGAGGCTGGTCGTGGAGCAAGGGGTTTTCGGATGCCGTATTGACGGATTCTTCGCGGGCCGTCTTCGCATCGAGTGCGATCGGGATCGTCGCGACCTATCAATTGGATGGCGTGGATATCGACTGGGAGTTCCCCGGGCAGATCGGCGACGGCAATGCATTCCGGCCGGAAGACAAACAAAACTATACACTGCTCTTTAAGAAACTCCGGGAAGGTCTCGACAGCCTCGGCAAGACCAGGGGCAGGGCGAAGCGCTACTTCATCAGTACGGCTGTAGGCGCCAACCAGCGATTCCTGGACCATACCGATATGGGCGAGGCGGCGCGCTATCTCGATTTTGTCAATATCATGAGCTATGATTTCAGGGAGAACGACAACTCTCCCTCGGGCCATCATACCAACCTATACCCGTCAAAGGAGACGCAGGATCCCAACCAGGGCTCCGTGGACAGGGCCGTCCATGAATTTGAGGCGGCCGGGGTGCCGGCCTCGAAGCTGGTGGTCGGTATCGGCTTCTATGCGCATGTCTGGTCCATGAAGACGACGGAGAATCATGGTCTATACCGGGATGCCAATCCTCCTCCGAGAGACGGTGTGTTCCATGAGGCCATGGATGGCGCCGGCGGCTATACCTATATAAAGGACAGCCTGGTGAACAAGAACGGGTTTGTCAGGTATTGGGACAAGGACGCCCACGCGCCCTACCTGTTTAACGCTGATCGGAAGATCTTCCTCTCCTACGATGACGAAGAGTCGGTGACCGACAAATGCAAATATGTCGAAGAGAACCGGCTGGCCGGCGTCATGTTCTGGGATTACGAGAGCGACCGGAAAGGATACCTGCTGCATGCGATCAGCGAGGAGTTCGGGTATGGGAATTAATGGCAACAGCCATTACAACGAGCCCCGGATTGTCACCGGCTATTTAAAGCGATGGCAAATCATAAAATCCATCGCAAGCTTTCAAATTTATGAACAGCTCTGAACAGCCATATCAAACGATAATAAATCATATCAAATTACTAATATGAATAAGTCTCTATCCCGGATCTCCGCGGCAGCTGCGCTCATCCTGGCTTTTGCTGTTTTCTCTTCCTACAGGACGGATACCACCAATCTATCGAACCCCTTCAATACACCTGCCTCCTTCGACAGAACGGGTTCGGGAACAAGCCGGGCCGGCCGGCAGGAAGGCCCGGCCAGGAAGAAAGGCGTGGTGATCGGCTATGTAGGCGGCTTCCGCGGACTGCTGCATACCGACTCGATCGACGCGGCCCGGCTTTCCATCATCAACTATGCTTTTGTGGATATAAAAGACGACCGCGCCTGGCTGCATAACGAAGCCACCGACACCGTCAACCTGCGAAACCTGGCGGGCCTGAAAGACAAGAACCCGGATCTGAAGATCGTGATCTCGATCGGCGGATGGACCTGGAGCAAACTCTTCTCCGATGCCGTCCTGACGGATTCCTCCCGCGCGGTCTTTGCCTCGAGTTCTATCGAACTCGTCTCGAAATACAAACTCGACGGCGTGGATATCGACTGGGAATACCCGGGGATGATCGGGGATGGCAACAAATTCCGGCCGGAAGACAAAGAAGGATATACGCTGTTTTTCAAGAAACTGCGGGAGGGCCTGGACAGCCTGGGCAAGACTACCGGTCAGCACTACCTGATCACGACGGCCGTCGGCGCCTCGGAGCAATATCTCGGGCATACGGATATGCGGCAGGCGGCGCTCTATCTCGACTACGTGAACCTCATGACCTATGATTTCAAGGAAGGCGAGGACAGCCTGTCGGGGCATCATACCAATCTTTATGCTTCCAAAGACCCGCATGACCCCCGGCAACGGTCCGCGGATCAGACGGTGCGGCTGTTTGAAGCAGCCGGGGTTCCGGCCTCGAAGCTGGTGATGGGAATGGCCTTCTACGGACATGGCTGGATGATGAAGACGGACGATAACAACGGGCTTTACCGGCCATCCCTGTCGCCTTATCGCGCCGGCGGCTATACCTATATCAAAGACAGCCTGATCGGTCAGAAAGGCTATGTGCGTCATTGGGACAAGAATGCACATGCGCCCTATCTCTTCCAACCCGAAAAGAAGATCTTCATTTCCTACGACGACGAGGCGTCGATCAGGGACAAATGCAAATACGTCAAAAAGAATAAGCTCGCCGGTGTGATGTTCTGGGAATATAATAACGACAAGAAGGAATACCTCCTGACGGTTGCGGCTGACGAGATGGGGTATTAATATCCTCTCTCCGGAATAAAAATGGAAGTTTTTCGGGTATTAAAAGGGTTCTCTTTCCTCTTTGCAAGTATACGGTCTTTTACTGCCGTAAATGCTTAAAATACATTGGAAATGAATCGGATGATCCCGGACACGAAGTTTTCCCTGATGACTTCTATAAAAATGACAGGTCTCGGCCTTTTCCTTTTTATTTTCCATTTTCAGGCATCAGCACACAGGCCCCTGGTTTACGACGTGAGGAAATTTGGCGCCAAAGGGGATGGCAGAAACAACGACACCCCGGCGATTCAAAGAGCCATCGATAAATGCGCCGCCGGTGGAGGGGGGGTCGTATTTTTCCCGCCGGGGTCATACCGGAGTACAACTCTTTTCTTAGAAGATAATATTACCATGGAGATCCCGGGCGGCAGCACCCTCCTTGGCGACACGGATATCAGGGCTTACCCGGTTATTACCCCCGGGATAGATTATTACGACGGTAGAAATATTCATTTTTCTCTGTTTTATGCAGAAGGGAAAAGGAATATAACGATCTGCGGAAATGGGCTCATCGATGGCAGAGGGGCGGCTTTCAGCGGCCATTCTCCCTTTTTTCCTTCCAACTTCAATACGAGGCCTTTTATTTTCTGGTTTGTGCGGGACAGCAGTGTGCATATCAAAGATATCCATTTGCGGAATTCAGGATATTGGATGCAGCATTACCTTGTCTGTGAGGATATCCTGATAGAGGGTATCCGGGTTTTTAATCACAGCAATAAGAACAATGATATGATGGACATCGACGGGTGCAGGAATATCCGGATTCTTCATTGCATCGGCGACAGTGATGATGATGGAATTACATTGAAAAGCATGAATGAATATCCGGTGGAGAATGTGGTCATCAGCGATTGTGTCGTCAGCAGTCATTGCAACGCGATAAAATGCGGAACGGAATCCTCGGGAGGGTTTAAAAATATCGTTATCACCAATTGCATTATAAAACCATCCTCAGTCAGCGATAGGACGATTTTCGGAAATCCTGCAGGCAATAGCGGTATCACGCTGACCGCTGTAGACGGAGGCGATCTTGATGGGGTCGTCATCGGGAACATCCGGATATCCGGGCCCCTGGTCCCTATTTTTCTCAGGCTAGGTAACCGGGCCAGGCCTTACAAGGCAGGCCAGACCGATATTCCCGTCTCCAGGTTCCGAAACGTGATGATCTCCCACGTCCTGGCAGATGGCGCCTCGAAAATTGGCTGCCTGATCGCCGGCCTTCCGGGTCATGAACTGGAAAACGTGCAATTATCAGATATCTCCATCACATTCGCCGGGGGCAGAACGGTCGGGGAGTCAAAGGCGCCGTTTCCGGAAAATGAAAATAAATACCCGGATGCCGAGCAATTTGGAACCACCAATGCCTATGGTTTCCATATACGGCACGCCAGGAATATAACCTTAAGAAATATAACCATGCACTACCAGGCCCGTGATGACAGGCCGGCGTTGGTCCTGGAAGACGTGGATAACGGTACGGTGGATGGCGTCAATGCGACCCTTTCCCCGACGAGTGAAGGTTATATAAAAACAATACACTGCGGGAAGCTGCGAATTTTAAATTGCATGCCCCTGGTTTCCGGGAGTCCTGAAGTGTTCCTGAGGAACCTGGATTCGGATCTTTCGGATATCCTGTTAACGGGAACCGATTTACGCGGATTTTCGAAGGCGTTTGAAGGGAAAGGAAGGATTCATCAGAGCGGGAATATTGAGCAGTGAAGAACTTATTGAGCAATAAAGAATTTTGTACTTTAACGGATTTCTAACAGGGGATCCCCTATCTTGCGTCTACGAAAAAATCGTAGATATTATGCATGCTGTAAAAAGCTCCCGTTTGTCTCTTTGTCTATGGCGATTTTTGTTGCTTTCCCTGTCGCCGGTGTCTCTTATCCTTGCCTCTTTTTCGTCTGTTCGGGGAGAGGCAAATGGTTGTAAGGCGACGGTCGATTTCCGGCCGGCAAATGCTGGTAACCCACCCGGCAACAAGCAGCGCTCCTTCACCGTCACGGTCCGTCTCGGTGGATTTGCGGAAGGCACGAAATTCTATCTGATCAATCTCGACTCCACGAGCGGTATCGACTCCGGGAAAATCCATCACCGGTTATGCATTTTCAAAGGACAGGTGACCGAGCCTGGGCAATACCGGCTCTACCCGGAAACGGGCGGGGTCTATTTCAATTTTTGGCTGGAGAACAGGAACCTGGCGATCACAGGGGACAGCAGCCATTTTTCTGAGTTGGTGGTGAAGGGCGGCCCGTTGCAGGACATCTCCTGCCGGGTAGAGAGCAGACACAAAGCGCTCGACCGGGACCGCGACAGCCTGGTGAGAATGGCATTGGCCGAGACAAAAGAAGAAAACGCCATGCAAGTCTGGAAGAAGATATCCGTGATCGATGCCCGGGTGACCGCCATCCGGCTGCAGACGATTGCGAGTTTCAACCCTTCGCTGGTGACGATAAAGGAGCTTTATTTTTTACGCAACGACCTGACGAGAGACAGTCTGCAGGAACTGTTCAACCGGTTTCCCGCCTCTCTCCAGGATACAAAATACGGGGATGTCATCCGGCAGTACGTGTCGGCGGAGTCTCTGCAGGTCGGCTCTCCCTATATAGACATTGCAGGGAAAGACACGGCGGGTCGGGCGGTGAGGCTGTCCGATTTTAAAGGCAGCGTTCTCTTCCTCGATTTTTGGGCTTCCTGGTGCGGACCTTGCCGGGCGAACAACCCGCAATTGGCGCTCCTGGCGAAAAAATATGCGGCAAAAGGATTCCGGGTGGTTAGTTTTTCTATCGACACCAGCCCGGAGGGGTGGACATCAGCTTCGCGTGCGGACAGTATCGGGTGGACCAATATCTCCGACCTGAAGGGTTTTTATAGCTTGCAGGCCGCGGCTTATAAGGTCAGGGGTATTCCAAAGGCCTTCCTGATCGGCAGGGACGGCAGGATCGCCTATATCGTGAATGGATATGATTCAAATGGAGCAGCGGCCCTGGAAGACCGGATCCGGGAGTTAGTCGGGCATTGAGGGGGAATTACGAATTTTCTGTCGTAAGATGAAATAATGGTCAACGTAAGATGAAATTAGCGGAAGTGTAAGATGAAATTATGGTCAGTGCAAGATGAAATTAGCTGAAGATATAATGATCGTGGGTCACTCGATGCCGGATATCCGGCGGTTGGCCTTACCGGAAATGACGAAGGTAATATTCCGGGTTGTCGAGAAAGGTTCGGGTGATGCGGTAATGATCGGTGTCTTTGTAGCCTACTTGCTCCATGCGGTCTTCCTGTATTTCATAGAGCAGCGCGTCGGGTATGCCCATGAGTATGGGCGAATGGGTGGCAATGACGAACTGGGTCTTCTTGTTTTTTAATATTTCCATAAGGAGGGCTATGAGGGAAAGTTGCTTCAAAGGAGACAACGCGGCCTCCGGCTCATCCATCAGGTAGATCCCTTTATCCGCGACTCTCGTCTCTATGATCTTCATATAGGCCTCTCCGTGTGAAAAGGCCTGCATGTCGTCGCCGTATTTTCTTCGCATGTCAAAAAGAGTATAGTTCATGCTTTCGCTCATCTTTTCGATGATGGAGTCGTCGACCTGGCCTTTTAGATCGGCGAGTTGTGCCGATATCTTATTTTTCTCCTTTTCCACGCCGTTTATAAAATCGCTGAAGTCTTCTGCACGAAAGAAGAATCCCTTGCTGGTCTGGTTTCGCCATTCTATTTTCAGATGAGGACTGACGGCTTTTGCGGCATCGAATCCGGCGTGAGAACCGATATGTCCCCCGATCAATGGAAGCTTCAGGGAGACGGCCAGGCTTTCGAGCAGGGTGGATTTGCCGGTGCCATTGTCGCCGGCGAAGATCGTGACACCCGGGTTTAGGGCGATCTGCCTGGCAAATTTGATCGCGGGGATATTAAAAGGGAAGGGGTGTTTTTTTTCCGTGTCGACGGTGAATGATTTTATAAAAGGCATTGATTGGAAATTGAGCCGGAAATTAATCTGATTCGTCGATATAAAAAGGTTATTTACCGGTAAGTATAGGAATATTTGAAAAAAAAAACTAGGTTGGCGTTAAAGTCAGGGTTTACACTTATAGCCCGAGTGTAATCCATAAATGGTTGATAGGCAGATGGTAGCGGGAATATTCATTCTTTAACCCCGCCCCGGTTTATGATTTCATTGCCCGAAAACCCTACATCAGACGTATTACGTATGATCGACGGCATCGCCAGCCGCGAGTCGTCCATTTTGCACATGCTTTTCGATTCTTTTGCCCCTTCCTTGTACGGAAAGATCCTTGCCGTCGTAAAGGACCCGGATGTTGCCATCCGGATCCTCGAGAAGACCCTGGTATATTCCGTCCGGCATATCCGCCAGCACAACCCGCATATCCGTTTGCACAACTGGTTGCTTCAGATCGCCAACTTCAAGATCATGGAGGAAGCTGCGTCTGTCGTCGTAGGCCGGGGTCTGCCCGAAGACCTGGATTGGGACAGCTACGCCGAAGCCTGGAGCGGTCTGCACGCCGAAGAGAAAGAAGTGCTGGACTGGTCGACGATCCGGGCGGTAAGCCACGAGGAAACGGCCATTAGCCTGGAGTTACCGTTGGAGCTGCTCCAGCTCCGCATTTCCACCGCCCTCGCTCATTTTCATGTCCTCGTATCTTCCCTGGTCAGCGGCCGGATGGCGGATCGTTCTGACACCCCTAAAACAGCGAATTGACCGTCCCTCCCAGGGGATCGGTCAATCGCCATACGCCGACGGCGTTTTTTTCTACCGGTTACAACTAGGTGATGACTTGTATGCAGCTTGACAGGGTCTAGTTTTTCAGTCTCTTCACGATGCTCATGCCTCCGTCGGGGTTGATCTGGAGGATCAGGCCTTTGTTATCCTTCTTCACCATCACGAAATAGGACAGTCCTTTCTCGGTATGGTAGAATTCCACGGCCTGTACGATCGAGTAGTCCTTGTAGCTGTCGCGGACCTGCATCTGTACGGACATCGGCAGATTGGCTGTCTTCATGAAATGGCTGGTGGCGAGCAGATTGCCATTCAGGTCATAGAAGGCCTCCAGGGCGTCTCCGTTCCAGGTGAAGGATACTTTTGTACTGCCGTCCTTGGTTTCATAACTGTTTACCATGGCATCGGGAAATGCTTTCGCAAAATTTTCCGATCCTTTGAAACTGGGTTCACCGGCGAGTTTGAGGATGCTGTGGTCATTGGTGATGCGGTTGTTGGCCGAGGCAGTATGTATACTCGTTACACTCAGTGCGACGGCGATGATGAGGGAGAAGATACTTGTTTTCATAAACTGTGTTTTAAAAGAAATTTAAAATTTGAATACCTGCTATTTGTGTGTGTTCTGTTACACATCGGGTAAGGCCAATGCAATGCCAAATGGTAAACAATTCAAAATGAGGTGATTGTGCAAATGTTAAAACGCTTTAACTGTACGGAAACGAACGCTTTGTGATGCGAAAGTGAACAATCGGAGACTCGAAAAAGGTTACAGCTGATTCAAAATATTTTTTTTCCGGACTGCTTATGAGCAGGCGGGCAATAAGAATTGCATAGGATCGTTGCCGGCTAGCGTGTGTGCGCGGCCAGGTACTGATCGAGGTTGCCAAGACCCATGGTAAGGCCTTCCTGGAAGCCCATCTTGATGATTGTTTCCATATCGGCGGTCTTGTCAAAAGTAATTTCAATCCTTACGGTCGTGCGGTCGCCCGTTCCGCTAAACTCTTTTCTCCAGTACATGGTCGGAAAATCCTTGTTTTCGTTGCCCGCTTCGTCGCAGAACTTTGCCGCGGAAGTGATGAGCCGATGGGGTTCGACAGTATGATAGTCGACCCTGCACCAGTGCCGATCCCCTTGCGGACCTGCCATGCAATACAGCCATCGGCCGTCTTTTCTGAAATCCATTGTTTTCGTTTCCGCCTTATAGGGTTTGGGCGCCCACCATTGATCCAGAATTTCGCCGGTCGTCCAGGCTTCCCAAACCTGTGTGAGCGGGGCATCAAAGGCTCTTACCACCGTCAGTTTTTTGTTGTCCGGGTCTTTTGTAAAGACAGCTTCTTTCGTTGCCATGGTTATTTGTTTTTTTGTTTTTTCAATAGCGCATCCAATTGATCAAAACGTTTTTCCCATTGTTCGCGGAACTGCGCGACCCACTGATCGACTTCTTGCATTTTCTGCGGATTGAAGTGATAGTATATTTCACGGCCCGTTTGCTCCTGGTTGAGCAACTGGCATTCCGCGAGTATTTTTATGTGTTTTGAGATGGCCTGTCTGCTGCTGTCAAAATGTTCGGCGATCGCGTTCGGGGTCATGGCATTGAACGCCAGCAGGCTCAGGATAGCCCTGCGGGTGGGGTCGGCGATAGCCTGAAATACGTCTCGTCTCATACAGTTGTTATTAGTATAGTTGTTAATGGTACAGTTTTCATTGGCACGGTTGTTATTGATATAGCTGCCATTGGACAGGTGTCATGGATACAGCCGCCATTGATTCAGGTGTCATTATATACAGTGATTTCATTCCGGTTGGCGGCAATTATTAAACCGCAACCAATCAGTTGCAAATATATATGCAACCGATTGATTGCGCAAAATTATTTTTCGGAAAAAGAGGAGGAGATTTTCCCGGGCTGGAATTCTCCCGGATGGGAAGAGACGGGACTTGGAGACAGACCTTTATAAACGACGAATTGACCGTCCCGGGAAGGACCGATCAATCGTCTGACGCCGTGGGGCGTCCGGATTACCAACTACTGGTTGCTATTTATTCATCCGCCAGTTCTGCTTATGGCCTGCGTTTTATTTTTATACTTTGCGGATTAGCTCTTCAGCCTTTTCACCACGTTCATATTGCCATCGGGGGTGACCTGAAGGATCAGGCCCTTCCTGTCTTTCCTGATCATGACGAAATAGCACAAGCCATTTTCCGTATGATAGAACTCTAGCGCCTGGGCGATGATATAGTCCTTGTAGTTGTCACGAATCTGCAGTTTTACGGACATCGGGAGGTTCTCGGGGATCAGCTGGTGGCTGGTGGCGAGCAGGTTGCCGTCAAGATCATAGTAGGCTTCGAGCGCGTCGCCGTTCCAGGTGAAAGTGACTTTTGTTTTGTCGCCCTGGGTCTCGTAGCTTTTTACCATCGCTTCCGGGAAGGCTTTTACGAAATTTTCGGATCCTTTAAAGCTGGGGTCTCCCGATAGTTTGAATGCCGTCCTTTCGATGGGGCCGTTGAACACTGTCTTTTTGCCGGATGCGCCATTCGCAAAAGAACTATGCGTAGTCGTTATGCTCAGCACCGTGGCGACGATCGTGGAAAAAATAATTGTTTTCATGATTTTAATTTTTTTGATTGTTTGCCTGTTTGAATTTCCTTCGTGTTCGGTTACGCACGGCATCAGACCAATGCAATGCCAAATGATAAGAGTTTGATAATGAGCCTGATAGAAAAATGTTAAAACGCTTTAACTGTACGGAAACGAACGCTTCCTGCGTCGAAAGTGTACACTCATGCACTTGAAAAATGTTACACCCGTTTGAAAAATATTCTTGGAGAAACCCGGGCTTACGGAAGCCGCGCATCGGGGAAATGGCTGTTCTCCATCGAAATTCGAAAAAGAAAGAGGGTACCTTAATTACCGGTCAGCCGCTCTTTTTTATTCCTCCGGAGCTTGAAGGCTGAACATAATATCCGTCCTTAAAATATATTTCACGCCCGATGTCACCTCGCTGCCTCTATGTTCAAGATCATGTCTGAATATAAGGGCAGTACCTGTTCGGGGATTGACTGTAATTTCGTTAAATGCCGTTTCTCCTCCGGAATAATCGTCATTCAGATATATCAAGATAGTATAATAGCTCGCCTCGGAATCGTTTCTGATATAGCTTTGGTCTTTGTGCTTCCTAAATTGCTGACCGGGCTCATATTTATAAAAACGGAACATTTCGTTTAACTCTATGGCAGTTGAGTTTCCTATTTTTTTCGGGGAGAATGAACGCGCCTTTTCCCAAAGGCTAATGGCCAGGTCAGGGTCGGAAAATATGATTCGATTGTTGTTGCGTACAGTCTCAATACGAACAGGGCCCTTTTCGGTTTCGACAGTAGCCGGCTCATAACCGATTCTTTCACTCTTTTCAATAAAAAATTTGCATTCTTCCTGAGTAAGGAATCCTTCGATCGTCGAAATCCCATCTCCAAGTACTGTTTGCTTCATTTGCTTTTGTTTATAAAGTACGAAGATACTTGAAAAATAGCGAGTGTTTTATTTGGCATCTATCTCCCCTCTTTGGTATCTACCAGCGATCCTTATTTCGGAAATGAATCCGAAAATGAATGCAAAATGAAAAAGGGGTGCTGTATTAAACACGCAATCTTTATATTTGAGTGTACATTGCATCGCGCGGGTATTTATAATTTTGATATTTGCGCGATCCTTTCCCGACTTTCCCAATCAGATAATCAGCCTGGAGATGCTTACAAGAATATCGACGCGGATTCGTATATATCGTTTGGCTTTTTTTGCCGTTTGGTTCATAATATTTGGCGGGTTTTTCGGCCATGCCTGTGCACAGGGGGATCAGCGCCCCCAGACGGACCTCCGGGGCCCGATCCGGTCCGAACAATTTACCGTGAACAGGACCGCCGATGGCATCTTCGCCACCGGCCTGACCTACAGGCCTTTTCCGGAATCGGCGTTTACGGCCCATTGGATAGGGATGGATCCCGTTCGATACCCGGATCAGCAGTTGACGAGGGGACCCTGGTACGGTAAACGGAAGGAGGGGAGCGCCTATATGATCAAATTCAAGAAATTGCTCCGCCTCGACGGAGATCCTGTGTCCGCCAATATCCGGATCAGCGCCGATATAAAATACAGGCTTTTTGTCAATGGGGTGATGGTCAGCCGCGGGCCGGCCGCCATGGCCTGCGATTATGGGGACGGGATGATACCCTTGCAGTGGTACTACGACCAGTTCGATAGCCGGCATGCCTTTAAGAAGGGATTGAATTCGATCGCCGTAGAGGTGCGGACCACCGACGGCGCCGGCTCTTCGTCGACGACGGGTAACGCGGGCCTGATCATGGAAGCCGGCCTTGTCCTGCAATCGGGCAAGCGTGTGACTGTTGCAACAGATCCCTCCTGGGTATGCGACACGTCGAAGAGTTATCTCCGGGATCTCGCCATCGACGCCACCCGGGAAACCGATGGCTGGTATACCGATACCGCCTATGATCCGTCCTGGAGCCATGCGGTACTCATACCCGAAACGATCGCCGCAACCTGGAAGCTGACCGAAAGCGAACTGCCGCAGATGATGGAGACCCTTGTGTTTCCCACACAGATCCGTTTTTACGATACCGGCGGAAAGACCCTTTCGACCCAGACGGCTTCGGTTTTTCCAATCGATCTTCCGGCTTCCCCGGTTCCGCAAAAGATCCGCCTGGAATTCGACAGGCTGTATACCGGCTATCTCGGCATGAAGTTGACGGGCCGGTCGGGGACAAAGCTTTTCCTGGAGGCGGCGGAGACGCGCGGGTCATCGGCGGGTGAAATACACTATACGATGCGTGACGGCGTCCAGACCTATGAATCTCCGGCCCTGACGGATGCGAAATATGTCGACGTGACGATTACCAATCCCGATGCGGCGCTGACCATCGATGAGATCGCCCTCGATTTCTCGACCTTCCCCGTCGGGTATGCCGGTTCCTTTCATTGTTCGGACCCGATGCTGAATGAGTTGTGGAAGAATATCCGGTGGATCGTCCAGCAGAATATGCAGACCTATCATATGGATTCCCCCATCCACCAGGAGCCCACCTGCGATGCCGGCGACTATATGATCGAGTCGTTGATCAATTATTATACGTTCTCGTCGCCCTTGCTGGTGAAGCAGGATCTTCGCAAGATCGCGTCCCTGCTGGGAAAGACAAAAGACCGGATGTTCCACACCAGCTACATGCTGTTGTGGTTGCAGATGCTGCTGCATTACTACGATTATACGGGCGATAAGGCGCTGCTGCGGGAATTATCTCCGGCGGTATATGGTCTGCTGGCGCAGTTCCATTCGTATCTCGGCCACGAAGGTATCATCACCCGGGCGCCGAACTATATGTTCATGGACTGGGGCGATCTGTACGGCCGCAGCTTCCACCATCCTCCCGCGTCCTGGGGGCAGGCCTATATGACCGCCTTCTATTACAAGGGGCTGTTGGAAGGCAGCCGGCTGGCGGGCGCTATCGGACAGCCGGCAAAGTCCGCGGAATACACCGGAGAGGCGGCGCGGGTGAAAGCGGCTTTTGCAGCCACGCTCTTTACTGAGAAGACCGGGCTCTTTAATAACGGCATCTATGGCGCCAGCACGGTGAAGCCTTATGACTGGATGCCCGAAGACACGGCTATCACCTATCAGCTGCCGTATCAGAATATATTGGCCGTCCTATATGGCCTGGCCCCTCGCGGCGA
This sequence comes from Puia sp., assembly GCA_031292515.1. Classification (GTDB taxonomy): domain Bacteria; phylum Bacteroidota; class Bacteroidia; order Chitinophagales; family Chitinophagaceae; genus Puia. Next base: position 7,038 of record JARLGZ010000193.1, on the reverse strand, counting down.
CGACCAGCATGTCGTCAGGCAGGCGATCTCACAGAAGGAGATCAATATGTCGCCGTACTTCATGTATTTCGTCCTGGAAGCCATCGCGCAGGCAGGCCGCTTCGATGACCTGGGCTTCGCACAGATGCAACGCTGGAAGGACATTTCGAACAACCCTGTCGGGCTGCGGGAGGGATGGGCGGCCGGCGACTTTAGCCATGCCTGGGGTGGCGCTCCCGCCTATGAAATGTCTTCGAAGGTGCTGGGCGTCGTTCCGTCGAAACCCGGTTTCGCAGAGGTCACGATCGCCCCCCATACCGGCAGCCTGGAATATGCTTCGGGAGAGGTGGCTACCCCGCGCGGTCCCGTTACCGTGGACTGGCGCCGCAGCGACACCGCCTTTACCATCAAGACGAGCAACCCGAAGGGCATGCCGGTGGTTTTCTTCCTGCCGCTGTACAAAAACGGCGAGGTCATTGTAAATGGAAAGAAGGTCTTCAGCGGGAATAAAGTATCGGGCAAGGAAACGGGAAAAGAGATCGATATTAAAACGAAAGTGAAATCAACTGACGATTTTGGGAAGCAGCTTGAGATCAGCGCGCCGGGTGGGGTGTATACTATTGTGATTCGGTGAGTGCGTGGCGACAGGCTCTAGACAACTATCGATTTTTTCTTCTCTGCCCATTTTGTCAATAGATAAATTACTGAAAAGACGGCGACAAAAACGGCGAGGCCGGCAAACTCGGCTTTTGTCAGACCCGTGAGCAACCATATAATCACAGCGCTTGCAAGCAGGGGGATGATCACGCCACCCGGTACACGGAATGCCTTTTCCGGAGTGAAAGGATCATTTGTCGAAGGACCGTTTGTGGAAGGATCATTTGTGGAAGGACCGTTTTTCAAAGGACCGTTTGTGGAACGATCATTTCTCGAAGGATCATTTTTTGCTGCCGGATGATTATTCCTGAGTTTTAAGGTCGAAAGAACAACGCCCAGATAAATGAGCAGCGTGGCGGCCGTGGCAATAATGGCCAGTTGCTTAAACCCGCCGGAAACGGCAAACAAAAAACCCAGGGAAGCATAGAACAAAACCGCAATATGCGGTGTGCGAAATTTCGGGTGCACCCTGCCCAGTGCCTTCGGCATCAGCCCATCCCGCGCGCCTGCAAATAGGATTCTGGGTATGGATAGGATTTCGCCGCCTAAATTGCCGAGCATGGAGATGGAGGTTACCATGATTATTAAAACAATTCCTGCTTTCCCGAAAACCACACCGGCTGCCGCGGCTAATGGCGCATCCTTATGTGCCGCGATGGCGCCGCCCAAAATTCCCTGCACGACCCATTGGAGGGATATATACAAGACCAGTACGCTGAGGATGCCGAAAAAAATTCCCAGCGGCACCGTGCGTCTTACGTTTTTTATTTCACCGCCGTTGCTTAAGGGAGTATCTAACCCGACAAAAGCAAAGAATAACAACAGGGAAGCGCTGCCAATGGCAGGAATGGACGGGGTGGAAGCCCAGGCCAGATTTTTTGTGGATACGAAAGCCGCCCCCACGATGACCAATATGATCAATGGGATCAATTTTCCAAATGCGGCAAACTCGATAAACCGAACACCATTCTTTACGCTACGGATATTCAGCAGCGCAAAGCCCCCGAATAGCAAAACAAAAAATACGACCCTGCAACCATCGTTACCGAGAAACGGGAAAAAATATTTCAGAGAATCCGCCAACGCGTTGGCGACAGCCGCATCCGATAACACGCATCCACCCAACCAATACAGGTTATTCGCAATGAAGCCGGCATAGGGGCCGAAGGCCATCTCGATATAGGAATAAACGCCCCCGCTGATCGTTGTCCTGCTGCCTACTTCGGCAAAGCATAAGGCGATTAAAAAGATGAGCCCCCCGCAGACCAGGTAAGCCAGGATAGCCGCAGCGCCCAGGTCTTCGGCGATGATTGCCGGGATCACAAAAATGCCCGTGCCGACGGTGATATTCAGGATGGCGAGGGTCAGGGCAAATACTCCGATTTCACGCTTGAAGTTTTCTTTTGTTGAAACCGGATCCATATTTTGAGTTTTGGTATATCGGTATAATTTACGGCAAAAAGCGCAGCAGGCTTCGTATTTTGCTGTTTTAATGCCAGAATTTTAATAAAATCCTGCAGATAGGGAGTACCTGTCGTCGCGGATAAACATCGCCGCATCCGGGCGTAGGACTCCGTGCATCGCGCGGTCGCCTTTCCCTCGATGCTGGCGATAAATATTTTATCCCTGCAGTACGAAAATTAAAAAACTCCTGTATATTTACCGCGTCCAGCTCATATTCGCCGGCCATCGCTTTACATTTTATGCCGGTCATCGTTCAATTTTGTCTCTTTTTACATATACGTTTTTTGTCCTTGCATTTGTCAGAGTAGAGTTATTAGTAAATAATTTAAGACGTTAACAGTTTAAAATTTTAGCTATGCAACTTACTGATTTTATTATGTTAGATGCGGCAGAAAAGAAACTCATCCTTCTTCATGCGGGAGTGCTGATTGCCAGGAGAAAAGAAATGAACCGCACGGTTTTTCTGTATCATTTCGGAAGCTACTACGTCGAAACCTATCGCAATCTGGAAAATAAGTCAATAGAAGAATACGTAGTTTTCGATAACACAAAATGGCTAACGCCTTACCTCGAATCCATTCCTATCGATAGTCTGTTGGAGTAGGTAGGCGTGGGATGTTTTTTTGACAGCCGAATGTGATTTTTTTTCAGGCAGGCAGCCAGTTTTTCAGCGACGGATCGAACGGCATACAAATTGTTTGGGAAAAATTGAATCCAAAAAAAAGGAGGAATTATGAACAACATCATGAGGAAAACGGACAATCGTCCGACGACCTTTGGAAGTGTTGTAGACGAACTCTTCCAAAACAATTTGAATCGCTTCTTCGACGACCGCACCTGGGGTTTCAACGGTCTCGCCTCGGAAAGCCGGGTGCCGGTGAACATCCGGGAAACCGATACGGCTTATGAGGTCGAAGTCATTGCGCCTGGATTGAAGAAAGAGCAGTTTCAGCTCTCTTATACGGGAGACACGCTGACGATTTCTTTCGAGAGGACCGATGAGAAGACGGTGGGAGATGGGCAAAAATGGATTCGCCGGGAATACCGTTCCGGCTCGTTCTCCCGCAGCTTTGTCGTTGACGGCACCGTTGATGTCGATAAGGCTTCAGCCCGCTATGAGAATGGCATCTTGACGCTAACGCTGCCAAAAAAAGAGGAGGCAAAACGCATCTCCCGCAAGATCGAACTGCAGTAAGCTACCGTCAACGGCGCCATTAATTACCTGGGCGGACCCGAACTTGTCCGCCCTTTCTCTTGTGCATTTTCTCTTCCGGAATTTTTGACATTTTCGGGTGACAAAATAAACTGAAAAAATTTCATTTTTTGGATTGGCATACTGCTTGCTGAGCCAATATATCATCCTACAGCTATTGGTATTGAACGTAGTTAGTGGCTTTGTATATTTCATTCAAAATCATAAATTATGTCCAGTAAATCGCGAATTACTCCATTACACGATCGGGTGGTCATCAAGCCCGCCCCCGCCGAAGAAAAGAGTGCCGGCGGAATCATTATCCCGGACACGGCAAAAGAAAAACCCCAGCGTGGTATAGTTATCGCCTCAGGGCCAGGTAAAAAAGATGAACCTGTGACCGTATAAAAAGGCGATGCGGTTCTTTATGGCAAGTATTCCGGAACGGAAATCAGGATCGACGGCCAAGATCTGCTGATCTTACGCGAAGGAGATATCCTCGCCATCGTGTAACTCTTCCTGGTATTTTATCCAATCTCTTAACCTGATTGTCTAACTGGTAAATTTATTGCTATGGCAAAGCAACTTTTCTTTGATACAGATGCAAGAAGTAAAATGAAAAAGGGCATCGATACGCTGGCTAACGCTGTCAAGGTAACCCTGGGACCGCAGGGACGCAATGTGGTCCTTGAAAAGAAATTTGGCGCATCGACCGTTACCAAGGACGGCGTAAGTGTCGCCAGGGAGATCGAACTCGAAGATCCTGTTGAGAATATGGGCGCCCGGATGGTGAAAGAAGTGGCTTCGAAAACGGCCGACGCGGCTGGCGACGGGACTACTACGGCTACCGTATTGGCACAGGCTATCATTTCCGAAGGTTTGAAGATCGTCGCCGCCGGCGCCAATCCCATGGACCTGAAAAGAGGGATCGATAAGGCTACAGAGCAGGTCGTCGGAAATTTGAGACAGCAATCGCAGGCGGTAGGTAGCGACAACGATAAGATCCGCCAGGTAGCTACCGTATCGGCTAATGATGATGAGAATATCGGCAGATTGATCGCCGAAGCATTTACGAAAGTAGGTAAGGAGGGAGTCATAACCGTCGAAGAGGCTAAAGGCACGTCTACTACCGTCGAAGTAGTAGAAGGCATGGAATTCGACCGGGGGTATATTTCACCTTATTTCGTGACCAACCCGGAGAAGATGGAAGCCGGCCTGGAGAACCCATATGTGCTGATTTACGATAAAAAAATCAGCGTAATGAAGGACATGCTGCCTTTGCTCGAAAAAACCGCGCAGAGTGGCCGTCCTTTGTTGATCATCGCAGAAGACCTGGACGGAGAGGCGCTGGCTACGCTGGTGGTGAATAAAATCCGGGGAACGCTCCGGGTGGCCGCGGTCAAGGCTCCCGGCTTCGGCGACCGCCGCAAGGAAATGCTGGAAGATATTGCCGTACTCACGGGCGGCATTGTGATCAGCGAAGAGCGTGGCTATAAACTGGAAAACGCTGATCTAAGCTATCTCGGCACAGCCGATGCCATCACCATCGACAAAGAAAATACGACCATTGTCGGCGGCAAAGGGAAGAAAGAAGACATTCAGGCCCGGGTCAACCAGATCAAGGCTCTGATCGAAACAACGACCTCTGATTACGATCAGGAAAAGCTGCAGGAGCGACTGGCCAAACTGAGCGGCGGTGTTGCCGTTCTTTATGTAGGGGCTGCGACAGAAGTGGAAATGAAGGAAAAGAAAGACCGCGTCGATGACGCGCTTCACGCCACACGTGCAGCCATTGAAGAAGGGATCGTTCCCGGCGGCGGCGTGGCCTATATCCGTGCTATCGAGGCCCTGAATGGACTTTCGGGCGCCAATGCCGACGAAAACACGGGAATTGCTATCGTTCGCAGAGCTATCGAAGAACCTCTGCGGCAAATTGTCCGCAACTGTGGCCTGGAAGGCAGCATCGTTGTTCAGGCGGTGCGCCAGGGTAAAAATGACTATGGGTTTAATGCCCGTACCGAACAATATGAATTTCTATTGGCTGCCGGAGTGATCGATCCGACCAAGGTGACCCGGATCGCCCTTGAAAATGCGGCTTCGATCGCCAGCATGCTCCTGACGACGGAGTGTGTTATTGCGGATATGCCCAAAAATGAAAATGCTGCCGCTCCTGCGCCTGCCGGTATGGGAATGGACTACTGATCCCGAAAGATCCCGAAGCCGGGATGAAATGAATGGCTTTTGATCGGGCGGGCACATTCCGGTGCCCGCCTTTTTTACAATCAATGTCTTAAACGGAAGCGATGGTCTCTTTTTTTTCGATCGTGCTGCGAATGCGCACTTCGTCAGGGTTTGAACGTTTCGGCGTCTTCGAACTGGGGACAGACAGAGGATTTGCGGTTTCGCTTTTTACCGCTTTGGAAGGAAGCGAAGATATCTCCGAAACGGATATTGTCCAATTGGATTTTGTGGAGACAAAGAACAACCTTCCCCTGAACCTGCGCCTGAAGGCTTGCTCGGCGAACCAACTGGCGGCGAACTGCCGCATCATCACCAAAGAATTGTTCAAGCGCTGGAACATCGATGTGCAATAGCCCGCACACAAAAAAAGGGTGAGCCGGATGGCATACCCCTTCAATGAATAAAATATATAAAATTTAGATAACTTTTACGTTAACTGCATTTAATCCTTTTTTTCCATTTTCAACGTCATACGATACATTGTCCTTTTCATGGAGTTCGCCGCCCTGAAGGCCGGAAGCATGAACAAAAACATCCTGACCGCCATTAGACGGTGTAATAAAACCGAATCCTTTGGATTCATTAAAAAACTTAACTGTTCCTTGCATTGTAAAATATTTAATACTCCGTAAGGTAACCTATTTAACCAGGACCACCTAATATGTTTCTATAGTCCCGCATAAATGAACGTTAAACCTGCATTAGTGAATGTTAAACCTGCATTTGAACGTCAAAATGGATATAACGCTTCATTGATATTCATCCCGGCCCGACGGTTGCAAGAATTATTTTGCCCATCGCCTTGTGCAGTTCATGGGTCTTTCACGGTGATCACGATTCGGCGCAACAACCGGAATTTTCATCCCTGGCGCCAACGCCGGGCAGGATTCAGGGGATGTCGTCGATCAGTTTCTTCTTCGACTGTATGATGGCTGTGGCGAGACAGGTGATATTGTCCCGGAAAACATGAAAGTCGCTTGCCGCTTTATTGCCCCCGGGTGTATTTTGATTCCCGGCTGCATTTTGAGAGTAATGGAATCTTGCATGCTGCCTGACGGTTATCTCGTCGAACCAATCCTCGTATTCGGGGATCAGGATGGGCGGCTTCACTTCATCGAGCGTACTTCCGATCACAAAGAAGAAAAAGTTGTTATTCAGCGTATGGTTATAGTAGTAGGCATTCTGCGTGTGAGGCCCGCTGAGGAATTCTTTGTATTTATTGTATTCGTACAGGCACCAGTTCATGGCGCCGATCTGGAAAAAAGTTTCCCGGGAGACCAACTGGACAAAGGAATAAGAGTTTTTCAGGGCCTGATCCACCGTCTCCTTGAATTTCGCACCGTATTCTATCTCCTTCTCATCGATGAACGCCTTCGGCAGGGATTCTTTACAAAGTCTGTCGGCGATATACCGGGCGACCTGGTTTATTTCCGAGCTGACCATGCCCAGCGATAACACCTCTTTGAACCGCATGTTGATATCGAAAGAGTCTTTGTTCGTATAGG
>JARLGZ010000192.1 GCA_031292515.1 Puia sp. | reverse complement strand
CAAAACCCCAAAACCCCAAAACCCCAAAACCCCAAAACCCCAAGGCGGCCCCAGTGCTAGTCCTGGCACCGTCTTAATTGTACGTGTGTGTGAATGCAATAAAATAAGCATAATAATGCCTTTCACCCACCACACCAGTGCATACTGTAGCATATTATAATGCAGCGCCGGTATATTATCGTAGCATTATTATAGCAAAATTGTTAGCTGATTGAGTGCGAATGCTTCTTCCTGAATATTGTATAAAAGCAATTCCTCCATAACGTTGCTGCGGCTGCTTTTGCATGTTAAAATTCGATGACGTCCGGATAAATAATGGTAATCGAAACTTTTAAGACATTCCTCGACACAGTCGTCCAGTTCTACAGCCGCTATCCCACCATATCGCGCAGGGACGACCTCTGTGCCTACCAGCGGACGCAGAACCGGAACTTCCCAATTCTGTTTTTCACGTTCACCGTGGGTGTGGTGGTGATGCAGGTCCTGGGAGATCTCTTTATGCTCCTCGAGCGAATTGCTTACCACAAGGTGATGCACATTGTCCTCCAGCAGTCCACTCTTGACATCATCTTGTTCGTCCTTGTCCACTACGTCGCCCGCGTGGGTCGCTGGGCCAATCTCACGGAAAACCGAAAGAACGACGTGGTTCAATCTTCAGCCAGACTAAGGTTCCTGATCTGTGGCCTCATCCCGGCCAGCGTCTTGGCCATGTGTCCGCTCTTCCTCGCCGACTCCGAGAATATTACCGAGTCGTGCGGGATCAACTGGCTGCTATTCACCGTGGCCCAGCTCCACCTGTCTGCCTGGTCCATAGGCGGCCTGGCCTACCGGATTGCGGTCATGGGAGTGTACAACGTAGGATTCTGCTACTTCGCAATGAGAAGGTGCTGCTTCACGATCCTGATCCCGCTGCGGATAACGGTGCCGACCGGGCTGGCCGCAATACTTATCGTGGGGCTCGACGTGTTCCTCAAACAGAACTTCCTTCTCAAGCGTGGGATGAAGAAGCAGCGTAACATGTACCAGAATTTCATGGAGCAGATACAGGATCCGGTGCTCATCATGAGCAGGTCCGAGCTGCTCTTTCGCAACAGGGCCGCCGGCGAGCTGGGGATCTCCGACACGAATTACGCCGAGAAGTTGCTCGCACTTACGTCCAGCTACGGGAAATCGCTGCTCGCCGAGGTCTCCGACACGTTCGAGGGGCAGGAGGACGCGCCGCCGCCAGGGAGTCCCAAGGTGGTGCAGCAGGACCGGTACCAGTTCGAAGCGGCTGCCGGACTCCCCGGCCGTGTCGTGATGAAGGTTTCCATTATCGAGTCCGCGGGGCTCATCGCGGTGGGAGAGAAGACTGTTTCTGTTGTGATGCACGACATAACGGTGGAACTGGAGCGACAGGCGAAGAAATCGGAAGATAAGTACAAGAACATGCTGCTGTTTTCGCTGTCTCACGAGCTGAAGACGCCACTCAACATATTCCAAGGCTTCCTAGGGGAGTCGAAGAAGTACATGCACACAGAGGAGACGAAGACGCTCCGCCGCGAGGCCAAGGGCGCCT
>JARLGZ010000191.1 GCA_031292515.1 Puia sp. | reverse complement strand
CCCCAAAACCCCAAAACCCCAAAACCCCAAAACCCCAAAACCCCAAAACCCCGAGTCTGAGCATGTTCAATCTGCGAATCCAGCACAAAACCTTTCGCCCGAAAACCGCATTATATAGCCAGAAAATTGTCGCTGACACGGATGGTGGCTTCTGTGATGGGGAATTTCCAGATCGGCAACCCTCGTCTTGTGATGTGACTGATGTCCATAGATGTTGCTGTGGCCCAGAGCGCACAGCTTGTCGTAGGTCCCCTCGTCAGCCCCGCAGACGCCCGACGAGTTCTGCATTTCTTCCCATCCTTGGTCTCCTCAACCACAATGGTCTCGTCATAGGTGGCAAACATCAGTTCCGCTGTGTTTGAAACGAAGGCGAGAATCGTGTCTGTGCTCCATATCTGGCCTTCCAGATATTTTGGCGCGACGATTTCTAGCGACTCCCAGCCTCGCTCCTGGTCGAGGTAGTCCAGTCGTTCGATCGTCCTGTACGAGCAGATCAAGTATATGTACCTGTCCTGAAGCACCTCTGCCTTTGCGCGCGGGTCCATTTTTCTGACCGCGGGCGAGGGCACAGTTCTCCATCTGTCCTCATTTATGTTGTACATCTCGGACATCAAGCCGCTGGCACATATCGCGTGCAAGAAGCTGGCCCTAACAGAGACCAGAACTGCTTTGTCTTTCGCCTTCCGACACGCCTTCATCATGGATTTGCATGAAGACACTGAGTACGCCTTGAGCTTTTCTCTTTCTAGCACGTATATCGTCTCGCCGCCCACCACGGTCGACGACTCCCCGTAGCCGGTCCCTATTTCCTTAGCCGCACTCGTGCCAGGGCTGACCACCCAGTACACCTTCTCCCAGTAAAGGAACGTCTCCAAGATCTGTCTGCCATGGCAATATGGACATAGACTGCTGCCAAGCTGATGTGGAATTACATCTTGTTGCAGTGTGCCTTTGCTAGGGTTCATTCTATGACATCCACGGTGAGGTTGAATACGTTTTGCACTCGAAGGACGACCCCTGTCCGCGAAACGCATCGTCCCCCTCGGTGAACGACATGATGTAGCCAAAGCAGCCCAAGCAAAGCACGCGGTTGTTTCCTTCCTCCCAGATCGTGCCCCCGTTTAGCACCTTCGCATACTTGTAATGGAAGCGGCTGGGACTCCGCGGAAACGAGACTGGAGGGGATTCCCAGCGCGGGTACCGTCCTGGGTCGGTCGCCATCCTGACCCCCAATGAGGGCTATTGCTGATATGATTCCGTGAAGGATTATACGTCCCAATTGCCGGGCTAGGGAATGGAGCCCACAAGACGCAGTTCTTCCCCGGGGATGGTGAACGCTTCCACTGTGAACCGGACCTGGATCTTGTCGCAGGATTCCATATTTTTGATTGCTCGATATAGGATTTGCTATCCTCGTCATAATCATACAGCATGTGCACGATGTTTATGGGAGGAGTTACAAGTTTAGTGCAATCTGCGGATGTTG
>JARLGZ010000190.1 GCA_031292515.1 Puia sp. | reverse complement strand
TCGGTAGGCGGGAGTGAACATTACGGTATGGCCTCTTAAAATGAGTTCATGGCCTATAGCTGAAACGAGATGGGTCTTTCCTCGTCCAGGCAGACCAAAGGCCAGTATATTTTCAGATCGTTTCAGGAAGTGACCTTCTAGGAGTCCGTCGGTCTGGGACATGAAATTATCCATAGTTTCCGATCGGTCTTTTTATAAAACTGTATTAATGGACCAGTGCGTATCAGTTGAAAGCTGAACAGAGCCAAGTCCTAATGTTAAAAACTTAAGAAACGCTCATATTTGTCCTTTTTTGTTCATTTTCAACCTATTTGGTCAAGGCATAAAGCCTTTTTAGGTTGAAGGCAATACAAACGAGATCCCATTCACCTTTCACTGCTTCCAATCCGCGTAACAAGAATTGTCGAAAGCCCATGACTGACTTTATGATGCCAAAGACAGGCTCGATAGTGCTTTTTCGCGTTGCATAGACAGCTTTACCTGATTTTGTTTTGAGCCTATGCTTCATGGTGTCCAGGGTAGTGGCGTTATCATGCAATGGTGGTGGTTCCTGGAACCGGTCCATGATCGGTGGATGGTGTTTTTCTCGATTGACAGCTATGTAAGAGGTGACCTTGTTTTCTTCGCAGAGCATTACGTTGTCTTCACTGAAATAGCCGTTATCAGCGAGGATGTCGGTAACGGTTCCGATTTCTTTTGGTAACTGTTTCAGATTGGTCAGGGCCGGTCCCAGCTCTTTTTTGTCATTGGGAGCCTGGGTAACGTGGGTCGTGACAATCAGCATAGTTTCCGTGTCCACACCTGCCTGGACATTGTATGCTTGTTCAAACCCGCCGCCGGATGTCGGCATTATGCGTGATTCCTTATCGTTGAGATTAACCTGATCCTTTTCCGTTGGACCGGCCGTTGGTGGCTGCGGTGTTTTACCCCGGGCCTTTTTGCCGGTCTCTCGTTCTTTCTTGGCTCGCTCGGCGCCTTTGGTCTCATATCCCTTTTGTTCTTCGGCGTGCCGTTCCGCCGCACGACGCTCTATTTCGGCCCTGGCTTCCTTGATTGCCTTAACACGCTCTTGGCGAATCGAAAGTTCAGTCGGAATGTCCATGCCATCAGGAATATCAGCGTTGTCCACTGATTCAGCCTTTTGCAGCAATTCAGCCACCTCTGCTTCAAGCTGCTTTTCCAGCTTACAGGCATGGCCGTAACTTAACGCCTTGTGTTTGGACGCATTGGCTTTAACCTTGGTTCCATCGATACTAACCTTGCCCAGCTTTAGGACCTTCATCTCGTGGGCAACAGCAAGTATCTCCACAAATATCTTTGTCAACTGGGGAAGAAACCGCCTACGGAACGTAGCGATCGTATCATGGTCGGGATGACTGTTGGCGGCGATGTACCGGAAAGCCACAGAGTCATAGGTGCTGCGCTCCAGCTTACGACTTGAAAAAACTCCTGTGGCGTACCCGTAAAATAGAAGCGCCACCAGCATCTCCGGGTTGTATGGTTGTGATCCCCGGCCACAATAGGATGCCTTGAGGGATTGAAGGTTGATTTGCTCCACAATTTCCACCACAAAACGGGCCAGATGCTTTTCCGGCAACCACTCCTGAATCGATGCCGGCAACAGGTAT
>JARLGZ010000189.1 GCA_031292515.1 Puia sp. | reverse complement strand
CAAGAGATGCAACCAGCGATTCGCAGCCGCTCAACTCCGCACACACCGCCGGAGCCGGGGGTATCAACCCCCGAATAGACCCACGCCAAAGGAATTTCGAAAGATAATGTACGCGGCGAAGCCGCGTTTAATCCCCGTCCCAAGGGCATGCTTCCCATATGCCGACATATCGTTACAAACCTGTCCTTGAAACGTGCCCACTTCGGAGTTCAGCTGGTCAGGTATTTGGCTAGAGCCGAAATCACCTTCTCAGGTTTTTTAAGGCTGCACTCCCAAACAATCTTGCGTTCCCAACCGCTCTTGCTGAGGAGCTCCGCGACTCTTCGATCTCTCTCTCTATTTCTTTCTATCTTCTCCACCCAATATCTGCGATTGTGGACCGGCACCCGGTTACCGCGCGCACAGCTATGGCCATGCCAAAAGCACCCGTGGACGAAGATGACCTTCTTTAGTCTGGGGAATACCAGGTCCGGTTTGCCGGGGAGGTCGTCACGATGAAGCCGAAAGCGGAAGCCAAGGCGATGAACCATTGAGCGAACAATCATTTCAGGGCCAGTGTCCCTTGATTTCACCGGCCGCATAATCTTGCTTCTGAGCTCCTCACCAGTCATTAGCGTTGTATCGCGATTCTCAGGCTTGGATCGGTCTCGATTTCGTCAATGATGGCGTTGTAGCGCTCTACGATCTCCTCTATGACGGTTCTCCGACCCGTTGCTTTGAACTTACCGAGTTCGTAGAGGTTGAGCGCGACAAATTGCTCGATCTCAAATACATCCAGACGGTCGGCTATGTTGGCGTTCGCAGCGAGTCCTTCTGCAACCGACAGACCTTTTTGGAGTGTCACGATAATGGGCCGAAAGCCCGAGTCTAAATTCTCCTGGCATCGCCGGATCAACGCTTCGCCGGGAGAGGTTGTGACATGAATTGCGACGTCTCCGAGAAGAAAATCCCCGGCGCCATATAATCCTTGAGAAGATTCAGTGAAAGGCCGCTCTCCTTGCATCCGAAGCAGGGGACTCTGCGGCTAGGAGGCTGATTAATGAAGCAGCAGGAATCAGAACAATCGGATGACCGGAGCGACCGAGGTTCCGCCAAGCATTACCCGCATAACCGCGCTCAAGCCTTCGGCCCGAACGAGTATAGCGTTCGTACCGGAATTGACGTGACGGCGGAAGGTCCGGGAGCCGCAACGATTGCAGCTATTGAGGGGCTGGGGCTTCGAGATGCTGAGGCCTTTTGCTTTCATGTGGAGCAGCTGAAAACGGGGAAAAAATGGTACGTCGACCTCTCGCCCAGCGGCGAGGCGGAGGTTCAGGGCTGGGATGAAAAGGATCGCACCACCACAAAGCTGTCATCCTGAGCGGAGTTTGGTGCGTTCTTTGCGCCAAGCGGAGTCAAAGGATCTGCCCTGAAAATAGGGGCCTAAGTTATTTGGATTCAAACCCAGCAAGAGCGCCCCTATTTTCATGGCCTTGGGTGGCGCTACACGCCATGTATGACTGCAGTTGCCTTTTGAAACCTAAAGCGATACAGCCATTTCATTTCTGCAGCCTTTTGCTCCTTCACGTGGAGCGCACTCTCTGGCCGAATAGGACTAGAGCATTTCCACCATTGATGTTGAGCGGTTTTGAAGGGTACGGGCTTCAGCCCGTACATCCAATTCAGCAAGAAGAGAGCGGGCTTTACAGGCCGCGGAAAAAGGCCGGATTTGGGAGAATTCGAGAGAAAGTTTTGCAGGGGCTAAACAGGCTGCGGAAAAACTCATTGTCTGATGGTGGTCACAGTTTTTTTGTAGGGATTGATTTATCGAAGAAGAATGCGTGGCGACGATCAGAAGCAGACAGCGATGTT
>JARLGZ010000188.1 GCA_031292515.1 Puia sp. | reverse complement strand
TATCGCTCTCATATCATCATCCCAGTCGGAAACAGCATTCTTCGGTCGGTACACGCGTAAGAATAAGTGGGGGAAGGCAGCCTAAAGCTTCTTGCGCCAGAGAGTGATTTCATGCCGTGTGAAGTGGCGACGATCCTCATCGTCGACGTGGAGCAGGATGAGGGAGTATCGAACGGAAAACTTGTTGTTCACATTCCTGTATGTCGGAGTCAGGTCGCAGTCTTTGAGGAACAGCCGGATAGGAATGCACTCGCCCTTCACTGGCGTTCCCTCCATCACCACATATTTGGCAAGGACCTCGTTCTCGGTCTGGATGGCCGTGCCCGTGCCGATCATTTCTCTTCTTATGATGTGGATTTCCGTGAACTTGATCCGGACTTTGACGAGGCGAAAGTAGATTTTGCCCAGCACGCAGTCCTTGAGGTGATACTTGCCCTTATTGTATTTGAACTCGATGTACAGACCCTCCATGCCCGCCTCCATATTGATGAGGCTCTGGGCCTCGGGCTCCTCCTCGACGTTGTTGACCGCGAACTCCTCCTTGACCACCTTCGACGCGTACTCGCGGCTTACCGTCACCTGCACAAAGTATCTCAGCTGCACCTTTGAGCCGACGTAGGTCTCATATGGCTTGTTCACCTTGCTGAATGCGAACTCGTACGTATAAGGACACTGATTTCTTGTGTGTGCAGCACTAGCATCACGTGTTCGGGATATCGGGACATTTTGCAGTGGGTCTTGTCGTCGTGCAAACTACCGGGCGGCTCCAGCTCCCTCGCTATCGATAGGAAGTCCGACGACTGGCTTTTGTCCTGAATAATTTCTACACTCGGTATTGGCTATCCGTTTCGGTACCGATATGTCCAATGAGCTCGACCCGTATCCCCTGATGGTCTAGCTTTTTGTCCTTGAGCGGCTTAACGATGATTTTGCCGGTGATGTCTTCGTTCGCCTACATAAATCGTGTGGAGTTCACGGGTGCGGTGAAGAGCGGCACCTTGTAAGAGTTGCCGTTCGCGTCCCTGAGAGTCAGCTTGTGCCGTTTCGGTACCTCGTTGACCAGCACTGCGATGTCTGCTGCCGGTCCGCCGAACCCGAAGAATGAGGACTATTCCTCGTGCGTGTGTGTGTCTTACTACCATTTGCGGATGCTGTGCGATTTATATATAATTAATTGCGCGCATGTTTGCTCCGATCTCGTGGATTTCCGAGCGATTCTGTCGCTCGTCGAGATCGTCTGTGGGGTTTTGGGGTTTTGGGGTTTTGGGGTTTTGGGGTCTTGG
>JARLGZ010000001.1 GCA_031292515.1 Puia sp. | reverse complement strand
GTCGCTGCAACAGGCGCGCGATGCCTATGAGCGGGAGTACATTCTCAAGAAGATTGAAGAGGCGCGTAACAACGTGAGCCACGCCGCGGAACTTCTCGGCCTGGAGCGCAGCCACCTTTACCGCAAGATGAAGGCGCTGGGGATCAGCGTGCGGGAGTGAACTCCCATTCGACGGTTGCGATTCAAAGGCACTAATAAAAACGAGCTGTCATCCTGAGCGACCCGACGCTGAGCGATAGGCGCCCCGAGTCTCGACCCTGAGACCCGAGATCGCCCTGTTATTGTGGGTGAATGCCAAAGTATCATGGAACGTTCCGTGACGAGAAAGTGGATGCATGCCCCGCTTTCCCAGAGGGAACTACGACGAAAAGAGCAATAGTTGCGGTGCGAATCGGGCCAGAGGACAACGCATCCCCAGAACTGGAAGGGATGATTGATACGGGCGCTGATTATACGTTTCTTCCGCTAGAGTTCTTGCTGTGTATGGGCATAAATGCCGAGGATTTGAAAACCTGCCCGGTCCGGACTCCGTTGGGCTGGGAAAATGCTCCGTTCGCTTGGGTCGACATCTTTGTTGCAAATTTCGAGATGCAAAGGGTTTATGTTGGGTTTACAAATGGATTAAATGGGAGTTTAGTTGCCATCTTAGGACGCGGCGGGGTACTTGAGCGCTTCAAGGTCTTATTCGATTACCCGAACAATTCCTTTGAATTAGAAGAGAGCCCCCATGCCCGATTAAATTAAAGCAGACACCGAAAAATTCGACCGGATTCTGGCGTGTATGCTCGACGCCAAACCGTTCCCCAAGTCGGAAATCAGCGCGAGAATCAAGGCAGACCGGAAAGCCAAGAGGGGTCGGCCAAAGAATACACCCGGGGACTGCGCAAGAATAACAGGATCTACAAGTCTAAAAAGTTCGGCAGTAAATTGCAGGCATACCCAGGTCACAGCGGTTTTCTAATACCGTGCGGACAATTCGCCCCGCTACTGGCCGGAATCATCTGCCGCAAGGCGGGGGGTAAGCGGAGGGATTGAGCGACTTCAAAAAATCTGAGGGCTCCGCCTGGGCGCCGGGATTGCTCGTAGCCTCTTTCAATCCGGGAAGTAAGTCGAGGTTGCAGACCCTCCCCGTCGCGGAATCCAGCAGATACGTGGAATTGCCAAACCGCTCGTAGCGATGGGCAGGAAACTGGCGACCGATAAAAAAGCCGGAGCCAAACCCAACCCCGCAGGCGATTACGGCGATTGCCGCAAAGAGTGTGATCCCCTTTGCCCCTGTGAATTCCATGAGTCCCCCCATTCCGGATGATGATCGAACCGCACCCCCGGCTTGCACCGGGGGGTTGGTCTAGCGATAGCTGAGCTTGATCTTTATGGACACCTTTGTATGTTTCCACACGTATCGTGCCATAGCGAGTATTCCCAGCCCTATGAGTGAAGTCATACCGCGACTCCTAATCGAGATCGGCTTACGCCGGTACTGCGACCGTCTCCCTCACGCGGAGACTTGGAAATCACTCTACCACTGTCCATTATCTGGATTGTGCTTATAATCTGCGCCATGACAATGTGCGCGTACGGAAAAGGGTTGTATGACGAGTGGAGAGAGCACGGGTACCTTCTCCCTGTCCCGGGTTGGAGGCGGGCCGGAGACCCCAATCTCAAGCCGGAAGTGAAAACTTCTCTGTCCTACGAAGAGGCGGAACACAAAGGCATTGAGGCGCAAGAGAAATTCTTGAGACATCATGCCTTTTGCACCGATTGCCAACAAGGAGCCTTTCGCTAGCTAAACTGCCGACTGCCCCAGGGTCCCGATTTTGGGACCTGGGATTCGCTGCCCTTCACCCAGGATCTGAGCATCTACCCTTTCCCAAGTGGGCTCATCCCACTTGACATTTGAGCCCACTTGAGATAATCTCCCATAATGCCAGCCTCCACCATCATCAAGAGCTCCGATTTCGAGCTAGTCTCGGAGTTCGCGCAGCCCGACGCGAAGAAGCGCCTGTCTCTGGGCGAGGCGCTTCGCGGCGCAACGGCCTACAACATCTATCGCAATCCCCTAGGCCAGCTCGTCCTCGATCCGGTCAAGACAGTCCCCGTGTCCGAGATGTGGCTCTACGAGAACCCGCAGGCCCTCGCCAGCGTAAAGCAGGGGTTGAGGGAGTCGGCTGAAGGGAAGAGCGTCTATCGCGGCTCGTTTGCCAAATACGCCAAAGAATAGGCATGCGGAGAAAGATCAAATTCACGCCAACTGCGGATGAACAGTACACGGCGCTCGAAAATGCGCCGTCGAAGGCCGCGCTCCTCGAGCAGGTTCGCAAGGCCATCGGCTTCCTGGAAATCGACCCGCATCATCCAGGCCTTCGTACCCACGAATTCACCTCGCTGGCTGGCGCCAGTGGCGAAAAAGTCTTCGAAGCCTATGCCCAGAACAACACTCCGGGCGCTTATC
>JARLGZ010000187.1 GCA_031292515.1 Puia sp. | reverse complement strand
CCCCAAAACCCCAAAACCCCAAAACCCCAAAACCCCAA
Source organism: Puia sp. (assembly GCA_031292515.1). Taxonomy (GTDB): domain Bacteria; phylum Bacteroidota; class Bacteroidia; order Chitinophagales; family Chitinophagaceae; genus Puia. The sequence continues at coordinate 976 of JARLGZ010000187.1, read as the reverse complement.
AACCCCAAAACCCCTCCCATGCCCAGGTCGAACTGACCAAATAGTGTTTAATTATTTCACGGAGGGTGATATCGCTATACGAAGTAGTTTCTAATTCCCGTCTCTATGATGCACCGGTTTGAGGGGGTCGCAGCGTTCCAGCTCTCTGGGCATCAGCGGTTTCAGTCTGTAGTAAGGAAGGCTGACGACTCCGCGGATGGGCGTAGAAAGCGTGCCTAGTCTGTCAGACCTCCGCCACTCGGCCGCAAACTTATTGTGCAGCGCCGCTATCCTCCTGCGGAACCGCTCCCTGCTCGTCGGCGAGTTTATCAGGCTGGCAGGCTGCGGGGGCCCTTCCATTTTCGCGAGGTCCTAAGATCGAGCTGTCCCTCCTTGTTGTCGGCCAGGGCTGCCACGTTAATAATGTGCCCCAGAGGCATCTTGTCGGCACGAAGACTTTTCGCGATAATGTTGGAGGCCTGGAGGCTGCTCCGCTGCGGAGTGAGGAAGCCCTTGAGCGTGGTGTACAGGCGGGTGGGGGTGCGGGTAAATTCCGGGGGCAAGGACGACTTTGTCCCGATTCTGGCTGTGGCGCTCTCCTTAATGACAGAGCGAGAACCGGACTTGCGCTGGAACTCGGGGGAGAGCGAGATGCGCGGGTGACGGATCCGCAGCTGGACCCGCGGGCTGAGCACCATCGCTGTTCGCAGGAGAGACTCGACCAGCGGCTCTTCTGAAAGGTTTCTAGACCTGAAGGCACGCAGGTGGGTGGTCGAAAAGCTGCTCTCGTCCATGGGTGGTAGCGACGAGGCCATTGCTGCCTGGCGCTTGAAGTCGAATCCGCGGGTGGTGAGTGTGATTCGCATCATATTGCTATTTTTATATGTTTGACACGGAGCAAGATAAATTTACTTTTTCACTTTTCTGTGTGCTAGCGAATAAACGCACAGTGGAATCCTCCCTGGGGTTTTGGGTTTTTGGGGTTTTGGGGTTTTGG
>JARLGZ010000186.1 GCA_031292515.1 Puia sp. | reverse complement strand
CCAAAACCCCAAAACCCCAAAACCCCAAAACCCCACCGAACAAACGGCACGAAGAAATCCGAATAGCCGCAGTGATAAGCTTAAATCCAATATGATAGAAGTCGTATCCGAGAGAAGCCTCTCCCTTACTTGTCGGCATGATCCGCGTAAAAGGTGAAGGGCCCGTTGGTTCTCGGGAACTTTCCCTGGTTCTCAGCCACAGCCGCCCGGTAGCCGCCGTTTTCGCCCGAAAGTATGGTCAGTTCCAAGTCGCGCTGGTAGGTGAAGCCTTTGCGACGGTGAAATTCAAGCTGGTTTCGCCGGTACATCTCAGACAGCGTCGCCGCCTTCCGTCGCACATTGCTGTACGATATCACGTTGCCGATCTCCCGTTCTTGGTTATAGGTCCGGGAATCCCACGGCCGCTCGACCCGGCTGAGTCCGAGGTTCTCACTGTGCTTTCCGTAGTCCTTGGTCTCGCCGAGTCGTTCACGCACATTCTGGAACGGGTACCGGCTCCTCTGCAGTCCTGGCGGTCCCGGTCGTTCTGCCTTGAGCCGGGACCTCCCCTCGATCGTAGAGAACCGTCGCGCCGAAGTCGCCGCCACCTCTGTCTCAGCCACAGGCCCTGCCTTTATCACGGACGCAGTCCTGATCGTGGCATTTCCGGCCTCATCCCCGCTCTTTTTGAAGAAGGAATGCCTGGTGACCGGACCGGAAAGGGGCGGGATCGAGGAACGGACGGGCGACCTGGTTTTCGTGCGGATGCTCTCCGAAAACCGCGCAATGGTGGCACTGAGACGGTCCCTGCCGGACGGCTCCTGTTCTCCACCGCCTGCTGCCGCTCTGGATGTGGCGAAGCTGAACTGCGAGAGCACCTTGCGCGCCCGATGGAAGAAGGACTCCTCCCTGCTGCGTCTTCGGCAGGGCGCCGGCCGCGCTGAATTCGCCTCTATCGTGTGATAGTCGGGGGTCCTATGTCGGGTTGGGAACAGCGATACGGATTGACTCGGACCGGAGAATATTTGTATCGCTTCTGAGAGACCTCCTGGCTCAGCCTCTTGATTCGGTAGCGTTCCGCCATGTTAGCGGTTATCGGATTTTATTTTTGTTATCGCACGGAAATTATTCAGCAGGGCTGGACGTTACAACCACCTCCCGGACTCGGCCCTTGGGGTTTTGGGGTTTTGGGGTTTTGGGGTTTTGGGGTTTTGG
>JARLGZ010000185.1 GCA_031292515.1 Puia sp. | reverse complement strand
CCCCAAAACCCCAAAACCCCAAAACCCCAAAACCCCAAAACCCCAAAACCCCTCCGGTCGGGCGGGTAGTAGGGACGTCACGGAATTAGCTCGGTCCAATTTGCGGCCGTAATAATAAAAAAAAAAGAGCAGCGAAAAGCATAATGGATCAGCCGTACCAGGACCGCGTCCCTGCAGTATCTCCTTCCCGCTCCGAAAAGCCGCCGACGTAGAGAGGCAGCAGCGGCAGAAAGGGGTTCTTCGCGTACGGGACCCACTCCAAGCACGTCGTCATCTCCGCCTCGTACCTCGAACAATACTTCGGCTATGTCTCCGTCCCGGTGTCTCGCCGCCCCTCAACTGTCGGAATTCTCTCCAAGCGTCGCAGTCCGACTTTCCCCTCGTGACTCTCTGGATAGGCTTCGTCGTCTCCGGCAACTCGATTTCCGCCTCCTCCCTCGGCTACTCCCATTCCCGGCCGGCAACCCAGCAGTCCCTTTCTCATAGTCTGAGCCGCCGAAGAACGGAGACGAGCCCCTCCCCTTCGCACCGAAACGTGCTCACCCGCATCCGGGCGATGAACCTGCGCAACAGGTCTGTCAAGTCGCTTCCTGCCAGCACCCTGGTTCAGGGGGTTTCTCTCCGTAAATCTGATCTTTACATGGAGCACACTGTCGCCGCTTTCTACGTCTCGCAGAAGGGCCAACCTCTGGTCCGGAGTCGTTCCGTCCAGCCGCGGACGAGGCTTATGAACATCGTGACCCCGGCGAAAACAGAGACGGAGGGGATTTTGAAGCCGGAAATCACGAGGGGATATCTCACAAAAACGGGCTACATTCGCTCAGGCGAGGTCGTCACCGGAAAATTCCAGAGTCGCTCCCGGACCGCCGGAAAAACAAGGAAGCTGCCCAAGGGGGCCTCCGAGATTAGTAAAGAAAGACTCAGCAATCCTGTAGTAACACCGAGGACGGGACAGCAGCGGCCGAGGCAGGTCTACCGCATATTTCTGGTGAAGCGGCAGGGCAAGGACACCGCTACCGAAACCGGGAGTGAAACCGAAAGCGTGGCCAACAAGCACACCACAACGCTCAATCGCGGGTTCGTTATATAACTGTACTTTCGTCACACAGCTTTTGTTGCGTTTGCGGGCTCCTCTATGGGGTTTTGGGGTTTTGGGGTTTTGGGGTTTTGGGGTTTTGG
>JARLGZ010000184.1 GCA_031292515.1 Puia sp. | reverse complement strand
GGGCGGTCGTTTCAGGGGTTTGGCGGAGCGTTCCCGGTTTTGCGCGTTGAAGGCGGTTTGGGGGTGATCTGGCTCATTTTTTGTCGTAAATCTGCGAAAATCTGCAGTTGGCGAAAGGGCTTGTTTTGCTGGCAAGCCTTTTTGTTTGTGTTGGTTAGGCCATGAATGAGGATCGGGTCTGTTAACTAGGTGGTAACGGGGCTTTGGGGCGGAAGTGGTTTGTTTTCTATGACTTTTTTGAAATCACACAGTTTCACAGGATATAGGGGGGAGGGGGTAGGGGGAAAAACAGGGACTGAGGGACCAGGGACATAGGGACTAGAAAAGCTGCGCGGTGTGCTGCAATGGTTTGGGCGGAGAGGTCCATGGGTTGATTGTGCGCTTTTTGGGGGTAATTTTCGGCAACAGGGGGGATGGAAAAGCATGCTGGTGGAGTGTCTTGGCATCCCACCCTTGCGCGAGGAAAAACCCGCCAGGATCGGGCTCCCGGTCGTCAACTGAAGAGTTGACGTTGGAGGCTGTGGATGCTCCCTATGTGTTTGTATCGGATGAGTCCACTGGGCGTACTATCCCAGGTGCCCAAAAGCGAGGCACCTGGGGCACCCGGCAAGATTTGGCAGTCTCCGAGCGCCGAGAGACTGAACTCCGGCTATTCATATTCCTTTGGAGGTTCGCAGGTGGCAAATCGAAGGTATATCGTGGCTGTGAAAGGAATGCCATGCACCGAGATATATATAGACGCCTTGTGAACGCAAAGTATGTACTCGGAAAGGCGGTCGTCGCACAACGCGAGAACAATGAGATGAGTCAGGCTGTTTCCGTCCTGCTCTTGCACGATGCGGTCGAGATTATGATGATTGCGACTCTTGATCACTTGAACGTCAATGTACCCAAGAACCGCGGGTTCATGGATTTCTGGGGATTAGTAAAGCAAGCAGGACTACCGGATGCGCCGGACAAAGCTGCTATGGAATCCCTCAATACGATTCGCATCGGACTAAAGCACAAGGCGATTGTCCCGAATTCGCGAGATGTACGCGACCTCATAACGCGTACTCGGGGATTCTTTGAAAACGTACTATCCCTCTATTGCAGTCTTTCCTACGCCAATGTCTCATTGATAGATCTTGTCCCTGATCCGAGCGTGCGGGAAATGTTATCCGAGGCACGAAATAAATTCAGGGACGGGGACAAAAGTCACGCAATGGCCGACTTGAGGCTTGCCTTTGATAAGTCGCGACAACCCGAGGGGCGTGGGCTTCTCGAAATATCTCCTCCTCGTGTGCCGGACCTGGCCCCGGAACTGAGGACAGCGGGATGGGACAGATACTTGGATCAACTCCACAAGTTTCTCCAGATTAGTGCGACTATTACGAATATCTTGATGCTAGGTGTTGACCCTGTTAGATACTTCGACTTTAACCACTCTGTTCCGCTAATACAGAGGACGATGGGTAAGACGTACACGATAATCTATCGCCTGGACTATTCAAACTGTTCGGAAGATCGATTTGAGGAGTTAATGGGGTTCGTAATTGACTACTCCATCAAGGTGAGTGACCTGTACTCCCCAGAAACGACGGGGAGTCCCGAACCTGCTACTCGGTGGGAACGAGTGGACTAATGAATATCTTTGTACGTTGCCCATGTTTTTCGGAAACACAGAAGTCGCGGACCTATCTTGTTAGGTGCTGCAACGATAACTAGGTCTCTGACCGCATAATCTCGTACTTTGGATTCATTCGATCTTCCTTGGAATGGTTGCGGATGGTCTTCAAAACAAATGCTGCGAGTTAGCCCCTGCTGCACAGGGATAGCAAGTTAGCGAGTTAGCCAGTTGGTTGCTCGATTCGCGGACATCCCAGGATGGGCTTTGCTGCGAGGCTGTCATTCCCTCGGGGGCTAAAGCCCTACTCATTTTGCTTGATTCATGTACGGGCTGAAGCCCGTACCCTTCAAAGTGCTACCCGAGTAATGAATCGACGAAGGCGGAGGGGGAGAATTCTAAGAGGTCGGACATTTGTTCGCCTACGCCGACGAAGCGGACGGGGAGGTTCATCTCTTTGGCGATGGCTACGGCGATGCCGCCTTTGGCGGTGCCGTCGAGCTTGGTGAGGACGATGCCGGTGACGCCTGCGGATTGGGTGAAGAGGCGGGCTTGCTGGAGGCCGTTCTGGCCGGTGGTGGCGTCCATGACGAGGAGGACTTCGTGGGGTGCGCCGGGGATGAGACGGGCTGCGGTGCGGCGCATCTTGTCGAGCTCGTCCATGAGGCCGGACTTGGTGTGGAGACGGCCGGCGGTGTCGACGTAGAGGTCGTGGATGGAGCGGGCTTTGGCTGCTTCGATGGCGTCGTAGAGGACGGCGGCGGGATCGCCTCCGGGACGGGTCTTGATCATTTCAACGCCGGAGCGGGTGGCCCAGACTTCAAGCTGCTCGATCGCTGCGGCTCGGAAGGTGTCGGCGGCGCAGAGGAGGACGGAGTGGGCTTGAGCGCGGCTCCAGGCGGCTAGCTTGCCGCTGGTG
>JARLGZ010000183.1 GCA_031292515.1 Puia sp. | reverse complement strand
TCCAGCCGGATGGTTTCCACGTGTTCATCCTGCAAATCGATTTCATCGTCGGGGGAGCAATAGGCGGCCAGGGTGGCGAGCCCCAGTGGCGGAAATAGGGAATATTTTATCGGACGCCAGAAGGGACTTTTGGCTTCCGTGAGCGCCGGCAGGATCATTTTTATTTTCATGAGCATTTTTTGAGGTAAATATTACTATTTTATAAAAAGTACTTTGAAATACAAAGTAAATAGAAATTCTGATGCCTGCAAAATTTTGTTTTGCAGTAATTTTGCAAGGAGAGGAGTTCTGTTATGGAGAAAAAATTTAGAACAGGGGATCATGTGTCCTGGAATTCTGAGGCTGGCCGGGCGTCGGGTATCATTATAAAAATTCATACAAAAGATTTTGATTATAAGGGGTACCGGCATCATGCGTCCGCGGAATCTCCGCAATATGAAATAAAAAGCGATCGGACGGATCATATTGCGGCGCACAAGGGTTCCGCTCTCACGAGGGTAGATCATTCCATTCGATAACAAATTTAAACGGCTCGTCTTGGATCAACCAAAGAGGATCTGGACGGTTGGGCATTCCAACCTGGATATAGACGTATTTATTTCGATGCTGGTCTCTTTCGGCATACGAGTCCTTGCCGATATACGTAGCCTTCCCGGTTCGCGGAAATATCCGCAATTCAACAAGGATGCGCTTGAAATCTCCCTGCGTGGCGCCGGTATCCGTTATATTCATTTCCCTGGCCTGGGTGGTCGGAGACGACCGCGTCCGGATTCGAAGAATACGGCCTGGCGCAACAGGGCGTTTATGGGATACGCCGATTATATGGAAACGGAAGAGTTCCGTGCCGCTATCCGGGAATTGGAAAAGATCGCCTCCGCGGAGCGTGTCGCCTACATGTGCGCCGAAGCCGTCTGGTGGCGGTGTCACCGATCGCTCGTTTCGGATTATCTGAAAGTGCATGGCTGGGAGGTCCTCCACATCATGGGTAGCGGCAAGGGAACGGAGCATCCGTATACAGCGCCTGCCAGAACCATTCAGGGAGAACTCTTTTATCCGGAGGATCACTAACGGCTGGAAACCGGTTTTGGGTTTGCCGGTTTGCCGAAGGTTTTATGCCGTTTACCGTGTTTTTCCATCCGTTGACAGCAATCGCCCGGCTTCGCTCAAAGGAACCGATTACATTTGTGTCTTAAAATAGCTTTTGTGGGAAAAATTGCGTTTACACTAACCTTGTCTTTCTTTTTTTCATATATGGGATTCGCGCAGGCGCCCGCCGGAAAGGGTGGTCCTGCTGGAAAAGGCGGCGCTGCCGCTGCCATCGGCCGCGCCTATGGAAAAGTGACGGACTCCGCCGGAGTGCCGATTGGCCAGGTTTCGGCACTTGTGCTAAAGTCGGTCGTGGATTCAGCGACAAAGAGAAAGAAACTTGTATTATTAAAAGGGATGGATACAAAAGCCAATGGGGAATTCAATTTTGAAGACCTGCCTATCATGGCGCAGTTGGTGTTGAGGCTTTCTGCCACGGGCTATAAAGGCCACGACACGCCCTTTACGATCATGCCTTCAGCGGCAGCGCCCGCCGCCGGTACCCAGGGCGGCGGTTCTCCTTATGGTAACCTGCCTTCGTTCGAAAAGGACCTGGGTACGCTAAAGCTATCCGGTGATGTAAAGGAACTGGGGGCGGTGACCGTCACGGCCAGCCCGCCCACTATGAAGCTTGAGCTTGACAAAAAGGTATTCAATGTTGAGAAGAATATCGTAAGCGCGGGGGGAACCGGGTTGGATGTGATGCGGAATGTTCCGTCCGTCAATGTCGATATCGACGGAAATGTAACGCTCCGGGGCGGAACGCCTACGATCTTTATCGACGGAAGACCCACCACCCTTTCGCTGGACGAGATCCCTGCGGATGCGATCGAAAGCGTCGAGGTGATGACCAATCCTTCCGCTAAATACGATGCATCGGGCGGAGGCGCGGGTATTCTCAATATCGTGTTAAAGAAGAACCGGAAAAAAGGATACAATGGAAATATCTCCGCCGGGATGGATTCGCATGGGGCGCCCAATGCACTGGTGGGGTTCAATATCCGCCAGGGAAAGGTGAACCTGACCCTCAACGGGATGGTCAATGCGTCGAACGGGAAGACGACCGGCAATACGGACCGGTATACTTATCTGGGCGATACGACCCATCTTTTGCAAGGTGATCTCAACCGGAATAAAGGGCAGTTTATGTTCGGGCAGATCGGAGCGGATTATTTTGTAACGAACAAGACCACTTTGTCGGGTTCTTATATCCGCGTACATGGGTCTTTTAAACCTACGGATGTGTCCCGGATACAAACGGACAGCATCAGCTCACTGGGTAAATCGACGGGCTATTCTCTGCGCAATTCGAATAATGACCGGGTCTTCGACGTCAACGGCGCCCAGGTGGGTATGAAGCATCTGTTTGCCAAAGAAGGGGAGCAGCTGACGGCGGACGGGTCTTATTTCGGAGCCACTTCTCATTTGACCGCTCTTTATACTACGGATTATTACACGGGGCTTCCGGGTTCGGCGATTTCCGCTACTACCCGTCAGCAGACCCTGGGCTCGGCTTCGCCCTCTTTTTATACCGTACAAACCGATTACACCGACCCCATCAAGAAGAAATCAAAACTGGAAGCGGGGTTGCGCGTCAGTATCCAGAAGCTGAATAACCTGAATAATACGTATACCCTGGACGATCATGGCAACAGCACGCTGGACTCGCTGGGGACCAGCGATTACAACAGTGTGAACAGGGTCTTTGCCGGGTATCTGAATTTTACCAGCGCCATCGGCAACTTCGGGTATTCTTTGGGTTTGCGTGCCGAAAGTTCCGATTATTCCGGCAACCTGATCAATACGGGGCAGCATTTCAGCAATACCTATCCGTTAAGTCTGTTCCCGTCGATCTTCCTGAGTGAAAAGCTCAAAAACGACCAGGAACTCCAGTTCAGCGTGACCCGTAAGGTCAACCGCCCGTCTTTCTTCCAGTTGATCCCGTATACCGATTATTCGGATACCCTGAACATAACCCGGGGTAATCCCAACCTGGTACCGGAGTTCACGAAGTCCTTCGAGATGACGTATATGAAGACCTTCGCGCACAAGGATAACCTGTTGATCTCGGCCTATTATAAATACACCGACAACCTGATCACCCGTTACCAGGATAGCGGTGTAAATCCGCTCGGCAAGCCGGTTCTGATCAATACCTATGAAAATGCCAACGATGCCCATACGGTCGGAGCGGAAGTGACTTCCACGGATGTCATAACAAGATGGTGGGATATTTCGGCGAATATCAATATCTACAATTCGAAGATCAACACCGACAACCTGAACCAGCCTTCCCAGGCAGCATTGTGGAGCTGGTTCGGCAAGTTCAACAGTAATTTTAAATTGCCCTCCAATTTCACGGTGCAGCTGACGGCCATCTACCAGTCGAAGACCAATCTGCCGGTTAACCAGAATGCGAACCAATTCGGACCGCCGGGTTCGAATACGCAGAGTTCTTCACAGGGTTTTATCAAGTCTTTTTATGGGATAGACCTGGCTGTCAAGAAGAGCTTCCTCAAAAACAATGCGGCTTCCGTCACGGTCAGCATGACGGATATTTTTCGCACACGGTGGTCGGACCAGTATAGTCAGAGCGCCTTTTTTGCCCAGGAATATGATCGTCTGAAAGACCCGCAGCTTGTCAGGGTGGTATTTGCGTATCGGTTTGGCAAGATGGATCTCAACCTGTTTAAACGGAAGGACATGAATTCCCAGGGCATGGGAGATGCGGGCGGGATGCAGTAAGTAGCCAGCGGCAGATAATCGGAAATCCGATGATCAGGAAGGCCTGGCTGGAAAAGTTTGGCTGGAAAAGTTTGACTGGAGAGTTGATGGACGAAGGCCGATAGCCGAAGGCTAATAGCGGTGGGAAAGGGCTATATTTGTTGGCCTTAAGACAAACAAAATACTGCTATGGGTTTTTTCCAAAATAAGACCATCTGGATTACCGGAGCTTCGTCGGGTATTGGCGAGGCCTTGGCCTACAAATTTTCGGCCGGGGGGGCGAACCTCGTGCTGTCCAGCCGGCGGACCGCGGAACTGGAACGGGTCAGGTCTGGTTGCGCGAATCCAGAACGGGTAAAGGTGTTACCGCTGGACCTGGTGGACACCGCGTCTTTGCAGGACAGGACGGCTGCCGCCATCGCGGCGTTCGGGGCCATCGACATCATGGTACACAATGGCGGAATCAGCCAGCGTTCCCTGGCTATCGACACGGGTCTGGAGATCCACAGGCAGGTCATGGAATTGGATTATTTCAGCTATGTGGCGCTTACCAATCACCTGCTCCCTCATTTTGTGCAAAAGCGATCGGGCCACTTCGTGGTCATGAGCAGCGTCATGGGCAAGCTGGGAACGCCGATGAGGTCTTCCTACGCCGCGGCCAAGCACGCGTTGCATGGGTATTTCGATTGCCTGCGGGCCGAGACCGCGGCACAAAATATACAAGTGACGGTTTTAACGCCGGGGTATATCCGCACAAATATTTCCCTGAATGCAATTACCGGCGATGGCTCGAAACTGGGTGTGGTCGGAGAGAATATCGGTCATGGTCTGGCTCCTGAGAAAGCGGCGGAGCAGATATTGCGGGTCATCGAGGCGGGCAAGTTCGAGACGTATATCGGTAAATTCGGGATGGAGAAGATCGGTCTGTGGATGAGCCGGTTCTTTCCGGGTTTCGTCATGCGAAGGGCTCCCAGGCTGGCGCCGAAATAATGGATGGCGGCGAGTTACCGTTTGGAGGAGGTCTTACGGTGTGAGCGGGAAGTCATGGTCATGGTTAGAAGGAACTCATGATGAGAAGGGGGGCATGGTAAGAGGGAAGTTATGGAGAGAGAAGTCATCAGGATGGTTTCCGGGCGGCTTCCCCGGAGAGATGCTGAAAGCAGTCACCCCCAAAAACTAAATATATGCCTAATCACCTGTCGAATCTTGGAATCTTCCACACGGTCATCAGCATTCTCGCCCTGATCTTTGGCGTCGCGGCTCTTATCCGCGAAGGAAAAATAGATCCGCGGAGCGGAACCGGGAAGTGGTATATCGTCCTGACGATCCTAACCTGTCTGACTTCTTTTGGCATCATGAAAACAGGGCATTTCACACCTGCGCATGGCCTCTCCGTATTGGTTTTATTGTTGCTGCCGCTTGGAATCTATGCCGGGTCCATCGGTTTTTTCGGGACCGCGGGCCCGAAGATAGGGGTTGCGACGATGAGTGCGACCCTGTTCTTCTCTTTTATTCCTGCGATTACAGAGACACTTACGAGGCTTCCGATCAGCCATCCCATCGCCGGCGATCCCAATGCACCAGCGGTGAAAATGTCGCTGCTGGTATTGCTGGTTTTGTTTGCCGTGGGGCTGGTGCTTCAGCTGAGGCGGATCGGGAAGGGCAGCCCGACGGCGGTGAATTAGCCCCGTTATTGCCCGGTCCTCAATATATACGATTTTCCTCCGGTGGAGATCCAGCCATGGGTACTGTCGATAAAATGCATGCCAACCAGATAGTCGGTTGTCCAATTAAGTCCACCGTTTGTCGTTTTGAATACGCCGGCAGGAGACGCATAGTATTCTGTCAATGAATCGAGAAACTGAAGCGAATTGAAGACGCCGGTGGAGGACCTGGCATTCATCTTTTGTGACCGATATTTCCGCATAGGCTTGCGCAAACCCAAACTGGCTATCGGTGAAGAACAGATTGAGATAGTAAGGGGCATAGGAATTTGGATTTTTCGTCCACGACTTTCCTCCATCCGTCGACTGGTAGACATAACCATGGGGCGTCGTGTCCTGACAGACAAATATAGCAAGCGGATGCAATAAATGCAATTTTGTGAGGCTGCTATAGATAGTGCATTCGCCCATTCGCATTATCATTATCTTTATAGGATATTGAGGGATGAGCGATCTGTATAAAAAATATGTGTTATTTGCGCTAACGGGTGTGCTGGTTTTGGCCCGCCTGCAAGGGGTTGCGCAGGTGGAGGTCAGGGGGACGGTATACGATCGATCCCAGTATTTTGCCATGCCGGGGGTCAGCGTGCTGGGAACTTCGGGAAAAGGCACTATCACCGATTCGATGGGGCGCTACACGATCAGCCTGGCTCCGACGGATTCCATTTATTTCTCCTATCTGGGTAAATACACCACCAGAATCCCGGTAAAGAGGATAGCACCCGGTTATCCGCTGGACATGAGCCTGGAAATCCGGGTGGACAGCCTGCCTCTTGTTGTGGTTCGTCCGAAAGCTTATCGGTATGATTCGCTGGAAAACCGGGATGAGTATCGTCGGGTATTCGACTATGATCCCGATTACTTGTCTGCCGGCTCCAACGGAGGGGTGGGGCTCAACCTGGATCTGTTACTCAGCGCGAAAAAGAACCGCCAGATACTGGCCCTGCAGCGGAGACTGATCGAGCAGGAGCGGGATAAATATGTCAGCTACCGGTTTAACAAGCCTCTTGTCAAAAAGATAACCGGGTTACAGGGTACTGCGCTTGATACCTTTATGCACATGTACCGGCCCAGTTACGAATATATCCAGCACTGTGAAAACGACTACGAGTTCTATAAGTATATAAAGGATTGCGGATCATATTTTGCACAGTTATGGCATGATGAGCATCCGGGAGAATAGACCAGATAATGCGAGAACTGGCACCCCCCAATGGGGTAAGATACCCGGGAGAATGAATTGAAGTAATATTTTTATATATCTGTAAATTATTGTAATACATATAAATAGTTATTTTCTCGGCTTAATTTGTACGATTTCTCCCAAAAGCGCGTTTATAGTAAGTCCGTAATCCGTAATCGTGTACCCTAACCCAGAAAACTATTCTATGAAACACATAGATTATCTCTATTTTAATATCTACAATTATTTCCACAGGTCGAGCCTGTACAGACAAAGTTACAACGCGCGTATCCAGACAGTCTATTTGTTTTCAATTGGTTCAGGAGGATGGCTGCTGCTGTTGCAGGCCGTTTATATTCGCCTGATCAAGCATTCCCGGTTTGAATCGCCCGTCCAGTCGACTTTTTTTGCCGCTTCTATTTACCTGCTGCTGGCATTACTCTTCAACTATATCTTCATCGTAAAGGAGCGCGATCAGAAACTCCTGAGCCGATACGAGGAATTGTCGAATCAAAACCCGAAAAGGAAACGGCATTTTATCGTTTCCCTCTGTGTATTGGTATTTCCCTACCTGGTGCCTTTGTCTATTGCCGTATTCGGTCGCGGGCAGTAAATGCCGGAACACAATTGGGGAGTACAATTGAGGAGTGCGGTTGGCTGGCGAAACTATTTATTCCGGAGAATGTATACATTTGGCGGGTAATACAAAACCCTGCGAGATGAGGATACCGGTTATTGTGGTCGTGTTCATATCCATTGCCTGGCAATCGCAGGTGCAGCATTCCGATGATTCCCTCCTCACTATAAAGCTGAAAAAAGGAACGCTCTCGCTGGAGGGGTATGTGGACGTATATTACTCTTATGCGTTGAGTCATCCCAAAGATGCAACCCATCCTTATTTTGTCTCCTATAGCGGGGATAACGAGATCAATCTCGATCTCGCCTATTTCAGTCTGAAATATACCTCCGACCGGGTTCGCGCCAGTTTCGCGCCGGGGTATGGCACTTATATGAATTCCAATTACGTTGCCGGGCGGCAGACCCTGCAGAATATCCTGGAAGCCAGTGTCGGCATCAAACTCTTTAAAGACAAGGACATTTGGCTGGATGGGGGTGTGTTTAGCGCGCCTTATACGAATGAGAGTGTTTATTCTTTCGATCAGTTGACCTATACCCGGTCGCTGGGTGCGGACGCCTACGCAGGCTGGCAGGAAAGGATGCCCTGTTCCGGGTGGAGGCAAGGTATTACGGATCGCCTTCGGATCTTTACTTATTGCGCGACCAGACGACATCCAATAAGGATTTGTGGTTGACAGTGGGCCTGACGGCGCGGCTGCGATAGGGATTCCGGAGGAACGAGGGGAGTTCTGCTCCGCAGATGGATTAAGTCAATTTGTAAAACTTAAGTTAACGTGTTCATTTTCAATATGTCATAAAAAGAACTATGCATTCATTGACTGGCAAGTTATTTACGGAGGTCGAAGCGGATGTGCTCCGCGAAATCATCTGCAACAGGCGCGATGTGCGGGGGAATCGTTTCCTGGACAGGCCCCTGGAAGAGGTTGTGGTTCGCCAACTGCTGGATGCGGCCCTCCATGCTCCATCGGTGGGCTTTTCACAGCCCTGGGAATTTGTGTTGATCCGGGATGCGGAGATTAAGCGACAGGTAAAAGATAGCTACACGGAAGAGAATCAAAAAGCGTTGTCTTTTTTCGGCGAGGAGAAACAAGCCGTCTACGCCCGTCTGAAACTGGAAGGGATCGTGGAGGCACCGCTCAATATAGCGGTGTTTTATAAACCATCGGGGAAGCCTGTATTAGGGCAGACCTCCATGGAGGAGGTGGGATTGTATAGCGTCGTCTGCGCGGTACAGAATATGTGGTTGATGGCGCGGGCTTTGAACATCGGGATAGGATGGGTGAGTATCCTCGATCCGGATAAGGTAAAACAGATTCTCAAGGCGCCCCTTGAAAATAAGCTGGTAGCCTATTTGTGTGTCGGCTATACGGATGGTTTCTACCTGAAGCCGGAACTGGAACTGCTGGAGTGGGAGAAGCGGAAGGCGGCGGAAGCGGCGGTGATTTACGAACGTTATGTCATTTCTCCCTGATTATCCTGGCCGCATTCACGCGGACAGACTGAAAGAATAGTATAAGATTAAACCTGGCTATCCTGACAATGAAGGAGACATCAGCCAACAGCCCTCTTCAAAAAAGTTTTTTTGCGATCTGCCTGGTCAGTACCTGCGAAGAGGAAACAGGTGATCCCCAGGGTAAGCCCCAATAGATTCAGCAGGCAATGAGACCGGTGCTTTCCGAAGTCCATGAGTGCACGGGGATCAGATCTTTACGAAGGGCACGACGACAACCTGGCCTGACACCCCTTCCACCTGTATCCAGAAGTAGCCGGGTGAAAGGGTATGGGTATCCAGCGTTATGGAGCTGCTGTTTGTGTTGACGGGTTGATCCAGCAGGATTTTTCCGGAGACATCGACTACTCTTACCTCACGGACAAACAGGCTGCCGGCGTTGGACAATATCGGGTTGACGCGGGAAGGATTCGGGAACAGGCTAAATGCCTGCCATGAATTTCGGGTGACGATCGCAATGGTTTTTGACCACGAAAAATCCCCGTCGATATCCACCTGGCGGATGCGGTAATAGTTGACCCCCGGGGCCGCGTGAGCATCCAGGAATGAGTAAGAGCCGGAGCCGTTTGGCGTCATTTCGACGCCGTCATTCAGAATACGTGCTATCGAAGAGAAATTCTGTCCGTCCGTCGAATGCTCTACTTCGAAGTAAGCGTTGTTGACGACGTCCTCTACACTCCAATACAGGTCTATACCGTTGCCGGAATTGATTCCTGTGAAGGAGAGCCAGTCCAGCGGAAGAGGGGTGCCGCTCAGGTAGCTATAAAGGCCGGCAACTTCCGTGCTGCTTAATACCCGGTTATAGACGATGATATCATCCAGACTGCCCGTATAGTCCGGGGATGTTCCGGAACCACAACCGCTGGTATAGAATGTCGCATCCCGGGCCAGGCCAATCGCTCCGGGCGCGTTGAGCGAGCCGGTATTCGTCCCGGAGGTAGTAGCCGCCTGGAGGCCGTCTACATACAGGGTGATGATTCCGTTGGTTTTGTCGCGAACGGCAGTCACAAAATGCCAGTTGCCGTCATTATAGTTCGAGGTCGTGGAGATCGTTATATCGGGGTTGCCGATGCCCATGCAAACTTTTCCGCCGTTTATCAAGGCCGTGCCCCAGTCATTGGTGACGCCGCATACTTCTGCATTTATCAGGCTATTCCCACTGTACCACATCGCAGCAGAATTGGCGTTCATGGTGGTCTTAAACCAGAAACCGATGCTGAAATTATCCTGTACGAGCGTTGGGAGGTTTCCATAGGAGGTGCCCGAGCTGAAAAGCGTCGCCATATTGCTTACGGAGAAACGGTTGGTCGTCGCGGTGGTCGCGGTAAGAGATCCGTTGTAGTTATTGCCGCTGATATCAGTCGCTGAATTGTTGAGCGGATACAGGCCTATATACCCCGGTGGCAGCTGCGCCGAAAGAAAAAGCGGGCAGCCGAGCAGGTGGATAAGTAAGAAAGCAAACACACACTTTGCCATATTTTCGGTGGATAGGAGATGACCAAAGCAATTTTGATAGATTCCGGGGCAGCATTCCTTTTGGAGAGTTGGGGATATGAAAGTAGGCTAAATAATCGGTGCGGCAAGATTATCCGGCCTGTTTCCCGGATAAAAAGAGGTAGAACGCGCTGCCTATAAGGCGGGACCTGCCGGGAGCGTGAGGCGGACAGAGGACTTCCCTTGTCGAGTCCCAAAAAAATAACCCCTCGCTGTTGCGGGGGGCATTTATAAATAATCTTCACATCAAGTAAATGATCTTGACATCAAGCCAGGTCAAAGCGGTCGAGGTTCATTACTTTGGCCCACGCCGATGCAAAATCATGCACAAACTTCTCTTTGGCGTCCTCGCATGCATATACCTCGACGAGTGCTCGGAGCTCCGCGTTGGAGCCGAAAACGAGGTCGGCGCGTGTGGCAGTCCATCTCGGCTCACCGGTGGTACGGTCACGTCCTTCGAAGAGGTCACTGCCTTCCGATATCGCGGACCATTTTGTACTCATATCCAGCAGGTTGACGAAAAAGTCGTTGGTGAGTTTTTCCGGACGATGGGTGAATACTCCGTGTTGCGAATGATCGAAGTTGGTGTTGAGTACCCGCATACCGCCCACCAGGACCGTCAATTCTGGGGCGGTTAATGTCAGCAGTTGTGCTTTGTCTATAAGAAATACGTCTGCTTTTGCGGCATATCGCGCATGTGCGTAGTTGCGGAAGCCATCGGCAGCCGGTTCCAGCACCCCAAACGATTCCACATCGGTCTGTTCCTGCGAAGCATCGGTGCGACCGGGCGTAAAAGGAACTGTAATGGAGTAACCGGCATTTTTTGCCGCCTGTTCGATTCCTGCGCATCCGCCTAATACGATCAGGTCGGCCAGCGAAACCATCTTTCCCCCTTTCCGGGCATCGTTAAATGTCTTTTGGATGCCCCCTAGCGTTGCCAGCACGCTGGACAGTTGCACCGGGTCGTTCACTTTCCAATCCTTTTGCGGTGCCAGCCGGATGCGGGCGCCATTGGCGCCGCCACGCCGGTCGGAGTCGCGATAGGTGGATGCCGAAGCCCAGGCTGTGGTGACGAGTTGAGAAATGCTCAAGCCGGCATTTAACAACTGGCTTTTCAGGGCAGCGATATCCTGATCGTCGATCACCGGATGGGTGACGGCAGGAATGGGATCCTGCCAGATCAGTATCTCTGCCGGTACTTCGGCGCCAAGATAACGTACATGGGGACCCATATCCCGGTGCGTCAGTTTGAACCAGGCGCGGGCGAAGGCGTCGGCAAATTGGTCCGGGTTCTCATAAAAGCGCCGGGAAATGGATTCGTAGGCGGGATCGACTTTTAGGGCGAGGTCGGTCGTCAGCATCGTTGGCGCGTGGCGTTTCTTCGGGTCGTGTGCATCGGGTACCATACCGGCGCCGGCGCCGTCTTTTGGAATCCATTGGAAGGCTCCTCCGGAGCTTTTGGTCAGCTCCCATTCGAAACCGAACAGATTCTCGAAGAAATTGTTGCTCCATTTTGTCGGTGTAGTCGTCCAGATGCCTTCCAGGCCGCTGGTGATGGTCTGGTCTGCGTTACCGCTGCCATAGGAATTGTTCCAGCCAAGCCCCAACTCTTCGATGGGAGCGGCTGCCGGTTCCTTGCCTACATATTTCGCGGCGTCGGCTGCCCCGTGCGTTTTTCCGAAGCTGTGGCCACCTGCAATAAGCGCCACGGTTTCTTCGTCGTTCATGGCCATCCGGCCAAAGGTTTCGCGGATGTCGCGTGCGGCGGCAAGGGGATCGGGTTTTCCGTCAGGCCCTTCCGGATTCACATAAATCAGCCCCATTTGAACGGCTGCGAGCGGGTTTTCCAAGTCGCGGTCGCCTTCATATCTTTTATTTCCCAGCCATTCCTTTTCTGCGCCCCAGTATGTGTCTTCAGCAGCCTCCCATACATCCTGGCGTCCGCCGCCGAAACCGAATGTCTTAAATCCCATCGATTCGAGGGCGCAATTGCCTGCGAGTACGATCAGGTCGGCCCAGGAAAGGCTTTTCCCATATTTCTGTTTGACCGGCCAGAGTAGCCGGCGGGCTTTGTCCAAATTAGCGTTATCAGGCCAGCTGTTCAACGGAGCGAACCGCTGCATGCCCCTGCCCGCGCCGCCGCGTCCATCCGAGATGCGGTATGTACCCGCGGCATGCCATGACATCCGGATCATAAAGGGGCCGTAGTGGCCAAAGTCAGCGGGCCACCAGGCCTGCGAGGTGGTTAGTACATCGGTAATGTCTTTTTTAACTTTAGACAGGTCCAGTTTTTTGAATTCTTTTGCGTAGTCAAAGCCCTTGTCCATCGGGTCTGACAGCGTAGAATTTTGTCTCAGGATATTCAGGTTTAACTGGTTGGGCCACCAGTCGCGGTTTCTTGTTCCGCCACCTGCTGTCTCTTTCAAATGTCCCCCGATGAAGGGGCATTTGCCCTCGGCTCCCGGATGGTGAGTTGTTGCGTAGTGAAGCGTGTTATTTTCCATGATGGTGCAATTTTTTAGTGAGATCCCAAATGTATCGAAATTTTCCCCTTCGACTTTATAGATAGTTTTGATGATGAGATCGATAAAATCAATGCAACTGAAGGTTTACAGGTTTTTGTATATATTCGTTACAATATGAAACAGGGAGCTATATGAAAATATGCATGTTCTTTATCTTTTCGTTGTTTGCGGCAGCAGGCTATTCACAGAATACCCTCAACAATTACAAATATGTGCTTGTGCCGGCGAGGTTCGGGTTCAGCAATGAAGATGATAAGTATGGATTGAATACTACGACAAAACAGCTGCTGCAGCAGAAAGGCTTTACCGTTTTTGTGGGTAATGAAGAGTTGCCCCTGACAGTAGCTTCCAACAAATGTAACGCGCTTACGGCCGAACTGGTCCAGCGGAAGGCGCTTTTTGCGACGAACCTGACCCTGTTATTGAAGGACTGTCAGGGCAATATCATCTTTAAAAGCAAAGAAGGTAAAAGTAGGGAAAAGGAATTTGAAACGGCTTTCGACCTCGCTTTAAGGGATGCTTTTTTGTCGTTGAAGGATGTGCCCTACAAATATGACAGCACGATTTTTACGCAGACGAAACAGGTTGCCGCAGCACCTGCAATTCCCTCTTCTAACCCGGTTCCAGCTATGTCTTCGGGAACTGAAATTACAGGCGGCTTATATGCCCAGACCATACCCAATGGATATCAGGTGATCGATACCACTCCGAAAAAAGTGTTGACCTTGCTTAAAACATCCGTCCAGGATTATTTTATAGCTGAGAGTGGAGCAGCCAATGGCATCGTCTTTAAGAAGAATGGAGAGTGGTATTTCGAGTACTATAAGGATAACAGGCTTGTTTCTCAGAAACTGGAGATCAAGTTCTGATTTTGCCCGGCCTGTATTACCTGCGGCGATTGACGGCTTCAGGCAATCGCGGCTTCCATTACCTGTCCGATTTCGATAGGCTCTTTACCCGACCTTCTTATCAGTTCTTCTGCCAGCTGACGATAGTCCTTGGCGCCATTTGAGCTGCGGTCGTATTTAAAGATGTCTTTACCAGCCTCTTGTGCTTTGGCCAATTGGATATTCGTACGGATCACCGTCTGAAATACCTTTCCGTTGAACTTCTCCTCCAGCTGCTTTTTTACGCCGACATTCATATGCTTGCGCTCGTCGTATTTGGTCATGATCATGCCCATCAACTCCAGCCGGGGATTGAGCTTCTTTCGGATGAGATCGAATTGCCGCATGAATCCGTACACGCCCTTAAGCGGCAGGAACTCGCCCGGTAAGGGGAGCATGACGTAGTCGCTGGCCACCAGCGCATTCACGGTAAGTAAGCTGATAGAATGCGGGCAGTCGATAAAAATGTAATCATACGTATCGATTAATGGCTTCAGCAGCTCATGGATCAGGTATTCTCTCCCCATAATACCCGCCATCTCAAGCTCAACGATGGCCAGATCGATCGAAGCCGGGACCACATCGATCCCCGCAGCGGTAGAGACGATCGCCTTCGACAGTTGACCCCCTTCCTGCAGGATCTCTTTCTTCAATTCAGAATATAAGTTGAATGGAGGCTCGTCCTCGATACCGAGTGACTGGGAAAGATTGGCTTGCGGATCGGCGTCGATCAATAATACCTTTTTTCCTTGCTGGGATAAGGCAGCCCCTAAATTGAGGGCAGTTGTTGTCTTTCCCGACCCTCCTTTTTGGATTGCAATCGAAATAACTGGCATGTTCTACTATTTTTAGGTTTGAAGTCCTTAAATATATTTACAGTTGGCCTTACTACTGCAATTTAGTTTCCCACTATTGTGGATTATTCCGCGCACCCGTCCGGCATTCGCCGGAACGGTTTTGTTTTTCCTTTGTTCGCTCTTGAAAGCGCCGCTTTCGCCGCTATCAAAGAAAAAAGCCCATACTATCGTGGGAGGTACTATCCTGGGAGGCCTTTGTTGCCCCAACTGGAATGAGTTCGAACCGGTGGAGGGAGGATTTGCAGCGATTATTCAGGTTGCGGACAGATTAAGTCATTTCCTTATTCAAACCCGGATTATCCGCTTCCCACGGAGTGACGGATGGATCCAGCCGATCACAAAGAGAGCGGTTACTTGTTGCCCGGACTGGACGTTTCTCGAACCACATCCTCGGCGATTTGCGGCTGGTCGCCGAATTAAGGGCCTGATTTATATTCATTTAAGACCGAGACTTTTGGGTACAGTAGGTACAATTTGTTAAACATCCGGATTCTAGTGAGCCGCGCATTTCGCGTCGTTCACTTTGGTTGGCAACTGATATTTCTATTGGTGGGTTTGTCAGCTATTGATTAGTTAGATTTGAAATTGTTCAGTATTTTGAGTATTTTTACTCATTGTATTGAGTAATTTGTAAAACATGTTTGAACGCCCTCATTTGCAACTTATCACGAAGAGAATTATTGAGCCAAGAAGATTTATTCAAGTATTACTTGGTCCACGCCAGGTTGGGAAAACAACCTTAGTATATCAACTATTAGAAAAATGCAAATTACCTAGCCATTTTGCCTCCGCGGATGCTGTCGCCGCTTCTAACGTAAGCTGGCTTGAGCAGCAATGGGAAACAGCACGCTTGAAAATGGACCAGGAGAAGGCCTCAGAGTTCCTATTGGTGATCGATGAAATTCAGAAAATAGAGGATTGGAGTGAAATTGTAAAGCTATTATGGGATACCGATACCCAAACAAAAAGAACGCTGAAGGTAATCCTGCTGGGATCATCTCGTTTGTTATTGCAGCAAGGGCTTACCGAATCTTTGGCAGGAAGGTTTGAGACAACTTATATGGGACATTGGTCGCTATCGGAAATGGAGCAGGCTTTTGGTTGGACCAGCGATCAATATGTCTGGTTCGGTGGCTATCCGGGATCAGCGCCGCTGATCGCTGAAGAACAACGATGGAAGGCATATGTCCAGCAGGCCCTTATCGAAACGAGTATATCAAAAGACATACTCATGCTCACCAGGATTGACAAGCCCGCTTTGATGAAGCGTCTTTTCGAATTGGGATGTCTTTATTCCGGCCAGATACTTTCTTATACAAAGATGATCGGACAGTTGCAGGATGCCGGCAATACGACTACTTTATCGCATTATCTTGACTTGCTGAATACGGCAGGCTTATTGGCAGGGATCGAGAAATTTTCCGGTAACTTAATTTATAAAAGATCTTCAAGCCCTAAATTTCAGGTACACAATACAGCATTGATCAGTGCCCAACGGGGAGAACTGTTCGAAGAAATACAAATAAGGCCAGAAGAATGGGGCAGGTTGGTTGAATCCTCTATAGGAGCTCATTTGATAAATTACTCGCTGGTTGAAGGATTCATAGTTTCTTATTGGCGCGAAAGAAACGAAGAAGTTGATTTCGTCCTTGAAAAAAAAGGGAAGGTTATTGGACTTGAGATCAAGAGCGGAACGACGCAATCTTCCTCGGGAATTTCCGCGTTTAAAAAGGCGTTCAACCCCGATAAAGTGTTGCTAGTAGGGAAAAGTGGAATTACCTGGCAGGATTTCCTAAAATTAAATCCCGGAGAATTGTTTTAACCTGTCATCAAAAACAAGAAATTGCTTCGTGTCGATTTGAGTGATCCTGCTCCATCCCGAAATAAAGATATCTTCGCGAGAAAGCTAAACTTTATTTCTCAGGAGATTGAACGAATGCAATTTTTGTACGACACGTCAGTGGTTTTAAAGATTAAGTTTGGCGATTCGAACACTTATGGCCAATTTGTATGGTTGATCAATCAAGCTAAATTTTATCAGGTTAAACGGTATGCCTTTTTCGATGCCGCCTTTTTCTTGCTTGCTAACAGGCCCACTGACACCGTTACAACGAAGGTGGTACCAATGATTGATCTCTAGTTTTCTCTTTTGCTGTCCGCTCACCCGAGTAAACTCGGCTCTCTCCCGGAAAAAACAAAACCCGCAACTTGCGTTGCGGGTCACTTGTTGCCCGACCTGGATTACCTACGGCGCTCCGCGCCTTCGGTGAGCCGCCCGCTTTGCATTACCCAAGTGACCCTG
>JARLGZ010000182.1 GCA_031292515.1 Puia sp. | reverse complement strand
GAAGCGGTTTTTGCCACGATTTGATCGTTACAGTACAAGGATCGAGGGCGGCACCGTACAGTTCTATCTCCACGAAGAAGGCCTCAGGCAGCCCATCCCTGCCACACGCCTCTCCGACGGAACCATCCGCTTCATGGCGATTCTGGCGCAACTGCTCTCTCCAACTCCGCCGCCGTTGATCTGCATGGAAGAGCCAGAGCTTGGCCTGCACCCTGATGCCATTGCTTTGCTGGCAAGTTTACTACAGGAAGCCTCCACACGGTCACAGTTAATCGTCACCACGCACTCGGACGCGCTGGTTTCCGCACTGACCGACGTTGCGGAGTCTGTACTGGTATGCGAGTACCGGGGCGGCACGGTTCTGAAGAGAATTGAATCGGAAAAGCTGCGCTTCTGGCTGGATAAGTACAAACTCGGCGAGATTTGGCGCATCGGCGAAATCGGGGGCAATCTGTGACGGAGATCGCCGTTTACATTGAAGGTGGCGGCAAAACTGCCGGTGAAAAAGCTGAACTTAGGTTGGGGTTCGATGCCTTGTTCATGAGCGAAAAATCGAAGGCACGCGAAAAGCGCGCAAGTCTGAGATTCATCTGCTGCGGAGGGCGGCAGCAGGCTTACGAAGCATTTATCAACGCATTGGCAGTGAATCCGGAAACTATCAATGCTCTACTCGTCGACTCCGAGACCTCAGTCGCTGCCGTACCAGTGCATAAAGCACAAGATGCCGCGATTCGTGTCGCTCATCTCCATACGAAGACTGGAACCGAAGGGCGAGGACAGGGAGATGGTTGGGATTTTACCGGTGTCGCATCAGATCGCGTGCATCTGATGGTCCAATGCATGGAAGCATGGATCGTTGCCGACCCGGACGCATTGGAGGAGTTTTATAAACAGAAATTCAATCGGGATGCTCTTCCCAAACAGACCAATCTTGAAACTGCACAAAAGTCAGATATTTATCACAAGCTCGAACGCGCCACCAAAGACACCCAGAAGGGCGAGTATGGCAAGATAAAGCACGCCAGCAAGCTCCTTGAGAAGATAAGCTCAGACAAAGTAGCTTCACGCTGTCCCCGCTTTAAAATCTTCCGTGAGTGGCTCACCGAATCGATCTAGATTAAGGCCTTCCCGCCCTTTGCAGAGAATTACCCCACCTGCGCGCACAATAGATGCATGCGCAACCTCCAACCCTCAAACCGGATTTCCAGTCGCGAAACCCAGAATTTGCTCGATTTCCTCCCTACCCCCCTCCCCCCTATATACTGTGAAACTGTGTGATCCCAAAAAAGTAACAGAAAATAAACCACTTACACGCCGAACCCTCTTTACCGTCTAGTAACCCACACGCACCCCCGATTTTAGGCCTAACCAATAGAAAGAAAAAGGCTTACCATCAAGGTAAGCCCCTTCGAGAACTACGCTTTTTGCACGATTTATGTCGAAAAAATGAGCTGGTATCACCCCTTATGGCCTCAATAAGGCCCTGTGGAAAACGAGAGGTTCCTCGCTCCATGCGCAGCCGATTCGAGGTCTAGGTTTGATCCGCAGGGAAATTCGGTGCGACTCAGGAGATTTACCCTTTGCGCCGGTAGAGAATCTGGAACTCGTAGCCCGCGTTGACCGGGAACAGTCCAGCCACATG
>JARLGZ010000181.1 GCA_031292515.1 Puia sp. | reverse complement strand
ACACCGACCACTTCCTGCTCTTCCTTGTGGCAGGCAACCAGCGTCACCCCCAAAAGCAGGGCCATGGCTGCAAAACCTTTGATTCGCCTGAGTTGAATCACGCTTCAAGAATACCAGCAGGCGGCTCTGGCTCAAACAGCTGGTAGTGGGTCAGTTTGGATTTCCACAAGAAACGCAAGCATTAGCAAACATGGAGCATCCGTGGACGGGGGTGCGTTATGATTGGTAACGCTCTGCACAATATCCGTCCCCCCAAGCCGTCAGAGCTAAGGGTATCAGCCGTGACAATCTGCATTGCCGCCCTATGCAAGTTTGGAAGGACTATCGTTACCGCATCGGATCAGATGGTCAGCCTTACAAGTGGTCAAGCGGCTGATGGACTCGCTCTCAAGACAAAGCCAATCCATGACCACTGGCATGTACTCTCCGCAAGTAATGATTCTGAACATGTCCCATTCATTTTGGACCATACAGCAACCCTTCTCGGGAAATATGAAACCCCGACGATTCAGCAGGTTCTTAATGCGATGAGCCGCAGCATCGATGCGAAAGTAAATGAGCATGTCCGAGTAAAAGCGCTTCGCAATTACCAGATGACGGGAAGAGAATTCTGGCTCGAAGGGCGTAAAAATCTTACAGATAAGACGTTTGATCGATTGGCTTTGAAGATTGAAAAAACTGAGAAATTGGATTGCGACTTCCTTGTATGTGGATTCGATGAACGCGGAGACGGTCATCTGTTCAAGATCACAACGGAGAGCGACGGAGTTCTTTACGATTCACCCGGATTTTGGGCAATAGGGACTGGCGTCGATTCCGTGTTGAACCTCATGGCATTCTATGCCGACCGCTACATGCTTACAAAGCACACAACAACGTTAAGCCACGCTCTATACCTTGTGTGTGCTGCCAAATTCATGGCCGAGCAAACCCATGAGGGAAGTATCGGAAGACAGACTCTTGTTTCAATCCATGAATTCAATAAACCTGTAAGGTGGCTTGCGCCCGCTGGGATATCAATGGCCCGGAAGAAATGGGAACGGGAAGGGATGCCAAGAATCCCGAAGAATCTCTCCCAGTTGGGAGAGTATTCTTTTACGCTCGACGAGATGGGGTCCAGCCCCGAACGGATGGTTAAATTGTTTGGAAAGCGCAAGCGTATCAATGCCGGTTATGAACTCGGCTAGGCGCTTTCTCCCAGTGCCCTCCGAAATAGTTCATTATCGATTTTGGATTTCGAGACGGTGGGCTTGGGGAGCAGGGCAATCAGATCGTCCACCGTCCAAGGCGTAGTGGCGAGTCCAGCTTCCATCGCTGGCGTTACACGTAGAGTCTGATGGATTCGGCAATAGTTGTAGTGCATGTAATGAAGCGCGACCGCGTGTGCATGATTTTCGGCTTTCTTGCTAAAACCGTTTGTCAGGCGAGTAAACCGGCGCGAGGACATTCTCAGGGTCAAATTTTGTCTTTCAACGTAGCTGGTACTCACGTGGTCAGGATCGGGGTACCCGAGAACGGTTTTCATGTCTGTGCCGATGCACTTACCCGGCGAATAGCGCCGTTGCTCTTCACCGGATGGAGCGCCGTAAATCTTCTGGAGTTGCGCGTAATCCACTTCCAACCCGAATGCGCCTTCAACAGCCTTTAGGTAAGGCTTGTGCATGTCTGTTGTGACCTGGACGCGACCTCTTATGCGGCTGGCACAGTCTTCCATGAACTCCATTGCCCATCCCGCATCCCGGCCACCTACAAGGTAGGAAACGACCAGTTTGGTATCGGCGTCAATTCCTATCCAAGTCCAAATATCTCCCCATCCGAAATACTTCTGCTCCACCGTCGCATTCTTCTTTTTCGCTCCGACAAACGACCAAATTTCATCGCATTGCAAACGGCGAACCTTGAGATTACGGACGTGGAAATCATGGAACGTGGCGCAAGCCGTTCCCATGTCTGCCAGCAGTTTTATAACCGTATTCTTGGCCGCTCCCGTCATTCTGCAAGTCGCACGAATCGAGCAGCCTTCAATCAGGCAGCGAATAATCTGTGCTCTCGTTTGGGAGTCCAAGCAATTCATACTGACTATTATGCTAAAGCCGCTTGGGAATGTCAATAGAATTCTCTGATCTTTGCGGTCTATAATTGCGGGTTCCTAGAGAACTATGAATGCAAACCGTCAATTCGATCATGCGATGTGCCCTCAAGAACACTTGACTCCGATCCAGCCTTCCACGCCTGACTCAGTAGAAGCATATCGAATATCGATAGCCACGGGTACAGTGCCTCTATTTGTTGCATGTAGAGAATGTAGTTGCGTGTATAGGGTCCTGTCACTGCACAGCTTACCCGCCATTTACGAACTTCAACCTTTCCGCGTAGATGCTCCGCTTCGTAGATTTCAAATACCCATCCGATGCGATACATTAGGCTGCATACTTCATGCAACAGTAATCGCAGTAAGGAATAGCGATACCAGCGTCGAAGCCGTACTAAAGGAAATAAGAGAACGGCGACTAGATGACGTTGAATGTCTGGATGGGCATAAATTCCCTTCGCACCCTTGGCGATAGCGGGTATCTCTTGCATTCGGGGCACACTCCATGCGATGATGTCGCTATCGAGATATGCCACACCGAGAGGCCGCCCCTGGCAGGGCGGCTTTTCTATTTGCTCTATAATAACGCAAATCGGAAAACTGAAGTCGAAACCAGAGGAAATTCAAATGAATCGGCTGCTCATCAGCATATTGCTCGCTTTCTCTACTATTGGAATTGCCCAGTCTCCGCAAATCAAGAGTGGGTCAACCGTCTACATAGAGCCGATGGGCGGATATGAGACATACCTTGCGGCTGCTCTTCTCAAGAGGCACGTTCCAGTCGTGGTGGTCACAGATAAAGAAAAGGCGGATTTCGTCGTTGCCAGCATCGTCTCCCGCAAAGACCCTGCGCAGCCGGGGATCGTAATTAACAACCGTGCCTCTGCGAATGTAGGAAGTAACAGCGGCAATAGTGACGCTTGGAATAAGGGATGGGATGCGGGAAGCGGCTATCCTCGTCCTGGTGCCCTTGGCCGTACTGATGCAAGCATATCGGTGATGGACCCAAAGACCTCCCAGATTGTCTTCGCTTACTCTGCTGGAAGTTATCGCTCTAATCAGATAGAGAAGACGGCTGAGGCTTGTGCAAAGAGTCTGAAAGAGTTCATCGAAAAGTCTGAGAAGCCAAAAAAGTAAACGTAAAGGAACTATTTCTCTTTCTTCCCCCACCGTGCCTGAGCAGCCTTAGCAGCAGCTTTCTTCCGCGCATCTGCCGTCATGGTCACTAAACGGCGCTTCCCGCCAACCATGCCGCCTTTACGTCCCATTGCGGCCATGTACGCCGATAGGTCTGGCGGCGCTTGTATAGTCGTATTTGAAACCGATTCAGCCGTAGATTGCTCTACAATCCACTT
>JARLGZ010000180.1 GCA_031292515.1 Puia sp. | reverse complement strand
TGTCGGCTCATCACATCCTGGGGCTGGAGAAGGTCCCAAGGGTTCGGCTGTTCGCCGATTAAAGTGGTACGTGAGCTGGGTTCAAAACGTCGTGAGACAGTTTGGTCCCTATCTGCCGTGGGTGTAGGAATATTGAAAGGAGCTGTCCCTAGTACGAGAGGACCGGGATGGACGTATCTCTGGTGGACCGGTTGTCGCGCCAGCGGCATAGCCGGGTAGCTATATACGGACGAGATAAACGCTGAAAGCATCTAAGCGTGAAACTTACCTTGAAACTAGTATTCCCTGAGTGTCGTGATAGACCATCACGTTGATAGGCCGGATGTGGAAGCCCCGCGAGGGGTGCAGCTAACCGGTACTAATAACTCAATAGGCTTGATCCTTATCTGAAGTAGCATTCAGGAGTCAGGGTTCAGCATTCAGGTTTTCCTGATTGCCTCCCCTGCCCCATGCTTCCGACGATTTTTCATTCTTCAGAGATCATCATTCGGTTTTGGCTTTCTTTCCTGAAGGCCGCTTCCTGAATGCTGATCCCTGCTTCATCCGTCCTGATGACCTGGTGGTTATTGCGGTGGTTCTGCACCCGATCCCATCCCGAACTCGGACGTGAAAGCCACCAGCGCTGATGGTACTGTGCCCTAAGGCCCGGGAGAGTAAGTCGCTGCCAGGTCTTCTGGACGGATGATTCATCTCAAAAATTCCACAAGTTCGCCAAAGCCCCGATCCGCAAGGATCGGGGCTTTTGTCATTTTACTATGAAAGTAAAAAAGTCATTGCGGCGTATTAGAACTTTAGTGTAAAAAACTGGGTATGAATTTTTTATCAACATCACGCAAATAAGGATCTTTGTCATGACCACAATTATTTTTTATCGGGACAGCAGTGTTGATCTCCCAATTTCCTTAAGTGGCAACCTTAAAGTGAAAGGAACTAGATTAGGCATAGAGATTGTTCACGGTGATGAAGCAGGGTATAAGAAATACCCGTGCCTATCCGGTTTTCACCCACTCCACCTACATGTGGGGTGAGCCCAATCTCCTGAATAAAGTTCGGCGTACGTTGGTGCGGTGACATCGCCAGCAATGCCAAGCAGAGAGCGGAAGGCGCTGAACGGATAAAAACGC
>JARLGZ010000179.1 GCA_031292515.1 Puia sp. | reverse complement strand
GTAGGCCATTTCATACCTGCGAGTTGAGTTAGTTCGCGCGTTTTGGTTTTGGTTGCGCAGTCAGAATATGGCCACGAGCCAAAGGCGTTAAATTAGCGCCCTTCGGGCGAACTCTTGATCCCGGTGTATTCCATAGTTTCCCGGTTACACCCCGGACAACCAAGGACGGGCATAACTGGCTCCCTTCCCTCAAATTCGGCAAAACCAAGTTCGAAATCAATAATGGCTTCGTTGACCCACACTTCACGCCCGCACCGTGAACAGCGGTAGCTGTACTCCTCCGGCGGGGGGCCAAACGGAACATCCTCCGTATCCTGCATCTGTGCCTTCACTTTCGGCAGTTCTTTCATATTTGCCCGCTTTGATCTTTTCCCACTCATCGTAGATTGTCCCATACTTCGGATGCCACACCCTCCACAGATCCATTTCGCCGCCACAGTACCGGCATTTTAGCGGATCCTGGCCACTCATCTCCCGGTAGCGTTCCCGGTAGTTCTTGCAGGCAACCACCTCGTAGGCCCCCTTGACGGAACGGCCAACTTTCCGCAAGCCATCCTTTATCGCCTCAATCCACTTCTTGAACGTCCGGGTTGCTTGCAACCCGTAGTAGCGCACCCGCTGAAAGCCTTTGGGAAGAATGTGCTGAACCATCCGACCAATGAAGGTCACAACATCGACTCTGGCCACTTCTTTCTTCTTTGTCCTATGCTCGTTGTACCAATAGGTGACCTCATCGCCCGTGTAGGAAAGGATCCTCCTGATCGCTATCGGAGGGGATGCAACGTATTTGGCCAGGTATTTTGCCAAACCTCGGCATTGCTCGGGCACCTTGCCTCTGGTCACATGGGCGACCAACCCGTCCGGATATTTCCGGTATAGCTCATTGAGCAACGATTTCATCTCTTTGGTCGGGACGACTTCCCTCAGCATCTTGAACAGGCGGTACTGCCACTTCTTGTGGATGATCTCATAGGGAAAATACCCCAACTCCAACCATTTCCCCGTCTCCTCATTGATCCCACCGCTCGTCATGATGATGTGGAGATGGGGATTATAGTGGCCTGAGCGGCCGTGAGTTTGCACCACCACTATCGCCCCGATCCTCACCTTGTGCCTGAGCGCCGTGCTTACCACGTCCTCCAAACACTCGTACCCGCAGCGCATCAGTTCGCACAAAAGTTTCCCCTCACCTCGATTCCGGTAGAAGTGAATCCTCAGTTGCTCGGGCACCGTCAAAATCATATGCCGATATCTCAGACCCGGCTGCAACACCCGGCTCACTTGAGCCACGAACTCGTCCGTGTACCCCTTGGAACAGGACAGACAAAAGCAACTCTTGCAGGTAAAAGCCACCCGTCTCAAATCCCTTCCGCATTTCATGCACACGTACTCGCTGTACCCGCCCTCCTCCTTGCCACAGCCGAGCATCTTTTCAACCACTCCGTCATAGTACTCGGTAGCGTACGAGGGACGGCGAGCTTTGAACTCACTCCAGTGCTCCTCGAATATCCGGCGGAATGTGTCACGGTCGATCCCCTGAGCAGGCAGTCCATGCCTCCTGAACCCGGTTCATCTCCATGTACCACAATCCGCTTGATTTTGTTGACGAAAAATGGAAATTCCTATGCTATCGAGTTACGGGGGCTGCTCACAAAAAAGCATCCGGCTGAGCCTCTTGCAAAAGTCGACTTTGGGTGAATTTATCCATAATCATAATTCTGGGGCAGACTCTATTCCGGTTAACTTTCTGCTTGGT
>JARLGZ010000178.1 GCA_031292515.1 Puia sp. | reverse complement strand
TTATTTTTAGTATTTGTGGTGGGGGGGGGCGGGGGGGGGGGGCCCCGGGGGGGGGTGGGGGGGGGGGGGGGGCCACCGCGACTCCCCGCAGATAGTCTTTTCAAACGCGCATGTGTCCAGGAAAAATTTTAGATTGACGCCGACGTTCCTACCCAGGGAGTATCGATCTGGAAAAGCGGTAAGGGCTGTGGGCGCTAATTGAGACGCCGTTCGAGCCCCTGCTCTTATAGCCAAGCATCACTCCGCCCGAGCTATCGTGCGATCCAATTGTCTTCTGAGTCAAAGTTTTCAGAACGCGGATATCCACACGCGTTCCAGACAAGATCGAAAATGGGCCTCAGAATCTTTGCGATCGGCATCGAGAGATCTTCTACCAGAGCTTCGGGCAGGATAACTGAGTTCTGCGCAATGGGGTAGGACATACCAAATTCCAAGGCAGAGGTACCCATAGAGAGGCCACGAGTCTTAGTGAGCGTAAGTCCAATGAGGACCGGAGCAGTCGCACCGATTCGCTGCAGTATGCGAATGCAGGTGGGCAGAAATTGAAGGATATATCTTTCAAAGGCAAGGCTCGGGATTACAGTCCACTCTCGGTAGGTTTTTGCTACGATCTCTCCGCTTACTGCTTCGATCACTCCTGAACGGTAAAGCTGAGTATATGCAGAGCATGGGGAACCATATTTGTATGACATCAGACCGTCCAGGTTTAGTCGGCGCTCCCAAATCGTTGAAGCTATCACCGGCAGAGATTGGGGATTCTCATAAAGAGGAAGCACATCGAAAAGTGGTTGGCCGGTGAATGATTCAACGGGGATGCAGTGCAAAACAGCCTTGGGCGTATCCGTGAATGGGATCGGGGTTTCATTGTTCATTAGCGCAATGATCCGATCCGTCCTGAAGGCTCGTATACGTTCATTCACGGTACCTGAGAGATTAAAGGCGGTTCGAAGTTCAGTCACGTCGAGCGGATACTTGCCGGCGGAGTTCCTTCCATAAAACTTATCATGTCCTTTGAAGACAACCCGATGAGGCCCAAGCCAACTTCGTTGAATACGAACTATGACTGCTTCATTTCCATTCTTCAGAGGGATGGCTCTCAACTCATACTTGATCCGTGGACTAATGCCTGAGGCGAGCATACTGTCAAGCCGCCTCAACTCCAGATCCATATCAGCAGTCTCAACGCCGACGATGTTTGTCGGGAGCCCCTTCTCTTCTTCAATTCCCAAAATCAGATCCCCACCAGCTGTATTCGCGAATGAAGAAACATCTGCTAAAAACTCCTTTTTGCCCTCGTCATTGCCCTTTGGCAGTTCACGCTTGTAATCTACACTGCGGCCTTCACTCACCCCGTCGGCGATGAGAGCCAAGAGATCACTCTCGGTGATGTCAGATAAACCTATGCTGATCATTGGACGTACTGATCATACTGCTACTGGGTAGATGTTCGGTAAATCGCAAAGGCACTCTTTGACGGCTGATTCGTCCTCGAAAGTTGGCTTGTGGGCGGGAATTAGAGCTTATCCGTTTTTGAGAGATTCAGCAGTGCCGGTTCCAAGGGCTGGCTTTATCGGCGCGTTTATGCCGCTGGCAAATTGTGCGCGCGGGTCTGGAGACCCGCATGACAGCCGATCTGGAGATCGACGCTACGTCTTTACGGATAAGTTCTTATGCCTCAGGGGGTGGCTGTGGGGAAGGCAGGACGCCGAGTTGGCCCATCAGGCCGAGAGTATCCATGATGATGCGGGTGTCCTTGATGCGGCCATCCTCGAGGCGGTCGATGACAACTCCCCAGACGAGAACAGGACGACCTGTTGCGGGAATGCCGAGGAATTCACCGCTGTGGGTACCGGTCCATTCGAAGCGGCTGGCGACTTTATCGTGCTCCGCGATTTGTTCCTGGATGGAGAAGACGATATCGGGAAAGCCGGCACGCATGGCGCGAAGGATGTCTTTCAGACCGTCGAGTCCGGGACCCTGCCCAGGCATTGGGACCTGCTCAGTCACGTCTTCCCAGACATATTGCTCTGCCGCTTCGATGTTTCCCTGGGTGATGACTTCATCTACAAAGCCGCGTACGACAGTTGCATTGTCTCGCGCCATTCTTTCTCCTTTTGATCCTGAAGTCGACATTACATGCCTCAGTGCGGCATTCGTAACAGAATTGTACCTATATGTCGGCATCGCGACTGGAATCGCATGACCTGCCTGCAATATCGGATCGGCGGGTGGGATCGGCGCTTTAGGGACTGATCCAACTGCCGCCGTGTCGGGTGCCGTCGATGGGCGGTTTGGGGTATTTGTGCCAAGTGACTTCCCCGAAGACCTGTACGATGGGATTCGACTCCATCCCAGGTCCGAAAATCCGGACCTGGGGCACACGGCGATTCTTGCGAGGATAAGGGACCCGAGGGAGAGGGGAGAGTGTGTGGTATCCCACCCTAGCTGCAAAAATCCGCCGTGGCGGACCGCGAGGATGGGGCACCCGGAGTGTTGGGTGAGTTCTCAAAATGCCGGTGGGCTGGGGTGCCCACCGGGCCAGGTTCAACTGCTTTGAATTACTTGTTGTAGGTCAAGCCGTAGCCGAACTTGAACAGTGGATCCTCCAGATCGTGGGCGGCATCAGGGGCCTGTGCGGCGACCGATGGCATGTCGCTGGGGAGATCGAATGGCAACTTGCCGGTTGGCGCATGCTTGCCAAAAACGACGTCGAGAAAGGCGTCATCGCTTATGCCAAACGTGGCGAACACACCGGGTACCTGGTCAATGAACTCGGTGAGGATGGTGGGGCGGTCCATGTCAACACAGACAACCGTCGGCGTTCCGGATGCTGCGAGTTTGAGCACGTCATCCAATTGCGACTGGTTAGCCGACCCGGTGTAGGCGAGGGTGTTGCCGAGAACGGTGGGAACCGTAACGGCGCCTGATCCGCGCTCACTGCCAGGTGCAGCGCCTCCAAATGGGTTGGCTGCGCGGCCGCCCGGCGCCCTTCCGCCTGCCATGCCGAAGCCGAAGCCGCCGCCGAATGGATAGACAATCGGGGGCGTTGTGATGCGGATCAGAGCTACATCCGCCTGTTTGGGATCATCGACGACGGTGCCGTAGCGCGCTGCCACGGCCTTGTCTATGTTGGCCACGTAGATCTTTTTTTGTGGCGCGATGGGGAGAACCTGGTTGGCGTTCTTGAGCAGTACGAC
>JARLGZ010000177.1 GCA_031292515.1 Puia sp. | reverse complement strand
GGGATATGGAAGCTCCAGGCCCATTGGCTGCTCCGCATGACCGGGCTCTCCCCGGCCAGGTTCCCATCGATAAAGACCTTGAAGACAACCGTTGGGAATCTTGTCACCTCCCTTCCTGTGTTGATATCGTTCAGGTAATCATCCACTCCGCAACGCGCCACGAAAAAAGCATAGCCGGGCTCGATAGCATAGGTTAAGAATGAAGGAGCCTGCGTGCCCATTCCCCGGGTGAATGTCTCGCCATGTATGCGCAGTTTTGTCTTCATGATGGATCGGTCGGCAACGGGGATGCGGCTGGGTCTGTTCAGGTCGATCCATGTAAGGGTGGACAGGTAGACCTCGGGCAATCCGGGGGCTTCCGGGAGTTTCGTAAAATAGCCTGTGCTCTCCAGGTTGGAAGGGCGTCCGTTCCGGAAGGCGATAGCCCGTACTTTCGTGGTCGCGTCAATGGTAAAGGGCCTGGCATATAAGGGGGACAGGAGGGTGGGTTCGCTCCCATCCAGCGTATAGTGGATCTCGACCCCCGGATTCAAAGGCGTCGTAAGCGTGACGATCTGCCTGTCCCTGAATTGATGGGGGCGTTCGGGTTTGCCCCAGGGCGTGATCCGGACGGGGTCGACGATCCAGTCCTTGTCCCACCATCCGTTTAGTGCCAGGAAGTCACCGAGATTGATACTCGGGGCCAGGTACTTTTCGAAATGGGCCACGATGCGTGCATTGTTGTCGTCGGGGGTGACTCCTTTTACCGGGTCGTAAAAGGTTTCGGGATCCTGGAGGTCACGGACCAGGGCGCAGTGGAGGCCATAGTTCATCATATTGCGCATACCCTCGGGTTTGCCGAGTACGCAGTTGTTGGTGTGTACGCCCATATACCAGAGCTGTGTGATGCCCCTGGCCTTGCACAGGGAGTATAGTTCCTGCGGGCCCGATGAGATCAGGTCTTCCGGCAACACCCTCAGACTGTCGGCCATCCGGTTCCATCCGAAGGTGGTGATGCAATGGTCTTCTCCGCACATGCAGCCTCCGCCGCCGGGATGCGGGCATAAAATATTGAGTGAGGGCGGCAGCGGCAGTTTGTTCACTGCAAGGGCTTGTTCCCGTTGGGGAGTGCCGACATAGTTATTGGCGACATCCGTGGGACAGAGAAAAACCTGCATACCCATTTTCCGCGCTCCTTCCAGGCATTTGTTCATACGGGGGACCATACAGCCTACCCTTGCGGCGGCCGTCTTGCACCAATGCCAGTTCCACATATCAATCACGACGATGCCTACCGTGCGGGGATCCACTTTCTCCTGCCTGACGATTACCTGGTTATTACTGTCACGGGTGCTGTATTCCACGATGACCGAATCTCCGGGAGACGAGGATTGGGCGGAGGCTTGCTGACCGCTAAAAGTAAAGGTCAGGAGGAAAAAGCCTGCAAGCAGGGCCGTTTTAGAGTGTTCTGTCATTTTGCGTACTTTCATAATAATCGAAATGGGCGTCCATTTTATTTTTTAATTTATCCGTGACTTTATCTAATCTGTTAAGGGTGTCGGTCGAAAGACGACCCTCCGCCGCGGCGATATTCTCTTCGAGTTTTCGGGTATTGCGGGCGCCGATCAACGCGCAGGTGATCGCGGGGTTGGCGAGTACCCAGCGGGTGGCGAGGGATGCCAGGCTGATGCCTTCTTCCCCGGCGATCATCCGGACGGCAGTGCGGGCCTTCTCTGTTTGTTCCTCAAATCCGTCTTCTCCATGCCGGGAGAGAGGTGAACCGGCAGCCCGAAAATGCCGGGTGCGTCTTTGCCACTCGGGGACTTCCTCCAGGCTTCTGTAGAGGCCGGTCAGGATACCCTGCAGCAGGGTCATGTAACCGATGATTCCGACCCCCTTTTTTTGGCAATGGGGCAGTGTATCGAATTCGATGGCCCTGCACAGCAGGTTGTAGGGCAGTTCGTTGGCGGCGATCCTGATTTTTGCGGGAATGTCCTGCATCCTGGCCCGGCTGAAATTGCTGATGCCCAGTTCCCGGATCATGCCTTTTTGTTTCAGCGTTTCCATCCTTGCCAATGCCTCTTCCAATAGGGGTGGGTGGTTGATAACCGATTCGTCCTTTGTAAAATGCCGGATGGAATGGGGATGGATCGGCCAATGGATCATATAGAGATCCAGGTAGTCCGTCCCGAGCCTCTTTAGCGAGGCTTCGCAATGTCGCTCGAGCAGGTCCGGATAACAATGAGAGGGCGATATTTTGGAGCCGAGAAGGACCTTGTCGCGGGGGATGTCCCGGATGGCTTCTCCCAATGAGCGTTCACTCCTGCCTTCATTATACGCCTCGGCCGTATCGAAATAGTTGATGCCGGCTTCAACGGCGGCCCGCACAACGGCGTTGGTATCGGATTGATCATTCGGACCCCAGTATTCGCCGCCGCCGAAGGCCCAGCAACCCGTTCCGATAACCGATAACTTCAAATCCGTATACCCGCATTGTCTGTATTCCATATGATGTTTTATTTCACGACGATAGTTTTCAACTTGGCGGGAGCGTCCTCTTCGAACAATCCCTTGTCCGGGACCAGGGGTCCCATTGCGAACAGCACGATGGCCAACCCGATAAGGGCGATGATTCCATAGCCCAGAAATACGATATTGTATGCCGATGCATAACCGGCATGCAGGGAGATCCTGTGAACTGCAATGCCGGAGACCGACTGAAAAAATGCACCCCCCAGCCCGGCCCCGACGCTTACAAGACCCCATACCGAAGCCGTGGCGTTCGGAGGAACCACATCCGCCGGGAAGGCCATCGTATTCGAGGTATACGCGGCATGTCCGAATCCGGCTATTGCCAGCATTCCGATAGCCATCGTCGCATCGTGTATCAGCAAAGGGCCCGACAAAAGCGCAAGGGCCACGATCAGACCTGAGGTGGCGGCGGTGATCTTCCTGGCTTTGGGAATGGCGATTCCCGCGCGGATCGTGTATTGGGTGAACAGGCCGCCGAGGACATTGCCGAGATCGGCCGTTACGAATGGGATCAGGGAGAACCGTCCTATTTTCGCCAATCCCCATCCATGAACGTCCACCAGGTAGCGGGCGATCCAGAACGTGATAAAATACCAGATGGGATCCATGAAGAATTTTGACAAAAACAAGCGGCTTACGAACCGTGTCCTCAATAATTTCAGCGGGGGTATGATCCGCCGGATGCTTTTTTTTGCGGACTTTCCCGGCGTGTAGTAAATAAACCAGAATGCGGCAAGCCAGCCATAGCCCAGGAGGCCGATCAGGATGAAGCTGGCCTGCCATCCGTAGGAGATGCCCATCCAGGCGATCAGGGGCGGGGCTATGATCGCGCCAATGGCGGCCCCACTATTGAAAATGCCCGTCGCGATAGAGCGTTCTTCCGGAGAAAACCATTCATCCGTTAACTTAATGGCTGCGGGCCAGTTGCCCGCCTCGCCAATGCCGAGCAGGAAGCGGAACACACCGAATTGAAAAGGGCTGGCGGCGATCGCGTGCAGCAAAGCTGCTGTCGTCCAGCAGGCCATGCAAAGCGAATAGCCTATCCGCGTACCCAGCCTGTCGATCACAAATCCTGATACGGCATTCGAAATCATATAGGCAATAAAGAAGGCGGTAGCGATAAATCCGAAAGCTTCATCTGAGATGAGGTGCCGCAGGCTCCCCGTGGCCGATAGATTGGCAAAAGACAGACGGTGCACATAGTTCAGCACCGTGGCGAAAAAGGCCATTGTGATCATGATCCAACGCATCCGCGGTAGTCTGCCTTTACCTGCAGGGTCAATCGGATGCCGACTGGTGGGAAAGCCTTTATCCATGATCATGATCGTTTAGGTTCGCTACCGGTTTGCCACCGATACCGCCGCGGGTGATTCTTCAATGCGAAAGGCCCAGGCCGAACGACAAGGGCGTGCATGCTCATCCTGCAAAGCCGACGGAATGAGGATGGTCAGCCGGCCGCCGGTATATTGCCATTTCAGGGCTGTTCCATATCCAAGCAACCGGATTTCACTTCCTTTTGCGGGTTTGACCGTCTTTAGCGTCAGTTTTTTACCGGGCCAATCCAGTGCAAAGGCATAGATGTATTTTTTGTCTTTCGTTGTAGTGTAGCGGATGTCTGTTCCTTCTTTCCAGTCTTTCCGGGCGCGGGTGGCGTAGATGCCCTCGCCGTTTATCTTCAGCCACTGGCCTGTTTCTTTCAGTTGCTCCACCGCCTTGGGATGAAAATGACCCATGCTGTCCGGTCCGATGCCGACCATGAAATTGCCTCCTTTGGATACGGCATCGACGAGGTTGTGGATGATCCATTTGCTGCCCTTGTAATTGCTGTCTGTCTTGTCATAAGAGAATCCGCTTGCCAGGGGATAGATGACCATCCAGGGCATGTTGGTGTTCTCTTTCTTGCCGGGGACGAAACCCTCCGGCGTATAGTAATCACCGTAATTACCGATGCCGCGACACCGGAGCATGACATCCGGCTGAAGGGTCCGCGCCATCTTAATCGTCTTCTTCAGATCCGGCCATGCGGTAGGTCCAAAATATTGGTCCAGGCAGATCATATCGATCTTCCCATAGTTGGTCAGCAGTTCCGTTAATTGTTGCCGGTGACGTTCGATCATCCTCTCCCTTTGCAGAGGGGTAGGGTCCGGCGCCATAGAAGGATGCCTGTTATCGGAATAACTGTCCGAGAAGCTATTCTTGTCACCATAATTCGTTGGGTTGTTTTTTGCATCGGGTGTCTGGAGCGGATGATAATTGTAGGGTCGGAAATCGGCATCATACCAGTCCGGATGCGAGAAGTACAGGTCAATCCTGATGTCGTGGCGTCGCGCCGATTCGCAAAGTTCTTTTACGATGTCCCGGCGGAAAGGGCCTTCCATGATACTATAGGAAAGATCGCAATCCTCGATGGCCGGTCCGCCCGGGGCAAGATAGTTCACCCGCTGCCTGACCCTTGTCTTTGTGTCGAACAGGGAGAAGCCGTCATGGTGCTTGGATGTGAAGGCAAAACACTTTAGCCCGGCCTCCCGGAAGAGATCCATCCATTCGTCGGCGTTGAAGCCGGTGGGATTCCAGGTCTTGTAGGTCTCTTGGTATTGTTGCTTTTTGGCATCGGAGAGTTCCAGGAATCCCCAGGAC
Source organism: Puia sp. (assembly GCA_031292515.1). Classification (GTDB taxonomy): domain Bacteria; phylum Bacteroidota; class Bacteroidia; order Chitinophagales; family Chitinophagaceae; genus Puia. The sequence continues at coordinate 366,849 of JARLGZ010000177.1, read as the reverse complement.
TCATGGGCCATTTGCCAGGCCGCGTAGATTCCCCAATGAATACGAACGCCGAATTTCATGTCGCGGAAGGATTCGTATGCATTTTCGGATGCATGAAAATAATCGGGGTCGGGCTGTTCTTCCACATAATCTTTGACCTGCTGATAGTGCACGTCTGTAGCCGGCAGATGGATTTTTCGGGCTCTCTCCTGCCGGAGCCGGGAGGTATCCACAGTATGATGAATATCCTGCGCGCCGGCGGATGGCCGGTATAGCAGGCAAAGGAGCAGGAGGGCGGTCAGTCGGGTTTGAAACATGTTCAAGCTTTTATGAGTGCGTGTCAGCGAAAAGTTATATAACGTCATACAAGTTTATAAAATAAGATGCTCGCAAAAAAATATTTTTTAAGTTTGATATTTTATTTATATGAAATATACTAACAATCAATATTGTAGTTATTATTTTTTTTGGAGCATCAGGGTCGTTTTTTTTCTGTAAATATTTGTCATATAACTTATACCTTTGTGAGTATTATACAACTGAATTTATGGAGGAAGAGATACATTCGCCCGCAGGGGGCAATCCGGTAAGCCCCTTTCAAAAGATAGGATCCGAAAAACTGCTTAGTGGTCGGATCGAAGAATCCATCGAATCGGCCATCCGTAAGAAGCAATACCTGGCGGGACAGAAATTGCCTACGGAAGGCGAGCTTTGTAAGTTATTTTCGGTTAGCCGGACAGTCGTCAGGGAGGCCTTTCGCAGATTGAGCGCGCGTGGTCTTGTCGTCATCAGGCAAGGCAGCGGAGCTTATGTCAACGAGATTAGCTCTGAATCGGCTATCGATTCCATCAATCTTTATCTCGAACTCACCGATGATGGCAATATGATCTTCGACATCATCCGCGCCAGGCAACTCTTTGAACCGGAGATTGCCGGCCTGGCAGCTTTGTACAGAACAACCGGCGAACTGGAAGAACTTGCGGGGAATATGGAGGAACTCCGCAACTGCCCGTTGGACGATATTGAAAAGGAGACGGAGATCGACAGCCGCTTTCATATTCTGATAGCCAAGGCTACTCACAACACGGTCGTCTCGCTGCTCATGAGACCCGTCTTTGACTCCATGCCCCGGTTCAAAAGGTCGATCTTCGCTAAGAATAAAATCGATGACCGGCAAGCCGAAAAACGCCGGCTGATCCAATTCCACGAAGATATCTACCAGGCTATCAACAGCGGGGACTCCAGGGAGGCGGCCTATGCGATGCAGACCCATATCAAGCGCAGCGAGAGGAATTTCCTTGATTCGCTGAAACCAGGCGTTGAAGGGCTAAAGCCGGGAGTTGACGGCTGAATAGTCGGTAGGAATTTTTAACAGGACATTTTTTTATTATGATTTTGACTTTTGGAGAGACCCTTCTTCGGCTAACGCCGGATAACCCCTATGAGAGGCTGGCTTCCGCCAGCCAGTTAAAAATGGGATTTGCCGGGGCGGAATCGAATACGGCGGCGGCTCTTGCCAGGCTGGGTCATCTTGTCTATCACGTCACCGCGTTTCCGGAAAACCTGCTGGGGGATGCGGCCATCAACTCCCTGCGTCATGCGGGCATACAAACGGATTATATCACCCGGTCCGGCGACCGGATCGGCGCCTATTTTATAGAGGCGGGGGCTTCCCTGCGTCCTTCCAGGGTCGTCTATGACCGGGCTCATTCCTCGTTTTCAGAGATCGATGCCGGTCATTTTGACTGGAAGGAAATCTTCGCTAAAAAACAATGGTTCCATATTTCCGGTATTACCCCGGCCCTCTCCCCGGCGTGCGATGAAACGGCCCTGCATGCGGTGAAAGAGGCAAAACAGGCGGGGGTTACCGTGAGCTTTGATTTTAATTTCAGACGGACGTTATGGAAGGACAAAAGCCAGGCCGCAAAAAGCTTTGACCGTCTCTTACAGTACACCGACTATGTATTCGCCAATGAAGGCGCCGTAAAAGACGTTTTCGATATCGGTATTTTTGACGGACAGGACAATGCTGAAAATGCCGCTGAGGCTATTCGGGCTCTCCAAACGCGCTACGGACTGAAAGGAGTGGCCTTTACCTTGCGTGAACAGTACTCCGCCTCCTTTAATAAGTGGTCTGCCCTGGCGTGCATCGGCGGCCAGTTCTTCTATTCACCGGTCTATGATATCGAGGTCGTGGAAAGGCTGGGAGGGGGAGACACTTTTGGCGCCGGGTTGATTCACGGGATTATCTCGGGGTGGGATCCCGGCAAAATCCTGGGATTTGCGACAGCGGCTGCTGCCTTGAAACATACGATCCCGGGAGATATCGGCTTCCTGTCCGAGAAGGAGATATTTTCCGTTATGGAAGGAAACACACAGGGAAAGATTGAAAGATGATTTCCAAAGGCAAAAGAAATACAGATTCATGAGAAAAGAGTTGGTGGAAAAGATGGAGCGGGCAGGAGCCATGGCCATTATCCGGTTGCAGGATACCAAAAACGTATTCCTGCTCGTGGAAGCCCTTTTGAAAGGAGGAGTCACACTCGTCGAGGTCTCGCTCAATACTGCCGGGGCCTGCGACCTTATAAGCCAGATGGCCGTCGAATTCCGCGGAGACTTGTTGCTGGGCGCCGGTACCGTAACCGACCGTGAAGAGGCATTCCGCGTGCTGGATGCGGGTGCGCAATATATCGTCACACCGGTCACCGACATCGCCATCATAAGAGTAGCCCATGAGCGGGAAGCTCCGGTCTGCATGGGCGCTTTTTCGGCTACGGAAATGTTGCTGGCTCACCGGAATCATGCTGACATCATCAAGATATTCCCCGCCGACACGGTAGGCCCCAAATATATAAAGGCTTTAAAGGATCCTTTTCCATCCCTCAGGCTCATGCCCACCGGTGGTATCACTCCGGAGAATGCACAGGAATGGATCTGCAATGGCGCGTCGCTGCTTGGCGTAGGCGGCGCGTTATGCGATAAGGAGGCTATCAGGACCGGCGCTTTTACGGTGATCACTGAAAAGGCGCGAAGACTCATGGATAATATTGAACAGGCGAGGGCAGGAAAAAACGTATAAACCGGTCCTTCGGTTCATAAACATACATATGGCAAAAAAGAGCGTATCTGCAAAAAATCGAGTCGGCAAGGGGCGAAGTCCTGCAGGAGAATCCGACAGAGAATATGGATTTCCAGTCCGGGTGGAGAAAATTGAAATCTTTAAACTACCTCCCCGATGGGTATTTCTGAAAGTCTACACCAATCAGCCCGGATTGTTCGGCTGGGGAGAACCTGTCATTGAAGGCCGGAGCGATACGGTTATAGCGGCTGTAAAGGAACTGGCCTCCTATGTGATCGGCCAACCCGTATCTTCCGTGGAGGGTATCTGGCAGACCCTCTATCGCGGCGGCTTTTACCGGGGCGGTCCCATCCTGATGAGTGCTATTTCCGGTTTTGACCAGGCGCTTTGGGATATCAAGGGGAAGGCGCTCGACAGACCTGTCTATGATCTCCTGGGCGGAGCGGTGCGGGACAAAATGAAGATCTATGGCTGGATCGGCGGTGACAGGCCCGATCATACCGCAGCCGCGGCGAAGGCCCGGGTACTCGCCGGGTTCAAGGCCGTAAAAATGAATGCCACTGCGGAAATGGAATGGATCGACTCGGCCTCGAAGGTGGATGAGGCGATTGCACGTACGGCCGCCGTGCGGGAAGCAGTGGGCCCCGGGATCGGGATAGCGCTCGATTTTCACGGTCGCGTGCACAGGGGGATGGCTAAGGTGCTGGCAAGGGAGTTGGAACCATTCAAGCTGCTGTTCATAGAGGAACCGGTTCTGCCGGAGAACAACGAAGTCCTTTCGGTCATCCAGTCGCTGACATCCACACCCATCGCCACCGGCGAAAGGATGTTTAGCCGGTGGGATTTTAAGAGACTATTCTGCGATGGCAGCGTCGATATCATCCAGCCCGATCTCAGTCATGCCGGCGGAATCTCCGAAGTACGGAAGATCGCCGCCATGGCGGAAGCCTTCGACGTGGCCCTGGCGCCTCATTGCCCGCTCGGCCCTATCGCCCTCGCCTCGGCGCTGCAGGTGGATTTTCATGCCATCAATGCCTTTATCCAGGAGAGCAGCATTGGCATTCATTATAATGAAAAGATAGACCTGCTCGACTACCTCGTTAACCCGGAGGATTTTGAGATCAGGGACGGCTATATCGATTTGCTCCCCCGGCCCGGTCTCGGCGTAGAAATCAACGAGTCGATGGTAAGAGAATTAAACGCCCTCGACCATGACTGGAAAAATCCGCTCTGGCACAATCCCGACGGGGCGATCACGGAATGGTAAACAAGGAAGTTCATATCGGCTACCGGCAATCGACCCTTGCGGATATCGACCTGACCTACAGGATCAAGACCCGTTCTATTAAAACATATGTCAGCAGGATCTATGGCTGGGATGAGGACTTCCAGATGTCCTTCCACCAGAAAAATTTCCGTCCGGAAAATACCCGGATCCTTTATCTGGAAGACGTTTCGCCGGATAGGCCCGGTAGAAAGCCCGGAGAGGATGCCGCATTCGGATATATCGAAGTCGAGTACCGCGACACAGAGATCTTTCTGGCCAATATCCTGATCGAGGATGCATACCAGGGACAGGGTCTCGGAAAGGCCGTTATGCGGCAACTGATCCTTGAAGCGGATGGAATGCCGGGAAGGCCGGGACTGCCGGTCAGGCTAGAGGTCTTCCGGATCAACAAACGGGCCAGGGCCTTTTATGAGCGGTTAGGCTTCCGCGCTATTTCCCGGGACGGGATAAAATATGTTATGGAAAAAAGACCGGGTCGGGCCCCCGGTAGTTCCCCGGAAAAATAACCTAACAATAAAATGACGAAAATGGAGTTATGGGTGATTTGAAAGGAGACAAAGACACTCAAATAAAAATTTATGAAATTTTTTTTAACCTTAACCTTTTCCCTTTTTTCTTCTCTTCTTCTTTTTTCACAGGAACGCCGCCAGCGCGGATTTGTAATCACAAACGAGGGTGACACCCTAAAAGGGTGGATCAACTACGGCAACTGGAAGATCAATCCCTCCCGGATCGTTTACAGGTCGGACTCGGGCAGCACCGCGGCCACCCAATATGCGGTCAGCGAGATTCGCTATTTTGAGATAACCGGCGCCGATGCATACCGGAGCGCCTTGGTTACCAGGGACATGAGATCTGTCAATCCATTGGAAATTACCGCCCAGGCGAAAGATACGACCCTTACAGCCGCCGTTTTTCTTCGGGTATTGGTTTCCGGAAAAAAACTGACCCTGTACGAGTTCACGGATTTTAAGAATCACTATTTTATCCAGCGTGGAACCGATTCCGTCGAAGAGCTTCTGTACAAATTGTACGCAAATGCGGACGAAAGCATTATCAGTGAATGGAACAATTATAGAGACCAGTTGAGGGAATATGCCGGAGAAGGACATTCTTCGTCTCTCGACAAGGAGATAGAATATGCAAAATATGACGAAACAAAACTTGTGAAGATTGTCTCGGAGCTCAATGGCCGGAACAATCTTGCTGTCTATGGCGGGTCAGGCGCAAAGAGCTGGAAAAAGCCCCAGTTCTTTGTCAGTGCGGGCGCGGCGCTCTCCACTATTAGCTTTACGGGGGACAATGGCGTAAGCGAGGTAGGAATGAACTATAAGCAGTTTATTAGTCCGCTCCTTTCGATAGGAGTTGATTTGCTGACTTCCCGGAATTTCAACGACTTCACCTTCAGGCTCGAAATCGGCCTTTCGCAAAAAAATTATGAGGGAGACCGGCAGACAAAGGATTTTTACGGGAATCCGACCTCTCAGAAATATTCGCTAAAACAATCCAGCATTTCCCCCTCCCTGTCCGGTATGTATAATTTTCGCCGTACAAAAAAGACCCGGTATTTCGCGGGCGCCGGAATGTCATTCAATTTCTCATCTTACTCCACGAACCGGTTTGTCCAGACAATACATACGACGCCTGAACAGATAAGTATCGCCGACGGTCAAATAGGTTTTGAAAAATTCTGGCCTTCCGTATTTTTACGCGCCGGCGCCCGGCTGAATCAGAAATTCGAGATCGACGCGGCAGGCGATATACTTGGCAGCATTACAAGCTATGTCTATTTCAAGGCCACTCCGAGAAATTATTCTCTTAAACTTACCTATTTCTTTTTGTGAGATCCCGCGGGAAGTGAGGGAAGAATCTCCGGGACGGCGAGCCGCTTACGGTTTCCAATAGTTCCCGGAAAGGATGATCATATTGAGCATCTTGATGCTGTTGTCGTAGTAGTCAAATTCACGCAGGCCGAACCCTGTGATCCTATCCCACAACCTGTCAAGCCAGACCTGGTGGGCCGTGTCCACCATCGCCGAAACGGCAAGAGGAGCCATAAAGCTCGGGGCTTCAAAATGGCGGCTTTTTATGTCTTGCCCCGCAAGGGAGTAGCCTGCGGATATGCGATCGGGGGAATTCATGGTCCTGGTCTTTATCCAGCTATTGATCTTTTGCGCCAGCTTTTTGGCACGCGGGTCGCCGTTCAGGATAAAGTCGGTTGCGATCCGCCAGGGGACGCGGCAGGCATTATAATTATAGTAACCGTCGAAGCGCGACTCCAGATATCCTGCGTGAGCGGGTCTTCCGCCGGTGCCGATCGACTGTATAAAATCCGGGAGCAACCCGGCTTCTTTGCTGTATCTGTCTTGCAGGGAGAGAAAAAGCGCATAATTGTTGTCGACGACCCTCTTCCAGTTCCCGTCTCCGGAAGCGGCGCCAAAGTCTTTGAAATGAGCAGGCATAAAGTCCGAAGAGCGCATGTCAAAATAATCTCTGCTGTCTTCCTCGACGGCATCGCTTAGCAGTACGGAATAGGTTTTTCGGTTGATCTCCCGCCGCATGATGTCCGTCAGCATATTGCGGCACCCGCCGAGATAGTCGATTCTTCCCCGGCTCCCCCATTGTGCATCCGCCAGCAGTAAAGAATAAGCAATATCGATGTCGCCGTCCGTGGCCGAAGTGCCGTCCTCATCTTTAAAGCTCCTGGTCTGCGCCCATGCCATGAGATAGGAGCTATTTTTGTCCGGATGAGATCGATAGTACCGGAAAAGCCCGTCATATATATTTTGCGCAGAGTCATCATAGCCCGCCATCAGGGCGACGATAATCATGCCATATCCCTGTCCTTCGGAAACACTTCGTTTGTTGCGAATGGCGCTTTTCACCCACACATAATAATGAGCGTTTCCCGCATCCCTGATATAATGTTCTTTCCAGTTCCGATAAAAGGAGCGGACGCTGTCATCCATGCATTTTTGAGGGACATGATCGGGTTTTATAACGCCTTGCCAGTAACGGACATGCTGCGGGAAAGGCCTCAATGCTCCCTGACCGTGAGATATAGACGGTTGGTAAAAGAAAGGGAAAAGAAGGAAAATATGATATTTCATCAGCAGGGTTTGCCTCCATGGCCCAAAAGATAACCCAATTTTTTGCAAAAACCCTTTCGGGGGTTGCAAGTACGGCTATTTGTCGTTAATTTTCGGCGGATTTCCACATACTCCTCCTAAACAAATATTTTCCTTGTCATGGCGAGAATCCTGTCCTTTATCGTCTTGCTCATTTATTCTTCTTCTCTTCTTTCCCAAAACAACTATCGGCCGGGGCTCATCGTCAAGAGCAACGGAGATACCGTGAGGGGGACGATAGACTATGGAAACAGGTATAGAAATCCATATACTATCAGGTTTAAGGCAGATCCGCCCGGTTCGCCGGAGTTAAAGTATACCCCAAAGGAATTGTCCTATTTTGAAGCAAGCGGCCTGGACGCTTATAAAACAGCGATTATCAGCAAGGATATGAGACCGGTAGAACCGGCAGAGATCAATCGGGATACGCGGGATACGGTGGAAACCGATACCGTTTTTTTGCGGGTGTTGGTCGCGGGCAGGAAATATAGTTTGTACCGGTTTACGGATTTCAAGAATCACTTTTATTTCCAGGTCGCCAATGGCCGGCTGACGGAGCTGACGTATAAGGTATATCTCGACGCGACAGGCGACCCGCAGGTATTGACCTACAGGGAGGCCCTGATGGAGATAGCCGTTGAAAATAATATGTCTTCCCTGCGGCATGATATAGACTGGGCCGGATATTCTGAAAAATATCTTTCCAGGGTCGTCATGGCGCTCAATGGGAATGCACCCACCGTCGTATATGGGGCAGCAAGTAAAAGAGCCGGCACGGGACCGCAACCCTTTATCAGCGTCGGGATGAGTGGCACCCGATTCAGGGTATCCGGAGATAAAGCATTGGCAGGAATGAACTATGTCACCGGGATCGCGCCGGTTTTTGCGCTAGGGGTCGATTTTCTAACTCCGGTAAATTTCAACGATTTCTCGTTCCGGATAGAGATCGACTACGCACAAAACACCTATAAGGGCTCGAAGAACGGCCTTAGTCCGTATAATGGAGACCCGACTCGTGAGACGTATATGATGGAGCAACGGAATATTACTCCCTGTGCCACGATATTGTACAATTTCCGGCGACCGAAAAAAGTGAAATATTACGTCGGGGCAGGCGCCGGTTACAATTTCTCGCACTATGGAACGAACAGGTATACTCTTACGGACCAGACCGGTAATTCCCCCGGTGTTATAACGAACGGTTACCTGGATGTCCAGGATTACTGGGGATCTTTTTTTCTGAAGCTGGGAGCAAGGGTCGACAGGCATTGGGAGGTCGGGGTCACGGGAACCTTCCTGGGCTCTTTTATAAGCCTCGGGGATTCAAAAGTAGTTCCGACCTCCTATTCTTTAAGGGTTTTGTGGTTTATGTCGACGCACTGACCCTATATATCGGGGATACGGCATTCCCCGCCGACCGGACTTTTGGAATTTTTTCTGCCGGATAACAGACGGGACTTTTTGTATAATTTTTTCAGGCAAAGAAAAACCCGGATCTACATAGGGTTGGGGGTGGCCTATAATTTATCCGGTTACGGTACGAACAGGTATGTTCTGGTCGACAGGACGGGTAACTATCCCGGTGAAACGGACGACAATTTCGCCCCGGGGAAAAAAGGCTGGGGATCGGTCCTGTTTCGGGCCGGGACCCGGCTCAATAGCCGATGGGAGATCGGCGTCGTCGCGGCGCCAACGGGAAGCATCATAGATTATCAGTTGTTTTGGGCGAGTCCGAAGATTTATTCGTTGAGGCTTGCCTGGTTTCCTTTTGTACATTCTTAAAGACCGCCTGTATATTTTAAATTTGTAAATCGTTGCCAGGGAGTGGCATAGCTTTCTGCGAAGCTGACTGATATTTTTGCTTTATATTCGCGGCAAAAGAACATCGATGAAATTTTTCTTCCTTTCTGTATTTCTTTTTCTGTTGCGATTTGCCGGTTATGCACAAGCCGATATTACAGGCGCCGAAATCAAAAATCATATCAGTTTTCTTTCATCCCCGGACAACAAGGGCCGGTATCCCGGTACAAAAGGAAGCAGACGGGTGATCAGGTATATCGTAAAAGATTTTAAGAGCCACGGGATTGAAGCCTTCGCGGGAGGCTATCGCCAGTACTTTGTCGCAAAGATGAGGGTCAGAAAAGGGGTCATGGATACCCCCTATAAAAGGACCTGCAATATCATCGGGGTAATTAGGGGAAGCGACCCGGCGCTGGCGGATGAATACATCGTATTGGGTGCTCATTACGATCACCTGGGTATGGGTGGGCCTTCTTCGAAGAAACCGGATACGGTGGCCATCCATCCGGGTGCTGACGATAATGCCAGTGGCACGGCGGCCCTCCTCGAAATAGGCGAGAAGCTGGCGGCCAACAGAGGCCTTCTTAAGCGTAGTATCATACTGATCGCCTTCGGCGCCGAAGAACAAGGGTTGCTCGGCTCAAAATATTTTACGGAGCATCCACTGGTCCCGCTCTCTCAAATCAAGCTGATGATTAATATGGATATGGTGGGGAGGCTGAATGCCGAAAAACAGATTCATATGGGCGGGGCCGGAACGTTTCCCGGTGGTATGGAGCTGATGAAGGAGTTGGGGAAGGCTGAAGGGCTGGATCCGGATGTCCATGCGGGAGATGTCGGGGGATCCGATCATGTCTCATTCTATAAGAAGAAAATACCCGTTATCGGCCTGCATACGGGCGGACATCCGCAGTATCATACCCCGCAAGATGTAGTGGGCCTTATTAATTTAGAGGGTGAAAAAGTCGTCTGCGATTATATATATAATGCTATCGTGGCGGTATCTAAACGGCCGGAGGCGATTACTTTTATCGACCAGCATTAGCGGGAGGGGGCGGTTAGATACAAAAAATTAACAGCAGCGGGGGCTTTGCCGGTTGTAAATTTGGTCTATGAGAAAACTTTCTTGCATCTACCTGGCGTTGTTGCTGGCTTTTACCGGCAATGCCCAGCTTGCCGGGCACGTTGTTTTGATCACCATTGACGGCTTTCGCCCTGATTTCTACCTGGACCCTTCCTGGAAAGCGGTAAACATCAGAAACCTGATGCAGGAGGGTGCCCATGCGGACGGCGTGAACAGTGTTTTTCCGTCGATGACCTATCCCTCGCACACCACGATTGTCACCGGCGTTCAGCCTGCAAAGCATGGTATCTACTATAATAGAGTATTTGAGCCAACCGGTCCCACCGGCAAGATTTACTGGAATGACAGTTCCATCAAAGTCCCCACGATCTGGGAGGCAGCTAGCCGGAAAGGACTGAAGGTGGCAGTCCTTTTATGGCCGGTTGCAGCCGGCGCCCCGGCACAATATGTGATCCCCGACAATGCGGACATGGGCGACGCAGCCCAGGAGGCCTGGTCAAAACCGCAAGGTTTTACTGCCGAGTTGAGGCAGCAGGTGTTTGGCGCCGCCAATAAGATCGACTATGGAAAGGATCAAAATGTAGCCAGGATCGCCGCCTACCTTATTCAAAAGGATCAACCTAACCTGATGACCATCCATTTCTTTTCTGTGGATCATTACGAACACATGCAAGGCAGGGATGGGGACAGGGTGCGGGCAGCCGTTCTGGCTGCCGACAGTGCGGTGGGGATTATCATCGGGGCTTTGAAAAATTCCGGTATATGGAATAAGACGGTCCTCATTGTGACCGGCGATCACGGCTTTCTCGATGTGAAGACCCAGGTAAGCCCCAACGTATGGCTGGTAAAAGCGGGTCTGATAACCGATGTGAAAAAAGATCTATGGAAGGCCCAGTTCAATTCTGTAGGCGGCTCCAGTTACCTATACCTGAAGGATCGCAACGATAAGAAGACATTGGAACGGGTCAGGGAACTCCTCGACAGTCTTCCCGGCGATCAGAAGAACCTGTTCCGCATCGTGGGGCGCCGGCAAATGGAATCAATCGGCGGCAACCCTGAAGTAGCGTTTGCCCTCACGGGGTTGAACGGGGCCTCTTTCGACAATGCCTTCGAAGGCGAAGCCGTCAGATCCGGTCAGGGTGGTACACACGGATACTTCCCGGATTTTCAGCAGATCCGCACGGGCTTTGTGGCAGCAGGTCCCGGTATTGTAAAGGGAGGGTCGATCGGGATCATGAATCTACGGGATATAGCTCCCGCGCTGGCCAGGATTTTGGGGCTTTCATTTCCCTCCGCCGAAGGCAAGATACCCGCCGGACTTTTTTACAAATAATAAGGATTTTTCAAATATGAGTTTTTCGCACTGCTACTGGTGGGATTATTGCTTATGGAAAGGGAGGGCAGATATGGAAGATTACAATGCCTGGAAAATAGGCTGTGAAGGAGTCCAAAAATAAAGCGAAACTGAGGGGAAGCGGAACGGCAGAGAAAAGCGGAACAGACGGGAAAACGAAATGGGGGGAAAGCTGTTAAAAAAATGTAGATTGTATAAAAAAAGAAACCTTCCTTGCGGGAGGTCTCTTTTTTTGTCCGTCACCTGAGAGAATAATAAGGTTGTGATATGTTTACTATTGATGGCCGTCAAACGTCTTTTAAAACGCCCTTATCCCGATCAGGTTTGGTTTGTTATCCGTATATGTAAACCCTGTTGTTCTGAATATCTATTTTCAAATAAAATGCCAGGAACTCTTAAAAAGGGAAACAAAATGTTAATGTGTACAAAATTCCCATTTCTGCGAATTGCGCAGATCCGACGTCTCCCAAATAGAGAACCTGCTAATACATAAAGTGGTAGAAATGAAAATTCTCGTAGGATTATTGTTTTTATGGATGCTTCATGCAACGGTTCAGGCCCAGGATACGGGCTGGAGCAAGACAAATCCGGGCTTTTCCCGTTACAATCCAAGAGATCTTTTTCCGGCGCTGTCAGCGATGCCGCCAGGAAATGTCTATCGGGCCGCTACCGGGGAGCCGGGACCCTCTTATTGGCAGAACCGCGCGGAGTATACCATCGATGCTGTTTTGGACGATACAGCCCATCGTATCACGGGGACGATGGTTGTTACTTATACCAATCACAGTCCCCATACCCTTCCTTTTATCTGGTTCCAATTAGATCAGAATGTGTTTAAATCTCATTCACGCGGTGTGGACGCAAAACTGTTTACCGATAGCAATGCATTCAAGCTGAAAGCGTCTTTTGAAGGGGGGTATACCATTCATTCGATAGAAAGAATAAAAGATAGGGATAAAGGCGCCCCAGTTCGCCCGGTGACCTGGCTGGTCGATGACACCCGAATGCAGATACGCTTCGCCGAGCCATTGGCGTCGGGCGCTGTGGTAAGGCTCAGGATAGCCTATAGCTATACCATTCCCCGCTATTTTTATAATGCCGATTTCGGGGTCAACCGAACGGATATCCTTTCGGAGCCGGATGGCGATATCTATTCGGTTGCCCAATGGTACCCGCGTCTTTGTGTACTGGATGATGTGGAAGGCTGGAACACGCTGCCTTATCTGGGGAATGGAGAGTTCTATCTTGAATATGGCGATTTCAATGTAAATATTACGCTTCCTTCGGCCTATATCGTTTCGGCTTCGGGCGAGCTGTTAAACCCCGGAGAAGTATTGACACCGGCGATGCTGAAGCGGTGGAGGCAGGCCCACGACAGTGAGCGGAAAGTATTCATCCGTGGGGCGGAGGAGATCCATGATCCCGGCTCGAGACCTTCAAAACGATTTTGCACCTGGAAATTCAGGATCCGAAATGCCCGCGATTTCGCCTGGACGGCGTCCAAGTCCTTTATCTGGGAAGGGATCAGAATAGACCTGCCCGATGGCAGGAATGCACTGGGAGAATCGCTCTATCCGATTGCCTCCCGGCAACCCGGGTCCTGGGAGCGTTCGAGTGAATATATCAAGTTCACCATCGAATATTTTTCGAGGAATTGGCTCCCCTATCCTTATCCCTGCGCAGTGAATGTGGCTTCCAACCTGAGCGGTATGGAGTACCCGGGTATCGTATTCTGCGGACCCGACAGGGATGGAAATTCATTCTGGAGAGTGACGAACCATGAACTCGGTCATACCTGGTTCCCGATGATCGTGGGCAGTAACGAGCGCAAATACGCCTGGATGGATGAAGGATTTAATATTTTTATAGACCACATGGCGAGCGAGGCTTTTAACCACGGTGAGTTTGAAGGATATGGCCTGGTAGACGACTATCTGCAGGACTATTATGCGGACAGTCTGCCACCTATCCTTACGCGCCCGGACGGGACTCCCGCAAACAGGATCTTCACTACCCAATATCTTAAGACCGGTTATCTTTTGTGGTTGTTGAGGGAACATATACTGGGGCCGGGCCGCTTCGATTACGCATTCAGGAAATATATCAGGGATTGGGCCTACAAGCATCCTACGCCATGGGATTTTTTCAGGAGTATCAATAACGGGGCGGGAGAGGACCTGGCGTGGTTCTGGAAAGAAGGCTTCTTTGAGAACTATAAGCTGGATCAGGCCATTACGGGTGTCTATGCCGATCCCAAAGATCCTTCCGGCGGTACCCTGATCGCCATCGATAACCTGGAAAAGGCTGCAATGCCGCTGGAAGTGGAGGTCACTACCCTCGAAGGCAAAAAACGGCGGTACCGGTTGCCTGTGGAAATCTGGGAGTACGATCACCGTTATGTCCTTCGGACCGGCATCAGCGATCCGATCCGGAAAATCGTATTGGATCCCGACAAAGTTTATCCGGATATTGACCGTACTAATAACGCATGGGAGAACGGTCTTCCTTAAAATGGACCGCCTATCCTCGATTGATGCACATATTTGCAAAATCTGCAATCATTGCGCCTGCGTATTTGCAATTAATTTGCAGAACATCACACTCCTTTTACAAAAATGGCTATATTAGCGCGGGTAATGATGTTATTTCTACTACTCGCTTATTTTATTTTTTAACTATCAAAAACCAGAACAAATGTCAACACAAAGAAGAACTGCGTTAAAAAAAATGTTTGCAACCGTGGCCGGTACGCTTGGTTTGGGCCTTCTTACAAAAGCAGGCGCTGCTGGAAATGTCCCTGCAGAAAAAGAGAGGAAAGAGAAAGAGGTGCTGGATGTCGTTACGGACCAGGATATTCCTTTGTTCTCCCAAATTACGAAGTTTAATGGCATGGTATTCATTGCCGGTCAGGGCGCGCATTTCGAGGGCGATATCAAAGCGCATACCGACCATGTTCTGAAAGAACTGGAAAAAAGACTGATAGATGCAGGCTCTTCGATGGAAAAGGTGTTAAAGGTCACGGTTTTGTTGAACGATATCGAAGATTATAAGGCCATGAACGAAGTTTACAAGGGAAGGTTCGGCAAGAACCCCCCGGTCCGCACCACGGTCGCCGTCGCTAAAGGTGGCGTACCGGGCAACTCGCTGGTCGAAATGGATGCGATTGCTTACATCTAGTTACCCTTAATTTCAAATTATGATGCGTACAATCCGCATTTTCCTGCCCCTCTTTATTATTTTTCAAGGGACTGGCATCTGTCTTTCTTTTGCACAGAGAACGGTTAAAAAGGGAGGTGTTCCTCCGTCGGATACCTCCCGTTATGCCATCCTGATCAAGGGCGGGCACGTGAAGGATTTCAAAAATCATATCGACGAGGTGATGGATATCGCCGTAAATGACGGCAAAGTGGTCAGCATAGCCAAGCACATTGACGTGGCCCAGGCTATACAGGTGGTCGATGCCCACGGGCTGTATGTCATGCCGGGTCTGATCGATATCCATGAGCACGTTTTCTATGGAATGGAGCCGGACCACGCCTACGCCAATGGACCCGAAGCCATCATCCCGGACGGGTTTACTTTTCGCGCGGGGGTTACCACGATCGTTGACGCGGGGAGCTCCGGGTGGAAGAGTTTCGCCACCTTCAAAAGACAGACGATCGATAAATCGCAAACCAGGATCCTGGCCTTCCTGAATATTGTCGGCGAAGGCATGCGGGGAGGCGTTTACGAACAGGATACGATGGATATGAACGTCAAGATGGCTGCACTTACGGCGAGAAGCAACCGGAATATTATCGTAGGATTCAAAGTAGCCCACTATAATGGACACGAATGGACGCCGGTCGATCGCGCCGTTCAGGCCGGCAATATGGCGGATGTGCCCGTTATGATAGACTTTGGAGGCGCCACTCCGATGTTGTCGATCCGGGAGCTGTTCATGGATCATCTTCGGCCGGGAGATATTTTTACCCATTGTTTTGGCCAACTTCAGCAGAAAGGCCGCGATGGCGGTCGTGAAGCGGTCGTAGACATCGGGACGGATCAGTTAAAACCCTTTGTGCCCGAAGCGCAAAAACGAGGTATCGTTTTCGATATCGGCTACGGGGAGATCAGCTTTGCCCTCTCACAGGCGATTCCAGCCATCAAGGCGGGATTCCTGCCTAATTCGATCAGCACCGATATCCACCAGGATAATGTCAATGCAGCTATGAAGGACATGCTGAATGTCATGTCTAAACTCATGGCGATCGGGATGCCGTTCGACAGCGTCATAAAGGCCAGTACGTGGAATCCTGCCCGGGAGATCAAGCGTGAAGAGCTGGGTAATTTATCCGTCGGAGCCATAGCCGATATCGCCATCCTCAACCTTCATGAGGGGCATTTCGGCTTTTTTGATTACACCGGCACCCGTGTGGAAGGTACAAGAAAACTCGAATGCGAAATGACCATCAAGGATGGCAAGATCGTATACGATCTGAATGGGATCGCCAATCCCGTTATTGCGCCCCGCCCTTCCCGAGCAAACAGATAAACAATTGAAATAAATATGAAAAAACGGATTGTTTTCTCGTTTCCCCTTCCTCTGCTATTCCTGTTATTTTTTTCAGGCCCCGGCCTGCCTGTCGCCGTATTCGCGCAGACTATGCCAAAAGAAGAGCTGATCTTTCTAACGTCTGAATGGAAAGGCGAGCGTTTCCCCGACGGAAGGCCTCGTATACCCGATGACCTGATTCGTCGTGCGCGGAATATAGGGATCGAGGATGCCTGGACGGTCTTGAATAATGAGGGCTATACCTGCCAGTTCGAAGGCGGTTGGAGTATGGTGAATGATACGCCCGTCGTGGGCAGGGCGCTCACTGCCCGTTACATGCCGGGCAGGCCTGATATAGAGAAACTGATCAAGGATCGCGGCAAACAGGAAGGTCGGGTCGGAAACACCAATTCCTGGCCGATCGATATGCTTTCCAAAGGCGATGTATATGTCGCGGATGGTTGCGGAAAGATCGCCCAGGGGACGCTGATCGGCGACAATCTTGGCAATTCCATTTTTGCAAGATCCGGCAACGGGGTCGTCTTCGATGCTTCCGCGCGTGACCTCGATGGTCTTTCCGAAATAAAAGGCTTCAACGCCTTTGTGCGTGCATTCGATCCGAGTTACCTGAAAGACGAGGTCTTGATGGGGTTAAACACGCCCATCCGGATCGGACATGCGATCGTAATGCCCGGAGACCTCGTTCTTGCGAGGAGAGAAGGGGTCTTGTTCATACCGGCCCATCTTGCCGAAAAAGTCATTACGACCGCCGAATTCATTATCCTCCGGGATAAGTTTGGCGTGAGTATGCTGAAAGCGGGGAAGTATACTCCCGGCCAGATCGATAATCAATGGACCGATGCGATCAAACAGGACTTCCTGCAATGGGTTCAAAAGAATCCGGATGAAGTTCCGATGACACGGGCTCAGCTTGATGATTTTATGAAGAAGAGGACCTGGTGAGTCCGCTCTCTTCGGGTCCTGTAATTCTGTTAACGATAATTTAATATTGGAATAAGGCCGGTTCTTTGCAAATGCCCCAATTTTAGGGATGAAATT
Source organism: Puia sp. (assembly GCA_031292515.1). Taxonomy (GTDB): domain Bacteria; phylum Bacteroidota; class Bacteroidia; order Chitinophagales; family Chitinophagaceae; genus Puia. Next base: position 349,544 of record JARLGZ010000177.1, on the reverse strand, counting down.
GCTGATAATTGAGGACGAGAAGGAACTGGCCGGCAGTATTTGCTCATACCTCGGCAATGAGCATTTCCACTGCGACATGGCTTATGATTATTACGATGCGATAGACAAGATACATATCCACGAATACTCCTGCATCATACTGGATATTACGCTTCCGCTCGGTAGTGGCCTTACCATCCTGAAGGAATTGAAGGCTGCCAACAAGGCGGAAGGCGTTCTCATTATCTCCGCCAAGAATTCCCTGAATGACAAAGTACTCGGATTAAACCTCGGCGCCGACGACTACCTGACAAAGCCTTTTCATTTACCCGAGCTTTCAGCGAGGCTTGCGGCTATCCTGCGTCGAAAATCATTCGATGGAAAGAACAGGACTTCTGTTGGGGATCTGGTCCTCGACATCCAGGACAAAACTGTAAAAACGCCGGCTGGCAGCATAGACCTGACGCGGAAGGAGTATGAGTTACTTGTATATTTTATTGCCAACAAAAACAGGGTCGTAACGAAAGAAGCGATCGTAGAACATCTTTGGGGTGACCATATCGACATGTCGGATAACTATGATTTCATCTATACCCATATAAAAAACCTCCGGAAGAAACTGATCCGGTCGGGCTGTCCCGACTATGTAAGGGCGATCTATGGGATGGGGTACAAATTTGAAATTCCCGGGTAAGACCCATAGAGAATGTTTTTCAAAATTCGGTATGAAACTGTTTGCAAGATATTCCCGGATCAATCTAATGGTAATGGTAGGAATATTCCTGCTCTCCGGCGTAGTCTTTTATTGGCTGGTGAACCTGGTGCTTATCAGGGAAATGGATGCCGACCTGGTCGGTGTGGAAGAAAGGATCAGGAATTATGTCGGACAGCACGATTCTTTCCCCCAGGCCTTCTCTCTTGATGAGGCCAGGATCAGCTACCGGACGACGGATCGGCGCACGGCCGTAAGGCAATTTGAACGGATTACTCTCTACAGCGACCGGGAGAAAAAAATGCATAACTTCAGACAGCTCACTTTTTATATGCCATGCAGGGGTGATTGGTATGAGGTGACGATCGTAAAGCCTTTGGAAGGGCTTCATCATCTATCCCGGGTAATCCTTATCGTTTCGCTTTCCGCCATTTTCGTCATCATCATCTCTTCTATATTGATCAACCGCGTCGTCTTGAGCCGGTTATGGCGGCCTTTTTATGATACGATCCATGCTATCAGTAATTTTAAGCTGGGCAGTACCTCTTCCATCCGTTTCCCCGAGACCCGAATCGAAGAATTTGCTTTTATGAATGAGAGCCTGAAACAGGCCACAGAGAAAGCCGAAAAAGACTATCACCTGTTGAAAGAATTCACCGAGAATGCTTCCCATGAACTCCAGACTCCGTTGTCGATTATCCGGGCTAAATTAGATCTCCTGATCCAGGACGACGGTCTGTCTCAAAAACAGAGCGAGATCACCAGGAGCGCCTATGGCGCAGTCAGGAAATTGTCCAGGCTGAACCAGTCCCTGCTCCTGCTTGCAAAAATCGAGAACCGCCAGTTCAGCAATATCGAGACGATCAACCTGCAGGAGAAAATAGAAGAAAAGGTAGCCCAGTTCCAGGAGCTATGGCAGAGCCGGGGCATCAGTATCGCGTATAATCTTCAGAAAACAGACATCCGGGCAAATGGAGAACTGATCGACGTCCTGTTGAACAACCTGCTTAGCAATGCCAGTAATCATAATTTATCGGAAGGGTCGATCGGTATAGAACTGGTTCCCAACCAGCTTGTGGTCAGCAATACGGGATTGGATATCCCCCTCGACAGCAACCGCCTCTATCAGCGCTTCTATAAAGGCGCGCAACATACCAGCCGAAACGGGCTGGGGCTTTCCATCGTAAAGCAGATCTGCGAAGTGTCTTCCATTGCCACGGTCTATCAATTCACGGGAAGCCGGCATACTTTTACCCTTACCTGGTGAAGGCGGCGGCAGACCCTGCCATATCTCTCAGAGGATTAGCTTCCCCCTAAAAAAGTTCTGCTCACCACGCACTGCTCATTACTCATGACTAAGCACTCGCCCCTCACGAATTTAATAGCTGCAGCTCGAAGAGGGGGTCAGGTTCTCCACATCTTTTGTCAGGGTGGGGATGCCTTTTGGGAAGGTGACGACCCAAATGCTGTCAAAGTCGTCGTCACTCCATTTAAGATCCGGCGCTTTTACACCCAGGCTCCTGACGATCGGGGCAATGGCGTGATGTTGCCAGACCAGGAGGACGATGCCGGTTTTGCCCAGGAGATCTTTTGCGATGTTTACCGAATCGTATTCCTCGAATTTGCTGTTCACCATGAGGTTGTATTTTGCGGCCAACGGGGTAACGGTTTGAAACATCCTGGAATGTTTGGTGGATTCCCCCAGTCCCAGGGCCGGAACAAAGGTATAGGCAGGCACCCCAAATTTAGCCACGAGGACGGCGACCAATTGCAGAGAGCGGTTTATTCCCTGGCAGGTCAGGTTGTCGCCTGTTTTTGGCTTCTCGGCGTGACGAACGATCACCACTTTCAGATGATCCGTATTGCCTGCCGTCTGTGAGAAGCCCCGCGAGGTAAAACAACCTGTCCCTATAAACATTAAAATAAAGATCTGTATCGTCTTCTTCATAATTTTTGATTTGTTGTGTTTGTTAATTTTCTTCCGCCGGATCCACAGGACTATTCGCATTCCTGTTCGTTTTTGTCGTCAACCCGGCAAAAATGGGATAATTACCGGAGAACCGGAATAATGCATCCGCTACGGGAGAGGAAACAGGACATGGCGATGGGTGACAGGTTGGCTGGCTTTCACGGAAAAAAACATCGGAGGTAAATTGGCCTCCGATGTTTTATGGATAGCTGGAAAGATATTCTTATATCTAATGCTTGCCTGATGTTTGTCTAATGTTTGTCTAATGTTGATTCCCGGTACCGTTGATCTGGTAACATCCGATATCCACGCCTGGCGGAGTCACTTCCGTGGCGCCATAGACGGGGTCGATCGGAACGACTGTTAAGGGTTTGATATTGGTATTTCCCTTGCCGATTAGCGATGATCCGGGCTGCAAATGGAAATTATACGATCCGACAGCCGTGGTCGAGAAAAGGGGTAACCCGACTACCGGCAAGGGGTAGTTTACAAATAAAGGATTCAATACCTGTACTACGGGTGTGCCGTCATAGCTATTCTCGGCCGGATTCAGGTAGTAAAAATCGGCGGGCAGATAAGTAGCCGGATTGGGCAGGTCGGTAGGCATTGGCTTGGTGCAGACGCCGCCCCAGGTAAAGAATTCGTCGGCGATCACTAAAGAATCCGCCCATTGATAGTTATTGCCGTAGGTGAGATTGGCCGTATCCGCCACGGGATTGTTCAGCACCCGGTAACCCACCCGGCAATTGATAAAGGCATTGTTGAAGAAAGCTCCTTCGGCGCCCTGTTCAAAATCGATGCCCCCGGCTCTCGCACCAGGGACGATCTGAACTCCGCCATTTACAAAAGTGCTGTTATACATGACGATATTTGTTTCGGGGGCTCCTACAGGCTGTCCTTTATTGGAGGCTTTTTGACCGTTGTAGGCGGTGCCGATAAAAAAGTTATAGGCGACGGTACCGACGGTGCCACCTTTGGAGTTTACGCAGTCGCCGCCGCTACCGCCGCATTTTTCAAAAGTATTGCGGAATATATGGATTTTGCCATTCGAGATCCTCATGCAATCGTCTGTTCCTCCGTATACCCAGGAATCTTCCATGATAAAGGAGCCCTTTGGGTTTTGGAAGAGGACATTGAAAGACTGGCCGGCGTCGTGTACGGCCGGTCCGTCCACATTATTATAGCTGGCGCCGGCGAAATCGAGATGCGTCCATTTGAGCACCAGCAGGGGGCAGGAGGTGTCGCACAGGATCCCTTCCCATAAGCCGATATGCGCGGAATCTTCTGAAAGTAGCAGGCCCGGTGTATTGTTTTTCGTGACGCCGGGAACGGTGAGCACATTGGGATGCGCCTGCGTGCCCAGGCTTATCAGCGTTCCATGAACGATGATGCCTACCGGGTTGAGGGTATTGATTGTTGCATTGACGGTTACTCCCTCCTGGAGGATCAGGGTATCTCCCGCCGGAACGTTGATCGTGCAGCCGAGCGTATAGGTCTTGCCTGCCAGCATGGTGCCTTTGATGGAACCGCAGAGAGGGGCCGAATCGCTGATGGAGGAAGGCGGAGGCGGTGCAACATAGTTATAGATATTCGCTTTGTCTTCCGCCCATTTTGTGCATCCGGAAAGCAGGTAACCACCGAACAGGACCAGGATGGGGGTTAATATTATCTTGTTTTTTTTCATAAATTTCTTTTTTTCGCAGTTTACAATAGCATTTACAATGCTTGATCGTTTTTTATTAGGGCTGCCTTCTGTAACCGGTTGCCGCCCTTTTTAGAACTTATACCTGAGACCTGCCAGGAAACTGAGTTTATAGATGTCTTTTTGCGCGACTGTATAATTACTGCCTGCGTCCTGGAACGGAACGTTGTATCCTCCGTGGAAATTGGCGTTTACCGATTTGTAGGGGAATTTGATATATTCTTTGTTAGGTGCGTTTGTAAGGTTGTTCACCTTGCCAAAGAAGGAGAAACGTCTGACGATCCTTTTTTCCAAGGAAAGATCCAGTTGGCTGAATGGTTTCTGCCAGATATCCAGGTTGGCAAAAGGCGATACCTGCGCGATCCGGTCACCGGTATAGGCGAAGGCGAGTTGAACGTCCACGCCGATTTTAGGATCCTTATACAATAGGGAAATGTTGCCTACATTATTAGCCTGGCCCTGCAGAGGCCTGGTCTGGGTGGTAGGCTCCGTCTGGTTTCCAAGACCCTGCACAAACAGGTACAAAAGCTTGCTTGTAGTGATCTTTGAATGCGTATAGGTGTAATTGGCCGACACGCCGAACTTGCCGAAAAATTTGGTGTAGACGGCTTCAAAGCCAAAATTAGTAGCCTCGTTCGTGTTCTGCGGCTGGATGTACAGGGCGCTTGGTCCGTTTAGGTTGGTGACAAAATATTCGATCGGGTTTTGCAAATGCTTATAGAAGGCGCCCAGCAATAACTGATCGGCATGTCCCGGGAACCATTCATAACGGAAGTCGAAGTTGTCCGCCCGTACGTGTTTCAGGTAAGGGTTTCCAAGCCGGGTGAACTGCTCGTCCGAAGGATCGATGATCGGAACGAGGTCTCCGAACCCGGGCCTGCTGATCGATTTAAAATAGGAGAGGCGCAGATTCTCCTGGTTCGTCAATGCATATTTTAAATGCACACCGGGTAATACATCCGTATAATGAATGGTTCCATAAGGCTCTGAGATTGAAGTGAGCGGGAGTGCCGTCGTATAATCATCCCGGGTATTTTCCACGCGTACGCCTGTCAGCACCTGCAAAGCATGGGTGGCCATAAATTTGACCTGGACAAAGCCGGCGGCAACTTTCTCATGGGCGGTATAGGTGTTTGCGGTAGTGGCGACGAAATCGCCTGTAGCCCGCCCTTGCGTTTGAAAGTAGAGGGGTACGGTAGCGAGGCTGTGAAAAGGCGTATTCGCCTGGGCCGTCGACTGGATATCATACTCGTTATAGTAATTGTCCCGGGTCTTATAGCGGTACAGACCACCTGTTTCAAATTCTACGGTCCGTTTGAAAATAGTAGGGGTATACGTGAGGTTGCCATACCCGGCGAGATCCTTGTCTGTGTTATGTTCCCAGGTGCGGGTCATTACATTGGCCGTACCCACGGGAATGGTGGAATCCGCCGAAATTATCTTCCCGCCTTCCCTTTGCACCTGGAGATCGAATTTGTAGGTGGCCATATCGGGTATCTCCTGTTTGGCGATCGAATATACGCCCGACCAATCCACTTTTACCCGGTCACTCAACTGGTGATCACCGTGCAGCGTGGCATTGTAGATATTCTGGATCTGCCAACGGCTCCTGTATTCGGGGGTAACGGTTGCCTGGGTAGCGGACGAATTGAGGCCGGTGACGCTGTCCGGTGTATACCTGGATTCGTATTCATTTTGATGCAGGTAGAGATTGAACAGCGATATCTTGTTCCTGCTGTTGAAGACATAGTCGATCTTATTCTGCAGGCCGATCCTGTTCGTTTGGGTGCTGTACTGCCTGATATAGGCATCGGAGGGATTCAGCGTATTCGGGGAAGGCGTGGGCAGGGGTTGCGCATCGGGGACGAGGCGTTCCGAAGTGGAACCCTTGTAGAAGTTCTGGTAGCTGGCCGACAGGATCACACCCAGTTTCTTATTCAGGAAGCGATCGCCTACGGTAAGCCCCATGGTGCTGTTAATGGGGTTCGCCTTATTGCTGAAATTCAGGTTGCCGAGCGGGAAATCGGCGGGAGTAGCCGTATAGCTGTTTCCGTTGATTTGAGCGGGAGATTGCTTATTGATGCCTGCGTGGTTAAATGCGGTGAATTTCTGCGTGGAGAACAAGGTGGAATAACCGCCCGATGCATTCGCACTCAATAGAAACTGGTCCGGCGCGCTTTTCATCACGAGGTTCATCGTCCCGCCGATGGCATCTCCTTCCATATTGGGGGTCAACGCCTTGATTACTTCCAGTCGTTCCAGCATTTCGGAGGGAAATATATTCATCGGCACAAAACGATATTTGTCATCCGGGCTCGGGATTTTGATCCCATTTACCAGCGTGGTATTGTAGCGCTGATCCATGCCGCGGATGATGGCGTACCTACCGTCACCGGTATTGTCACGCTGGATGCTGACGCCGCTTACCCGTTGCAGGGCATTGGCGACTGTCACGTCCGGGAGCAACTGGATCGCTTTCGCGGAGAGGATATTTTGAACCAAGTCCGAATTTTTTTCTATAAACCGGGCGTTTTTGTCGCTGCTCTTGTTCCCGTCTGTCGCTACAATCACTTCTGTCAGGCTGGTTGCAGAGGATTCCATTTGAAAATCGGCGACCTTAGCGCCGGCGTTTCCAGTCACCTGGACCTCCAGGACCTTTGGCTTTTTATAGCCTTCCTGGCTGACCTCGATCTCGTATTTACCCGGCTGAACATTCCTGAAAATATAGGAGCCATCCAGATTCGCAAGGGTCGAATACCGGGTACCTTCCAGGTGGACGGTTGCTCCGACCAGGGGTTCCCCGGTAGCGGCATCCACGACCCTTCCCTTGATGGACTGGGAAAAACCGAGCATGACGATGCCTGTCAGCAGGGCGGTCAATGCTGATCGTAAAAAGCAGTTTCTAGTTTTTAGTTGCATAAAGTCTTATTTTTTGAAATTCTCAGCAAATATTTCATCAACCGGGGCAAACTATTGGCTACCCGAAGATTGTTAGCAATTAGATAAGTATTTTTTAATGATTTGGTCACAAATACTTCAGATTATCCCCAGAATCTGAAGTTATTTCCGGAAACTTCAGAATGTCGACAGAATTCAATGGTGTAGCGGCTTTAGAAGGATCCTGCCGGCGGCCGGAAGGGTGTGCCCTTGCCAAAACCGGTTTGTAACCTGCTGTCTTACAGACAGCGGGGCGGGGGTGGCAGGGGAGTCCCGGGATATATAAAACCAGGAATTTTATTTATATTACCTGCGTTTACTATTTCATCATAAAAACTGATTTTTCTGGATAAACAACCGGAATGGGAGTGGGAGATCAGGCCGGAACAACGGTGGTTCCGGTTGAACCTGTCGGAACTGTGGCACTACAAAGACCTTTTGTTACGATTTGTAAGAAGGGACCTGATCGCCAATTACCAGCAGACCATACTAGGCCCCATCTGGATATTTCTACAGCCTCTGCTGACGACTTTTGTATACTACCTGGTGTTTGGTAAAATAGCAAAGGTGAAAACCGACGGCATCTCCCCGTTATTATTTTATCTGCCCGGGGTCATCATCTGGACTTTTTTTTCGGAATGCCTCAATGGCACCATGTATACTTTCCTAAGCAATACACATATTTTTAATAAAGTGTATTTCCCCAGACTGATCGTACCCTTGAGTATTGTCGTTTCACAATCCGTGCGTTTCGGCATACAGTTGCTATTGTTCTTTGCGGTCTTTGTTTTTCACCTGTTCGCCTACCACGATGTAAATCCGTCGATCCTGCCCATGCTCCTGCTTTTGCCGTTGCTGGTTTGTGTTACGGCTGCATTCGGGTTGGGATCGGGTCTTTTGATCAGCGTCTTTACCGCCCGTTACAGGGACCTGGATTATGCCCTGCAATTTTTGCTGCGCTTATTCATGTATGCCGCACCGATCGTTTATCCTGTTTCCATGGTGCCGGAGAAGTATAGGTTTCTTTGCTGGTTGAACCCGCTGACCCCGGTCATAGAGACATTCAGATCTGTGTTCTTCACCGGGAAGCCCGTTGAGGTGCAATACCTGTTGATAAGTGTCGCGAGCGTTTCTTTACTGCTTCTTGCGGGTATGGTTCTATTTAAGAAGCGGGAAGTGCAGGTCATGGATATTATTTGATTTAAATCACAAGGGAAATGAGTGAAATCATCATCAGCGCAGAGAACATCTCCAAATATTACCGGTTGGGTACGATGGGGTCGGGCCGGTTGAAGGAGGATTTCAGGAACTGGTTCGATAAGCGGTTTTATACGGGCCGGCAACCGGCCGGGCGTCGATCCGTGGAGAACGGTTACCCCTCTCCGGGGACGGACGCAAGTGAATTGTGGGCTTTGAAGGATATCAGTTTCGAGGTGTCCCGCGGAGAGGTAATGGGCTTTATAGGCAGGAACGGGGCCGGCAAATCGACATTGCTTAAAATCGTTTCACGTATCACGATGCCCACGACGGGCCATATACGGGGAAGGGGAAGGGTTGCGAGCCTGCTGGAGGTCGGCACCGGTTTTCACGGGGAACTGACAGGCAGGGAAAATATCTTCCTGAACGGTAATATCCTGGGGATGAAGAAGAAGGAGATCGAGGCAAAATTCGATGAGATCGTCGATTTCTCGGGGATAGAATCTTTTATCGATACGCCCGTCAAAAGGTATTCGAGCGGTATGTATGTCAGGCTGGCATTTGCCGTTGCCGCCCACCTGGAGCCGGAGATCCTGATCATCGATGAAGTTTTGGCTGTGGGTGATTCCGAGTTCCAACGCAAGTGTCTGGGGAAAATGAAGGAAGTCTCTACCCAGAAGGGGAAGACGGTATTATTTGTAAGTCATAATATGCAGGCACTGAAGAACCTTTGCCAGCGTGCCATCGTCCTGCAAAAGGGGAGGATCGTCGCCATGGGGGATCCTGCTTCTGTGATCGCGGGTTATCTCCGGCAGGAGAAGACCCAATTCCTGGTGTCGGAATTTACGGATCCCATGCACGCGCCCGGGAATGAATATATCAGGATGAAGAAGGTGGAACTGGTCCCGGAATATCCCGATGCCGCGGAGATTATCGACACCCGTACGCCTTTGCTTATCAGGTTTGAGTTCAGTTATCTCGTGGAAGACCCGGGCGACCTGATCGTCGGGGTTCACTTGTTCCATATCACCGGCGATTGTATCTTCGATACCGCTTCCGGCAAAGTGAGTTTCGGAGAGGGGCTCATCAAAGGAGAATGCCTCATTCCGGGCAATTTCCTCAATGACGGATCCTACTATATCTCCATCGTCTTTGTCCGGAATACGACTATCCGCCTGTTCTATTTCGAGTCCTGCCTGTCCTTCGACGTGGAGGACTACCGCGAAAGCGGCTCCTGGTATGGGAAATGGATCGGGCATGTCAGACCGCTTTTCCCCGTGCGGTTGTCCCGGGGAGAAAACGTTGATCCGTCAAATGATCTGTCAAGGAACTCCTCATCGCGCTGACCTATGAATCTTTTCAAACCTTATTCGATTCTCCATCTGCAGCTTTCGGGCATCGAAAATTTCGTAGCTCCTGAAGAAAATGCGTACCTCGTCTTCTGGTGGAACAGGATACCGCTGGGCCATCTTTGGATCGAAGCGGGGAAGTCTTCGAAGCCATCTGAAACGTTAGCGGCTGCGATTGTGGAAGAGCTGAGGCCGGCATTACAATATTATGTCGACAGGCAGGAAGGGGATGTGGATCGAACCGCATTGCGGACTTTTTTGGCTGCGGGTTCATTTGTCCGTTTGCATGCCTTCCTCGACGAAAATCTCACCGTTCTTCCGGGTATGCCCGGATTTGTCCGGAATATCTCCCTTCCTTTTCCCGGTAAGGCCGCCCCTTTTTCTTCGGATGAGCCGGTTTCTGCGCCCGAAAAACTGACAGTCGTGATCTGCACCCGCAACCGGCCAGGTGCCATCGGGGCTTGTATCGAAGCCCTGCTTCATTCGGCAGACCCGGAGTTCGAACTGATCGTTGTAGACAATGCCCCGGACGACGATAGCACGGAAAGGGTAATCCGCAGTTTCCCGTCCGTACGCTATGTCCGCGAACCCCGCAAAGGATTGGACATTGCCCGTAATACGGGCGCCCGGCTGGCTTCCCATGCCCTGATCGCCTATACGGATGACGATGTGGTGGTGGATCCTTATTGGACGCTGTACCTGAAGTCCTGTTTCAGCGACCCACTCGTGATGGCTGTGACGGGATTGGTCATTCCGTACGCTCTTCAGACACGGTCTCAGTATATTTTCGAACGAAACTGGGGGTTTAACAAGGGCTACCTGCCCCGGCTGTTCGACCACCGGTATTTCCTGGAAAATCTCGAATCTGGCGTCCGGGTCTGGGATATAGGGGCGGGCGCCAACATGGCTTTCCGACGGGAAATTTTCGACCTTGTAGGCTGGTTCGACGAGCGTCTCGACGTCGGCGCAGCTGGTTGCAGCGGGGATTCGGAACTCTGGTACCGCATTCTTGCGGAAGGATGGAACTGCCTTTATCTCCCCCATCTCTTTGTATATCATCATCACCGGGAGACGGATCGGGAATTGGACCGGCAGCTTTTTTCCTATATGCGGGGGCAGGTCAGTTCGTTGCTCATCCAATATGAGAACTATGGGCATAAGGGCAATCTTTCGAGGCTCTATAAGGGGATACCGAAATACTATTTTCAAAGGATCAGGGACCGGCTTTTTGCAAAGGGCCGGAAAGAAGCCGGCAATATCCCGGCGGAATTAAAAGGCTGTTTATCGGGCTGGCTTTATTATCAGAGAAACAGGCACAGGGAACGTTTCCCGCCTTCCCAGGTTCCCGCTGCGATGCCTGAAAAGGCCGTTGTGCGCCCCGACAGCCTGGTATCGGTGATCATTCCCTGCTATAACCAGGGCCACTACCTGCCGGAGGCGGTTGAGAGCCTGATCGCCCAGACCCACCTCAATATGGAGATCATCGTGGTAGACGATGGGTCGACCGACACTACTCCATTGGTCTGCCGGCAATATAAAGAAAGCATACGGCAGGAGGGCAGGCGTTTTGATTATATCAGGGTCGAACGGGTGGGGCTGTCGGCCGCGAGGAATATAGGTGTCAGGTGCAGCCGGGGAGAATATATCGCCTTTCTCGACGCCGACGACTGGCTCTATCCCGGCGGAATCGCCTCCAACCTTCACTATTTCGGAGTAAACAAGGGGCTCGCTTTCGTTTCGGGTGGCCATGACCGCGTGGACGGCCGGGGAAATATATTGCCAGGCAAGGAACCGGTTGAAAAGCTCACCGACAATTTCTGGTCTTTGTTACACGGCAACTATATTGCTATGGAAGCCTCGGTGCTCTACAGGCGGGAAGTCTTTTTCCGCTTTCATTTTGATCCTCGTTTAAAAGGCTGTGAAGACTATGATCTCAACCTGGAGATTTCCAGGCATTTTCCGGTACTGGGCCATACTGCAAAGATCGCCGCGTATCGCATACATGGCGGGAATATGTCGAATAACAGGCGGATGATGCTGGAAATGGCTTTGCGGGTCCTTAAGAGACAGGAGAAGTCTCTGAAAAATGAATCGGAAAAGGAGGCATATGCGAAAGGGGTGAAGAACTGGAAGAAATATTACAGATACGACCCCGGCAGGCCCTAAATTTGCCCTTACCGATTAAAAAACACGGGTGATAATTCAGAGTTCAAAAATAAATATTACAAAAAATAAGTATTATATTAGAGCGTTTCAATAGATCGGTTTTCTCCCTGGGGGAGACGTTTCCGTAACCTTTTATCACTATAAAATCTAATAGCTGCATGTCCGACCGTATTCCGCTGAGTCCACCCTTCATCGCACCTGTCTGCAGCAATATTGAACGGCCTTTGTGGTCGGTGATGATTCCATGCTACAATTGCACGAAATATTTGAGGGAAACCATCGAAAGCGTGCTCGTCCAGGATCCCGGTCCGGATAAAATGCAGATCGAAGTTGTGGACGACTGCAGCACGGATGCCGATGTCGAAGCACTGGTGGCCGAAGTGGGCAGGGGTCGTGTCCGGTACTTCAGGCAGCCGGAAAACAGGGGGAGTCTTCGGAATTTTGAAACCTGTATAAACAGGTCCATCGGACACCGTGTACATATTTTGCACGGCGACGACCTGATAAAGCCGGGATATTATGATGAAATCGAAAAAATGTTCGGCGCCTATCCTGATGCGGCGGCGGCCTTTACGGGGTATAACTATATCGATGAGAATGGGGATCGGATGTATGACAACGACAAGTTATCCGATGAGCCTGGTATCGTAAAGGATTGGCTCTCCGAGATCGCCCAGTCGCAAAAGATCCAATCGCCTTCCATCGTAGTCAAGCGGTCGGTATATGAAGAAATGGGCAGTTTTTATGCCATTCATTACGGAGAAGATTGGGTGATGTGGGTAAAAATCTCTTCCAGGTATCCCATTGTCCACTCCCCGGCCCTGTTGGCGAAGTACAGGGTGCATCAATCGAATATCACCGGTCGCTATTTTCTGTCCGGTCAGAGTATGAAGGATATCCGCATTGCGATCGGGATTATCCAGGATTATCTTCCGGAGGACAAGAAAGCAAAGCTGAAGAACCTGGCTTTGAAGAATTACTCGAAATATTTTGCGGAGACCTCTGATAAAGTCTATCATGAATACAGGAAGCCCTATCTGGCTATGAGACAGGCGATAGGCGCGCTTAAAATGCACGTGAACGGTACTTCTCTCTATTTTGTCGTTAAAATCTATCTCAAGCTCCTGTTCAAGTATAAGTTTAATGCGCTGGAGGCACGGAAGGAGTAACCCCGCTGTTTTTATTTTTACCGGTGGTATAGCCGAACAGGCGTTTCAACTTGCTGATCGGCTGTTCCAGGAGATACCAGGAGACCGTTGCGGTTAGAATGGTGAGCGGGAGATAAATCAACGTGCTTATCCACGGCATTGCAAGGGCCCTTGCCAGGCCATCCAGGTTGATTCCCCTGGCTTCGGCATATTCAGCGGCCCTGTCGAAAAGAATCCAGAACGCAAAAGGAACGATCAGATGGTACAGATAGATGCCGTAGCTGATCTTCCCGAGATGTAACACTACCGGGTTTTCCAGGAATTTTCCCGCTATGTTCCGGTATCCTTTCGCCGCCCCTTCGATGATAATCATAGAGAAAATGGACACGAAGATCCTGTCGAACCCCGCCGAGATCGTGGGAAAATTCAAAAGTGTCAGGGCTATCCAGGCGGGCAGGGAAAACAGGAATATTCTCTTCAGCAGTGGGCCGCAGTCTTTTCCAATACTATGCTGGTAGGCCAGCAGGCCGCCGAAGGCAAATGCGTCGATGCAGGACGGGGTAAGGATGACCATGGGGACGGTTTCGGATGCCGAGCCAGGATGAAACGCAGCAAATAACAGGCGGAAAAGAAAGCCGGCGGCTATAACGATGAAGAAAGCTTTGCGCAGGTGTCTGTTGGGTGTGAAAAGGATCAGCCAGGGCCACAGCAGGTAGAACTGTTCTTCTACTGCCAGGGTCCAGAGATGCGGTGTCAGCCTGCCCCAGGACTGGTCTATATAGATCTGAAAATTGGAAAGGTAAAAAAAGTACATGGCGGCATGGTCGCGGATATATTGTCCGCTCAGGGGCAGCAGCATGAGGAGGGCCAGGTAGAAATAGTAGGCGGGAAATATCCTGAGCGTGCGCCGGATCAGGAAGACACGAGCGATGGCGATCCTGCTGATGCCCGCCTTGCGTTGTTTGGTGGTCAATAATATACGGGTGATCAGGTAGCTGCTGAGGACGAAGAAGAAGACGATAAAGATTCCGAGGTCATAACTTTTCCGCATGGCCTGCAGATAACTGAAATAATGATAGAGCAGAACGACAAACACCGCGCAGAACCGGAGTCCGTCCAACTGGGGTTTATAATCCAGGACGAGTTCATTCTTTCGGGTAGATGGATTCTCCAATGATGACGGAATAATGAGTTAACAATGCCTGTAAAATATAAAATAGTTCCGATAAATGGAAACAATTGCGATGATGAAGGAAGCGTCTGCGCAGGAGACATGCCAGGCAATGAGATCCGGAAATTCAGAAGGATCTCCGGAAGATGAAGGGCATGGACAAATGCGTCAGACGGGATAGACTGTCCGTTTTGTTTAAGGAGTTGTCCCCGGAAGGGAAATTTCCTGTGGCCGTTCTCAGACTGGCGTCTTGCTATAATAGGCTAATTGTCAATTGTTTAATTAATGGATGGAGCATTTTTCATCTGCCGGTCTCTTATTTTCGTAAGTTTTACAGGAAATTTTTAGACCGTGAAATTATACTACCTTTTGATACAACCGAAGAAGATTGTGTATGGTCCATTTATTGAACAGTCAGTTCCTTTCTCTTATTTTATTATCCCTGATCGTGGTTTGTCTGTTGATGTGGGTCGCCTGGATCTGGGCGACAAAGATCAACAACGCCGGTATTGTGGATGTTTTCTGGGCGTTTAATTTTTCCATCATCAATATCATCATATGGATTCTTGCCGGAGGAGGGAATAAATTTCGAAAAGACCTTGTCTGCGGTCTGGGGATCCTGTGGAGCCTGCGATTGGGCATTCATTTACAGAGGAGGGTGTTTTCCCATCTCCGTGAGGAGGAAGGAAGATATCGTCAGCTAAGGAAGGAATGGGCCGAACGGGTGAACACGAAGTTTTTTCTTTTTTTTCAGGCCCAGGCGCTAAGCAATGTGATTTTGTCGATCCCTTTCTTTATCATAGCGCTGGATAAGGATCCGGTCATCAGGCCGATGGAGTATGCGGGAGCGTTTCTGTGGCTGGTATCTATCGCAGGAGAGGCTATCGCCGACCGCCAATTGAGCGCTTTTAAAAAAGGCCCGGGCTCCCGGGGCCTGGTCTGCATGAAAGGCTTGTGGAACTATTCGCGTCACCCCAATTATTTCTTTCAGCTGATGATCTGGATAGGCGTATTCATTTTTGCATTGCCAGGCCGGTATGGATGGATAGCAATCCTGAGCCCGCTATCCATTGCTTATTTGCTCTTTAAAGTGACCGGCATTCCTCTTACAGAGGAACAATCCGTTCGCAGTAAAGGGGAAGCCTACAGGGAATATCAACGAACGACCCATTCATTCATCCCGTGGTTTAAAAAGTCCTGAGCATTTTATGTGGTATGATTCTTTACTTGAGAAAGACAGGATACCCGATATTTTTATTCGTGCGGGTATTCGGCGGCTTTTGAGGCAGCGACTGCAGGAGGAGAAAAAAGAGAATACGGAGTTACAGCAGGCGCACCTGATGCAGCTTATAGAAGAGCTGAAAAATTCCCCGATAGCCCTTAATACGTCGGAAGCCAATGAGCAGCACTATGAAGTGCCTGCGGGATTCTACCGGTATTGTCTTGGCCGGAACCTGAAATATAGCAGCGGTTATTGGCGGCGGGAGACGGATAATCTGGATGAGGCCGAAGAAGCCATGCTGGCCCTCACCTGTGACCGGGCCGGTTTACAGGATGGGCAGGCCGTATTGGAGCTGGGGTGCGGATGGGGGTCGCTCTCCCTGTTTATGGCAATGCGTTATCCACGAAGCGCTTTTACCGTAGTTTCCAATTCTCACAGCCAGAAGCGATATATAGATGGAGCGGCCGCGGAGCGGAGAATCACAAACCTGACCGTCGTTACTGCCGACATGAATAGTTTCGGGACGGAACAAAAATTTGATCGGGTCGTCTCGGTGGAGATGTTCGAGCACATGCGAAATTATCAAAGACTGATGTCGAAGGTGTCGGCCTTCTTAAAGGCGGACGGGAAATTGTTCGTACACATTTTCACCCATAGGGACTATGCCTATAAATTCGAGGCAAAAGATGATTCGGATTGGATGAGCCGGTATTTTTTTACGGGCGGCATCATGCCTTCCGATCATTTGTTGCTGTATTTCAAGGAAGATATGAATATCGAGCAGCATTGGCATGTGAACGGCTTGCACTATAGCAGGACTGCGGAGGCCTGGTTACGGAATATGGATGGACGCCGGAAGGATATTTTGCAGTTATTTGAGGAGGTCTATGGAAGATCTCACGCCCTGAAATGGTGGGTGTACTGGAGGATATTTTTTATGTCCTGTTCGGAACTTTGGAAATATAACCGGGGTGAGGAATGGATGGTAAGTCATTATTTGTTTGTAAGACGCTAAGGGACGCGAAAAGGGAACGGGAATAAACGCGAATAAGTGAATACGAAATGTCGCTAAAGAAGAGACGCGAATGAACACGGAGGAGAGATTTAGAAACGGGGAGACGAAAAGACGAAATCGACAATAGATAATAGACATGGAGAAACTGGCGATTATAGGAACGGGCATTGCGGGAATGGGCTGTGCACATTTGCTCCAGGGCAGGTATGATCTTGCACTGTTCGAAAAGAACGATTACGTCGGCGGACATACGAATACGATCACGGTCGAAGAAGACGGAAGGGAGGTCCGTATGGATACGGGTTTTATGGTGTTCAACTACGAGACCTATCCCCATCTTTGCCGCCTGTTCGCCGAAATAAAGGCGCCTGTGAAAAAGACGGACATGTCATTCAGTGTGAATCATGTCCCGAGCGGGTTGGAATACTGCGGATCAGGCATGGGCGGATTATTTGCGCAGCGGAAGAACCTCTTTAATCTGCGTTATATCAGGATGCTGATGGAGATTGCCCGGTTTAACAGGGAAGCGGTGCGGGTCCTGGACGATCCGGAACTGCAGGAGTATACGCTGGGGCAGTTTGTCGAAAGGGGCGGGTTCGGTCCCGATATGCTTTGGAAGTACCTGGTTCCGATGAGTTCAGCGGTATGGTCGACACCCATGGAGCGGATGCTGGATTTTCCGGCGGCCACCCTGATCCGTTTTTTCCGGAATCATGGCTTTCTGGGTCTTACCACCCAGCACCAGTGGCATACGCTGGAGGGGGGAAGCAGGTCCTATCGCGAGCTCCTGATCGGTCCGTTCCGGGACCGGATCGCGGTGTGCAACCCTGTCTCGAAGGTGGGGAGGCAGGATGGAAAGTGGGTTGTCCATACGGGGAACACAGGGCCCCGGTTCTTCGACAAGGTTGTTTTTGCCTGTCATGCAGATCAGGCGCTTGGGCTCCTGGAGTCGCCCACAGACAGCGCCCGGAATTTGCTATCTGTTTTTCGTTATCAGGACAACCTGGCTACCGTGCATACGGATGAGGGGGTCATGCCCCGTAATAAAAGAGTATGGAGCAGTTGGAACTACCGGATAGAACAGCGGGAAGGGCGGCTGGTTCCGACGACGATCTATTGGATGAACCGGCTGCAGCAGGTGTCGGATCGAAAAAATTATTTCGTTTCTATCAACGCGATCCCCGGTAGTATCCGCGAGGACCGGCTCATTCGGGAGATCCGGTATGAGCATCCTCTTTTCGACGTGTCCGCCGTCAAAGCCCAGCGCGACCTGCCCCGTCTGAATGAACAGGGGCTGGGAAAAGGCGGCGAAGATCCGGCAGGTCTCTTCTTTTGCGGGAGTTATTTCGGGTACGGTTTTCATGAAGATGCCTATGCCAGTGCCGTAAATCTTTGTAAATTACTGGTGAATGAATAGTTGCCTCTATAAGGCCCATATTATGCATCACCGGCTGGCTCCGAAGCAGCACCGGTTCCACTACCGGGTATATCTGTTTTGTATCGACCTGGACGAGCTTCCCATGCTCAGCAGGAAAATCCTGATGCTGAGCCACAACCGGTTTAATTTTTTCAGCTTCCGGGATCGTGAGCATCTGCAGTTGCCGGCGGAAGCGCCTGATACCGGCAAGACCATACGCCAGCATATCACTGATTATCTCCAGCAGAACGGGATCTTTTTCACGGGCGGTCAGATCCTGCTGTTGACAAATCTGAATGTGCTGGGGTATAATTTCAATCCTGTCTCCTTCTATTTTTGTTTCGACGAAACGGGCAGCCCGGTCTGCTGCGTGGTGGAAGTCAGCAATACTTTCCGGGAGATGAAGCCTTATTTGATGGGGCCGGAGTCTTTTTCAGAAGAGGGTTTTCGCCGGACGGTGAAAAAATATTTTTATGTCTCCCCGTTTATTGATCATGATACGGAGTTCGATTTTAACGTAGCGGTCCCCGGAGAGAAACTGGCGATCCGTATCTATGACTACCAGGAAGGCCGTCGATTTTTTATCAGCACCCTGACGGGCCGGCGAAAAGCGTTGACGAACGCCAGGCTTTTGGGATATAGTATCCGTTTCCCGTTTATCACCCTGAAGGTGATCGCCCTGATACACTGGAATGCGCTGGTGCTCTGGCTGAAGAAGCTTCCTGCGCGTCCAAAGCGGGAAAACCGGCATTTACAAAAGGACGTATATAGGAGATACAAAGAAAATATTTAAAACATTGTGGTTTAATTATGTCAACGGCAATTTCGGTTCATATGGGCGCGAGCGAAAATTTTTACGAGCGGATGGTCCTTTCCCTGTTGTCAAAAATGAAGGAAGGGAGGCTGGAAATGGCGTTACCGGGTGGGGAAACCATTGGTATAGGGGAAGGGCAGGGAGATCAGGTCGTCAGGATCTGCGTACGGAACAATGATTTCTTCCGGCGTTGCTTCCTTTATGGGGACATCGGCTTCGGGGAGTCTTATGTCGACGGGGATTGGGACACCGAGGATATTGCAGGTGTGATCAGGTGGTTCCTGCTGAATATAGAAAATGCGCCGGCTGTGTCCGGTAGCAGGGTCCGATCGTTCCTGCTGAACGGATTGAAATTCATGAACAGGCTGTATCACCGTAAAAGGAGCAACAGTGTAAATGGTGCAAGGAAGAACATAGCAGCGCATTACGATCTTAACAACGATTTTTTCTGCTTGTTCCTGGACCCAACGATGACTTATTCTTCTGCCTATTTCAGGGAAGCGGGGATGTGCCTGGAGGAGGCGCAACGGGCGAAATACGAGCGACTTTCGCAGCAATTATGCATAAAACCTTCCGATCATGTTCTGGAGATCGGCAGTGGATGGGGTGGAAACGCTATCTATATGGCCGGGCAATATGGCTGCAGGGTCACGACTACTACGATTTCCGGCGAGCAATACAAATGGGTCAGGCAGAGAGTGGAGGAGGAGGGTCTGTCGGACCGGGTCACCGTTTTGCTTGAAGATTACCGATCTCTGAAGGGTAGCTATGACAAGATCGTCTCTATAGAAATGCTGGAGGCCGTGGGTGCGAAATTCCTGGATCTCTATTTTGCAAAATGCGCTTCCCTGCTCGGGAAAGAGGGCATCCTCGCATTGCAGGTGATCACCTGCCCTGATTCGCGTTTTGAGCATTTCCGGAAGGGAGTGGACTGGATACAGAAACATATTTTCCCCGGTTCCCTTCTTCCGTCTGTCGGGGCTATCAATAATGCTGTAAATCATACCTGCGATCTTACGCTGATAAACCTGAAAGACCTCGGGCAGCACTATTCTGCTACGCTGCAGGCCTGGCGTCGCCGCTTCAACGAAAGGTTGGATGCCGTCAGACAGCTGGGCTTTGACGACCGGTTTATACGGAAGTGGGATTATTATTTTTGTTATTGCGAAGCGGCTTTTGACATGAGGCATATTCATGTCATGCAAATGGTCTATACGCGTCCGGATAATTTCAGGGGTTTCCTGTAAACTCGGGTCTTTTGCCATCTTCTTTGAATCCCAAAAAAATAATAGCTGCTGTAAAACAGAGCACGAATCCCAGGACTCCGCTCATCCGGATTCCTGTGTCGTGTCCGACATCTTTGCCTTGTACCAGGAACATGGCGAACAGGGCTATCCCGAAAGTCTGCGCGATCTTCACAAAGAAATAACGAATGGCAAAATACATGGCTTCCCGGTTTGACCCGGTTTCCAGGGTGTCTTTGGCGATGATCTCGGCAAGAATGGCGACAGGCAGGATATTCAGCGAGGCCACCGGGATTGCCGCGACAATGATGAGTGAATAGATCTGCAGCTCGGGGTCCAGGGCGGGGCGGCCTAAAAAATAAATCCCTGCGAAGACGCCGGATAGTATCAGCAGGGAGACAATGACAATCGGTTTTTTGCCGATCCGGGCAGAAAGAAAGTTTACCAACGGATAGAAGAGAAAAGACACCAATACCATGGTGATGATGAGTTTGTTGCCAATCGTTTCCTTGAGAGGCAGCAGGACGGTTACAAAATACAGAAGGCCGGAGCTGATAAGGGTGACGCCGATAAAATAGGAGAAATCCGCTACGATGAAAAAGCGGAAATTCCGGTTCCCGAGCGTTTGTCCCAGTGCTTTGCGGAATGGAACCGAACTGGGCTTGCCGGTCGCGTATTTTCTTTCATCGATGGACCAGGCGGTCACCGCCATGCAAAGGGCGGCAAACAAAGCAAGCAGAAATACGGTATACTGCAGGGCACCGAGACGGGAGAGGCCCGCGAAGGAATGCTGGAAGAGATCCGCGATGTTAAAGGCGTTGGAAGCGATGCCGATTCCAAAGACATACCCGACGGACTGCAGGGTGGACAAACGCACTTTATCGCCGGAGCCGGGAGCGAGTTCGGGCAACAAGGCGTTATAAGGAATGATATAAAGGGTGGACAGGATATAAAAACCCGCGAGGGTAAACGCCAGCCAGGCCACGTTTAGAGCGCTTACCGAAAGCCGGAGCGGGCAAAATACGAGACAGCAGAAGATCATTGAGGGGAGGATGGCTTTTTTCATGAGCGGGATCCGCCGCCCTTTTGGATGATGGCTTCTGTCGCTTAGTTGTGCAATGAGAGGATCCACGGCCGCGTCTATCAGTCTTCCGCCGCCCGTGATGATGGAGATGATATTGAAGATGCCCAGGATGACTACCTGGCTGATTACCAGGGGCAAACCGCTGCCGGAAGTGGGAACATACAGATAGATCAGTATTACGCTGATGAGATTGATCATGATGCTCCAGCCCATCATGCCGAAGGCATACGCTATTTGCTTGCGGATTGGAAAGAACGCCTCTTGCATGTCCGCGAAGATACACTGGAATTTATTGCCGGTTAGGTCTGAATTTATTCCGAACGGCCATCGGAGGAGGCCTACTTTCTTTATCTTTACAGGCTTACAAAGAAATCTGGTATATGAGAAAACTCCGTCTTTTCCTGGCGACTTCCATGATATCCGTTGCCGCCTGGTCCCAGCAAGCTGAAACCCGCATTGCCATCATACCCGAACCGGTCAGGCTCAAGCGACTGGATGGTTATTTTCGGTTGCCGGAGAGAGTCGTGGTTGCTGTGTCCGGCCAGGAGGCGCTAAAAAACAGCGCCGAGTGGCTAAAACGCCGATTGTCCGTTGCCACCGGGCATACAGTCGCAATCGGAGGCGGAGCGGCGACGATCCGGCTGCTCCTGAATGGAACGGCGGACAAGGAACTGGGTTCGGAAGGCTATCGGCTGACGGTGGGCCCCGGCACCATCATCATAAAGGCGAATAATCCGGCCGGGATATTCTATGGCATACAGACCCTCGTCCAATTATTTCCTCCCGAGATAGAAAGTGCCTCCCTCGTTCATCGCAGCAGTTGGCAGGCGCCCTGCGTGGAGATCACCGATTATCCGCGTTTTGCGTGGCGGGGGTTGATGCTGGATGTATCACGCCATTTCTTTACCAAAGAGGAGGTAGAGTCTTATATCGACCAGATGGCGCGTTATAAATTCAATCTTTTTCACTGGCATCTGACCGATGACGAGGGTTGGCGCGTGGAGATAAAAAGTCTGCCCAGTCTCACCACGAAGGGCGCCTGGCGGGTGCATAAAGTGGGACAGTTTGGCACGTTTTCGGCACCGTTGGCCGACGAGCCCCGTACGGAAGGAGGATTTTATTCGCAGGAAGACATCCGGGAGGTCGTACAATATGCAAAGGACAGGTTTGTAGATGTCCTTCCCGAAGTAGATGTCCCGGGTCATAGCCTGGCGGCAATTGCCTCTTATCCGGAGTTGTCCTGTACGCCCGGCGCCGATAAATATGAGGTTGGTTCCGGGGAGCCCTTTATGAACTGGACCGATTCGGGAAATATTGCACTCGTGGACAATACGCTGTGTCCGGCGAATGAAAAATCTTATGCTTTTCTCGACAAGGTCTTTACGGAGATTGCCGGTTTATTTCCTTTTCCTTATATACATGTCGGCGGCGACGAGTGTGCGAAGAATTTCTGGCAAAAGAGCGATGCGATCAGGGCGCTGATGCAACAAGAGGGGCTGAAGAATATGCGGGAGGTGCAAAGCTATTTTGAAAAGAGGGTAGAAAAGATCGTGGAGTCCAAGGGCAAAAAGATGATCGGCTGGGACGAGATATTGGAAGGAGGATTGGCGCCGGGTGCTGCCGTCATGAGCTGGCGCGGGGAGCAGGGAGGGGTGGAAGCCGCCCGTTTGAATCATGAAGTGGTGATGAGTCCGACGACTTATACCTATCTGGATTATATGCAGGGAGATCCGATCATCGAATCGCATGTCTACGCTACCCTTCGTCTGGACAAGGCCTATAGTTTTGAACCGGTTCCGGCGGGAGCGGATCCCAGGTTTATAAAAGGAGGGCAGGGCAACCTGTGGACTGAGCAGGTATACAATATCCGTCATGCGGAATACATGACCTGGCCGAGGGCCTTTGCGATCGCCGAATCCGTATGGTCGCCCAGGGAGAAAAAGAGCTGGTCTGCTTTTATTCCCAAAGTAGAGGAGCATTTCAGGCGATTCGATATAGAATCGGTAAAATATGCTCCTTGTATATACGATCCGGTCTTTACACCAAAAAAGGATGAGAAAGGCAGGCTCACCATTGCCATGAGTACGGAGATAGGCGGTCTGGACATCTATTATACATTCGACAATTCATTTCCCGACAGGTTCTATCCGAAATATACGGGCCCGTTGCTTCCTCCCAAGGACGCGACTACCCTGCGTGTCATTACGTACCGGGGTGCACAGCCGATGGGACGCCTGATCACGATGCCATTGAAAGAGATGGAAGGCAGGCTCAAGTGACCTGTCAGTTCTTTTTGATATATTCCTTGTTGCCGTTTTTCGACAGCCTGTATTGCCCCCCCCTGGGTCCTTCATAAATAGTGCGCCCTTTATCGTCCGTGCCCACTACCTTGTCACCCGATTTATTTATGGGTTGCGTCGTTTGTACGGCGGGTTTAGGCGGGGCGGTAACCGTTGGGTTGGTCTTTACGGCAGGGGCAGTGGGCGTTACTACAGGAGGGGGGGGAGGGGTTTTTACGGTCGGTGGGGGAGGCACTGTCTTTGGCGTCTTCGTGGTCACTGTTTTTGGGGCCGTCGTGGTCGCCGTTGTTTTCGTCTTGGCGGCGGCGAGTTTGGCGGCTTTGTCGGCTTTCTCTTTCGCTTTCAGGGCGGCTTTATCGGCCTTGGCCTGGTCCGCGGCGGCTTTTTTGGCGGCGGCCTTGTCGGCCTTTTCTTTGGCCTTTAAAGCTGCTTTGTCGGCAGCTTCTTTCTGAGCTTTGGTCTGGGTAGCCGGTGTCGTCTGGGAATAGCCGTTTATACTTCCCCATAAAATGCAAGAGGTCAGGAGGAGCGTTAATACCTTTTTCATATAGTAGATTTTGGTAATTCAAGATAGTATAATTTTCCGAATATTTTCTCTCTTAGCTTTTTGATATCCCGTTGCCTATTTTTGATAGGATCTTAACCTGCCGTTCTCCTTCTCTGCTGAAACCCCTTATCTTAGTAAGGCTATAAAAATTCAAAGACTTCTCATATGGAAAAGAACAATCCCCGCCGTTCCTTCTTAAAGAATCTCACATTCGGGGGCTTGGGCGCCGCCATCGTTCCGACAGACGGGTTAGTCAAGGCCGCTCCTGCAAAAAGGAGTTCTGCAGGAGTGGGTTCCGGGGAAGGGGACCCTGGCAAGACTCCAGGTACCGGCCGGTCCTTCAATACAGCTTATCGGGGTGAGTATCTGAACAGGCTGGCCTTTCCTATCGGGGGCCTGGGTGCAGGGATGTTCTGCCTGGAGGGGACGGGCGCCTTCTCCCATATGAGCATACGCAACCGGCCGGAGATGTTCAATGAACCCGGTTTATTTGCCGCTCTGGCCATAAAAGGGCTTAAGAACGGGGTAAAAATACTGGAAGGTCCGGTGCCTCAATGGAAACTCTTCGGACGGCCCGGCGCGGCCAATGGCGCCGCGGGCACGACTTTCGGCCTGCCAAGGTTCCGGCATGCGGAATTCAGTACCCGCTTTCCTTTTGGCAATATCACCCTGCAGGATGACGACCTTCCGGTGGCTGTCACCCTGACCGGCTGGAGCCCGTTCATTCCTGGCGATGAAGACAATTCGGGTCTCCCGGCAGGGGCTGTGGAATATAGTTTTGTCAACAAGGGTCTCCATAGCCTGGAAGCGATTTTTTCTTTTAACACGAAGAATTTCCTGGCCTCCGAAGAGGGCGCCAAAAATAGTATCGGGTCATTTGAAAACGGGTTTGTATTGCAGCAGGAGGGCGTTAAAGACAAGCCCTGGGTGCAGGGAGCTTTTGCCGTCTTTACCGATCAGCCGGGCACGGAAGTGGACCATTGCTGGTTTCGCGGTGGCTGGTGGGATCCGATGACGATGGCATGGAACACCGTACGGGATGGCAATACCCGTACAAATCCTCCGGTCGAAAAAGATGCGCCGGGCGCTTCTCTCTTTGTGCCTTTTGCTCTTGCGCCGGGGCAGCGTAAAACGATCCGGCTGATGATGACATGGTATATACCGGAGTCGAATCTGCATATCGGGGATGTTGTGATGGAAGAGAAGCAGGGTTGTGATCCGGGGCAGGGTTGTTGCGCCGGCCCTGCCGATCTGCATTTTCCGAATGGAAAAGCGAATCCTTCGGCGAATTATAAACCCTGGTACAGCAGCCGTTTTGCCGATGTCCGGGAAGTAGCCGCCTATTGGAAAAATAACTATGATGAGCTGTCGAAAAATTCAAAGATATTCACCGAAACCTTCTATTCCAGTACGCTTCCTTCTGAAGTGATGGAGGCTGTGGCCGCTAATCTTACGATCCTGAAATCGCCGACGGTTCTTCGGCAATATGACGGACGTCTCTGGAGCTGGGAAGGATGCGGAGACGATGAGGGTTGTTGTCATGGTTCTTGCACGCATGTATGGAATTATGCGCAGACGATCCCGCATTTGTTCCCGATGCTTGAGAGGACATTGAGGAATACGGAGTTCTGCGAGAACCAGAACAAAAAAGGACATCAGGCTTTCAGGGCCAATATGCCTATCAGCCCGCTGAAACACGATTTCCATTCGGCGGCGGACGGTCAGTTGGGCGGCATCATGAAGGTTTACCGCGAGTGGAGGATTAGCGGGGATGGGGAGTGGCTTACAAGGATCTACCCGATGGTCAGGACGAGCATGGATTACTGCATCGGGACCTGGGATCCGCGTAACAAAGGAGTTGTGGAAGAGCCCCACCACAACACTTATGATATCGAGTTCTGGGGCCCGGAGGGGATGTGCACGAGCTTTTACCTGGGGGCTCTCAGGAGTGTGACGGAGATGGGTGAACATTTGAAACAGGACGTTGGCAAATACCGGGATCTCTATGAGCGCGGCAGGGAGTTTATGGAGACAAAATTATATAATGGGGAGTACTTCTTTCAACAGATTGAATACAAGGAGCTGAATGCTCCCGATCCTGCAAAGGCCATGTCGTTCGGAGGAGAGTATTCACCTGAGGCTGTAGCGATCTTAAAAAAAGAGGGACCCAAGTACCAGTATGGCACCGGCTGTCTCAGCGATGGAGTGCTGGGCGCATGGATCGGGCGTATGTGCGGGTTGGATGATTTTATCGATCCCCGTAAGATTACGAGTCATCTTCTGGCCATTCATCGTTACAATCTGAAAGACGATCTATCCGAACATGCCAACCCCCAACGTCCTTCTTATGCGGTGGGTAAAGAGGGGGGGCTATTATTGTGCACCTGGCCGAAAGGCGGTAAGTTGTCCCTGCCGTTCGTATACAGTGATGAAGTCTGGACGGGTATCGAATACCAGGTGGCCTCACATCTTATGTTGATGGGTAAGGTGGAACAGGGGCTTGCTATCGTGAAGACATGCAGAAACCGATATGATGGGCGTGTTCGAAATCCCTTTAACGAGTACGAGTGCGGTCACTGGTATGCCCGGGCCATGTCGAGTTACGGGTTGCTGCAGGGGCTCACGGGGATCCGCTACGATGCCGTCGACAAGATCTTGTATGTCGATTCCAGGGTAGGAGATCTGACTTGTTTTATATCTACCGCAGGCGGCTTTGGGACGGTATCCCTCAAAGCCGGACGCCCATCGGTGAAGGTTGCCTATGGCCGGATAGAGGTCCGGCAGTTTGTCGTCGGTGGTAAAACTATAATGGCATGATCCCTGTTTCTTCCAATACGGTGGTTTCCCTTCGTTATATTATGTTTAATGGAAGAGGCGAGGTATTGGAAAATACCATGAAAGGAGCGCCCGTCTCTTATCTGCATGGTTCCGGCGGGATTCAGCCTTTGCTGCAGGCACAGCTGGAAGGTCTCTTCGTGGGCGCCCGCAAGTCCGTATCCCTGGCCAGGGATTCCGGCCTTACAGACGACGATTACAGTTTTGAAGTAATCATCGACGAGGTGAGGGGGGCCTTGCCCGAGGAATTGCTGCTGGGATACCCGATCCTGCCTCCCGCCCCAGCCTGCGGAGAAGATTGCGGCTGTTATACCACCTGAATGAGCGCGGATATTTCCCCATTCAGCCTGTTATTATTCCGACCAAGGGCATAGGTTTCCGACTGACTTTGCAAGTCCAAATCCTGCCCTGTGAAGCTTCTGTTAAGGATGCGGTATCTCAATCGCGGTCACCAGGGAAGATTCATTTTTTATCGTATATTTGTAAAGTAAACTTACAAGTTTACCTCCATAATATGGCAAATAGAGAGTATATCGTGTCAGACCCCCAATTGGCATCGGATCTTCGGATGGTCGTTACGAGGCTTATCAAGAAGCTGCGCAACAAATCGACGGCCAATGAGAAACTGTCTCTTACGGAACGGTCGACTCTCCGGCAATTGGATCAGCACAAGGAACTGTTACCCAGCGAGCTGGCAGCGATGGAAAAGATCACCACCCAGTCCATGTCTCAGATACTTGGGCATCTGTCGGAGCTGGGTTATATCACCCGGCGGATCTCCGATACCGACAAACGGAAATCGATTATTTCCCTTTCTGAGCGAGGACAGGAGATGCTGTACAAAGTGAGGAATGAACGGGATGAATGGCTGAACCGGGCCATCAGAGAGACCTGCTCACCGGGTGAGCAGGAGGCTTTGCGGCGGGCGCTGATACCCCTGACGAAGCTGGTTGACTTTGATTAAAAGGGTCTGTTTTTTTGGATGAAAACGAAGAGGAGATAATATGAGGATCAGTACTTTCAGGGCTTTTAAGAGTCGCAATTACCGGTTGTATTTCACCGGACAGTCCGTGTCATTGATCGGGACCTGGATGCAGAAAACGGCGGTAAGTTGGGTAATCTATTCGCTTACACATTCCAAGTTTATGTTGGGCGTCACCTTGTTCGCGACGATGTTTCCTTCCTTTTTGTTTTCGTTTGCCGGAGGCGTTGTCGCTGACCGGTATAGCAAGTATAAATTGCTGCTGCTGACGCAGATCGTCTCTATGACGCAGGCGATCCTGTTGACCCTTCTGATATTTTTCAGGCACTATTCGGTCTGGGAGATCATCGCATTAAGTGTTTTGCTCGGCATCGTCAATGCTTTTGACGTACCCGCCCGCCAGTCGCTGGTATATGAGATGGTCGACGATAAAAGGGATCTGCCAAATGCCCTGGCCCTCAATTCGTCGATGGTCAATTTGTCAAGGTTGATCGGGCCGGGGATTGCAGGTCTCGTTATTGAAAAATTCGGCGATGACGTATGTTTTGGATTGAACGCATTGAGTTTTCTTGCGGTCATCATTTCGCTGTTGTTAATGAAGCTGCCTGCATACGTTCCAAAGGTGCGGTCCAAAAATGTACTGGGAGAACTGCGGGAGGGGCTGGCCTATATCAGGAACACCCCGGAAATTTCGTTCGTGTTGCGGATGCTGGCGCTTATCAGCCTGCTCGTCCTGCCGTATACAACATTGATACCTGTGTATGCCAAAGACATCTTTCACGGAACGGCTTCGACATTCGGCATTATCGACAGCGCCATCGGGCTGGGTGCTTTTTCGGGCGCCATCTTCCTGGCCTCGCTGAAACCCGGGAGGAACTTGAGGAAGATACTGGCTATCAACACATTTGTTTTCGGGACGGGTCTCGTTCTGTTTTCCCATATGGGCTATTATCCGCTTGCATTGGTGTTTGTTACGATCGGGGCCTTTGGGATGATGTCACAGATCACTATCAGCAATACGTTGATCCAGACGACTGTGGCTCCCGCTATGCGGGGCAGGGTGATTAGTTTCTACGCGATGGCATTTTTCGGCATGCAGCCGCTCGGCGGTCTGCTGATAGGGATCCTGTCTCAGCATATTGGCGTCGAGAACACTGTACTTGGCCAGGGTATTGTCGCCCTGCTCATCGGCGGATTGCATATTCGTTTTCTTCAAAAAAAGGGCGCCCTAAAGACAGTTCCAACGGCAGCGCAGCAGCCGGGGGAGGTAGCTATTCCGGTATGATCCCGTAATAATTCCGTCAGGCAGGTTTTCTTACATCGGGGTGGGTTGCTTTATAGACACTTAATAGACACATAATGTCTGGCGGCTGCAGAATCTGAGCCAAATTATTAGCTTTGGAATATGTATGTACATCATATTAAAAAAATCGCCGTCCTGTTGATCTCGTTGCCTTTTCTTCTCCACGGCAATGCCCAGGATCTTTCCCGTTTCCGGGATCTTCCATCTATTGAAAGCGAACGCGTCCGGCTTCCCAACGGCTGGAGCCTTACGCCGGCAGGCAGCAGCCTGTCCCTGGGTGATTTACCCCTCAATATAGCTGTCAGCCGCACACAGAAATACGCAGCGGTTACCAATAACGGACAGAGTACGCAGACGATCCAGCTGATCGATGCCCGGTCCGACCGTCAGCTGGACTCAGTGGTGATTGCCAAATCCTGGGGAGGCATTGCCTTCAGCGCGGATGAAAAATATCTCTACGCTTCCGGAGGTAATGACAACTGGATACTCAAATATGAGATCCTGAAAAACAGGCTGGTCACTGTCGATACCATTAAGCTCGGAACATCATGGCCAAAAATGTTTATTTCCCCAGCGGGCATAACCATCGACGATAGAAAGCAGCGTCTATATGTGGTTACAAAGGAAGACAATAGCCTCTATGTGGCGGACTTGCGTACGAGACGGATTGTAAACAAGCTCCCTCTTAGCGGAGAAGGGTATGCCTGTCTGCTTTCACCGGATAAGGAGGAGTTGTATATAAGCGTATGGGGCGGTGATAAGGTAATGGTTTATGACACGAATTCCGGCGCCTTTACAGACAGCATCGGCGTCGGCGATCATCCGAACGATCTTTGTCTTTCCAGGGACGGGCGTTTCCTGTTTGTTGCCAATGCCAACGACAATAGTGTGTCTTTTGTCGATGTCCGCGCAAGGAAAGTTATCGAAACCCTCAATGTGGCTTTATATCCCACCCAGCTCAGCGGGTCTACGACCAACGGGGTAGCATTGAGCGAGGATGGCAAGACGCTGTATATTGCCAATGCCGACAATAATTGCCTGGCCGTATTCGATGTGAGCAAACCGGGCGCCAGCGAGTCGAGGGGATTCATCCCGACGGGATGGTATCCTACCTGTGTCAGGGTGATCGGGAAAAAGTTGTATGTTTCCAACGGCAAGGGGTTTTCTTCTTTTGCCAATCCGCAGGGCCCCAATCCCATCGACAAGAAACAGTTGGTCGGTATCGACAAGGCCGCGACCAATCGGGTGGAGAAGGAGCAGTATATCGGTGGACTGATGAAGGGCACGATGAGTGTCATTCCCATTCCTTCCGATGCCCAGTTGTCCGTATATTCCCAGGCGGTATATCACAATACCCCGTATCATAAGTCCGGGGAATTATCGGCAGCGGATATCGAACCTGGAAATCCCATACCCCGGCATGTAGGGGATCCTTCTCCTATTAAACACGTATTCTATATCATCAAGGAGAATCGCACGTATGACCAGGTTTTGGGTGATGTGAAGGAAGGCAACGGGGATACGAGCCTTGTTCTGTTCGGCGAAAAGATCACTCCTAACCAGCATGCGATCGCAAAGGAGTTTGTGTTGCTGGATAATTTTTATGTGGATGGGGAAGTGAGCGCGGACGGCCATAACTGGAGCATGGGAGCCTACGCGACGGATTTTATGGAGAAAAACTGGCCCACCAGTTATGGAGAACGGGGGAGGGGAGCTACGGGTCCGACGGCGCTGAATAAGTTATATATATGGGATCAGGCTCGCCGGTCAGGTGTCAGTTTTCGTACCTATGGGGAATTTGCCTCCAGGGGGAAAGCTACCATACCTGTGCTGGATGGACATTTCATGCCGGGTTTCGAGGGCTTCAACCTGCACGTGCGCGATACCGCCCGTTACCGGGCATGGAGAGATGAATTTGATTCGCTGGTGGTGAACAGTGCGCTCCCTCAACTTCTGACCATCAGGTTTGGAAACGATCATACGGAAGGCACATCTGCGGGCCGTCCTACTCCCTTTGCACACGTGGCGGATAACGACCTGACCATCGGGCTATTCCTGGAACATCTCAGCCGAAGCCCCGTGTGGAAGGAATCGGTGGTTTTCATCCTGGAAGATGATGCCCAGGACGGGCCGGATCATGTAGATGCCCATCGTTCTCCGGCCTACATCGCCGGAGGATATGTAAAAAGACATTTTGTGGACCACACGATGTATACTACCACCTCCGTGATACGGACGATAGAATTGATCCTGGGTATGCCTCCGATGACCCAGTACGATGCTTCCGCTACTGCCATGTGGCGCAGCTTTAGCACTCAGTATGATGCGGCGGCCTATAACAGGCTGCCCTGCCTGGTGAACCTCGATGATAAAAATCCATCGGGCACCAGATTGGCAGCCCTGTCAAAGGGGCTCGATTTCTCAAAGGAGGATCTGGTTCCGGACCCGCTCATGAATGCCATCACCTGGAAAGCGGTTAAAGGTGAAAATGCAGTTATGCCCGCTCCTATCAGGGCAGCCTTCGTTAAAGTAACCAAACATGAAGACTGAAGCACTCCTATCACGCCTCTTTTATTGTTTTTCATTTTAATATCGATATTGCATGAAGAAAGCAGTCTTTTCTATTTTGGCCGTCATGATTCTTTTCCTGACTGCCTGCTCAAAGTCCGACCAGCATGTCACCGTCTCCCAGCAGCAATTCACGTCCGGTACAGACGTCCAAAGCGGAGATACACTGAACTCCAAGAACGGTTCGAGTAACCGGGCCATCGCAGGTACCCTGAAGGCTGGACAGACTTATTACCTGAGCAGCGACCACGGAGATGCCACCATTAACACGGGAGATACGCTCACCATCCAAAGCGGCGTGACCATTTATATTATCGGGCCAAGCACTGGCCAGACCTCCATCGGCACCCAGGATCATGCTCCCGGTATCGTTGTGAACGGCACGCTTTTGAGCCTGGGTACAAAGGATGCTCCCATTCTCGTAACCGTACAGGATCCGGCTTTACGATCCAACCCGGCCCTGGACCCACAGAATCCGAGCACCGATCCGGCGTTTAAAGGCTATTGGGGCGGCATACAGGGAGGCACCCAGTCGGGCAATGTTATCCTGAAATGGACGCGGCTTGAATACCTGGGTGGTTTAACACCCAGCAACGCGCCTGTCAGGGCGACACTGCAGCGATATGGTGTCTGGATGCAAAATCCGAACGCCAATCTTGTCGTCGAAGATTGCTGGCTCTACGGCTCGGCCAATGATTGTCTGCGTCCCGCCGGGTGCAAATTCGAGATCCTGAGGAACACTTTCGAAAAAGTCGGCATCACTGCGGGAGAATGCGTGAACGTAAAAAGCGGAAGCGTCGGAGACATTGCCTTCAATGTCGTCGTCGGAGGTACCGGCAATGCCTTCAAGTCCGCCAATGCAGGCGGTCTTTCCCCCCAGGCCAATATGAATTGCTACAACAATACCATCCTGACCACCGGTTACCGGCAGCTAAAGGTAGGAGAAGGCGGCTCACTGGATTTTGAAAGCGATGGGCGGGGTAATTGCTACAACAACCTGCTGGTCAATTGCAAATTCGGACTGGGGATCACGGGCGCCTCCTCTGCTACCGCGGCAGCCGATACAGCCAATGTCCACTATGGCTATACGTATAATTATGGGGACAGTTCCTTTATTACCCGGCAGTTCTTGCCTGCGGGATATATCACTGCCGCCCAGCCAGGCGATATCAATGGCGGCAACGCTACTGTTCCCGGGGCTAACAATCCGATGTTCGTGGGTTATTCTCTCCCTGTCGTAGCGGGTATCAATTTCATCGAGGCAGATTATGCGGGCACTTATAATTTCCGGTTGCAGCCAGGTTCGCCTGCTATCGGAAAGGGCTATACAGGTTTTACGGCTTATGGCTCTGTTCCGGTAGATCCTGTTTTTGGCGTGACCCAGCTTTCGCAGCCGGGAAAAGATATGGGGGCTTACCAGACAGACGGAAGTGGGAATCAACACTAAAGTATGCGGGCAAGGATAGTAACCATCATCATAGGTATCCTGATTGCCTTCGTGCAAGTCAGGGGAGCTGATGTCGCCGATACCCTGCGCGAGCCGGGTGTGCTTCATATGATGGATACTTCTGCACCCCGGGTCGTTACCCTTCCTTCGATTTCACTATTTAGCGATCCGGGGGGCGGATCCGACCAAAAGGCACAGCTGCTGGAGAAAAATTCCGCTCAGCTCCTAAGTGTGACCGGTTCCGAAACCATGGAGAGAGCTGCCGATCTGACCGTTGCAGATGCTGCTCAGCGTATAGGGGGGGTCTCCGTCATCAGGGGCAATTCGGGCGAGGACAGCAAGGCGATCATCCGGGGGATGAGCCCTAAATACGTTTCCATCCTCATAAACGGGATGCTGATACCCAGTCCTGACGACCGTAACCGGGACATTCCACTGGACCTGTTCCCTGCCGTCATGGCCCGACGCGTAGAAGTGTATAAATCCCTGACACCCGATATGGACGGAAGCGGGATCGGTGGGCTGGTCAACGTCGTGATGAAAGAAGCCGGCCCGGTCCCTGCGCTTACGGGCCAATTTGCTACGGGCTACAGCCAGCTATTCTTTGACCGGCGCTTTGCCACCTTTAATCGAACAGATGTCCAGACCAAATCGCCCGCCGAGAGGTTTGGCCCGGATTATTATGCGACAGGCGACGATTTCAGTAAAAACAACCTTTCTTTTCGCCAGGTTCAAGCTTTGCCCGACTTGCTTGGAAAAATCATGTTTAGCCGCAGGCTGGCAGCGGGAAGACTAGGCCTGGTCCTGGCTGCCGACTACCAGGCCTTTCACCATGGCTCGGATGGATTTTATGTTGCGGCGGGCGCCGAACCCGGACTGGACAATAAGCCGGGGCTAACTGATTTCTATACCCGCCGATATTCCACCACGACATTCCGGAAAAGCCTGTATAACCAATGGGACTACCGGATGAATGCGCGGAACAAACTGACCCTTTTCAGTTTCTATACCTACCGGCTGGATGCAGAAACCCGTATGTCTACGGATACAAGCCTGGATGAGGGTCGCACAGGGCCGGGCACCGGAAGGATAGACATCCTTCAGCGGTCCCGGCTGCATATCCAGCGGATTTATAATTCCACCCTTATGGGGACTCATCAACTGAGCGTCGAATGGACGCTGAACTGGGCTGCTGCTTTTTCCTATGCTTCCGGTCGTTATCCCGATTGGTCCGAACTGGACGGAGAAACCGGCAGGATACAGGCCGGAGGCGGCTCGGTCACCCAGACGCCACTCCTACTCGGTCCGCTGCAGAGACAGTGGCTGGCCAATTCCGAAAAGCAGGAGGAGGGCAAGGCCGGCGTCAGTTTTGTTCCGGCTGTTTTCCATCGGCACCTTCTGTTCGATGGCGGTTTTGATCTCCGTCATAAAACCAGGGACAATTTTTATACCAGCTATACTTTTACACCCGCCCTTACGGGCAACGGAATGGGACAGCCTTTTATCGATATTTACCATGCTCAATGGCTGAATGACAATGGGCCCCAGAACCCGCTGGGTTCAGGTACCAACCCCAACACTTACAACGCCTATGAGCAAATCGGCGCCTGGTTCCTGGCTGTCCGTTACAGCAGGGGCAGGATGGATTGGGTAGGCGGGATCAGGCGGGAGCAGACCCTCCAGGACGCGGTCTCCTCCGTGAACCCTGCCCTGAGTTATGGACAGCATATCCGGATCAGCTATGGTGATTGGCTGCCCAGTCTGCAGGGACGCTATACGCTGGATGAAAAGAGCCAGCTCCGCTTTTCTTATTTCAAGGGGCTCTCCCGACCCGCCCTGGCCGATATCACTTTTTTTTCGGTGGCAGAAGAGGACTACAATGTCGATGGTAATCCCTTTCTCATCCGCACCCGTGCAGACAACCTGGATTTCCGATATGAGTATTATTCCCGGACTGCCGGCACCTGGCAGATCGGGGTCTTCTACAAACACCTGATAGACCCCTTTGAGAAAACACTACTCAATGCAGGAGACACACTGTATCCGATACCTTCGAACGGGCTGTCTTATACACCGGCGGGGCAACTGACCGAACAACTGAAAAATTACGGCAGCGCCCGCAATTACGGTCTGGAGCTGCTCTACACAAAAGGCTGGGGTAAATGGGGGTTGACGGGCACTTATACGTTCACCATTTCCCGTATCACCCAGGTCGCCAAATTCCAGACCCGGGCGGATCCCCAAAATATCAGCAGCGATGAGATCACCGTCAGCCGTGACGAGACGCGACCCCTGGAAGGTCAATCCGGAAACCTGGGAAGTCTGAGTATCTGGTACAAAGACCCGCTGCGGGGAACGGCCCAGGTCTCCCTTGTATATACGGGCAGCCGGATCAATGGGGTATCCGGCTGGTATGGTCTGGATCAATGGCAACGCGGTTATGCGTTCCTGGACTTATCGGTGGAAAAGCGGCTGGGAAGGCATATAAGCCTTATCGCAAAAGCAGCCAACGCGCTCAATGCAGCCTATGTTTCAGAAATCCGGCAACCTAATCCTGATCCGGGGAACGGGTTTCTCCCCGGCCAGTCAGGAAGAAACCGGATCGTTGTACAACGGATGCAGGACGGAGCCCGTTACCTGATGGGGGTCAGGTTTGGCTACTAGACCGCCGATGTATTTATTTTCGTTATTTTTAGGGTTATGAAGATACACCTGCTCAGTGGATTTCTCGGAAGCGGCAAAACGACCGCAATACGGCAGGCCTGCGGTCTTCTTTTAGCGGAAAATATACCCGTGGGCGTCATCACCAACGACCAGGGCATTCGTTTGGTTGACGGGGATTATTTCAAGAGCCTCGGCATTCCCGGACTACAGGTCGGGAATGGTTGTTTCTGCTGCAATTACCGGGACCTGGAAGAAAGGATCGAATCGCTGATTCAAACGTATGATCCGGCCTGCATCTTTGCAGAAGCCGTAGGATCCTGCACCGATATGGTGGCGACCGTTGTAAAGCCCTTGCGGCGGTTTCGCCCGGATACAGAGGTGACCCTTTCTGTGCTGGCGGATGTCCGTCTGTTGAAAATGCTGCTTGAAGAAAATAAAAGGCTTTTTGAAGCGAGCGTAAACTATATTTATTTCAAGCAGCTGGAAGAAGCGGGTATCATTGTCGTCAATAAGATCGACCTCATGAGACCTTCGGAGCTGGAAAAACTGAAGTTGACTCTGCAGGAGCGGTATGGACATAAGACCATCCTTTACCAGGATAATTTTCAAGAGGACGATGTCAGAAGATGGTTGAATGCGCTGAACGAATACCGGGTCCCCGGGGGGCTGTCTTCCCTCGACATCGATTATGATCTGTATGGCGAGGGGGAAGCCGCGCTTGGCTGGCTGGATGAGGAATTGAGGATAGAGAGTCCTGACGGGCGGGCCGAAGAAGCGGCCCTTGCGATCGCCCACACCCTGTTCGAAAAAGTGGTGGATGCCGGTCATCCTATAGGCCATTTGAAATTTATGCTAAATAACCGGTTAAAGATCAGTTATACCGCCGGTGATCAGATGCGGTCTGATCCCGTCATTCAACCCGCCCGGTCAGCCACTCTCCTGATCAATGCGAGGGTGCAGGTTGCCCCTGAGGTCTTGATGCGGCTGGCAGAAGAAGCCAGGATGGCAATACAGGCGGCATTTAAGGGCAGGGTCCATGCAGATAGCCTGTCGGCTTTTCAACCCGGGTATCCCAGACCGGCGCACCGGATCGGCAATTGAGAAAGGCCGGTCTTTATTTAACTTCCGCGAGGTTTTTCTCTGTTCCTGTACTCTCCATTTCCGCATTCCGTCCCTCTGCAAAGTGACAAAGCATCTCCAATTGCATACAGAGCTCCCTGCCTCTTTCGGTCAGCGAATATTGGACTCTGGGCGGCACTTCAAAGAAGAGTTCCCTGTTTACAAACCCTGATCCCTCCAGCAATTTTAACCGGTCCGCGAGAACCTGGTCGCTGATATGTTCCAATTCCTCCCTGATGCCGGAAAAACGGCCATTGCCTTCTTCGATGCAAAATAAGATATCGGTGATCCACCGTTTGCTGAGCAGGAATAGCAACTCGTTGAGCGGGCATTTCTCCTCGAGATAGGCCTGGTTAAGATAATTGGTGGAGTTGATTTTTCTTTCTGCCATAGCTTGTTTTTTTGTGAGTGAATTTCAATTTAATGAGTGACTTTCAAAATGCTGAGTTGTTGGCTGTGCCAATCAGAATGTTTTGCTTTGCTTGTGAAATCTGACCCCGGTATCAGTGGCTTGGGGAAACGGGAAGCCTAAAATAAATTATTTTTTTATGAAAAGAATCAACATTTATGCAGTCCTGCTTATCATCGTGATGGCCGGTAGCGGTTTCGCTTTTCCTGCCCCCTGGGGGCAGCCCTCTGCCCCCGGGAATACCTCGATAGAGCATGCGGCTCCCATCCATGGGGAATATCCTGCAAATTGCCAGCAGGTTGCAAGGTGCCGTTTGTGGCCGGTATTAAGAGCGTACCAATCATCGACGCAGATAAGCATTATCGGGCAGAGATTGAAGAAATACTAAATTAACAGACTAAAATACGAATCATGGAATACAGACAATTAGGAGATACAGATCTCAAAATATCAGCGATTACTTTCGGAGCATGGGCTATCGGAGGATGGATGTGGGGAGGATCTGAACGAAGGGACGCTATCGATGCCATACAGGCATCTTACGATCAGGGCGTGACTTCCATCGATACTGCTCCCATTTACGGACAAGGGTTAAGTGAGGAGATCGTCGGAGAGGCTATTCAGAACGTCTCCCGTGACAAAGTTCAGTTATTGACCAAATTCGGAATGCGTTGGGAAGGAACAAAAGGGGCCCTTGCTTTTAAAAGCGTCGACAATTCCGGAAAGCCGATCGATGTATACAAGTATGCCGGGAAGGAGAGCGTCATCAGGGAATGTGAAGACAGTCTCCGCCGTCTGCGTACGGACTATATCGATCTCTACCAGATTCACTGGCCCGATGCCACTACTCCCGTTGCAGAAACGATGGAAGCATTGGCGCAGTTGCTCAAACAGGGCAAGATCCGTGCGGCCGGCGTAAGTAATTATTCTTCGGCCCTGATGGCCGAGGCTGAAAAGACCCTGTCGCTGGCATCCAACCAGGTCCCCTATAGCATGGTGGAGAGGACGATCGAAGAAGATCTGGTGCCTTATTGTGTCAGGAACAATAAGGCCATTATCGCTTACAGCCCTTTGCAAAGAGGATTGCTGACAGGGAAGATCCGGCCTGACCATTTCTTCGCTCCGGGGGACCATCGCCCCGGCACCAGACATTTCAAGCCGGAGAACATCCGGCGCATAGGGGACTTCCTGGATAAACTCAGGCCACTGGCAAGGTCGAAGGATGCGCTTCTTTCCCAACTTGTCATCCGATGGACCCTCGCAAGGCCTGGTATCACGATTGCCCTGGTAGGCGCCCGCGATAAAGAACAAGCGATTCAAAATGCGAAGGCCGCCAACATGCGGCTCTCGAAGGAAGAGATCGCATTTATCGCCGGTGAATTGAAACAATTGGAGCTGTTGAATTAAACCGGGACCATTGCTCTAAAAGCAATACCATTTAAAGAAGACAAATGAAAAGTCTCCGGGGCCCTGAAGAGCAAAATATCGCCCCGTGTTCCGTGATAATCCTAAAACGGAACACACGGCGTATCAATATCGGACAGTTTAAATAAATGAGCAGTGGTAAGTATTTGATCGGTAATTGATTAGAAATTTGGCATTTTCTTGGATCGTTACCGGAAACAAACACTATCATGGGAAAAATTCATTTCAAAGTCGCCTTGCGGAACCTGATGGGAAACAAGGGGTCTTCCTTTATCAATATCGGCGGCCTTGCTGTTGGAATGGCTGTCGCCTTATTGATCGGCCTGTGGATCTATGATGAGTTGTCGTTTAATAAGGGCCATTCGAACTATGCACGCATCGGGCAGGTGAAGGTACATAACGGAGACGGAACCTATTCCTCGCTCCCGGCTCCTCTTGGAGAAGAGCTGCATTCTTCTTTTGCGGGCGATTTCAAAAATGTCGTATTGTCTTCCAACACGGAGTCTCATATTATCTCGGCCGGAGATCAGGCCGGGACCGATAAAAAATTGACCCGGCGCGGGGTCTATATGCAGCCGGAAGGACCCGGAATGTTCACCCTCAAAATGGCAGCCGGCACAAGGGACGGTCTCCAAAATCCCCATTCCGTTCTGCTAAGCCGATCCCTGGCAAAACAGTTGTTCGGCGATGAGGATGCCGTCGGCCGGGTTGCAAACATCGACAACAAGTCCGCTGTCAAGGTAACAGGGGTCTATGAGGACCTGCCGGATAATTCTTTTTTTAAAGAGGTCGCTTTTGTGGCGCCCTGGGACCTCTATGTTTCCTCCAATGATTTTGTCAGGGAATCGCTTGGCGACTGGAAAGAAAACGCTTACGCTATCTATGTCCAACTGCAACCCGGGAAAGATTTTGACAGGGTCTCCGGGGAAATAAAGGATTTGAAGATCCCGCATATCAGCAAAGAGAAGGCCGGGCTGTTTAAGCCGGCCTTTTTTATCCAGCCGATGAGCCGGTGGCACCTGTATTCGAAGTATGAGAACCGGGTAACCGTCACCAGCGAGGAATTGAAGTTTGTATGGTTCTATGGGATCATCGGCGGATTCGTATTGCTGCTGGCCTGTATCAACTTTATGAATCTCAGTACCGCCCGCTCTGAAAAGCGCGCCAAAGAAGTCGGTATCCGGAAGGCTATCGGCTCGTTGCGCAGCCAGCTGATCGGACAGTTTTTTACGGAGTCGCTCCTGGTATCTGTTTGTTCGTTTTTATTGGCGATCGGCCTTGTCAGGCTCGCACTGCCCTGGTTCAATGGGATTGCGGGAAAGACGCTGTCGATTCCCCTGTTCAATCCATTTTTTTGGTTTACCGGTATCGCGTTCATCTCCTTCACGGGTTTGCTGGCCGGCAGCTACCCTGCCTTTTATCTGTCTTCCTTCAAGGCTGTGAAAGTTCTGAAAGGCACTTTCCGGCTGGGCCGTTTGGCAGCTATGCCTCGTAAGATGCTCGTCGTTTTGCAATTCACGGTTTCCATCGCCCTGATCATCGCAACGATCGTTGTCTACCGCCAGATACAATTTGCCAAGGACCGGCCGGTAGGCTATACCCGTGGCGGTTTGCTGACCATACCGATGGCGACAAATGATTTCCGGGAGAAATCAGACGTACTCCGGAACGAATTGAAGAATACGGGCGTCGTGGCTGGTTTCGCGGAATCGGGCAGTCCGATCACCGGGTTATATTCCGAGACCGGCGGTATCGGGTGGGAAGGGAAAGACCCGGCTATGGAGACGAGTTTCGGGACGGTACCCGTGACGGTCGACTATGGCAAAACGATAGGCTGGCAATTCAAAGCGGGGCGGGATTTCCTGAAAGAGCTGGCCAGTGATTCATCGGGGTTCGTGGTCAACGAAGCGGCCGTAAAATATATCGGGTTGAAAGATCCCGTCGGAGCGACCCTGGATTGGAAAAAAGACGTGGACCATACCGAACACTATAAAATTATTGGTGTGATAAAAGACGTGGTGATGAACTCTCCCTTCGAACCGGTTACGCCCACCGTCTTCTACCTGAAAGGCGGTATGAGTACAATCCTCTTAAGGATCGATCCGTCGGTAAGCGCCGGCCGGGCGCTCTCAAAGATCGAATCGGTCTTTAAGGCCATTATACCCGCAGTTCCTTTCGAATATTCGTTTGCCGATCAGGAGTATGCCGGGAAATTCGCAGCAGAAGAACGCACGGGCCAACTGGCTGGTTGTTTTGCTTCCCTCGCGATTTTTATCAGCTGTCTGGGTCTTTTCGGAATGGCATCGTTTATGGCGGAGCAACGTGTCAAGGAGATCGGCGTCCGGAAAGTACTGGGCGCTTCGGTATTCCATATCTGGCGGATGCTGTCAAAAGATTTCGTGACGCTGGTGACGATATCGCTGCTGATCGCCGCTCCCGTCACGTATTATTTTATGCATGGCTGGTTGCAGGGATATTCTTACCGGACCGGTCTGTCGTGGTGGATCTTCGCGGCGGCCGGGACGGGCGCCCTGCTCCTGACATTGCTTACGGTAAGCTATCAGTCTGTTAAAGCGGCTATTGCAAATCCTGTCGTTGCTTTGCGAAGCGAGTAAACGGCGGCATCCGTTTAGTTTTGATGGCTGGTTTTATAATGCTCCAGTAAAAGATCTCCTCCGTAATCATGGAGCAGGTCCCTGACCACCGTATGAACATGGTTGGCATTATTCTGGGTGTTGTCGTATTCGATAATCAGGGTGGGGCCCTGAATGCGATAGTAGTGCGGATGCCCGGGGCCGGATTCCATCTGTCCCATCCAGGCGAATCGGAGCTTCTCCACTCCTGCAGTCTGTATCTCTTTCAGCATATTGTCGGCGAATAATTTTGTAAACCGGTGAACATAGAGGTTTACCAATCGCAGCAATTGCTGTTGCGCGTCGCTGCTCATCTCGGAATAGAGGATCCCCGAAGGGTGTTCAATCATGGCTTTACGGTTGATATAGGTCACGATATCCCCGGGTGCGGTGGTATCGGCCAGCGCCTTCTTCAGTTCATCGGCGGAAAGCTTGTGAAGCAATGCGAAGGCCATCTCTTTTTCATCCTTCAAAACCTCCTTGCCTTTTTGGTCACCTTCCTGCACGATAGCCGGGTTTGCGCCGAGGAAACCGGGTGTGCCGGCCACGAGTTGCTTGTTGTCGGCCGAAAAATTGAAGGATACATGATGACCTTCCAGCCTCCAGCCCCAGACCGTCCGGTCACCCGGGATGCCGAATACCGCCAGGAAATATTTACCCGGATCACGGAAATGGTCCTCGGGTTTCCGGTGCTCTATTTCTATCAGCACTTTTTCGAGCTGCATGATCTCTTTGATTTTTTTCACGGTCCCTTCGGTCAGGCAGGTCTTTATCAGATACATGGCGGCGGCGGTCTGGGTGGTATTCAACTGGTCCATGGGGATGCCTTTCCGGTTGTCGATCGGGAAATAATGGAATCCGTACCGCTCCTCCGTATCGAAAGGATAGAGCGCGCGGATCCGTTGCGTTGAATCGAGAAGGGATATAAACCGGCCGGCAGCCTTGACCAGGTCCTGGGCTTTCGCCGGAGTTTGAGATACCAAGAGGGAAGAGAGCGTGATGACAGAGGATAGTAAAATTCGATTCATACGATAAATATATACAATCCCTATCTTTTCATTCTTTAATTTTGCATGCGTTTGTCATTGGCTTATATCGGATTGATTTTAGAGCGGATTTCGTTTTTACATGGTTTTTGATTTTAGTACGGTTTTAATTTATTGTAAGGTCCCGGGTATATGATGAATCTAAAGATTGCCGCGCCTCTCCTCCTGCTTGTTTGTTCTTTCGGGGCGCTTCGCGCCCAGGACCGGAATCCCGTGGATCGGGTCAATCCCGCTATCGGAACCGATAAGTCCGGTCACCGGACAGTTTGGGAGTCTCATGGGGGGGCATTCCCCGCCGTACTGATGCCGTTCGGGATGGTCCAGATCTCTCCCAATGATTATATCTACTCTCAAACGCAGATCAGGTCCTTTAGCTTCCTCAATCGCAATAGCGGGTGGTCGTCGCGGGGAAGTTTTCATGTCATGCCTTATGTGTCGGGCGGGGATTCTTTACGGGGGACGGCCGCCCCTGTCTCTTCTTTTAGTC
This sequence comes from Puia sp., assembly GCA_031292515.1. GTDB lineage: Bacteria > Bacteroidota > Bacteroidia > Chitinophagales > Chitinophagaceae > Puia. The sequence goes on along the minus strand of JARLGZ010000177.1, from coordinate 306,653 downwards.
ATACCCGGGAAAAAGCGACCCCTTATTATTACAGCGTGATGCTGGATGATTACGGGATAAAAGCCTCTTTTGCCGCCGCTACGCGGACGGCGTTTTGCCGTTTTGTCTTTCCCGCTTCGGACCATTCGCATATCCTGGTCTCCGACCTAACGGGTTTAAAAGAAGTTTCCGCCGGCGTGGTGTCCGGTTCAACGCATGGATATTATTTTGTTGCATCGTTCAGCAGACCTTTCAGGACCTGGGAGACCGATTCCGCCCGCCTGACGCTGCGGTTGGATTATTCGACGATCGCGGACGATACCGTCGATATGAAGATCGGGTTTTCAACCCGCTCCTATGAGGAGGCCGGGAAAAATCTCTCCGCTGAAATGCCGGACTGGGATTTTGGGGCGCTATGCCGGAGTGGCCGTCGGCGTTGGAATGAGCAGTTGGGGAAGATCGAAGTAAAGGGCGGTACGGCGGCGCAGCGCGAGATCTTCTATACGGCCCTGTATCATTCTTTTTTTATGCCGAGGATCCTTTCCGATGAGGATGAGGAGAGGACACGCTATTCCCCGCTGTTTCCCTGGGATACCTACCGTTCCGAGCATCCGTTGATCACTTTGCTGGAGCCGGAGCGCGAAGGGGATATGATCGCCTCCGTCCTGGACGACTATGACCGGACGGGATGGCTTCCTGCCGATAACATGCTTGGGAATCATAATACGGAAGTCATCCTGGACAGCTATTGTAAGGGAGTAAGAAATTTTGACGCGATTAAGGCAGGGGCGGCTATCCGAAAGAGTCTGCTCAGTCCCCCTTACGCGCGCAGGGACATGACTGCTTACCGGCGATATGGATATGTGCCGGCGGATATCACCAATAACGTATCTCAGACGCTGGAGTTCGCCTATGACGATTGGGCCGCCGCACGCTTCCTGGAATTAACGGCGAACGCAGCGGGAGGAACCGCAATGGCTGACAGCGATCGGCAAATATTATTGAAGGGCGCTTACAGTTACGGCAGCCTCTACGACCCGTCCTCCTTTTTTATGAGAGCGAAGACGGCTGACGGCGCGTGGGGAACCGGTGGCTATTGTGAGGGTACGGAATGGACGTACACCTGGTTTGTTCCCCACGATGTGCGTGGCCTGACGAATCTGATGGGGGGGCGGGTGAATTTTGTCAGGAGGCTTTCGGAATGTTTCCGAAGCGGCCAGTATGTACATGACAACGAGCCCCCTCTGCACTATGCTTATCTCTTCGATTATGCCGGAGAACCCTGGAGGACCCAGCAATGGGTTCGCCGCATCATGAACGACAGTTATTCGGCCGATCCGGGTGGTCTGCCCGGCAATGATGACCTCGGTGCTTTGTCGAGCTGGTATGTTTTTAGCGCTATGGGGTTCTATCCGGTCGAGCCCGGCCTGCCTTTGTACGAGATCGGAAGCCCGCTGTTCGACGAAGTGAAGATCCATCTTCCCGGCGGGAAGAGTTTCGTATTGCAGGCCCGTAAAGCGTCCGCGCGGAATCAATTTATCCGGTCGGCAAGCTTGGGTGGCCGGTCATACGATTTTCCATTCCTCACGCACGAAAGTATCCTCGCCGGCGACACTTTACGGTTTGAAATGGGAGCTTCTCCCAACAGACAGTGGGCGAGCGACCCGCAAAATGCGCCCCCCTCGATGACGAAGGCTTGTCCTGTCTTTTCCATTGGGGAGATACGACTCTCCTCGCATAGGACAGAGGCAGGGAAACCGGTGATCCTGTCCGTAAAAGTAAGAAATACGGGCCTGGCAGCCGGCAGCGTCATTTTGCATATCGGCGTAGACGGAAAACCCTTTCAGTCGGCTTGTGAAGTGATAAGCGCCGGGGAGACAAAAACCATTTCCATGCCTCTCACTCTTTTTAGAGAGGGCTTGCACGGGGTAGCCCTGAATGGCGGGAAGTCACAGCAATTCGTGATAGCGGCGACCCCCCCGTCTTTTGTCTACGGCGATTTTCGGTTGCCCATGCCGGCCGTGGTTTTTGAAAATGACAGCTTCCTTGTCAGTGCAAGGATCAGGAACACCGGCAGTTCCAGGGCCGGGGAAGAGGTAGTCCTTATGAACGGCTCCCATGAATGGCAGCGGCGGACGCTCGTTCTTGAACCCGGAGAAGAGCGGGAGGCCCGGTTTTCTGTTTGTCTGAAAACAGACGGTCTCTATACGCTTGGCATCGGGAATATGCCCGGGGAGGTTGTGAGGGTGCTGAAGAGAGGGGCGGCCCCTGTCCCCGACACCGGGCTTCTTCACCGCCTGGGGGCGGCGTTGGTGCTGAATTTTGACCAGGGGCCGGAAGCGCATGTAATGGATTTCTCGGGGAGGGGAAATACGGGGATCGTAAAGGGGAATGTGAAATGGGTAAACGGGCTATTCGGGAAGGCCATACAGACAGATGCCGCTGCCGGCAGCTATATAGAATTTCCGGCCAGTTCCAACCTCGATACACTGCGGCATGCATCCAGCCTCACGATGATGGCCTGGATCTATCCGATGGAGGAAGAGAATTTTTCCGATATTATTTCAAAAGGCGAATGGAACAGTCTGCAGCTCAAGGGCGGCAACAAGGTGATCAACTTCTATTCGGGTGGATGGGAGGGGCATGAGGCCTATGCGGAGGCGCCGCCGGATTGGAGTCGTCATTGGCATCATCTTGCCGGCGTCAGCCGGCCGCCCCTGGAGGAATTGTATGTCGATGGCCGGTTAGCGGCCACCAAGCAGATGGAGGCAAGGGATCCTCGCGGAGAGACAGGGCTGAACGACTATTCGCATAACCTGTGGAATATCGGACGGAATGCCAACTCCCCCGAAAGGGTCTTCAAAGGCTATATCGACGACGTGATGATATTCGGCAAAGCATTGACCCGGGACGAAATTGTCAACCTGATGCTGCATGCACCGGTGAAGTAGGTTCGTCTTTGGAGGATGCGTTATATATAAGGGCCGCCCTTTGCAAAAGGCAGCCCTTTTTATATTACATTTATTCTTCGATCACTATTGTTCCTTTCAAATCCTTTTCCATGGATAGAAGAATATTCCTTCGCAACGGTTCCCTGGCCGGTCTGGGATTATCGAAGCTGGCCCTGGTCTCAACTTCGGGACTAAGCGGTTTAACGGAAAACGATCCGGAGGGGAACGGGTTCCGGCAGGAAGATCCGGAAGATCGTTTCGAATTGAATGAGGCGACCATTGACGAGTTGCAGACCGCGATGGGCAATGGGACTTTCACTTCGGTGGGGATCACCCAAAAATATCTGCAACGCATACAGGCAATCGATAAGGACAGTGACGGCCCCCGGCTGAATGCCATCATAGAGATCAATCCCGATGCTCTTGCCATTGCCGCTTCGATGGACAGAGAGAGGAAAGAGGGCAAAGTCAGAGGGCCGCTGCACGGGATTCCCGTGCTCGTAAAAGATAATATCAATACCGCCGATAAGATGATGACTACGGCGGGTTCGCTTGCCTTATCGGGAAATATCGTCGCGCACGACGCTTTTATTATTAGCCGTTTGCGCGCGGCCGGGGCCGTTTTGCTGGGGAAGACCAATCTCAGCGAATGGGCTAATTTCAGGTCTTCCCGTTCGACCAGCGCCTGGAGCAGCCGGGGTGGACAGACCCGGTGCCCTTATATACTCGACCGGAATCCTTCGGGTTCCAGTTCGGGTTCCGGTGCAGCAACGACCGCTAACCTTTGTACATTGGCGATTGGCACGGAGACGGACGGCTCCGTCGTATCTCCTTCATCTGTCAACGGGATCGTCGGTATCAAGCCTACGGTGGGGTTGTGGAGTCGTTCGGGGATCATCCCCATTTCCGCGACGCAGGATACGGCCGGTCCGATGGCAAGAACGGTTAAAGATGCGGCCATCCTGCTGGGTGGGCTCGCCGGTATTGATATGAACGATCCGGTGACTACCGGGAGTAACGGGAAGTCCTACCCGGACTACACGGTATTCCTGGATAAGGAAGGGTTGAGAGGCAGACGGATCGGGATCGAGAAATCGCATCTGAAAGGGCATGAAGGCATGGTAGGCCTGGTCCGGCGGGCGATGCAGGTGATGGCCGGGTTGGGCGCCGTCCTCGTGGAAGTTGACCTGATTCAACGCATCAATGAGATAGGCGATGCGGAATTTAAGGTGTTGCTGTACGAGTTCAAGGATGGGTTGAACCGATATCTGGCGGGGCTGACGATGACAGGCAACGTTCAGCATAAGCTGCCGAAAAACCTGGCGGAGGTCATTGCCTTTAATGAACGGCATGCGGACAAAACGATGCCCTATTTCAAGCAGGAGACTTTGATCGCAGCACAGGCCAAAGGCGATCTTCAGACAGCCGAATATACCGATGCGCTTGCAAAGACCCTATCTTCCCGGAAAATCATTGCGGGGATCATGGAGGAGCACAAACTGGATGCACTGTCCGGCGCCACCAACGGGCTGCCCTGTTGCATCGACCTGGCAAACGGGGACTATGATACCGGTTTCTCCGTCTCGACACCTGCAGCAATCGCCGGATTCCCGCATATTACCGTTCCCATGGGACAGGTGGACGGTCTGCCTGCGGGTATTTCGTTTATCGCAACAGCTTACGAGGAGGCCCGTCTGCTTGCGATGGCCTATGCATATGAACAGGCGACCAGGCATCGCAGTAAACCTCTTTTCCGAAGAAATCTGCTGCCTTCATAGTAAGCCGGTGGCAGTATAGGGGAATAGTTTTTACATTTGGTCATTCAACCCATATACATTGAAAACAAATACCGTTCCGGCCAACACCTTTAACAGGATTCCGGTCATTTATAAAATGCTTTTCTCCCTGATCATCGGGACCTGTTTGTTTCTCCTCCTCCTTCCTGAGAATATGGAAGCGATCACCCGGCTTATGATCAGTTGGGACCTATTCGGGCTGCTGATGATCGGGATGAGCGCGATCACCTTCTTCACGATGAAACCCAGACAGATCAGACTGTTAGCCAGGATACAGGATCCGAAGCGGATCTTTGTCTTTGTGATCCTGCTGGTCACCACGCTCTGCAGCCTCCTTGCGATCATGATCCTACTCGGCAAGAAAGGGGAGTGGATATTGGGGAAAAAACTCGAGACCGTCATTTACCTGTTCGGGGTGACCTGTTCCTGGTTCCTGCTTCACACGATGTTCACCTATCGCTATGCCCATTTATATTATGGAGATCATCCCAACAACCCGGAGACCAATGTCGCAGGCCTGGAGATTCCTCAGGAGCTTCACCCGGATTATATGGATTTTGCCTATTTTTCATTTGTGATCGGGATGACATTCCAGGTGTCCGATATACAGATCGTGTCCCGGCCGATGCGGAGACTGGCTTTGTTGCACGGGCTGCTGTCCTTTTTGTTCAATACCGTAGTGGTCGCTTTGACAATCAATGCAATCGTGGATCTAAAAGGTTAATCATCATGAGAAAATCATACGTTGTACTACTGTTTGCGGGTTTATTCTTCTCGGGGCAAATACGAATGAACGCGAATGGACGGGACGCGCGAAAAAGCGTGAATAAGAGGGAAGGGCCGACAGGTCTTGTCCACCTCGATACGGCCGGGCCGGGTTTGAAGGGCCGATCCGCGCCCCGTCTCATTTCCCGGCAATTTAGTTTTACGGAAGGGCCCGCGGTGGATGCCGCCGGCAATATTTTTTTTACGGACCAGCCCAATGACAGGATCTGGGAATATGATACGAGCGGCCGCCTTTCGATATTCCTGGAAAAAGCAGGGCGTTCCAATGGTATGTATTTCGATAAATCCGGTTCGCTGATCACCTGTGCCGACGGGAAAGACGAATTGTGGTCCGTCAGCCCGGATAAAAAGATTACAGTGCTCGTGGATAATTTCAAGGGCCACCGGTTAAACGGTCCCAACGATTGTTGGGTAGATCCTTCCGGCGGGATTTATTTTACCGATCCGTATTACCAGCGCCCCTATTGGGACAGGACCCACTCCGACCTCGATGGAGAAAAAGTATATTATCTGCCGCCCGGCAGTAAGGAACCGGTCATAGCAGACGGCGATCTTATGCAGCCAAACGGTATCGTGGGAACGCCGGATGGTCGTTATCTCTATGTGGCAGATATAAAGGCAGGGAAGACGTATCGATACAGGATTCGTTCCGACGGTTCCCTGGGAGCCAGGAAGTTATTTGTATCGATGGGATCCGATGGAATGACCCTGGATGCCAGGGGGAACGTCTATCTCACCGGAAAAGGTGTGAGCGTTTTTGACCGCCATGGAAAAAAGATCGACCAAATCGATATCCCGGAGGATTGGACCGCGAATGTCTGTTTCGGCGGAAAGGACAGACGGGATCTGTTCATCACCGCATCTGCTGCGATCTATATAGTACGGATGCCCGTAAAAGGCGTCGAATAAGGGATGACGGCATGGGGGGATTGGGATGACACAAAGATCCTCGCCGCGGAACCCGGAGATTATATTGCCATAGCCCGAAAGGAAAAAGGGAAGGAGGAAATACCAGGCTTCCATCTATGCCGATACTGAGGATGCGGATTGGAAGAGCAACCCCGAGGCGGTTCTGAGGAGTTTGTCCAGGGTGCTCAGTTTGGAATAGTCGGGTTCTGCTTCTTTAGCTCCAAAATATTTTGACAGTCAAGGGGGTAAGCAGCTGATCGATGCTCAGGTACCGGCTCTCGAAATGCGCAGCCCTCGCCCAAAATCCGAAATCTTTGCTGTCGGGATCCGGTATGTATTTTTCCGGATAAGAGATCAACTCCGCCGCCTGCCTGGCAAACGGGATGTTCGTAAAACCTTTCATCAGCAACAGTGATTTCGCGGAAGGGCTGATTGTGCTGTAATTGCGGTCGGGTATATTCATGTGGCCGGGATGAGAAACAAATTTAGGACGGTTTTTTTTTGTATTTTCCGGTATGCTACTAGATGCAAAAATCCCTTTCTCCTACCTTTTCAGCAGGATCCGGAATGATTTATTCCGGGTGCTTATCATCTCCGTTTTTTTTCACACGCTTAAGCATTTTTTCAAGAACGATCTGCCGGAAATACCCGCTGCGCTTCCTTCGATATTGGGTACGAGTATCTCCTTGTTACTTGCCTTCGAATTAAGCCAGTCCTATGGCAGATGGTGGGAGGCCCGACAGATATGGGGAGCGATTGTAAACGATTCCCGTTCCCTGGTTTTGCAATTACAGGGTTTTATAGCCGATGAGCAGATGGCATATCCGGTTGTGGTAGAATTATTCCGGGGGATGGCCTATCGCCAGATGGGCTGGTGTTACTGCCTCGGGCAATCGTTGCGGAAACAGGACCCTTTGGCAGGTCTTGGACCTTTCATTTCGCAGGACGAAGGAGCCGGTTTGAAAGTGCACAACAACAAGCCGTTGTACCTGTTGAACCGGCATTCCCGGGATCTGAAGGAATTATACCGGCTGGGCGCGATCAACCAACTGCAACAGATTCAGCTCGACAGTACCGTGGTCCGGCTGGTCGATTCGATGGGTAAATCGGAAAGGATCAAGGGGACGGTCTTTCCGACGACTTATCGCCGGTTTATTCATTTCTTCATCTACCTGTTTCTCAGCGTGCTATCATTGACGCTGCTGGAGAGTATCGGCTTCTATGAGGTCCCCTTAATGATACTTGTAGCCTCTACTTTTTTTCTGATAGAGAGATCTGCGAAAGATATGCAGGATCCTTTTGAAAACAAGCCCACGGATACCGCCGTTATGGCGATCGCCCGGACGATTGAGATCAATATCCGGCAGTTGCTGGGAGAGAAAGAGGTGCCGGCACCCTGGGAGCCGGAGCAGTTCTACCTGTTGTAATCGTTTTCCTGTCATTACGTTTTCCGCGATCTCTTTTCAGGAATTTTTTTCCAACTGAGGGAATAAGCCGGGGCCTGTCTGGATCCATAAAATATTGATTGTTAAATACTTATATTTTTGGCACCCGTATTGCCTTACCCTAATCGGTTTTTCATAGGATATTGGATTTTGAAACGGGCAGTGATTTCTATCACAGCCCTTTTTTTATTCCCTTATGAGAGGGCTATTGATTCCCGGTCTTCCATCCATACATTCAGCTTACTCACCGGCGCCTGATCTTCCAACCGCATAAATATCGGTAATTTGAGGGTTATTTAAGGTTATGTTGCGTATGAAGGCTTCCGCGTTTATTATTCACGGGGCAGGCTGGCTCATTTTTATCAGTCTTCCCCTGCTTTTTGCATCCGGCTTCCAGGGTAGCGGGAATGTGCTCTCCACCTTGGTGCAACCCGACCACCTGTTTTTTTATACGAGTTATATTTTCCTTTTTTATTTTAATACCGTGGTACTTATTCCCAGACTCTACCTGAGGAAAAAGTACACGATGTATTTTTCGATCATCCTGTTGCTATTGATTGCGGTAATCTATCTGAGGCCGTTTGACCATTTGATGACGAACTCTTTCCAGAGTCATATGGTTCGATCCATGCCCGGAAGTCCTGGTTTCCCGCCGGCTCAGGACTCTGTTCCTGCCCCGTCTCCGGGGAATCCCCCTCCGGAATTCGGGCATGGCCCCCCTCCGTTTCCTGGCCGCATGCCACCCGGAAGAAGGCCGGCTGCGCGTTTCGACGCCGTCAGCTTGTTCCTGTTTATTATGATTCTGGCTTTGAGTATCACGGCGAAGATATCCGCTCAACTGCAAAAAACGGAGCAACGGGTGGCGCGGGCGGAGGCCGATAAGGCCAATGCCGAACTGTCATTCCTGAAGGCACAGATCAATCCCCACTTTCTGTTCAATACACTGAACAATATCTATTCACTGGCTGTGACCCGGAGCGAATATACTGCCGACAGTATCATGAAGCTTTCCAACATCATGCGATACGTGACGGATGACAGCAAGGAAGACTATGTGAACCTTCAGAATGAGATTGATTTTATCGTCGATTATATAGACCTGCAGCGACTCCGACTGGGCACCAACGACAGGATCGATTTCAGCGTATCGGGCGACTGGAAACTGCAGAAAATAGCCCCCCTGATTCTTATGCCTTTTGTGGAAAATGTATTTAAATATGGGGTCAGCAAGCATGATGAATCGCCTATTGTTATAAAATTATTTGCCGGCCCCGATTTTATCGAATTTTTTTGCAGGAATAAGATCTATCCTGTCAACAGGACGATGGAGCGGACAGGGATCGGTATTTCGAATACCCGACAGAGATTGCAATACCTGTATCCGGGCCGGTATGACCTGACAATCGATACGGCGAACGACTACTATACCGTGAAGCTGTTGCTCCGGAACTGAATATATTATCCGTTATCATAAATTAGGAAGATATGCAAATAAGATGTGTGGCGATTGACGATGAACCTCTTGCGTTGGGGCTGATCAGGGAGTACACGCAAAGATATCCTGTCCTGAAACTGGTGCAGACCTTCGATGATGCCATAGCAGGGGCGGAATTCCTGCGGCATACCCAAACGGATCTCCTGTTTATGGATATCAATATGCCCGATATCAGCGGGATCGACCTGGTGAAATCTTTAAAGGACAAGCCCATGGTTATTTTTACGACAGCCTATAAAAAGTTTGCAATAGACGGATTCGATCTGGAAGCCCTGGATTATCTGCTGAAGCCGATACAGTTCGAGCGATTCGCGCGGGCCGTGGATAAAGCCATAGAATATTATCAATATAAGAAAAGACCGGCGACCGAGTCACAGGAGAGCCTTTTTGTGCGGTCGGAATACAGGATGGTGAAAGTCCAGCTGGAAGATATAGAGTTTATCGAGAGCCTGGAGGACTACATAAAGATTCATTTCGCAGATAAGAGCTTCCTGCTGAGCCTGATGACCTTAAAGTCCATTTTGGAGAAGCTGCCGCCGGAAAGATTCAAAAGGATACACCGCAGCTATATTGTACCGGTTGCCAGGGTGAAATCCATTCTGAATAGAAAAATCCAGCTGACTTCGTCCAGGGAGTTGCCGATCAGTGACAGCTATATTCATTTCATAAACGAATGGATGCGGAAATAGACTTTTCTCCGACACATATGCCTGGTTCATCCATAATATTTCGGCATTGTTTTCTGACCGGTTAGCTTTAGCTCATACTAAAAATCGGTAAGGGTGTCTACAAAAATGCTGATCAGGAAAGAGTGGTTCTTGTTTTTTGCGGCTGCTTTTATCGGTAGTTCCGGTGATTGTCAACAGGGGGCCGCCAGATATGATCCCGATGCCAGGACATATTATAGTGCGGCAAATGACAGCGAGGGTATTCATATCCGGGTAGCGACGGCAGACCTGTCCCAGCAAAGAAAAATCTTACGCAACGGCCTGGAGTTGTGGCTGGATCCCAAGGCCAGAAAAAATAAATCGACAGGGATCCTTTTCCCCTTACCCGTAAAGGAAAGATCCAATTTCCAGCAGAATGGCGGTGGCCAGCGGGTTTCCGATGGGCCGCCTCCTTTTTTGACAAATGATAGCGGCAGGCAGGTCGAGAAAAAGAGATTGCATTCGTTGGTCGGGGAACAAAAAGAGATGAAGCTGGTCAATCTCTCTTCTTCCTCCGGACTGTCGGTGTCCCTTCATTTCGCGGGTGACACGCTGATCTATGAGGCGGACATCCCCTTCTCTGCCTTTCCCGCCAATTTCTCTGCACATGGGCCGATTGGAATAGGCATCATAGAGAAAGGGATGCAGATGCCTGATTTTGGCGGCAATGATATGCCCGGAGGCGATGGAGGTCCCGGCGGAGGTCCTCCCGGCGGCGGGACGATGCCCGATGGCCCCCCTCCCGGTGGTTTTCCGGTGGATGACGACATGCAAAAGATTTTTGCCAATGACAATATCTGGTTTCGGTTTACCCCGGTCCTGTTCTAAGGGTTCCTGTAGTATAAATGCAAACTATTATACTTCTCTACAGAATAAGCCTGTAATTCATATTTCTCAGTGTTTTATTTAGTCATTTGAGTCGTGCCGGGCCGGCAAATCACATATCTTTCGAGAGGTCTTGACTCTTATTGTTTTCGTTACCTCCGAGGCCATGAACAGTCGTCCTTGTCCGGTCCTTCTTTAAACGAGTTCTGTTTTCTACTGATGACACCGTCCCGCTAACTTATCTGGTTGACCTGAGGCGCTGGTTAAAGCTGTTTAATGAATCTCATTAAAGGCCGCGCTATGCAAATAGAATTATTGCCAGCTTTAGCCGATCCCAGAAAGGATCACGCATATGCAATCGGATGGAGTCCGGCGAGACCTGTCGATCGCCGGCTCGTTCGCGGCTGGATGAGGCGCATGGGTTGTCCTTTTTTTAAGGGAGACAGGGGGAAAAAGGAAGATCAATGGATGGGAAGCATGAACGGACAGGCAGTCTGCTGTGTTTATGCGAATCTCCATGATGAAGAATCCTGCGGATTCCCGATAGAAAGAGGAGACATGAACTTGTTCCTGATCAACGGACTTGCTGAATCCGGTGAAGAATTGTGCCGGGAACCCATCGTCTGGGAATCCGTCATCCATCAATTCTTCCCGGATTCGGACGACAGGTCCTGCCGTCTTGTGACGGTCTCCCCGGCTTCGGATAATAAGAGAAGAAATGCCCTGTTGCTAAACGGATTCCGCCCTGTCTCGCGGGACCGGATAGATCTGGATAAGATCTGGTATGTATACGGGGACACCCATGACCTCATGGGACCAGGCCGGCGTTTTAGAGAAGCAGGGTCAGACCAACATCCTGAGGGGTTCTTCCAGCAGGCCTTTCAGAGTCTGCAGGAAGGCCGATCCGGTCGCTCCGTCTACCACCCGGTGATCGCAGGTCAGTGTGACCTTCATGATATTACCGGGTATGACTGCCCCGTTCTTCACGACAGGTACCTGCTGGATCGCGCCGATCGCCAGGATGCAGGAATCGGGCGGATTGATGATGGCTGTGAAATCATCGATACCGAACATGCCCAGGTTGGAGATAGTGAAGGTACTTCCCTCCCAATCCGAGGGTTGTAGTTTTTTATTCTTCGCCTTTTGCGCAAATTCTTTTACTTCGGCAGCGATCTGCGAAAGCGACCTGGTATCTGCAAAGCGTATGACAGGTACAACCAGTCCATCCGGAACAGCTACGGCTATACCGATATTGACGTGATGATTAATGCGTATTTTGTCTCCCAGCCAGCTGCTGTTGACCGCAGGGTGCTGCTTTAATGCAATAGAGACGCCTTTGATCACCATATCGTTGAAGGAGATCTTCACCGGTGAGATATCATTGAGCTTTGCCCTGCTTTCCACCGCCTTATCCATATCGATGGTCATGGTCAGATAGAACTCCGGCGCAGTGAACTTTATCTGGGACAGGCGTTGCGCTATCGTCTTACGCATTTGCGAAACAGGCACTTCTTCGAAACTTACCTGCCCTGCAGGCGTGGAAGGGACCATGGATTTTGCGGATGATCCGGTCGTGGCGGGTGTTCCGGTGGCTGCGGGTGCTATTGCCTTTGGAGGCACAAAATCGTCTACATCTTTTTTTATGATCCTTCCTCCGTCTCCGCTGCCCGGAACCTGTGTAATATCGATGCCTTTATCTGCCGCTATTTTTTTTGCAAGAGGACTGGCTTTGACCCTGCCGTCTCCGTTCACCGAAGGCGTCGGGGCGGCGGTGGCAGCGGCGCCGGTTGCCGCAGCGGCTTGTCCGACGGCGGCTTGTGAAGAAGGGGTGGGAGCAGCCTGTGGTCCGCTCACGCCTTTGTTTTTTGAGACGGCAACAATCTTTTGCAAGTCGATCTTACTCTCGTCGCCGATGATAGCCAGCAATTCGTTTACTGCGATTTTATCGCCTTTTTGAGCGCCGGCATATAATAATTTTCCTTCTTTATAGCTTTCGAGTTCCATCGTCGCCTTGTCTGTTTCGATATCGGCGAGGATATCTCCTTTTTTGACGGTATCACCTACTTTCTTATGCCATTCTGCAATGACGCCTTCCGTCATCGTATCGCTCAGGCGGGGCATCAATATCACTTCGGGTATCGTAGAAAGGTCGAGTCCACCGGACGCAGGCGCCGCAGTGGCAGGGGCAGTCGCGTCGGAGGGGCCGGGCGCGGATGGCTGGGTTTCTGCCGGTGCAGCCGCGGGTGCCGAAGCGCCACCGGCGCTGCCTTTTACCAGGGATGATACGTCTTCGCCCGGGGCTCCTATAATTGCGAGCAGTTCATTGACCAGTATTTTGCCTCCATTGTCTACCCCAACATATAATAAGGTGCCGTCTTTATAACTTTCCAGGTCCATCGTCGCCTTGTCGGTTTCCACTTCTGCGAGCAATTCTCCTTTTTTTACTTTATCCCCCACTTTCTTATGCCAGGCGGCAATCACGCCTTCTGTCATGGTATCACTCAGCCGGGGCATTAAAATTACTTCAGCCATAGATTCAATGTCTTATTTTGGAAAAATCAATTCTTTAACCGAGCCGTGAAATTACACAATTTTCAGGTAAAAGATCAATTCTGTCTTATGCTGCACCCTGGTGCATATCCTTCACGTTGCCTGTCCTTTTTAACACGCCCCAGTGCTGCAATTCACCCTTAAAGGCCCTTCGCACGGCTTTAAAGAGCACATACCATGTCAGCCAACGCCAGATCAGCCTTTGGGGTATCAGCCAGACCAGGTCGGACAGCTTCTCTTTTTCGAAGCTGAAGGCGAGTACGGCTACCGCCATATCAACCAGCATAAAGATCAGGTAGTATCCTCCGATCTTGGCCCAATTGTCCGTCAATAGGCCGAGGATCATGAAAAAATCGGCCAGGGGGATGACAAAGGGAATGACATATTGAAAGATCAATATATTTGGAAGGGCGATCCAGCCAAGCCAGCGGTATTTCCAATTGAAGAGGGCATCCCGGTTCTTCCAGAAGGTTTGCATGACACCGTAGGACCAGCGGAACCTCTGTTTAAAGAACATTTTCAGCGTCTCCGGTGCTTCGGTCAGTGCGATGGCGGTATTTTCGTTTTCGACCTTATAACCGCAACGAAGAATCCTGACTGTCAGATCGCAGTCTTCGGCGAGGGTATCCGTCGTAAAACCGCCAGCTTCCTCGATGGCCTGTTTGCGAAAGGCCCCGATGGCGCCCGGCACGACGGTAATCGCATTCAACCAGGCAAATGCCTTCCGGTCAAAATTCTGGCTGCTGATATATTCAATCGACTGCCAACGGGTTAGCAGATTCACCTGGTTGCCCACTTTGACGTTGCCGGCTACCGCTCCCACGATGGTCGTCGAGCCGTCCCTTGCCGGCTGCGAAGGATGTGTGTCTTTAAAATGCACCATCAATCTCGAGACAGCCTCCGGCATCAACCTCGTATCTGCGTCTATACAGACTACAAAAGCTGCCTCGGATTGGGCAATGCCAAAATTCAGTGCCGAGGCCTTCCCGCCGTTTGGCTTGTTCAGTACCCTGACTTTGGGGTTGCCGGCAAAAGCCTTGCTGACGCGCTCATAGGTCTGATCGGTACTGCCGTCGTTTACAAAGAGGATCTCGAAATTCGGATAATCCGTTTTCAACAGGTTATTGAGGGATCCGACGGCATTGATTTCTTCATTAAAGGCCGGTACGATGACACTCACCAGGGGAGCATCGTCTTTTGTAAAGCTCAAAAGAGATCCGATGGGGTGTTTCTTCTCCCTCCGGTTCTGCATGACGGCGATAAAAGCGAGGCTGATGACCCTGCTGACCGAAAGGATCATAAAGACAACAAACATTGAAAACAGGATATGGCCGCCCCAATAGCCCGTCTCCGCGAGATAGTAATTGAGTTGGAGGAGATAGTAACCACTTCCTTTCGGAACCGGCGGCATCAGGTCATCCTTTTTTTTGCCCAGCACATCCGCAATGGTGGTGAATTTAAAACCCCTGGCCTGAAAATACTCGATGATCCGTGGCAAGGCCGCTACGGTCGCGTCGCGCCCTTCTCCACCGGCGTCATGCAGCAGGATGGTGTTGCCGCTTAATCCTGCCCTTGTCAGTTCATTCTTGCGGGCGATGACGCGGGCTACGATACTGTCTTCCGGGGTGCCGGGCTCCCAATCCAGCGGATCTATGGACTCTCCGATATCCAGGTAGTTCTTTTTACGGGCTATCGCTACCGGTATCAGTTCTTCCCATTTTTCGGGTTCGAAATCCGCATTGTAAGGGGCGCGGAACAAAATGGTGGAGTGGCCTGTTATGCACTCGATCAGCAGGCGGGTCGATTCCATTTCAAGAATGGCTCTTCGTTGGCTCACCTTCGCGATATTGGGATGCGTGAAGGTATGATTGCCGATTTCGTGCCCTTCTTTATAGATTCTTTTGACGATCGGAATATTATTCTCCGCATTGATGCCTACGATAAAAAACGTCGCCGGTACATGATATTTGCTCAGGATATCGAGGATCTTAGGCGTATAACGGGGATCAGGACCATCGTCAAAGGTCAGCACGAGTTTCATGGAGTCGCTCGTGCCATACTTTCTCACTACGAATTTAGAGGGCAGGCTGTCATAAGTTTCCTCGCTGATCAGTATTTCGGAGGTATCTACCTCAGGCGTGATCTTTCCGCTATTTGGCGTAGCGATGATATCGAGGACTTCCCCGCTGCCTTCGTAATCTACAAAGTCAAAATTGGCGAGCGCATCCACGCGGCTGAAAGCCTTAAAGTCAAAGCCTGCGATCGCGGACTTGCGCATGTCCAGATCATAAAAACTCCAGATCCGGGGATCTTCCGATCCGAGCCTCCAGACGGCTGTCCCGCTCAGCCCATATTCGGTTGCGAAACGCAGCGCGTTGAAGGTGGTGGCGGCATCTGTGAACTGGACCTGGTGTTTGGTATTGTCGTCGTCTTCGTAATCGTAGTGCAGGTTGTAGGAATTATTATCGAAATCGATGGTGGCCTCCTGGTCCTTTGCCGTAACCAGGGCTTCCTGGTAGCTCACGACCCTGGCCGATACTTCCTTGCCCAATTTCCAGTCATAGCCGTAGGCGGCGAGCGCCAGGATCAGTTTCTCGGTCGGAATATTCTTTACGGCTGCATCCACGGCCCCTTCGATCCATTTCTGATCACAGACCGGCCCGGGCCCCGTATTGTCTGAATACTGATCATAGGCCATGAGGAACAGGTAATCGTTGTATTTCGAGAGTTCTTTAAAATTATAGTCTTCGTTGAAGGGCATCACATCCTGGGTGACCATCAGGTTTCTGGCATGGAGGCGCTCATAGAGTTGCTGCTGGAATTTCACAAGGTTCTCGTTCTTTTTTTCCTGGAGCTCCTCAAAATCTACGTTCACACCCGCGAAATGATTTTTTTCGAGAATTTTCAGGACATCTTCGATCAGTCTTTTTCGTTTTACGGAATCATTGATGATCCGGTGCACGGCATCACCACGGAACACTTCCTTATAGTTATTCGAAAGGACCGGCATGATCTTCACCCCGGCATTTTTCATGACGGTCCAGGCCCTGTCATCGACATTGGTATATACAGTGTCCGCGGTGGGATCAATGAAGATCCATTCCGGGATCACGAGGTTCATTTTTGAGACATACTGTTGCAGGGACAGGAAAGATTGTGCGTCCCAGTCGACGTAAAAAGCGGCGCGGATACCTGTCGGAAATTTGTTGAAGGCGCGAAAACCCGAATCGGCGGCAAACGGATTGAAGCCTGATTTATTGGAATCCTTTTTTTGCCCCGGGAATGCTCCCTGCCGGTAGGGCACTTTTTCGTTGATATATTTGCGGAATCCTCCATATTGCTCGATCAGGCTGTTCTTGAACAGAAAGGTCCTGCTGGTGTCCAGCACCTTTTTGTATAACTGGCTCTGTTCCCTGATTCTTGGGAGGGTAGGTGTATATGCACGTGAAAGCGCAATGGAGATAATTATGATGCCCAATATGACGAAGAGGAGCAGTATTCTGCCCCCCCATTTAAAACGCTGCCAGCGGCCGGGAGAAGTGGTCTGGAAAACCTGGTGTGTTGAATTGGCTGTCATATAAAGGTGATGGCAAAGTTGCCGCCATTCGCGTACATATCAAAATCTTCCGCCATAATTTAACGAATTGTGCTCAATAATCCAGCTCGAGCTTCAACCTGTCCTTTAATTCCTTTACCAGCGGGTATTGCTCAACGATTTGCAGGAACTGTTCCCGCTTGTTGAGTTGCTTTTCGACTGGCTCTTCCGTCTCCGGGTTTTCTCTTATGCAGATGGAAAAAGAGAGGGTCTTATTATTGAAGGCGTTTTGCAGGTATTCCGACAAAGTTCTTTTCTCCTGTTCGATGAATTTCATCTCCAGGTTATTGCTGGTCACTACTTCGAAGAGATTCACTCCTTGTATCTCCAGGATAGCCCGGAGGAAGCTTTGTACGGCGGGATTTTTTTCTTCCCTGAGCTTTTGGGTGTATTCGTCCCATGCCTGTCGAAGACCTTCCGGGGAGAGCTCTTTAATCCGCAGTTGATCTTCAGATCTTCCGCCGGAAAACTGCTGCCGGATGCTCGAAAGCGAACCCAGCGAGGTTGCAGGCTTTACCCCGGCTGCCGGTTGCCGGGGAGGGCGTTCCGGCTCTGTCTCAACAAGCAATTTTGCGCCTGTATCCGTGCCCACGCCGGCATTTTTCTTTGCCACGCCTTCCGGAAAGGGCCTGGATCCCGGAATGGCGGTGTCGTTCTTTACTACCGCGTCTTCTTTTTGGGGTCGGTCTTCCGGTTTTGTCGCCTGGCGTTCCGTTGTGATTCCTCGTGAAGGATCATTGCCGGTTGCCCTGACCGGTTCCATGGCGGGGATATTCCGCCAGGCTACCGGCCTGGCGTCTTCATTCAGTTTTTTTTTCACACCCCCTTCCGCTTCTCCTGTCAGCCGCAGAGCCTGTT
The DNA here is from genome assembly GCA_031292515.1 of Puia sp. Taxonomy (GTDB): domain Bacteria; phylum Bacteroidota; class Bacteroidia; order Chitinophagales; family Chitinophagaceae; genus Puia. The sequence continues at coordinate 288,757 of JARLGZ010000177.1, read as the reverse complement.
GCAGGTAGCAAAGTTTGATCAGGCCCATTTCGACGTGCAATCTCTTGTTACGGGCGGCCTTATAAGCGAGTTCCGCCTCATTCAGCACGTTCAGGGCGCTGATGAGATAGGCTGTCCCTGCCCGTTTTGAGAAATCGATATATCTGTCTTTAAAACTTTCCACTACTTCCAGGAGAGAAGCCGTTCTCTCGTCTCTGCACACGAGCAGGTTGCGTATGAATTCGGCAAACCCGTTCAGCACCAGGTCCCCTTCGAAACCTTTCCGGTTGATATCTTCGAAGAGCAGCAGGGCGCCTGCCAGATCCTGCTGCAGCATGGCTTCCAACAGGCGGAAATAGTAATCGGCATCCAGGATATTGAGGTGTTCAAGCGTGTTCTGGTAACTTAGCTCGCCATTGGTAAAACTCACGATTTTATCGAGAATACTCAGGGCATCCCTCATACAGCCCTCGCTCTTTTGGGCGATCAGCTGGAGGGCCGGTCTTTCCGCGCGGATCGATTCTTTATCACAAATCTCCTGCAGGTGTTCTACCGTATCGAGGGTGGTAATGCGTTTGAAATCGAATAGCTGGCAGCGGGAAAGGATAGTAGGAAGGATCTTGTGCTTCTCGGTCGTGGCCAGGATGAAGATCGCATACGGCGGGGGTTCTTCCAGGGTTTTCAGGAAGGCGTTAAAAGCCGAAGAGCTGAGCATGTGTACTTCATCGATGATATACACTTTATATTTGCCTGCCTGGGGGGCGAATCGTACCTGTTCCACCAGGGTCCGGATATCGTCAACGGAATTATTGCTGGCGGCATCGAGCTCATGAATATTCAACGAGACGCCTTCGTTAAACGAGACGCAGGAATGGCATTCGTTACAGGCTTCTCCGTCCGACTGAGGGTGTTCGCAATTGATGGCTTTGGCCAATATCCGGGCGCAGGTGGTTTTACCGACACCCCTGGGACCGCAGAAAAGAAAGGCATGCGCAAGCTGGTTATTGCGGATCGCATTCTTCAGGGTGGTGGTGATGTGTGATTGACCGACCACGGTGGAAAAATTTTGTGGCCGGTATTTTCGGGCGGAAACGATAAATTTATCCATGGAATAACCTCTCTTTGGCAAACCTACGGAAACCCTTCGTGAATAAAAATTTTCATGCGCGGGACTGGTGGCGGTGAGCCGGAAGAGCCGGGAGGAACGGAAACCCGGGGGAAGCGGATAGCCCCGAAGAAACAGCAAATCCTGGAAAACGGGAAAATCCGTGAAGGCCCGGAAAGCGGAGAAAACCGGAGAAAACCAGAGAAAGCCGGAGAAAGTCAGTGAAATCGGTAGCAAGTAGAAAAGAATAAAAAAAACCTTGGGAAAATTAGTTTTATTAACAGTGTTAAGTATATTTGTATCGTTAATTAAAATATGGGAATAGCTGAGAGAAAGGAGAAACAAAAGCTGGAGATCCGGAAATTGATCCTGGAGGCATCTATGAAACTCTTTGTAGAAGAGGGGTTCGAAAACGTGTCGATCCGTAAGATAGCCGATCTGATCGAGTACAGTCCGACGACCGTTTATCTGTACTTCAAAGACAAGGATGAGATTTTTTACGAGCTTCATAATATAGGATTTCTCCTGTTCCAGGAGATGAACAAGGATCTCCCTGCCATCGAAGATCCGTTGGCAAGGCTTCATAAGATGGGCGGGAATTATATTCATTTCGGGCTGGCGAACCAGGAATATTATGACCTGATGTTCATACAGCGGGCTCCGATGGAGGCGCTGACCCAGATGAAAGGGCCTGACTGTGGATGGGCGGCCGGTGATTCTGCCTTTGAGAATCTGAAGGCGACTCTTGAAGAATGTATGGAGAAGGGCTCGATAAGCAGGACAAGTCTCGATGTACTGGCTATGACGGTTTGGGGTATGGTGCATGGCTGGGTCTCGCTGGCCATCCGGGGACGGTTCGAGAAGATGATGCCAAAAGAACAGATTCTGCCTATGATGCTGCTGTCATTGGACTTCATGATCGATACGATTGCCGCGAAATAAATTTTTTTGCACTGCGACTTAACACTGTTAATAATATTCACGTTAGTAATAAACAAAACGTTATGCCAAAACCTAACAATGCCCGGGCAGTCGTCTTCTTCTTTATCTTTCTTGCCGCCTCGGCGATTTCTCCGGCGGTCCTTTCGCAGGATATCCTTGAACGTTATATAAGGGCGGGTCTCGACAGCAACCTGGCGCTCCGCCAAAAAAGCTACGACTGGGAGAGGGCCCGGCTCGACCTGAGAAGGGCACAGGCACTATTCTACCCACAAGCTGGTTTCAATGCTCAATATACCCTCGCCCAGGGTGGCCGCACGCAGGATATACCGGTTGGGGACCTGTTGAACAGCGTCTACTCGACGCTCAACGAACTCACCGCATCCAATAAATTTCCCCAGGTGGCCAATCAGTCTGTTAAATTTCTTCCCAATGATTTCCAGGATACGAAGATGGAAATCTCAATGCCCCTCATCGATCCGGACCTCCGGTATAACAGGCAGGTGAAACAGGAACTTGTCAACACGCAACAGGCAGGATTCGATATTTATCGACGGGAGCTCGTGAGACAGATCAGACAGGCCTATTACCAATATCTCCAGGTGCGGAAGGCTGTGGAGATTTATGATAACGCCCTGATGACCGTCCGGGAGAACCTGCGGGTCAGCGAAGATTTTGTAAAAAACGGGATGGCTACCCGCGAGATCGTCCTCCGTGCGCGGACCCAGGTCAGTCAGACTGAAGCTTCCCGTGAAGAGGCATCCAACAACCTGCAAAACGCAGGAGCCTATTTCAATTTTTTGCTCAATCGTCCCCTGGAGACTCCCTTGCTTATCGACAGCTTTCTGTTGAATGAACCCGCCCAACCGGAAGCGACTGCCGGGCCGTCTTCCGGATCGACTGCCGGAATCCAATATCTGTCCGTGGACCTCACCGCACCTCCTTCCGGGCGGGAAGAATTGGCGCAACTGAAGAGCACACAAAGGATCATGGAAACGAATCTCAAATCGAGCCGTGCCTACCTGGTTCCCCGTTTAAATACTTTTTATGATGTCGGGTTTCAGGGATTCGGCTACCATTTTAGCAGTGACCAGTTCTACCAACTGGCCGGTCTGCAGCTGCAGTGGAACCTGTTCAAGGGAGGAGACAACAAATACAAAATCCGCCAGGCTCATATAGATATCGAAGCCCTCCGGGATCAATACCTCGATCTGGGAAGACAGTTGACCTTACAGGTGCAGACCGCCCTCAATAATTATCGTTCCGCATGCAGGACGGTCCCTTCTCTGTCGGAGGAAGTAGTAAGCGCACGCGAGACCTATCGGTTAGCGGAGAAGCGGTTCAAGGAAGGACAAGCCTTACAGATCGAGCTGATCGATGCGCGTACGAGGATGACCGACGCCGAATTGAGGTATTCGCTGGGCAGGCTGGCCGTACTCGACAGGGAGGCGGAACTGGAACGCGCAACGGCTTCCTATAAATTTTAAACGCTCTTGTCATGAGACCAGCGCAAAGAGGTAAAAAATTAATCAACCATGACAACGTCTGTTTAACACTCACTACTGACCACTCACTACTCACTACTAAAACCATCCATATGCCGATCTCCACCCACATCATGCAAACTCTCCGCTTCCCGCTCGCAGCGATCCTGGCCTTCGCCCTGGTGAAATGCGGGAATAACAAGGAGGCCGGTATCCCGCCGGAAGAAGACGCGATCGCCGTAAAACTTCAGCCAATCCAAACGACGAGTATTTCCCGGCCCCTGCAATATTCCGGATTGATCGCGTCCAATTCCGAGGCGCGCCCCTCGTTCAAGATCGGAGGCATTATCTCCAAAATATATGTGAAGGAGGGGGATCATGTATCTAAAGGACAATTACTGGCCACCCTGGACCTGACAGAGATCGATGCCCAGGTTCAACAGGCTGCTCAGAATGTGGAGAAGGCACGGCGGGATGAAGGGCGCATAAGAAATCTTTATAACGATACCGTCGCGTCGCTCGAACAGTTGCAGAATACACGAACTCAGCTGACAATGGCCGCCGAAGCGTTGAAGATTGCCGAGTTTAACCGGCAGTATGCGCAGATAAGAGCTACGGAGGGAGGGACCATCCTGCAGAAACTCGTGAGTGAAGGGGAGTATGCTTCTCCGGGCACGGCGGTCTTCCAGTTCAATGGTACGCAGAATAATGAATGGGTCGTCCGTTTTGGTGTATCCGACAAGGATTGGGCTGTCCTGAGGAAAGGGGATAAGGCCACTGTAAAGATAGATGCTTATCCCGATCTCGTTTTTACGGGCGTCATCACAAAGATGGCGGAAGCTTCGGACGCCGCAAACGGCACGTATCCGATAGAAGTCAGCCTGGCGCCGGCGGGGCACAAAATGGCGCCGGGACTTTTCTGTACCCTTCAATTGCAGACTTCGGTGCGGCAGACCCTTACGCTGATTCCGCCGGAAGCCCTCGCGGAAGGAGACGGGAAAACGGGATATGTCTATACGTTGAATGCCGACCGCCGGACCGTGAAAAAAAATCCGGTCCGGATCGCCTTCCTGCAGAAGGATAAAATTGCCGTTAGCAGCGGATTGGAGAATATCAGCGAGGTGATCACGGAAGGTGTCGGCTATCTCACGCCGGGGGCTGTCGTAAAACCGATGAATTGATTTATCAATGAAGAAATGATTGCCGCACCGCGTAGTCAAAAAAATAAATTTTTATGAGAATCACCGATTTTTCCGTGAAGAACTACCAGTTTACCCTGATTGTATTCATCATGCTGGCGGCCATTGGGGTAAACTCCCTGTTGAACATGCCCCGGGGCGAAGACCCGGATATCCAGGCGCCGCAGTTCTCCGCGATCGTCATTTATCCGGGTACCAGTCCGAAAGACATGGAAGAGCTGGTAGTCGACCCTATCGAAAAAAGGTTTAATGAAATGGACGACGTAAAGCGTATCCGTTCCACTATCGACGATGGTCTTGCCGTGATCAATATCGAATTCAAATATGAGACCGATCCCGATAAAAAATACCAGGATGTTGTCCGGGAGCTGGATGCTATCCGGGGTGATCTCCCCGCGGATATCCTCAGCATCAACATCCAAAAATTCACACCTTCCGATGTGAATATCCTGCAGGTGGCTTTGCTCAGCGAGACGGCGCCTTACAGGGATCTGGAGGAATGGAGCAAGAAGCTGAAGGAGAGGCTGGAGAAGATAAAGTCCCTGAAGAATGCGGAAAACTGGGCCTTTCCCCAACAGCAGGTCCGGATTTCGCTCAACCTCGAGAAATTGGCGCAGGACAGGATCCCCCTGGATAAAGTGATCGGGGCCATCCAGCGGGAGAATGTGAATATCCCGGGAGGGGATGTCGAAATGGGTGAAAAGAAATTCAATATCAAGACCAGCGGCGATTACAAAAATATCGAAGAGATCAGGAACACGATTATCAGCGGCACCGGCGGAAAGATCGTATACGTAAAGGATATCGCCGAAGTGTCGTTCGATTATGAGGAACAGAATTATATCGGTCGTCTAAACGGGAAACGAGGCGTGTTTGTCACCGCCAGCCGTAAGTCAGGTACCAATATTTTCGCTGTCGAAAAAGAGATGGAGCCTGTTCTCGACAAGTTCCGGAAAGAACTGCCTTCCTCCATCCGGTACGAAAAGAGTTTTAACAATGCACAGAGCGTTCATACCCGGCTAGACCATTTTGCGAGGGATTTTGCGATCGCGATCGTCCTGGTGATGTTGACCTTGTTGCCGCTGGGTCCCCGCGCGTCCCTTGTCGTGATGATCTCGATCCCCTTGTCGCTGGCTATCGGTCTGTTCCTGCTCGACTTATTTCATATCACGATCAACCAGCTCAGCATTGTAGGGATGGTGGTGGCATTGGGCCTGCTGGTCGATGACAGCATCGTGGTGGTGGAAAATATCGAGCGCTACCTGCGCATGGGGTACGACCGTAAAGAAGCAGCCATGGCTGCCACCCGGCAGATAGGCCTCGCCGTGTTGGGTTGCACGGCAACACTCATATTCGCTTTTCTGCCCCTGATGTTCCTGCCGGAGGGGGCCGGTGATTTTATACGAAGCCTGCCGGCTGCCGTCGTGACGACGGTACTTGCTTCCTTGTTTGTCTCGCTGACCATCGTGCCCTTCCTGTCCAGCAGGATACTCAGCAGTCATGAACATCCCGAAGGCAATCTCTTTCTCCGCGGCCTGAAACGGTTCATCAACGGCTCTTATCGCAGGCTGCTGCACGCCGCCATTGCCAGGCCGGTACTCACCCTGCTCATCGCGGGGGGCATCTTTCTGGGATGCCTGGCGCTGATCCCTATCGTAGGGTTCAGCGTATTCCCGGCTTCGGAAAAGCCGATGTTCCTGGTCAACATCGAGACGCCCCTGGGTACCAGCCTGCCCGCAACCGATAAGGTCGCCCGTTGGGTCGAGGGGGAGATCAGTCATCTTCCGGATTTGAAAAATTATGCCACCAATGTGGGGCGGGGAAACCCGCGTATCTATTACAATGTCATTCCTCAGAACGAGGTGAGCAACTATGCGCAGTTGTTTGTCCAGTTGAATGAGACACCTCCTGCAAAAAAAAGACAATTGATCGATTCCCTCCGGCAGAGATTCAAAGACTACCCCGGGGCAAAGATCGAGGTGAAGGATTTCGAACAGGGCCCTCCTATAGAAGCTCCTATAGCGATCCGCCTGTTCTCGGAAGACCTCGATACCTTGCGGACCCTGGCGTTCCGTGTAGAAGACCTTTTGAAAAAGACACCCGGAACCATCTATGTCAATAATGAGCTGACCACCCTGAAAACGGATATCAAAGTGGCTGTCAACAAGGAGAAAGCCGGCATTCTCGGCGTCCCGGTCAACGAGATCGACAGGTCCGTACGGATGGCGGTAGCGGGGCTCGACATTGGCAAGTTTCGTAAGGACAATGGCGACGATTACAATATCAATATTTGCCTGCCCCGGGAAGGCCGGCAGACGCTTGACGCGCTGGACAAAGTCTACCTGAGTTCGGGCAGCGGGACTTCGATTCCGCTTGGACAATTGGCGGATATCCGTTTCCAGAGTTCACCGACTACCATCCACCATTATGACAAGGATCGGTATACCACCGTGACTGCCTTTTTGCGCAGCGGCTACAATACCACCAAAGTCACCGAAGGGCTCCTGAGGGAACTCGACAAGATGGCTTTTCCAAAAGGTGCAAGCTATGTGGCGGCCGGCGAGGTGGAAAGCAAAAAAGAAAGTTTTGGGGGGCTTGGCACCATCATCCTGATTACGATCTTCGGCATACTCGGGATCCTGATCCTGGAATTCAAGACCTTCAAGGGTACGCTGATTGTTTTATCCGTTGTTCCGCTTGGGATCATCGGCGCCGTGCTGATGTTGCTGGCCACCGGTAATACCTTCTCTTTTGTAGCCGTTATTGGCATCATCGCACTGATCGGTATTGAAGTGAAGAATTCCATCCTGCTCGTCGACTATACGGACCAGCTGCGAAAGGGGGGAATGGGGCTTGAAGAGGCGATCCAGGAAGCCGGCGAGACCCGGTTCGTGCCGATCATTCTCACCACGCTTACGGCTATCGGCGGTCTTATCCCGTTGGTGGCGGAGAATAACCCGCTTTATTCCCCGCTGGCCCTGGTGATCATCGGCGGTCTGCTGAGCTCGACGATCCTGACCCGTGTGGTGACACCCGTGCTCTATAAGCTGCTGGCGCCGCCGGTAGCGATGGCATGATAGCGGGTCGAGTAATGACTCTCGGTGTTTCGCTAAATTTTTATTAAGTTTCGGCCTGATTATGAATCTTTTGCGACTATTACCGGTAATGATATTCCTTGTGGCGGGTGCAGTGTATAGCGTTAAGGCCCACAAACTCACTTTGCCGGCTGCTTTGACCGGCGCGTTCCTGGCCCTTGCTGTCTTCGCGGGCGGAGGCTATACCGGGCTGGCCATGATGGCGGGTTTTTTCTTTGCCGGTACCGCAGCCACATCCTGGAAATTGTCCTGGAAACGGCAGCAGGGTCTTGCCGAACATGAAAAAGGAACGCGGACGGCGGGTCAGGTTTTTGCCAATGCAGGTGTAGCCGCCTTTGCCGGTCTGGCGGCCTTACTCGCCCCCTTCCATGCGGAAAAATTCCAACTGCTGATAGCTGCGGCTTTTGCAGCTGCCAGCTCGGATACTTTGTCATCCGAACTGGGAAATGTTTACGGCAGACGATTCTATTCTATCATCGGATTTGGAAAGGGCGAGCGCGGACGGGATGGCGTGATCAGCCTGGAAGGTTCTTTATGCGGACTGGCCGGCGCCGTGCTCATCGCCGGTATCTATCTCGCGGGCGGGGGCCTCGAAAACATTTTTTGTCCGCGCAACCACTTCTCCGCCTGGACGTTTCGGTTCAAATTTACAGGCATTATTGTCGTGGCGGGTATCACCGGAAATATTGTCGATTCGCTGCTCGGGGCGACCTGGGAAAGGAAACAGTATATCGGCAATAATGCTGTCAATTTGTTAAATACCGCCGCCGCCGCCCTATGTGCCTGGTTGTTGAACGGTATTTTGTAGCTATCTTTGTTGCCGCAATACACGAGGGGTGCCTTAAAAAACAGGCTGAGAATATACCCATTGGAAGGAGATGTCCACAGCAGTCTTCTTTCATACACCTGATCCGGGTAATACCGGCGTAGGGAAGAAAAGACCAGGTCGAAAACACAACAACGCGGTTTTATGAGTTTGCAGGAATGGTGGCATTTATTTGCCGGACAGATAAGCCAGACGGATGGGCTGCAATGGGTAGCCGTCTCGTTGGGGGTAGCGGAAGTCTTGTTAGCAAGGACTAACCGGATCGCCTTGTATCCGGCAGGTATTGCCGGGACGCTGCTCTCTATTTATATTCTTTATTCGGCGGGGTTATTCGCGGAATGCCTGCTGAATGGCTATTATGTGGTCATGAGTATCTATGGCTGGTGGTACTGGATCAGGAAGAGAAATGAGCCGCCGGTAAAAGCGAGCTATTGTACCGCGCAGGAATGGACCGTCGTGGCGGGGATCGTCCTGGGCGGATTTGGGTTACTGGCCATCCTGCTGAAATACTTTACTCCTTCAACCGTCCCTTTGTGGGATGCCTGGGTGAGCGCCACGGCCTGGGCCGGTATGTGGCTGCTCGCAAAAAGGAAGATTGAAAACTGGATCCTGCTGAACCTTTCCAATGCATTTGCGATTCCCCTGTTGTTGTACAAGCAATTGCCCTTGTATGCCGCGCTGACGCTGTTCCTGTTTATCATAGCGATACAGGGCTATTTCGAATGGCGGAAGATCATCAGGGCGGAGCACGCTGTCCCGGGAGCCACGACTGCATAAGACTGCTGACAGACCCTCTCCATACAGCCCTTTTAAAACGAACTATGAACAAAAAAATGTCTTCTCCTGCTCATCCTTCCAGTTTTGTCCCTGCTTCCGCAACCAGGATTATCAGGGAATTGGCGCCGGAGGCGGAGCGTTTGGGCCGGCTGCATATGCGGCAATTATCGGTCATCTGCGAACAGGGCTGGTTCAACCTTTATGTGCCGGAACAATATGGCGGGCTGGCGCTGTCGCTTCCCGAAGGACTAAGGATAGAAGAGGGGCTGGCCTGGGTGGATGGGAGTGCGGGATGGACGGTGACCCTTTGCAGCGGGGCAAATTGGTTTGCGGGGTTTCTGAATCCGGAAACCGCGAAGAAGCTTTTTAAAGACCCGTTCGTATGTCTTGCCGGTAGCGGTCGTCCTTCGGGCATCGCCAGGCGAACCGGCAGCGGTTATACGATCACGGGATCTTGGGATTGGGCGACCGGAGCTCCCCATGCCACTGCCTTCACGGCCAATTGTGTGATCGAAGAGGGAGGGGTGCCTTTAAAAAACGACGATGGCAGCTCTTTGGTGCGGTCTTTTGTATTCTTACGGGAAGAAGTCCGGGTGGAGCAGAACTGGCGTGTCTCCGGACTGATCGCAACGGCCAGTCACCGGTTCGGGGTGCAGGACCTGCGGGTAGAGGAGGACAGGTGTTTTGTAATAAGCCGGGATGGCGCCGTTCTTCCCCAGCCCATTTATCAATATCCGTTTCTGCAACTGGCGGAAACCACGTTGGCAGTGAACAGCTCCGGTATGGCGGCCCGGTTTATCGAATTGGGCGAACCGATCATCGCAGGAAGGGCTGCTTATAAAAATGGCGGGATCGGCATGAAAGACGGGGGTGGACTTTCTTTGCGGCTGGCCGGTGAGGCAAAGGAGAAGCTGCAGGTTTTGAGACGGATTTTTTATGACGCCATAGATTCCTCCTGGGAGGTGGGTTTGCGGATAGGGAAGCATGATGACGGCCCGGAGCATTCCGCATGGGCCAATCTGTTAGGGGAGGTCAGCAGCGCGAGTCGCGGGCTGGCAGCCGGAGCCAGGCAGATCGTCGATGAACTGTATCCCTTTTGCGGACTTTCCGCTGCCGATCCGGATGCAGCCATTAACCGTGTCTGGCGCGATCTGCATACCGCCAGCCAGCACCCGCTCCTTTTACAGACCGTTTAGGTTTACCGATCGATTATTTTTTGCAGATTGTTCGATTTCCCGGGAACGTCCTGCGGGCGGTTATATCGGCAACGCATAAAAGAAGGCGGCACCCTCCCGGTTTTCCACCCAGATGCGGCCACCCAGCTTGTGAATGAATTCCCTGGAGATCGTCAGGGCGATGCCGGCGCCTTTGTCCACGCCGTTCTTGTGACCATTGATCCTGTTGGTGTCGGAAAAGGTGAAAAGCTTTGCCGCCTGGTCTTCCGTAATTCCTTTCCCCTGGTCCCTGACAGAAACGATGATCTCTTCATTTTCCCGCCTTGCGTTGACGGTAATGGCGCCCCCAACAGGTGAGAATTTCAAGGCATTGTGGATCAGGTTGCGCGTTACAAACTGCACGATTTCCTTGTCCGAATGCAGCACCAGGGTCGATGCGATCTCGTTTTGGATTTTTATTTGTTTGGCCGCTATCTGGTCCCTGAACATCGAAGCCGATTCGTCTACCATTTCGTGCATTCTCATAAATTCCGGGTGGAATATATATCCCGATAGCTGCTTTTTTATCCAGTTGAGGATATTGTCGAATGTCAGCAGGATATTCCTGACTTCCGTGTCTATCGATCTGTATATCCGGGGAAGGTCTTCTTTATCGAATCCGATCGAATTATCCAGCAGGCTGATCATGGACAGTACGGAATTCAACGGAGACCTGAAATCATGCGCAAGCATCGAGATCAGGGAGGCTTTGAACTCATCGGATTGGCGGAGCAGTTCATTTTGGGCGGAGATCTTTTCGTTGAGCTGAGCCTGAGCCGCGGAATGTCTCCGGGACATTTTGTAAAGCAGGAATATTACGATGATGACGGCCAGGGCCAGCAGGCAAAGTCCGGCCAGCAGGGCGATCGTTCGGTTGTTCTTCAAATTGACGCTCTCCAGTTGTCTGACCTTCTCCTGGGCGGTGTTGTACTGGACGTAATCCCCGATAAAACTCTTGTTGTTGTCGTTTTCCCTTGTGAGCGCGCTGATCAGTAATTTGTTCGTTTTTAACTCCTGTGGTTCGTCGTTTTCTATTTCATAGCAATTCAAAAGCGACTGCAATACCTGCGTCTGCATATACCCATATCCATTGGCAAGAGCCAGCCCGTACATTTTTTTGTAGCATTCCACGGCGCTGTCTATATTGTCCTTTGCCATAAAATAGCTTCCATAGAGATCGAGACCTTCGATTTCGTGGTATTCCCATTGATTCTTCCGGGCGATATCCAGCGACTGGAGGATATCCGGCAGTGCATCTTCCGTCTTCTTCTTGTCAAGGAGTTTTTCCGCCTCTATCTGCCTGAGAAAAAGCAGGACCCGTTCATCTTTATATTTTAGCGCTATGTGTTCCGCTTTTGTCCTGAAATAACGGGACGAATCCTCTGACAACCCGGGATTCAGGTTGTCGAAATTGGCATAAAGCATGCTCATGACAGAGTCTCTTCCGGATCCTTCGCTATCCAGGCCATAGGCAGTTCGGAGCGCTGTCCGTGAAAACTGTATGGCGTTCCGGTGATCTCCTGTCGCATCATAGGTGACGGCCGAATTCATATACATCTGCGCGACATCAGGAATGTCGTCAATCTTCCTGTAAGCTTCCATAGCCCTGCTGAATGACTGCAGGGCCTGGCTGTAAAGGCCTTTCAGATAGAGCGCGGCGGCGATGTTGTTATAGGCGTCCGCCTGTCCTTTGCCATAGTCCCGCCTGTCGGCGATCGATTTTGCACGGACGCTGTAGTAGAAGCAGCTATCGGCATTCTTCATATGAATAAGCAGACCTATCCTGTTCAGGATATCCACGTATTGAAGACTGTCCCTGGTGACAGGCAACTGGCTTTGTAATTGCCGGATCTCCGCAATTTGGCCAAAAGAAGCAGTAAAAAGCAATAAGCCCGCTATGGCAGGAAGGCCATATCTTATCGCCCTAAACGTCAGCCCACACATATCCTGTTGTATTTTAAAGCATTAACGTAAAGAAATCGTATTCATTTTGCCGGCATGGAGTTTTTTAAAGCGGAAGGGGAGGCAGGGACGATGGACAAGTTCCGTCTGTGTCTTATCTAACATGTTGGTTTGTAGATGTCTATGTGTTATCGTGTGGATAGGTCGGCCGGGCAAAGATGTGAGCAGCCTGCTCCCGGGAAGGAACTTGCAAACGGAATCCGGTGAAGATAGGGAGAGAGCCCCGGTGAGATGGGAAGAAAGAATGGCACGAGGGTGGGGAGCGAATGGACAAGTGTAGGTGAAAGGGAGGAAGATGAGCGGGATTTTGTGTTTTTTAGCGGCCGACCGTCTGGCGCATGAAGAGGATATCAAAATTATATTTGGCTGTGCGATATACGGTCTTGACGACGCGCATGAAGATATTATTCTTTTGCTTCCAACTTGTTCGTTTCATGGTACTGGGCTCTTCAGAAGAATTCTCCTGTATAAACAGGCTTTTGTATTCATCGAAGACCAACCCTTTGCCCCCTCTCTGGATAAAGGAGACGCACATGGCGTACTCCGTTTTGTCCCCGATGGCGCCTTCTTTGTATCGTCCGAATTTGGTCATGAAGTTGCTTCTCCTCAGATGAGGATGGTCGCTGTAAGCATAAATCTTCATGTAGTCAGGTTGCCAGATCTTACAAACGATTTCTGAAAATCCTTTGCCATAAGGTTTAAGATATGGATACAGGACATATGCGTAAAAGCGAACCAAATCGAGACTGCTGTCCTTTTCCATAAAAGAATAGGCATCTCTAAAGCTGGCGGAGAAAAGATCCGTGGGCACAAAATCTTCCTGCACATAGAAGGTATAGGGTGTGGCGACGGCGTCCTGACCTTTGTTGATATTATTGCCGAGGCCGCCGTTCTTAGAGGTGGTGATCAGGCGAAAGGGGTAGGTCAACTGTAATTTCCTGAGATAATCGATATGTTCAGGCTTGCTGGCGTCGTCCGAGACGACAATGTCCCCGAACGAGCATCCGAGTTTTTGAAATGAATGCAAAAGGCGCTCCAGCGACTTGCTCCGATTATAGTGGGTGACGAGCAAAGTGATATCGCCGAAGTGATTTAATGCAGGCATCTTTTTAAATTAACAATTGAATAATCGTCCTCTTTCAATAAAAAAGGAAATTCCATCAGACTCAGCCCTGATAATACTGGCAAAGGGCTTATTATTGCAATCGAAAAACGCAGGCGCAAAATAGCAAAAATTAATAATTTAGGGAATATTATATGCGACAGATGCACGGATTAAAGTTTTATATATGAAGAACAATTGCCTAAATTGGCGGATAAGTTATGATTAGTAACATAATATCGAAATTAAAGGGCAAGCATTTTCTGTCCTTGTCAGGTAATGCCGTCATGTCGGTATTCGGAATGCTGACGCTTTCCATCTTATACAGGTCTTTACCGGTGGCGGGTATCGGCGCATGGGTTTTCTTTCAATCTACATTGGGCCTGATAGATACCTTCCGGTCGGGTTTTCTTACAACGGCTTTTATCAAATTTTACGCAGGTACCGATTCGAAGAGAGCCACGGATGTCGTCGGCTCAACCTGGTTCGTGGGTGGAGCAATCACCGCGGGCCTTGTCGTACTGAATATTCTGGCCGTTCTGTTTATGCCGCCTTTGAAAAACGAGGGTCTGGCCTTGTGTATAAAATGGTTCGGCATATGCTATGTGAGTACGCTGCCGTCATTTATATCTTCCTGCGTGGTACAGGCGGAACAAAGGTACGACCGGTTGTTATACATCAGGTTTCTCACTCAATCTCTTTTTGTCCTCGGAATATTGTGCCTGGTGGTCGTCAAGCAGAATAACATTGAGCATGTCGTATATGCTTTTCTGATCTCCAATGTATTGACGAGTATTTTCTGCATATCTGCGGGCTATTCCCGGATCGGCTCCTTTTTCAGCAGGACCGGCAAGACGATCCGGGAACTTTATCATTTCGGCAAATACAGCGTGGGAACCAATCTGAGCTCCAATATGTTCAGGGCTTCCGATACCTATATCGTAAATTTTATGCTGGGCGAAGCGGCCGTCGCCATTTATAATCTCGGTCTGAAATTGATGGAGCTGGTCGAGATACCTTTACGCAGTTTTGCCGCAACCGCCATGGCGTCTTTGTCGGAAGCATACAACCAGGATCGAAAGTCGGATGTCATTTATATATTGAGGAAATACATAGGCATTATAACCGTTTCTTTAATTCCGGTATCGATAGGCGCCGTTCTGTTCGCCAATATTGCGATTGGGATCATGGGTGGCAGTAAATTCATCGGCACCGAGGCCGGGATTCAGGCGGCGAATGTGTTCCGCATGTTTATGATCGTCGCATTACTTTATCCCGCCGACCGGTATATGGGGCTGACCATAGACGTCATACACAGACCGGGTGTCAATTTTGTAAAAGTGCTGATCATGCTGAGCGCAAACATCATAGGTGATTTCGTCGGCGTACATTGGCTGGGGAATGTATACGGTATCGTGATCATGAACTTATTCCCTGCGATCATAGGGATCTGGATTTCCAACCGTGAGCTTCAAAAGTACATGCCGTATCGTTTTTTTAGTCTTTTCAATACGGGCTATTCGGAAATAAAAATGTATATCAGGAAATTCATTTAATGCGGATATCCATTGTCCCCGGGAATCATCCTGTTTATCCTGAAGGGAGGCGACCCTGAGGGAGGCGCATTGAGGCGCCACCGTGGCGTAAAATCGGCGGACAAATCGTCATGTTGAGCCTCGATTTCCCCTAAATTTCATTTCTTGGGATATATTTGTATTTTAGCGACGTCAAATACCCGTTTATCATGATTAAATTCAAAAATCCGGACTGGATTAAGCCATACGAATATCCGTATGAGAAATTTGAACAGATACCTGAAAGCGTATTTGCCGAAATAAATCATAATCTGGATCAAAGGATTTCAAAGGAGCCGCTTGTGAGTATTTTGATTGCGGCCTGGAACGAGGAGATAAATATTCTCAGGTCGGTGGCTTCGCTCGCAAGGCTGGAGACAAAAATACCCTATGAGATCATCGTCGTAAATAATAACTCCAAAGATAACACCCAGCTTACCATCGACAAGCTCCATGTAAGGTCCTTCTTTGCCGCCAAACAAGGGCCCGGGCCGGCCCGCCAGGTGGGTCAGGAGAATGCGCTGGGTAAATATATCCTGCTGGCTGACGCCGACTGTATATACCCGGTCAAATGGCTGGAGAAAATGGCGAATGCCCTGCAAAAACCCGGGGTGGTGGTAGTATACGGGAGGTACGCTTTCCTCAGCGAGCCCGGATACGCAAGGTGGCAGTTGTCCATCCTGGAAACTTTTAAGAATATTATTGCCGAATTGCGTCATATCAAGAGACCTTTCATGAATACCTACGGGATGAGCATGGGGTATATCAAGGAATATGGCCTGAAAGCAGGCTTTTTAAACAACAATATCAGGGGAGAGGACGGCAGGATGACCTATGACCTTATGCCCTATGGCAAAGTGGTACAGGTAAGGTCGAGGAGTACGACCGTTTGGACCGGGCCCCGTACGCTAAAACAGGACGGAACATTGACAAATGCCTTGAAAAAGAGGATCGTCAAGGAGATCCGGCGTTTCGGGGAATTCTTCCACACCCGCATGAAGTATCATGCTCCAAAAGACTAGCGCTTTCCAAACAATTTTTTTTCAATTCTGCAACCCTTGCTGACATAGGGCTGACATGAGTATGTATTTTCTTTGTATCCAAGCAAAATACACAGCTATGTCAGCTACTGAAAATTTGGCCGGGGAAAGGGATCGCGAAGTCGTCGCTGCCCGCAGGAGGATCGCACGCATACCGGACAACCAGTTCGATTGGAGCTTGTTTGAAAAAAGCATGCCTCCCGAGGGATTATCGGCCCGGCACCAGGCCCGTTTGGGCATCTATCTCAGGTTGCTCAACATCCCTCACCGGGGAGCTTGAAAATAGGTCTGCAATTTCCATCGGCGGCCTCCGGACTTCACCGCGAAGGCGGCATCATTGCATCTCGCAGTAAGCCTGAGTCGTCCTATAGCAGGATCGGATGCCGTTTAAACTCTTTCGTTCTGTCGAACAAATACCGGTAGGTTGCAAGAGTCCTGGTCACCGAGACCTCGCCCAGGGATTTTGCGATATTGACCATTTTGGGATTAAAGTCGCCGATCCATTGCATCTCGTACGAAGTATAAACGGCTAGTTTTTGAACCACCTTGCCTGTTTCAACGATCAGATAAGAATCTACTCCTTTTCCCTGGAATTCGGGTACCAGCGCAAACACGAGTCCTGTGAACTTATGGCAGGAGTTGCGGTATTTCAGCCAGACGAACCGAAGTTTCTCCAAAAGTCCGAAATGGCCGTTAAAGTGTTTGAAATATTGATTCAGGTCCGGAATGTTTACAAACATCGCGATGGGGGTCTCCTTATAGTAGGCGAACCAAACGATTTTTTCGTCCATCAGGGGTTTCATCCTCCGGAATAGGGCGATCACCTGGTCTTTCTTCATCTCTTTCAGGCCTCCATGTCCCGCATAGGCTTTGTTATAGATGGTCGTAAAATCCTCTGCATATTTCTCCAGCTCATTTTTTTCGATATGTCTTGCGCTGTAGCCGGGATCGGTGGCCAGGGCCGCATGACGATCCCTGACCTTTTGGCTGAGCGGTTTCGAAGGATCCATGCCGAAACAGAGTTGATTGAAATAGAGCCGGAACCCATAGTTTTCGAAGAGCTGCCTGTAATAGGGCGGGTTATAACTCATGCCATACAGCGGTTCGTGGAAGCCTTCCGTCAGCAATCCCCACCACTTATCGCGTTCTCCGAAGTTGATCGGTCCATCCATCGCCTGCATGCCTTTTTGCAACAGCCAATGCCTGGCAACGTCAAAAAGCATATCTGCTGCTTCCTGATTATCAATACAGTCAAAAAAGCCAATCCCCCCAACCGGGACGTCATCTCCCTTGTTTCTATACTTTTTATTCACAAAAGCCGCGATTCGTCCCAGGAGACGGCCATCTTCCCCCTTAAGGACCCACCGGGCACATTCCCCGTGCCGGAAGGCTTTGTTACGGACCGGGTCGAAGACTTCCCGGATCTCATCATCGATGGGACGTATATAAGCCGCCATTTTGCTGTTCAAGACTATATTCACCTGTATAAAATCGTCTGCGTGTGACGATCCGGTAACTTCTATCAGTTGCATAATTTCCAATCTGGGGACAAAAATAGAGATATTGAGAGGGAATTCATATTTTTAAGAATTTACGAGGCCGGATTTCGGATTTTTCCATGTGTTCCCTTACCTTTGCAGCCGAAATTAAAAAGCTCTTAAAAGAAGCTTATAAATAACTCCCATCATTTAAAATTAGTTGATTATATGCCAACTACTGGTAAGATCAAGCAAATCATCGGTGCCGTAATCGATGTGCAATTCGAAGGAAAGCTCCCTGAGATTTATAATGCGCTGGAACTGAAAAAAGCCAATGGTGAGACCCTGGTGTTGGAAGTACAGCAGCATCTCGGGGAGGACAGTGTCCGTTGCATAGCGATGGATGGAACCGAAGGACTTGTTCGGGGCTTGCCGGTATCGGATACCGGAGCGGCGATCGCGATGCCTGTCGGGGAAGGTATCAAAGGAAGGCTTTTCAATGTGACCGGAGATCCGATCGACGGGTTGCCTGCTGTGTCCAAAGTGAACGGACGTCCGATTCACAGCAAGCCCCCCGCTTTCGAAAACCTGAGTACCTCTACCGAGATATTATTTACGGGTATCAAGGTCATCGACCTGATTGAGCCCTACGCAAAAGGGGGTAAGATCGGTTTGTTCGGTGGCGCCGGTGTGGGCAAGACCGTTCTGATTCAGGAATTGATTAATAACATTGCCAAAGCCTATGCGGGTCTATCGGTTTTCGCAGGTGTTGGCGAACGTACCCGCGAAGGAAACGACCTGATGCGTGAGATGATCGAAGCCGGCATCATGAAATACGGAAATGACTTTATACATAGCATGGAAAAGGGGGGATGGGATCTGAGCAAGGTGAATATGCAGGAGCTTGCTGATTCCAAAGCGACTTTTGTGTTCGGGCAGATGAATGAACCTCCCGGAGCCCGTGCCCGTGTGGCGCTTAGTGGTCTCACCATCGCCGAGTATTATCGGGACGGGGACGGCAAAGGACAGGGACGCGATATCCTGTTCTTCGTCGATAATATTTTCCGGTTTACCCAGGCGGGCTCCGAAGTATCGGCTTTGCTGGGTCGTATGCCATCCGCGGTCGGCTATCAGCCGACCCTGGCCACTGAAATGGGCCTCATGCAGGAGCGGATCACCTCTACCAAGAATGGTTCCATCACTTCTGTACAGGCGGTATATGTGCCTGCGGATGACCTTACCGACCCTGCTCCGGCCACAACGTTTGCCCATCTTGATGCCACCACGGTATTAAGCCGTAAGATCGCGGATCTGGGTATCTACCCTGCCGTGGATCCTCTCGACTCTACGTCCAGGATTCTCACTCCGAAAATTGTCGGTGAAGCTCACTACAATTGCGCCGACAGGGTGAAACTGATCCTGCAGCGATACAAGGAATTGCAGGATATTATCGCCATCCTGGGTCTCGATGAACTCAGCGACGAAGATAAAATGACCGTGGCTAGAGCCCGTAAGGTACAACGCTTCCTTTCGCAGCCTTTCCATGTAGCCGAACAGTTTACAGGTCTGAAGGGTGTTCTGGTGCCTATCGAAGAGACGATCCGTGGCTTTAACATGATCATGGATGGAGAAGTAGATGAATACCCCGAAGCCGCTTTCAACCTGGTGGGCTCTATCGATGATGCTATCGAGAAGGGTAAAAAACTGCAGGCACAGGCGCAGGGTTAATTCCGACAACTCACAAACAATAACATCGATGAATCTGGAGATATTAACACCCGAGAAGAAGCTGTTCAGTGGGGATGTATTCGGTATACAATTACCGGGCGTGACAGGACTGTTTGAAGTGCTGGATAAGCATGCACCCCTGGTCAGTGCATTGAAGCCGGGCAGGGTAAAGGTTTTAAAGGACAAGAGCAACCATCTCGCTTTTTTTGACATCCAGGGCGGATTTGTGGAAGTCATCAGCAATAAAGTGACCGTATTAGTCGAAGGCGCAGTACCTGTTGAAACAAAGTAATTATTGATTCAATAATCCTATACGGTCCATCATCCTCGAAAAATGTTAGTTATCCCTCCGGTGCATCCCGGGGGGATTTTTTTGCGCTGTCCGTTATGTTCGGTTTACAAAGCGGCCGGGACAGCCATCGCATCCCGCACCCGATAGTCTTTGTACGAATCGCCGGTTAGCCATATCGCATCGACGCTGGAATTACCGCAATGGCGACAGCGTGGGATAGCGGCTTGCCTTCGCCGGGTGACAACTTTTAGATCAATGTGGGTTGGCGGAGGTAAAGCGCTGAGACGATATGGCTATTCCGGCGCACATACCAGAAAAGTTTTAATGATATTTTAAAGTCTGTTAGAAGGACGTTAAAAACAGCTGCCGGGTTAAACCCAGGAGGGAAACCGGCTTCCTATCTTTGAGCAAAAACAGGATTATGAAGAAGTTGTGGCGCCTGGCCGCCGGAGTGGTTTTGTCAATAGCCGTGCTCAGTGGTTGTAAAAAGCAGCCAGCCGGCAAGCAAGCGGACGAAGAACCGGGAATCTACATTTCTAATTACGATACGGCGGCGGATTTTGGCAGTTATAGAACTTTTGCCGTCACCGACTCTTTGGATATCATACAGGACAATGAACTGTTTGGGAGGGAATGTACATCTTTTGACAGTATTGTGCTGCATGCCGTCACAGTGCTGATGCAGGAAAGAGGTTATCAACTCACCGACAGGTCCGGTCATCCTGACCTGGCCATCAATGTAGCCCGGGTCTATAGTGACTATACCGGTGTTTTCAGCTATGTCGATTATTGGAGCGGCTACTTCGACTATTATGATCCCGGGCACTGGGGTTATCCGGGATACGGGTATTATTCATCCTATTCCCCGGCGATTTATGCCATTGAGAATGGAGCTTTATCCATCGACTTACTGGACCTGAAGAATGCGGCAAGGTCCCGTCACCGGATACGGTCCATCTGGAGCGGTCTGGCAAGGGGTGAGGCGGTCTTTAATGCGACTAATGCGGTGGCAGAGACATCTGCCCTGTTTGGTCAGTCGGCTTATATAAAGGCCGCGGATTGAGGGGTGAAGGGAGCCCTATCCGGGATCAATTCAATTGCGGGTCGATCGGGAAATTGGCCATAATCTCGTATTCGCCGCCGAGATGGCGGAGTGAGTCCTTCCATATTTCATCCGTCCTTTTATGAAAAACAAGTTTATGACTGGCCTGGACGGTCAGCCATGATTTCTCTTTCAATTCATCTGCCAGTTGTCCGCTACCCCAGCCTGAATAGCCTATATAGAACCGGATCTTATTCAGCCCTATTTCACCGGAGCGGATTAATTCGATCGCTGTCTCGAAATTGCCTCCCCAGAATACACCGTCTATGATTTCATAGCCGCCGGTGATCTTGTCAGGACATTGATGAAGAAAATGGACGGTATCCATCTGGACGGGTCCTCCCTGAAAAACGGGAATTTTGAGATCTTCCAGCCCGCTGATTAGTTGGTCAAGGGTATAGTCATAGCTTTTATTCAATACAAAGCCGAAACTTCCTTCGTCCTGGTGTTCGCAAAGAAACACGACCGTGCGCATGAAATTCGGATCTTTTAAAAAAGGATCTGCGATCAACAATATTCCGGGAGCCGGGCTTTCCATAATATCTAAATTAAGTAATCCTGGGACATAACAAAATGCTGTTTAAAAAATAGCTCCTCCCCGGGATGGAATCCCGTTCAAGCGGCACAAAAAATCTCTTAATTTAGCACCAAATCCCTTTTCTTTGTGAAACCTTCGTTAAAACCCCTCCCCCCGGCGGCGTGGAAGGGGCTTCCCCCCTTATCCTGTATACATTTGCAGTCGGACCAAAATCGAAATTTTTGAAAAAAATCTTCCCTGTCATTATTGTTCTGATCACCTTGTCGCTCATTGGGATCATCTATATCCAGGTAAACTGGATCTATACGATGGTGGAGAACAAACAGGAAGAGCTCAGGCATAACGTCGTATTGAGCATGAATGACGTGGGCCAGCAGCTCATTGAGCAGAAAGCAGCCTCCCCCAGCATCAAAACACTTAGACTCAGGCCCAATTTCCCGTCCTGGCGTTCCTCTGATCAGTTTATTACGGAACTGATGAAGCCCCCTACGATTGCGGAGAGATTTAGCAAGGATGAAATCAATGACAAGCTGAAAAAAGCCTTGGCAAACCGGGGACTGAAAGACGTCAAATTCGAATTCGCCATTTCTTCCGATCTTGGACGACTGGATGCCGATCTGGGGTCGAATACCTTTGAGTTGCGATCGGATAATTTTCTGAAAGCCATGGAAGACACGGTGAATAACCTGCCTCTTGTATATCTTCTGCAATCTCCCGGAAGCATGGAGTCGGAGACTTTGGCTGTTCCGGAGACCTTTGCGGTCATCGTTCCCAATTATAAAAACATCGTTCTCAAACAGACGAGACTGATGATTGGCGGCGCAGTCTTTTTTACCTTGTTGATCGTCGCTGCTTTTTATGTGAATGTCAACGCGCTGCTCAGGCAGAAAAAGCTCAGCGAGATCAAGAACGATTTTATCAACAATATGACGCATGAGTTCAAGACTCCGTTGGCAACGATCTCCCTGGCCGTCGATGCCCTTCGCAATGAGAAAGTGATTCATGATCGTCAAAAATCCGAATACTTCAGCGGTATCATCAAAGAGGAAAACAAACGCATGAACAAGCAGGTGGAGACGATTTTGCAAGCTTCCCTCCTGGATCGCCAGGAGTTACAACTCAACCTGCGTCCTATCCACGCTCATAATGTCATATTAGAAGCCATGGAGAATTTCCAATTGCAACTGGAAGGGAAGGGAGGCAGGTCCGAACTCCAGCTCAATGCGCGTAATGACCTGCTGGAAGTCGATGAGGTGCATTTTACCAATCTGATCTCCAACCTGATCGACAATGCGATCAAATATTCCAGGGACAGTCTCCTCATTAAAATCACCACGCACAGCACCCATAAAAACCTGGTCATTCGTATCGAGGACAACGGTATCGGGATGAGCAAGGAGACACAAAGACGGATATTCGAGAAGTTTTACCGGGCTCATACCGGCAACCTCCATAATGTCAAGGGTTTTGGATTAGGGTTGAGCTATGTCAAGACCGTGGTGGATGCTCACCAGGGCAAGATCAAGGTTGACAGCGTCATTGGAAAGGGTACGAACTTTACCATGGAATTCCCGTTAAAGAAATAGAGGACAGGCCTGTCGGAGACGAAAAGTCTGAAACGGCTGATTCTATCCGACCAGATCTTCAAGAGCAGACATTCAGGATCTGAAGAGGAGACTGCCGTCTCCGTAGCTGAGGAAACGGAGTCCGTTTGCCAGGGCATACTCGTAGACTTTTCTCCAGTCTTCACCGATCAGTGCCGCAACGAGCAAAAGCAGGGTGGATCCCGGCTGATGAAAATTGGTGATGAGTGCCGAAGTCATCTTCCATTCATAGCCTGGTGCGATCAGCAGCCGGGTACGGGTCGAAAGGATATCGGTGTACTGTCTTGTCATCCAGTCCAGGAGGCTTTGCAGGGCCTGGACGGGGTCGACATCCGGCGGACGGCTCATTTCATAGGGATCCCATTGATGCGTCGCCAGCTCTTCCGGCCCGATGCCGGGTTGTCTAAGTGTTTTCATAGCCAGCCAATAGAGACTTTCAATCGTTCTTAGCGAGGTTGTTCCGACGGGAATGACCGGCTTGGGTTGCGGGCCATTCAAAGCTGTGAGCAATGTCTCCAGGGCTTGTCGCGAAACCTGTATAAATTCTTCGTGCATGATGTGCTGCTCCAGGGTGGGGTGTTGAACCGGCTTGAAGGTTCCGGCTCCCACATGCAGGGTCACAAAAGTGTGTGAGATATTTTTGGCGGCCAACCCTTCCATTACGGTGTCTGTAAAATGCAGGCCGGCGGTTGGAGCGGCTACGGAGCCATCGTGCCGGGCATAAACGGTTTGGTATCTTTCCGAGTCCGATCTTTCCACGGCTCTTTTTATATAGGGCGGCAACGGGATCAGACCCGCCTCATGGAGTAAGGCGGCAAAACTCATCGTGTGGGGGAACCAGCGGAGTTCGACCAGGAAGCTGTCTTCCAGTTTTTCAAGATAGAGAGCCTCCAGTAATATCTCCGGATCGCCCGGATGTCGGGTAACCGTCTTTGTGAGTACCTGCCCGGGTTTCCATTTCGAGGCGCCGCCGATCAGGCATTTCCATCGCACGCTGCCTGTCAGGGTCATAGCGTGTGTAATATCACGATAACCCGGACCGGGCTCCAGGCAAAATATTTCAATGCGTCCGCCGGTTGGTTTCTGGAACACGATCCTGGCTTCAACTACTTTCGTGTTATTAAAGATGAGCAGCGAATTGTCCGGAAGATAGCGGATAATATTCCTGTAGATATCTTCCTGAAGGCTGCCTTGACGATAGATCAGCAACCGGCTGGCATCCCTTTCGGTTTGCGGGAAGCCGGCAATCCGGTCGTCGGGCAGCTCATAGCTAAAATCGGAAACAGAGATGTCTTTTGGATTCATGGCATTGTTATCTTTTGCTGACCGGCACGACCAATTTTAGCCCGCTCCACTGTTCATTTACCGCGCAGACCTTAATATCGACCAGGCCATTCTCCAAAGCAAAGGTACGGACCTTGTCTTCCGTCAGGTCGGTCTGTACACCCGCACTCTTTTTGTACCAGGATATCCAGATGACGAGCGCGCTGTTTTTTTGCCAGACGGGCCGCAGTTTCTTTATACCGGATATAAAATCATGGTCATTTGCGGCAAATAGATGGACCCAATCCGGAGTTTCCGTTGACTTACATAGCTGTGATGAGAGGTCTTTCTCCAGCCATAGGGAATAGTCTGCGGGCGGGTGGAGGAGCCATATTTTGTAGCTCTCTTTGATACCCAGTTTTTTAATGAGTGGAGTTCCTGAATAGCCGGAGTTTGCCATTACCTTTTTTTAATGGGATCCGATGATCTTGATAATGAATGGAAAAGAGAGCTCTCGCAAGCCTTCAAACGTGCTTATACACATTGGTGTTCAAGTTGTTCACAAAATTTTACATTTATTCACAGGTTATACACTTTAATTCACTTTAAATGCACGGTTGGGTTTCTTTTTGAAGCAAAAAAACCTTCACAACTCTAAGATAATCAGTTGGGTTAAGGTAATACACCAGTGTGGAAAAATTAAATTTTTCAAATCTGGCCCGATAAGTGGTAAAAAGTGTTATTTTGTGTTAGTTTAGGTTACACGAAGGTTCAACTCCTCATAAATGATTGGTTTTCTGGGTGAATACGAAGCTACACTCGACGCAAAAGGTCGTTTTCTTCTACCGGTTGGCTTTAAAAAGCAATTACCGGAAGAGGGGGACGCCCAGTTTGTGGTAAACCGGGGGTTTGAAAAATGCCTCTGCCTGTATACGATGAAAAGTTGGGAGCCCATTTTCGCGGAAATCAGCAAGTTGAATGATTATGACCCTAAAGTTCGTGAATTCCGGAGATATTTTCTCAACGGAGCTACGATTACCGAACTGGATTCAGCGGGTCGCTTTCTCGTTCCGCAGAATCTAAGGGAGCATGCTGGTCTTGAGAAGGATATTGTCCTGGTGTCGGCTGTCAACAAAATAGAAATCTGGGATAAGGTCAAATATCAACAGTTCTTTGAATCTTTTTCACCCGAAAATTTCAGCGCCATTGCGAATCAGGTAATGAATCCGGGAGGGCAGGCGAATTGACAAAGCCGATCTCAGACTATCATCTGCCTGTGATGCTCCGGGAAACGATTGTGGGATTGCAGATAAGACCCGGAGGGGTGTATGTCGACTGCACATTTGGCGGTGGTGGGCATTCTGCAGGCATTCTCGGCGAACTCGGCGGCAGCGGCAGGCTCTTCGCCTTCGACCAGGATGATGATGCCAGGCGAAACCTTCCGGTGGACGACCGTCTTGTCTTTCTGCCGCACAATTTTCGTCATATCGCCAGGTTCCTCAGGTTGCACGGGATAACCGAGGTGGATGGGATTTTGGCGGATCTGGGTGTCAGCAGTCACCAGTTCGATGAAGCGGAGAGGGGGTTTTCTATCAGGCTCGAAGGTGATCTGGACATGCGTATGGACAAAAGACAGTCGTTGACGGCTTTTGAAATTGTCAATACGTATAGTGAAGAGCGACTGCACAAGCTGTTCGGGCAATACGGAGAGGTGACCAATGCGAAGAGTCTGGCCAAGGCTATCGTGGATCTGCGGAAAAGCGTGGGGATGAAGACCAGCCGGCAATTCAAGACGGCCCTGGGTGGTCTTGTCAAGGGGAATCCCAATAAATATTTTGCACAGGTTTTTCAAGCCCTGCGTATTGAGGTAAATGATGAATTGGGGGCACTCACGGAGATGCTGCAGCAGGTCCCGGATCTCCTGCGTACGGGAGGACGTGTTGCCGTTATCACGTTTCATTCGCTCGAAGACCGGATCGTGAAGAATTTTTTTAAGAAGGGCTCCTTTGAGGAGGATGATACTTCGGATCCATTTGGCCAATCCCGGATAACACCGGTACTGAAGCCCGTAACGAAGAAGCCTATCATTGCGGGCGAAGAAGAATTAAAGGGCAACCCCAGATCCCGCAGCGCGAAACTCAGGATTGCGGAAAAAATATAACGAAGAAGATAAATATTCAGCATAGAAAAGAATTGTGTATGAGGGAAGCGGGCAAAAGCGCAGAGACAGAAAGAGAAACCGGCGGAGAGTCGGAAAAGAGCCCCGTCAAACAGTCTGGCAGGGAGGCTAAGATCTCGCTGAGAGGTCTGTTCGGTCACCGGTGGATCATGAAAAACATCTCCTTCTTCCTGTTCCTGGCTGGTTTGGGTGTCGTCTATATCTACAATGGCCACTATGCGGAGAAGACGATCCGGGATATCGGTAAGACGAGCAGGGAATTGAAGGAGATGCAGTATGAGTACAAGACCCTGAGAAGTGAGGTGATGTTCAGGAGCAAGCAGAGTGAGCTGGCTAAAGCGGTAGCTCCTTTTGGGTTGAAGGAGTTGACGACGCCTCCTGTGATGATCACGGACAGTATAAAATAATAAAGTGAGTGGTGAGTGGTCACTACAAAAATACAATGGAAGTAAAACGCGATATATTGTGGAGGGTCTACCTGTGCTTTCTCGGCATAGTGTTGCTTGGCTTTTGTGTGCTGGGCAGGGCCTTTTATATACAGCGTATTGAAGGTTCACACTGGCGGGGCATGAGTGATAGCCTTCATCAGAAATTTGTCGAATTAGACGCGGAAAGAGGCACGATCTACAGTGCCGACAATAGCATGCTCAGCACTTCGATCCCCTATTTCAATATTTATATCGATTTCGGTGCCGACGGGCTGCACGAGAAAAACGGGAAACGCTTTAAAGAAAATATCGATTCCCTTGCCGGCTGCCTGGCTGCCCTTTTTAAAGATCAGACAGCCGCAGGCTATAAGCGTAAACTGCTGTCCGGCTACCGGGATAACGACCGTTACTTCCTTTTGCAATCAAACCTCTCCTTCGAGCAATATAAGACGCTCAGGAATTTTCCACTGGTTCGCCAGGGACGGAATAAGAGCGGTTTTATCGCGGAGGTGGTCAATAAGAGATTAAATCCGTTCGGCTTGCTGGCCAATCGTACCATTGGCCTGGCAAGATCGAATTGGCAGAATGTGGGGCTCGAAAGAACCTATGATACCTTACTGAAGGGAGAAAGCGGGAAGCGACTGGTCCGTTATATTGCAGGCGGCGCCTACGTCCCCGTCGAAGGTTATGAGATCGAGGCGGAGAACGGAAAGGACATTATTACAACGCTTGACGTGAACATACAGGACATCGCGGAGAATGCCCTGCTCAATATGGTCAAAGGAAATGGGTGCGATCACGGCACCTGTATTGTCATGGAAGTGGCGACCGGGAAGATCAGGGCCATTGCCAATCTGGGCCATCCTGCCGGGGATACGTCCAATTATTGGGAGGATCTGAACTATGCGATTCAGGCGACGGAGCCGGGATCAACTTTTAAGCTGGCGACCCTGATGGCCCTGCTGGAAGATAAAGAAGTAAAACTAACCGATCATGTAAACCTGGAAGGAGGTGTCTGGAAAGTGGCTGGACGGACGGTATATGATGCGGAGAAGCATGACAAGGAGGAAGACGATGCAACGGTGAAAAAAGCCTTTGAGTTCAGTTCGAATGTAGGAATGGCCAAACTGGTCTGGAGCCATTATGGAGACAACCCCGGCAAGTTTGTCGACGACCTGAAAAGATTCAGGCTCAATCGCCCTACGGGGATCGACCTCGTCGGAGAAACACAGCCTGTCATCAAGTCGCCAAAGTCAAAGACCTGGAGCGCCACCACGCTTCCCTGGATGGCATTCGGCTACGAAGTCCTGGTCAGTCCTTTGCAGACCCTGACTCTTTATAACGCCGTTGCAAACGATGGCAGGATGATGAGACCTTATCTCGTCAGCGCTTTGCAGGAATCCGGTATCACCGTCAGGCAAAACGATCCGCATGTCGTAATGGATAAGGTTTGCAGCGAGAGTACCCTACGCCAGGTCAAAGAATGCCTGGAGGGTGTCTGTATGGAAGGCAATGCAAAAGCCGTATTCAAAAATTCTTTCTATAAAGTAGCAGGTAAGACCGGTACCGCCCTGGTAGCAAACGGGAAAAGAGGTTATTCGGAACACATCTACCAGTCCTCCTTTGCGGGTTATTTTCCGGCGGACAATCCAAAATATTCCTGCATTGTCGTAATCCGTAACAAACCCTTTGCAAAAGTATTCCTGGGGGCAAAGGTCGCCGCGCCGGTATTTAAGGAAATCGCCGACAAACTAATGAGTTCGGACGCGGAGCAATACAGGAGCAGTTCGCTGCTTTCCGGGGAGTCGGTTTGGAAGAAAGACAGCGCGCAATATTATTATGCCGGAAATACAAAAGATATAAGACGGTTCATGCAGGAACTGGGTGTGAGCTACCGGGATTCAGCGGGCGGGACGGCGGAATGGGGCCGGCTCTATGCCAGTAATTATGAGCCTGTTCTGAACAAAGAGACACTGAGTGGGCTATCTATGCCTGATGTGAAGGGGATGGGGCTGAAAGATGCGCTCTATTTGCTTGAAAATATGCATATCCAGGTATTGGCCAGCGGCAGGGGGAAGGTAAAGTCGCAGAGCATCTCCCCGGGTACGATATTGAAAAAGAATGAAGCTATAAATATTGCCTTAAATTGATGAATCTCCGCGATATATTATACAAAGTGAATATCCGCTCCGTACAGGGCGGATTGGATCTTTCTGTGGAGGATCTGCAGACGGATTCGAGGAAGACTAACCAGCACTCCGTTTTTATTGCGGTGAAGGGTGTGCATGTGGATGGTCATGGTTTTATCCCGGAAGTTGCCGGCAAAGGGGTGGCTGCCGTCATCTGTGAAATCATGCCCGACTCTTTCCAGGAGGGTGTGACTTATATTCAGGTGGAAGATAGCGCCGTCGCCGCGGGCCGGATCGCCCATAATTTCTATGGTCAACCTTCCGAAAAACTCCAGCTGGTAGGGGTAACCGGCACAAACGGCAAAACCACTATCGCCACGCTTCTTTATAAGCTGTTTACCGCGCTCGGATCGACTGCGGGTCTCTTGAGCACGGTGCAAAACCAGATAGGGGACAAGACGGTGCCCGCTACCCATACTACTCCTGATGCAATAAGCCTTAATGCCCTGCTCAGGCAAATGCTGGATGAGGGCTGTACCCACGTATTCATGGAGACGAGCTCACATGCCATCCACCAGCACAGGATCGCGGGGCTGCGATATGCGGGAGCGATCTTCAGCAATATCACGCACGATCACCTGGACTATCACAAGACCTTCGACGAGTACATCAGAGTCAAGAAATCTTTTTTTGACTCCCTGCCTTCTTCGGCTTTTGCGATTTCCAACGCGGACGACAAGCGGGGAACGGTGATGTTGCAGAATACGAATGCAAAAAGATATTTCTATAGCCTGAAGACGGCGGCAGATTTCAAAGGCAAGATCCTGGAAAATAACCTGACGGGATTGGTCATGACGATCAATGACCAGGAAGTGCATTTCAGGCTCATCGGGGAGTTCAATGCCTATAACCTGCTTGCCGTATATGGGGCGGCTCTCTGCCTGGGTGAGGACAAACAGGAAGTGCTTCGGTGCCTGAGCGTTTTGAATGGCGCCGAGGGGAGATTCGATTATATAGTGTCCGGCAGGGAACGGATCATCGGCATCGTCGATTATGCTCACACCCCCGATGCGCTGATCAACGTTCTGATGACGATACAGAAGCTGAGAAAGGGCCACGAACAGATCATCACCGTGGTAGGATGCGGTGGCGACAGGGATAAAACGAAGCGACCGATCATGGGATCTGCCGCCTGTGAATACAGCGACAAGGCGATCTTCACATCGGACAATCCGCGCAGCGAGGATCCTGAACAGATCATAAAAGACATGGAAACCGGTTTGAACACGGCTGCAAAAAGGAAATATATAGCGATCACCGACCGTAAAGAGGCCATCCGAAAGGCGGTAAGCCTGGCCGCGCAGGAAGACATCGTGCTGATAGCGGGGAAGGGCCACGAGAAATACCAGGAGACCAACGGGATAAAACATCCTTTCGACGATAAACAGGTTTTGCTTGAAATGTTTGAATTGCTGGGTAAATAATCAGAAGAACAATTATGCTCTATCAACTATTTGAATGGTTAAAGCAAACCGGGGTAAAAGTCCCTGGCGGAGCGCTGTTCCAGTTTATCACCTTCCGGGTATTGCTGGCGGTGCTGCTGTCCCTGGTTATTACCATGCTTTACGGCAAAAGGCTGATCAACTATCTGAGGGCGAGACAGGTGGGTGAAAGCGTACGTGATCTCGGGCTGGCGGGAGAACAGCAGAAGAAAGGCACGCCGACGATGGGAGGCATCATCATCATCCTGGCCATCCTGATACCCACCTTGCTGCTGGCCAATCTCAACAAAGCCTATATCCGGCTTATGATATTCAGTACCCTCTGGATGGGTATGATCGGTTTTATCGATGATTATCTGAAGCTCAGGGCCAAGAGAATAGCCCAGCAACAGGGGATAGCCTATAAAAAAGGGGATAAAGACGGGCTGGCAGGCTGGTTTAAAGTATTGGGGCAGGTGGTATTGGGTTTTGTCGTGAGCGCTACCCTCTATTTTAACAGCAATACAAAGGTCTGGCGTGAGGTGGTCGGTCAGACCCGGCCGACGGATACAACCGGTCTGAAAATCGTTACCGTTGACGGCAAAGAAAAATATTTTGTAGAGGCACGTGAACCGATCGCTACCATCCCCTTCGTCAAGAATCATGAATTTAATTATTCCAGACTGCTGCCTTCGGCGATAAGGGGTGCGACCTGGATCTTATATATCCTGATCGTCATCTTCATTATCACGGCAGTTTCGAATGGTGCGAATATCACTGATGGACTGGACGGCCTGGCTACCGGCGTAAGCGCGATCATAGGGACCTGCCTGGGCGTGTTTGCCTATGCCAGCGGCAACCTGCGTTTTGCGGAATATCTCAATATTATGTACATCCCAAACCTGGGCGAACTTTCCATCTTTATCGGCGCGCTGATCGGGGCTTGTGTGGGCTTTCTTTGGTACAATGCCTATCCTGCCCAGGTCTTTATGGGTGATACGGGCAGCCTGACTCTCGGAGGCATCATCGCGGCCTTGGCCTTTATCGTCCGCAAAGAGCTGCTCATCCCGATCTTCTGTGGCGTATTCCTGGTGGAGGTTCTGAGCGTCACCATACAGGTATCTTATTTCAAATATACCAAAAAGAAATACGGTGAAGGCCGAAGGGTCTTCCTGATGAGCCCGTTGCATCATCATTATCAGAAACTCGGCTATAATGAAAGCAAGATCGTAACGAGATTTTGGATTATAACCATCCTTTGCGTCGTGCTGGCAATCGTAACATTGAAAGTCAGGTAAAAGATATTGAAAAACCAATCTCGGTCCTTCGGGGACGGAGAATTTTTGATTGCGGTAAGAGATTGTGGTGCAGTTGAATTCATGCTTTTGAAGAACCCCTTAATCCGGTTTTCCGGTATCCCTGAAATACACATTTTCCGGCGTCCGGCACATTAGTCTTAATGGTGTCAGACCCCCTTTTCACCCGGCAAAGCCGGTATCTTAAAATGATAGTCATTCGTGTCGAAAAAGTTGATCATACTCGGAGGAGGAGAAAGCGGCGTAGGCGCGGCAGTGCTCGCACAACAGCAGGGATATGAAGTGTTTGTATCCGATGGGGGAGCATTGAAGGATGTCTACCGGCGGGAATTGCTGGAAAAAGGGATTGCCTTCGAAGAAGGAGGTCATTCAGGGGACAAGGTCCTCGAGGCGGACGAAGTAATGAAGAGCCCGGGGATTCCGGAAAAGAATGAATGGGTAAAAAGGATCAGGGTACAAGGCATCCCGGTAATCAGTGAAATAGAACTGGCTTACCGGTATAAAGGGAGCAGCAGGATCATAGGTATTACCGGCAGCAACGGCAAGACGACGACTACGGCTATGACTTATCATATCTGTAAGCATGGAGGGCTGGATTGTGCGCTGGTCGGAAATATTGGATATTCTTTTGCCAGGCAGGTGGCCGAAGATCCAAAAAAATGGTATGTGGCCGAGATCAGCAGCTTTCAACTGGACGATATACAACTATTCAGGCCGGATATCGCTGTCCTGACCAATATTACGGAAGATCACCTGGACAGGTACGACTATAAGTTCGAGAATTATATATACAGCAAGTTCAGGATCGTGATGAATCAAACGAAAGAGGACTATTTTATTTATTGTGCGGACGACCCCGTGATAAAACAGTATATCAGCCAATATTCCATTAATACTAACCCATTACCATTTACCATGCAACAGGAACCCAACAAAGGAGGCTTTATTAAAAACGGACAGATGGTCATAGACACCGGCAGTGAGAAACTGCAGATGAGCATTTATGACTTTGCATTAAAGGGGATTCACAACCAATATAACACTATGGCAGCAGGTATCGCGTCGGCTACGGTCGGCATCAGAAAGCAAAAGATACGCGAAGCAATCCAGAGTTTCGAAGCCTTGGAGCATCGCATGGAGTATGTCAGCACGGTAAGGGGAGTGGAGTTCGTCAACGATTCCAAAGCTACCAATGTGAACAGCACATGGTACGCGCTGGAAAGTATGGACAAGCCTGTGATCCTGATACTCGGCGGGGTGGACAAGGGGAATGATTATTCCCTGATCCGCGACCTGGTAAAGGAAAAGGTCAAGGCCATCGTCTGCATGGGTACGGATAACCGAAAAATACATGAAGCTTTTCAGAACGATGTATCCCTGATGGTCAACACCTCCGGCGCGCAGGAAGCCGTTAAAGCGGCTTTTCATTTTGCGAACAAGGGAGATGTGGTATTGCTGAGCCCGGCTTGTGCGAGCTTCGATCTCTTTAAAAACTATGAAGACCGGGGACAGCAATTTAAAGATGCCGTTAAAGACTTATAGAAATTGTAAAGGAAACTTAAAAAACACTCACCACTCACTACTGGCTACTCACTAAAAAACAGACCAATCACTATTGACTAGGCGATGAGCGAAACAAGAACCATAGAGCAGACGCCTTTCCGGGCTCTCGGATCGAGAACCAGGGGGGACAAGGTCATCTGGACCATCGTAGTCCTGCTGGCAGTGGTATCGCTGCTCGTAGTATACAGCTCTACCGGTTTGCTGGCTTATAAAATGTATAAGGGAAACAGTGAGGTCTATCTGTTCAAGCAATTTGCGTTTATCCTGGTAGGAATCATGGTCATTTATTTCGCCCACCAGGTGAATTATACAATTTATTCCGGCGTCGCGAGGATCCTTTTTCTGATTTCCATACCCTTATTGATCTATACCCTTTTCTTTGGCGTCAGGCTTAATGAAGGGAGCCGGTGGATCCGCCTGCCGATCATCAACCTGACCTTTCAGACATCTGATTTGGCAAAATTGGCGTTGTTTATGTACGTCAGCCGTCTGCTTAGCCGTAAACAGGATACGATCAAGGATTTCAGAAAAGGTTTTTTGCCGGTTATAACGCCGGTCGCGATCGTTTGTATGCTGATAGCGCCTGCGAACCTGTCTACCGCCCTGCTCACCGGGGCGACCAGCCTGATGTTGTTGTTTATCGGAAGAGTCCGCATCAAGCATTTGATCCTGACCTTTGCCGTTGCGATGATCCCGGTTGCGATACTTATTGCAGCGGCGGTCATCCGGCATAAGACAAGCGGCGGGACTGCCGAAAAGGGGAAAACGGAAAACAGGTCGCGCCTGTTTGCCCGGGTCGATACCTGGATCAGCCGGGTAGAGACTTTTGTATACGGAGGAAAAGAGAGCACCGACGATGATAGTTACCAGGTGAACCAGGCCAAGATTGCGATCGCCAAGGGCGGGTTGTTTGGACTGGGACCGGGCAACAGCCAGCAACGTAATTTCCTCCCCCATCCTTATTCGGATTTTATTTATGCCATCATCATCGAGGAATATGGACTCGCCGGGGGGGCTTTTATTGTGTTCATCTATATGATATTCCTGTTCCGGAGCATTCGCATCTTCCGGAAATGCCCGTTTGCCTTTGGCGCCTTCCTGGCTTTGGGTTTGAGCTTTACGCTCGTCATCCAGGCATTGGCAAACATGGCAGTCAATGTCAATCTCTTCCCGGTTACAGGTGTGACGCTTCCGCTTATCAGTATGGGCGGTAGTTCTTTCCTGTTTACCTGCCTGGCGATCGGCATTATATTGAGCGTCGCCAGGAACGCTGAACAACTCGAAGGCGATAATCTGCCTGATCCGGTAACAGCCGGGCCGGTCGGCGCTAATCCGAAAACCCTATGAGCAACCGTATCGTCATCGCTGGTGGAGGTACCGGAGGTCATATTTTTCCGGCTATCGCGATTGCCAATGCGCTCAGGGCGCGGTCTGCGGGGGTTGATATCCTGTTCGTAGGGGCTAAGGGAAAAATGGAGATGGAGAAAGTGCCGCAGGCCGGTTATCCTATAAAGGGCATCGATATAGCCGGCTTTAACAGGAGTTCTTTGATAAAGAATATTTCGCTGCCCTTCAAATTGCTGAGGAGCTTTTTGCAGGTGCGGGGCATTCTTCGCAACTATCGTCCGGACGCGGTGATAGGCGTTGGCGGTTATTCGAGTTTTCCGGTGCTGCGTTATGCGCAAGCGATCGGGATACCGACTTTTATCCATGAATCGAATTCTTTCGCGGGGAAAGCCAATAGCCTGCTGGGCCGGAAAGCGGTAAAGGTTTTCGTCGCCGGGGAAGGAATGGATAAATTCTTTCCACCGGAGAAGATCCTCGTCACCGGAAACCCCGTTCGCGGCAATATTGTACATAGCCTGGTCGGGCGAGATGAAGCTATCCGGTCATTTGGACTGGATCCGGCGCTTACAACCGTCCTTTCGACCGGTGGAAGTCTTGGGGCTAAAGGCATCAATGAAGCGATCGCTGCTCATATCAACGCCTTTGCGGAAAATGGTATTCAGCTCATTTGGCAAACGGGTAAACCCTATGCGGAAACGGCTAAGACACTATGTTCCGGCAAAAGGAATGTCTGGACCGGCGACTTTATCATGAAGATGGAGAATGCTTTCGCGGCGGCCGACATAGTAATCTCCCGATCGGGCGCCATGTCCATCGCGGAACTGTGCGTGGTGAAAAAGCCGGTAGTATTTGTCCCCTTTCCGTTTGCCGCGGAGGATCACCAGACCGTTAACGCCCGGCGCCTGGTAGATAAGGGTGCTGCCTGGATGATAAAAGACAGCGAGGCGCGCGATCAACTGGTGAGCAGGGTCGTCGAATTGGCAAAAGACGAGGACCGGCAGGAGAAATTGAGGGAGAATATCGGGAAGCTGGCGGTGGTCGATGCGGACAGCGTAATTGCCCGGTCGGTGCTGGACTTCCTGGGAAGCGGGATGGTGAGTTGTGAGTTGTGAGTAACGTGGAGAGGCGATTTACGGAAAAACGCCGGGCTGACAAGACGTAATTAATAAGAAAATGGTCGAGCTTAAAAATATAAAGAATATTTATTTCATTGGTATCGGGGGCATTGGTATGAGTGCGCTGGCGAGATATTTCCGGTTTCATGGGGCTGAGGTCGGTGGTTATGATAAGACGGCCACTGATCTTACACGGCAGTTGGAAAAGGAAGGTATTGCCGTTCACTACCAGGAAGACATAGGGCTGATCCCTAAAAGCCCGGATCTTGTGGTGTTTACCCCCGCAGTTCCGGGGGATCATAAGGAGCTGTCGTATTACAGGAATCTTGAGGTTCCTGTCCTGAAAAGGAGCGATGTTTTGGGATTGATCACAGCCGGCTCCTTTAATATATGTGTAGCGGGTACACACGGTAAAACGACGATTACCACTATGATCGCTCATATTCTGCGTCACAGCGGATATGGCTGTAATGCCTTTCTTGGGGGTATTGCGGTGAACTATGACAGTAATTTCTGGAGCGATGAAAAAAATGTTTGCGTGGTGGAAGCGGACGAATACGACAGGAGTTTCCTGAAGCTGAATCCGGACATAGCGGTTATCACGGCAATGGATGCGGATCATCTGGACATCTATGGTACAGCGGAAGCCGTGCAGGACGCATTCATCGAATTTTCCGGCAAGCTGAAACCAGGGGGACTGCTATTAAGCAAGTTCGGCCTGGAAAGGAGCCGGGAGTTTACGGCAGCGGGCCGGCAGACTTATAGCCTGGAAAATGACAGCGCGGATAACTTCTCTCAATCCATCGTGATTCGTCATGGCAGCTATCAGTTTGATACCTTGAGAAAAGACTGGAGGCTTGACGGTGTAGAGCTCAATATGGGAGGCATGCACAACGTGGAAAATGTCACCGCCGCGATTGCCGTAGCCCATCACCTGGGGATCGACAATATGAAGATCAAAGACGCGGTGGCTGCTTTCCGGGGAGTGAAAAGAAGGTTCGAATATATTATTAAAACATCCGACAGGATCCTGATCGACGATTACGCACATCACCCCGAGGAATTGAAGGCTCTTATCAGCAGTGCAAGGACTCTTTTCCCGGGTATGAATTGTACGGTGATCTTTCAACCACACCTGTATTCCCGGACCAGGGATCTGGCCGATGGATTTGCAAAGAGCCTGGACCTGGCGGATGAGGTGTTGTTGTTGCCCATCTACCCGGCCAGGGAGCAACCGATCGAAGAAGTGAATAGTGAGATGATCGCCCGGCGCATGAAAAAAGGCAAGGCAACGGTCTGCTCAAAAAATGAAGCATTGGCAATCGTCGAGGACAGGATACTTTACAATGACAATCTCGATCTGCTGATCACGGCGGGGGCCGGAGACATCGATGCGCTCGTCGGCCCGCTGAAGAAGATCATTGAAAAGGGACACTAAAAATATTGTGAACGGGAAATTTCTACCCGGGCACCTTGTACCCGTCTGACGGTCAAAACGGGGCCGTTGGGCGGGTAGCAAAAATGGAAGGTATGAGGAGACCTATCGGGAAAATATTATTTGTGGGTTTGTGGTGCGTAATCGGCACCGGTGTCGGGATATTGCTTGTGGCGGCTATAAAAAGTAAAAACAGCAAAACCTGCACCGGATGGAAGATCTCGATCAGCACTGCCTCGGAGAAGGCTTTTGTCGACAGGAAGGAGGTGCTGGATCTGCTTACATCGGGGGGCATGCGAAAGATAACCGGCAGGTCGGTCATGTCTTTCGATCTTAGACAGATGGAGGCTGAGCTTAAAAGGAATGTATGGATCAGGGAGGCCCAATTGTTCTTTGATAACAACCAGGTATTGCAGGTCAATGTGACGGAAAGACAGCCAGTCGCGAGGATATTTACCAGACTGGGATCGAGTTTCCTCATGGATAGCAGTGGTGTTCAAATACCTCTTTCAGATAAGTTCCCGGCGAGGGTCCCGGTTTTCACCGGATACCCGGATGCCACAATCAGGGTTCATGGACCCGATAGCGTTCTGACAAGCCAGATCAGACGATTGAGCGCTTATATTCTTAGCCAGCCGTTCTGGATGTCACAACTGTCCCAGATCGACATTACACCCGGCCGAACGTTTGAAATGATACCGGTTGTTGGGAACCATCTCATTGAATTTGGGGATGGGGATGATTACGAACAAAAGTTTCACAGATTGTTCATATTCTATAAGGAAGTGTTGAGTAAGACCGGTTTTGACAAGTATTCGAAAATAGACGTTGAATTTGACGGACAGGTCATTGGCACGAAGAAAGGAGCCGCAATCAGCCGGTATGATTCGCTGCAGGCGATCAGGAATATACAGCAGCTCATCATGACGGCCCGTCAATTGCAGGCGGATACGGTTAGCCGACAGGATACCCGGCCCCTGGAGCGCAGTACAATGACTGAACAGACGCTGACCAATTATGACCTGGTCCCCGAAGACGACAGCGTCCGCCGTTCAGCGCCCGGCCGGACACCCGAAACCCGTCCAAAACGACCTGTATCCGGAAATAATCATCCGTCGGTTGTGACAAGAAAACGCGGAAAGGATAAATGATAAACAACTAAATAATAAACAATACTAAACTCAACTTATGAATCACGAACAACCAATTATCGTCGGCCTCGATATCGGCACCACCAAGATTGCCGCTATAGCAGGCAGGAAAAATGACTATGGCAAACTGGAGATATTGGGGTTTGGACGTGCCAATTCCAATGGTGTAAAACACGGACAGGTACTTAATATAGATGAAACGATAAAGGCCATCCGGATGGCGCTTGACAATTGTTATGCGTCCAATCCCAATCTCGAGATCAGCGAAGTCTATGTGGGTATAGCCGGGCATCATATAAAAAGTCTGCAGACCCGCGGGGATATCGTACGGCAAAAAACGGAAGATGAGATCACCCAGCGCGAAATAGATCAGCTTGTTGATGACCAGTACAAGACCTATATTCCGGCAGGCGATCAGATCATCGATGTGATCCCCCAGGAGTTTACCGTGGATAATTTTCAGAATATCCCCAACCCCATCGGTTACGGAGGCGTTAAGGTCGGGGCAAATTTCCATATCATCACCGGCGATAAGAATGCCATCCGGAATATTAACAGGGCCGTCGAGAAGAGTGGCTTGCTCACCAAAGACCTGGTATTGCAGCCATTGGCTTCGGCTGCCTCCGTGATGGGGCAGGAAGACCTGGAAGCAGGAGTAGCAATCGTGGACATCGGTGGAGGAACCACCGATCTGGCGGTGTTTTATGAAGGCATCCTGAAACATACAGCGGTCATTCCGTTTGGAGGGGAGAATATCACAAATGATATCAAGACGGGGCTAGGCGTTTTAAAGACACAGGCGGAACAGATGAAGGTCCAATTCGGCTCTGCCTTGTCAAACGAAGCCAAGGCAAACGCCTTCATCACCATTCCTGGCCTGCGTGGCATGCCTGCCAAGG
This sequence comes from Puia sp., assembly GCA_031292515.1. Lineage (GTDB taxonomy): Bacteria > Bacteroidota > Bacteroidia > Chitinophagales > Chitinophagaceae > Puia. The sequence continues at coordinate 249,413 of JARLGZ010000177.1, read as the reverse complement.
AGATCAGTGTGAAGAACCTTGCCAATATCATACAAGCCCGTATGAGCGAGATCATGGATTTTGTGACTTACCATCTGAAGCAGGTAGGGCTGGACAATAAAATGCTGAACGGCGGTATCGTGATGACCGGTGGTGGATCACAGCTGCGGCACCTGATCCAGCTTACGGAATACATTACGGGGTTAAATGCACGCATCGGTTATCCTACGGAACATCTGGCTTCCGGACATATCGAAGAGCTTGCGAAACCGACCTATTCAACCTGCATCGGTTTGATCCTGAAAGGATTCAGCGACTATGAGCACAACCGCAAGCAATTCGAAAAGGAATACCGGAAAGTGGAAGTCCCCGAAAACCTGAGAAAGACCGAAGCCATGGAGGTGGAGATGCCCGTGTCCGAAGAGAGTACACAACTGGAAAAAGTGAGGAACCGGAAGGGCATCAAGGATTTCTGGGGCAAGTTTAAGGATGGCATTATCGACCTGTTCAAGGAGGAAGAAGATAAGGCATTATGAGCAAAAGTTTTGCCGATAAATACTAACCTGATTTAAATTCTATTGTTATGATTCATTTTGATTTACCAAAGGAAAAATCATCCATCATCAAGGTGATTGGCGTGGGTGGCGGCGGGAGCAATGCTGTAAACCAGATGTTCGGTCAGAATATTGAAGGGGTAAACTTCATCATTTGTAATACCGATGCGCAGGCCATCGCCCAGAGCCGCGTTCCCAATAAAGTACAGTTAGGACCGCACCTGACACAGGGGCTAGGTGCGGGTGCAAATCCCGACATCGGCAGACAGGCGACGGAAGAAAGTCTGGAAGAGATCAAACAGATCCTGGAAGTAAATACCAAAATGGCTTTTATCACCGCAGGTATGGGTGGAGGCACCGGGACCGGCGGCGCTCCCATCATTTCAAAAATTTGCAAAGACCTGGGCATTCTTACCGTCGGCATCGTGACCACTCCTTTCTCTTATGAAGGGAAAAAGAGACAGTTGCAGGCAGAAGAAGGTATCCGGATCATGAAGCAATATGTTGATACCCTGCTGGTCATCAGCAATGACAAACTACGGCATCAGTTCGGTAATCTCAAAATGAAGGAAGCTTTTGCCAAAGCCGATAACGTGCTGGCGACGGCGGCAAAATGTATCACCGATGTGATCAACAGCACCGGTCAGATCAATGTCGACTTTGCGGATGTTTGCACCGTTATGCGTAATGGTGGGGTAGCCATTCTGGGTAACGCCGCTACCGAAGGTGAAAATCGTGCCCAGCGGGCTATCGAAGAGGCCCTTAATTCCCCTCTTTTGAATGATAACGATATCCGCGGAGCCAAGTGGATCCTCATCAACATCAACTCCAGCGAAGGGGAACATGAGTTCACGATGGATGAGGTCGAGATCATCCAAAACTATCTGCTCAGCCAGGCCGGCGAGAGTACGGATGTCATCCTGGGCCTGGGATATGAGAACTCCCTGGGACCCAAGCTGGGGATTACGCTCATCGCTACCGGTTTCGAACACAGGGATCCTTTCAAGATGTCCAATTCCCGGACTGCTGCTAAAAAGGAAGAAAAGATCCTCATGCCTCTCGGCATCCCCGCAGAACCTGCTACAGAAAAACGGCCTGTACTTCCTCTTGCCGGAAACACAAAAGAAAAACCCGTCCAGGAACAACCTGCAGTTGTCCTGGCGGAAGCACTACAGCCGAAGTTGGTGGAGAGCCCTGTCTCTCAGCCGCCGCAGGCAACGCCACTTTCCCTTTTTGTAAATGAAGAGCCCGTCGTCAAAACAATTGAACCGATTGCAAAGACGATTGTGGACAACCCGGTGGAAAAAAATGAAAAGCCGACAAGGATAGAATGGGTACTTTCGCCAGAGGTTATTGCACCGGTAACACCGGCCCGTCAGGAAAAGATTCAGACGCCATCCGGCGTCTCAAATAGTTCTCCCACGACTGCAGCGTCAGGAGGATACCTTGCAAGGCCGTCCAATATTTATGCAGAAGAACCACGTTCAGAAAAAGAATCCAACCCGGAACACACCCCTGTGAAGGAACCGGTCTTGAGTACGATTGCAAAAAATCCGTCTAAGGAAGAGGAATCTTCCCCCGATATGCAACTTGTATTCCGAGATGATATTCCAACGGCGGATGAGCCTGGGGCCCATCAAGCACAAATTATTCCGATGGCAAAAGAATCTGCAGAGGAGCCCGCGATGCAGGACGATGCAGATGACCCTAAGCGCCGGGCAGCCGATAGGATCAACAAGTTGCGCAACTTGTCGTTCAACATCAATGCTGCCGATCCCAATAATGAGTTTGAAACTGTGCCGGCCTACATCCGCCGTAATCTTGAATTATATAACACGATCTCGAATGTCGAAAACTTCTATAGCAACTATGAAGTCAAGACAGATGACAACAATAATACCGAGATCAGTACCATCAATACATTCCTTGACGGGAAAAGACCCGATTGAGCGCTTTCGGAATTTCCCGGCTTTATGAGCGTTTTTAGTTGTATGAAATAGAAATCAGTTTGTTTTTAGTTGTTTATTCCCCCTGGTTTTCCGGGGGGATTTTTGTGCTGCGCCTGCAAGGGCGCTTCGATTCTTTTATCGTTACCTTTAACGGGATCAAAGCAAATTGCCTCCAATGCCGTTATTGCTGTCTTTCATGGGGATCCTATGCCTGATTGTACTGATCGTATGGTGCAAACTGGACACATTCATTTCATTCATCGTAGTAAGTGTGGGATTGGGGCTGGCATGCGGGCTGGACATACACCGGATCAGCGACGCGATTCAGAAGGGCATAGGAAGCATCATGGGATCTCTGGTAATCATATTGGGTTTTGGAGCCATGCTGGGCAGATTGATTGCCGACAGCGGAGCGGCCCAGCAGATCACACAATCCCTCGTCCGTTTGTCGGGTATCCGCCACATCCAATGGGCGATGGCATTGTCTGGTTTCCTCGTGGGTCTTCCTATGTTTTATTCGGCCGGCTTTATGGTGCTGATGCCCCTGGTTTTCGCCGTGGGTGCGTCTACAAAGCTGCCGCTGCTCTACCTGGGCATTCCGGTATTGTCGGCCCTGTCCGTGGCGCACGGTTTCCTGCCACCGCATCCTTCTGCCACAGCGATCGCGCAGCAATTGCATGCGGATATCGGGAAGACATTGCTATACGGGATCATCGTAGGCATCCCGACGATCATCCTGTCGGGGATTGTCTTTGGAAGGACCCTGCGTAAATACAAGTCGGTCCCCAACTCTTCCTTGCTGGTCGTACGACTCATGGAGCCACAAAAGCTGCCGGGTTTGGCCCTCAGCCTTTCGGCGGCGCTCATGCCACTGATCCTGCTGACGGCAACGGCTGTATGTGGATTGATTCCGGGAGCTGCGGCTGTAAAAAAAGTCATCGCTTTTGTCGGAGATCCCAATATGGCCATGCTAATCTCCGTGCTGACTGGCATATACCTGTTGGGCCTGCGGATGGGCAGGCCCATGAAGGCATTGATGAAATCCCTGGAAGATGCCTTCAAAGGCGTGGCCCCGGTCATGCTGATCATTGCAGGCGCCGGTGTCTTTATGCAGGTTATGAGCGAGGGGGGCGTAAATGTTTATATAGCGCGAAGCCTGGTTCATACCTCCATTTCACCGTTGGTTTTGGGGTGGGGCATCGCAGCCCTTATACGGGTTTGTACCGGTTCCTCAACAGTGGCGGGATTGACAACAGTGGGGATATTGCTGCCTTTGCTACAGCAATCGGCGATAAAACCGGAATTGATGGTCCTGGCCATAGGGGCGGGAAGCATGACATTCTCGCATGTCAACGACGGAGGCTTCTGGTTGTTTAAGGAATACTTCAATCTCACCATTCGACAGACCTTCGCTACCTGGACTATCATGGAGACCATGGTATCGGTGGTAGGGTTGTTGATGGTTTTGCTGCTCAACCAGATCGTCCTTTGAGAAATCCTTTCGTTGTCCTGATGGAGATTTTCAGGTTTTATGTTTTCGACAACTTTTTTTATTGTAAACAGAGCTATCCCAACCCTAACTTTGACGGTTAAATAAACTAAGGAATCATGGCCACCATTCTTATCACCGGCGGAACTGGAATGATCGGCTCGGCGCTCGGCCGGTTCTTGCTGGAAAAAGGGTACGAGGTGATCCTATTGTCGAGAAGACCCGTTTCCTCAGGCCGCCCGGGTCTTTCCGTAGCCGCCTGGAATCCTGAAAGACAGTCGATCGATCCGGAATCTATCCGCCGCGCAGATCATATCATCCATCTTGCCGGGGCCGGCGTGGCTGATAAACGCTGGAATATCAAAAGGAAGAAGGAAATAGAAGAAAGCCGGACCCTGAGCGGGGACCTTATTGTGAAAGCCTTACGGGAGATCCCGAATCAAGTACAGTCGGTGGTTGGAGTTTCTGCGATTGGCTGGTATGGCGCTGACCCTGAAGAGGGACCTGTGAAGGGCGGTTTTGTGGAGACGGATCCCGTTTCGACGGATTTCCTCGGTGAAACCTGCCGCCTCTGGGAAGAGAGCCTCCGGCCTGTTGGATTATTAGGTAAACGCCGTGTGACCCTTCGCGCAGGCATCGTACTGAGCAGCACGGGGGGAGCATTAGCGGCCTTCAAAAAGCCCATTCGCATGGGGTTTGCCGCTATATTGGGAAACGGCCGGCAGGTAATAAGCTGGATTCATATCGAGGACCTTTGCCGGTTGTTCCTTTATGCTATCGAACAGCCATCGCTGCAAGGAGTATTCAATGCGGTATCCCCTTCGCCGGTCGACAATCAAACGCTTACCCTGGGACTGGCCAGGCAGCTCAAGGGCCGTTTCTTCATCCCGGTGAAAGTCCCCGCCTTTATATTGAAGAGTGTTCTCGGAGAGATGAGTGTCGAAGTATTGAAGAGCGCAACTGTCAGCGCCAAAAAAACCCTTGAAACGGGTTTTCGCTTCCTCTATCCTTCGCTTGAGACCGCCCTGCCCGCCCTGGTTTGACCGCGGGGATGGCCGGGGGGGGCCGGAGCAGCCAGGGCAATATAGTCCAGGATCATCTGTATTGAATTCTTAAAATATTGATTTTTAATGTTTTAAGATATTGCATCGACGTTTGGCGATCAAACACAATAATTGCGGCTGCCAAGGAGTTATATCGTACTGTAACACTTTCAAACTCCAATATCCATGCTTAATTCCAACATCCTGCCCAGGTTTATGCAACTACCTCAGGACATCAAGATCGAATGGATCGATGAATCCGGTAATTCGATCGATGCAAACCAGCTAAACGAAGTAGAATACTTGTCCCGCTTTCTGAACAAATGGGTGGTCAGGAAGATTTGTACCAATATGATTGCGGACCGCCGTTCCGGGACAATCCGGGTTTATCATGACAGGGTCCAGATCCAGGAGAATTAAATCATGGCGGCGGGGATCATTTTAACATTTAAAAGGCGGCAGCCCGATTTTTCCAGGCCATATTTGCAGAAAATTATTTAGCTGATGGCAAAACTCCTGGGCCTGCTTCTGACATTTGCTTTTCCTTTCTTCCTGTTGTCCTGCAATAAAAGTGGTTCGGGGACTACTTCCAATTCGGATACCGCCTATCTGACCTGCGTCATGGATGGAGTAAGCAAGTCTTTTAACAACGCCGTGACGGCAGATACGCTCTCGGTAGCGGGTATCAATTCTATTGAAATCAGCGGCTTCACCAATAATTCGAACAAAGAGACGCTTCACCTGGATATTTCCAATAGTTACGAGCAACCGGGACAGCCGATTGTCACCGGAACCTATACGGATACTTCCTCCCGGTTTGATCTATCCAGTTATTACCTGCTCGTAATAAACGCAGATTCGACCGCCCAGTTCGAGGCGGGAACGGTTGTCGCCGGTCAGGGCGACCTGATTGTCAATCACCTGAATATCGTCGTTACCTCCATTGCCGGCGGCTATATTGCCGGAACCTTTAGCGGAGACTATTTTTCCGGCGGAGATCCAAAGGCTGCTAAAAAGGCGATCACCGGCGGACAGTTCTATGCCAAGCTTCAATAGGTAAAATTTTTTTGCGGTATTTTTGCGGGATGGATAAACCGGTCTTGGTCATTAAATTGGGTACAGCAGTCATTACAGACGGAAAAGGTGTCATCGTTCGTTCCATCATCAGAAAAGTAGCCGGCGAGATCGCGGCCCTCTCGTCTCATTACCGCATCGTGCTGGTTTCCAGCGGCGCCGTAGGAAGTGGAAGAGCTTTTATCCGTAATTATAAGGGGACGCTTACAGAGAGGAAGGCCGCGGCGGCTGTCGGGAATCCGATCCTCATCCGTCTGTACGAGAAGTATTTTTCCGCCTACCATATACCCGTTGCACAGGCACTTTGTGAGCGTCAGCATTTTTCCAGTCGTTCCCGTTTTCTGCAATTGAAAGAAACTTTTGCCGAATTCTGGAAGAACGGGATCCTGCCGGTCATGAATGAAAATGACCTGGTAAGCAATGTAGAGCTCAAATTTTCCGATAATGACGAATTGGCAACCCTCACCGCGATTGGTTTCGACGCGGAGACCGTTATCATCTGCACTTCCGTGGGTGGCTTTATGGACCATGACAAAAAGATCATTCCAATGGTCGAAAAGATCGACTCATCCATCATGAGATTTGTGACAATCGACAAGAGCAGTCTGGGCCTAGGAGGCATGGTGTCCAAACTGACCTTTACCCGGTTGGCTAATTCATTGGGTATCAAGGTGATTATCAGTGGTCTCTCTGGCAGTTCACCCTTCGCAGATGCACTGGCGGGAAAAAGTGGCACCACCTTCAGGGCACAACCCTCCAATCTTAAAGCCAGGCAAAAATGGCTGGCCGGCGGATCTATCACCCTGGGCAGTATCTTTGTCGATCGTGGCGCCGCCAAGGCGCTGTCCCAGCGCCGGAGCCTCCTCACCGTGGGCATCCACAAGGTACAGGGAAGGTTCCCTGCAGGGGAGGTAGTGCAGCTAATCGATGAGGACGAGAATATTATGGGTGTGGCCAAGGTCAGGTTGAGTGCAGCGGCCATTCTCGAGAGCCTCTCGCAAAAAAATGTACTGGCGGCCCATGCCGACGATATCGTGGTATTTTAGCCGGGATGCGAAAGACAGCAAAATGAAGAACACGAATCAGGATAGGAATAGGGGCTCGGACCAGGATTAAAATTTTAACAGGCGATTGAAAAGAATAAGGAATGCAGACAATTGAATCACAGATCATCAGAACGCATCAAGCAGGTGTCCACCTTCGCACGGCCACGGACCGACAAATAAAAATGGCTCTTAAGGCTCTGGGCGATATCCTGGAGAAGGATCCGTCGGTATTGATCCGGGCCAATCGGAAAGACCTCGCCAGGCAGCAACCAGACGATCCGCGTAATGACCGGCTTTTGTTAAACGAAGCGCGGATCAGGGCCATTTCGAACAGCATTCGGGTCATAAGCAGGCTACCCGATCCCACCGGTAAAATCCTTGAGAAACGCCGGTTGGAAAACGGCCTGCAGGTCGAAAAGATCACCGTGCCCCTGGGTGTGGTGGGAGCTATTTTTGAATCGAGGCCGAACGTTACATTCGATATCACCGCTTTGTGCCTGCGCAGCCGGAACGCCTGCCTGCTTAAAGGCAGCAGCGATGCCGAATATACCAATCTTGCTGCCATCGGCCTTATAAAACGGAGCCTGAAGGTTGCCGGCATTCATCCCGATGCAGTTACCTTGTTGCCTTCGCCGCGGGAGACAGTAGAGCATTTATTTTCTGCTACCCGCTATATCGACGTCATAATCCCCCGGGGTTCCGAGAGTCTGATCCGGTTTGTCAGAAAGAACAGTCTCGTCCCTGTGATAGAGACGGGCGCCGGCGTCTGTCATGTATATGTAGAGAAGGAAGCAGACCTTGAGAAAGCGCTGAATATTGTCGTAAATGCCAAAGTTTCCCGGCCGTCGGTTTGCAACGCCCTTGATACGATCCTCGTCGATCAGGCTATCGCCCCGGAATTCCTGAAAAGGCTGCAGCCTCTCTTTGACGACCATCGGGTGGAGATCTTCGCCGAACCAAAGGCCTATTCGCTTCTGCGTGGATACTCCTTTCTTCAAAAAGCGACCGAAGAGGATTTCTCCCGTGAGTTTATTAGCCTGAAATGCGCCGTTAAAGTCGTAAAGGGTATTGACCAGGCCCTGGCGCATATCGACCAATATGGCACCCGTCATTCCGAATCGATCGTCTCGAGGAATAAAGCGCATTGCGAGCGTTTTCTGCAGGAGGTAGACGCCGCCGTTGTTTATACGAATGCCTCGACCCGTTTTACGGATGGAGAGGAATTGGGGCTGGGCGCGGAAATAGGCATCTCGACGCAGAAACTGCATGCCCGCGGACCCTTCGCCCTCGAAAAGCTGATCACGGAGAAATGGCTTATCAGGGGGAATGGCCAGGTCCGGGAATAGCAAGCAGCCATTTCCCGGGTGTAATATTGCCTTTTTGTTAAGCATTTGTGATACATTTATGGTACAAATAAGCCGAATGCATCAACCGCTTTCAACCGATCAGCCCGTTCCGGTAGAGCCTGCGTCGCCAGCTATCCGCTCCTTTGAACTGATGGTCATTACGAGGCCGGATTTCTTTTTTTGGGAATCTGACTATCTGAAAGCATTACTGGAGGCAGGACTTCAAAAATTGCATCTGCGCAAGCCCCGCGACAATCCGCGGAAGATGGTTCGTTTGCTCCGGCGGTTGGCGCCGCGATGGCATTCGCGCCTCGTATTGCACGGAGATACTTCCCTTGCGCCCGAATACGGAATTCCGCAAGTGCATTATTCCTATGCTGCCTGTAAAAAGATGAGGGAACTCAAGATATCTCCCAGAGAGAATCTCCCTTTTTCTACTTCCCTGCACCATTGGGAAGAAATGGACCAGGCGGAAAGCGGACTGATCCCGAATCAGGAGGGTAAACTGAAATACGTATTCATCAGCCCCTTATTCGAGAACCTGTCAAAGAAGAGCACGACCACTACCCCAAATAAACGGTTACTGCAGCGACCGGCGAAGATCCTTCCCTGCGGGATAGTCGGTTTGGGCGGGATCTCTTCCGATAATATCGGCCAGGTGCTGGCCGGCGGCTGGGATGGCGCTGCCATGCTGGGATGGATCTGGGAAGAACCGAAGAAATCGGTAGAGCGTTTTCGCCGGATCCAGCAGGCCGTAGATGAATTCAGGGCATCCCCTGCCAGCGATATTATTGTGGTATCCGGAAATACCCCCCGCTGATTTATTTTTTTATGGCCCGATTTGTATGTATTTTATGATTGTAAAACAGGTGTAATGATCCATCAATTACCGGACCTGGACGATTGCCTTACGGTTTCAGCAGCCCGCGTGGAGGAATTCCGTAAGAACGGCCATACGCTGGTCCATAATGTACTTAGGCCGGAGGAACTTGCAGTCTACAAAAAGTCGATCGCGGAAGCAGCACATAAGTACAATAAGGAGAAAAGGAAGATATCCGAAAGAGATACCTACGGGAAGGCCTTCCTGCAGGTCATGAACCTGTGGCGCGTGGATGAAAGAGTGAAACGTTTTGTACTGGCCAAACGCTTTGCCGGTATCGCGGCCTCTTTGCTGGGCGTGGCCAATGTCAGAATCTATCATGACCAGGCACTTTTCAAGGAGCCGGGAGGCGGCCCGACACCCTGGCACCAGGATCAATATTACTGGCCCCTGGACACCGCCGATACGGTTACTATGTGGATGCCCATGATAGATATCAGTATAGACATGGGCATGCTGACTTTTGCCAGCGGTTCGCATAAACAAGGAGTCGTCTTTGATCACGAGATTTCGGATGATTCCGAGACCGCGTTTAAAAAATATATCCGGGAAAACAGATTCCCTGTGACAAGGGCGGCCGCCATGAAGGCAGGAGATGCGACCTGGCATTACGGTCATACGATTCACCAGGCTCCGGGGAATGAATCGGATCGGATGCGGGAGGTCATGACCATTATTTATATGGCCGAGGGCGCCCGGATCGCCCCTCCCAAAAATAAGTGGCAGGCTGCCGATCTTACCACCTGGCTTATGGATTTGCCCCCGGGCCGTCTCGCCGCCTCAGAATTGAATCCGCTGGTGTTATAGTGAGTGGTGACTGCTCACTACCACAAACCTACTCACTACTATGAACTATGTACAGCTCGGCAAGTCTGCATTAACGGTAAGCACCATCGGTTTCGGGTGCATGTCACTAGGCCCCGACGCGGCCGATAACACCCGTCTCATCCATCGGGCATGTGATCTGGGCATTAATTTCTTTGACACGGCCGATTTATATGAAAGGGGCATGAATGAGGGGATGCTGGGAAAGATACTCCTTGATCGCAGACAACAATGTATTCTTGCCACAAAAGTCGGTAACCGGTGGCGAAGCGATGGCAGCGGTTGGGACTGGAACCCCGGGAAAAAATATATACTTGCTGCGGTCGAGAAGAGCCTGGCGAGACTGCAGACAGACTATATCGATCTATACCAGTTGCATGGAGGGACATTGCAGGATCCTATCGGGGAAACGATTGAGGCCTTCGAAAGGCTGAAGGAGCAGGGCAAGATCCGATACTATGGCATCTCATCCGTACGCCCTGATGTGATCCGGGCATATGTAAGCATGTCCGGAATCAGCAGCGTAATGATGCAATATGGGATCCTTGACAGGAGACCCGAGGAAAGCTGCCTGGAATTATTGAAGGATCACGGCATCGGTGTACTGGCACGAGGCAGCCTTTCCAGAGGATTGCTGGCGGATAAGGCCGCTGCTCCCTGGCTCAATTACAGTACCGAACAGGTGGAAGCCGCTGCGGGCGTCGTCAGATCCTTGTCAGGCCGGGGCTTTTTACGGACTCCGGCTCAGACGGCACTGCGTTTTGTTCTCCAGAACCCATCTGTAAGTGTTGCCGTGACGGGCTTCCGTACTTTGAGCCAGTTGGAAGATGTCGCAGACACCCCCGATACACCCCCCTTAACAGATGCCATGCTGCAGAGGTTGCGGGAAGCCGTTCCTGTCAACTACTATGATCAGCACAGATAAGGTAAATCGGGAAACGGCGCGCCCGTCGGTGAAAGAACCATCACCTATTGCCATTGTTTGATGCAATAGTTACCCGCAGTCCATTGTTATGGTCTTCAATAGAAACCGGTTCACCTGTTTACAGAAACAATGGCAATAGCAAAGTGATGGCGATGGCAAGGGTGATAAAAGCAGCGTGAGTTTTGGCAAAGGCCTGTGGATTATTTTACAGGCAGGCCGAAGGAAAGAAAGAGCCGTATAAGCGGGGCTCTCAGGCAAGCGGGTCCTAATTGATAGAAGCCTTTCTGTCGACCTTTGTGATGGTGTTGATCCGGATGTCCTTACGAACGGATTCTCCGGCAGATACTACTTCGATGGAATACTGTCCGTCCTCCAGTTCGTTCAGGTTGAACAGGTTGGCGTATTCGTGATTGAAGAACTCGGAGTCTGACAATGTCCTTACAAAGATAGTTCCGAGCGCCTTGCTGCGGATATAGATCGTGACTTTCTGTTCTTCCGGGTTCAGGATGTGGATACGGAACTTCAGGTCTGCGCTGTCTGACTGACTAATCGTCACCTGTACAGGGTCAGCGTGAAGCCTGGCGGTCATGGCGTTTGAAGTGTTGTATGCCAGATCTTTCCGGTCTGACTGAGAGAGTGCGCGGAGGCCCGTAAAAGCGGAAAGAACGAATAATAACGAAAATGATAAAGTGGCGGAATTGAACTTTTTGTGTAACATGCTCTAAGGTTTTGTTTTCATAAAAAATAGGTAACAGCGCTGTTCCTTTGTTGACGGCGCAAAGATCCGGATGAATTGTTACCCCTGTATTACTCACTGGTTAATTAATCCTTATTATGAGCCGGTCGCGTGAAAGCCGCTTATTTTTCCGGTTTTTTCACATTTCTTCAGGAATATTTTTTTGGGGATATTAAAACACTTATTTTTGTCTACCATTTTTGTCGACTATTAGATTCCAAGCAACAGCCTGGTATCAATGAGTGGGAAAGGTCGGTGGTTGACTTAACTGCTCTTGTTGCCGGCTGTTGCGTGGATCGGTTTTTTCGTGGGTATGGAGCCGATCATTTCCGGCTTACATACCTGATAGTTTTCTGATGTTGTTTATTTCATGCAGTACCTCACGGATAGGGATATCTCCTCTTTCGCCGTATTTCAGGATACGGAGGAACTCGCCCCAGACCATAGACCTTCCCTGGCTGTATTTCCACCAGTCCGATCTTCGGAGCATCTCTTGCCCCGGTCCCATGGGCACTTCATAGGGAAGACTGATCAGTTTATTGCCCGGGCAAATCTTTTTCAGGGTGAGCCGGCTTCTTCCCGAGGCGTGGGCGTGTGATAAAAACAGGATGGTTTCTTCTTTTTTAATGGGGTAAAGCTTCCCGGCTTCTAAAATATTTTCCAGGCTGTTGCGGGAGCGGGTTTCCGTGAGGAAGCGAATGGAGGGAAATTGTTCCGTGGGGATCTGGGCGAGAATGGCTTCACTCTCCGGTCTTTTATCCACAGGCGTATGAAGGTAATTGGCGATGCCGCCCGTGATCATCACTGTTTTGGCCAGTTTTTGTTTCAGGAGTGTTGTAATCAGTCCGGCGAGTTCTTTCTGCATAACGTTCGACCCGAAGACGAACAGCAAATCTGCTTTTTCGGGCCGATCTTCCGAAAAACACAGCCCGGTTAACGCTCCGATCAGCGGATCGGAGAATGGCGGTGTTTCGGGTATCTTGGCAATTTCCCTTTGCACCGGGGGTGTTCCCGCGCGAGGCTCCTCTATGGGGTCGGGGCCTGGTTGTTGTTCTGCATCCTTTTCGGTCATCTTCCTTGATTCTTAATATCGCTGCTTCCCATCTCTCATTGGTTCGACAGGAATTCGGCCAGCAATAGTGCCAAGGTATGGATCCTTTTCGCATTTTCAACATGCCAGAGGCGCAATTGTTTATTGAAGATGCCGCCGAGGAGGGGCCCGTTTATAAAGAGATTAGGAGCTGCTTCCAGGTTCTCATTGACCTCGAATCCCCGGTCTGTGCTGTTCACCTTGCAGATCTTCCGGGCTATCAGGTTAGAGATGATCCGGGATGAAGATTGCGGGAGGTCCTCGAATCCGCCACAGTTCAGGACACCGGCGAAAGGGAGAGGATATAACAAGGTCTTGCCTTCGGGTAAGCTGGTATAACGGGCCTGCACGGCATGATCTCCTGCCGCTACCAATTCCAGGAATTTACCTCTTACCATTTCCAGTTTCCCCCGGCTGGAAAGCTCTTCGGCGGCGTCCCGATATTCGGCTCCTGCCCGCCGGATGAGTTTTGTAAACCGCATTCCATGGATATTGGAGAAACGTTTCTGCTGGTCCCAGTCGAGCAGACCCTGGAGTTCGACGACCAGGTCGCTCAATTGGTAATAGGTGTCACCGATATGTACGCCTTTTCCGTAAGCGATCGCTACATCTTGCTCGATCGTCGTGATGAGTTCGTCAGCGGTAAAGATTCTTTTTTCCTTCAGGGCCAGCAGATGCCGGAAATGGTAGTCCGGGTGTTCGTTGGGTGTTATCCGGTGAGGCAGCAGGCCGCTGTAGGAAATGACACAAATTTGATTGATAAGGTCTCTCAACTCCGTCCGGTAATTAATCATATAGAGCAGTTCCAGCGAGCTGGCATTGGAGCCCATTACAAGAATATTCCTTTTTTCGCGATCAGTAATGGCGGACAAGGCGGTACCTATCGCTTTGAGATTCTCTTCGAGACCCGGCGCGTAGGTGTCATTAACGGAGAGGTAGTCAGGCTGCCTTCTTTCCTTGCCCGGATCCGTTCCCGGAGCCGGTGCCGGAATATATTTTACCGGAGGGCTGCCGATCGTCAGCAATACCTTGCCGGCGCCGAGGGTTCCGGTGCTGCCGTCCTTATGTTCCAATATCACTTTGTAGGAAGCATTCGAAAGAGAGGCTCCTTTAGAAGGACTGCCTGATTCCGGGATAAGATCTATGACCTCCGCCGTTATCAGCTGTACCGTCGCTATCCCCAGCCGGCCGGTTGTCTCGATGGCTGTACTGATCTTCTCTTTCAGGTAGTTTCCGTAGAGGAAGCGGGGGATATAGAGTTCATCCCATTGATGCGCGGCAATAATGCCTGCATTATTATAGATCCAGGCGGCTGCGGGGGCTCCCCCATTCCGGCGGATATGTTCCATCCACCCGATTTGACCCGATTCCAACCAGCTGATGAAATCTTTTTTGTCTTCCGGGTGTATGAATTCACCCAGTGTGGTGATCGTCAATGAGTTTACCGAAGAGCGACAACCGTAGGGGAGACCGGTCCAGAACTCCCTGTCTTTCTCAATGACCGAGATTCTTAAAGGAGCCGCAGGTTTTTCATTTTTTTGTAACCGGTCGAGAAGCTGGCGCAGACTGGACGTGCATGCAATGCCACTGCCGATGATCACAATATCATAATATACGGGTGGGGTCTCGGTGCTCATAAAAAAGCGGGGTTTGTTAGCGATACGTTTGATGAGTATACTGTGTAAAAAACTTGCCAATGAAGTTGGAAGCAGGACAATAGGGACTCGTCATTTTGAGCTAAATATTTGTAATAGAATTGGTTGTGTTTTGGCAGGTTAAACGACGGAATTGCCGGAATTATTTTGGAAAGACCCTGGAATTATCAAAAAACAGCCGGATTGTTAAGAAAGATAATTAATAAATCACCCGGCTGTTTAAAGGGAGATGCGGGTAAATGTGTTATTTTGTAGACGGGCAATAATATTCGTTACGGCCTTGTTAATGATCACGATTAGATATAGAATATATTGTATGGGATGTATTTTGTGCATGGCATCCATTTAATTGATTCCTCTATATGACCCCAAACTCTACCGCCTCATTGGCTGGTGCTCCCGATCGTATCGGA
This sequence comes from Puia sp., assembly GCA_031292515.1. GTDB lineage: Bacteria > Bacteroidota > Bacteroidia > Chitinophagales > Chitinophagaceae > Puia. The sequence goes on along the minus strand of JARLGZ010000177.1, from coordinate 234,409 downwards.
GCTCCGGGCAATGTCAGCCAGCTAATAACCCCGGTTCTTCAATCCGAGAGGATCAGTATTATCGATTCGCTCAGGGGGTTCGCCTTACTGGGAATCCTGATCATGAACATCGTTTCGTTCGGCATGCCTTATGAATACGGTTTGAACCTGGAACTCCATCACGAATACAGTGGCCCCAACTTTTACGCATGGTGTGCGGAAACCGGCTTTTTTGAAGGTACCATGCGGGCGTTGTTCTCCATGCTGTTTGGCGCCGGTAGTATCTTGTTATTGAGCAGGCTGGAGAAAAGATATACCGGTTTGGGAATATCTCCTGCCGACATTTATTACCGGAGGCTTTTCTGGTTGCTCCTGTTCGGGAATATCAACGCATACATACTTCTCTGGTCCGGCGATATCTTGTATACGTATGCGATATGCGGTCTTTTCCTGTTTCCTTTCCGGAATATGAAGGCAAAGCACCTCTTGATCGTCGGCCTTTTTCTGATGACATTTTGCGGTCTTAAGTCGTTTAAGAGCCGCCATGACAAGCTGGCTGTCCGCGCAAAGGGCGAAAGCGCACTGCTCATTGAAAAGCAGAACGGCGTTCTGACACCCGACCAGCAGCAAGACAAAGCTGCCTGGTTGGCCGTAGAGGAGCAGGACAAAGCCGAAAATATACGTAAGAAAGCGGATAACGACGGGCTAAACCTTCATAAAGGCTATTTTGGGGTCATGAGATACGTAAAGCATATCAACGAGGAGTCTCAGACCATAGCATTCTATCATGACTATTTCTGGGATGCATTGACCTTTTTCTTTCTGGGAATGGCTTTATTCAAATGGGACGTGCTTACGGGTAAAAGGTCCACCCGTTTCTATTGGGTATGCCTGGTGGCAGGCTATACGGCGGGCAGCTTTATCAGCTATTACCTGTTGAAAACCCAGATTGATGCTCATTTCGATCCGACGCGGGTCGCACAGAGCCCCGCCGCCGATTTCTATCAGCCCAGGAGATTTCTCATCGCCATGGGACATATCGGGCTGGTGATGCTGGTTTATAAGTACGGTCTGCTAAAATGGTTGTTACGCGCCCTGGCCAACCTGGGTCAAATGGCCTTTACGGGATATCTCTCCCAGTCGATCATTTGCGGATTGGTCTTCTACGGATACGGCCTCAACCTGTATGGCTCATTGCAGCGTTACCAGTTATATTATATCGTTCCGTTGATCTGGATATTCCAATTGGTCTTTAGCGCAGTCTGGTTGAAATATTTCCGGTTCGGCCCTTTCGAATGGTTGTGGAGGAGTCTGACTTACTGGGAACTGCAACCTTTCCGCAGGCGCTCCCCCCGGGAGTCGTCCAGTTTGTCGCGGGCCGTCGTCGTGACGGATTAAATTGCCGTTTTATTTCAGCTGGCTCAACACATCGTCCAGTTTTACACCGATCATCTGCTCTATCTGCAACTTGGTGACATTAAAATCCCGTTGCAGGGTCAGTCTCCTGGTTTGCTGGAGCACCCAACTTCTATAGGCCAGATTGAGGTCTTCCAGTTTTATGAGCCCGTCGGAGAAGTCCTGTGAGGTTCTTTTGTAGGATGCGTATTCGTCCTGCGCGATCTGGATCTGGAATTGCAGGTTCTCCTTGGCCAGTATATAGTCTTCATATTTGCTCAGGACTTCCAGTTTGATTTGCCTGTATTTGTCATTTTTCTGAGCTATCGCGATCATATAATTCTCCCTTGCGATCTTGATGTTGTTGCTGGTCCTCGTAAAAATATCCATAGGGATCGACAGGCCGAAATTATACTTGGGGTAGTATAAGGAATTACTATTGCCACCCGCGGCCTTTGGATCGATAGAAAACTCGTTCAGGTTCCCCTGGGCCGAAATTGCGCTCAGCCAGCTGTTTTTTTGAAGCCGAAGAGTGTATTGCATAATGGCTACCGTGCGATCGGCGATCTCAAATGTTGGGTTTTGCAGGGCCAGCTGCACCAACTTTTCCCGGATATCCATGACTTTGCCGGTATCTGTGTTCAGGAGATAAGTCGAATTGCTCTTGCTCCCGTTGTCCGGATCTGTCTGGGCCGTTATTCTTCCGGATGCCAATAGTAACAGTAATAACAACGCCAAGTAAAACCTCATAGTGTCAAGTTTAAGGGTTTGCTGATTCAACAACTTCATTTTCATATTTAGGAAGTTTTATAAAAACGACCATGATACAACAAAATATCAAAATTATAGGGTATTGATTGATAGCTATTTGTGCATATTGTGCCAGCATAAGGGTAAAGGTCATAGTCAGTAAAGCTATATATTGATTTTGAATTTTTGGGTCTTTGCTGCGATAAAAATTACGAACGCCGATACGTAACATGAAAAAGTAGGATATGACCATCAGGGCCAGGCCGATGGGGCCTTCTTCGGCGAGCGTCTTCATATATCCGCTATCCGGCTGGAACTGTTCAAGGTAGTGCCCTTTATTATACAAAGGACCTTCCATGCCGCAGGTATAGACGCCCCCTCCCATCGGGTGTTCCTGGATATAGGGCTGAACCTGGTGCCGGTCATAATCCCGGAGCGCCGCCGAAGGATCCTTGGTGCCCTGGAAGGTCGTGCGGGTACGTTCGATCACAGGTGAATGAATGGGGGCTACCATCAGGAAGGTAAAGGCAAGGACACAAAGGCCCAGGAAGACGAGGGTCCTCTTCTCATAGATCGTTGCCGCAACGTAAAAGCAAATACCCGCCACGACCATGAAGGTTGCGGTACGGGTGCCTGAATAGCTATATCCGAGGACATTGATGACTACCGCCACAAGCAGCCATCGCCTTCGTTTATAGTTGGTCTCCCGGAGCCAGGAGACGATGCATAGCATAGCGACAGAGGCAAACAATACCCCGGAACTGGCAGGATCTGCCATGGTAGAGAATTTCCGGAGAAATCCACCCTGGAAAAGGAGTTGGTAGGCCCGCTCGCCACCCTGCAGGATCGAGAGCATTTCGAAATCCGCATATCCTAACCATTGTTGTTTGCAGGCGTAGAGGGCCAGCAGGGTGTTGGAAATGATCAGGTAATTGATGAAAAAATTAATGCTTTTCCGCGAACTCAGCAGGCAATAGGCTACATAGTAAAAGAAGAAATAGCTGATCTGTTTTCGATAGAAATAAGTCCAACCTATCTTACCAAGCATGCTGGGATTAAACAATTCGATAAAATTATAGATCAGCACCAGGAAAAACGTGATGGAGACAGGGCTGATCCAGAACTCCCCGTCCATATTCTTCCGCAGCTTTGGATTGAAGAGAATCCCAATAAGGCTCAGATAGGTCAGCAGTTCGACCAGGACCCCATATGGGGGGTTGAAGGACAGGTTTAACAGACGTACGATAAGTGCAAGAATAGAAGAGAGTGAAATAGTCAGGTAGAGGCCGAAACGAGGGTATTTCAGGCAAAGTATCACCGTAAGGATCATGGAAAAGGCAACTACCACCACCACGCCGACCCGAAAGTCGATCACAGCGTTTGCATAACTCATGGCCAGAGCGATGATCGCGAACAACAGGTATCCCAGCCAGGTATGCAGTTTTTTTACGATGAAATGGTATCTCGCCCACTCCACGAAAGCCAATAATTTCCTGATCGTAAAGCTGATCATGTTCATGGTTAAAAAAACAGGAATTTGAGAAAAATAAAGACAAAGAAAACGATCAGCATGAAGGTAGTCGTAACTTCGAAGAACTGTTTGCTTTTATCTTCTTTTTCTTCTCCATCGTTATTATACATACTCTTTTATTTGCGGGGTCTCTGACCGAGAGGTCTTTTCTCTCTTTCAATTTACCCCGGTTGTGCGGGCTTCCGCAATGGCATTGTATGCGTCCCCGATAGTCCCTACGCTATTTTCCCAGGAATGTGTAAGCGCGAAATTGCGGCGCCGTTCCTTTTCGGCTTCGCTGAAATACAGCTTTCCGGCGTCTTCGAGGATGGTGCCGATCTCACGGATATAATCTTCCTTTGTACCGCATAAAAACACATGTTCCCGGAACATTTCCATGGCATCGGTAGCGGTCGCAACCACGGGTTTGCCCATCGCGAGATACTCGTCTATCTTCCGGGGATAGTTGCCGATGGTCAACTCATTCACCAACTGCGGGTTTATACAGATGTCAAAATGTTGCATATAGCCAGGGATCGTTTCCGGGTCCTTACCTCCTGTAAAATGGACGTTCTTCAGTTCTTTCAACCCGCTCTTTTCAAAGACTGTATCAGCAGGTCCAACCAGCAGGACGCTGCATTGCGGCAAGGATAGTGCGATATGCCGGATGATTTCGATATCCAGTCTCATGGCGCTGATAGTGCCGCAATAGCCGATGATCGGACCCGGTATGGAAGCAATGTCTGCCGGTACGGGCAGGTCCGGCGCCATAAAGCTATCCAATTCACATCCCTGGCCGATGTCATAGCTTCTCGGATTCCATTGCCGGGAATAGTTGGCCAGGTAGGCCGAATTGGCCACGACCAGGTCGGCGTTCCGGATCATCTTCTTCTCCAGCCTTACCCCATGCTTCCGGAAAAAAGGTTGTATAGTCAGGAAATCACGGATGTAAAAAATATAAGTTTTGCAGGACGGTATCAATTGCTTCTGGTACAATCCCCGGAAAAAATCATTGTCATTGATCAGGATTACTTCGCCGAAGTCCAGCCGGGCCAGCGTTTTATTGATTTCCCGGGCAATGCGTCGATTATTGATCCTGTTGAGAAGGTCGTACAGGGCGTTTACAGGAATCCTGTTGATCGATTCCAGGGTCACCTGGGGATTGAGCACCCAGAGGCTATCCTGTATCTGGAGGAGTTCTTCTCTTCTCCTGGTATTGGCGCTGCCGGGGTTGCCATTTGCCGGTCTGCCCGTCGTTTTGTTCTTATAGTCCTGCAACAGCGAATTTCTGTCCGGTACCCGGTTTACAAACAGCACCCGGTTATGCCGGGCCAGTTCGTAAGCCATGTCCTTGAAATTAAAGCCTATTTCCGACTCCCATGGCTGAAAGCTGAACAGTACGATGTCTTTATTGCGGAGAAATTTATGTTTCATACGATTGATCAAAGCCTCTACAGGTCGAGGTAATTCTCGTCTACATTATTTAAAACAGTACCGATAAATTTATCACCCGTGTCTTTCAAAAATCGCATCGATTCCTTGTCGATTTCGCCGAAGGAATTCCTTGCGGAGAATACGGTTATGATACCGTCTACGTATTTGGCCAATTCCTTGCTGTCGGCATGGGTATTTAGGGCGGCGGCTTCCAGCAGGATATAGTCATAATGCTGTGCAACCTTGCCCAGGTTCATCAGCAGATTGTTTTTCGGGAGGATTTCCATAGGTGTATAGTTCCCCTCGTTGCATCCGATGATATCGGTATTAATGATATTGGTCAGGGTAGTGATTCCCCATATCTTATCGATGGCGTTGTCCTGTCCGTTCAGGCTGAAATATTCCAGCGTGGGCTTTGCAGAAAATTTTTTGGTCAAAGTATTGTTGGAGAAATTGGCGTCGATCAGCAATACTTTCTTCTTACTCATGCTGAAGGTGTGGGCCAGGGCCTCGACGATGGTGCTTTTCCCTTCTCCGGGCTTTGTACTGGTAACAAGTATGGTTTTTTTACCACTGCTTTCCAACTCGAACCGGAGTTTGCGCAGGTGCTCGATAAAAATGGAGGACGCCTTATCCAGGCCGTTGGCGACGCCGGCCAGGTCAAAGGATTCCTTGAGGGATCTGCGCTGGAGATCGATCTTGTTGACAACCGTCAGCACTTTTGACTTGGTCTCCTTCTGGAAGATGGACGAGGTTCTTAGCGAGGTGTCAAGAAATTCGAGAATGATTATGAACAGACAGGCCAGGAAGAACATAGACAGGCCTGATATGGCGACGATCAGGGTTGTATGCGCAGGTTCCGGCTGGATGGGTGGCTGACCGGGCAGCGTCTGCCTGAAATTAAAGTCGGGGGCAACGTCCAGGTTCTGCGAGTTCAGCAGGCTGCTCTGGTATTTTTCGAGGTCCTTCAACGCTGTCTGCAGGTCGCTTTCATAGGCATTCTGTATTACCTCTTTGCCGCCACCGGAATAGGCGGTTTTGTGGAATTCATCGACGCGTTGTTGATAGAGACCAATATTCTCATTGGTAGAGGCGATATCCGCTTCCAGGTCCAGCTTCTGTCTGAACAGCTCGTCTTTTCTTTCCGCCAATGACTTTACGGGGGTGGTGCCAGAGCCGGATCCGCTTCCCCCGGCCGCCCTCGAAAGACTGGCAATCTTCCGCTGGTTGGCGTCTATCCGGGCCTGTATCTCGGGATCGTCTCCTTTCTGCGCCAACTGGTTGCCGAGATCCAAATTGCTTCTCCTGAGTTGCAAAATCTCATCATTGTTGTTGACAGCGGCGGCGGCGGCCTGGGGAGTATTGTTGAGGGCAGAAAGCTGGTCTATAACCGTCAGGCGTTGTGCTTTCAGGGTGTTCAACCGGGCCTGTTGCTGGGTTAATTCGGATTCCAGCGCCTGGAGTCCGCTCATAGCGGCCGTTGCGGCATCTCCCGGGTTGGGGGTTCCGATCTTGGTCCTGAAATCCTGCAGTTTTTTGCGGAGAGAGTCTACTTCCAGCCTCTTGGCCCTGGCAAGGCTGTCGAGTTTGTCGATCGAGGCTTTGGTCCGCGTACCGGTCAGCAAATTGTAGAATTCCTGGAACTTCTGGCCGATCATATTGACGACATACGCGGAGAGTTCGGGGTTTTCCGATGTGAACTGCACGCTCAGGTAGTCGGAACGCTGGATCCTTTCAATGGTCAGTTGCTTGGAAAGACTGCTTTCATCGTAGCCATAAAGGTTCATCAGATCCCATACTTTCTTTTCTTCGGGCTCATAGGTACTCAGTACCTGCATCGTGAGCAACTTCTGGTTTAAGATGTCTTTTGATTTGTCGACATTGGCTTCCAGGTATTCTTTCTTCTTTTTTTGCTTTTCCGTCAGGGTCCTGAATGGTCGGGGAGATACCAGGTCATGGAGCAGCAAGTCATAGGAAAGCATGCCCAATACCGTAGGGGATTTGAAAGTCTCGATCACGTTGTTGAAACGGAAATCGATCTGGTTGATATCGAGAATTTCTGTAAGCTGCAGGCTGACTTTTTGCGTCTGTGTAAGGCCGGTCGAATATTGTGCGGACGACGCATAGGTCTTTTTTCTTATCAGGGAAAAGACCAGGGATCCGCATACCCCGACGATCAGACTGAATATCATGATCCATTTTCTTCTCCCCAGGGCTTTGATCAAATAAAGAAAATCCATTATCAGGTCGTTTTATGGTTTCAATCAACTTATTTATAATATATAATACAAAAGAAGTAAGTCTTTGACGGTTTTTATGGACAGGAAGCCTCCCGGGTCATCAATGAATAAGAGATTTCAGATATTTACAGTGTGGGTCTTTCAAAGAATACCAGGGGGAAATCTGACCTTTGACCAACCGGGATATCTATGTAAGCGTTCAATGCCGAAGCTTGTCAGGGCGTGCCAAAAGTAATAATAATTTTCAGATTCCCTATATTTTAAGAATTTGAAACTTAATTGCCCCCCGGTTCGCTGCTTGTCATATCTTCCGTTATTTTTGGATGCCCAGTCGGATTTGTTGATCATAGGCGAGGAAATATTTAATCAATTGATTGTAATATAAGACGGTAGATAACGTTTATTGGGATCTATTTATTTTAGTATAATGGTAGTTTTAAAAATTCTTTTCTGGTTCAGCCTGGCCGTTGTTTTTTATAGCTATATCGGGTATGGCATTTTGTTGTGGGTCCTGGTAAGGTTGAAAAATCTCCTGAAAAAGGAGGGGGGCGGGAACCCCGCCGGAACGATGTTATTCGAACCGGATACGACCCTGATCGTCTCTGCCTGGAATGAAGAGGACTTTATAGAGCAGAAAATAGAGAACACCCTCCAACTGGACTATCCCGGCTCCAAACTGAAGCTGATTTTTATTACCGATGGTTCTTCGGACAATACCGCCGATATAGTACGGAGATACCCGGCTATCCGCCTCTTGCATCAGCCCGAGCGCCGGGGGAAGATAGCGGCTATGAACAGGGCCATCAAGGAAGTCACCACTCCCATTGTCATTTTTTCGGATGCCAATACCCTCTTAAACACAGGGTGCGTGCGCGAGATGGTAAAGCACTATGCGGATCCGCGGGTTGGAGGCGTGGCGGGGGAGAAAAAGGTAATCTCCGACCCGGGTTCCCAATCCGCCGTTTCCGGGGAGGGCCTGTATTGGAAATATGAGTCGGCGTTAAAGAAACTCGATTCGGAGCTCTACTCCGTCGTCGGGGCCGCGGGTGAACTCTTCTCTGTGAGAACGGCCCTTTTTGAAGAAACGGCTGAAAACATAATCATTGAGGACTTTGTCCAGTCGCTGAAGATCTGCATGAAGGGATTCATCATACAATACGAGCCACTGGCTTATGCCATGGAAACGGCATCCCTTTCGATGAAAGACGAAGAAAAAAGAAAGATCAGGATCTGTGCGGGCGCTTTTCAGGCTATGACGCTGCTCGGCCCTCTTTTCAATCCGTTCCGCTATCCCGTGCTATCCTTTCAGTTCCTTTCACACCGGATATTGCGTTGGACCCTTTGCCCGGTCTGCCTCGTAATCCTGCTACTTTCTGACAGTGCTATCGTTGCAGGTCAGGTTATGTCCGGAGGAACGAGCGCTTTTTTGACGGCGGGGAATGGCTTTGCCGGGAGTTTTTATGCCATAGTCTGGATCTGCCAGGTCGCTTTTTACTGCCTGGCGTTGACAGGATGGCTTTACGCGCATAAAAATATCAGGATAAAAGCCCTGTTTGTGCCCTATTACTTCCTGTTTATGAACGTGTCCGTATTCCTGGGATTCCGCAGATTCCTCAAAAAACAACAGTCCGTGCTCTGGGAAAAGGCTTCTCGCACCAAGTTAACATGAAAAATACCACCAAATGGGTATTTTTTTTATGATTTTTAATGAACATCTTTGTGCCAGATAACAAAAAATAAAGGCGTCAACTATTTGGTTTGTGAGAAAATGTTGTTACTTTTACCCGGTCGAATGATGCCTGCCGATTCAATTCCTCTGAAGATTCAGGTTAAAACCGAAGGCGAAGTCGCCCGATCACCCCACTAATCCCTTGAAATTCTCTCCCAATACCTGCCTGATTAACACTCAGTGATTTCTTTAGCCATATTGATAAAGCGCTTCTTTACCCGGAGCGACGATCGTTGTTGACAATACCAATGCCTTTTAGGAACCCTCGTCCATTGCACCCCTATTGAAAAATTGAGTTTTTATAAACTTAATTATTCTCCCCAATGAAAAAGCAAATTTTAGCAATTGATGACAGCAAGGCAATCCGGTTTCTTTTGCAAACCGTACTTGGTAAGGAATATCAAATGATCACAATGCCCGACGGATGCTCGGCTATGTATTGGCTTTCCAAAAAGAATTTACCAGACCTGATTATAGTAGATCCCCAGCTACCTGACATGGAAAACTGGGAATTGATCCAGCAGCTTTCCTCGAGCGGAATCTATGGAGGGATCCCGGTGATTGTATTGTCGGGACTTGAAAAAGAAGTGACGGAGTTGAAATGTATGGAATATGGAGTCCTCAAATATTTTTTAAAGCCATTCAACCCGGTGGATTTGCTGGGTGAGATCGATACCCTGATAAATGCGAAACTCGCCGATCCTTATTCCGTTAAGGTCGGTTAATCCGAACGATTGTCCTTCGCCGTATTTATGAAACTTAAATCTTTGTTATGGATTTTACAATTTTACCAAAGACGACACTGAGAAGCAGAAATTTTACACGGTATGCCGTGAAGTCTTATTACAACAGGCCGGAGCCCGTGGCGGTTGAATACAGTAACAGTGGCTTCTTCTACATAGGCAACGATTCCGCCAATATTGAGAAAATGGTGAAGGTATTCAAAAGAGGATATGCTTCACAGACGCCCGAAAATGCAAAACTGGAGTTGAAGCGCTGTCTTGAAAGGGAGAGCAATGTCATTCCCGAGATCATATTTTGCGAAGGTCATTTCGATTTCTCCGCGATAAAGAATTTTTATCAATTTCTCAACTCCCACGAGTCTCTGTCTTCTATTCCTTTTGTACTGGATGCGACGGGTCTGTCGGAAAAAGAGTTGAGTCACTACCGGAAGAATAAATTGCCGGACGAGATCATCTTCCTGGAGGATCATGACTCGGAAAGCCTCCTGGCAAAGACCCAGTTTTTCCGTAAAGTGAAATTACGGGCTAACGAAATGGTTATCGAACGCAACCACATCGACCTGTCGATGAAAGCCGTTACTGTTCGAACCCATTCGGTCCTGAAAAGGACGCTGGATATTGCGGTTGCCTCGCTGGCCTTGCTGCTCCTTTCGCCGTTATTCGTCCTGATTGCCCTGGCCATAAGGATAGAATCCAAAGGGTCGGTATTCTATATTTCGAAACGGGCAGGCAGGGGATACCGGATTTTTGACTTTTATAAATTCAGAACCATGTTCGTGGGTGCCGATGCGCAAATGGCGCAGATTTCCCATCTGAATCAATATGGTGCCGACTCAGGTGCCGGACCCGTATTTTTTAAGATTAATAATGACCCGAGGATCACCCGGGTGGGAGCCTTTTTACGGAATTCCAGTTTGGATGAATTGCCCCAGCTCCTGAACGTTCTGCTGGGGGATATGTCTCTGGTTGGTAACAGGCCTCTGCCTCTGTATGAGGCTGCTACCCTGACAACGGACCAATGGGCCAAGCGGTTCATGGCGCCGGCGGGAATTACGGGTCTTTGGCAGATAACCAAGAGGGGGAAGGAAGAGATGTCTGTTGAAGAGAGAATAAATCTGGACATAGATTATGCCGATAAAAATAATTTTATCTACGATCTCTGGATCATGGCCAATACCCCCTCAGCCCTGATCCAAAAATCCAACGCCTGATCGTGCAATGGGAGGTTATCGACCCCCCCAGACCCTTAGGCATGTGCGTGTTAGTTCATTAAAAAGCTGCAACGGCGTTTTCAAATCCCGTTTGTATGTTTATTTTTCGCTATATTACCTCTGTAATTAAATAACTATGTTAAAGGACCCTCCTTTAATATCGATCGTTACGCTCAACTATAACCAGGCAGAAGTGACTTGTGAATTTCTCGAGTCCACCCGGAAACTGTCCTATAAGAATTACGAGATACTTGTTTGCGATATGGCTTCTGCGGTTGATCCGACTTCTCTGATCGATGCGGGGAACTATCCGAATACCCGGGTGCTGGTAAGCAAGACAAACCTGGGTTTCGCGGGTGGCAATAACTGGGGCATGCGCCAGGCGAGGGGAGCCTATATCTTTATCGTTAATAATGATACAGAAGTAACCGATGACCTGTTAAACAAGCTGTTGGAACCGTTCGGGGAAGATTCCTCTATCGGAGTTACGAGCCCCAAGATCAGGTATTTTTTTCACCCTGATATTATCCAGTACGCGGGTTTTAACGCGATGAACCCCTATACGGGACGGACTTCCACGATTGGGGATAAGGAGCCGGATAAAGGCCAGTATGATCAGTCGGGACCAACCTTTGGGGCACATGGTTGCGCCATGCTCGTAAAACGTGAGGTAATCGAAAAGGTCGGTATGTTCCCGGAGAAGTTTTTCCTGTACTACGAGGAATGGGACTGGTCGGCCCGGATTCTAAAAGCCGGTTATAAGATCTGGTATACATCGGATGCGGTGATCTATCACAAGGAATCGATGTCGGTGGGCAAGAACAATCCTATGAAAGTCTATTACCATACCCGTAATCGTATCCTGTATATGCGCAGGAATAGCAATCCGCTCCAGTTATTCGTGTTCACGATATTCTTCGGCTTCGTTACGGCTCCCAAGGGAATCGTCACTTATCTTCTCAAAAGCGAGTTTAGGCAACTGAAGTTTTTTTTGAAGGGAATCGCCTGGAACCTATATTCTTCCAGTTATTCACCGGTGTAATTTGAGTGGATATTAATATGTGGAAATAATATGAATATATAATTGGGCAAATATGGAATATCTTGCGGAGAATTGGCGTTAACAGATAAGGAATCAGCAGTAACTGCAGACACTTAATATTCATGTTTCTTTTAATAATACATATCTTTTTTCTCCTTCTCGGCATTTATTTGTTCTTCAGCGTAGGCTACCTGTTGGTCGCTGCATTGGCAGGCAGATGGCGAAAAAAGACCTCCTATGGGTCTCATCCCGAAAAGAAGAAAATGCTTGTGCTGATACCCTCATACAGAGAGGATCATATCATTTTAGACACAGCCTCCCGTGCTATCCGCCAGAACTATCCCGCCAGCCGGTTCGACGTATTTGTAATTGCCGATAAGTTGCAGGCTTCCACGATCGAAAAATTACGTGAGATCCCCGTAGGTGTGGTGGAAGTACAGTTCGAAACCAGCATGAAGTCCCGGTCGGTGAATGCAGCGCTTAATCAACTATCGGGGAAGGGCTACGATATAGTCATGATCCTCGATGCTGATAATATCATGGAATCCAATACGTTGGAGAAGGTGAACGCGGCTTTCCAAAAAGGTTTTCAGGCAGTGCAATGTCATCGTACCGCCAAAAATAAGAATAATGCCGTGGCAGTCCTTGACGCCATTAGTGAAGAGATCAATAATAATCTGTTTCGCAGCGGGCAGCGGGCGCTTGGTTTTTCAGCGGCTCTGATCGGCTCGGGGATGGCATTCGAGTTCGAAAAGATCAGGTCTATCTTCAACCTCGACCATATCCTGAACAATCCTGGCGAAGACCGGGAAATCGACCTGCAGTTGATGAAAGATGGTATTGTCGTGGAGTATATCGAAGACGCATGGGTATACGACGAGAAGGTCTCCTCTTCGGAAGTCTTTCAAAAGCAGCGGACCCGTTGGCTTGAGGCCCAGCTAAGCCATTTTTCGAGGTTCCTCGACAAAGACATCCGTTCCGCGTCCGGTACCTCTTCTTTCCGGAATAAGTTTTTTCAGACCCTCCTGCTTCCCAGATCCCTGTTGTTGCTGCTTTTTGGTTTTTTGATGATCACGGTTGTCTTAACGGTTATCAGTGGTTATCCATTGCTGTTTCCTGCGTGGGGCTGGTGGATCGGGCTATTTGGAGCCTTTCTGCTCAGCCTCTTGATTTCCGTACCAGCCAGTTTCTACAATGCAGACACGGTTAAAGCGGTCGTACATATTCCCGTCCTGGTCTTTGCGATGGTAAGGGCCATGTTAAAAATGAAGGCCAACCGTAAGGAGTTCCTCCATACGCCGAAGGCGTTTAAGTAAATTGCCGCCTTTGGTCCGGCGATGCAATCAATAAGCTAGGGGATATTATATTATTTTTGCCGGAAATATCCGCTTATCAGGCCAGTTTCAGATATATTATCCAGCCCAATAGAATACCTGAAAGGAGTAGGACCGCAGCGTGCGGAGCTGTTAAATAAGGAATTAGGTATTTTTAGCTTCCGGGACCTGTTAGAGCACTATCCATACAGGCATCTTGACCGAACGAAAATAGGCCTCATCGGCCATATCAGCCCCGGGACTGAATGGGCCCAGGTCGCCGGAATCCTGACCGGCCTGGAGGTAGTCGGGGAAAAGAGGTCCAGGCGCCTGGTAGCACGCCTCTCAGATGCATCGGGACACCTTGAGCTGGTTTGGTTCCAGGGCATTGCCTGGGTCCAGAAAATGTTAAAGCCCGGACAGCCCCACCTGGTATTCGGACGCATAAGTTTTTTCCAGGGCAACCCCCAGATCTCTCACCCGGAAATTGAGCTCCTGAGCCCCGAAACATCGGATGGGAAGGACTTCCTGGAACCGGTCTATCCGAGCACGGAAAAACTTAGCGCCCGTGGCTTGGGCGGAAGACAAATTGGTCGATTGACAAAGACCCTTCTGTCTCTTTTACAGGAAAAAGACCTGCCCGAAAATCTCCCGGCCCCGGTCCTCTCTTTAATGCCGGGCCTTTCTTTAATGTCCCGGTTTGAGGCGTTTTGCAGCGTCCATTTTCCGTCGTCGCCTGAAATATATGAAAAGGCACTGAACAGGCTGAAATTTGAAGAGCTCTTCCTGTCACAGATCAGGATGGGGCTTATCCGGTCTCATCGCCACCGGGCTTCCCGCGGCGTTGTCTTCGGGCAGGTGGGGGAACTCTTCAACAGCTTCTATACGACCTACCTGCCTTTCGAGCTGACCGGGGCGCAAAAGAGAGTATTGAAAGAGATCCGGAAAGATACCGGCACCGGTCGCCAGATGAACCGGCTTCTACAGGGGGATGTGGGGAGCGGAAAAACGATCGTCGCTCTGCTTTCCATGCTGTTGGCTGCCGACAATGGCTTCCAGTCCTGTCTCATGGCCCCCACCGAAATACTGGCCAAACAACATTATAATAACATCACAGAACTGGTAAAAGACTTACCATTGCGGGTAGGGCTGCTAACCGGCTCGTCGCGATCCAAACAGCGAAAGGGCGTACTTGAAATGGCCTTGAATGGCACTCTCCAGATACTTGTCGGCACGCATGCCGTACTTGAGGATCCCGTTCAGTTCAGCAATCTGGGACTGGCAATCGTCGATGAGCAACATCGCTTCGGGGTTGCCCAGAGGGCAAGGCTTTGGAAAAAGGCCGCTCTACCTCCTCATATGCTGGTTATGACCGCCACCCCCATCCCCCGGACTCTCGCGATGACTGCCTACGGGGAACTGGATTACAGTATTATGGACGAGTTGCCGCCCGGAAGGCAACCCATCGTGACGGTACATCGTTATGAGCATAGCAGGCCGAAGGTGATGGATTTTATGAAGCATGAGATCGCGCAGGGTCGCCAGGTGTATGTCATTTTTCCCCTGATCGAGGAATCGGAGAAAATGGATTACGAGAACCTGATGAAGGGATATGAAAACGTAAAAGCCTGGTTCCCGGAACCCAAATACTGGATCAGTATGGTGCATGGCAGGCAGAAACAGGAAGTAAAGGAAACGAATATGCAACGTTTTCTGGCCCGCGATACTCAGATCATGGTGTCCACGACAGTCATTGAAGTGGGGGTAAATGTACCGAATGCTACCGTCATGGTCATCGAAAGTTCGGAAAAATTCGGGCTTGCTCAACTTCACCAGTTACGCGGAAGGGTAGGCAGGGGGGAGCACAAGAGCTATTGCATATTGCTCACGGGTTCAAAACTGAGCAGTGAGGCGAGGGAACGGGTCAGGATATTGTGCGCGACCAATAACGGATTCGAGATCGCCGAAAAAGATCTCGAGATCCGGGGGCCCGGAGAAATTGAGGGCACCCGCCAGAGCGGAGAGTTGACATTCAAGCTGGCGGACATTGTTCGGGATAGGGGATGGCTGGAACTTGCCCGGGAAATGGCCGGGCGGACCCTGGATAAGGACCCCGATCTCGGAATGCCGGAAAACTCCGATCTGCTGGCCTTTCTGATTTCCCAAAAGGGGAAGACACAGTGGAGCAGGATTTCGTAAATTCAGGTAGGATTATTGCTGGGTTAAGGGTCGGTCGCTATCATTCCGGCATCAGGATCGGGCATTTCGCGTTTTTTTCGCGTCATTCGCGTATAAAGAATCGTTTAAAGTATACATTTTGGGAAGGATCATTTTTATGCTGGTTTTGTCGCTTTCCGCAGGGTTCGGGGTCATCGCGCAAAAGAATACATCATATAGTGGCTATTCCAATCTTGAGTTTGTCGAAAATAAGGGACAGTGGGATACTTCACAGGTGAAATTTCGCGCCAAACTGAGCACAGGGGATTTCTATTTACAAAATAACGGGTTTACTGTCCTGATGAAGGATACCGCCGATCTGAAGAGGTTCCTGGCAGCCGCCCACGGGGAAATGGCGACACCCGTTTCTGTGGGCGCCGGCGCTCCGGCAAAGTCTTCCGGCACAACGACGCGGATTGGGCCCGTCACAGTCCATTATCACGTGTACAAGGTGTCTTTTTCAGGCGCCAACGAAAATGTATCGATCATTCCCGAAAAGGCCCTCGACTCCTACAATAACTATTTCCTGGGCAACGATTCTACAAAATGGGCTTCAAAATGCAAGATATATCTCGGAATCGTCTATAAAAACATTTATGACGGCATAGATCTCCGCTATTACAGCTACCAGGGCACTTTAAAATATGATCTGATCGTACATCCGGGCGCGGACCCTTCCCGGATCGTCATGAAATATGAAGGTCCTGAAAAATTGAGTATCAAAAAAGGACAACTCCTGATCCAGACATCGGTGGGTACGGTAAAGGAATGGATCCCTCAATCTTACCAGGTAAGCGGATCGGCCAAGCTCAACGAGCCTGAAAGGACACCGGTCCAATGTGATTATGTCATTTCCGGGGGCAACCAGGTCAGCTTCCGCATAAAGAATTATTCGCCCGGCTCCACGCTGGTCATTGACCCCAGCGAAATATTCTGCTCGTTTACCGGCAGCGCCTCGGACAACTGGGGATATACGGCCACTTATGATGCGGCGGGGAATGCCTATGCCGGTGGGATTGTACTGGATGAAAGTGCCGGCGGGGGCCTGAATGGCAATGGATTTAAAGTTACCCCCGGTGCCTTTCAGACCACCTATCAGGGGGGGGACGGCAGCGAGGGAACGGGATGGAACTATGATGTCGGCATCATGAAATTCACGCCAAATGGATCCAGCAGGATCTATGCTACTTATCTCGGTGGTCCGGGGGATGAACAACCGCATAGCATGATCGTCGACAACAGCGGCAATCTCATCGTGGCTGGCAGGACGAGTTCCGGAAGCAAGTTTCCCATGAAAAACGGTGGGATATACGGCTCCGGAGGCGGTTTCGATATTTTTATCACGAAATTCAATGGGAATGGTACCGGCCTGATCGGGTCGCGCGTGATCGGGGGGTCTTTGAGCGATGGTGTGAACATCTCTCCGAAATATGTGACCGCAGGAACTTCGTCGCTGCGTCTGAACTATGGAGACGATGGACGGAGTGAAGTGATCGTCGATGGCTCGGATAATATCTATCTCGCTTCCTGTACCCAATCCACCCGAACTTCCGCGCTGGAGGAGAACGGCGGTAGCGCCACCGAAACTTTGTTTCCCACCACGGCAGGTGTATTTCAACCACTTCCAAAAGGCACCAAGGGAGATCAGGACGGTGTCCTGCTAAAGACCAGTGGCGATCTGAGTACCATCCTTTTCTCCACATTGCTTGGAGGAACCGCCGATGATGCGGCTTTCGTGTTGTCAATCAATCCAAACAACAATAATATTTATATAGGAGGGGGGACGGCCAGCGGCGATTTTCCGGGCACCGCCAGCGGCCCTGTAATCAGCAGCGTTGATTCGGGCGGGATCGACGGATTTGTTTCTATTGTCAGCAATGACGGCAAGACCCTGATAAAAAGCACTTACTATGGAACGCGCGGCACGGATATGATCTATGGCGTGAAATTCGACAAATTGGGGTTTCCTTACGTCACGGGTACCAGTACAGGGATCATTCCACCCGTCAACTCCCCTTTCAACCAAAATAATAATCAGTCGAAGGGCATGCAGTTTATCACCAAACTGAAACCCGATCTTTCCGGGGTCGTCTACTCGGCCAATTTCGGCCCCGCCGGTGTGAACTACCCGAATATTTCGCCGACCGCCTTTCTCGTCGACCGTTGCGAAAACGTATATGTGGCAGGCTGGGGCGGAGGCGTCGATATCTCCGATGGATATTCCAATTCCTCCACAACCGGGCTCACGACCACCGCCGGCGCCCTAAAAGCCAGTACGGACGGGGAGGATTTCTATTTCTTTGTGTTGAAAAGGGATGCCGCCAGCCAGTTGTACGGCAGCTTTTTCGGACAGAATTACGGGAGGTTTGGAGATCATGTGGATGGGGGCACGAGCCGTTATGATCAGCAGGGCATCATCTATGAAGCCATCTGCGCCAACTGTTACGGAGGAGCCGTTTTCCCGACGACGCCCGGCGTGTATGCACCCAATAACGGAACCGGGACCTTTGCCTGCAACGAAGCGGTAGTTAAGATCAACTTCAATTTTGCGGGTGTTTCGGCGGGCATGAAGGTATCCATCAACGGCCGGGATAATGATACGTCCAACTGTATCCCTCTGAATGCCGTCTTCCAGGATACGGTCAGGAACGCCAAGAGCTATATCTGGGATTTTGGAGACGGTTCCGCACCGGTCGCCACCACCAGCTACCAGGAGGCTCACCAGTATACGAATACGGGCCTTTACACCGTGCAACTGATCGCCATCGATTCGAGCTCCTGCAACGTCAGCGATACGGTCTATATCCATGTAAAGGCAGGCAATAACCCGGCTTCGCTGGATTTCAAATACGTCAAGGGCGACTGTCTTTCCAATGACTACACTTTTATCAACACCTCCACTTATACGGGTGTACCCTTCTCCGGCAATTCCTTTCTCTGGGACTTTGGCGATGGCACTCAGGTGTCTTCAGGTATCGGCAACGTGACGCACAGTTATGTTTCCGCGGGAACCTATAATGTCGAACTGATCCTGAACGATACCAATTATTGCAACTCACCCGACACGCTGGCCAGGAAGCTTACAGTGACACCTTACGTTCGGGCAAGATTTACGACCCCTTCGACGGGGTGCGCGCCTTATACCGCGCAGTTCACGAATATTTCCGTTGGCGGCCAGCAGTTTTTCTGGGACTTTGGTGACGGGAACACCTCGACCAGCAGCGGCAGTCCTACAAATGTCTATACCAACCCCGGCACTTATACGATCAAGTTGACCGTAATCGATTCATCGACCTGTAATATTATCAGTGACACCAGTATCACGATTGTTGTAAGCGGCGCACCGACTGCCGCCTTTAGTTTTTCTCCGCAACCGCCGGTCGTCAATACTCCGACCACCTTCTTCAATGAATCCGTCGGCGGAGTGCGGTACGAATGGAGTTTCGGCGACGGGGCATCGACTGTGAAACTGACGATGGACACGGTAATCCATCAATACGAAAAGACCGATACTTTCCAGGCTTGCCTCATCGTGATCAACCAGGCCGGATGTCAGGATACGGTCTGTCACCCGGTGGCGGCTCTTGTCAGCCCTTTGCTGGATGTTCCTAATGCATTCACACCAGGCCGTTTTGGACAGAATGGTATCGTTAAGGTGGTGGGTTTCGGGATATCTCAGCTGATTTTCCGTATTTACAATCGCTGGGGACAATTGGTGTTTGAGAGCAATGATCCGGCCATAGGTTGGGACGGGACCTTCAAAGGCGTGCTTCAACCGATGGATGTATATGCTTACACCGTTGAAGCCACCTATTTTGACGGTTCCCATGCGACGAAAAAGGGTGATATTACCCTGTTGAGGTAACTGAACGGCAGGTGCTGTGAGGGTAAGTTGGGTGAGTTGAGAAATTTTGATCGCTGGGTGTTAATTGATCATAAGGATTCCTGTTTTTCAGTCTGTATCGTTATTTTTGGATTTCCCTGAGCCCCTAACCCACCTCCAATATTCGTGTCTCCGGGCCTGTTGCATTTCTTGCGGTAATGAATAGGCGGGTCCCATCACAAGGTTGTTCCGATGCAACGACGGCCGATTTGTACTTGTCAAAATCAGGGATTTTTACGTTTTATTACGTAATCTGTAAAAAGGAAAATTTGAAAAAAAAGGCATATTCCCTTTCTATATTGCTGCTTGCCGCTATTTCATACGTCGCTGCGCAGGAGAGTTATTCCAACCTTGAATTTGTGCAAAATAAAGGGCAATGGAATAAAGAAGTCCTCTTCAAGGCCGAAATGAACGCGGGTGCTTTCTTTCTTCGCCAGGCAGGATTCACGGTGCTGCTTTATAGTCCCGGGGATTTGCGGGCGCTTACCACCCATGCCCATGGAGCGACCCCGGGAATTGCTCAGGACAAGACACCGGGAGCAGGCGGCCCTCCTGCCGGCGGGCTCCCATCTTCCGGAGCCGGTGAAGGAGACACTGTACATTCCCATGCTTACCGCGTCATTTTTTTGGGAGCCAACGAAAACGCACTGGTCACGCCAGATAAGGCGCTTGCAACCTATGAAAATTATTTTATAGGGAATGATCCTTCGAAATGGGCGGGCCATTGCAATATGTACCAGGGTGTCGTGTTCCACGATGTATATCCGAACATAGATATCCGGTATTATTCCGAGAAAGGGAGGCTCAAATTCGACCTGATCGTAAGACCTGGGGGAGACCCTGGCCAGATCATCATGAAATACGAGGGAGTCGATAAACTGAGTACCCGCAACAATCAACTGGTAATTGGCACTTCCGTGGGAGATGTCCGTGAACTCGCCCCCTACTCCTTCCAGGCGGGTATCGACGGCAGGCAGCAGGTGTCCTGCAAATATATTGTCTCCGGTGGTAACACGGTAAAATTCAAATTAGGGAAATATTCCACGGACACCACACTCGTTATCGATCCGGTATTGGTATTTTCTTCTTTTACCGGCAGCAAAATCAGCAATTGGGGGTTTACCGCAACCTATGGTCCGGATGGAAGTTTCTTTGCGGGCGGGATCGTTTTTGGTAACGGATATCCGGTTTCAATCGGCGCATTCGAAACCGGTTTCCGGGGCGGCTTCTTCGATGTGGGTATCCTGAAATTCAGTGCCAATGGCACCCAACGGGTATACGCTACTTATCTGGGAGGGGACCAGAATGAGACACCCCATAGCCTGGTCTGCGATCCTGGTGGCAACCTGGTGATATTGGGCAGAACCTATTCCCACGGATCCGCCAATTCCGCCGGGAATTTCCCTTATATCACACGAATCAGCGACGACTATAATGTGCAAACCGCGGATATGTTCGTCTGCAAGCTGAACGTCGATGGCAGTAAGCTGATCGGATCGATGCTCATCGGGGGCAAAGGCAACGACTGTGTGAATATCGAGGACCAGGTAAAAGACTCTCATGAAAAAGCCAATCTCCTGATCCGGAACTATGGGGACGATTCCAGAAGCGAAGTGATCCTTGACGGATCGAACAATATCTATATTGCCGCCTCTACTCAATCCCCGGATTTCCCGGTCACTCCTGGTGTTTTTCAACCTGTTTTCGCGGGCGGCATCCAGGACGGGGTCGTCTTAAAGATCAACGCAGCCTGTAATGCCATCGTATTCGCCAGTTTCCTGGGTGGGACAAAAGAGGATGCGGCCTTCGTTTTAAAGCTCAACCCCGCCAATAACGACATCTATGTGGCCGGGGCAACCAACAGTACAGACTTCCCTGGCGACAAGACCAATGTGCTGCAGCCGGTCAATGGGGGTGGGGTTTGCGACGGGTTCCTCACCATCATCTCATCCGACGGCACGACCCAGAAAAAAATGACTTATCTGGGCACGACCGAGGCAGATGCGATCTATGGAGTGCAGCTGGATAAACAGGGATTCCCTTATGTCATGGGTACCACCAATGGCCGATGGACACGCACGGCCAACGCGGCTTACTACAATGATGGAGGCAAGCAATTTGTCGGCAAATTGCAGCAGGACCTGTCCGGATATGTCTATTGTACCACTTTTGGTTCGGGTGGCGGCGCTCCGGGCAAGCCGAATATTTCTCCCGTCGCATTCCTCGTCGATCGTTGTGAAAACGTGTATATATCAGGCTGGGGGGGATGGATCTCCTCACAGGGGGATCCTTACGGATTGGCGGGGACCACCGGGATGCCCGTTACACCCGACGCCATCAAATCGGGCACCGATAACCGCGATTTTTACTTTATTGTTTTAAAGAAGAATGCTTCCGCGCTGCTCTATGGAACTTTTTTCGGGCAGACGGACAATGCACAGAGCCTCAGCGAGCATGTAGACGGAGGCACCAGCCGCTACGACCAGAATGGTATTATCTACCAGGGTATCTGTGCGAATTGCGGGGGAAGAGCCACCACCCGGTTCCCGACCACGCCGGGGGTGTGGGGCCCGGTCAATGGGACTGGTTCCGATGGCTGTAATGAAGCCGCCGTGAAAATCTCTTTTAACTATGCAGGCGTTTCAGCGGGTCTGAGGACCGGTGTCAACGGTAGAGTATATGATACTTCGGGTTGTATAGCGCTGACGGCCGTTTTTCAGGATACTGTCCGCACCGCCAAGAGTTATATCTGGAGTTTTGGAGATGGCACACCTGATCTGGTTACCACCGGGTATGAGCAAACCCATGTCTATCCGAATGTGGGTTTTTATACCGTGCGACTGATCGCTATTGATTCCAATTCCTGTAATATCAGCGACACGGCTTATACGCATGTGATCGGACGCAGTGACAAAGCCCCCCTTGATTTCGACTATGGGAAGATCGGCGCCTGCACCTCGCTGAACTATCAATTTGCAAACCTTTCTACGGCGCCTCCGGGTAAACCCTTCGGCAACAGCTCGTTCCTTTGGGATTTTGGAGACGGCAACCAGGCTCCTTCCGGCCCTGCGGATGTGACACATAATTTTTTATCGGCTGGCACCTATATCGTAAAACTGATTCTTACCGATACCAGTTACTGCAACTATCCGGATACGGCGATTAAGACACTTCGCATTTCTCCGGTAGTGCGGGCGCAATTTGTGACCCCTGCAACCGGCTGCGCACCCTATACCGCCGTATTTAACAATACCAGCCTGGGGGGCCAGCAGTTCTTTTGGGACTTCGGAGATGGAAATACCTCTACCAGCACCGGCAATCCTACGAATCTTTACGCCAGTCCGGGAACCTATACGATTCATCTCACAGCGATCGATTCGTCGACCTGCAATATCAAGGCAGATACCAGCATTACTATTACAGTATATGGCATTCCGCATGCCGAATTCACTTTTTCTCCGTCCCCGCCGGTGGCAAATACGCGAACGGCATTTTACAATGGTTCGACAGGAGGGGTCAACAATATCTGGCTGTTCGGGGATGGCACCAGCGAGATGAAAGAGACGAATGATACGGTCCTCCATCAATATGAGAAGACCGATACCTTCCAGGCCTGCCTGGTAGTCATCAATCAATATGGGTGCCCGGATACCGTTTGTCACCCGGTTGCGACACTCATCAACCCCCTGCTGGACGTCCCGAATGCTTTTACACCCGGTCGCTTCGGACAGAACGGGGTTATAAGCGTGGTGGGTTTCGGCATCACACGTATGGTGTTCAGGATCTACAACCGGTGGGGACAACTGGTATTTGAGAGCAATGATCCCGCTGTAGGTTGGGATGGAACTTATAAAGGCGTTCTGCAACCGATGGATGTTTATGCCTACACCCTCGAAGCGGACTTTTATAATGGCAGCCATGCAACCAAGAGGGGAGATATTACGTTAATTAGATAAGGGACGTTTATGAAAAAACTAGTAGTAATGAGCCTCTGTGCTGTTTGTACCGTCTTCAGGGCCGGTGCGCAGGATTTGCATTTTTCCCAATGGTTCAACGCACCCCTCCTGACCAATCCCGCCAATACGGGCTTCATACCGGACGCTGACTATCGTCTCGGTGCAAACTACCGTAATCAATGGTCTTCCGTTATGTCAGTGCCATACCAGACCATGAGTATCTGGGGGGACGCGCAGGTATTCCGCGACCGGATTGAAAACGGATGGCTTGGACTGGGAGGTGTGATTCTTCGGGATCAGGCAGGCTCGGGCACGCTGACTTCGACGGAAGCGTATGGCTCTGTAGCCTATCACCAGATGCTGGGGTATGCCAGCCTGCTTACGGCAGGGTTTAATGTAGGGGTTGTAAATAAGCGTATTAACACGAGTACTTTGAAATTCCCCGATCAATTTGACGGCAAATTTTTTGATAATTCCCTTCCCACTTCCGTCGTCATCGATCAGCCCAATGTGAACTATCTGGATATGCAGGTGGGGATGAATTATGCTTATTTCCCTACCAGCAGGATGTATTTGAACGCCGGATTTTCAGTCCAGCATATAAACCGCGCCAGGGAGTCTTTTTTCTCTACCGATCCCGCCGGTTTTAACAGTCTTATTCCTCCGAGATATATCGGTTTTGTCAATGCCAGTTTCAAAACCAGTGACCAGGTGATCATCAACCCGATGGGTTACTACACTACCACGGCCGGCGCGTCTGAGATGGTCCTGGGCTTGAACGTACAATACGATCTTGAGGATAAAGGGGACCAGCAGCTGATTGGAGGCCTCTACTACAGATCCGGCGAGTCCGTAATCCCGATGATCGGATTTGTTTATAAAAGTATCAAGCTGATGTTCACCTTCGATGTCACCACTTCTTCTCTCAGCGGTGCCGATAACAGCCGCGGCGCCTGGGAGTTTGCACTCATCAACGAGGGCACGTACGGCAACCAGTATAGCGGTGACCGCAGACAGTCGCTGTGCCCCAGTTTTAGGAATTGATGCAACGTCTATGATGTGTAAAGGTTTTGAATTAATCCACAAATTATCGGATTTTTGCACCAATTATCAAAGAATGGAAAAGGTTATGGAGAAAGGACAAGCGGACTTCGTTGCAGGCAAGCGGTCGGGAATCACCCCGGAAAGGCTGGACGATTTCAAAAGAATTCTTGGAGAGAAATATGTGATCGGGGATGAACTTTCCCTCAAGGACTACGCCCATGATGAAACGGAGCACCTGCACTACCTGCCGGACCTGGTCCTGAAACCCAGGACTGCCGAGGAAATCAGCGCGGTGATGCGGCTTTGCAATCAATATAGGATACCGGTTACTCCCCGGGGAGCGGGTACCGGCTTGAGCGGAGGAGCGCTTCCCCAACTCGGAGGCGTGGTGCTCTCTATGGAAAGAATGAACACCATTCTGGAGATCGATGAGCGCAATGGACAAGTGATCACCGAACCGGGTGTCATAACCGAAGTATTGCAGAATGCGGTAAAGGAACGAGGTCTTTTTTATCCGCCGGATCCCAGCAGCCGGGGATCCTGTTTTATAGGTGGGAATATCGCAGAGAACAGCGGGGGGCCGAAGGCGGTAAAATACGGGGTTGTAAAAGATTACGTGCTAAACCTGCAGGTTGTGCTACCCACGGGAGAGATCATCTGGACGGGGGCCAACGTATTAAAGAATTCTACAGGATATAATCTGACCCAATTGGTGGTAGGCAGCGAAGGGACACTGGGGATTGTCACCAGGATCGTCTTAAAGTTGATACCGCTGCCTGCTTTTGACCTGCTGATGTTGGTGCCTTTCCGTTCGCTGGAGAAGGCGGGAGAAGCGGTGGCCGCCATATTCCGGGCCGGTTATACACCCAGCGCATTGGAATTGGTGGAGATTGACGCCTTGCTGATCACCCGCAAATTTGTAGACAGTGCGATCCCGGTCACGGAGGATACCGAAGCACACCTGATCATAGAAGTAGACGGCAATCATCCCGATGCCCTGATGAAGGAGATGGAAGCGATTGCGGAATTGCTCAGCGGCTTCGATACCGGAGAAATATATTTTGCAGACGATGCCAGGCAAAAGGAAGAACTATGGAAATTGAGGCGGCGGGTCGCAGAAGCCGTGAAAATAGACGGATATACCATTGAAGAGGACACCGTGGTGCCCCGGGCGGAATTGCCGGCCCTGATCCGGGGGGTGAAAGACCTGGGCCGGCGGCATGGGTTTCATGCCGTGTGCTATGGTCATGCGGGAGATGGGAACCTCCACATCCGTATCAAAAAGGAGGGTACGGCCAATAGCCAGGATGATCCGTCGATCATCGGCGCCCTCCGGGCATTGTTTGAACTCGTACGCGATCTTGGAGGCACAATCAGCGGTGAGCACGGCATCGGACTGATTCAGAAGGATTTCATGGATATTGTATTCAATAAGACCCAGTTGAAGCTGATGCGTGATATCAAGAAGGCATTCGATCCGGGGAACATATTGAATGCCGGCAAGATATTCGATGGGGAATGAAGATCGGCAGAGATCACTTAAAAATCGGTGAATCTTTGTTCGCCCTGCATTTCCGGTTTATCTTAACATTCTTTTTATAACTGTTTCCTTTAGGTTTGCAAGTAATAAAACAGGCATGATGGTTAAAATAGCTCGCATAAAACACAATCGGGTAAAGAATCTTTTATTGGCAGCAGGCATCCTGGTCGTGGGTATGCAGCCTGCCGCCGCGCAGTATATGCGGCAGCGTCCCAATACCTATAATGACGGGGGTGACAACGAACCCGGTTTTAAAAAGGAGAATCTGTTCGTAGGCGGCGGCCTGGCTCTTGGATTCAGCAACTACGATTTTAACGTGGGTGCTTCTCCCGAAATCGGTTATTCCCTGAACAGGTACCTGGACGCGGGGGTCGTCGTCAACATAAACTATAGCTCGGAACGGGCCGACCCAAACTATATCTACAATGACAATACCCGTTATCGCAGTTTCAACTATGGGGCGGGCGTATTTGGTCGTTTCTGGCCGGTGCGCTTCTTATTCCTGCAGGTGCAGCCGGAATATAACTTTATCGATTACAACGAGAAATATATTCCTACGGGAGAGAGCGCTACCCAGCACACAAATGCTGCAAGCCTGTTATTAGGCGTTGGTTACGGACAGCGGTTTATCGGGCAGAGCAGTTTCTATCTTTCCGTTTCTTTCGATGCTTTGGACAATCAGTATTCTCCGTATCGCGATTACAACGGGGCTGCGCTGCCGGTTATCAAGGCAGGTTTCGATATCTATCTCCATAAGAAATAGATGATAAAAGCAGGGATGAGAAAAGAGGTCGCATATAATAGCGAAGTGGTGTATAGGACATGCCGCTAGCCGATCCTGTTAAAGATCTCGACGGGCGTATCGCAGAAGAAGATTCGTTCTTCCGGGAGTTCATAAAGAAATCCTTCCTTTTCCATTTGCCTGAGGTGATGATGCAGGTGGGTGTAAAAGCCGTCGCTATTTAGCAGATAAATTTTTTTGCTGTGAATTTTCAATTGATTCCATGTCAGCATTTCGAACATTTCATCCAGGGTACCCAAGCCTCCCGGGAGTATGATCGCTGCATCGGAACGCTCGTACATCATACGCTTCCGCGTGTGCATATCCGGAACGATGGCTATTTCCGTCAGGCTCTTGTGCTGATGCTCCCATTCCACGAGCAATTGAGGGATGACCCCCATGACGGAACCTCCATTGTCCAATACGGCATCAGCGATTACACCCATTAATCCGGTACTTCCTCCGCCATATATCATTTTCAATCTCAGCATGGCGATCAGCTTTCCCAGTTCTGCGGCATGCTTTGCAAAAATTGGATTTTTACCCGTCCTCGATCCGCAAAAGACTGCTACGGATTGGATATTCATAAGATTCATTGGTTCAAAATTGAAAATTTAAGCTTGTATTTCCTAATTTTCAGCTTCGATATTTTATCAATCCCGATTATATTATGTCCCCAGTCCTGCTGTTCTCTTTCGTAATAGGTTACTTCCTGGTGTTACTGGGTGTCGCCTGGCGCACTTCCCGGAATTCAAATAATGACTCTTTTTTTATTGGAAATCGTAACTCGAATTGGATGCTGGTCGCTTTCGGAATGATCGGCACTTCTCTTAGCGGGGTCACTTTTGTGTCGGTACCCGGAACGGTAGGCGATTTCGCGGGGAGTTCCTATAAAGCCTTTGGCTATTTCCAGGTCGTTATCGGCAACTGGATCGGCCTCATGGTGATTGCTTTTGTGCTATTGCCTCTTTATTACCGCCTCAAACTAACATCGATATACAATTACCTGCATGGCCGCTTTGGGAACACGGCCTATAAGACCGGGTCTTTATTTTTTATCATCTCCAGAACGGTAGGGGCGACCGCCCGTCTCTACCTGGTCATCAACGTGCTGCACATTTTTATCCTCAGGGAACTCGGCGTCCCTTTCGCGCTGACCACCTTTATCATCCTGGTCATGATCCTCCTGTATACTTTTGAAGGAGGGGTGAAAACGATTGTGTATACAGACACATTGCAAACCACCTGTATGCTCGTGGGGCTGATTGTCTGCATCGTATATATCGTTCAGCACATGGGCCTGTCATTGGGCGGTGCCTGGCATGCCCTGGATGAAAAGGGCTACACACGAATTTTCAACACGGACATTCGCAGCAAGGGTTTTTTTGTGAAGCAGGTCGTCGGCGGTATGTTCATTATGATCGCCATGACCGGCCTGGACCAGGAGATGATGCAGAAAAACATCAGCGTAAAAAACCTGAAGGATTCGCAAAAGAATGTCTTGTCATTCAGCGCAGTGATGGTGCTTGTCAATTTGTTATTCCTGCTGCTCGGTGGACTGCTATACCTGTTTGTATTGCATAATGGGGCAGTTTACAGCGATGTCGAAGTACTGCACAATGGTGTCGCGTCCACGACGCATCAATTGATAATGAATGGTCACAACGTGATCGGAGACGATCTTTTTCCGTCGTTGGTCCTCCACAGCCTGCCGCAGGCCGTTTCCATTATCTTTATCATCGCGTTGATTTCCGCCCTGTTCCCCAGCGCCGACGGTGCCCTGACCGCGCTCACTTCTTCGTTTTGCATTGACTTGCTGGATCTGAAAAATAAGCCCGGCTTGGGCGAGCAAAAGGAAAAGAGGATCCGGATGATTGTGCATGTCAGTTTTGCCTTGCTGTTCCTGGGTTGCATCCTTCTTTTTAAGTGGATCAATAACAAATCGATTATCGGTGTCATTCTCGACCTGGCGGGCTATACCTACGGACCTCTATTGGGTTTGTTTGCATTCGGGATCTTCACCAAACGGGATTTGCCCGATACCTGGCGAATCACTGCGATCTGCCTGCTCGCACCCACCGTTTGTTACTTTGTCAGTCAGCGCGCTGCGCACTGGTTAGGGGGCTTTCAGATCGGCATTGAACTATTGCTTCTCAATGGGATATTGACCTTCGTGGGATTATTACTCATCTCAAAGGGGCGGTCTCAACAGATAGCGGGAAAATAGACTGCTGCAAATAAACACCCTGCAATAAACTAATTCATATAGTTGTTCGTTGTAATAGAGAGTTGAAAACTACCCTAAATGATTAGCGTATGAATGATACGATCAGGTTGTCGAAGCAGCGCAGGTGGGCGGAATCCAAGGCGCATTCCAGTTGGCAGATCTTTAAAATAATGGCCGAATTTGTGGATGGTTTCGAATCGCTGGCAAAGTTAGGCCCTTGCATTTCCATATTCGGATCAGCTCGTACAAAACCCGGGCATGAGCATTATGAATTATCGGTGGAAATTTCCCGCAAGCTGGCGGAAGAAGGTTTTGGAATTATCTCCGGGGGTGGTCCGGGGATCATGGAGGCCGCCAACAAAGGAGCACAGCTCGGCGGGGGGAAATCGGTGGGTGTGAATATCGAGCTCCCGTTCGAACAGCATGCGAATCCTTTTGTAGACCGGGATGCCAATCTCCATTTTGACTATTTCTTTGTCCGGAAAGTCATGTTCACCAAATATTCACAGGGATTCGTGATGATGCCAGGTGGCTTTGGCACTATGGACGAATTCTTCGAAGTGGCCACCCTCATCCAGACCGGCAAAATGTCTCCGGTACCATTGATCCTTGTAAGCTCGGCTTACTGGGGTGGTTTGCTCGAGTGGATGAAACAGACCATGCTCACAAAATATGGCAATATAGGGGCCGCGGATCTCAACTTGTTGCGGATTGCTGATACCGCGGACGAAGTGGTGGAACACGTTCTGGATTTCTATAGCAAAAACCCGCTCGAGCCGAATTTTTGACGTTCTTTCATTATCTATCTGAACCTGGAAAGTGGTTTGGAATAAAATCCATGACCCGCCGGGGCTCGGCAAGGTAATATGATTTCAAGCCCGAAATGGCGTCGATCACCGCCGGATAGGGCAAAAATGAATTTGGAGAGGTAAATCTTCAATGTCAGTCTCATTCCTATTTCTTATTTTTTAGATAGGGGCCATGATGTTGTTCCAGGAAGAGCTTTTTTGAATCATGGTAGAAACTGACGGCGCCGAGGATATTCATAAATCTGATATAATACCAGGCCAGGTCGATCTGATATTTCAGGAATCCGCTACGGGCGCTTGAAGGGTAGAGATGGTGATTATTATGCCATTCACCCGCGACAAAGCCAGGCCACAATTGATTAATCGACAGATCTTTTCTGTTAAAGTCCGAGCCATTTTTTCGTCTGTCCCGGCCCTTTCCATGACCTTCGTAATTAAAAGTTCGCACGCCGATCGCCCAGAAACCGGCCGCTCCGAATAGTGCGCATGCTAACGCGTTGCCACCAAGCAGGTAAAAAGCTCCGTACCAGAAAGACCAGTTCAGCACCGTGCCGACCACGGTCCGGTAAGGACAGACCAACGAGCCCCATCGGAGATATTGGGAATAGCTGTTGGTCTTTATACCGGTATGCTTCATAAGGACGGCCAGGCGATCGTAGTCGCCCTCGCTCAGTTGCCGGGCAATCGGTTGATGATTGACATCCGCGAGAAAACAATACAGAAAACCAGCAGAGGCGTTGTAGGGATCACCCGGTTGATCGGATTTGGCATGGTGAACATGATGGGATATGACATAAATCTCTTCCGGTATGATGCTGATCGTAAGATTCCTGGTAAAATGCCTCCAAAATTTATTCCTGAATTTATAGGCCTGGTGGGTGCAATACCGGTGATACCAGATGGTCCCATGCGTACCCATGATGATCATGCTGTATACGAATGCGATGCCAAGTATTCCGAAACTGAAATATTTGAAGAAGAAGATAAACAAAAACGGAAGCAGGCAGAAAATCTTTAGCCAACTGAAAAATGGGAGCCAGTTCTTCCTGTTTCTAAAAAGATTCAACCTGGTGAAGAATTCGCGAAGGATTTCTTTTAAGGAGGGGATGATCAGATTTTTGTCTTTATCCATCCATCCATAGGCGGGCGGTTCCAGGGCGCGGTCTAGTATCGGCATTAATGCGGTTGTTTGTGTGTTTTGTAAAAAGATGTTGAGTGGTTCCCGGAGCCAATTCATCTGAATAGTGCAGCCTTGGAGGTAAAACTGTATTATCGGAGTTAAATTGCTTGAAGGTAAATATTTGTTCAATATAGGGTAATTCAGGCGGGTTTCGATGTTTCCCTGTGTTAAATGTTTTCAAACTATCTTTGCGAAAATTTGTTACTTGGACCTGATCGATCCCTTGGCACAGTCTTATTCGGAAAGATTCACCTCACAGGAGAATGCCCTGTTGAAGGAGATAACGGATCATACTCACACCCATCACCCCCATCCCCATATGCTCAGCGGGCATGTTCAGGGACAGTTTCTGCAAATGATCAGTTCCCTGCTGCGTCCTTACCGGATTTTGGAGATCGGGACTTTTACCGGTTATAGCGCGTTATGCCTGGCCGCAGGGTTGGCGGAAGGCGGGATTTTGCATACAATTGAATGCCGGGAGGAAGATGCAGCCCGGGCCCGGGGATACTTTAACAGGTCAAATCTGGGAGACAGGATAATTTTACACCCCGGAAATGCGTTAGCGATCATTCCCTTGCTGCGAGAGGTATGGGATTTGGTATTTATAGATGCCGATAAGACAAGTTATTGCGCATATTACGAGTTGGTTCTGCCCGGGTTAAGACCCGGAGGATTGATTATCGCTGATAACGTGTTGTTTCACGGTCAGGTATTGGAAGAAGAGATACGCGGTAAAAATGCAAAAGCGATCCATGACTTTAATGAAATGGTAAGAAAA
This sequence comes from Puia sp., assembly GCA_031292515.1. Lineage (GTDB taxonomy): Bacteria > Bacteroidota > Bacteroidia > Chitinophagales > Chitinophagaceae > Puia. The sequence continues at coordinate 202,648 of JARLGZ010000177.1, read as the reverse complement.
GATCACTCGGTGGAGACAGTGATGCTTACGGTTCGTGATGGGTTGTCATTGATCAGGAAGAAATCTTAAATGGGTAAAAAAGTAATCTCTATAGCGTAATGAACATGAAAATCGTGGCATTTTTAATGGTGCTGATGGCGGGGAAAACCCTCAATGCGCAGAACAGCATCGACGTCATTAACTATGTAAATGCCTATAAGGATTTGGCAATCAGTGAAATGCAGAGGTCCGGTATTCCGGCGTCCGTTATCCTGGCGCAGGGCATTCACGAGACCCAGGCCGGCACCAGTGAGCTTGTAAAAAGATCAAATAACCATTTTGGCATCAAATGCAAAGATTCCTGGACCGGATCAGTCGTCTATCATGATGACGATAGCAAAGGGGAATGTTTTCGAAGCTACGGGACTCCACTGGACTCCTATAAAGATCATTCCGATTTCCTTCGTAATAGCCAGCGTTATGCTTTTCTCTTCAAGCTGGACCCTACTGACTTCGAAGGCTGGGCCTATGGATTAAAGAAAGCCGGTTATGCTACCAATATCCATTATCCTCAGATACTTATTAAGCTTATAAAGGATTACAATCTTCAACAGTATTCCCTGATTGCGATGGGCAGGCTAAAACCCTCCGAAGAAGTGGTGCTGACAGCCCCGGGTATGTCTTCGACTGCTTCTGCTCCCGTAGCTTCCCGGCAGGCTGCCGGAGGAAATAGCCCGGTCGCCATGAGTTCTCCTTTTCGTGCGGAGCAATTTCCCACAGGGGAGTTCCTGATCAACAGAACCCGGGTGTTGTTTGTAAAATCGGGCATGTCCCTTTTATCGGTGGCCGATCAATTTGGAATTCCGCTATCCCGTTTGCTGGAGTTTAATGATCTGGAGCAACAGGATGTATCAGTGAAAGACCAGTTATTGTTTCTTCAACGCAAAAGAAAGACCGGTTCTATAGCGTTTCATATCGTGTCGGACGGCGAGACGCTTTATGATATCAGCCAGCTGGAAGGGGTAAGGTATGATAATTTGTTAGAAATGAACCACTTATCGAAGGGTCTTGAGCCGGCTGCAAAAGAGAGAATTTATTTGCAGGGCTATGCTCCCTCGAGACCCTTGCTTGCGGTAGGCAACAATCAGGGAAACAGGTCTGATTCGACCGGGATAAAAAGTGCGCAGGAACTCATTATTTATAAAAATTGATCATGCCAACCACCGGCTCAAATGGTTTATGGGGTAATAGGGCCGCTATCCGGGTCCATGACAAGGTTTTCGAACCTTATTTGACAGCGGCAATGATAGCCGGCAAAGTCCGGGGCATCGCCGAACAGATAAACCATGATTATGCCGGCAAGAAGCCGCTGTTCATCGCGATTCTGAATGGCTCCTTTATATTTGCGGCTGATCTGTTCAAAGAGATCACCATTGACGCGGAGATTTGTTTTATAAAGCTGGCTTCTTACAAGGGAATCCGCTCCACTGGTCACGTCGTTACGGCCATTGGTCTCGATGAGGACCTGTTCGACAGGCATGTCATTATCATAGAAGATATTATTGATACGGGAAAGACCTTGCACGAATTTCTTCCCCAGCTTGTGCACCAGCAGCCGGCAACTTTGCGGATAGCCGCTCTTTTGCATAAGCCGGAAGCGATGGTTTATCCGGTGACGGTGGACTATACCGGGTTTTCAGTGCCCAATAAGTTCCTCCTGGGTTATGGGCTGGATTATGACGGGCTGGGGAGGAACATTCCCGGAATCTATAAGTTGACGGAAAAAGACGCAGCGGTTGAATAGAATATCGGCCTATTGTTGGAAAAATGTCTGCCTGGAATTGTTAAAGAGCTTGATTATGAGCAAATAAGGCATTACTTTGAATCGGAATATCCATTGAAAATAATTAATATCCCCTTGAAAAATGTCGCGATCATAATTGCTTGCTTTTGCCTGCATTTTTCTTCTTCCGGGCAGTATTATCTCCGGGGAGAGGTGAAAGACGAGGCCAATGTCCTGCTATCCAATGTAAAAATACTTCTGCATTCAAGCGGATATCTATACTATTCGGGAAGTTCCGGAGGGTTCGGAATTCCTGTTCCCCAGACGATCGATTCAATAAGTGTTTCCGCTGATGGATTTGAGCCGCTTTCGATCCGGGTAGATGCCACGCATTATCAGGCAATCACATTGAAATCATTGCATCCCCTTCCGTCTGCACGGACGAAGCGTCTGCTGTCTTTTACAAAGAATCTCAAACCCGAAGACTGGCGTGGATGGACGGTTGGCGCGGAAACCTACAGCTCCCTGCTGGAGAATCAATTCATCCCTGCTTCCCGTTTCCCGGAAACCGGCTTCGCCATGACCATCGACAAGGCATCTTACAGCAATGTCCGTCGTTTCCTGAACATGGGGAGCACCATTCCCCCGGATGCCGTCCGTATCGAGGAACTGTTAAACTATTTCAATTTAGGCTATACGCCACCGCCTGCCGACAGTAATTTCATATTCAATTCTTATTTGTCGGACTGTCCGTGGAATGCCGGCAATAAATTGCTATTCCTGCATGTGTGTGCAAAAAAGCTCGATCTGGCGAAGGTCCCGCCGGCAAACCTGGTCTTCCTGATCGATGTATCCGGATCGATGGATATGCCTAATAAGCTGCCCTTGCTGAAATCGGCTTTTCGCCTTTTGGTTAACAACCTGCGGGACAAGGATACGGTTTCCATTGTGGTGTATGGCAGTACGGTGGCGGTGTGGCTACCTCCTACTTCCGGCAAGGAAAAAACCAGGATCCTGCAATCCATCGAGGATCTCTATCCCGGTGGCCCTACGCCGGGAGAGGCGGGTATCCGGATGGCCTACCGGCTTGCTAAAAGCCAGTTGATAAAGGGAGGCAATAACCGGGTGGTCCTTGCTACCGATGGCGATTTTAATGTGGGTGAGAATTCTGAAGATGCGTTGGAGAATCTGATCACGGAGCATAAACAGTGGGGGATTTATCTAACCTGTCTGGGGGTCGGCATGGGGAATTATAAAGATTCAAAACTCGAAGTACTGGCCAAGAAAGGCAATGGCAATTTTGCCTACCTGGACGATGAGAGAGAAGCGGAAAAGGTTCTTGTCAAGGAGTTCACGCAGACCGTATTTGCCGTGGCCGACGATGCCTATCTGAATATCGATTTTAACCCGACTCTCGTTAAAGACTACCGGCTGGTCGGCTTCGACAATAAGCTAAAATCCCTGTCGGATTCATTAAACGAAGTGCAGGGTGGGGAGGTAGGCTCCGGACACTCTCTGCTGGCTTTGTTTGAGATCTCTCCCGCGGATTCGGAGAGTATCGCAGGAACTGTGGCGGGACCATCGCGGGATGAAAACAGGATTGCCGCCGTGACGCTGAACTATAAAATTCCAAACGATTCGCTGGACAGGATCAGCAATTATAATTGTCCGGCGCAGTTGACCTCTTTCGGAGATCTTCCCGCCCCCTACCGTTTTGCAACAGCAGTAGCTATGTTCGGGGGGATGATCAAAAAGTCGAAATATATGCGGCAGGTCAGTTGGAATGACGCCATCCTGCTGGGTAATAATTGCTACGACCCTGAAGACGGAATTCAAAGGGAGTTCCTGGATATGATAGAAAAAGCCAGAAAGATCTATGGTAAAGAGAGAAAACGAAGGGACGAATAGAAGACCAGGCCGAACGGGCAAAGGATCTTAACTGAACATTTCCCGTACCTTATCGAAGAAGCTTCTTTCGTTCTTGTCCGGGTTCGGTTGAAAGTTCGGTGACTGCTGCATTTTTTCCAGCATGGCTTTTTCTTCAGGCGACACGTGCTGAGGGGTCCATACATTCACATGGATGAGCTGATCTCCCTTTTCATAAGAATTAACTGCGGGAAATCCCTTGCCCTTCAGCCTGAATATTTTACCGCTTTGCGTACCAGGAGGTATCTTGATCTTTGCTTTTCCATCGATGGTGGGCACTTCCAGCTGCAAGCCGAAAACCGCGTCGGAAAAAGAGATATGCAGTTCATAAGCTATATTGAGTCCGTCCCGGTGCAATTCCGGGTGCTGTTCCTCTTCGATCAGTACGATAAGATCCCCGTTGGACCCTCCGCGCTCTCCCGCATTTCCCCGGCCGCCGACACTTAATTGCATTCCCTCTTGCACGCCTGCGGGGATATCTATTGTGACCGTCTCTTCGCCATAAACACGCCCCTCTCCCTTGCAAACCGGGCATTTGGCTGTAACGAGGCTACCCTCTCCATTGCAGGTGGGGCAGGTTGTGACGGTCTGCATCTGCCCCAGAAAAGTATTGGTCACCCTCCGAACCTGACCGCTGCCTCCGCAGGTACTACAGGTTTGTACGCTGCCTTTGTCTTTCGCGCCGCTCCCATGGCAGGTATTACAGGAGATGTATTTTTTTACCTTGATGTTTTTAGTGACCCCTTTGGCGATTTCCTCGTAGGTCAACTTTATCTTCACGCGCAGGTTACTGCCTTTTACGCCTCTCGGGCGTCCGCTTCCTCCTCCGCTCCTTCTGCCGCCTCCGCCGAAAAAGCTGCCAAAAATATCATCGCCGAAAATATCTCCGAACTGGCTGAAAATATCATCCATGTTCATGTTGCCACTGCCGGTTCCGCGTCCATTGTTGCTGAGACCCGCATGCCCGTAACGGTCATATTGAGCTCTTTTATCCGCATCGCTCAGTACCTCGTATGCTTCTGCCGCTTCTTTAAACTTTTCTTCCGCGGCTTTGTCTCCCGGATTTCGATCGGGGTGGAACTGCATGGCTACTTTTCGATAGGATTTTTTTATTTCTTCGACCGTAGCGGTTTTTGAAACGCTCAATATTTCGTAATAATCTCGTTTACTCATAAAATTGAAAAACAGCTACTAGCCGTCTGTTTTCGGCAAGATAGCACACATTTAATAAAAGTCTCCCGCCCTACTTCCCGATCACCACTTTTGCAAAGCGTATGATTTTATCGTTCAGGTAATATCCTTTCTGGACATCATCGATCACTTTTCCTGAAAGCGAAGGGTCGGTGACCGGAATTTCAGTAATGGCCTCATGCTTCTCAACGTCAAAGTCCTGGTGGATACTCTCCATGGCTTTAAGGCCTCTGCTCTGAAGGACCGAACGCAGCTTATTAAATACCAATTGAACGCCGTCCTTTACCTGGTCTATTCCGGGAGTAGCCTGCAGCTGTTTCTCCGCCCTGTCACAATCGTCAAGCACATCGAGAAGGGATATAATCACCTCTTTTCCTGCAGTTTGTCTAAGTTCTATGCTCTCTTTGGCGCTCCGCTTCCTGAAATTATCAAATTCTGCAAAAAGACGCAGGTATTTGTCCTTTTGAGCCTGCAGTTCTTCCTGTAGTTTTTCCAGTTCATTCTCCTCCCCGACCCCATCATTCAGATGAGTGGTCCCGGCTACATTTTCATCGGAATTCATGTCCATAACGTCCTCCCTTCCGTTTTCACGGTTTTTTTGGTTATTAGCAGACCCCTCCGCTGAAGATTGTTTATCTTTTTCATGCATATCCTTAAAAATTGGCATAAACCTGTATCCGTCAATTATTTTGCCAAGCTAAAGGAGAAGGACAAATTGTCTGTAAATCGTATTTCTTCCGATTCTCGTGGAAGCGGCCCGGTAAATTTGTCGTCTGTCCTTTAGGCCTCAATATTTAATACATTTGCCGTCATGACAAAAGTATACCTGAACAGAAAAATCAGCCGCCGGATTGAGAACGGACATCCCTGGATATTTGTCAACGAGGTGGCTTCCGTAGATGGTCAGGTTGAGGGGGGAGGAACGGTAGAGGTTTATACCCACGACAAGAAATTTGTCGGCAGGGGATATATCAATCCCAAATCCCAGATCCTAGTGCGTCTGCTGACCAGGGACAAGCGTGAATCGATCGACCCCGCTTTCTTCCATCGCCGGTTGCAAGATGCCTGGGAGTATAGAAAGAAGATAGGGTATATAGAGAACTGCCGTCTCGTGTTCGGCGAAGCCGATTATCTGCCCGCCCTGATCATCGATAAGTTCAACGATTATTTAGTCATACAGACCCTTTCCCTCGGTATCGAGCGGTGGAAGCCAGCCATTGTCGCTGCTTTGGAACAATTGTTCAGCCCCAGGGGGGTCTATGAACGGAATGACGTACCTGTTCGGGAACTGGAAGGTATGGTCCAGCAGAAAGGTTTTCTTTCTGCTCCTTTCGATCCCCGGATTACCATACGGGAAAATGGGCTGGTGTTCGGGGTAGACCTGGAAAATGGTCAGAAGACCGGATATTTCCTGGATCAACGGGACAACCGGCGGGCGCTCCGGCATATCGTAAAGGAAGCAGAGGTGCTGGGGGCTTTCTGCTACACGGGCTCCTTCGAGCTGCACGCAGCCCATTATGGGGCCAGATCTGTTCTGGGCCTTGATATCTCCGGCGATGCCATCGCACAGGCCCGCCTTAACGCGGAGTTAAACGGCTTGCAGGACAAATGCCGTTTTGAAACGATAAATGCCTTTGATGCCTTAAAAACCTGGAGCAAGGAGGGGCTCACCTATGATGTGGTGATGCTGGACCCCCCGGCTTTTACAAAAAACAGGGAAACGATACAAAAGGCTATTGCGGGCTATAAGGAGATCAATCTCCGGGGTATGAAGATGATCAGGAAAGGCGGTTTCCTCGTAACCTCTTCCTGTACCAACCTTGTATCGCCGGAACTATTCCTTGAGACCATCCAACTGGCGGCGCGCGACGCGCACAGGAAGCTCAGGCAGGTAGTATTCCGTGCGCAGGCCAGCGATCACCCGATCATCCAGGGACTCGAGAACACTAATTATTTGAAATTTTTGATTGCGGAAGTGTCCTGACCAGCGGAGATCAGGAGGCTATGGGCACTATTTGGCGACCTGGAATTTTCCCGACACCGAAATCTGGCCGTTCTGCTCCTTCAATTGGAAAATGTAGATGCCACGGGGAAAGTTTGTCAGGTCTACGATCGTGCGGGAGTTGACGGACACTTCATATATTTTCTTCCCCAGGAAATTAAAGATCTGTATGTAGTGGGTCTGGTTGGGATTTTTTTCAATATCGAAGGTGATGGACGAAATAGCCGGATTGGGGTAAAACTTGACAATATTGGTCTCAGGATCGGAAAAAGGAGACCTCACCTGGCTTTTCGCCTGGAGACCGGTTAATAGAATAATGGAAAATAGAATGTAAAAAATCCTCATAGGGGCCTGTTTACATATGTTTCCAAAATAATCATTTGAGGTCGAAGTTACAAATAAGAAACCAAAATAATCCTTAAAACCATGGACCAGGCCTTCTCAGGTATTATGAATCGATCTTATTGTTAAGTATTTACAGATGTAAATAAAAAAAATGTATAGATCCCCCGACTTTGTTTTTGCCAGCTGTCGCCCTTGCCGGATCCCAATGGCAGTCGTGTTCAAGGGAGCTGTTGCAAGGTCTTTTGGATCGCATCAAAATCGGGCATGTCTGCCGGCTTGTCCATCACTTCGGCATACCTGACCGTTCCTTCCCGGTCGATCACAAACGCCGAACGTTTTGACACCCCCCTCATATCGAACGCAAAGTTTTCAAAAAGCGATCCGTATGCTGCGGAAACCTCTTTGTTGAAATCGCTTAACAAGGGAAAATTGAGTTTTTGTTCCTCTTTGAATTTTGCCAGGGTGAAAATGGAATCCACACTGATGCCGAAAACCTGCGCATTTGCCCCGTTATATACAGAAATATTGTCCCGCAGGCTGCAAAGCTCTTTGGTGCATACACTCGTGAATGCCTGAGGGAAGAAGACCAGCACCAGGTTTTTCCCCAATTGATCTTTCAAGCTTACCTTATTCTTTTCCGAATCATAAAGGTTGAAATCCGGGGCTTTGCTGCCTGCTTCAATTTTATTTGTGTTCATACATCATCATTTTTTGGGTGTCTTTTTGTTTTGTCTCACACCCGTTCAGCCGTAAAGGTAAACGAAAATTCCCCGTCTGTATTATTGGACGTCCCTCCCGATTCGTGTAAATTAATTGGCAAACGCTTATCTGCGCCCATTCGCCCATTCGTATTTATCCGCGCCTCTTGGCGTTTCAATATTCGCTTTCATTCGCGCCTCAAAACTTCGGGCACAGCACTTTGTCTCTCGAGCTATTGTGATTAAAGAATCCGATATAGGAAAGAGATAACTCCACCCCCCCCATGCCCTGACTGGCGGTTTTCAGCTCCGACACGTTCACGTCATAGCTGATGGCCACCGAAAACGACGACATCTCCAATTTCACCACCGGTATCAGCGCGTCCCCAAGACGCAGAAACATTCCAAGATCCAGGGTATATTGCGCACTCTCGGCGTCCGGCCCCAGTTTATAGGAATAAAGAACTCCCCCGATCGTCTCGGTGAAAGTCCCTTGCTTGGAATGATCGGCCTGGATCACAAAGGACGAGAATTCGTCGATGCCGAATTTCATTCCGGCGGAGAACACATATTTGGGATCGAGTTCTACGCCGGAGTTGACATAAAAAGAATTTCTCGGGCGGTTGAGATGATGATAGGCGGCCCCCAGGAACATTGTATTTGTCTGGTTCTGTCCGAAAGTCGTGTTGAAACTCATGCCCACGCTGCCATCCAGGTATTGTACAGTAGGTGTCGCAATCGTCTCACCATCCGGGATGCTCGGATTAAAGGCGTTTCCATCATATTGGCTGTTTGTCGTGATTTTGGACCGGTCGATAGATTTTTGCGCCAGCCCTCCCATGAAGCCCAGGGAAAGGTACATGGTCCGTTGATCGCTGAGGGATTTGTGATAGTTCAGGGCCGGAAAAACTTCGGTGGTCGTGAGCCCGACGGTGCCAGCTTTATCGAAAACGGTCTCCATTCCCAGGGTGAGAAAATCGTCGCCTTTCCCGACCGGGAGTTTATAGTCGCCGTTGAATGAGCCTGTCCGGTATCCGTCGGTCACGCTGTTCCACTGATCGCGGTAGACACCTTGCACCCGGTAGTCGCCGGTGAAAACGCCCGCCAGCGCGGGGTTGCGCAGGAGGGGAGCTTCGAAGAACTGAGAAAAATGAATATCCTGTGCATACGCGCCGGACAGCGCGGTGACTACCAGCAGGCAGGCGAGGGCTATTTTATATGTGAAGCAGGTTCGCATGAAGATGCTTTATGGAATTTTTGTTTTCATAGGCTATCTGATCAGGGTTACATTTCCATGATAGGGAATGATCGTCGAGTTATCGCAAACGATCTCCAGCAGGTAGACATAAGTGTCCATCGGCGCTTTCTGACCATTGACCGTACCGTCCCAGCCATAGCTCTGGTCATTTGGCGGGAAATCCCGTCTCTCAAATATTTTCTGTCCCCACCTGTTGAATATCTGCAAAGAATGAACGGTGTTCAAACCCTTCCCTCGTATGTAGAAATAGTCGTTTGCCCCGTCTCCGTTGGGAGAAAAGGTATTCGGTACAAAGAAATTCTGGTTGTTACAGGTGACGATAAACGTGATCTTGTCTTCGACCGAGCAGCCGCCATTGTTTGTCACTTTTACAAAATAGGTCGTGGTATTAACGGGTTTTGCTACCGGAGCCAGACAGTCCGAACAACTGAGACCGGTGACCGGCGCCCAGGTAATCGAGGTGATATCGGGTGAGCCGACGCCATTGATTGCAAAAGTGGATCCGACCGGAAGGGTGACCGTGTCCGGACCCAGGGTAATCGTCGGGTAATTAAAGACGGTGACCTGTATCGTTTTTGTATCACTGAAACAGGACTTGTAATCGCCACCTGTCAGTGTATAAAGGGTTGTTGTGTCGGGGCTCGCGATAGGTGCAGCCGCAGAAGGATCGCTGAGGCCCGTGGACGGGCTCCAGTTATAGACATCGGCGCCGGTGGCTACCAGTTTTATCTGTTGCCCCTTGCAGATGGAGTCGAGCGGGTCGACGGTCAGGGTTGTCGGTTGTATCACCCTGACCTGTACGGTATCGTTGGCAAGGCAACCAAAATTACTGGTGCCCTGTACAATATAGCTGGTAGTTACCGTCGGGTCTGCGACGGGATTGGCACACGTGGTGCAACTAAGTGTCGTTTTGGGCGGCAACCAATTATAGACAGGGGCTCCCGACGCAAGCAGTCCGATACTTTGGCCCAGGCAGATCGCAGTGTCCATGCCCGCATTGACGGGGGGCAGGGGATAGATCGTAAATTTTTTGTTTACAGTGTCTTTACATCCGCTGCTATTCGTAACGATCAGCTCCACACTGTCCTGACCTGCTGCCGCATAAGAATGGGGGAACAGATTTTGACCCTGGGCAATGCTGCCGTTGAACAGATTCCAATTCCAGACCAGGGCCGAGGTATCGGCCTTCAGGACGACACCGGAAAACCGCAGGGAGGCGGGTACACAGGCCGGGTTGGCGCCTTTGATATCCACCACCGGGCTATTCACCACCTTGATAATATTGGGAAGGACGTAGGTGTCGCTACACCCGTATTGTGTGGTAATCACCAGTTTAACGGTGTAGAAACCCGGACCGGCATAATAGTGTGAGGGATTCTGCAGGGTCGAAGTCGAGCCGTCCCCAAAGTCCCAAAGCCTAAGAGTGATCGTACCATTAGTCCTGGAAGAATCGGTGAATTGTACATAACCGCTGTCGCACAAGACATTCCGGTCATAAACGAATTTCGCGGTGTCTCCTACGACCAGGATGCTGGTGGATCCATATACCGGTACGGTACAGCCTACCGAATCCACCAGGTATACGAAGGGCAAAAACGAGCCGTCACTGGCATAGGTATAGGTATTTGTCGGAGCATTTACATTGGGTTGATTATTTACGCTGTCCCCGAAATCCCAGTAATATTGAAGCGTTCCCTGGGTAGCGACGGTGAAGTTGACGGTTAGCGGATTACAACCCGCCACAGGACTATACGACAACGTGCCATAGGGGCCAAAGATCTTAATATGCGCGGAGTCCTGTGCAGTGCATCCTCCCGGACTGGTGACGGTGAGGATCGCGGTAAAATTGCCGGGTATATTATAATTGTGAATCGGGCTGGCAAGCGGGGAGTTCGCCCCATCGCCAAACAACCAATTGGTAGTTTGCGCATAGTGCCCCATGAAAGTAAACACTCCCTTCATCGGGGGGCAACTGGAAATGGAGTCGTTTAGCATAAAACTCGCATTTGGCGTGTCGATGCGTACGTAATTACTCTTTATCATAGAATCTCTGCAACCGTACTGATCCAGGATGGAGAGCTTAACCGTATAAAAACCGACGTTATTATAAGCATGACCCGGCGCAGGATCGGTAGAGTTGGGAGACCCATCCCCGAATACCCAGTTGTACTGCAAGCCACTGCCGGTCGACGTGTTGCCGAATAAGACCGTCGAGCCCGGACAGGACATGGAATCCACGGAGGAGAACAAGGCTCTCGGGACATTTACGGTGATCAGGTCATATTTTGTAAGGGAATCCACGCACCCGGAGGCATCGGTTACGATTTCCTTGATACTGAATATGCCTTGTGTGGTATAGGTATGCACGAAAGGAGGCGTCGTATAGTCCACAACGGTTCCATCGCCATAATCCCAGGTCCAGTGAACGAGGGCATGTGTGCCGTCGGGCACGGTCTGGTCGGTGATGGTCACGGTCAATCCCTTACAGCCTTTGACGTTGTTTACGGTGAAACCAGCCACAGGACCGTTGACCTGCATCGGTTTCGTTATGGAGTCCTTGCATCCATTCGTTTCTGTAATGGTCAGGGAGGTATTATAAGTCCCTGCCTGTGTAAAGATATGGTATAAACCGTTGCTCGCTCCCGGCCCGCTGGGAGAGCCATCTCCAAAATTCCACAGATAGGAAGTGATATTTGCCGGGTTACTGCCGGTCGGATAAAGAAAGACTATAGCATTTCTACAAGCCACGTCGGGCGTGGCTGTGAAATTTGCCTTTTCCGAGACGACATTTACAATCTTTTGCGTGCTGGCGGAACAGGCGCCGTTTGTCACCAGCAATTTTACGGTGTAGGGCCCGGTTGCCGGGAATACATGGGTCAGTGGGGGAGCGTTCGTGGAAACAGGGGTCCCGTCTCCGAAATTCCATGACCAGGTCTGGGCCTGTGAGGCAGAATCATTAAAAAGATATTGCGATCTGTTGTTGCAGAGGCAACTATCGGTAAAGGCGGCGAGCGGCGGTTTCACAGTGATCACGGCGGAAGTGGTATCATAACAACCATGTGAAAAGACCTGGAGCCTGACCCTGTAATTACCAGGGCCGCTGTAGCTTTGGGTGGGGTCCTGCGAGGTCGACGTAGAGCCATTTCCAAAGTCCCACAGCCAATTATCCGGTGGAGGGTTCCCTGTAGAATTGTCTGTAAAAATGACCGGGGTAGTAGGGCAGACCAGGTATGCAGAGGCGGTAAAAGCCGCTTTAGGTTTGCTGCTTCCAGTCGTAACGATGCCCGAAGCAGAAGCCGTACAGCCGGTTTTTGTCGTGATGGCCAGGGTGACAGTGTAGACGCCCGGTACAGTATAGGTCACGGTGGGGGCGGCCTGGTTCGAACTGGTGCCGTTTCCAAGATTCCAGGAATAGGCCGCCACCGAATCAGCACCCTGGTAAGAGACCGCCGGTGTGAATGCATACGGGGTACACCCGTTGGCGGGAAGATTGGGTAGTGTTATACTCGGGACGGCCAGTACCACATAATTAGTCTTGGTCACCGTATTGGAGCAACCCACTGAATTGGACACAGTCAGTGTCACGGTATATTGCGCATATGCGCCGTATGTGTGTGAAGGATTCTGGAAAGTGGAAGTAACCGCGCGATCTCCGAAACTCCACTGCCAGCTGGTGGCGTTGGTGGAAAGGTCCTTGAAATTCACGGTTAGGGAAGACTGGCAGCTGGTGCTATCATCAGCCGTAAAGTTGGCGACGGGAAAAGGATTGACAGTGATATTTTTTGTGACGACTCCCTTGCAGGCCCCGAAAGTATTTTTTAAGGTGACCGGATAAGTACCGGGGACCGTATAGGTTTTCACCGCGCTATAGTCCGTTGAGCCGGTGCCGTCTCCAAAGTCCCATACGCTGGAGTCAGGGCTTGGGCTGGATGTATTTTGGAACACGACTGCCGATCCTACGCAGACGCTGGCGGGGGCTGTGAAATTTGACTGGGTGTTGCTCCCGCTCAGTTGCACAATGTGTGATACCGTGTCCTGGCAGCCGGAGATGCCACCCGAACCTGCGCTGGTTGCTGTCAGCAGCACCTTATAAGAACCGGTCGTCGCATAATTATTTACCGGACTCGTCTGGGTAGAAGTTTGTCCGTCCCCGAAACTCCAGCTATAGGTAATGCCCGGAGCCCCCCCACTTGTAAGATTGTTGAAATTGACGGGAATGGCGGCATTGCAGCCGGAAGAATTGGAGGTGCTGGAAAAATCCGCATTGATCCCATAGGGGATCTTTATATAGTTGGATTTCGTGATGGCGCCACTTTGTCCTGAGCAACCGTTCTTGTCAATGACCTGCAGCGTGACGGGAATTCCGGCGGCCGGCGTGGCGGACGTGTAAATGTGTTGGGGATTTTGTCCCGTGCCCGTCGTTCCGTCGCCGAAATCCCAGTTCCAGGCCACAATGGGTGTCGGATCGGTGGAGTTATCCGTAAACTGCACTTTCAGCGGAAAGCAACCCGTGACGGCATTGGAGCTGAAATCGGCTTTTGGCGTGGGGTAAACTGTGATATAGGCGGTCTTAGTATAGGGAGCGCTGCTGCCAGCTGCATTGGTGGCGGTCAGTGTAACGGAATAGACCCCGGGCGTGGAGTAAACATGTGGAGGATTCTGTTGTGGAAAGCTGGCACTGCCGTCACCAAAATCCCATTTCCAGGAAGTAGGATTATTGGTCGATTGATCCTGAAATGTTACCAAAAGCGGCGCACAACCGCTGGTGCCGGTTGTGCTGGTAAAACCAGCTACCGGAAGCTGCCCTTGCACGAACGATACCAACGATAATCCCACAAGCAGGAAAAGTAGTCTTCTGTTCAACGGATAAACATGTTTTAGTTGCCGATTCACTCAGTGAAAAGTCTCCAGGGAGGGCGTCCCGTATAAAAAGCAACAGGGACGGATAAAAAGTTTGGTCGTAGGATCGGAGTTTTGAACGTCTTTACTGCGCATAAAATTGTATTTTCCGTTTAATTTACGGGCAGTACAATTTTACGGGAAAAATCAACGGAAACAGGACCGGTATTTTGTCGGTTGCGGTGGGTCGGTTCGAAGGGAATGCTCAAATTATTGTTTGACAAGCCAAAGTTTATTGGTAAGGCTGCTGTCCGAAGATTCCGGCGAACTTGCTTTTACATACGTGTCTCCGCTGTCTGTAATCGTCCAGGACGCATCCAGTCTGCCCAGGGGGGCGGGCGCATTCGCCGGAAAAGACGAAATGATTTGCCGGGTGCTGATATTGGCAGACCAAACCCCCTGTGTGGAACTGTCATTTCTCGTCCCAGTTACCGTCCCGTCCGACTTAAATTGGAAAACATAGCCTGCAAAAGAGGCGGTTACATCCGTGTCGTTGGCCTGGTAGCTGTTAACCACCCAAACCCCATTCGTGATGATATTCAATGCTGCTTTTTGCTCCTGCTGCTGGATGAATTTCCTGCAGGAAGGCGCGGCGGCGGAAAGGACCAGTAAAAAGATTAAAAATGGTTTCATAAGAGCCTGGTATATAACGTAGAAATTTAAGATGCATTGCCTTGAAGTTTGTAAATATTCTCATATTTAGCAAGGGCATAATCCAGAAAATAACGGGTATTTAAAGATTCTCCGGTGGCTTTCCGGCATAACTCCTCGCCGGTGAACCTCCTTCCATAGCTATGTATATGATTTCTAAGCCAATCGAGCAAACCGCGCGTATTTCCCGCCTCCAGCTCGGAAGCGAGTATGCCCGTAGAGGCAGTGGCAAAGAACTGGGCGGCATAGAAGCTTCCCAGACTATAAGTCGGGAAATAGCCAAAACTGCCATGGCTCCAATGCACATCCTGGAGACAACCCGTTCTGTCATCTAATGGTTTGGCAGACAAATACTTAATATATGATTCTTCCCAAAAGGCGGGAATATCCCGGACACTGATCGTCCCGCCGATCAAACCCTTCTCCAGCTCATAGCGGATAAGCACATGGAAATGATAAGAGAGCTCATCTGATTCGGTACGGATCAGGGAAGGTTGCACCTTGTTAATAGCTCTGTAGAAATCCTCCGGGGTGCTCTTGCCCAGCGGGTCGGGGAAGTGCTGCTGCAACAAAGCAAAACGATATTTCCAAAAGCTCCTGCTTCTCCCGACATTGTTTTCCCATAGCCTGGATTGGGACTCATGAATACTGAGGGAAGCATATTCTCCCAGAGGCAGCCCGTAGTACTCCGCGGGCAGACCCTGTTCGTAGAGAGCATGACCCGTTTCGTGGATACAGCTCCAGGTCATATTTGCCAGGTTGTATTCATCAATACGGGTGGTGATGCGCACATCATCCCGGTTAAAACTGGTGGTAAAAGGGTGCTCGGACAGATCCTGCCTACCGGCTTCAAAATCGAAGCCCAGATCCCTGATCAGCTCGAGTCCGAGTTCCCATTGCTTCGCGCGGGGATACCATTTATGCAGGAAGGAGTCGTCGATGGGGCCCTGGGCAAGGATCCGGTCCAGGAGCTCTTTTAGCGGATCTCTTACCTGAGCAAAGACTTTATCGAGCTTTTCTACGGTGCTGCCTTTTTCAAATTCATCCAGGAGTGCGTCATAAGGGTGTGCCGAATAACCGGCGAGCGCTGCCTCCTGTTTTTTGAGATCCAGTAAAATGGACAGGTCCTTTTCAAAAACGGCGAAAGAATTCGCTTTCCGGGCTTCGATCCAGCTGTGAAAGCTGCGGGAGACACATTCGCTAAGCTGGCGGACAAAGGCGGGGCTGAATTTTTTTTGCCTTGTAAAATCCTCGAGGCTGAGTTCTACATTTCTTTTCCCGGCGTCTCCCAGATCATCCCGGCAGTTCAGTTCTTCGAGAAGGTTGCCCAGATCGGGGCTCGTAAAAAGCTCATGGGCGATTTCTGCCAGCGTTGCGATCTGTTGCCCGCGGAAACCGGCCCCTTTTGGCGGCAAATAAGTCTCCTGGTCCCATTGAAGAAGCGCTGACGAGTTCTTTATATCGGCAATTTTTCGCATACGAGAAACATAATCTGCATATAAGTCGGCAGAAGAAGCTTTTATCTTCATGTTAACAATTTTTTCTGACTGCAAGATCCAAAACATTCCGAAATTTTGATCAGTTTGCCCACATAGTCTGAAATTCTCCGTAATAAGCAAGTATCTATTTGTTTATTTGCATTTTATGTAGGTTTGTGATAATCTTTTACAGTATGAATAAATTTCGGTTCCTTTTTATCATAGTCATTCTTCCGTTTCTGGTTTTTCCCGTCCTGTCGCAAGCACAGAAGATAGATTCCATGATGAATATCTATGCGAACGGTTACCCCCAGGAGAAGATTCATATCCACTTCGACAAGACGATCTATACGCCGGGATCGACCATTTGGTTTAAGGCTTATATATTTGCCGGCCCCGATCCGTCGACTTTCAGCAGGAATTTCTACCTGGAAGTTTCCGATGCAGATGGGAATATTTTGCAACACAGATCGGAGCCCATCACAGAATCCTCCACGGCCGGCAATATCGACCTTCCCCAGACTATCAAGGGAAACCATGTTCATATACGGGCTTTTACCACCTGGATGCTGAATTTTGACACCGCTTTTTTCTACGAAAAAGATATCCGGATTTTCAACAGGAAAGGGGATTCCGGTATTGCCTCTGTCAAAGCAGAACGGCGGATCCAGTTTTTCCCGGAGGGGGGAGACCTCGTAGCAGGGCTCGAAAATATGGTTGCCTTTAAAGCCGCAGACCTGTATGGGCTTCCGATAGCAGTCAAGGGCATTCTCCGGAACGCAAGCGGTAAGGACCTGCTGGTGTTTGAATCCGAACATGACGGTATGGGCAGATTCCCGGTGACCCCCGTCAAGGGAGACTCATTGTATGTGGTTTGGAAGGATGACCTCGGCATCGAGCATAGCACAGGGCTTCCGTCCATTAAGCCAGCCGGTGCGGTATTGCGTGCCATCACCGCTAAAGAGAAAATATTGTTTTCCATAGCCAGGTCCGGAGATGCGGATCCGGAATACAAGCATCTTACGATCATCGGCCATATGCACCAGCACCTCGTCTACAAGGCGCGGGTCAACCTGGAGGATAATTTCATGAGTGGCGGAACGATACCTGTGTCACAACTACCAAGCGGCGTTCTGCAGCTAACGCTTTTTACGTCGGATGACCGGCCGGTCGCCGAGCGGGTGGTTTTTGTGAACAACCATGAATTCAGATTTTCCCCGAATTTGAAAGTCGTCACCCAAAATGTCAATAAGCGTGGGAAAAACACCATCGAAGTAGAAGTTCCCGATACGCTCCGGGCAAATCTTTCGCTTGCAGTCACGGACGGGGATGCAGACGGGGTGAACGCCAATGATGATAATATCATCTCCAGGCTTTTGCTGACAGGTGATATACGGGGGTATGTTCACGACCCTTATTATTATTTCGCTAAGGAGGCCGATAGCCTGATTCAGCAGCTCGACCTGGTCATGATGACACATGGCTGGCGCCGTTTCAAATGGGAGCAGTTGGCAAGGGGTAAGACGCCCGTCATCAAGTACCCGGAGCAGGACTATCTCTCCATTAAAGTAGACGTACTCGGCGTGGACCCTTACAAAATTGCCAAGGATGAGTCGCTCAATCTAATCCTGAATAAAAAGGACTCCAGCACACAGATGCTGTTCCTTCCCCATTTATCGGGCAGTAAATTCGGAGTAAGCGGTCTGATTTTTTATGATTCGGTCAGGACCTTCTACCAGTTCAATACGAACAGGAATCTGTCGAATGAAGCCGCCATAACATTCAGCACGGGTCTTTACCGGGGAAACCGCTCGGCGAAACCCTTAACGGCGGCTTACGGCGGCTGGGCAGCCAATGACTCATCCTTTCTCACCCGTAACAGGTTCCTGGCAGACGAAGCCGCCCGGATCCAGCCAACACTTGACAAGAAAATAAAAACGCTTGCTTCCGTCACCGTAGTAGGAAGAACGAAGACCGATGCCCAGAAGCTCGATGAGAAATACACGTCCGGTCTTTTCAGCGGCGGAGATGCCTACAGCTATGACCTGGTGAATGATCCTTTCGCCAATTCGTATACAGATATATTCGCTTACCTGCAAGGGAAAGTGGCAGGTCTGCAGATCAGTACGATAGGCCCGACGCCCAGTATGTCATGGAGAGGTTCCACACCGGCATTATATCTCAACGAAATGCAGGTCGATGTCTCCGCGATACAAAGTACGCCGGTAACGGATATTGCGATGGTGAAGGTTTTCAGGCCGGGTTCAGGAATCGGGTTTGGCGGTGGTGGCGGTGGTACGATCGCTATCTATACAAAAAAAGGCGGCGACGAGCATCGAAACGACCCCTCCCTGAAAGGACTGGAGCATACCCTCCTCACGGGTTATTCACCGGTCAGGGAGTTCCCTGTCCCGGACTATAGCGATGGCAACCCGTTGAACGAGATAGAAGATGTGCGTTCGACGCTTTACTGGAAACCCTATGTGCTTACTGATAAGGACAACAGGAAAGTCACCATTCAGTTCTATAACAATGATGTCTCGAAAAAGCTCAGGATCGTGCTTGAAGGGATCAATGAGGACGGTAAACTGAGCCGGATCGTGAAGATATTGCAATAATTTTATTCATATATATTCATATAAGGTCGTCCTTTATTATTCATACATGTTATGTCGATTGCAATAGCGTCCATTCTGTCACCTCTCGAATCGCTGGCGCCACTGGCCTACCAGGAACACTATGATAATGCGGGATTGCTGACCGGGGATCGGAACCGGGATTGCAGCGGGGTACTGACGACCCTGGATATCACTCCGGAGGTGGTAGAGGAGGCTATCAAAAAGAGATGCAACCTGATCGTAGCACATCATCCGGTCATTTTCGGGGGGCTGAAAAGGATAACCGGCGAAAATGCGGTGGAACGCACGGTAATAGCTGCCATCAGGCACGATATAGCGGTTTATTCCATTCACACCAACCTGGATAACGTTTTGCAGGGTGTGAATGGAAGGATTGCCGACAGGTTGGGTTTGCAGAAAACGGGTCGGATCGCGCTGGCTTCCGGGAAGGGCAATCTGCAGAAACTATATTGTTTTGTGCCTGCCGGGCAATCTGAACAGGTCAGAAATGCCATTTTTGCTGCCGGAGGGGGAGAAATCGGAAATTACAGCGAATGCAGCTTCCAGACGGAAGGCGCCGGTACTTTTAGAGGCGGCGAGGGTACGCACCCGTTTGTCGGACAGCCGGGCATCCGTCATGTTGAAAAGGAGTTAAAAATCGAAGTCATTCTGCCTGCTCACCGTTCCGGCGCCGTTGTCGCGGCGATGATCGCGGCCCATCCCTACGAGGAGCCGGCCTACGACCTCGTAGAACTTGTCAACCGGCATCCGGAGACGGGATCCGGTCTGATCGGCCAACTGCCGGAGCCCCTGGAAGAAACGGTATTCCTGGAAAAGGTCAAAAACGCGTTCAGGACCTCTGTGATACGTCATAGCGCTTTAACGGGTCGGCCGGTGAGGAGTTGCGCCGTCTGTGGAGGAGCTGGTAGTTTCCTGATATCCAATGCTTTATCTGCAAAAGTCGACTTCTTTATAACCGCAGATCTCAAGTATCATGAATTCTTTCAGGCAGACGGCCGGCTGGTATTGGCAGATATCGGTCATTTTGAGAGCGAACAGTTCACCACGGATCTGCTTTATGAGATTTTACGGGAAAAATTCCCTAACTTTGCCGTCCTTAAATCGGATACAAAAACGAATCCGGTCAACTATTATTCATAAGCCGCCGGGGCTGGGTTAATAAAATTAAGCTTAAGCTATGTCGAACGTAAAAGAATTCTCTGTAGAGGAAAAGCTCACTTCACTGGTGACCCTCCAAAAAATTGAATCTAAGTTAGACGAGTACAAGATCCTGAAGGGCGAATTGCCTATGGAAGTAAGTGATCTGGAAGACGAAATCCAGGGGCTGCATGCCCGTCAGACACGGGTGGAGGAAGAGATCAATGGAATCCAGGAATTTATCAATCAGAAGAAAGAAGTCATAAAGGAAGCGGACGCGCTTATTAAGAAATACGACAAGCAAAGCCAGAATGTAAAAAACAGCCGTGAATTTGAAGCGATCAACAAAGAGATCGAAATGCAGCAGTTGGAAGTGAAGCTGGCTGAGAAGCACATTAAAGACGCCAACGAGGAGATCGCCGAAAAGGTGGTGCTGCTGGAAAAGGCCAAGAAAAATATAGCAACCAAAGAAGGTGTGCTGAAGAACAAAAAAGATGAACTTGACAAGATCATCTCCACGACCGAGAAAGAAGAAAAACACTTCAATAAGTTGTCCTCGGATGCCAGGGAAAAAGTAGAGCCGAGGTTACTGCATTCTTACGACCGTATCCGCGGCAATTATCGCAATGGACTGGCTGTCGTTCCGGTTGTCAGGGATGCCTGCGGTGGCTGCTTCAACGCAATTCCCCCACAACGCCAAAGCGAAATCCGGCAGCGTAAGAAAATCATCGTATGCGAAAACTGTGGTCGCATCCTCGTAGATAACGAACTCAACGACGCGATCGAGGTGAAGTAAATAGCAGAGAGATGATGTATGATCTATGCAGCACCTTGAAAAAATCTCCTCATTTGCCCGGATCGTTGTCATCTTTTATCTTCTTATACAAGCAGGCCCCGCCCGGGGGCAAAAACATTTTGACTATAACAGTGGTTGCAGGCATGCATACGAAGAGATCATCCGATTAAGGCTGGATGACGGTCTTGCAATCCTGGACAGCGAGAAAAAGAGGGATCCTGAGAACCTGATCCCTTATTTCCTGGACAATTATGTTGATTTTTTTATCCTCTTTTTCAATGAGGATCCTGCCGAATATAAAACCCGGAAGAACAATCTGGACAAAAGAATTGAACGAATGGGCGAAGGTCCGGAATCTTCGCCATTTTACCTGTTTACAAAATCGCTCATCCATTTTCAATGGGCGGCTATAAAAATAAAGTTTGGGAATAATTGGGAAGCTGGTTGGGAGTTCAGGCGTTCTTTCCTGGAAGTGGAGGAAAATCAGCAGAAATTTCCGGGATTTCCCCCCAATACGATGTTAAGCGCTACTATGCAGGTTGTCAGCGGTACAATTCCGGATGGCTTTAAGTGGCTGAGCAATTTGCTGGGGATTAAGGGAGGCATCGGCGCAGGTATGCGGGATTTGGATAATTTTCTTGACTTTCGCGATCCGATGGCTATGCTCTATCATGATGAAGCCGTATTCTATTTCTTATACCTGGAATTCTATATCGAAAACAAAAAGGCCGCGGTTTTCTCTTATATCCGGCAAAACAAACTCGATCTCAGACGCAATCATCTATATGCGTATCTTGCTTCTAACCTCGCGGTAAATGACCAGCAATCCCTCTATGCCCAGGAGATCATCCGGCATAAGAGCAACGAACCCGGGCATCTCGACATGCCGATATGGGACCTCGAAATGGGATATGCCCGGGCAGATCACCTGGACAATGATGCATATGTCTACCTGGAGCGTTTTGTCCGGCGGTTTCGTGGCAGCTGCTATGTGAAAGACGCCTTGCAGAAGCTCAGTTGGTTTTATTATCTGCAGGGGGATCAGGCCCAGGCCGAAAAATGCAGGAGCCTGATCGGGAAGGGGGGGGGGCTCCGTTTCAGATGCGGATAAACAGGCAATGCGGGAGGCGGGAAGCGGGGTCTGGCCGGATAAAAGATTATTACGGGCAAGACTGCTTTGTGACGGCGGATACTACCAGGAAGCACTGCAATATCTGCAGGGCGGGCAGCCCGACAATTTCAGGATCCCCGGGGAGAAAGTGGAGTTCAGTTACCGCATCGGGCGCATCTATGATGGCCTCGGCCGGAAGGAAGAGGCGATGACAGCCTATGCGGGCACGATCAGAGACGGAGAAACGTTAACGGCTTATTATGCAGCCCGGGCGGCATTGCAAATGGGTATGATCTGTGAAAAGAATGGAGACTGTAAGTCTGCGACCGGCTGGTTCCGGAAATGTCTTTCCCTCAAGGATCATGAATACAAAAATTCCCTGGACCAAAAGGCAAAAGCAGGCATCGCCAGGTGCAGTGAATAGAATTGTTTGTAGTGAATGAAATTATTTAATTTGCTATCCATCCGCCACTAAAAGACTTATTATGCTTCAGAAGCTGCACATACAAAATTATGCGATCATCGATGAACTGGTGGTCGAGTTTTCCGGTAAGCTGAATATCATCACCGGAGAAACGGGAGCGGGAAAATCCATATTGATGGGAGCTTTGTCCCTGATACTCGGTGATCGGGCAGATACGGGCGTATTGAGGAACCGGGAGAAAAAATGTTATGTGGAGGGGGTGTTTCTGGCCGGCGCAAAAAAGGAAGTGGCTGCTTTTTTTAAGACCCATGAATTGGATGGGGGAGAAGAGGTTGTCATCAGGCGTGAAATTTCGATTAGTGGAAAATCAAGGGCATTCGTAAACGACACGCCCGTAAACCTTGAGCAATTGAGAACGCTTTCTTCCTTGTTGGTGGATTTACACAGGCAGTTCGACACCTTTGAACTCGGAGAGTCGGATTTTCAGCGGGAAGTATTGGACGCCCTGGCGGGGCAATTTCAAGCCCTGCATAAATACAGGGAACAATACCGGGCCTTATCCGCAGCCACAAGGGACGTTGCGGCTTTGAAAGAGACGAAAGTACAATTCACCCGGGAGTATGACTATAACAAATTCCTTTTTGATGAGCTGGAAGAGGCTGGATTCAGAGACAATGAGCTTGAAGAACTGGACAATGAACTGGCCTTGTTGAACAACGCCGAAGGCATTAAGACGGTTTTGTCGAAAGTATATTATGATTTGAAGGAAGGAGAACAACCGATCGTCCAGCAGTTAAAGGTCTTTCTCAATCAATTAAATGGTTTTTCGGCATATCATCCCGGGATTTCCGCTTTGTTGGAGAGGATGAGATCCGTGCACATAGAATTGCAGGACATAGCAGGAGAGATCGAAACGATCAATGATCAGGTCCAGTATGATCCGCAGAGGATCGTGCAGATCAATGAACGCATTTCTACGGGATACAGGCTGCTGAAGAAACATGGGGTGGGTGCGACTTCGGAACTGCTTATTATCAGGGATCAGTTAGGTAATAAGTTGAAAGCCGTACTGGATATCGACGAACAGATCGGTGTCAGGGAGAAAGAATTGGAAAAGCTGTCTCACGAGGCCGGGAAGATGGCCGCCAGCCTCTCCTCCAATCGTCGTGCGCAGTGCGGGCCACTGGAGAAGCAGGTGAATGCTTTGTTGCAACAGGTTGGTATGCCGAATGCCAGACTCAAGGTGCAGATGGAAACCGTCGAATTGGGGAGCTCGGGATCGGACTCCATCGAGTTCCTGTTCGATGCCAACAAGAGCAATCGGTTCGAGCCTATCCGGAAAGTGGCATCGGGCGGAGAGCTAAGCCGTCTGATGCTCTGCATTAAATCGCTGGTGGCCCGTTCGATGGATCTGCCAACCCTGTTATTCGATGAGATCGACACGGGCATCTCGGGAGAAGCGGCCAGGCAGGTGGGGATCATTCTGAAAGATCTTTCGAAAAACCGCCAGGTTATTTGTATTACTCATCAGCCCCAGATTGCAGGCAAGGCGGACGCGCACTACTTCGTTTATAAGGAGATCCGGGGAGAAGCCATCAAGACCGGTATCCGGATCCTTGACAGAGACGAGCGGATCACCGCCATCGCCAAAATGCTCAGTGGCGAAAAGCCTACCGCTGCAGCTCTCGAAAATGCCAGGGAGATGGTGATGAATTGATACAAATTAACCGTTACACATGAAGTTTCGCTCCCTGGCCATATTTCTTATCATCGGGCTATTGCTAGTCCCCGCGTGGCTCCTGCTGAAGTTTATGCAGCGGGTGATCCAACCCCGTCAGTCGCCGGCGCGGCTTTTTCTCTATTTTATGGGATGCTTTTTGCTGGTGGTGGTTTATACCATTTTCCTTGTCGGGCTGGTGACCAGGCTGTTTCCATTGCCGTTAACCCACTAAAAATTCCGGGAAATATTTAATCGCATATATTTGACGATAAATTCCGTAAAAATCAACTTATAAAATTCAATCTATGTCTTACAACTTGCTAAAAGGTAAAAGAGGGATCATAACGGGAGCCCTGGATGCAAATTCGATCGCCTGGAAAGTAGCCGAGAAAGTTCATGAGGAAGGGGGGACATTTGTGCTTACCAATGCGCCGATCGCCATGCGGATGGGTGAAATCAAGGTGTTGGCCGCAAAAACCGGCTCCGAGATCGTGCCGGCAGACGCTACAAGCATTGATGAGCTGACCAACCTGTTCACAAAGTCCCAGGAAATCCTCGGCGGGAAGATCGATTTCGTGCTTCACTCGATTGGCATGAGTGTGAACATCCGCAAGAATGTGCCCTATATGGATTCGAATTATGATTATTTTCAAAAAGGGATCGATATATCCGCGCTATCCCTGCATAAAATGCTGCACGTCGCTCAGAAACTGGATGCGATCAGCGAATGGGGAAGCGTGGTTGCGCTGACGTATATGGCTGCCCAGCGGGTGCTGCCTTTCTATACGGACATGGCGGACATAAAGGCGATGTTGGAATCCATCGCCCGCAATTTCGGGTATCATTATGGGTTAAAAAAGAAAGTCCGCATCAATACCGTTTCACAATCTCCTACCAAGACTACGGCTGGAACGGGCATCAAGGGATTCGGCGATTTTTATGACTATTCGAATGCCATCGCTCCTTTGGGGAATGCCAGCGCCGAAGATTGCGCCAATTTCTGCGTAGCCTTGTTCTCAGATCTCACGCGTATGGTCACCATGCAGAATTTGTTTCATGATGGCGGTTATTCTTCAACGGGAGTAAGTGCGGAGATCCTTACGGAATTGGGGGCTGAGTAGGTCAAACAGAAATCCGTCCTGGTGACTCCATAAGGACGTCTGCCGGGACGGACCATCTCTTCTGTTACGAGCCGAGCGCATCGTTATAACTAGCTGTATTTCACGTTCTTAGTACTCGTCTTCGTTAAAAAAGAAATCTTCCTGAGAAGGATAGTCGGGCCATATGTCGTCGATGCCTTCATAGATCTCTCCCTCATCCTCCAACTCCTGCAGATTCTCGACTACTTCGATAGGGGCTCCCGACCGGATGGCATAGTCTATCAGCTCGTCTTTGGTGGCGGGCCAGGGCGCATCTTCCAAATAGCTGGCTAATTCAAGTGTCCAGAACATCTTTTCGGTAAATTTAATTTTGCTAAATGTCTACCCTAATTTTCCGCAAAAGTAATTTTTAAAACGAAACCACCAAATAACTGCTAAAATTTAACCTTCAATACTCAATGTAATCCTCTATATTTCGTCCTTCGCCGACCTGTCCCAACGGTATTTCGTAGGTTTGCAGCGTCCGGAAATTTATATATAATTTTATTAGCATGTTAATAGCCAGGAATATACAAAAGAATTACGGCGATTTGCAGGTCCTGAAAGGGGTGGGGGTAGAGATAAAAAAGGGGGAAATCGTCAGCATCGCCGGCCCTTCGGGATCCGGTAAAAGCACTCTTCTGCACATATTGGGTACCCTGGACGAACCTGCTTCCGGCGAAATCTTCCTTCAGGGGAAAAAGATCGATGGATTAAAGGGTAAACAGATGGCAGCCTTTCGTAACCGGAATATAGGTTTTGTATTCCAGTTTCATCATTTACTGCCAGAGTTCAGTGCCCTGGAAAACGTTTGCATACCCGGTTGGATAGCCGGCCAGCGGAAAAAGGAAGTAGAGGACAGGGCCCGTGTTCTCCTAAATACGCTCGGCGTCGGGCACCGGCTGGAGAATAAACCCAATGCCTTATCGGGCGGGGAACAGCAGAGAGTGGCGGTGGCGCGTGCCCTGATTAATAACCCGGCCATTGTTTTTGCTGATGAGCCTACGGGTAATCTCGATACCGCCAACGCCAGGGAATTGCATCAGCTATTCTTCGATTTACGCGGGCGATTTCAACAGACTTTTCTCATAGTCACACATAACGAGGAACTCGCACGCATGAGCGATCGGATCCTTCATATGAAGGACGGGAAGATCGTCTGACTCGCCGGATCAGGTCCGTGGTTTCCAGGGTATTTCAGGGATATGCATGAGAAATCCCAGCCATCTTGCCAATACGAAGAGGTAATCGCTCAGGCGGTTCAGGTATTTGATCACGAGGGGTTCTATGTATAAATCGCTCTCCTGCATGCCGACGCAGAGCCTTTCGGCCCTCCTGCAGACGCAACGGGCAATATGGGCCGTAGACAGGGCCACATGACCACCCGGCAGAATAAATGACTTCATGGGTGGCAGCTCTTCACTCATAAAATCAATCATTCTTTCCAGCAGACCGATATCCTCCTCTTTTAAATCGGGTATTTTCATCCGGGCATCCTTCCCGGGATCACAAGCCAGGGACGCCCCGATGGTGAACAGCCGGTCCTGGATCTCTTTAAGAAGGTCGGAGACCGTCATCGTCAATGAATTCCCGAAATGGGAATCCGGGAGTGTTTTGATAGGAAGGGCCGCCACCTGGTCGCTCAGGAGGCCTATAAAGGAATTTAGTTCGTCGATCGTTCCATAGGATTCTATCCTGATATGACTTTTTGGAACCTTGGTGCCTCCAATCAGGGAGGTCTTTCCTTTGTCACCAGTCCGCGTATATATTTTTTGGGTCATAGTAGCTTGTAGTTGCATCCGTTTTAATGGCTCATTACGAGCGGCAATTGATTCCTGTCGCTTTCTATAAGGCCGTCGCGCAGGCGGACGACCCGGTGCGCGTAATGGGCGATATCCTCTTCGTGTGTCACCAGCACGACGGTATTGCCGGCTGATTGTATGCTGGAGAAGATATCCATGATCTCGATGGAAGTTTTGGTGTCCAGGTTACCGGTAGGTTCGTCCGCAAGGATCAGGGAAGGGTTATTGACGAGTGCCCGTGCGATTGCCACCCGCTGGCATTGGCCGCCGGACAATTCATTGGGTCTGTGATGACTTCGGTCCGTAAGGCTGACTTTCTCCAATACGGTCATCGCTTTTTCGATACGTTCTTTCCTGGGTATGCCCGCATAGACGAGCGGAAGGGCTACATTTTCCACCGCCGTCAACCGGGGCAGCAGGTTGAATTGCTGAAATACAAACCCGATCTCTACATTCCGGACTTCGGCGAGGTCGTCATCGGGCATTGTGCTGACATCTTTACCATTCAGAATATACCTGCCTGCAGTAGGCGAATCCAGACATCCCAGTATGTTCATCAGCGTACTTTTCCCCGATCCTGAGGGTCCCATCAAGGCGACATATTCGTTCTTGAAAATTTCCAGATTCAGCCCTTTCAATACCGGGAGAGCTTGTTTACCCATCATATAGCTCTTCTGTATATCCTCGAGATGAATAATGGGTGTAGTCATATAATTCCTTATTAACTAAGGGGATGTGTTTAAATCCGGGAGCCGGGTCTGCCACCCCGGCCATCAGGGCCGGGAAGGTGTTTTGATCACTTTAGGCACTTTAAAGTAGATGCCATCCGTTGCCGGGGCATTTGACAGCGCCTCCTGACGACTTATGCTTCCCCTCAACCGGTCTTCACGTAATACATTAATTTCCGGGCTCATGTGCAAAAGCGGCTCTATCCCTGTCGTGTCCAGTTCATTCAGCTTCTCTACGAAATGAATCATTCGTTGCAGATCTTTTTTTATAGAAGCTTTCTCCGAAGGGCTGTACTCCAGCCGGGCCAGGTCGGAGAGGTTTTCAATCATTTTATCGGTTACTTCCATGTATGCCGTTTGAACAAAAGTAATCAATTCGATGGAAAATTGCTATCCGCCAAAAGCTATGGCGCTAAGGCTAGTTTTGCTATCTTCGCGGTCCGATGGAAAAAAAGAAAGAAATAGTCATGAGCGGGATCCGCCCCACGGGTTATCTGCACCTGGGAAATTATTTCGGGGCGCTGCGCAATTACGTAAGAATGCAGGACGAATACGACTGTTATTTTATGGTCGCGGATCTGCATTCCCTGACTACTCATCCGGATACCAAAGAGCTCAGGAATCACGTGAGACATGTGATGGCAGAAAATATCGCCTGCGGCCTGGATCCGGATCGGGTTGCCCTGTATTGCCAAAGCCACGTACCCGAAACAGCTGAACTGTATCTGTTTCTGAATATGATGGCCTATATGGGAGAACTCGAAAAGACTACGACATTCAAAGAGAAGGCACGCCAGCAACCCGAAAATATCAATGCGGGCTTATTGACCTACCCGGTCCTGCAAGCTGCCGATATCGTTCTGCACAGAGCCACGCTGGTGCCTGTCGGCAAGGATCAGGAACAACATCTGGAAATGGCGCGCAATTTTGTCAAACGGTTTAACCACCGTTACGGAGAGGTCTTCCCGGAACCCAGGGCGTTTAACTATGGCGAGGAACTGGTAAAAGTGCCGAGTCTTGATGGCGCCGGAAAAATGAGCAAAAGTGAAAACCAGTTCGCAACCCTTTACCTTACAGACGATGACGATACGATTCGCAGCAAGATCAAAAAGGCGAAAACTGACAGTGGTCCTACAGAGCCCTCGCAACCCAAGCCCGATTATATCAGCGGTTTATTCGGGCTGATGAAACTTGTCAGTGCGGAAGACACTATCCGCAAGTTCGAAGAAGATTACGATCGTTGTGTGATCCGCTATGGAGATATGAAAAAGCAATTGGGAGAGGACATGGTCCGGTTTATAGCTCCCATCCGGGAGAAGACCGAGGCGATCACTCATGATGAGAAATACCTGAAGGAGGTGATGGAAAAGGGAGCATCTAAAGCACGTAGCAGCGCACAGGGAACCATGCGGTTGGTTAAGGAAGCGATCGGGCTCAACTATTTTTAAAAATCCGGTCTCCTGCAAGCCGAATTCCAAAAAGAATTGATATCTTAATTCCTTTTCAGAACAGGAGAAGCATTTATACGACAATGGCAAAAAATAAGAAACCAAAACATATAGCGATTGCAGGGAACATCGGGGCGGGAAAGACTACGCTTACGGAGATGTTGAGCAAGCATTACAGGTGGATCCCCCAGTTCGAAGATGTGGATCACAACCCATACCTGAATGATTTTTACGAAGATATGCCGAGGTGGAGTTTTAATTTGCAAATATTCTTCCTGAACGGGAGGCTGAATAATCTGCTGGAGATACATAGTGGAACCGAAACGGTGATACAGGATCGGACCATTTATGAGGATGCACATATCTTCGCGCCGAATCTTCATGAGATGGGCCTCATGAGCAAACGGGATTACAATAATTATTTTCAATTTTTCCAGACCCTGAAAAGGATGGTACAACCGCCCGATCTGCTTATCTATCTGCAGGCATCTGTGCCGACTCTGGTCGCTCAGATACAGAAAAGGGGGAGAGAATATGAAGAAAATATCCGTCTTGATTACCTGAAGCGGCTGAACGATTTCTACAACAAGTGGATTGAAGGATATAAGGAGGGCCCTCTGCTCATCGTAGATATCGATAAGAACAAATTCGCAGAGAACGAAGAACATCTGGGTGAGATAATAACAAGGATTGATTCTCAGCTTTATGGGTTGTTCTAAGGGGCTAATCCGGAAGTCTTAAAATCATGGACTGACTTAAAAAAGAAGACCCCATCAAATCGTTCTGATAGAGTCTTTTTGTTTTGGCAAACAATGTCAGAGATCGGTCCTTTAGCTGAAAATTAGTTTGCCAAGTTCAGTATTTTATTTTTAATTCCGCATTTTTTTTAACATTTTTTTAATTTTTTTCGAAATCTCTCCTTTTTGCAGAGGAATTATTTCAAGATAGGCGCGGGCCAGCCTCCAAAACCCCTCCCGGGACGCAACCGGAATATTCTCCAAAATTGGGTAAAGCGGGCCGTCAGTTGCCGGGCTGCCATTTCATGGGCCTTTTTATCCAACCAGGTGTTTCCCGGGTTTAGTAAGTCCGATGGTGTTTAATCAGCCAGGCCTTTACTCCGTCCGGCCGGATCTCTTCTCCGATCAATTTTCTTCGGGGATCGGCGCTCAGGGTCGTGTTACCGGTTCCGCTCAGACCGAAGAAAATAGCAGTGTCTCCTTTTGGACCGATATTGGCGGAACAATGCATAAGCAGCGCCTTTTTTTCAAATGGCGACAGGTAGTTCAGAACGGAGAATACCGCTTTTTTCATTTCCCCGGTGTATCCGGTGCCCGCGACGAGTACCATTTTTTGACGAAAAGAGATTGTACCGCCGGTTAAGCTATACTTGAATTTTATCTAATTAATGGTTTTAAAATGGCCTTGTATTTGATAGTATCTAATATAATTTGTTTTTGTGAATATATATTTAACTATCACTTGTTAGTTTCGTTCCTTTCAAAACTATCCTGCCCCTCAACTAAATCATTCGTTATTTTTACAGCAGACCTGTTTACAGCCCGTCCGGATCAGGACCCGCTGTAAAATCAGCAATCAGGGAATTACCCATTAAAAGAAAAAATCAAGGATGAAATATTCTCCAATTTGTCCGGAACTTTTTATTACGAACCGGAGCCGTTTCAGAAAAGAGATGCTTCCGGGCTCCATCGCCATCTTTGTCAGCAATGATGAAATGCCTTCCAATGGTGACGCGCTTTACACCTTTAAGCAAAACAGTGATCTTTTCTGGCTAACCGGTGTCACGCAGGAAGATAGCATGGTGATCCTGTTCCCGGACCATCCGGAGCCTAAATACAGGGAGGTCTTGGTATTGGTGAAGCCCAATGAGCTGAAGGAAAAATGGGATGGTAAAAGGTTGAGGGCGGACGAGGCAAAGGCGTTGTCCGGAATTCAGACCATCGTATGGCTGGAGAGCGTCGATTCGTTGTTGCAGCCTTGGGTACATATGGCCGATCATATCTACCTGGATTCAAACGAGAACGATCGCAAGGGCAGTCTGGTGCAAACGAGGGAGTACAAATTCATAGAAGAGATGAAAAAGCGTTACCCGCTTCATCAGTATCAGCGCGCTGCCAGGATTATGAAGAAGTTGCGGGCCGTTAAGACCCCCCTGGAAGTTGCGGTCCTTGAAGAGGCTGCCGCTATCACGCATAGGGCCTTTACCCGTTTATTGAAATTTATCAGACCGGGGGTTATGGAATATGAGATCGAGGCGGAGATCTATCACAGCTTCTTATCTCAACGTTCCCCGGGACCTGCCTATGGTAGTATCATTGCCAGCGGAGACAGGGCGAGAACGCTGCATTATGTTGCTAACAACGGTGAGTGTAAAGATGGGGAGCTGATTCTGATGGATTTTGGAGCGGAATACGGCGGCTATTGCGCCGATCTTACCCGAACGGTTCCCGTCAACGGCCGGTTCACAAAACGACAAAAGGAGGTTTATAACGGCTGTTTGCAAGTGCATAATTACGCTAAATCCTTGCTTAAGCCGGGCATTACAATATCCGAATACCATAAAAAAGTGGGTGAACAGATGAATGTGGTTCTTCAGAAGATCGGCCTGGTTTCGGAGACCGATATCAGGAACCAGACACCGGAGAATCCTGCCTGGTGGAAATACATGTATCACGGAGTTTCCCATCACCTGGGCATAGATGTTCATGACCTGGGTACGCGCACCGAACCTATCTCGGCCGGAATGGTGCTGACGGTCGAACCGGGCATCTATATCGAAGAGGAGCAAATAGGTATCCGAATTGAAAATGACGTGTGGATTACCGAAGATGGCAACAAAGATCTTATGGCTGATATTCCTATTACTGCCGAGGAGATTGAAACGCTGATGGCCAGTCATAATGTTTAGTTAACAGGGAAAATCCCGGCCGGTAGCCGCTCTAATTAACTTTACCCGGAAGATAACTTTATTATATTTGCCTTTCATCATGAAACATATACCGAATCTGTTTACTTTGCTCAATCTCTTCTTCGGATGTCTCGCCATAATTTTTATCCTGCAAAATGGTGTCGTCATTTTATACAGCAGCGATGGCAACCAATATGTGGATATACCTGAAAGGATTTGGATGGCTTCCCTCTT
Organism: Puia sp.; assembly: GCA_031292515.1. Taxonomy (GTDB): domain Bacteria; phylum Bacteroidota; class Bacteroidia; order Chitinophagales; family Chitinophagaceae; genus Puia. Next base: position 170,334 of record JARLGZ010000177.1, on the reverse strand, counting down.
TATGGGACTTGCCGGCCTGGTGGATTTCCTGGATGGCTTCGTGGCCCGCTTGTTCAAAGCGGCCACGCCGATGGGCAAACAATTGGATTCACTGGCCGACGTGGTTAGTTTTGGCGTAGCACCCGGAATGATCCTTTATCAATTCCTCAGAATCAGCTATTCCCGGCAGATGAATGGGTTGGATGTTTCCGTGTTCTGGATACTGCCCGCCATGATCATACCCTGCGCCGCAGCCTACCGGCTGGCCAAATTCAACCTGGACGATTCGCAGCAATTCGGTTTCAAGGGTTTGCCGACGCCCGCAGCCGGGTTATTGGTTGCCTCCCTACCGCTCATCTACTATTCGCCTTCCAATAGCGATCAGCTTGCTGCGGCGATGCTGCTGAACAAATGGGTGCTATATGCCATTATTCTCGTTGCATCCTGGCTTATGGTCAGCAATTTGCCTTTGATGGCGCTGAAATTTAAGGATTACTCCGTCAGGAGCAACTGGCCCAAGCTCGTCTTATTATTCATTGCGCTGATCTCTGCTATCTTTTTCAAATGGCTTGCCGTGCCTGTTGTCTTCTTCTTTTATATCCTCGTTTCCCTGTTCGCGGCTAAATTCACAGCGGAAAAAAAAAATTCGTAAATTTGTCCCTTCAAAACAAATAATATGACCTTCTCTGTCCAGGTAAAAGTAATGCCGCTGAAAGAATTGTTGGATCCTCAGGGTAAAGCGGTGATGGGTGGTTTGCGGAACCTGGGCATAAGCAGCATCGCAGACGTCAGGATCGGTAAGAATATTACCCTTCAGGTGGAAGCCGGTTCGGCGGAGCAGGCCCGGCAGATAGCGGAAGAGGCGAGCCGTAAATTGTTGGCTAACCCGGTCATGGAAACCTTTGAGATCGTCGTCAATTAAACTATGCTCTATATTGTTCCCTCCCCCATCGGTAACCTCCAGGACATTACTCTCCGGGCATTGGAAGTGCTGAAAAAGGTGGACCTCATACTTGCGGAGGATACACGGAACTCATCACGGTTGTTAAATCATTATCAACTCATTAAGCCGCTGACTCCTTACCACCAGCATAATGAGCATAAGATTCTGCACCATTTGGCCGATCAGTTGCTCCAGGGAAAGACGATGGCGCTTCTTACCGATGCGGGGACTCCGGGGATCTCTGATCCGGCCTTTTTGTTGGTCAGGGAGTGCATCAAGGTGGGCGTGCGGGTGGAGTGTTTGCCCGGCGCTACCGCATTCGTACCCGCTCTTGTAAATAGCGGTTTGCCGACAAACCGTTTCTGTTTCGAGGGGTTTCTTCCCCTCAAGAAGGGAAGGCAAAGCCTTTTGAAAAAACTGGCTCTTGAGGAGCGTACCCTGGTGTTTTATGAATCACCCATGAGACTGGTAAAGACCCTGGAAGAGTTCGCCGGTTATTTCGGAGCGGACAGGCTTTGCTGCGTCAGCCGCGAGATCTCGAAGATGTATGAAGAGAACAGGCGGGGCACGTTGCGGGAGGTATGCGATTATTTTTCTGCAAAGGCCGTCAAAGGTGAGATCGTGATCGTAGTAGCGGGCGTGGAATGCTGATACGGATGAAAAGATGAGGACAAACCGGGGAAAGGGGATTCGGTGGGAAAAAAGAGGGTCGGCGCAAAAAAGGAAATTCAATCGAGATTTGATATAAGCAACCTTAAAATTCATATTTATATGCGACGACTATTCTTTCTATTATTGACAGGCGGAATGCTGATGGCGGGTCATTCCGTAAAGGCCCAGATCGGGAGTCTCCCCTCCCAGGTGACAGATTCGTTGAAAGCCAGATATCCTAACGCCTCCAAGGTTTCCTGGAAGGACAGGATCGGCTATGCCCAGGCCAATTTTATGATCGACACATCAAAATACGAAGCCCGGTTCAGGAAGAACGGAACCTGGGTCAGCACGGAAAAAACGATCGGACAGGCAGCGCTGCCCGCTCCTGTAAACGATGGTCTCCGGAAAAGTAAATATGCGGATTGGAAGATAAAAACCGTTTATCAGGTCTATCTTCCGGGAAGTGTCATTCAGTATCATATTTTGGTATCGAAGAGCGATCTTCAGAAAAGGAACCTGTTGTTCTCTCCGGAAGGTCAGTTGCTGAAAGATAATATCACTCTTTAGTAAAAAAATAACGATGCAACGGATCCTTTTCCTGTTTGTTATATGTGTCGCCGGATATCCATTGTATGCTCAGCCCGATCGCTGGCAGCAACGCGTGAAATACCGTATGGACATCGACATGGATGTCACGACCAATCGTTTCACCGGCAAACAGCGGTTGGTGTATACGAATAATTCTCCGGATACGCTGCGCAAAGTGTTTTATCACCTCTACTGGAATGCGTTTCAACCCGGTAGTATGATGGACGCGCGCAGTCGTGAGTTGGGCAAAATCTCCTATGGCAAAGGACGTGACGGCCATGAACAACTGGACTGGGACAGCCGGGTAAAGGACCGTATCGAACATTTAAAACCCGATGAGATCGGCTACCAGAAGGTGCTATCCCTCAGCATGAACGGTGTGGTCCAGCACTGGAAGGTCGATGAAACCATCCTCGAAGTATCGCTCAGCAAACCCATTCTGCCGAAGTCTTCCGTTGTATTCGACATGGATTTTGAAGCGCAGGTGCCTCTCCAGGTACGCAGGAGCGGTAGGGATAATCCCAGGACAGGCGTTCGATATTCCATGAGCCAGTGGTATCCCAAAATCTGCGAATACGATTATGAGGGATGGCATCCTACCCCTTATGTGGCGAGAGAGTTCTATGGCGTATGGGGAGACTATGAAGTGAAGATATCCATCGACAAAACCTATATCATCGGAGGGACGGGCTATCTTCAGAATGCCGACCAGGTCGGGTATGGTTATGAGGCGAAAGGTGCCAGGGTCCTGCGGCCGGAAGGTAGCAAACTTGTCTGGAATTTCTCGGCTCCCAATGTTCATGATTTCATGTGGGCCGCGGATCCGCAATATCATCACCTGGTGCGTAAGGTACCCGGTGGCCCCGTTATCAACGTGCTGTATAAAAACAAGGACAATGACCCCAAATTGGATTCGGAATGGAATACGGTAGCGGATGCGGCCGTTGTCGCATTGCCCTTTATTGAGCAACATTTTGGGAAATACCCGTATAAGCAATACTCTTTTGTGCATGGAGGAGATGGCGGGATGGAGTATCCCATGAGTACCCTGATCTCCGGCCCCGGACTGGGGACTGCATTTCATGAATGGATGCACAGTTGGTACCAGATGATGCTGGGAACCAATGAATCCCTCTATGCCTGGATGGACGAGGGTTTTACCAGTTATGCGGCCAGCCTGGTGCAGCGTTATTATTATGAGGAGATGGCCAGGCGCAATCCCGGCAATCTCGGGATCGCGCAATTGCTGGAGAAGCAGAATCACCAGTTGCCTTTTCTGCACTATGACGCCTATGAAGGGTATTTCTCCCTGGTGAAGAGTGGTCTGGAAGAGCCGCTGACTACGCATGCGGATCATTTCAATACGAACTACGCTTATAGCATCGCTTCTTATTCAAAAGGCGAGATGTTCCTTGAACAACTGGGTTATATAACGGGGGCGCCGGTAAGGGACCGGATCCTGTTGGAATACTATCGCCAATGGCGGTTTAAACATCCGAATGCTGCGGACTTTATAAGGGTGGCTGAGAAAGTCAGCGGTCTGCAACTGGATTGGTACAAGGAGTACTGGGTAAGCACGACCAAAACGATCGATTATGGAATTGACAGTCTATGGGAAGAGGGCGGCCATACAAATATAAGATTGAAGATGATCGGCAAAATGCCGATGCCTGTAGACGTGGTGTTGAAATATAAGGATGGCAGCAAGGAGATGGTCTATATTCCCCAATACCTGATGTTCGGTGCGAAGGCAGCGGAAGACCCTTCCGTTCCGGCGACTATATTCGATCCCTGGAAATGGACCGATCCCAAATATACTTTTCAGGTCGGCCGGAAGCTGCTGGATTTGAAAAGCATCGAAATCGACCCGTCCCAGCGAATGGCCGATGTCGACCGGACGAATAATAAGATGGAGCTGAATTGGTAGAAAGATAGATTCAAAGGGCTGCTAAATCAAAATAGCAGATAATAGATTATCTGCTATTTTTGCTTCCACTATAAGGGTTGATCTGCCTGATTTTTCATCGGGACAAGGTAAAATGATTAACCCATATTTGATGATTGCAACCTGAGAGCAAAAATAACACCCCGTAAAGACAAAACAATACCACTTTGTGGTAGTTTTCCAGGCGGTGTCCGGCATAGGTTAGTTAACGGCCGAAGAATTTGTTAATCGCTTCCACGCGATTGCTTACATGTAATTTTTCGTATATGTGATAGACATGCTTTCTCACGGTCTCCTGACTGATAAACAGGCGACCTGCAATCTCCTTATAGAGCATACCTTTTGCCAGCAGTTCCAATATTTCGTTTTCGCGGTTTGATAAGGTACTGATGGATTTTCCGGTGTTATGGTCCTGTGTTTCAATGTTGGCGGCCTTGCCCCGGAAGGCATTTACGACTTTGCGGGCGATCTGGCTGCTCATGGGCGCTCCTCCTTCATAGAGCTCACGCATGGCGTCGAGCAGTTTGCCGGGAGCGGTTTTCTTAAGAATATAGCCGTTCGCTCCCGCTGTCAGGGCTTCAAATATTTTTTCATCTTCTTCGTAGACTGTACACATCATGAAGAGTATTTCCGGATGCAGGGGTTTTAGTTGTCTTACGCAGTCGATGCCGGTCTCTCCATCTCCAAGGTGAATGTCCATCAGTACGATATCCGGTTTTGCAAGCGGGATCTTCTGCAATGCCTGATCCACATCGGGGAATGCCCCTGCCAGCACAAATCCATCTGCCATGGTAATGATTTGCTCCAGGGCCGACCGGATATCTTTGTTATCCTCCACAATACACACCGATATTATCATATGCTAAAGGTCCGTCCGATTGCTGAAATAAAAATACCATTTTGTGGTAGTTTTTGTGTGTCCGGGGCTTTTCGGGTGAAATTGTCGCCCCGGGCACACAAAAATGAGCTTATAATATAAGGGTTGTTGGCATCATAAGGGTTATGGGACGCTATAAGAGATTTTTACGTCATAAGAGTTATGGGATGGGATATGGTTTTTTTACAAGATAAGAGCGATGGGATGCCACAAGGGTTGTCTTGCCTTATAAAGGGGTATAAAGCAGGTATTTCTCGCGGAAATACTCCTCGGCGAAAAGCTCATAGACCTCCATTACCCGGGGGCGGCATCCGCTTTCCGCGATTTCTGCCGCCAGATCGCCTCCTTTGAGACAGATAAGACCGTTAGCCAGCGGCTCTTCCTGCGGTGTATGCTCCCTGGAGCGCGATGATTTGCGCAGAAGGGGTTTTGACCAGGCCCACAGGTCTTTCAGGGGGGCCACAGCCCTCGATACGGCTACATCGAATTTCCTGTTCCTGATCTCTTCAACACGGCCGTGCTGCATGCTGAGATTGGTTAATCCGATCGCATTCCGAACGGCTTCCACAACTTTGATTTTTTTGCCGATGCTGTCGACGAGGTGGAAGCGGGCTTCAGGGTAAAAGATAGCCAGGGGGATGCCGGGAAATCCGCCGCCGGTGCCGATATCGATGATTTCCATGCCTGGCAGGAATTCAAACGCGGCTGCGATACTTAAGGAATGCAGGACATGTTTCTCATAGAGGCTGTCGATGTCTTTGCGGGATATCACATTGATCTTGTTGTTCCAGTCTGAATACAATTCGTCCAGGGCCGACAATTGTGCCAGCTGCCGCGGAGTAAAATCTGAAAAATACTTTGTGATCAGTTCCAGGTGGTTCTTGGCTTTTTCCATAATGCAGATGCAAAGATGAAATAATAAAAGAACATCCAGATATCCAGAAGCCACCACCAGGGAAAGAGGTCTTCTTCATCCAATTGTTGCATTGACTTGTAATAGATAAAGCCTTGGGTAATGAGGCGAATGCCAAATACAATCAGGGCGGCCCGCCAATCGTAAAACAAGCTGCAAAAAAACAAAGGATAGAACAGGAAATGCGTGAGGGCATATCCGCCGAGAAGGAATTTGTGCAGGGGTTTGTAAAATCTGGCGGTGCTATAGTGGCGTGTTTTCTGACGCATCCAATCTCCGAAGGTTTTTTTGGGCTCCGACAGTGTAAAGGTTTGAGGGTCAATCATGACAGCGGTGTTTTTCTTGTTGGCTACCCGGTTGACGAACAGGTCGTCATCTCCCCCCGGGACATGATTGATGGAAGAGAATCCTTTATTGCGAAAGAATACTTCCTTTTTGTAAGAGAGATTCCTGCCAACACCCATGTACGGCAGTCCGGCCAGGGCATAAGAGAGATATTGCAATCCCGTATGGAAACAATCGAACCGGATGATCTTATTGAGCAACCCCGGTCTTTTGTGCAGGGGGCTGTATCCCAAAACTACTTCTATGCCTTTTCGATAGCCGTCCTGCATCTTATGGATCCAAAATTCGCTGGCCGGCACGCAGTCGGCGTCGGTCAGGAGCACGATCTCATATTTTGCTTCTTTGATTCCGATGCTGAGCGGATATTTTTTCCCCGGGATTCCGATCGCTTCCTGCTCCAGGTTCACGATATGAAGACCCTTGAATGTTTTTTTGAATTCGTCCAATAGATAACGGGTATCATCCTGGCTATTATGATTGACGACGATCACTTCGTGCGTACTGGGATAGGTCTGGACAAGGACCCCCGTCAGGTGTGTTACCAGTTTAGCCGCTTCATCCCTGGCGCAGATAATAACGCTTACCGGATGTTGTTGGGATTGCTCCTTGTCGGCCGGTTTGAAAAATGCAAGAAGACGGAAAAAAATGCCGTAGTAGGACAGTTGTATCAACGTGATCAGGCAAAATACAATAAACAGGAATTCCTTCCAGGGTAAATTTGAATACATTTTAACCATAAAAATTCTACGATTTATTCCGGCATATTCCGTCTCACGGGCCACGAAAATACGCATAAACTTTGAGCTCCTAAAATCCCGTATCTTGCACCGTTTTAGGCATACAATGGCTGCATTACAATTTGACCTGATAGTTACCAACAAGGATTCTGCCGCGCGGGCAGGGAAGATCACTACGGATCATGGCGAGATCCTTACTCCAATTTTTATGCCGGTCGGTACGGCCGGTAGTGTCAAGGGAGTTACCCAGCAACAATTGGAGACTGATGTAAAAGCGCAGATTATACTAGGTAATACTTATCACTTATACCTGCGGCCCGGACTGGATGTGCTGGAACAGGCAGGCGGCCTGCACCGTTTTTCAGGATGGAGCCGGCCTATCCTGACCGATAGCGGAGGATACCAGGTATTTTCGCTGGCAGGAACAAGAACTATCCGGGAAGAAGGTGTCCTTTTCCAGTCACATATTGACGGATCCCGGCATTTGTTCACCCCTGAAAAAGTGATGGATATTCAGCGGTCGATCGGCGGCGATATCATCATGGCGTTCGACGAATGCCCTCCCTATCCAAGCGAATACTCCTATGTCGAAAAGTCCATGCGACTGACGCACCGGTGGCTGGAGAGGTGTATAGACAGATTTGCGAACACAGAAGACAGATATGGCTTTCACCAAAATCTTTTCCCGATCGTACAGGGGGGCACTTATACCGATCTTAGAAAGACGTCCTGTGAATTCGTCTCTTCCAGGAATGCCGTAGGAAATGCCATTGGCGGGCTAAGTGTGGGAGAACCCGAGGAGCAACTGTATGATCTTTGCGCCCTTTGCTGTGAGAATCTGCCGGCCGACAAACCGCGGTACCTCATGGGCGTCGGAACACCCTGGAATCTGCTCGAATGCATTGCGCGGGGAGTGGACCTATTCGACTGCGTAATGCCCACACGTAATGGACGTAACGCGATGCTTTTCACCTCCCGTGGCGTCATTAATATCGATAATAAAAAATGGGAGAAGGATTTTTCGCCGATTGACGATGCGATCGACTCGATTCCCAGCAACTATTACAGCAAGGCCTACCTGCGGCACCTGATGAAGTCGAAGGAGATCCTGGGCCTTACAATAGCCAGCGTGCACAACCTGGCATTTTATCTTCACCTTGTAAAGCAGGCCCGGGAACATATTCTTCAGAATGACTTCACCTCATGGAAGCAGGAGCAGGTCAGATTGCTGCAAACCAGGCTGTGAGAATGCCGTGTACGCGTGGCCTTCTCCATTTTTCCGCTGAGATGGAGGAATTCCAGCCAGGAAAGTATGGGACACCCCATCTTCTTAGGTATTCATGAATGGCCTTATCTGCGTATAGAGGCGATTTCCGGGCGGGCGGTCAGGATAACCCCGAAATGATAGTTTTTCCGGAGGGGGGTATCTTGGCGGGCTTTCCCCGATAAATTAGTTTTTTTTTGGGGTTTTTAAAATAATTGGCGGTTTTTTTTGCACTACTTTTGCGCGCTGACGGATGCCCGCGGAAAATGGTTAAGGGAGTCCGGTAAAGTCATCATGCTCACTATTTTAGACAGGTATATACTCAGGAAATTTTTCAGTACGTTCATCTTCACGATATTGGTGATAACGGTGATTGCCGTGGTGATCGATACCAGCGAGAAAGCCGATGATTTTGTGAGGTCCGGTCTTAGCAGCTGGCAGCTCGTAACCCATTATTATTTTGGTTTTGTGCCCTTTATCGTCTCTATGATCTTTCCTTTGATGATTTATGTGGCCGTGATCTATTTTACTTCCAAAATGGCCGGCCGGTCGGAGTTCATCGCCATCCTGGCTGGAGGAGTTCGTTATAACCGGATGTTGAGACCCTACGTAATCGGGTCGGTGCTGCTCGCTACCCTGTTCTGGGTCGCAAGTCAGTTCTGGGTTCCCAGGGCCAATGAGATCAGGACCGATTTCCAGGCGAACTATGTCGATCGGAATAGTTCTTACAACGGCGACCCTTACAAAAACAACAACTATTATCTCAGGGTCGATTCGACGACTTTTGTGAGCATGAGGTATTATGACACCTCCCAAAAATCGGCCAGCAGTTTTTTTATGCAGCGCATCCGGGGGAACAAGATCTATTATAATATGCGGGCTGAGTCCATCAAGTGGGATCCGGTGAAGAAGGACTGGAAGCTGCGTAATATAATAGAGCGAAATATCGATGGCCTGCACGAGACCGTCCGGAAGCTCGATACCCTGCACGTAAATCTAAACGTACTTCCGAGAGAGCTTAAGCGGGACGATTATCTCAAGGACAAAATGACCTCGCCGGAGCTGAAACAATTTATCTACATGGAAAAGCTCAGGGGAACCGAAGGGTTGAGCACCTACAAGGTAGAGCGCTACCGGCGCGACGCCACGCCTTTTTCCGTGATCATCATGACCCTGATGGGCGCGATCATCGCCTCCCGGAAAGTAAGGGGCGGAAGCGGACTGCAGATGGCTATCGGCCTTGTCACGGCATCGATCTTCGTTGTGATGGATAAGTTTTCCGTGACCTTTGCCCAAAAGGGAGATTTTCCACCAATGCTGGCGGCATGGCTTCCCAATATCATCTTCAGCGGGGTGGCATTGTTGTTATACTACAGGACGGCAAAATAGTTCCCGCAATACTAACAACTGTTAGCAATGGTTTGACGGCAACGATTGAAGGCTGCCTGTCAGTCCTGATACTGTTGGTGTTAATATGATTTTAATATAAAACTTTGTCGCTTTTCCTTTGTTGTACTACGTTCTTGACCTAACTTTATCGGGTCAAATCAGCTAACCTTCTTCAATCTGAAGAGTTTTAAAATTGCTTCTAAATGGTAACGATAAAAGACAGGTTTAAGGTGAAAGCGGATACGGTGGCCGCGGAGATCAAAGATTTACTCAAGGAACATGGAAATAAGAAAATAGGGGAAGTGACTCTTTCCCAGATCTACCAGGGAATGAGGGGGATTACCGGATTGGTGAGCGAGACGTCCCTCCTGGATGCCAAAGAAGGAATCCGTTTCCGCGGATACTCCATTCCCGAACTCCAAAAGAGCCTGCCCAAGGCGCCCAATGGCTCGGAGCCGCTTCCGGAAGGTCTTTTCCACCTGATGTTGCTCGGGGAACTACCCAATGAAGACGATGTACATCATATTACGGCCAACTGGCAGCGACGCAGCCATGTGCCGAATCATGTATTTGCCGCCATTGAAGCGTTGCCGATTTCCACGCACCCGATGACCCAGTTTGTCATCGCTATCATGGCCTTGCAGACGGAGAGCCAGTTCGCAAAGCAATATGGGGAAGGGATGAATAAAAAAGATTACTGGGAAGCCGTATTCGACGACACCATGGATCTGATTGCCCGTCTACCCAGAGTCGCAGCGTATATCTACCGCCGGAAATACAAGAACGAGGATCATATTCACCCGAATGGTCTGCTCGACTGGGCGGGCAATTTTGCCCATATGCTGGGTTATGAGGACGAAACCTTTCATGAGTTGATGAGGTTATATATGACGATCCACGCGGATCATGAGGGAGGCAATGTGAGCGCGCATACGACGCACCTGGTCGGATCCGCCCTGAGCGATCCCTACCTGAGTTTTGCGGCGGGGATGAACGGTCTGGCCGGTCCTTTGCACGGATTGGCGAACCAGGAAGTGATCAAGTGGATCCTGGAAATGCGCCATGAATTGGGCGTTGAGTTGCCTTCCAAAGAACAGATCGATGCCTATGTCCGCAAGACCCTGAATGAAGGGAAGGTTGTTCCGGGTTATGGCCACGCCGTCCTGCGAAAGACTGACCCCCGTTTCACCGCGCAGATGGAGTTTGGGAAAAAACATATGCCCGACGATCCGCTGGTGCAAACCGTATGGAATATTTACGATACGGTTCCTCCGATCCTCCAGTCATTGGGTAAGATCAAGAATCCCTGGCCAAATGTAGACGCTCATAGCGGAGCTCTACTGGTCCACTATGGACTGGTTGAGTACGAATTCTATACCGTTCTTTTCGGTGTGAGCAGGTCTTTGGGCGTCCTCGCCAGTCTCTGCTGGGACAGGGCCCTGGGCTTCCCGATCGAAAGACCCAAATCGGTGACGACGGAACTGGTCAAGTCGTGGCTGGATGGCAAGGATGAGATCTGGGGGGATTAAGAAACCTGGAATATTCGCCGGGGATACGGTTTACCGGCTTAATAGAATAATTAATTGACGGCTTTCTTAAGATGCAGGGAGAAAGTAGTGCCTTTCCCTGGCAGGCTGGTTACGGAGATATCGCCGTCGTTTCTTTCCACCAATTCTTTCACCAGCCTTAGCCCCAGACCGGTACCTTTTTCGTTGGCGGTTCCCAGGCGGGTGAAGTGCTGTTCCGCATCGAATATTTTCCGGATCATCTCATCATCCATCCCGATGCCATTGTCTTCTACGCTCAGTTCCCAACTGGTACTCTTCTCTTTTGCCGACAGATGGATGAGACCACCGGTATTGGTGAATTTGATCGCGTTGGATACCAGATTGCGCAAAATGATGGTTACTTGTTCCTTATCGGCGTATACTTTGGCCAGTACCTGGATATTGTCGATGAACAGGATGCTCTTTCTACAGATATTCTCCTGCAGCAGTTCGTATACATTCCCCGCTATTTCATAGAGGTTGACAGGCTCGGGCCGGGTCCGGATCCCCTTGAGCTGATTGATCGACCAGTTCAGTGTATTATCCAGACTCAGTATGATGCTATCCAGGCTTTGATTCACATTGGCGGAAAGGTCCCTGAATGCTTCTTTTGACAGCGCCTGCCGGTTCATTAACTGTAAAAGCGACTTCACGGAAATCAGCGGTTGTCTGAGGTCGTGTGAAAGAATGGAGAATATCTTCTCTTTGGACCTGTTCAGGTCTTCGAGGCCCTTCGATTTTCCGTTCAGATAAAGGTTCATTTTTTCCAGTTTGGCCTGGTAGATCTTTTGCTGGTGCCTGTAATAGAAGAGGATTGTTGTCAGGCAGATAAAAAAGGCAACCAGGTTCACGATATTCCGGACAGTCGTCGCTTCATCGACAGGGGTAACGAAATGCAGACTTGCCTTTACAAAGATAAAGCAGCAGGCATCCAGCACGATCAGCGTAATACAGGCTGCTTTGCTATCAAATAATATAAGGATGGCCGCCATATCGAGGAGGAGCATGTATTCCGAGCTGTTATGAAAGTAAATGGGGATATAGGTGAAGAATATCATGATCCCAATGACCATCATAAACCTCGCGGTTACATATTGCTTTTTCCGCTGGAGGGCATACATCGTCAGATTCCCGAATAGCATTAGCCCGTTCAGGAAAGCAAGGAAGTAGTTCCCGGATAGGAGGTTGAGTACCAGAAAGGCGCCTTTGAATGGAACACCCAGGACAATGCCGAAGTTGAGTGCCATTATTTTTCTTCTTTCGTCAAAGGATAATCCTTTGACGACTCCTGTATGTAAAAGGGGCTGTAAATATTTGCGGAGGTTCATTCCTCAGGGTTGTTGCCTATGTAAACGTCATTCATGTAAATATATTTTCATTTTATAGGAAATCGCTTACAATCGGTTTAAATAATACCCTTATTCTCCCGATCCGCTTATGAAAAAAGCCCCGATTATTGAAAATTGTCAATAGCCAATGGAAGACCCGTCTCCGGCGTTTTTAACATTTTTCCAGGGTCTGCAGGATATCCCCGAGGACATCGTCCCGGTGTTCCAGGCCTACGGATATCCTGATCAATCCCGGAGTGATACCCGTGGCCATCCTCTCCGCCTCGCTCAGTTTAGCATGGGTCGTGCTGGCAGGGTGGGATGCGATGCTTCGGGTGTCTCCCAGATTCGCGGTCAGGGACAGGATAGCCAGGCCGTCGAGGAATTTACGGCCGCTTTCCAGCCCCCCCTTTAACTCGAAACAGAGAATGCCTCCTCCGTTCTTCATTTGCTTCAGGGCAATGGCGTGCTGCGGATGGCTGGTAAGCCAGGGATATTTCAGCCAGGAGATCTTGGGGTGGTTCTCCAGGGCTTGGGCAATATGGAGGGCATTGGAGGAGTGTCTTTCCATTCTAACATCGAGTGTTTCCAGGCTTCGGCTCAATATCCAGGCGTTGAAAGGAGAGAGTGCGGGCCCGGTGCTCCGGCAGAAAAGATAGATTTCATGGATCAAGTCCTTCCTTCCGACAACGACGCCTCCCAGCACCCTTCCCTGCCCGTCAATCCACTTGGTGGCCGAATGGACAACCAGGTCGGCACCATATTGAATCGGGGTCTGGTTGACGGGTGTGGCGAAGCAGTTGTCTACATTCAGGATCAGGTTGTGTTTCCGGGACAGTTTGCCCGCTTTTTCCAGGTCGATAATCTCCAGGCCGGGATTAGTCGGTGTCTCCAGGTAGATCATCCTGGTATTTGGCCGGATAGCCGCTTCCCATTTTTCGGGATCTGTTGCGTCGACATAAGTATATTCTATTCCGTATTTCGGGAGGTATTTGGTAATAATTGTATGGGTACTTCCAAAAATGGCATTGCAGGCGACGAGGTGGTCACCTGCTTTGAGAAAAGTCATAAAGGAAGCAAAGACAGCGCTCATACCCGAAGCGGTTGCAAAACCGTCTTCTGCGCCTTCAAGAGCGCACATCCGGTCGATAAACTCCTGAACATTGGGGTTGCTGAAACGGGTATAGATGTTATCATCGGTCTCGTCCGCGAAGGCGGCCCGCATATCTTCGGCGTTGTCGAAGCAAAAGCTGCTGGTGAGGAAGAGGGGGGATGAATGTTCCATTTCAGGAGTCTGGTCGACCCGCGTACGGATGGCTTTTGTAATTCTGTGTTCTGGCATTTATTGTTGCTTTTCGACTTTCAGTCATCCGGGTTGGGATTGGCGGAAAGCCGGTGAATATTAAAATGGCAATTGCAGGCGTCTTTCAGGCGATGACCCTGATATCCCACTGGATCTTGCAGCCGGCCTCTTTCAGGGTGGCTGCTACGGAACAATATTTGTTGATCGAAAGTTCACAGGCTTTCCTGGCTTTTTCGGGGTCGATGTTTCCTTTTAATTCGAAGAGGATATTGACCGTTTGCCAGAGGGAAGGTTCTTTACCGGGTTCCCGTTCTCCTTCAATGGATATCCTGAACCCATCCACCGGTTGTCTTTGCTTTTTCAGGATAGACACGATATCGATCCCGCTGCAGCCTCCGAGGCCCATCAGGAGCATCTGCATGGGTCGTACGCCAAAATTGTTTCCCCCGGTTTCGGGACTGCTGTCCATATGGACGGTATGCCCGTTGGAGTCTTTGGCTTCAAAACCGAAATCCCCGTCCACCCGGTTTATCTCAATTTTAATCATAAAAAAGATTTTTGCAAATGTAATTCACTGATGCCCTTATTTTGCATCCTGAAATAGAGAATCTGGCCAATGAACCATTTTTATTACGGACAACCCTTTACCCTCGAGAGCGGAGATTCTTTGCCTGGTATTACTATCGTTTATAATACGTATGGAGCATTGAATGAAGACAAATCCAATGTGGTATGGGTTTGTCATGCGCTGACGGCAAACTCCGATACGGCTCATTGGTGGCCCGGCCTGATAGGCGTAAACAAGCTGATAGACCCCCGAAAATATTTTATTGTCTGTGCCAATATACTGGGTTCCTGTTACGGCAGCACGGGGCCACTCAGTGAAAACCCGCAGACCGGTCGTCCATATTATAGTCATTTTCCAAGACTCACGATCCGGGATATGGTAGGGGCCCATATATTACTCCGACAGCATCTGGGCATCGGCAGGATACACCTGTTGATGGGAGGGAGCATGGGCGGCTACCAGGCCCTGGAATGGGCACTGATGGAGAAAGACGTGATCGGGCGGCTTTTCCTGATCGCAACTTCTCCCACCGAAAGCGCCTGGGGGATCGCGATCCATACGGCCCAGCGCCTGGCGATCGAGGCCGATCCCAGTTGGCGGGATGCTTCTCCGGAAGCCGGCAGAAATGGGCTAAAGGCTGCGCGCGCCATCGGCATCCTGACTTATCGCAACTATGGCATCCTGGTAAAGAAGCAGAGCGATCATGATCCCGAGAAGATGGATCATTATAAAGCCTCTTCTTATATTGATTATCAAGGAGATAAATTGGTGAATCGTTTCAACGCCTATTGCTATTGGCTGCTCACCAAAGCCCTGGACAGCCATCACCTGGCAAGAGGAAGATACCCGGTTATAGAACAGGCCCTTCGCAATATCACTCAAAAGACCCTGATCATGGGGATCGATAGTGATATCCTGTGTCCCCTTGAGGAGCAACGCTTTATGGCTCGTCATATGCCGGCGGCGGAACTGGTAGAGATCGATTCCGCCTATGGACATGACGGTTTTATGGTGGAAACGGAGAAAATCACAAGATATCTGGGCGACTGGTTAAAACGGTCGTGACGCCCGGCCGGACCTTTGGCCGTGCTATTCGTCACCCCCTGTTCAACAATAGTTCTTCCAGGGAGCCATCCCAGTGGGCTTTTGCCTCGGTCTGATCGGGTGTGCCGCGGTCAAAATCCCAGAACCGGGCTTCGGCAGAAGAACAGTGATAAGTAATTTCATAGTTGCTTCGGTCGGTGGGGTACATGGCAGAGCCACAGATCTTACATTTTATATCCGTAGGAGTCTCTCCTTTCAGTTCATTTACCAGTTGCATCGCATTGTGTTTTTTGATTCTTTTTATCTTGATTGCAGAACCCATACCCGTCCGTCCGCTATCGGATAAACAAACAACGAATCCGAATAGTTGACATAGGAATAGCCGGCGGCAGCAAGCCGGGATGTTATACAGATAGAATAGAAATGCCGATCTCTATGGAGCATGGTTTCCCGGGTGGTGAGGGAAGTCCATCGGGGGACGGGTGTGGTCACGCTTTTCATGGTTTGGGTTTCGGATTTCCTCCCAAGATAAAGCGAAAAGGAGAAACTGCACAGCATTGCGTCATCGCTGATAACCGCTGTCGATAACCACTTGATAATTAGCTAGATAATCAGCTTATTGCAGATTGAGTTTACCCTGGTAGTAGTCCAGTACTTTTGTCCGGAATATATAGGTGTATTTTGCCAGGATCAAACTTAAGTCTGCCTGATCTGCCAATCTTTTTGCGGGCAGGTAAATATTTGCGTCGACGCCGGCCACTCCTTCTTTAAAACGGGTTTCGGTAATCCTGAGTGCATCGGCGAAGGCAGCGGCCTGGTCAATATCGGCTTTGTAGGTTCTATAAGCCTGGATCATATTCTGGTAGGCGCTTTCCACGGATTGCTGTAAGAGCAGCTTCGTGTTATTGGCCTGGAGTTCATAAGATCGCAGGGCAATTTTTGCCAGTTTGACATTGTTCCTGACCTGGAAATTATTGAGGATGGGTATACTGAGGGTGAGACCGAGCGATGTGCTCTGATTGTTATTGAACTGGTCCTTGAATGCCTCGGGGGTAGCGTTGTTGTAATAGGTGTTGATGCTTCCCGAAAAGGAGAGGGTAGGGTAATACAGACCTCTCTGGGCCTGCAGGTATTTCTGGTATGCCTGAACGCGCAGATCGGCGGCTTTTACCTGGGGAACAAGACCCAGGGCCGTCTGAAAAATGCTATCCGGGGTCTGCTGGTAGTCGGTCAATTGCATGACCAATGCTCCCCGGTCGAGTTCCACGTCTCTTTTGTAGGGCACGTTGAGATCGGCGAAAAGGTTGACTTTCGCCAACTCGAATGTGTTGTCAGCCGCAGCGATGTTCGCCAGGTCGCTGGCATACTGCCCTTGCAGGGTGGGTAGATCGGAGATAGTGCTGGTTGCGGTCCATCCTTCTTTACTCAGGGTAATCAACCTGCCCAACAGCACAGAATCTACAACAGCCTGCTCCCGGGTAATGCGCAGTTGGTCCTGGCTGCTCAATACCGTTAAATAGTCCAGGATGATGCCCAGCGTGATATGATCCTTCTGGTATTGCAGGTCCATTTTGCCTGCATGATAGAGATAGGTGTTTTCCCGGATCGTATTTTGAAGATAGAATCCCTTGAACAAAGGTACGCTCGTAGATAGCTGGTAGTTGCCGGAAGCGGTTTGCTGGTTGATATAGGTATAGTTGGCCGAGTTGAGGACACGGCCGAAACCCAGATTTTGACTTGCACTGGCATTGAGGGTCGGCAGCATATTTTGCCAGGACTGGTTCATGTATATCTTGTCTTGCTGCAAATAAAGATCGTAGGTATTGACGTTCAGGTTGTTCCGGATGGCAATGCTGACGGCTTGCGGCAGAGAAAGCTGGCTGCCTATGCTGTCGGCTTTTGTCATGGCGCTGGGGGCGCTTGTAAAAGTGCTGCCCTGTGCGAAGGTCGGGCCGCCCGAAAACGATAGAAAAAAGGTTATGATAAGATGAAAGAGGAATTGCTTTTGCATACTTATTTTGTTGCCTGTACGGTTTTAACGATTGGTGATGATTTTACCGGTTGTTTACGGTTTAACTGTTTTCGATCCTGCCATCCAGCAGGTTGATGATATGGGTGCCATACTCCGCGTTCTTTTCGGAGTGGGTCACCTGGATGATGGTCACTTTGTCTTCCTTGTTCAGTTGTCTGAAGAGTTCCATGATCTCTTCTCCCTGTTTGCTGTTCAGGTTGCCCGTGGGCTCATCGGCCAGCAGGAGCTTAGGTTTTGCGATCAGCGCGCGGGCGATGCCTACCAGTTGCTGTTGTCCGCCGGAAAGCTGGGTGGGGAAGAGATCTTTTTTTCCGACTATCTGGAACCGGTCCAGGATATCGGCTACCATGGCCTGCCGCTCGGATGACTTCACATTCTGGTAGATCAGCGGGGTCTCGATATTCTCATAGACTGTGAGTTCATCGATCAGGTGATAGGCCTGGAACACAAACCCGATATACTGTTTATAGAGCTGCGAGCGTTGTTTTTCCTTCAGGCTGTGGACCGGTTGATCCAGGAAATAATATTCTCCTTCGGATGCGTCGTCCAGCATGCCGATGACATTCAGGAGGGTCGATTTGCCCGATCCCGATGGTCCCAAGATCGAGACGAATTCGCCTTCCCGGATGGTCAGGTTGATATCTTTCAGGATGAAATTCGGTTTTCCGCTGATCGTGAACCACTTTGAAATGTGTTTTAAGTCAATCATCGCTAATTTTTTATTTACTCATTTACTGATTTATCCTTGATTTATTCCGGGTCTATCTCCTTCCGGTCGATTTGGTGAGCATACTGTCAATTGCATGCCAGAACGCAAGTTCATGATACGCAAGATACTAGCTGCCAATTCTTTGCAAAATAGTTCTTTTTTGATACAGGAGGTGTCCGATTTTGATACACATTTAAACATCCCAATAGTCATTCAATAGTCATTCCCTATTAAACTACCGGCCACCCACTACTCACTACTATTTCACTTACAACTCATTACTGACCACTCACTGCTTCACTCACTCCGCAATGCATTCACCGGGTTGGCGAGCGCCGCCCGGATCGCCTGGAAGCTGATCGTTGTCAGTGCGACGAACACGGCCAGCGAACCTGCCAGCGCGAAGACCCACCAACCGATATTTATACGATAGGCGAAATCCTGTAACCATTGCTGCATGATGAGATAGGCAGGCGGGGAGGCTATAATAAAAGCGATCAGCACAAGCCTGATAAAGTCTTTTGAGAGAAGCAGCACGATCTGGACAACGGATGCGCCCAGCACCTTCCTGACCCCGATCTCTTTGGTGCGTTGTGTCGTGGCAAAGAGCGCCAAACCCAACAGGCCGAGGCAGGCTATGAAAACAGCGAAGCCGGCGAAGATGCCGAAGGACTTGCCAAAGAGACGGTCGTTTTTGTACTGCTCACTGAATTTTTCATCCAGGAAATAGTAGTCGAACAGGTTGCCGGGGAAGAACCGTGCATATTTTGCCTTCACCGAAGCCATGGTCGCAGCGAGGTTCATCGGATTGATCTTTATTGACAGGGGGCTGTAGGTGCTGTATGACGGAACAAGAGTGGTCGGTTCCAATGGGTAGCGAAGCGACTTCTGATGAAAATCTCCGATTACGCCGACCACGTCCCAGCGGCTGCCTCCCCGCATAATTTGTTTTCCGATCGCCGCGGCGGGAGCAGGGAAGCCCAGCATTTTTACAGCCGACTCGTTGAGGATGACGGTATGCAACTTGTTATAGTCGGCATTGTAATCCTGCGGTGTAAAATTCCTGCCCGCCAGTAGCTTAATTCCATATACATTCAGGTACTCATAATCGATACCCATATTGCGCACGGTGAAATGATTGCCGCTGTTATCGCTCACCCGGCTGACATCGAAATCACGGCTCATTTCATCACCTGCAACCGTATTGGCGAAGGTGACACCCCTGATACCCGCGATTTGTTTTGTCTCTTCCTTGAAACTATTCTCGCTGGCCATAAACGAGGAATCGAAATTCGTGAGCATAGGAGGTTTGACAATCAGGATTTGATCGATGTTCATCCCGAGCTCCTGTTCGTTAAGATATTTCATCTGGTGATAGACGACCAGTGAGCCGATGATCAGTACGACGGTAATGGCGAACTGCCCGACTACCAGGCCTTTTCTGAGCGCGATCCCTTTTTTGGATGCGCTGAATTTTCCCTTCAGCACCAGTATGGGCCGGAAGGAGGATAAAACGAATGCAGGATAAAAGGCTGAGACCAGAATCCCGGTGAGGATTAGAGCGAGAAGCCCGATGCTGACACTGTATCCCCCAAGACTTCTCTGCAGCAGAAAGGATAATGACAGCTGGTGCCGGACCAATGCATTGAAAGGAGTTTGAAGGGCCAGGACGAGCAGGATTGCAAATACCAGTGCGATCATATTGATGAGGAGGGACTCGGTCAGGAACTGGCGGATCAGTTGGCTTCGTGTGGCGCCCGTGACTTTTCTGACGCCCACTTCCCGTGCCCTTTCCGCCGATCGTGCCGTGGATAGATTGATATAATTCACCCAGGCGATGACGATGATGAACAGGGCGATGATGAGCAGGCCCCAGACAACGGTGGCGCTCCCTGTGCGGCCTATCTCGTATTCAAAATCCGAATAGAGGTGTGCCTGCTCGAGAGGCTGCAGATAGAATTTCTCGACGCTCCCTGAAATTTTATTGCCTTCAAAATGTCTCTGGCTGAATGCCTCGAATTTCTTTTGAAAACTCCTGTAGTCTGTACCTGGTCTGAGTTGTATATAGTGCCAGAAATTCGAATTCGTAAAATCATAATTTGACTGTATATAAGGGTATTTGCCGGAGTAGAGGGTCAGATAAGATATGAGTACGTCGAACTGCAGGTGGGAGTTCTCGGGAATGTCCCGGCAGATCCCGGTGATTTTGTAAGGCATCGAGTCCGTTCCCAGGACCAGGGTCTTCCCGATCAGCGAACTGAAGTCGTGATCGCGGGCATTAAAATACCTGTCGGCCGTCACCCGGGTGATGATCGCACTATAAGGTTCCTTCAGCGCCGTTGCCGGATCTCCTGCGAGAAAGGGGTAGGAGAACATGGTCAGGAAGGAGTTATCTACGGCAAGCGCCTGTTGTTCCCCGAACTTTTTGTCATTACAGGTGACGATCAGACCGCTGCCGGGTTCTACTCTCGTATGGTTGACCACTTCCGGAAAGTCGTCCTGCATGGCTTTGCCGATCCCGGAATAGGTGATGGTGCCGTGTTGGATCAATTTCCCGTTCTGGTACCGGTCGTTCACTACGCGGTAGAGATCGTTCTTGTGGGCGTTGAACTGGTCGAAGCTCAGTTCGAAGTTGACATATTGCAATATCAGCAGGCAGGCAGCCATGCCGATCGAAAGGCCTGCTATATTTATAAAGGAAAAGGTCTTGCTTTTCCGGATGTTTCGCCACGCTGTTTTGAAATAGTTCTGGAGCATATTATAAGGAGTTTTTTTTGCGACCTCAATATTGCAAAGGCCTGCACTTCCGGGAATGACTGTACTATGGACGTTTGGGCATCGTTATTCCGTCCGAAGGCTGTTGACAGGGTTCCGGAGGGCCGTTTTCACCGCGCGGAAGCTGACGGTCAGCAGGGTGATCGCGAGGGCGGAGAGACCCGCGACCGCAAATATCCACCACCCGATCTTCGTGCGGTAATCGAAATCCTGCAGCCAGTTGTGCATGACCCACCAGGCTAGCGGGAAAGCGATCAGGGCAGCCACGGCGACGAGACCCAGAAATTCTTTCGACAGCAGACCGACGACGCTTCCCACGGAAGCGCCCAGTACCTTTCGGATGCCGATTTCCTTTGTACGTTGTTCTGCGGCATAGGTCACCAGCCCGAAGAGACCCAGACAGGCTATCAGGATGGCAAAGACGGCAAACGAGATGAAGATGCGGCCGGTACGTTCATCTGCCTGGTAGAGCTTGTTAAAGTCGTCATCCATAAAAGAATAAACAAAAGGCTGGCCTCTCATCTGGTCTACCGCGTGATAGCGGTCTTTGATCTGCCCGATAAGACCGGAGATGTTTTTTGTATCGATGCGGAAGGAGATCGCTCCATGGTTATCACCCAGGTGGAATGCCATGGGGGTTACTTTGTTGCGCAGGGTGCCGGCGATAAAATCTTTTACGACACCCAGGATCCGATAGGACACCATTTTGGAGCTATCGCCCTCGAATGTGTAGATAAGTTGATTCAGCGGATGGGTATAGCCCATCAGTTTCGCGGCGGTTTCGTTGAGCAGGACGCCGGAAGTGTCGGTGATCATATCCGGTGAGAAGTTTCTACCGGCGGCCATCTTGATACCCAGGGTCGGTATGTAATCCGCGTCGATGACCCAATGGCCGAGAAGAAAGGCCTGGCTTGCCTTGGCGGTAGGTTCTTTCAGATAACCGTCGGTCTGGTTGTGGATGGAATTGGGCAGATCCGGCGTCATCGTGCCGCCTACGATCCCTGACAGTTTTTGTATGTCCTGTTTAAAGGCTTTGGCATGAGATCCGAGGGAATAGGTATTGCTGATGGTGATGACCTGCTGGCGATTGTAACCGACCTCCTTGTTGCGGATATAATTCAGCTGACTATAGATCACGAGGGTGCCGATGATCAGGATGATGGCAGTGGCGAACTGGAACACGACCAGGCTATTGCGGAACCAACCCGTTTTAAATCCTGCGCTCAGCTTGCCTTTTAGTACCTGGATCGGTTGGAAGGCGGATAGATAAAAAGCAGGGTAGCTTCCGGCGAGGAGGCCCACGATGAGTGTGGCGGCCAGGAGGATAGGGATGTTCCATCCCGAGAAAAAGAGAAATGCCGAAATCTCTTTTCCCGACAATTGATTAAAATAGGGCAGGAGAAGCGTGGCAATCCCGAGGGCCAGGATGAGCGCAATGACGCTGGTCATTACCGATTCTACGAGGAATTGGCTGATCAGGTTTGCGCGAAGGGATCCCAGCACTTTGCGGACGCCGACCTCCCGGGAACGGCCCGCGGAACGGGCGGTAGAAAGATTCATAAAATTGACGCAGGCGATCAGCAGGATGAACACGGCGATGATGATGAAAATATAAACATACCGCATATTCCCATTAGGTTCAAATTCTCCTTTAACATTTGAATGGAGGTGTATTTGCGTGAGCGGGATGGTAGAATATCTCAGGTAGTCGCCGTTCTTTGCCAGGTCATCCAGTCCGCTGTGGAGCAATTGCCGGATCTGGGGATCGAGGTGTTTTTTGACGGCGGCTTCCAGGTCTTTATCGATCTCAGTTTGCGTGGTATGCGGTTTTGCAAGGAGATAGGTGACCGGGTCATTACTCAACCAGTTGTCGTTTTTTAGCATGTCCAGATCGGCCGTGGTCTTGATAAAATTGAAATGGAAATGCGACTGGGCCGGGAAGTCCTTATAGACACCGGTGATCCGGTAGGTCTCGGTGTTATTGGTCAGGAGGGTTCTGCCGAGTACGTCCGTGCTGTTAAAATACTTTTTCGCCATACTCTCAGAAAGCACCATGGAATGGTTTTCCTTCAGCGCCGTATGAGGGTCGCCGATGATGAAAGGGACGGTGAAGATGTCAAAAAATGAAGAATCGGCATAAGCTGAACGGGGTTCGGAAAGCGTCTCTTCGCCTTTTTTGACGAGCATATCACCCGCGTTCAGGACACGTGCGGCATTTTCAACTGCGGCGAAGTCCCTGACCATGGCTGCTGCCATAGGAGCCGGTGTGTAGATTCCCTGGTTGCCGGCGCCATTGAAGTGAACATCCTGGACGATACGGAAGATGCGGTCGGCCTTCTTATTATAACGGTCATAGCCGAATTCGTCGACCACGAACAGGGTGATGAGCAAACAGGTAGCCAGGCCGACTGCCAGCCCGAAAATATTGATGGCGGAGAAGCCCTTGTCTTTTTTAAGATTTCTCCAGGCAAGTTTTAAATAATTGGTCAGCATGTCGCGAAGTTTTTTATTGTGACAATGACATTCTGTTGTTGCTCCATCACGCTATCGTTGCTCTGTCAGGGGTAATACTTATTCACTTCGTAACGCTGAGACAGGATTGGCCGTCGCCGCTTTAAAGGCCTGCAGGCCGATCGTCAGCAGGGCCACCGCCGCCGCGATAAATCCCGCGGCGAGAAATATCCACCAGGACAGTTGAACCCGATACGCGAAATCCTGTAACCAACTGTGCATAGCGTATCCTGCAACCGGAAAAGCGATCAGGGCGGCGATTCCCACCAGCAGCAGGAAATCTTTCGACAAAAGGCCGATGATACCGGTCACACTGGCGCCGAGGACTTTCCGGATCCCGATCTCTTTGGTTCTTTGGATAATGGCGAATGCGGAAAGACCGAACAGCCCCAGGCAGGCGATCAGGATAGCAATGCCCGAAAAAACCGTAAACAGGCTACCCTGTCTTTGCTCGGAGCGGTACAATCCATCAAACCGTTCATCCAGGAAGCTGGCCCGGTAGGGAATTCCGGGCAGGAACCGTTTCCATGTTTTTTCGATATGGGCCAATGCGGCGGGTAGATTGTTGCCGGTGATTTTTATGGACAGATCGCCGAAAGAATTGCCGGTCCAGCTTGCGGGGGGTAAGACCATGATCAGCGGCACGATTTTCTGGTGCATGGACTCGAAATGGAAGTCCTTGATGACTCCGATGATATTACCCTTGGTATCCCCATATTTCATGGTTTTCCCGATGGCTTCGCGCGGATTTTTCCATCCTATCGCCGTTACCGCGGTTTCATTCAGGACGAAGCCCGCGGTATCAGACGCAAAATCACGGGAGAAATTCCGGCCGGCTGCAATAGAAATGCCATAGGTCGGTACGAAGTCATAGTCAACGGCGAGATATTTTATATCGGCATTTACGGGTCGCATGGAATCACCCGCTTCACTGGACGCTCCCTGGTTATCGAGCAGTCTTCCGGTAGGTATGCGGGAAGAGCGCGCCATATTTTTTATATAGCTGTTTTGCATCAATTCCGTCCGGAAGGCTTTATAAGCGGGATCAAGCTGATCTGCATAGTTCATCGTGAGGATCTGTTCTTTGTCGAAACCCAGCGATTTTTGCTGCATATAACGCAACTGCCCGAATACAATGGCGGTGCTGATGAGGAGGATGATGGAAATAGAGAATTGGGCGACGACGAGCACTTTACGGAAAGAGATGCTGCTGCCATCTGCCTTGAACAATCCCTTCAGGGTCTTTACGGGTTGGAAGGAGGACATAAAAAGGGCAGGATAAAGACCTGACAGGGTGCCCACGACTAAGGGTGTCAGCAGGATCGGCAGCCCGATCCGCCATGTGAACAGGACCTCCGCGGAAAGTGTCTGTCCGGTGAAAGTATTCAAAAGAGGAAGCGCGAACCTGGCCAGTATAACGGCCATGACGATGGCGATGGAGGCGGTCAGGACCGATTCGCTCAGGAATTGGGTGATCAGCTCGCCTTTCCGGGCGCCGGACACCTTGCGTATCCCGATTTCGCGGGCGCGGAGTGCCGATCTGGCCGTGGACAGGTTCATATAGTTTATACAGGCGATCAGCAGGATGAAGAGCGCGATGGCAGAAAATATATAGACTCTTTTGATATCCCCATTGTCCTCGATCTCGGAATCGAGATGAGACCGGAGATGGATGTCCGTGAGTTTCTGCAAATACAGGTGTGTCCAGGTCGAGGGGCCGGTGCCTGGCTTTTGCCCGGGTGAACCCATCACTTTGTCAAGGAAAGCAGGGAACCGGGCTTCGATGTTCCGGGCCGGGTAGCCCTTCGGCAACAGCAGGTAAGTGAAATAGTTATTGCTGCTGAAGTTGGTGGTTAAATTTTTTTCTCCGACGAGGGCCGTATCCTTCAGCGTATTAAAAGACATCAGGATTTTCGGGTGCCAGTGGGAGTTTTCGGGAAGTTCTTTGAAGATACCGGTGACCTTAAAATTAAACTGGTCGTTCATGCGAATGATCTTGTCGATGGGATCGGCATTGCCGAAATATCTTTTGGCGACTTCTTCCGTGAGCAGGACGGAGAAAGGGTCTGCCAGGGCTTTTTTGGGGTTTCCCTGTAAGAGGCCGATGTCGAAGACGTCGAAAACGTTTTGTTCGGCAAAAAAGGTATTGGTCTCGGAAAAGATTTTGTCCTCATAGCGGAGGGGGATATGCCCCGTTGAGAGCAGCCTCACGGCCTGCTGGATATCGGGGAATTCGTGCTGCAGCAGCGGGCCGAAGGGAGGCGCCACGGCGCCGAGATGAAGGGACACTTCTCCATTGCCGTTTAAGAAACTGCGGCTGACCCGGTAGATCCGGTCTGCTTTTGTGTTGTATTTATCATAGCTCAGCTCGTGGAGGATGTAGGTGAGGATGAGCAGGCAGCAGGTCAGGCCGACGGTCAGGCCAAACAGATTGATAAAGGAAATGAACTTGTGTTTCGCCAGGTTGCGAAAGGCAATCTTGAAATAGCCCCTAAGCATATAAGTCGGTTTAACAGTGAGTGATCTCCGGTTCTCTATGATTGGGTATACGGGTATAAAACCCTGCTTCTGCCGGCCTTATAACATTGCCGGAAGCAGGCTGCCGCATTGTCACGTGACCAGGGTGCTGCGCCACAGGCATCTCATTACCAGGAGCGTCTCGTCATAACGATCTTCGAACAACCTTCGCGCCCGTCAAACCAGTATGTTCTCCGTAACCGTCTGGCCGTCGAGCATCCGGATGATACGATGGCTGTAACGTGAATCGTGTTCGGAGTGAGTGACCATGATAATAGTGGTGCCCTGTTCATTCAGGTCCGTCATCAGTTGCATGACTTCGTTCCCGTTGGAAGAGTCCAGGTTACCCGTCGGTTCATCGGCCAGGATCAGTTTCGGATTATTGACGACGGCCCGGGCAACGGCTACACGCTGCTGCTGACCACCCGACAACTGTTGGGGGTAGTGATTGCGGCGATGCATGATCTGCATTTTGTCGAGCACTACTTCGACCCTTTGTTTCCTTTCCGGTCCTTTCACACCCAGGTAGATCAGCGGCAATTCCACGTTTTCGAAAACGGTAAGCTCGTCGATGAGGTTGAAACTCTGGAACACAAAACCGATATTTCTCTTCCGCAGGTCGGCTCTTTTCCGCTCGTTGAAATGGGCGACTTCGGTGCCATTGAACAGGAAGCTGCCTCCATCGGGATCATCCAGCAATCCGAGGATATTGAGGAGGGTCGATTTCCCGCAGCCGGAAGGGCCCATTACCGCGACAAATTCACCTTCCTTGACTTCGAAGGAGAGCTTGTTCAGGGCGATCGTCTCTACCTCTTCCGTGCGGTAGTACTTCTGGAGTTCGCTGATTTTTATCATGTTAATGCTGTTTGAGTGTTTGGTGGAGCTTTTTGTTTATGAATGTAGAATATTTTATGGGTTTATCATTCGTTTTTAAAGACCAGTTCCTGCATGTCTCCATAGTTGTCGTAGCTGGAGGTGACTACCTTGTCGCCTGGTTTTAAGCCGCTCATGACCTCGTAATACTCGACATTCTGGCGACCGAGCACGATATCCACTTTATAGGCCATTTTGCCATCATCGCTCACCTTGAAGATCCAGTTTCCTCCTGTCTTCTGGTAGAAGCCTCCCCGGGGAACCAGCACCGCCTGCGTCTCGTCGCTGAGCGCCAGGAGGATCGACATGTCCTGTCCGCGACGGATGCCCTTCGGTGTCTCTCCGACAAAGACCATATCTACGTTAAAACGGCCCGCAGTCACCTGGCTATAGATTTTTTTGATAGTCAGGGTATAGGTCTTTCCGTTGAAATCCCAGGTTCCCGTCAGGCCCGTAAATACCTTGGGCAGATAGTTCTGGTCGATGCCAACTACCACTTTGTATCCGCTGATCACATCGATCTGGCCGAGACGGGCGCCGATAGTCTTATTGGCGCCAATTTCTGCATCGAGTGATGTGAGAAGGCCGTCAACGGGCGCCCTTAGGACAAGGTCGCCAACTTTTTTCTTGAGGATGCTCAGGGTATTTTGCGCGCCCTGATAAGATTGCCTATCCTGAGCCGCCTGCTGGCTGGTGGAGACGCTATCCTGCTGGAGAATGGTTTGGGACAGCTGACGTTTCTGGCTATAATAGTCATAGTTATTTTTTGCAGATTGAAATTCCTGGGCGCCAATCACTTTTTGCGCATAGAGCTTTTTATCCAGGTTGTATACCCTTTCCGCCTCTTTGAAAGAGCTCTCCACGTCTGCCATGGAAGTCAGTTTGCTGACCGTATTCTGCTGCGCATTGACTTTTGCAAGCTGCATCTGCGAATAAAGATTGTATACCTGGGTCTGCTGGTTGGCCAGGGTCAGTTCCAGATCCGTATTGGAGAGCCGCAGGATGGGGTCGCCTTTTTTCACAATGGCTCCGTCTTCTACATATCGCTCTTCTACCCGGCCGCCCTCCTGGATGTCGAGATAAATGGTGGTAAGAGGTGCGACCTGGCCGTTTACCGGGATAGTGACCTTGAAGGGGGCTTTTTTGATTTCGCTGATCGTCAGGCGCTCGATGGGGACAGTCAACCTCGATTTTCCAGACGTGAAATAATAACTCGCTGAAATTAAGGCAATTAGACCAATAACGCCCCCGATGGTCAACAGGCGTTTTGTTGTAAATCTCTTTTTTGGTATGGCTCTGTCCACGATGAAATGTTTATTATTTATTACTATTATAGTTTAAAAAAACCACCCCTGCTTAAAAAAACCGGGTGGGCTATTCTACTACTCACTTCTCACTGCAACATGAGAAACAAAAAACTTCTTACTCTCCTTACAATCATGTGCCAGAATGCAATATCTATGATTTACAGTTTATTAGAGTATAAGAGCCAGTTGGACAGTTCATTTTCGATACAGGGAGTGTCCGGTTTCGATACACCTGCATTTTTCGTAAATTTGGGCTAAAAAATTAATTGTCATAGGATTATATTTAAGGTATACTTGTAGCAGTGTTTTGTTGCATAGATAAAAACTTTGTTTAGATTATGATACTCAAGAATGCTTCGATTTTGGCGATAGACGACGATCCGGATGTCCTCACGGCTGTCAGATTACTTTTGAAGACAGAGGCGGCGGAAGTAGTGACAGAAAAGAACCCGGAGAATATGCGTTCACTCCTGTCCAAGCGTCCTTTCGATATTGTCCTGCTGGATATGAACTTCAACAGCTCGATCAACACCGGCAATGAAGGGCTGTTCTGGCTGCGGAAGCTGCGGGAATTCGGCTCCGATGCCGCCGTTATCATGATCACTGCCTATGGGGATATCGACCTGGCCGTCCGCTCGCTGAAAGAAGGCGCCGCGGATTTCGTGGTAAAACCCTGGCATAATGAAAGATTGATCACGACGATCAAGGATGCCCTCAAAAAGAATGAGATTAAAAAGGGCAGCGCCAGTCACCTGGCTTCGGATTCGATCATTGGTTCCGAACTGATCGGAGAATCCGAGGTGATGAACGATATCTTTTTCAAGGTGGAAAAGATTGCTCCCACCGATGCGAATATCCTCATTTTGGGCGAAAATGGGACCGGTAAGGATTTGATAGCCAAGGCGATTCATCAGCATTCTCTGCGTGCGGACAAGGCCTTTGTAAAGGTCGATGTGGGAGCCCTTACAGAATCACTTTTTGAAAGCGAGTTGTTCGGGCACAAGAAGGGAGCTTTTACGGACGCCCGGGAGGACCGGACGGGCCGTTTTGAGGGGGCCGAAGGAGGGACCCTGTTCCTCGACGAGATCGGCAATATATCCCTTCACCAGCAGGCCAAACTGCTTACGGTGTTGCAAAACCGCCAGGTGACACGGTTGGGAACCAACCAGCCGATCCCTATCAATATCCGGCTCATTTGCGCAACGAATCTGCCTTTGAGCGAACTGGCCAATGAGAACCGGTTCCGCAAGGACCTGGTCTACCGGATTAATACGGTGGAGATCATGGTGCCCCCCCTTCGTAAACGGGAGGAAGACATCGTGCTGCTGGCCCGTCATTTTGCACGTATCTACACGAATAAATATATGAAACCTTCCAATGACTTTGACGCCAAGGCCATTGAGAAGCTGAAATCCTATCATTACCCGGGGAATGTCCGCGAGCTGCAATATACCATCGAAAGGGCGGTAATCATGGCAGACGGCGATGTCCTGCAGGCCAAGGACCTGATCTTTTCGCCTATCGAATCGTCCGGCAGTATCCCGGACGAGCCACAGGAGCTTAAGTTGAGCACCATAGAAAAGAATGCCATCCTGAAGGTCATCGAGAAGCATAACGGCAATATCTCAAAAGCCGCGAAGGAATTGGGGTTGACCAGGACGGCGCTATACCGTCGTCTGAGCAAGTATGATATTTGAGCGACACGTATTATCTGAACGGGAATAGGATAATTGTGCGGGGACAGTACTATCGGGACCAGAAAAATATTTACGCAGTACCATCTTAAAAAACATAAGTGATATTTAAACGCTACCAGGAAAGGATTCTCGTGAGGGTTTTGCTGCTTTTTATGACGCTCTCCTGCGCCTCGTTCCTGTTGGTAAAGGGGATGTTCCAGTATCTGGCGATCGTCATCCCGGTCATCCTGGGACAACTGGCGGACTTCTATAATTTCAACAGGAAGGCCCAGCACGAAGTGGAGCAATTTGTGGAGTCCATCCACTATCGCGACTTCTCCCGCCATTTCGAGGTGAAAGAGGCACCCCTGGAATTGCAGGGATTGCGGCAGGGATTTAACGAGATCAATTCCACTTTCAAACTGATCAGCCGGGAAAAGGAGACCCAGTACCAATACCTTCAGAAGATACTGGAATTGGTCAACACGGGAATACTCTCCTATGAGCACAAGAGTGGGGATATTGGCTGGATGAACGAATCCTTTAAGAAGATGCTCGGGATCCCTTATCTAAAGACGATTCATTCGCTGGAACGAAGGGATGCGGTTTTGTATCATGAACTGCTGGAATTACGCCCTGGCGAGAATAAGGTCGTCTCCATCAACAGGGACAATAATCTGTTGAAAACCCTGATGGCGGCCACGGCTTTCCAGACGGATGGCAAGGTCTATAAGCTGATCGCATTCCAGGATGTGGATGAGGCCCTCGATGAAACCGAATCAAAAGCCTGGCAGAAACTGCTTAGTGTCATGACACATGAGATCATGAATTCGATCGCGCCGATTTCTTCCCTGGCGGAGACCATGTTGCATCGTCTTCATACTACCTTCAGCCATTTGAAAGGCCAGACATCGTCTTCGATCGACGATCTTGAACTGGGTATTCAGACCATAAAACGCAGAAGCGAAGGGCTGCTGAAATTTGCCGAGACTTATCGGAACCTGAATAAGATCACGGCGCCCAACCTGAAAAAAATATATGCCCGCGATTTGTTTGAGACCCTGCATCATCTGATGCAGCCTACGCTCGAGCAAAAGAATATCGATATGGAGATCATCCTGAAAGACCCCGATCTTTCGCTGGATGCCGATGCGAACCTGATCGAACAGGTGCTGATCAACCTTGTGGTGAATGCGATCGAGGCGGTGAAAGACCGGCCCGACCCGCGGATCATCCTGTCGGCTTTCCTGACTTCGAATAACCGGGCGGTGATTAAGGTAGCCGATAATGGAGCCGGCATGTCCCCGGAAGTAATGGATAATATCTTTGTGCCTTTTTTCAGCACCAAGAAGAGTGGAAGCGGGATCGGCCTGAGTCTTTGCAAACAGATCATGCTCCTGCATAAGGGCAATATCCAGGTCCATTCGGTGGAGGGAGAGGGGAGTTCTTTCCTGCTCCATTTCTAAAGGCGGCTATTCCCATTATCAGACGGTTATCTTCCCTGTCAAAAAGAGAAAAATGTCCATTTCTTGGAAATTCGGGTAAGCTGGTAGATGTATAAACTGTTTATAATCAATTGTTTGAAAAAATGGCAATTGAATTGAATAGTAGGAGTACAATCTGTATCTATGAAAACGGTATCTGCGCTGAAAATGACCCTGTTTTTGACGACACTCGCCTTTGCACAGGCGATCCCGGCGAGGGCGCAAACGGCCGGCAACTGGAATTTCAATAATACCCTGGCAGGCACGGCCGGAACGAATATTACGGTGACTACCGCTTCGTTCGGATCAGCCATTGGCAGCAGCAGCTATAACGGCGAATATTTCGGGCAGGACGGATGGCCTGCCGGTGGGTTGAATTCCAATGCTTATCTTCAGGTCTCATTGGCTCCCGCCTCTTCCTATTATCTGGTGCTCAATTCGGTGACCCTGATCATTCGCCACAGCACCACCGGGACCGCCGCGGGTTCGGGACCGATGACATGGAGCCTGCGGTCCAGCCTGGATGGTTATACCAGTGATATCAGCACCGGCACGCTGAGTACTACCTATGCCACCTTTACCGTGCCTCTTTCGACAAGTTTTCAAAGTCTTACGTCTGCGGTGACTTTCCGCCTATATGGTTATAACTCCGTTACTACTTCGGGAGGTTTTAACCGGTTCGTATATAGCAACATCAGCGTCAAGGGTCAGGCGATATCCAGTCTGTTGGCGCAGCAGGACATCGTCCTTTCGTCGCAAATGGCGTCATCAGGTGTCGTCGGACTGAAGTGGTCTGCCTCCGGCTTTGGCGCCGGCACCGATTTTGTAGTTGAGCGCTCTACGGATGGGAGCAGCTTTACGCCCATCCATAGCCTGCAAAGTACTTCGGGGAGTGACGCTTCCTATGCCTATCAGGATGCATCTGCGCCTCCGGCGGCTGCCATTTACTACCGGATCATTGCCCGGGGGCCCGATGGCAGCGTTTTCAGGTCTCCCATTTTAGTGGTCAATATAGATGCCGCATCGGCACTGCAGATACAGGGCATTGTTGCGGGACCTTCTTCTTTGAGAGCGAATATGAAATTGCCCGCAGACGGCACCTATCGTCTCAGCATGTATACGATGGACGGGAAAGCGATCTTAAAACAGGCTATTGGCGGCGCGTCCGGCAGTCTGGTCATTGACATTCCATTCGGGGATCATTCGCATGGGGTCTATGTACTTACGCTTTCCGACGGCACGCGCAATATCAGCCGGCAGTTCTTCTATTAGGCCGGATACGGTATTTAGTCCGGGGCCGGTTTCGTGTTTAGGAGGATTCCGGGATTTTGGCAGTTAGCAGTCGCCCATCCATTTTTTGAAAGAGGCCGCATTCTCCTGGCTGATAATGATTTCCTCGTTAGCCGGGAGGGCGAGTTCCACCGAGATTTTGCTGCGTTCCAGCGGCTTAAACCGCCTGACATAATTGGCGTTGATGATGAATTTCCGGTTGGCGCGGTAAAAAAGGTTTCTGTCGAGCTCTTCTTCCAGTTCCCCCAGGTTGTTCTTCTCGGCGAGATATTTCCGGTTTTCCTTGTCCACGAGGAAGACAAGCTTGTGTTCTGTAAAGAAATAGGCGATGTCTTCTACCCGGACTGTTTGGTATTCTATTCCCTTTTTCACGAGGATCCGGGATTTCTTTTTGTCGTGATTGTTCAGGAATTCCAGCAGCGAGGCGTGATTATTCACGAAATGGTTCTGTAAGTTTTTGTATTTTTTTATCGCATTTTTCAGCTTCTCCGGGTTGATCGGTTTGAGCAGGTAATCAATGCTGCTGTATTCGAAGGCCTGCGTCAGGTATTTGTCATAGGCGGTCGTAAAGATCACCGGGCAGGTGATGGAGCAGGCGCCGAATATGTTAAAGGAGAGACCGTCCGACAGCTGGATATCCATCATGATGAGATCGGGCTGCGGATTCCTGTTGAGCCAGCGGATGCATTCCTGCACGCTGTCGCAGCCGGCGATGACGGAAATGCTGTGATCGATCGCGAGCAATTCACCGGCCAGGTTCTCATAGGCCGGCTTTTCATCTTCGATAATCAATACTCTCATGGCGTATAGGTTTTAAACCAGAATAGTTTATAAAATTTATAACTAAAATTTTATGACGGGCAGTTTGACCATAAAAGTCTTTGAGTTGTCCTCTATCAGGATGTTCCGTCTCGTTATCAACTTGTATCGGTTATCCAGGTTGCCCAGGCCTATTCTCGATCCCGTCGCAGGGAAGCTTTTCGGGTTGATGGCATTTTTCACAATCACATAGTTCGATGAGATGGCCACGTTGATCGTAAGGGGGCCTTTGTCGTTGAACTCGTTATGTTTGATCGCGTTTTCCACCAGTGCTTGCATGGATATCGGAGGTATCAGGAAGTCTTCGGCCAGGAAGTCTGTGATCTCTATGACCATGCTGACGGCATCGCCAAAACGGATTTTGAGCAGGTAGAAATAGTTGCTGATAAATTCTATTTCCTCTCTGAGCAATACCAGGTCTTTTTCCTTATTGCTTAGAATGTACCGGTAGACTTTTGCGAGTGTATCATTGTATAGCCTTGCGC
Organism: Puia sp.; assembly: GCA_031292515.1. Lineage (GTDB taxonomy): Bacteria > Bacteroidota > Bacteroidia > Chitinophagales > Chitinophagaceae > Puia. The sequence goes on along the minus strand of JARLGZ010000177.1, from coordinate 136,432 downwards.
TTGGCGGATCCCGGGTGATGAGAAAGGAGAGGGTATTCAGGGAGTTGAAGATGAAATGCGGATCGATCTGGTTTTTCAGAGCTTCCAATTCGGCTTGTGCTTTTGCGATGTTCAACTGGTCCACCCGTGATTGGTTGTATTCTCTCTCCTGGTTGAGAAACAGGATCTCGTAAATATTGGTGATGAAGCAGGCCGCGATAATAATGATCAGAACGGTGCTGACGATGGGGCTGTTGCCCGGCTGGTTTTCCCTGGAGAAACGCCTCCATCCGCTGAGCAGAAGACCGGAGACTGTACCTGAATATACGATGTTTGCAAGGAACAAAGAGACGATGATCCGGTAATAGTATTTATAAGACCACCTGATCTTCTTCCTCATAAAATACATCAATCGTACGTTCCCCTGCCAAATCATCCAGGCTGTCAGGATAAAAAAAGCATAGCTGGCCAGGAGCTCCGATGGGCCATATTGCGAGTTGGTAATCAGCCCTGCCAGATTAGGAATGGTGATCCCTAAAACCGGGATGACTATCGATTTAACCATCCTATCATCGACGATCTGTTGATTGTCCATAGCAGTTTGGGTTAGCGAAATGCCGTTTCGGTAATGATTTTTCGTGTTTGAGGGAATCTATGCGAAGATAGATGCCGCAATTACCCAATTTCACCTGTCATAGAAAAGTTAATTTATTGTGAACGGAAGGTATGAGTGATCAAAATATCAAGAGTTTCTATTTTTCTCATGTGACCCGCGGGTGGTTTCTACCACCTGCTTTCCTACTTTTGTCCCGATGACCGTTTATCCATTGATATTTTCCAACAACCCCCGCTATCGGGTTGCCAGGCATTCCTTATTTTGGGGTTTGTGGATCATCTACTATACCAGTTTCGGAGCTCTCTACTGGAGCAGTAAATTCCCTTTTGTCAGAAGTTTCTTCTCCATCCTTCCCGAGGTCTTTTTTTCAACGCCCCTGGATATGATCTTTTGTTATTCTATTATTTATTTCCTGTTGCCAAAATTTCTTTTCACCGGTCGTTATATCCGGATGACCTTGTTATGGCTGTTGTTCAGCGTGTTGTTCATCATCGCTTTCCAATCTTATACCGTCTATGTGATCCCGGTTATACGGAAGATGACGGGCATGCCGCCGGTCGAACTATCAAAAAACTGGTCCTGGGCTTTTCTGAACTTATTTTACCAGATCAATATGGAAGGGGGACTGGCGGCAGCGATCAAATTGGGGAAGCTTTGGTTTATCAAGCAACGGGAGCTGGATTTGATAAAGGCGGAGAAACAGAAGCTGGAGCGGGGCAGACATGACGGACAGTTGCAATCCGTCTTCCTGGTCAATGCCCTGGATAGGGTGGAAATGTTGTCTGTCAGGGAGTCGCATGTTATCCCGGCTATGATAAAAAAAATCAAGAACCTGCTTTTGTATGTGATCTATGATCATAACCAGGCTAGTGTAAGCCTGGAAAAAGAACTGAGGTTGCTGGAAGAATACCTGGAGTTGGAGGAGATGGGCAGCCCGGACAGGCCAAGGATCCTGCTCAAACGCACGGGCGATCCTTCGGGTGAGCAGATCGCTCCGTTCATCCTGTTACCTCTTGTGGAGAATAGTTTCAGGCAGCTCTCTTTGCTGGACCTCCCCGATAAATATCTTCGGATCGACATTCATATATTAAGTGGCTCCCTGAACCTCCAGGTAGCCTGGAGTAAACCCATTGATACCTCCACCCTGGCAAACGGGGGAAATATCTTCCTGCAACATATCGGTAACCGCCTCGACCTGCTCTATCCGGAGAGTCATGAACTAAAGGTCTTTATCACGACGGCACAATTCCTGATCGATTGCAAGATCAACCTTCATAATGCCATTAAACTGGGATAAAATCGTTAAGAATAGGGATAGTAGTTAATATTTTTTTACTTTTCTGATGCTTGATTGATATTTTTCATCGTTTTTTTGACAGAAAAGATCAATTAGTTTTTTAAAATAATATTTGATTTATCTTCATTGATTAAATCAATTGGTATGCCCCCTCCAACCCGTCCTTCTGCTCCCGGGAATGTTCATCAGCAAGATCCCGGACAAGCCCGTTCGTCCAAAGACGCTTCAGAAGGGGCTCATCTATCCCGTACGCTGGGTCCGGTGATGTTATGGGGATTGGGAGTAGGCTATGTAATCTCGGGAATGTACTTTGGCTGGAACCTCGGCCTGGCGGAGGGCGGTACACTGGGCCTGGCGATCGCCACGGGTGTCATCATTATCATGTATATCACCTTCACTTTCTCTTATACAGAGCTGGCCTGCGCCATACCGAAAGCGGGGGGCGTTTTTGATTATGCGAACAGGGGATTGAACCGGGAATTCGGTTTTATTGCGGGTATGGCCCAGCTGATAGAATTCCTTTTCGCGCCTCCGGCTATTGCAGCCGCAATAGGGGCTTATTTTCATATATTTTTTCCTGGATTCAGCGTGCAGGGAATTGCGATCACGGCTTATCTTCTGTTTACCTGTCTGAATATTTATGGGGTGAAGGCGGCGGCGGTCTTTGAGCTCATCGTGACCGTGCTGGCGGTATTCGAGTTGTTGTTGTTTTCGGGGATCACCCTCCCGCATTTCAGTATGCAGCACCTGCGGGAAAACGCGTTCCCTTTTGGATGGAGAGGCGTTTGGGCTTCCATACCGTTTGCGATCTGGTTCTTCCTGGGACTGGAAGGGGTGGCCAACGTTGCGGAAGAGACCGTGAACCCCCAGCGGAACGTACTGCTGGGTTTCGGGTCGGCGTTGGCAACTCTCGTACTGCTCTGTGTGTTGGTATTTATTTCATCTATAGGTGTCGGGGGGTGGGAAGCCATCGTTTATCCTTCGCTGGGAGCTCCACCATCCGACTCCCCTCTTCCGCTGGCTCTGTCTAAAATAGCGGGGACGGGAACGCTGGTCTATCATCTGCTGATCACCATCGGGCTGATGGGGCTGGTGGCTTCTTTTCACGGGATCATCCTGGCGGCCAGCAGGGCTACCTATGAATTCGGGCGCGTGCGCTACATACCCGGCGTTTTCGGGAAGATACATACCCGCTTTAAGACACCCGCCAATGCGTTGGTGGTGAATATGGTGATCGGGATCATCGCGTTGCTTTCCGGTAAGACAGATCAGATCATCACGATCTCCGTTTTTGGCGCAATCACCCTTTATATCCTTTCGATGATCACGGTGCTGACGCTCAGAAGGAGAGAGCCGGCTCTTGCAAGGCCTTTCCGGGTGCCTTTCTATCCCTGGTTTCCTTTGGTGGCCCTGACCATAGCGGCTATTTCCCTGATCGCGATGGTCACGCTGAACATAAAATTGGCCGTTATTTATTTTTCGATACTGGCACTGTCCTATATTTGGTTTCATTTTTTCGTTAAAAGAACTCCTGATGCAGAAAAAACAATCAATTCCTGAACTTTTACAACAACTGACGGAACGGGAGACTGGCAAAGTGAAGCTGGCCGTCACGGATATCGACGGCGTGCTGCGTGGTAAGGTTATCAGTTTCGAGAAGTTCAAATCCGTCGTGGAGAAGGGTTTTGGATTTTGCGACGTTGTATTTGGATGGGATGCCGCCGACCAGGCCTATGACAACGCAAAAATTACCGGTTGGCATACGGGGTATCCCGATGCACAGGCCGTCGTGGATATCGACACATACCGGCAGATACCCTGGGAGAAGGATCTTCCCTTTTTCCTGGCTGATTTCAGGGAAGAGGGAAAAGAGGACCTGCCGATCTGTCCGCGGGGGCTTTTGAAAAAAGTCATCGGCCGGGCATCCCGCGCGGGCTACCTCCCTTTTTTCTCACAGGAGTTCGAGTGGTTCAATTTCGTCAACAATGTCGATGAACTCTATCAGAATTCTTTTCGCGGATTGAAACCGATCACGAATGGGATGTTCGGTTATTCCGTGTTGAGGGCGTCGCAGGGGAGTGCATTTTTTCATGATCTTTTCGACCTGCTGAATAAATTTGGCGTTCCCCTGGAAGGAATACATACGGAGACAGGGCCGGGAGTATACGAAGCGGCCATCCTCTATTCCGAGGCCCTCGAAGCAGCTGATCGGGCGGTGCTGTTCAAGGCGGGCGTCAAAGAGATTGCGCACCGGCATGGGATCATCGCCAGTTTTATGGCTAAATTCAACGAGAACCTGCCGGGTTGCAGCGGTCATGTCCATCAGAGCCTCTGGTCGGCGGACGGAAAGCAGAATCTTTTCTACGACAAGAAATCCAAAACCGGGCTGAGCAGCATGATGGAGAGCTATATTGCCGGGCAGCTGCACTGTCTGCCTTTTATTCTCCCGATGTTTGCGCCGACCGTCAACAGCTACAAACGGCTGGTTGAAGGCGCCTGGGCGCCTACCACGCTGACCTGGGCCATCGACAACCGTACCACGGCCTTACGGGCGCTCCCCGGGGGCGCGGGGTCTACCCGTCTGGAGACGAGGGTCGTGGGTTCCGATTCCAATCCCTACCTGGCCATGGCCGGTTGCCTGGCCAGTGGTCTCTATGGGATCCAAAAAGGGTTGAAGCTGGAGACGGCTGCTACTATCGGAAGCGGATACGCGAACAAAACCAATGGGATCCTGCCGGGAAACCTCTGGAAAGCGACACAGGCGATGAAAGAATCCGCCGTCGCCAGGGAGCTTTTCGGAGAGGGCTTTGTCGACCATTTTACGGGTACCCGGGAATGGGAGTGGAGGCAGTTCTCCAAAGTAGTCACCGACTGGGAACTGAAGCGATACCTGGAGATTATATAACACAGGCTAAAAGAAGAACCGCAGGACGAAACTGGCTGCAGAACGAAACTGACTGAGCAACGAGGGTGTCGGCTACTATGCTCAGCGGACTTTCATCTCGTCGGCAGGGCGCTGCGGCCAGAAAGAAGAGCAACCGACAAAAGAACAAAACGACAAAAGAAAAGAAGGATATGACAGATTTTAATACCATCAGACAGTACAATTTTCCAACGATCATCCGGTTCGGGGCCGGCGCCATCAGGGAACTGCCCGCTCACCTGGCTTCTGCAGGATTTAGCAAGCCATTAATCGTTACGGACCCCGTGGTAGCCCAGTTGGGTTTTTTGAAGGAGATAAAGAAATCTTTACAGACCGCCGGGATGTCCGTGGAAGTCTTTTCCGACATTCATAAGAACCCGGTAAAGTCAGATGTGCTGAAGGGCGGGGACCTGTTTAGAGCCACCGGAAGGGACAGTGTCATCGGGATTGGCGGGGGCGCGGCGATGGATGTGGCGAGGGCCGTCGTGCTTCGGATTCATCACCACCGCGATCTGTTCGATTATGACGATCTGATCGGCGGCGACAAGTATGTGACCGAAGAAGTGCCTTATTTTATAACCGTTCCCACGACGAGCGGCACGGGTAGCGAAGTGGGTCGGAGTGCCATCATATCGGAGGATGACACGCACAGGAAGAGGATCTTGTTTTCGCCGAAACTGCTGGCAAAGATCGTATTTGCCGATCCTTTGCTGACGATGGACCTGCCGCCTTTCGTGACGGCCGCTACGGGAATGGACGCTCTCACGCACAACCTGGAAGCGTTTGTGGCCAAGGGGTTTCATCCGATGTGCGAAGGGATCGCGTTGGAAGGGATTGCACTTATCAACGAAGCCATTGCAGGCGCCGTGAAAAAGCCGGACCTGGAGACGCGGAGTAAGATGATGATCGCCTCACTGATGGGGGCGGTGGCTTTTCAAAAAGGACTGGGCGTAGTCCATTCGCTGGCGCATCCTTTGTCCTCGCTGCTGGATACCCATCACGGGCTTGCCAATGCAGTCAATCTGCCCTATGGCATGCAATTCAATATCCCGGGCAGCGAAGACAAGTTCAGGAAGATCGCCAGGGTGATGGATTTGAAGGATGAAAGAGGAGAGGCCGTTGTCGAACGCCTGACACGCCTGAACGGGGAGTTGAATATTCCGTTGCGTCTGCGCGATATCGGGGTAAAGAAGGAACATATAGAAACGCTTTCGGATCTTGCGCTGGCGGATTTCTGTCATCCCAGTAATCCGCGGCCTGTCAGCCGGGAAGATTTTAAAGGATTGTACGAAGAGGCGATGTAGATGGGATCCCGTAGAAGAGGATTCGCTGCGGGGATTTGTAGCGGAAGAGGCGGTAAAGAGACCTTATAAAAGAAAAGATCGATCAGGACATGAAAATAGGATTGACTTATACCGGATCACCGGCCAAACACCAGAACTATGTGGACTGGATAAAGGGAACTGTCGCAAGGCAGGGAGGGGAGACCGGCGGAACCGGAGAAGCGGGTCGTGGAGCGGAGATCGAAGTAATCAGGTTTTCGGTTGAGGATGATAACTTTGAAGAGATCCGCCGGTGCGATGGATTGGTCTTGTCCGGTGGTGTCGATATTCATCCTGACCTGTATGGAGGCAGTCCTGTCTATATAAAGGCGCCGGCTGATGGCTGGGAGAAGGGACGTGACCTTTTTGAAAAGTCTCTTTTTGAATTTGCCCGGGAGCGCGGTCTGCCGGTATTGGGTGTTTGCCGGGGGTTACAGCTGATCAATGTTTGTCTTCGTGGCAGCCTGGTGCAGGACCTGGGTGAGCAGGGAGATGCCATACATGAAAACGTAAAAGAAGACAAACGTCATCCCGTGCTGATTGAAGCGGGGACTCTATTGTCATCCATTGCAGGGACTCCGAAGGGCATTGCCAACAGTGCGCATCACCAGGCCATTGACCGGCTGGGAGAGGGGCTGGTCGTCAACAGCAGGGCAGAGGATGGGACGATTGAGGGGATCGAATGGGAGGCTCCGGGAGGGAAGCCATTCATGGTTGCGGTGCAATGGCATCCGGAGAGGATGTTTATCAACGGGTTTGCGGATTCTTTTTTGTACCGGTCGATCCGTGACCGGTATATTGAAGAAGTACTTGGAAGCGCCAATAAACGTGAAAAGTGAGGAACGCAAAAAGCGGACGCGAAAGGCGGTTGTGAAAAATGGATGCGAAAAGTACAACACGAACGAAACGAATGGAGACGTTGCGAATACCAGCGGTGAGGGAAAATGAGGCGAATGGACATGAATGGAGGAGGGATGAAAAAGTAAAAAGAACTGTGAAAAAATAAAAGAGACGAAATGATAATTATTAATCCTGCTACCGAAGAAGTGATCCGGGAGATAGCCGAAGATAATGCGGAAACCATCGACCAGAAATATCAGTTGCTAAAAAAGGGACAGCCTGTCTGGGCTTCATTGTCCGTGGACAAGAGGATCGCCTGCATCGCAAGATTTTATGCATTGCTGGACGAACAGAAGGATGACCTGGCTCTTACGCTGACCGGGGAAATGGGTAAACCGCTGCAGCAATCTTATAATGAGCTCAATGGCGCACGGGCACGCATAAAATATTTCCTCGATAATTCAGCCAGGTATCTCTCCGATGAGTGGGTTACAGCGGAAGGGGCTACCCGCGAGAAGATCCGTTATGAGCCGTTGGGCATCATCGCTAATATTTCGGCCTGGAACTACCCCTACCTCGTGGGGGTAAATGTATTCATCCCCGCGCTGATCGGGGGGAATGCCGTATTCTATAAGCCATCGGAATATTCGGCGCTGACAGGTATACATATCCAGCGGCTGCTTTATCAGTCCGGGGTACCCGAAGATTGTTTCCAGATAGTCCTGGGCAAGGGTAATGTGGGCGAATGCCTGTTGAAACTGCCCTTAAACGGCTATTTCTTTACCGGCAGCTATCGGACCGGCCGGTATATTGCGGAGAAGGTAGCTGCTCAACTGGTGCCTTGCCAGTTGGAACTGGGCGGAAAAGACCCGTTATATGTCATGGAAGATGTGGAGAACCTGGATCAGGTGGCGGCGGCGGCACTGGAAGGGGTCGTGTACAATAACGGCCAGAGCTGCTGTGCCGTGGAAAGGATTTATGTGCATGAAAAGATCTACGATCGTTTTGTCGAGTCGTATGTCCGGCAGGCGAAGAAGATGGTGATCGGAGATCCGTTGGACCCCGCGACTGAAATCGGTCCTTTGAGCCGGCAGCCGCAATTGGACTTCCTCTTATCACAGGTCGAGGACGCCATAGCGAAGGGGGCTGTCCTTTTGGCGGGGGGCAAAAAGCTGGACAGGAAAGGTTATTTTATGGAACCGGCGGTGCTGGTCAATGTCAATCATTCGATGAAGCTGATGACGGAGGAATCATTTGGCCCGGTCATCGGCATACAGAAAGTGAAGGACGATGCGGAAGCCCTGGCTTTGCTTGCGGACACCGAATATGGTTTGACGGCGGCTGTTTATTCGGCGAATTATGAGAGGGCGGAGCGGATCATGAATAAGATCAATACCGGGACCGTATATTGGAATTGCTGCGACCGGGTGAGCGCTTCCCTGCCCTGGTCGGGTAGAAAGCATTCCGGGTTGGGTTCCACCTTGTCCTACCAGGGGATTCGTGCTTTTGTCCACCCGAAGGCCTATCATATAAGGGGCTGAACAGGGGCAGGGGGATCGAAGGGGCGAAGGCCGGTTGATTCGGGAGGCCGATGATGGTGGATGGAGCGGGGGACCGGGAAGAGCGCGTTTACAAGAGCAGTTTGTCCGGGTTCGGGATGAAGTTGAGAAAGGCCTGGAAATTGGCTTTGTACTTTCGTTTGTCCAGCTTGTAATAAAAGGCTCCCTTCTTTGAATTGGCCTTGTCTTTTTCTTTCTGCTTGATCAGCAGTCCGGTCGAGAGGACTTTGCGGCTGAAGTTGCGATTATCGAAGGTAGTGTCATAGATCCCTTCATAGAGAATTTGCAGCTGGGGGATCGTAAACCTTTGCGGGAGGAGTTCGAAGAGTATGGGATGGAGGGCCGCCTTGTAGCGGAGTTCCCTCCTGGCCATCCGAACCATTGTGGTGTGATCAAATATCAGTTCGGGCAATTCTTTCAGCAGGAACCATTCCGCATGGTATTCGGTGCTGAGTTGTTTCTCGTACCGGTGGATATCCACCAGGGCGAAATAGGCGACGCTGATGGTCCTCTCCACCGGGTCGCGCAAGGGATCTCCAAAAGCATGCAACTGTTCGAGGTATACGCCTTCCAGACCCGTCAATTTTTTTAGTATCCGGCTGGCTGCATCATCGAGACTTTCCGCGGGCTCAAGAAAACCGCCCATCAGACTCCATTTCCCTTTTTCGGGTCTCAGCCCGCGTTGTATCAGGAGCAGTTTTATATCGTGCCCGTCAAATCCAAAAATGATGCAATCGATGGCGATCAGGAGGCGGCTTTGTCCCGAATAACGAATCATAGTCTGCTTATTATATTTTTAAATGAGCCACGCTCCGGGAAGGGTATTGCAAAAGGCTACCAGAAAACGGTATACAGGATTGTGAGTAATGCGCAGATGACCAGCGCACCCGTAGCAAAGCTGCCGGACACCCTGAACATGCTGCGGTCCACTTCCAGACCCTTGGTTTTTACGCCCCTCTTGTTTTCGACGAAATTGATGATGGCCATTCCTATGATACAGAAGAGGAAGACGAATCCCATTCTATCGAGAAAAGGGATCTCGTAAATGCCGTGATTATCATTGTTTGGTTGATAAAAGCCGTAAGGGGTCAGGAAACTCAGATCGACCCATTGGGGAAGGAATTTCAGCACGCAGGAGAGGACAAAGCCGCCAATGGTAGCGAACAGGGCTGCGTTCGAGGTGGTCCGTTTCCAGAAAAACCCCAATAGGAACATCGCGAAGATCCCGGGTGAGAAGAAACCGGTATACTCCTGGATATAGTTAAAGCCTTGTTTCCCTTCTCCCATCAGTTTTTCGCCGATGATCAGGGACATAATGATGGCAAGGAGCATAGATACGACTACGGTAATCTTACCCACTCCTACCATCTTTTTTTCACCGGCGTCCCGGTTAATGGCTTTTTTGTAGATGTCCAGTGTGAAGATGGTTGCGATACTATTGGCCTTTCCGGCGAGGGAAGCCACGATGGCCGCCGTCAGCGCGGCAAATGCAAGTCCTTTTAATCCGGCCGGCAGCAGGCTCAGCAGGTTCGGATAGGCTTTGTTTACATCCACTACACCGCTTGAGCTCAGCATTTCCGTATGGAACATCCCTTTTTGATAAAGGACATAGGCAGCAATACCCGGCAGCACGACAATCACCGGCATCAGCAATTTCAGGAATGCGGCAAAGAGGATGCCGCTCCTGGCTGTGGTGAGGTTGGCTCCCAGCGCGCGTTGTGTGATATATTGATTGCATCCCCAATAGTTGAGGTTTGTGATCCACATTCCTCCTATGAGCACCGTCAGACCCGGGAGACTGACATAGTTGGGATTGTCCTTTTTGAAAATCATATGGAAATGGTCGCCGGCTTCCGTGGTCAGCAATTTAAACCCGTTCAGCAGCCCTGACTGGCCGGATTTCTCCGCGACCAGGTGTAACGCGATATAGGTGGCTACGAGCCCTCCCAGGATCAGGAAAAAAACCTGGATGACATCGGTGTAGCCGATAACCTTCATCCCGCCGAGCGTGATGAAAACGGAGAAGACGGCGAGCAGCACGATGCAGGTGTAAATACTGATTCCGGTCATGCCACTGATGGCAAGAGAGCCCAGGTATAGGATCGACATCAGGTTCACGACAATGTACAAAGCCAGCCAGAAGATCGCCATGATCATGGCGACCGTGCCATTGTAGCGCTGGCTGAGGAACTGCGGCATGGTATAGATCTTGTTCTTCAGGTAAACGGGAATAAAAAAGACGGCCACGATCACCAGGGATGCTGCCGCCATCCATTCATACGTAGAGATCGCCAGGCCCAGCCGGAAGCCCGAGCCGCTCATGCCAATCATTTGTTCGGCCGAAATATTCGACGCAATCAGGGAGGTGCCTATGGCCCACCAGGTTAAGGATCCTTCTGCGAGGAAGAAGTCTTTTGTATCGATGACGGCTTTTTTCTTTCTTTGGTAGATCCAGTAACCGTAGAAGGCTACGATGATGAAATAAATGATGAAGACGAAGTAATCTGTCGGGGCCAGGTTCTTATTCATACGCAAACGCTTATTAGACTCTTATTTAGACTATTCTTGCTATTTATAGCAATTTTTCCGGGTTTATTTATTGAGCTGGTAATATACTTCATTCCATCGAAGTTCATTACGGAATCGATATAAATCTGTGGTCCTGTCTATCAGGGCATATTCAACCCCGGCGATATCTGCAAAATCCCGCAGGTGTTCGGTCGTCAGGTTTTGGCTGTAACAGGTATGGTGAGCCCCGCCCGCCAGGATCCACGCTGCGCAGGCGGTCTTCATATCCGGCAGCGGTTTCCATAGAACGCGTGCGACAGGAAGCCTGGGTAGAGGTTGTTCGGGGGCGACGGCCAGGACCTCATTTACCAGCAGCCGGAAGCGATTGCCCATGTCAACGAGGGATGCATTGAGGGCAGGTCCGCCACCCGCGTTAAATACCAGTCGTACCGGATCGGCTTTACCGCCGATACCGAGCGGATGGATCTCGCAGGAAGGTCTGCCGGCGGCGATCGATTCGCAGATTTCCAGCATATGGGCGCCCAGGACGAGCGGGTTATCGGGGGCGAGGTGGTAGGTGTAATCTTCCATGAAGGAGTTGCCTCCCGGTAGTCCGCCGCCCATGACTTTCATAGCCCGCACGAGTGCGGCGGTCTTCCAGTCCCCTTCCCCCGCAAACCCGTAGCCGCTGTTCATCAGGCGTTGTGCGGCGATCCCCGGTAACTGGGTCATCCCGTGAAGGTCTTCGAAGGTATCGGTAAAGCCTTTGAAGCGACCGTTTTCGAGGAAGGCGCGCAGGCCGAGTTCTATCCTGGCGTCTTCCCGCAGGGAGACGCGGCCGGCTTTTCCTTTGCGCAGGGGCTCTGCCAGGGTGTAGAGGTCGTCGTATTCTTCCGTCAACCTGTCGACGGCGGCATCGCTGACTTCGCCGATGGTCCTGACGAGGTCGCCAATGCCATGCGTATTGACCGAATAGCCGAAGGTCAGTTCGGCCTCCACCTTGTCCCCTTCCGTTACGGCCACCTGTCGCATATTGTCTCCAAAACGAACAAAGCGGGCATTTTGCCAGTCATGCCAGGCCGCCGCGGCCCTTGTCCATACGTTGAGCCTGTCCCGGACTTCCGGGTCCTGCCAATGACCGACGATCACCTTTCGGTTCAGCCTCATACGGCTCATAAGGAAACCGAATTCCCGGTCTCCATGAGCGCTTTGGTTGAGGTTCATAAAGTCCATGTCGATGGTATTCCAGGGAATATCACGATTGAATTGGGTGTGGAGGTGTGCCAGCGGTTTTTGCAATGCCTTGAGACCCCCGATCCACATTTTGGCCGGGGAGAAGGTATGCATCCAGGCGATGATGCCGATGCAGCCGTTGTCGGAATTGGCTTCGAGGCAGAGATGATAGATTTCTTCGGGTGTTTTTACCACCGGTTTGTATGCGATGGTGACAGGGATCTGCGGAGATTCGTCCAGGGATTGGGCGATGATTTGAGCGTGGGAGGCCACCTGTTTGAGGGTGTCTTCTCCATACAGGTGCTGGCTGCCGGTAACGAACCAAAGGGTGAATTTTTTGAGATCGGCGTTCATTTTTTGGGAGATTTTAATAACAGTTGAGTAGATAGATGATCGGGTGGAAAACGGATTGAGCTATGCGTACGAACGAACGAGTATGGGATGGCTATCCCGGGCTATCGGATGGGCATCCGCTCTGGATTGGGCGCTATGGCTGACCATAATAGGATCCGGGCCCATGCTTTCTGTCATAGTGTTTTTTTACCAGGGAATCTTTGAGCCGGGGGCAGTCTTGACGGATCTGTTCAGTGAGATAGGCCATTTGGGCAATAGATTCGAGAACGGCGCTGTTATAGACGGCTTTGGCCGCGGTGTTGCCCCAGGTGAAGGGAGCATGATTACCGACCAGGATCATCTCCAGGTCCTCGTAGCTTAATCTGCGGGCCCGGAGTTCTTCTATGATCTGTAATCCTGTCTGGTATTCATAATCTCCTTGTATCCGATCGTCGTTCATGGGAGGCGCGCAGGGGATATCGCCTGTATTATGGTCGGCGTGTGTCGTTCCATACAGGGGAATAGATCGTTGGGATTGTGCCCAGGCGGTTGCAAAAGTAGAGTGGGTGTGGGCGATGCCGCCGATCGACAACCAGTGCTTGTACAAGAGGGCATGTGTCTGCGTATCGGACGAGGGGCGCAGGCTACCTGATATCGTCCGGCCTTCAAAATCTACGACCACCATCTTTTCGGGAGACAGGTCTTTATAGGGGACGCCGCTGGGTTTGATCGCGAAGACCCCCAACCCCCTATCGGCTGCGCTGACGTTTCCGAAGGTGAAGAGCACCAACTTGAGACGGGGTAGCTCCATGTTCGCTTCGTAAGCGGCCTCCCGGATAGAGCGGTATTTATCGTGAGGGGCTGTTAGTGAGGAGTGAGTGGTGAGTGGTGAGTGGTCAGTAGTGAGTGGTGAGTGGTCAGAGACGGGGTCTGATTCCGGAGTTGTGTTCGGAGCAACCGGGGTAGTGGGCGATGACGGGTCGGCAGCGGGAAAATCGGTCGATGGCGAGGAGACCGTCGGGGCTCCTGACAGGGCGATCCGCGATGCGGATGAAGAGACCTTGTATTGGGTTGTTTCGGCTGCCTCAAGAAACTTTCCGCAAGCCTCATATTGTCGGTAGCGGTTGGCGTAGACCGGCACCCGGGCGGGATCCGGGTGGAATTCCCGGTCAAACCCCTGACCCATGATCTGCATGGCGTCTTCTACTTTTTTGTAGATGCCGGCTGCCGTGGCCGCGAACATGGCCGCGCCGAGCGCGCAGGTCTGTTCGGAGCGGTGTATGCGGATCGGCATATCCAGGATATCTGCCATCATCTGCATGATAAAAGGAGATCGGCCTGTCACACCGCCAAGCCCGATCAGCCCTTTTACGGGTATGCCTTCCCGCATGAAACGATCTACGATCGCCCTGGCTCCGAAACAGGTGGACTCGGCAATTGCCCGGAAAATACGGGGAGCATCGCTGCCCAAGCCAAGACCCATGACGGCGCCCTTCAGTAGTTGGTTGGCATCGGGCGTACGCCGGCCGTTGAACCAATCGACGGCCAGCTCGCCATATTCCAAAATTGGGAGCGTATCGGCCTGCCTGCTGAGCGTGGGAAGGATTTTTTGGAATGTCTCTTCCACCAGGGCCCTCGTTGTATTGGCGGGGAGTGTGTCGGATTTGCCGAATAGCTCCTGAAGAGGCCATGACAACAAATTTCGAAACCAGGCGTAGGCGTCTCCAAAGGCCGATTGACCTGCTTCCATGCCCATCATACCGGGTATTACGGAACCGGGCACCTGCCCGCAGATGCCTTTCACCAAACGTCCTTCGACGTCCCGGATCGGCGCGACCAACATATCGCAGGTGGAGGTGCCCATGACCTTGCTTAGATGGTAGGGCTCGATCTGGCCGCCTACCGCGCCCATGTGTGCGTCAAACGCGCCGACTCCAACGATTACCGATTCGGTCAGACCCAGGCGATCGGACCATTCTTTCGAGAGGGTACCGGCCGGCTGATCTGCCGTATAGGTCTTTGTAAACAGGCGTTTGGTAAAACCTTCCAGGAGCGGGTCGATGCCTGTAAAGAAGGCGTCCGGGGGGAGACCGCCGAATTCGGCGGCCCACAAGGCTTTATGGCCCGCCGCACAGACCCCCCTTTTTATGGTTTCCACCTGCTTTCCACCGGTCAACAGAAAGGGGATCCAATCACAATGTTCGACCCAGGAATAGCAGGCTTTTCGGACCGATGCATCTTCCCTGAGTACATGGAGCAGTTTCGCCCAGAACCATTCTGAGGAGTAAATTCCACCCACAAATTGCAGGTAAGGCGAGCTGGATGTCGTCGCGTGTGCGTTGATGGCCGCTGCTTCCTGCACGGCGGTATGGTCTTTCCAGAGGACAAACAGGGCATTTGGGTTGTCGGTGAAGCCGGGGATCAGTCCCAATGGGGTCCCCGATGGGTCGACGGCTACGGGGGTAGAGCCGGTCGTATCGATGGAGATGGCTTTGATGTTCCCTTTCGCGTTTGCACCGGCCTGCGCTACGCAGTTTTTCACGGTGTGCTCGAGGCCTTCTATATAATCGAGGGGATGCTGACGGAATCTGTTAGATGCCGGATCGCAATAAAGACCGTCTTTCCATCGCGGATAAAAAAAAATGGAGGAAGCGAGTTCCAGGCCGTTGCGTGTATTTACCAGGATGGAGCGCACGGAGTCGGTGCCGAAGTCCACCCCTATGACAAGTTCTTCGTGTATCATTTTCGTATGGCAATTCGTGTCAAAATAACATTTATTTTTGAGTTGCAGAAATATTTTGGTCCGGATGAGGGTGTCTTCCACCGCGACCCGAAAAGAGGGAAGGCCATACCTGAGTATATCCGTACCTCGGGGCGAAAAGCTACTCCGGAAAAAATAATTGTAAGAGAGGAGCGGGAAATAATCCCGGGGGGAATAATAATTACCGGATTTTTGATCGTAAGGAGCTTCGGGTCTCTCTATGGGAATCTTCTTCGATATATGGAAAAATTCCATATAGGGGAACGGCAAAATCTCAAAGGGACAGGAGAGCCCGTCCCTTTAAGATTTTTGGTTGAATTATTATCAGGGCCTGGGCCAAAAAATATATACTGTTGACAAGATACGTAAAAATTATTCTATGATACATTATACTGATTGAAAAATATGTCATACGTATTGCGCTAATATTAGAAGCGATTGATTCCTAGAAGTTTATCTTCGCTGTTGCGTTTTAGTTAGACATAAATAAAGTAAATTGGCTTGCCCCTCAACCGCAGCAGAATGGAAAAAAAGATTAAAATCAATAGGATCAAGACTGTCTTGGCTGAAAAAGACATCACGCATAAGGAATTGGCTAAAATGGTAGGTATCGCTCCTAACAGCATTACTCGTATATGCAACAACGAATTTCAACCCACTCTCAAATTGCTTCGTGAAATCGCCCTGGCCCTTGATGTAGATATAAGAGAGCTATTGATCCCGACAAGAAATTAATAATATAATTTATATGTTAATTGCAGATATGTCTTTTTTGGATATGTCAAGGCCTCGGGCGTGCCCCAAACCGTCTTTTTGCTTTTTTCTGCTGCGCTTTTTTCTGCGTCATTTTTTGGGTCTTTTTGTTGCCGGTCATTTTCCTGCGTCGTTTTTCCGTGTCATTCTCCCGCGGTTTTCCAGCATCGCTTCCTGCGCATTTCACACCGGGATATTTTATGAATAAAATTCTGTTTTTGTATTTTTTTTTGGATTAAATTCTGTTTTTAGATAAATTTCCAAAAATTATGCATGGAAATCAGTCTGGATGCGATTGATCGCCAGATTCTGGCGGAGATGCAGGAGAATGCGCGGATAACCAATGTGGATCTGGCAAAGAGGCTGGACATGGCTCCCTCGGCAGTGTTGGAGAGAGTGAAGAAGCTGGAACAGAAGAAAGTAATCACCCACTATACGACGGGCATAGATCCCGGGGCGGTGGAACAGAAACTGCTGGCTTTTATTTTTGTAAAGGCCACCGACGGTTTAGGCAGTAACCAGACGGGAGAGACTTTGGCGAAGATGCCGGAAGTACAGGAAGTGCACCATATCGCCGGTGAAGATTGTTACCTCGTAAAGGTTCGAACGGCTGATTCCGCCTCGCTGATGAAGTTGATGCGAACGGGTTTTAGCAAAATCCCGAATATCCAGTCTACAAAGACCACCATCGTGCTGGAAACGATCAAAGAGGAGCAGAAACTGGTGATCCGTCAGCAATAGAGTCAAATCTGCTTTTATGCCTGCAAATATACCTCCTGCTACTGATTTTGCGGAGGAGTGTTCTGCTCCCTCCAAACCGGCTTCTCCCAAACAGGCCTCCTCCGCGATGGTCATTATTGCCTTTGCGATCCTGTATATTGTATGGGGCTCTACCTATTTTTTTATCCGCCTGGCCATCCGGGGTTTTCCACCCATGATGCTGGGGGCGTTGCGTTACCAGATTGCGGGCGCACTGATGTTGTCATGGTGTTTATTCAGGGGTGAGAAGTTGTTTGTATGGAAAGATGTCCGACCTGCCGCGATCAGCGGGCTGCTGCTGCTTCTGCTGGGTAACGGCATCCTGATTTGGTCGGAGCAGTACCTGGCCAGTTCGCTCGCTGCTATTTTGCTTGCATCGGGGCCTCTTTGGTTTGTGATCCTTGACAGACGCAATTGGGCGGAGAACTTTCACAGCAAGGAGACTCTTATCGGCCTCGCAATCGGTTTTATCGGGGTCATCCTCCTTTTTATTGAGAAATTGATGCGGACCATGCACGCTACGAATAGCAAATGGGAATTAGTCGCACTCGGAGCGCTCCTGATCGCTTCCATCTGCTGGGCTGCCGGTTCCCTGTATGCCAAGTACAATTCCAGCGGTCCTTCGAATTCCGTGAATGCAGGCTGGCAAATGATGGCCGCCGGTATCGCTTTCGTTCCCGTCGGCCTGTTGAGCGGGGAAACATCCCATTTTCATTTTCATGCTGTTACCGCCGCTTCCTGGCTTGCCCTTTTCTATCTTGTTACGATGGGATCATTGGCAGGCTATAGCGCCTTTATCTGGCTGCTGCAGGTAAGGTCTGCTACGCAGGTCAGCACCCATGCCTATGTCAACCCCGTTGTGGCCGTCTTATTGGGGGTGTTCTTTACCGGGGACGCGAGCGAAAGGATGTCTTCCTTGCAAATCCTCGGTCTGGCCGTCATCCTGTTAAGCGTGCTGCTCATTAACCTGGCGAAATACCGGAAGGAATTCCACTCCCGGAAGCCAAAAGTAAAGCCTGCGTGAACACAACGGGTAGCCGATGAGGAGATTTAAGGTAAATGGGTAGTCGCGAAGCCGAAAAGCGGCAATAATAGGGGAAAATCAACGTTTACCAATGATTGAGGTCTAATTGAGCCTTAGAAATTAAGTATTTGCGCTTATTCTCGGAAAGCAATTTTTTCTCATCCAACAAAATTTTGATTCAGCATTTATACCGTATGTTTTTAAGGCCTTTTTCCGTTGTGATCAGCCTCTTGTTTATCTGTCTGCCGGGACGGCCCCAGGTGCATCAGATAAAATTCGATCGTCTGAGTACGGGGAGTGGCTTGTCGCATAGTAATGTCCTTTCGATCCTGCAGGATAGCAGGGGCTTTATGTGGATCGGAACCCGTGACGGCCTGAACAGATATGACGGATACAAATTTACCGTCTACCAGAATGACGCTCATGACAAGAACAGTCTTGTCAATAGCTATGTCTCAGCGATCCTGGAAGACTCCAGGCATAATTTATGGATCGGTACGGCGGGCGGGCTGGATAGGTTCGACCGCAACAAGGCGCTTTTTATACACTATAATTTGTCGGGGAATGCCGGAGCCGGTCTCACCGGTAATTTTGTTACAGTGCTGCTCGAAGATTCCAGGCATAATCTATGGGTCGGTACGGATGGGCAGGGCATCCGGATGCTGGATACGGCCACCGGGAAATTAATACCCTGGTTGTCCGGGTCACATGATTTCGTAAAGACCCTTGTCGAAGATTACCGCCACAGGATTTGGATCGGCACACTGACCGGCCTGAATTGCTACGATCCGGCGGACAAGTCCATCAAGACCTTTCGTCACAGCGAGAAGGATCTCAATTCGCTGAGCTATGACGATGTATATACCGTTTTGGAAGACAGCCGTCACCGGCTTTGGGTCGGCACCTATGGGGGCGGCCTGGACCTGCTCGATCCGGTTACGGGCAAATTTCGTCATTTCAGGTATTCGGAGAAGAATCCCCGTGGACTACCTACCGACCTGGTATATACGCTGCTGGAAGATGAGAATGGGAACATCTGGATAGGGACCGAGAACGGGGGGCTGAGCATCTTTAACCCGGATACGGAACTCTTCGAAAATTTCCGCTACGACGAGATCGATAATACCAGTCTGGGCAGCAACTCGATCAACACTATTTGCAGGGATGTGCGGGGGAATATGTGGGTGGGGACTTTCGCGGGCGGGATCAGCCTGTTCAACAAGGACCGTAACCGGTTCACCCACTATAAGCACAATACCTCGCCGAACAGTCTCAGCGACAACAACGTATTGTGCATCTTTGAAGATCCGAAGCAGAGGCTTTGGATCGGCACGGATGGAGGCGGCCTAAACCTGTTCGATCGGGCGGCAGGCAGGTTTATTCATTACAAACATGAAGGCGGCAATGCCAACAGTATCAGCGGCAACTATGTGCTGGACATAGAAGACGACTCCAGGGGCAATCTCTGGGCGGCAACCTGGGGGGATGGGGTAAGTATTTTCAATCCTGAAAAAAAGACCTGGCGTCATTTCAGACATAACCCCGATGACTCATCGAGCCTCAGCAGTAATTTTGCGTGGACTGTCTTTGAAGACCGGGAAAAGAATATGTGGATCGGCACATTCGGGGGCGGCCTCGATGAATATGATGCGATCCATAACCGGTTTATCCATTACCCGTACAATCCCGATAAGCCCGATGGGATTTCAAACAATAATATCTACACGCTGTTTGGGGACAGCCGGGGAGAACTATGGATCGGCACTTACGGGGGCGGTCTCAACCTCTTTAACCGCAAGACCGGGACTTTCAGACATTTTATTCACGACGAACGGAAGAACAGCATCAGCAGTAATGAGGTCAGCAGCTTGCTGGAAGACAGCCTGGGTAATTTATGGATCGGCACATCGGGTGGTCTGAATTATTTTGACAGGGCTACCGGGGTCTTTACCGCCTATACCACCGAAAATGGCCTTCCCAACAATTCCGTGGTCGCAGTTTTAGGAGACTGGAAAGGATACCTGTGGATCAGTACGCTCAAGGGTTTGTCCCGATTCAACCCGGTCGATAAATCCTTCTCGAATTTTAATGAAGGGGACGGACTGCAATCGAACGAGTTTAAAGAGCAGGCCAGTTGTTTGAGCAAGACCGGCCAGATGTATTTCGGCGGGATCAATGGATTTAACGAGTTTTATCCGGACAGCATGAAACGGTATCCCTATGATCCGCCCTTGCTGATCACGGATTTCCAGCTGTTCAACAAGGACGTTCCGATCACGCATGGGGGAAAGGAGGCATCACCCCTCCGGGAGGATATCTCCGAGACGCACGATCTCACTTTGTCCTACAAGAACACGGTCATTACCTTCGGATATGCATCCCTGAACTATACTTCCCGCGACAAAAAGCGATACTCTTACCAGCTGGAAGGTTTCGATAAGGAATGGAACGATGCGGGCATGAGGCGTACCGTCACCTATACCAATCTGGATCCGGGGGATTATGCGTTCAGGGTAAAGGGACAGAATAATGACGGCAGTTGGTCTTCCCGGGTAACGAGCATAAAGATCCATATCCTGCCGCCCTTCTGGATGACCTGGTGGTTCCGGTTGCTCCTTTCACTATGCATCATAGGCGGGGCCATCAGCTTCTATCGTATCCGGGTCAATCATATCCGTGCGAGGAACAGGGATCTGGAGAGGCAGGTGAAAGAACGAACCGAGAGACTTAGCGCCCTGACGCGGGAAGAAAGGAAGGCCCGGCAGGAAGCCGAAGAGGCGAACCGTGCCAAGAGTGTTTTCCTCGCCACGATGAGCCACGAAATCCGTACGCCATTGAACGGCGTGATCGGGATGACTTCTCTTTTAGCCGAGACGCCTCTTACCATACAGCAGCAGGAATACACAGACACTATTCTTCATTGCGGTGAAGGGCTGCTCAATGTCATCAATGATATCCTGGATTTTTCAAAGATCGATTCGGGTAAGATGGAGATGGAGAAAAGGGACTTCGATCTTCGCAATTGCATAGAGGATGTACTGGATGTATTTGCCGGCAAGGCCTCTCAGTCCGGCCTGGACCTGGCTTACCAGATAGACTACAATGTTCCCACGCAAATCATCGGAGACGCCTTGCGGTTGAGACAGATCCTGATGAATCTGTTGGGCAATGCTATAAAATTCACGCACCGGGGAGAGGTATTCCTTGGCGTCCATTTATTGCGGTCGGGGGAGGACGAGGATCTGGAACTGTGCTTCGAAGTGAGGGATACGGGCATCGGTATCCCTGCCGATAAGATCGGTATTCTGTTCAAATCTTTTTCACAGGTCGATTCATCCACGACGCGAAAGTACGGAGGGTCCGGTCTGGGGCTGGCTATCTGTGAGAAACTGGTCTCGCTCATGGGGGGTCAGATATCTGTGACGAGCAAACCGGGAGAAGGAACGACCTTCACGTTCACGATTTTGACCCGGCCCGGTGTCCAGCCGATCCGGAATTATGTGAACTGCAACCTGTCCGGGCTGGAGGGTAAGAAGGTATTGGTAGTGGATGACAACCCCACAAACAGAGAGATTCTTAAAAACCAGTTGGATCAATGGAGGCTTGTACCCCTGCTTGTCGGCTCTGGCGAAGAGGCGTTGGCGTTCATGTCCCGGGACCCCGGGATTGACCTGGTCATTACCGACAGGCATATGCCGGGGATGGATGGTGTAGCGCTGGCTCAAGAGCTGCGCAACCGGTACAGCAAATTGCCTATCATGTTGCTAAGTTCTGTCGGATCTGAGAAAGAGAACGACTGGCCACAGCTGTTCACGGCTATTCTCACAAAACCTATCAAGCAGAGCCTCCTTTGCAGAAATGTGGTGAACAGTCTTCGGGAGCAGGTGCGTTATACCTCGGAACAAAAGGATACGAAAGGCAAGATCTCCGCCGACTTCTCCCGGCGGTACCCTATGCGAATACTGGTTGCGGAAGACAATCTGATCAACCAGCGACTGATCGTGCATGTCCTCAGCAACCTGGGCTACCAGCCCGAATCCGTGGAGAACGGGCAGGAGGCTGTTGAGGCTGCCGGCATGAACGACTACGATATGATCCTGATGGATATCCAGATGCCCGAGCTGGATGGGCTGGAAGCGACCAAGCAGATCCGCCGGCGTCTTGTAAAGCAGCCTTTGATCGTGGCGCTGACGGCAAATGCCATGCAAGGCGACCGGGAAGAATGCCTTCGTGCGGGCATGGATGATTATATCAGCAAGCCGATCGTCCTGGATGAGTTGATACAGTTGCTTGAGAAGAGCGCCGGCGGCAGAAAAATGGAATCATAGGATTTTTTCGGAGAGAGGCCGGTCCGGGAAGGAAGCTTTTCAGGAAAGGGGCCGTCTCATCGAGGAGCCCCTGATCACTAATTCGGACGGAATCACGATCGTTTTTGAAGTTCCCGTATGCAAATAAGCGGGATTTGTCGGGGGATAGACACTCCCGGATAACTGTTCCAGCAAGCTGGTAGCTGCTTTTTCTCCCATATCTTCTCCCCGGTAGTCGATGGTTGTCAACTTCGGATGGATCAATTTTGCGATCACGTCATTGTTGAATCCCACGATGGCGATATCTTCCGGCACCGAGACGCCCGACTCCTTTAGGGCCTGCATAAAGACGGCAGCACAGAAATCATTGGTGATGAATACGCCGTCCGGTCTCGGGTCCATGTTTATAATCTCACGCGCGGCCCGCATTGCTGCTTCTTCGCTCAAATCATTTACCAATACCCGTGAAGGGTCATAGGGAAGGCCGTAGTATTCAAGCGCCTGCCGGTAGCCTTTTAGCCGGTCCGCATATACGTTTCGGGTGAGGTTGGCGGTGATATGGGCGATATTCCTGCAGCCTTGCGCGGCCAGGTGTGTAGTGGCCTCAAAACCTGCTTTCGCGTTGTCGATGACCACGCGGGTGCCGTAGCTGGTATTTTCGACGCGATCAAAGAATACGACAGGGATCCCCTTATTCACAAACGGATCAAAGTGAGCGAGATCCCTGGTATCGAAGGCCAGTGATGCGATCAATCCGTCGACTCTCTTATGGAACAGGTTGTGGGCATTGGAGACTTCTTTCCGGTATGTCTCCGAGGAATGGCCGATGATCAGGTCGTAGCCTGAACCCGCAGTGACTTTTTCGATTCCGGCCAGCACCGAGCTGATGAAATGACTATTCAGCTCATGAACGAGGATGCCGATGGTATGGGTTTTTTGTTTTCTCAGGTTGCTGGCGAAATGGTTGGAGCGGTAGCCCATTTCCAGAGACATGTCCATGATCCTTTTACGGGTTTTGATGTTGATGGCCGGGTGATCTTTGAGGCCCCTGCTTACGGTAGCCGGCGAGATATTGAGCGCCTTGGCTATATCATAGATTGTTATCTCTTTTTTGGGGATCATATTGTTAACTACAAATGTATTATGTAAAAATCGAAAATCACATTTCTAAAAAGGGAAATGCAATCGATTGCAATTCAAAAAGCTGTATATTTATGCGCTGATTTTTAACGAGAAGCTGAAACAAATACCAAGCCGGTATTTTTGATTAAGGGAATCGACCCCCCGAAAACCAAGCGATTATATGCTGCTATTAGGAATAGATGTCGGCACCTCATCCATCAAGGTGTCAATCGTAGACGCGGAGACCAGGCAGGCCCTGGCTTCCGCGCAATACCCCGAAAACGAAACCGCTATTTTATCCAGGCAGCCGGGTTGGGCAGAACAGTCGCCGGAGACCTGGTGGGAATGCGTGCAGAAAGCCATTTTAAAGGCGGGTGCATCGGGATCTTATGATCCCGGCAGAATCGCCGCCATCGGTATCGCCTATCAAATGCACGGGTTGGTTCTCGTGGACGCGGACAAACGGGTTCTGCGGGACAGCATTATCTGGTGCGACAGTCGGGCCGTTCCCTATGGTGACAAGGCTTTTGAGAGTATCGGACAGGAGAGATGTCTCGGGCATCTCCTGAACTCGCCCGGCAATTTTACGGCTTCCAAACTGGCCTGGGTAAAAGACAGGGAGCCTGCGATCTATAAGAAGATTTCCAAAATTTTGTTGCCTGGTGATTTCATCGCGATGAAACTGACGGGTGAGACGACTACCAGTATTTCGGCTCTCTCCGAAGGAATATTCTGGGATTTTGCGGAGGATCGCCTGTCGGACGATGTTTTCAATTATTTTGGATTTGATAAGAGCGTGATCCCTGCGATACAGCCCGTTTTCTTTTCCCATGGCGGGTTAACCGGGGAGGTGGCCAGGGCATTGTCTCTTAAAAAGGGGATCCCGGTAACCTATAAGGCCGGTGACCAGCCCAATAACGCATTGTCGCTTAATGTACTGGAGCCGGGCGAAGTCGCTGCCACGGCAGGGACTTCCGGCGTAATCTACGGCGTGAGTGATCAATTGACTTATGACCGGCAGTCTCGTGTCAATAGTTTTGCGCATGTCAATTACACCAGCACGCGGAAGAGGATCGGCGTGCTTTTGTGTATCAATGGGACAGGGATCCTGAATCGCTGGATCCGGGACCTGGGTGGTTTCGGCGGTGTTATGCCGGATTATGCGGCACTGAACACGGCGGCGGCGGCTATTGAACCGGGAAGTGAAGGCTTGTCGGTATTTCCTTTTGGCAATGGCGCGGAGAGGATATTTAACAACAGGATTCCCGGCGCCGGGGTCAGGAATATAGACCTGAATAAACATGGTATGGCCCATCTCTACAGGGCAGGACAGGAGGGGATCGCATTTGCCTTCCGGTATGGGTTGGACATCATGCGTGAAAATAAGATGAATCCATCCGTAATCCGGGCCGGAAGGGCCAATATGTTCCTAAGCGGCGTTTTTTCGTCGGCATTTGTGAACAGCACCGGTGTGCCGGTGGAACTGTATGACTGTGACGGGAGCATAGGAGCGGCGCTGGGCGCGGGGATTGGGGCGGGTATCTTCGCCACGGAACAGGATGCTTTTCGTTCTATGAAGCCGCTGCAAATGATCCGCCCGGATGCAACGGAGCGATATGAGGAACTGTATCAGCGCTGGCGGGAGAAGCTAATGGGAACGCTGATGGACGCGAAATGAGAAAACGGGAATGAACAGGAATGGCTCAACTCGAAGAGAAGAACATGAATGGTTAGACGCGGATCAATACAAAATAAGAGACAAGAATAAAAGACGCTAAATAAAAAATACACTTCACAAGAAAACCAACGAATATGCCAGTCTTAACAGGAGAGAAAGAATATTTTAAAGGAATAGGACAGATAAAATATGAAGGTCCGGGAACGGATAACCCCTTTGCCTACCGATGGTATGATGCCGGCAAGGTAGTGGCCGGGAAGACTATGAGAGATCATTTGAGATTAGCGGTCGCCTATTGGCACTCCTTCTGCGGCAATGGGTCGGATCCTTTCGGTGAGCCTACTCATCTTTTTCTCTGGAATGAGAAGACCAACGCAGTGGCCCGGGCCAAGGACAAGATGGATGCCGCCTTCGAGTTCATTACCAAACTGGACGTTCCGTTCTATTGTTTCCACGATGTGGATGTGGTGGATTACACGAACGATGTGGTGGACAATGAAAAAAGGTTGCAGACGCTGACTGAATATGCTAAGCAGAAACAGGCCGACAGCGGTGTCAAATTATTGTGGGGGACTGCCAACCTTTTCTCCAACAAGCGATACATGAACGGAGCTGCCACGAACCCGGATTTTCATGTGCTTAGTCATGCGGGAGCGCAGGTGAAGGCGGCGCTTGACGCGACGATCGCGTTGAAGGGTGAGAACTATGTATTCTGGGGTGGCCGGGAAGGCTATATGAGCCTGTTGAATACCAATATGAAGCGTGAGCAGGAGCACCTGGCCCGGTTCCTCCACACGGCGAGGGACTATGCCCGTAAGAATGGTTTTACGGGAACTTTCTTTATAGAACCCAAACCCTGCGAACCTACCAAACATCAATATGATTACGATTGCGCGACCGTAATCGGCTTTCTTCGCCAGTATGACCTGTTACCCGATTTCAAGCTAAATATCGAGGTGAACCATGCTACCCTGGCCGGTCATACTTTCACCCATGAGCTGCAGGTCGCCGTGGACGCAGGATTGCTGGGCTCCATGGATGCCAATCGCGGGGACTACCAGAACGGATGGGACACGGATCAGTTCCCGAACAATATTACCGAGATGGTGGAAGCGCTGCTGATTATCCTGGAAGGCGGCGGCTTTAAGGGAGGCGGTGTCAATTTCGATGCAAAAAGAAGAAGGAACTCCACCGATCCGGAGGATTTGTTCCATGCGCATATCGGCGGGATCGACAGTTTTGCCAGGGCGTTGATCGTTGCCGATAAGATCCTTCAGGGATCGGAATACAAAAAGATCCGGCAGGACCGGTATGCGAGTTTTGACGGAGGTCAGGGCGCTGTCTTTGAGAAGGGACTGCTCTCACTGGAAGACTTGCGTGAATATGCTATAGCCAATGGAGAGCCGAAGACGATCAGCGGACGCCAGGAGTACCTGGAGAACCTGATCAACCGGTTTATCTAGGCGCCGAAGTCATTGGGTTGGAGAATCTTTGATTGCGGGCTTATTTTACCATATACTTACTCTCAGGCTGTCCGGGCGATACATTTTATCGCCCGGTCGTATGTGGAAGGCTTCGTAGAATTCGGGGATATTCACCAGGGGACCGTTTACTCTTTCCTTTGGTGGCGCGTGTACGTCGGTGATCAGGTCGGCCGCCAGGCTTTCCGCATTTTGTTCGTAGGCCCAGGAATAGGCATAACCGAGAAAAAAGCGTTGGAGGGGGCTTAGGCCGCCGATCATCTTGTTCTCCTTGAAAGCCGCGGATTTTTTGAAGGCGTCGAGACCGATTACCAGGCCACCCAGATCGGCGATATTCTCACCCTGGGTGATTTCTCCATTGATATGCATCGTATCCAACGGGTTGAATTCATTAAATTGGCGGACGATAAAGGCCTTTTTCTGGTTGAATTTTTGTTCATCGGAAAGCGACCACCAGTTGTTCAGATTGCCATTCTCGTCATACTGACGGCCTTCATCATCGAAGCCATGCGTGATTTCGTGGCCGATTGTGCCTGCGCCGGCATAGCCATATACGAATGCGTCGTCGAGTTCTTCCATCTTCTTTCCCGGTACCATGAATATGCCGGCGGGGAAGACGATCTCGTTATTGGTGGCCAGGTAGTAAGCATTGAAGGTCTGGGGGGTCATATCCCATTCACCGCGATCGGCACGTTTGCCCAATTGGTGGAGCTTGCGGCTGCGCCACCACTGGTTAGCCCGCTGCATGTTCAGGACGAAAGGGCCGCGCTCGATACGCATAGCCGAGAAGTCCAGCCACTTGTCGGGGTAGCCGACTTTCTTACGGATAGCTGCCAGTTTGATAAGGGCCCGCTGGCGGGTGCCTTCGCTCATCCAATCCAGTTTCTGTATCCTTTCGCGGAAAGCCTCCCGGATCTCTTCGACCAGACTGGCATACCGGGTTCGTGCTCCGGCAGGAAAATATTCCTTTACGAAGATCTGGCCGAGTGCTTCTCCCATGGCGCCTTCCTGGTTGTCTATTACCCGCTTCCAGCGTGGGCGCGGGGTACTAACTCCATTAAGTACCTGGTAGTAGCGAAACTGGTTATTGAATGTTTTGACATCGAGATAAGGGGCACATTGATGCAGGAGATGGAAGCGCAGGTAGTCTTTCCAGTCTTCGAGCGGGGTATGGGTCAGTTCATGGCCAAGCGCCTTGAAAAATTCCGGTTGCCTGATGATGAGCGAGTCGGGCGGATTGTCCACCCCGCTGCTTTTCAGGTGCCAGACCCAATCGATTGCCGGACATATTGCCGACAAATTCCGGAAGCAGATCTTTTTATAGTTCTCATCAGGAATCCGCAGGGCGGCTATTTTCCGGGAGTTGGCTGCCAGGTGGGTTTCCAGGCGGAAAACGGCGGCTGCTTTGTCAACGGCGCGGGCACTGTCCGCGCCCAGGAGCCTGAAGACACCACATAGATATTCCCGGTAGGCTTTTCGCACCGACACGGATTGGGTGTCGGTACTGAAATAGTAATCCCTGTTGATCATGCCGATGCCACCTTGTTGCAACTCATATACCATGCTGTCGCTATTCTTGTCATCCTGTACGACATCGTCCGCAAAGAGTACCCTGTTGTCATTATTATGCATGGCCGCCACGACGGCTATAAAGTCGTGAGTACTTTTGATGCGATCGATCCTGTCAAGATCCGGTTGCAGGGGCTTCAAACCCTGCCCTTCGATGGCTATGGTGTCCATGCCGCTGCGCCAATAATCCCCAATCAGTTGTTGTATGCTTCCTTTTGGCGCCGTTATGGATGCCGCCTGGTCGTTGATCATCTTCAGCTGCCGATAGATATCGTCCTGCACCAGTTGTGCGACACCCCAGTCGCTTTCGCCGGGCGGGATCGGATTCCTGTTTATCCATCCGCCGTTGGCATATTGAAAAAAGTCATCGGAGGGGCGGATAGTAGTGTCCAGATTGTCGACGAGGAAGTCGGGCGGATCCTTGTGATCCCGTGCGGGACGGGATTGGCAAGAAGACAAGACGAGAAGCAGACTATACAGAAAATAGCTTTTTTTCATGATTCAAACCGTTGAAGGCAGTTTTTGCATAGGGTTTGCAAATATTTTGCAAAATACGGTCATGGTCAGGTATAAAATCGGCACTTAGGAGGAGTAGGAATTGCGTGTGAAGCTAATATGAAAAGCCTTGACTTGCAATGCGGGTCGTTGGGTAATCATGTGGTGGTTGTTGGGTAATTTTTGAAGTTGTTAAAAGAAACCAAAAATGACAAAAATATCAAAATAGTATAAATTAATGCTAAGTTTTGAGTAGGTGGCACTGGAGGATTCCTTATTTTTGGGCCAAGCAGTTTGTTTTTGATAGTAGCAAGCTCTTTACACCCCCGTAAAGACTTGCTATTTTTTTTGTTGTTCCCGAAAAGGACAGATACGCGTGTCCGATAGTGGTAACACGAAACCCGACTGATAACCGGGCGCCTGTTCAAGACCAAAAAATGATAACGAAGGGCCCGTCATGATGGAAAGAAAGCGTAGGGGTTGATGGAAGAACGGAAGATGGCCGATGGGGATGGAAGATGAAGGGAGAAAGCAGGAAGGGAGCTGCGTCTCTTGTCAAACGTATGGACCGCCGCTATTTGCAGCAATCTTTTTTGTGCACGAAAAGTGCTTTGAATATCCTCCATAAAAAACCACCCAGGGATCTGATCGCTTCCATAATGCGAAGTTACGTTAGAAAACCCAACAAGCGGGATATAGTCTGCGTCCCGGGTTAATTTTTGTGTTCGATAATATAATTGATGAGAGAACCCACAGTAGTCAGTTTTTCTGCGTCTTCGTCCGGGATCCGGATACTGAATTGTTTTTCCAGTTCTACGAAGGTTTCGATCTTATCGAGGGAGTCGACGCCCAGGTCATTTGAGAAAGAGGCCTGATCTGTGATAGCGGCCTCTTCGAGGCCCAGTTTTTCGATGAGTATTCCTTTTACTCTTGTTGCAATATCTGCCATATCATGAAAATTTATATTCTTACGGTAAACCGGCCGATCCCATAAGACACTGTCCTATAAGACACCGATGTATTACAAAAACCCGTTTAAAATTTTCAATATGACAGTCAAGAGCGTTTGAGCGAGAGAAATCCTTCTCCAGCCCGGGGTTGTGTCACAAAAATAAACAATACAATTGCTGGTTGTGGTTATTTTCCTTAAAAATTTTAAACCGGTATTTTTGTTCTCTCCACACTTGTTTTTCTTGCTTCCGCCGCCTCACGGCTTTGGATTCACCAAAAAGATACCAGAGAATGCCAAAACATACAGGAAGGGCGGCTAGTGTCCTGGTCTTAACGTAAATTCAAGCCGGACAAGCATTTGGCAATTGTTAACGTATTACAAAAGATTCGAATTGCGACGGAGCGGGTCTCAGGCATTTTACCGAAATATTGCCGGAATGGTATTTTTTTTCATTTTGAAAAAGCGTTATTTATACATGATAAAAAATTTGCTGCATTATGTATTGCCAAAGCAGGCAGAAGATTTCTGCAGATGGGAACTGATTGTCAGGGAAAGATTATTTTCGTGGTTTAAGAGCCTGTTTCATGACCAATCACCCAAAGAAAACGATTATCCTGCAATCCGGCGGGAATACGCAGCGTCCGGGTACTAAAAATGTCCGGGAGACCGGTCTTTTGATGAATTTTAACGTTGCAAAGAAGGGCGGGTTCTCGCTGGAGCCCGTCCTTGTAATCCAGCAAAAGGATAGCCGCAATTTTCAGCGGATACCCGTTTCGGGCAATCTCCACCTGTCTTTTTTATCGGGTCTTCCTCCGGGCCTCGCGGCTGTTCTCCGGAAATTGACCGATGAGGCTTTGATAGCCTATTTGGTAAAGAGGGGTTTTGCCTGGTTGCAGGACGCAGATAAACCCTTCGATCACCTGGATGAGAGGCATTTTTCACTGCTTCGGGAGTGGACGGGTGGGGTGCTGGAGGAATTAAAGCCCCTGATGCCGTTCGTAAGACATCTTTATTACCTGAGAAGGGGGGAGGGTTTTTCTCCGCTTAATATCCGGCCGGCCGGTATCAGCGCATTTACGCCTTCGCTGGAGTTTGTGGCCGTAAAAGACAACGGCTTGCTGAGCCTGCAAACGCGGGTCCTGATCAATAAAGAATCTTTTCCATTGGAGGATTTCGAGCAACTTCCTTTTTTTCTCCGAAGCCGGAACGAGTTCTTCCTGCTCAAAGGGGAGGATTATCAGGCCCTGGCCGGTTTGGCCAGCCAGCCGAAGGAAAGACCGGTTGAAGAGCTGTCTGTCTTCCTTGCCGGGGTGGTGAAGCCGCTGGCCGAAAAATATTCTGTTGACACGAGGAATATTGTCCGGTCGGAGATCATCGACCGGTCTCCGGAGGCAAAATGCTTCGTCAGCGAACTGAACGAGAATTTTCTGCTGATAAAGCCCAAATGGTCCTACGGGCCCGTGGAAGTGGAGGAGTGGGAGGGAGCGGAGACGGTCGTGGAAGAGGGGGAGGTCGTTTACAGGATCTTGCGGAAACGGGAGGAGGAACGGGTGCTACCGGAATGGATACGGTCCCTGCATCCGAAATTTGCGGGACAGAGCAATGGATATTTTTACCTGAGTTTCAAAGAGGCCTTGGAGAAGAACTGGTTTCTGCAATTCTATCATGCTTTGCAGGAGAGGGATATTCCCATCCTGGGGATGCAGCATCTCCGAAAGTTCAAATATAATACGCATATCCCCGTGTTGACAATCCTTGCCGGGAAAAACATCGATTGGTTCGATCTTACCATAGAGGTTCACTACGGTGACCAGCGGGTTGCCGCCGGCGATCTGCGAAAGGCGATCCTGAACCGGCAGGAATATATTTTATTGGACGACGGATCATTGGGTGTGTTACCGGCGGAATGGATCGGGAAATATTCGTTGCTGATGAAGATGGGGCATATGAAGGAAGGCCGGTTGAAAATCTCTTCCATACATTGGAACCTGCTGGAAGAATTACCCCGTGCTGCAGCTGCCGGAGCTGACGAGGCTACGGACGCTCCCTTTGAGCAGGAGTCTCTTCAAAGCGAACTGGAAGAGAAGAGAGAACGCCTGCGATCATTCGACACCTCGAAAGTCTGGCCTGTCCCTGCCACGGTCAATGCAAGTCTCCGGGACTATCAGCAGGCGGGTTTTCAATGGTTGTGTCTGCTGGACGATATGGGCTGGGGAGGCTGCCTGGCAGACGATATGGGGCTGGGAAAGACTTTGCAAACCATTAGTTTCCTGCAACACCTTGCCCTGCGGTATCCTACGGAGACGAACCTGGTGGTTTGCCCTACTTCGCTTATTTATAACTGGGAAATCGAACTCAGGAAATTCGCTCCGGGGTTGCCCTATCATATACACTATGGGGTCGACCGGGTATTCGACGATTCTGTATTCAACGGGAACAGGCTGATCCTGACCAGTTATGGCATGGTCCGCAACGATAGTGAGCATTTCAGGAAATTTCGTTTCGGCTATATCGTGCTGGACGAGAGCCAGGCCATCAAGAATCCGGCGTCACAGGTGTACAAGGCTGTGCAAGCGCTGGATTCCCGTAACCGTGTGGCGTTGAGCGGCACCCCTGTTCAAAACAATACTTTCGATCTCTATGCGCAGATGCATTTTCTGAATCCGGGGATGTTGGGGAGTGCCGATTTCTTCAAGGCGGAATTTGCGAACCCTATCGACAAGAACGGCGATAGGCTGGCGGCGGCCAGATTGAGAAAGCTGGTGTATCCGTTCCTGCTGAGAAGGACCAAGGAACAGGTCGCGGCCGATCTGCCTGATAAGACGGAGATGATCCTGTGGTGCGAAATGGGCCCCGCGCAGCGGAAGATATACGACCGGTTTAAAAATTATTATCGGGATAGCATACTCGAAAAGATCGGGGAAGAGGGGATTGGCCGCAGCAGCATATTTATCCTGGAAGGGCTTACCAAGCTCAGGCAAATCTGCGATAGCCCGGCCCTCCTGAAGGAGGGGATGGAAGAGCGCGACGGGGATCGGGATTTGGAGAGAAGCGGGAAGATCGATGAGGAGAATGACGAAAGAATCGGGAAAAGCGAAGGGGAGGCGAGGGAAAATGGTGAGCGGCAGTTGATTGGAGAGAATGGCGGGATTTGGGAGGAAGGTGGAGAGAGCGAAGTTGGGGAGAGTGAAAGTGGAGAGAGAGAAAGACAGGAAGGGGGGCGGTATCCCAATACCAGTGTGAAACTCGATGAGCTGGTGCGCGAGATCGCGGAGAATACGGGTGACCACAAGGCGCTGGTGTTTTCCCAGTTCACCTCCATGCTGAAACTGATCCGGGCGGAATTGGAGGAGCGTGGGATTCCTTACCTGTACCTGGATGGTAGCGTGAGCGCGACGGGACGTAAACAATCGGTGGAGCAGTTCCAGGAACAGGCGGACGTTCGCGTATTCCTGATCAGCCTTAAGGCCGGTGGTGTCGGTCTTACGCTCACCGCGGCTGACTATGTATACCTGGTGGATCCCTGGTGGAATCCGGCGGCGGAGCAGCAGGCTATCGATAGGACCCATCGTATCGGGCAGTCCAGGAAGGTGTTCGCCTACCGGATGATCTGTAAGGATACGGTCGAAGAGAAGATCCTGCAATTGCAGGAGCGAAAGAAGAGCCTGGCGGCGGATCTGATCGGCGACGAAACGGGATTTGTGAAGAAGCTTACGGCAGAAGATATCGGATATTTGTTTAGTTGATTGATTTTAATAGGCCGATATTGTAACCCTATAAATCCCATAATATAGCGGATATATGAACCGGATAAGTTTTTTGAAGACCATTTTCGATATTGCCGATAAGTATTATCTGATCGCAGGCACCGCCTTTGTGTTATTTTATGTTGTTTTTAAAAAGAGGGTCTCCTGGAAAAAGATTCAGCCAGGATTCCCGCGAGGCAGGGACTATCGCCGGGAGATCTTTTTTTCCACCCTTTCGATCATCATCTTTGCCTTGCCACCCCAGGTGATTCTGCAGAGCAACGGGATCAGGACGCATTCCACTTTTTATAAGGATATCTCACGGCATGGATGGGTGTATTTCTTCCTGGCCTTTCCCCTGATGCTGTTGATTCATGACACCTACTTTTACTGGATGCACCGTTTCATTCACCACCCAAAGTTGTTTAAGTGGTTTCATCTGGTGCACCACCGCTCTACAAATCCCTCGCCATGGGCTGCCTATGCTTTTCATCCACTGGAAGCCTTCCTGGAGTCGCTGATATTCGTGGTCTTCCTGTTCACGATCCCGGTAAACAAGTGGCTTTTGCTGATCTTTTTTGTCATCAGCCTGTCTTATAATGTCTACGGCCATCTCGGGTACGAACTATACCGGCCCGGCTTCTACAGACATTGGTTTGGCAGATGGATCAACACCTCGGTAAGCCACAATATGCACCATCGTTATTTTAGCGGTAACTATGGGTTGTACTTCCTGTTTTGGGACCGGATGATGGGTACTCTTCGCAGGGACTACGACGGCGCCTTCCGGGATGTGACGGAAAGAGAGAGGCAGACGGGATATGGGTTGAAGACATTTCTTTTTTTTATGTTTTTTTTGCCGGGGATCTATCAAAACGCATGTGCGCAAAAGGATCTTGGGCCAAAGCCGCAATGGATAAGGCCCGACGATGTCCGGGACCCCGCGGTATGGGGTATCCGAAATGGAATTGTGGTTGGGATCTGGCCTGCCCAGATCGAAAAAGGGCGGCCGGGCGCAGATGGAGGCCCGAGAGGGCTGTTGCGGATCGGGTATGAGTACATGGGGGTGATCTATCATATCAATTATATCGCCGTCGAGCCGGTCGTAGACGGCGACATGGAGTTTAGTGAAGTTTCGCCTTCGCAGGTGGACTGGAAATGGGGTAAGTTCTTTTGGGCTTCGGACACGTCTGTCGCCGGCAGCTTCCTGCCTTCGGCTTGCGCACGCGGCAAGATCACGCATCCGGATCCGCAAAATCCGGAGACCGAGGAACTCTCTCTTTATATCTTTATGGAGAAATTTTTGGACGGGGCGCATCCGTATCTGAGACTGAGTATCCGAAGCGATCATCCCGGTGAACTCGGCCTGGAAATATTCAATGAGCAGAACAGCGCAGTCATGCAGCGGTGTGCACTTACGGCCACGATGGGAAATTATTCGAGGCTGCGGTTGTTGTATCTGAAAGACCAGGTAATAGACTCCCGGAAACTGTTTGCCGGCTATGATGACATCGAGTTTGCAGAAAAAGAATCGTATCCCTCATCCCGGATGCTTCGCAATAAGCGGGGAGATTTTATAGCCGTAGCCGAGCCCGGCGAATCCTTTCCCGAACTGGCTTCCTGGCCGCAGGAGCCAGCTTATCTGGCGAGCTGGGCCTGGCGTTACCGGCCCTTTTATAAACTGACGCAATATTGGCGCAAGGAACTGCAGGGATCGGATTCTTCACTGGTGGTGCGGGTCAACGGAAGGGCAAAATACTGGAGCGGAGGTAGCGATGACAAAAGCAGGTATATAAATATCCCGGGTGGGCCTGCCTTTGAAAATTTCGAACTGCGGGAAAATTATCATGCGGGTCAGAAATTCTATTTCGGTCTCACACAGAAGACGGCGAAAGAACTGATTGGAGGTTTTTGATCCTCCCCCGCGTTAAGCCAGAATATTTTCAATTTCCCGGGCGATGCTTTGCAGCAGGACGGCATCCATCCTTTGGATTTCCCGTCCGGGTGGTGCGACTGCACGATACCGGCCTTCTTCGTCCCGCTCAAAATACAGCTCCGTCCCGTCGACCATGACGCTGAATCGGTGGGTGTATCCAATGACCTGAAGGGTTGCCTCAAACTCTCTCTCCGCTCCCTTATGAATTACAGTTATTATGAACGGCTCATTCATGGGGTGCTGTTTTTGAAGGCCCGGAGGTTTCGTTTTTTTTGGGTGTTTCTTTTATTTTGGGAGTTTCGGGCGTTTTGGGTGTTTCCGGTTCTTCGGATGCTTTTGGTGTTCGGGGTCCTTCCGGTGTTGCAGATGTTTCGGCTTCCCGAGGAGCTTCAGGTCTCCCGGTTGTACCTGTTTCTTCCAGTTTGAAGCCGGTCTTCGTGAAGCTGATCCGGCGTTGTTTGTATAGAGCGCCGGTCGTCATTTTAAAGGTTTTCTTGCTCATTCCGAAAAAGGAGTAGATCTCTTCGGGGTCGGATTTGTCATGATACGGGAGATAGCCGTCGTTTTCCTTTAGGAGACGCAGCACTTTTTCGGTGGCGTCTTCTACTCTTTCGTAGCCCGGCCGGCCGGCCACCACGTCGATGCGCATATCCGCAGGGTCTTCTTCGGGTCCGGGGGATATCTTCTTGATAAAGCCCTGGAACCGGTCGCCGGGTTGGATATCGCGAAAGATTTCGTTGAAATGAAGGACCCCGGTATGCCGGTTGTTGATGATCACGACATACCCGATATCGGTCCGCCGGTACACCGTAAGGTCTACCAGGTCTTTCTCTTTCACGGTTAGTCCGATATTGCTTAGAAAGGGTTCGATCTTTTCCGTGGCTGCCAGGCGTCCGGTCTGTTCGTCCAGGTAGATCTTCACCAGGTAGTCTCCGTTGGTGCGCATGCCCGTGAGTTGCTTCGATTTAGGAACAAAGAGGTCTTTCATCAGGCCCCAGTCCAGAAAAGCGCCCTGGGGGGTAATGTTTACGGCACGGAGTTTTACAATATCCCCCAGGATGCCCAGCGGATGCTGGGTAGTGGCGATGATCCTGTCCTCGCCATCGTGATAGAGGAATACTTTCAGCCGGTCTCCTTTTTTGGCGTTCTTTGGGACAAAGCGTTTTGGCAACAGGATCCCTTCCTTTCCGTCATCGAGGATGAGACCGAAGGCGAGCTCTTTGTTAACTGTCAACTCATTGTATTGTCCGATCTGTATCATTCATCTGTATTATTAGGCCTTTCAAAGGTCTGTTTCCGGCAAAGGTAGGACAATTGGCCTGCTAAAGTTTGTCATGTTATCGGCATGTATTAGTTTCACGCTATGACGAAGTTTCACAGTATGACGAAGTTTCAGGGCATGACGAAATACTGTTTGTTTCTTTTTGTATGGACGACCCTGCCGGGGATAGGCTGTAAAGAGCCCGGCAGGCCGGAAGAGACGATTGGCAAGGAAGGGGAAAGGGTCTACCGTAGCGGTACCGCTAAAAGGACCCGCCTGCAATTGCCGGACGGGACGGAGGTAGTGATGAATGCGGGATCGACCCTGCATGTCCCCTCCCGGTTTAACAGGACCAACAGGGAGGTTGCCCTGGACGGCGAGGCTCTGTTTACCGTGGCTGCTGCCGGGAAGGGCGGCTCAGGGACAGACGGAGTGGCCCCGGGGAATTCCGGCGCAAGCCGTCGGGGTCAAGGCGAATCCGGCCCGGGTGTAAGCCACCCGGAGAACGGCGCCGCCGGTATAGACAGTCCGTTTGTGGTCCGTACAAAGGCCCTGTTGCTGGCAGTG
Organism: Puia sp.; assembly: GCA_031292515.1. Classification (GTDB taxonomy): domain Bacteria; phylum Bacteroidota; class Bacteroidia; order Chitinophagales; family Chitinophagaceae; genus Puia. Next base: position 99,411 of record JARLGZ010000177.1, on the reverse strand, counting down.
ACCGATTCAATGGGTAATCCTGCGGCGGTGGCTTCCGTTTTTAAAGTGGATGGGTATGCAAATAGCCCGGGAGAGGAAGCCGATCTTTTTATTGGCCGGTTGGTTGCACGAAAATCATATCATTCAACATCCGACAACGATCCCGAGGTACTTGGGCCGGGGGAAATGGTCATGATCAACACGGATATCGACCTGATGGAGAAGGAGAAGTCCGATACCACGGTGCTGAGAGCCTGGATGAGCGAACAGTAAGGGAATCGCTCCCATGAAATAAGCTCCGATGAAATAAAAGGTATTTCTTTGCCGCTATGATTTTCCGGATGGGTGTCCGGGAATGGGAAAATTTACCGGAAAAAGGGGAGCCGGCAGTATCTCCCGGTGGTTTTTGTCTCCTGTTATTAACTATTGATCATTTATATTTATTAATCATCAGTATCAATATGAACAAGAAAGTCCTGGTATACTTTTTTCTCTTCGCTTTTTTATCGCCTTTTGCCGGTTTTTCACAGAATGGGGATCCCTTCCCGAGCCTGATTAGGGGGCCATACCTGCAGGTAGCTACGACAAGCAGCATCATGATCCGGTGGAGGACCGATGGGTCTGCCAGGAGCCGGGTGCGTTATGGCGCCGAAGCAGGCCGGCTGGACCGGGTGGTTGACGATTCGTCGCTGGTGACGGAGCATAAGGTCGTTCTTAGCGGGCTGGAGCCCGATACAAAATATTTCTATTCCATCGGGGGGTTCAGGGATACCCTGCAGGGAGATGGTTCCGATTATTTCCATACGCTGCCTTTGCCGGGTCTGGCCGGGCACTATCGCATAGGCGTGTTTGGGGATTGCGGGAATAATTCCGTCAACCAGAAACAGTCGCGGGACCAGTTCCTCAAATACCTGGGCAATGACTATCTCAATGCCTGGATCCTGTTGGGAGACAACGCCTATTCGCATGGCGCCGATGCCGAATTCCAGGCAAAGTTTTTCAATATCTACAAGGACAATCTCCTGAAGAATTATCCGCTTTTCCCTTCCCCGGGCAATCATGACTATAATGACCGGGAAGCTTCTTCGGAGGTCGCAAGGAATACGCATGAAATTGCGTACTATCAGAATTTCTCAATGCCTTTTCACGGAGAAGCGGGCGGAACGCCTTCCGGTACGCCGGCCTTTTATTCGTATGATATCGGCAATATCCATTTTCTTTCCCTCGATTCTTACGGGCAGGAGGAAAACCAATACCGCCTGTATGATACGACAGGCCCGCAGGTACAATGGGTAAAAAAGGATCTGGCAGCAAACAAAAACAAGGAGTGGGTCGTGGCTTACTGGCATCACCCTCCTTATACAATGGGTTCGCACAATTCCGACGAGGTGGACGAACTGATCAAGATCCGCGAGAACTTTATCCGCATTCTCGAACGGGAGGGTGTGGATCTGGTGCTCTGCGGGCATAGTCACGACTACGAACGCTCCAGACTCATGATGGGGCATTATGGGATGCAAGCCAGCTTTCGCGCAGCGGTCAATAATGTCAGCAATTCTTCGGGGCTTTATGACGGTAGTGAGAACTCCGCTCCATATATAAAGGATTCCCTGAACAACAAGGGAACTGTTTATATCGTCAGCGGTTCCGCGGGACAGTTGGGTGGAAAGCAGCTTACATACCCGCATAGCGCCATGTATTTTGCCGATGCAGATCATGGTGGCGCCTCTATCATCGAAGTGACAAACAACCGGTTGGACTGGAAGTGGATCTGCGCCGACGGGGTGATCAGGGATCATTTCACGATGATGAAGAATGTGAACAGGCATTCGGTCATATCGATAAAGAAAGGCGAATCCGCGACGCTGACTGCTTCTTTTGTAGGGAAATATCATTGGAATAAGAGCGGGGAGACGGGAGCCAGCATTATCGTGAGCCCTGTTTCCGGCAAAACGGTCTACACCGTTACCGATGAATTCGGAAATGTAAAAGATAGTTTTGAAGTGGTGGTCAGGAAGTAGGAACCGGTTTTGAGCCGCGGGTGTGGCAGGAACGATGGTGCTAAAGAGGTAAAGTTCAATGCGTGAAAAAGGTATCTATTATTATAGCGACCATTGGCTGCCTGGTGGCTGTGCCCGGACTGGAAGCGCCGCCGCCGGGGTCTATCGGGGTCGATCCCGCGATTGCCTGTTTTAAAAATGGATCGAGGGAGTTTGCGTCGAGCGCGTTAAAGCTGGAAAAGGCGATCGGTGCGATCAGCAAAACGGACACCCAGAGCGTGGGGCAGGCGAAAATGGCGCTCGCGGATTGTCGTCTGTGTTATAAAAAAATCGAGTTTTTCCTGGAATATTTTTTCCGGAGCGCATCGACGGTCTACAATTTGCCCCCGAAAGCTGAAGTGGAAGAGCCCTATATGGAATATGCGGATCCAACGGGTCTGCAGGTCATCGAGTCGCTTTTATTCGCGAAAGATGTTTTTGAACAGAAAGAGGCGCTGCTGCAACAGGCTTCATTGGTCGGCAATTCCGCGTTGGACCTGGGATCTCTTCTGTATGATTTTAAGGCTGACGACAGACAGGTGCTTGAGAGCCTGCGCTTCGAGCTGATCCGGGTGATGACCCTGGGCATCACGGGATTCGATGCCCCCGCGCTGAAAGGCGGTATCCGTGAGTCAGCGGTGGCCATCCGGTCGATGGGGGAGATCCTTAGGCCCTACCTGGAAAAAAAAGGGCCGACCGGGATGAGCCCGGTAAGTGTTGCCGGGACTTCCGCCGAAAAGCATGGCGTAACACGCAAGGTATATTCGCCCGGAGATAGCGTCGGCTTCTACCTGCGGCGTTCCTTGTTTTTACTCGAGCGAAGCGGAGGCCGGGATTCGGTCCGGGGCGGGGATTTCGACTCGTTTGACCGGATGGCTTTTTTGACGGAGGCAGCCCTGCCGTTGCAGCAGTGGCTGGGCGAATGGATTCATTCGATAGGGATGGACCTGAACACCGACCCGGTGTTGAATCCGCGGGCCAGGAACCTGTTTAGCCCGGACGCCTTTGACCTGGGCGCATTCCCCCATGCAGGCGAGGGCGATTTCTCTCCGGGCAACACGCTTCTCTATGGGAGCGCGTCCTATCTGCAGACAGGAGTTGGGGCGGGTACCCGCGATCCAGATGAAAATAGCGCTGCGCGCCGGATCAATCCCCTTTTGATCGAGTTGGGGCGCCGCCTGTTCTTCGAGAAGGCATTATCCGGGAACCATACCCGAAATTGCGCCGGTTGTCATCAACCCGAAAAATATTTTACCGACGGGATGGCCAGGAGTATCGCCTATGACGGGCACTCCATGGTAAAAAGGAATGCTCCCACCCTGTTATATGCGGCTTACCAGTACAATCAATTCCTCGACGGAAGGGTGCGAACCCTGGAAGACCAGGTAAAGGACGTATTGCACAACCCGATCGAGATGAATGCCAACTATGATACCGTTTGCCGGAGATTGCAACGACGCCCCGATTATGCAGGGCTTTTTGCCAGGGCGTTTCCCGACAGTGTCGCCGTGACTGCCAGGGACGGGTCTCCCGCCAGGCAGCGTTCCCCCGATCGGGATTCCACTGGCAGGACTTCCGCTGGCCGGGCCTCCATTGACCGGATCGCCGTTGCCATTGCCACTTTTGTGCGGACACTGGCGCCACGCAACTCAGGTTTTGACAGGTATTTGGCGGGAGACAAAAAAGCGATGACGGCCGCACAGATCCGGGGGTTTAATTTATTTATGGGCAAGGGGCAATGCGGCACTTGTCATTTCGCGCCTCTTTTCAACGGGCTGACGCCTCCCCTGTATGGACGGTCTGAATTCGAAGTGCTGGGCGTACCGGCTACGGATGATTTTTCGCATGTCACGGCTGACAGGGATAGCGGGCGTTATACCGTCTTCCCGATTTCTTTTTACCAGGGCGCTTTCCGGATCCCGGGTTTGCGCAATGTCGCCGTCACCGCTCCTTATATGCACCAGGGTTCGTTCCGGACCCTGGAAAAAGTTGTGGAGTTTTATAACCGGGGCGGCGGAGCGGGCCTCGGGATGGATGTTCCCCTGCAGACCCTCTCTTCGACGCCACTGGGCCTGACGGACCGCGAAAAAAAAGAGATCGTCGATTTCCTGCATGCACTGACGGACCGGCTTCCGGTAAAATCCTGAAGACTCTCCGGCCGATTTTGAAAGGAGGTTTGAATTGTTTCGGTGGATTTTTATAGTGGGTTAGCAGTTTTTCCGAATATTTTGGAAAAGTTTCCGGAATTTTTTGACGAAGCCTCCTGAGTATTTTGGTTACGGTTCCGGAATATTGTCGGAGGTTTTGGTCGGCCGTTCGGGTCATTGGAAAAAGGGGGAAAGGAACCGGGAAAAAAATTTTGATTGAAAATATAAATCACTTTCCCTAACTTAACGGTTCAGGAACCGACTATTTTGCTTAACATTTATATAATTTAGAACGCGCTTTTTTTTATGCAATTTGCATTTCGCTAACAAAGTGAAAAGCACGAAAGCATAAAATATTTTATCCTGAATGAACGAGATAACTGCTATAAGAGAAGGCATTGAAGCTGCTTTTGTGAAAGTCTACGAGGACTTTCATGTGAAGACATTCAGGTTTTTTCTAAAAAGGGTCCGCGTTCATGAGACTGCGAGGGAACTGACACAGCAGACTTTCATCAAGTTATGGCGCTTCAGGCACACACTCTCGGACGCATTCAGCCTGGACACGCAGATCTTCACGATAGCGGGGACGATACTCATCGACCATCTCCGGAAGGAGGCCACTCAAAAGAAACTTTTCGCCGTTCTCCGCGAGGACGACCATGCCGGAAAAACCATGATGACGGCTTTCCCTGCCAATGCATTCGAAACATCAGACTATTTATCTGCGGTCGTCGAGCGTCTGCCACCGGTGCGCAAAAAAGTCATTTTGCTGAAGACCGCTCATGGCTTTACAAACAAGGAAATCGCCCGGGAATTGTCCATATCGGTGAAGACGGTCGAAAGCCATGTCTCAAAGGCGTTGCGTCAAATCAGGTCGTTCGGAGCGCTCCTGCTCCTCCTCCTGAGCCTCCTGCTGGCCGGATAGAGGCAAAAAAATCTCCCGGTGGATCCGGCGGTCAGACCGGAAAAAATATCCGGAAAAAAATATTTGCCCGGGTAAGGGTCGGCTATCCTCTCACACGTATTCAATTTTACTACAACTCATAGAATCTTTACATGCAGATAACGGAGGCGTTGATTGAAAAATTCTTTAGTGGCCGGTGCTCCCGTGAAGAGGCGGCATCCGTGTCACGGTATTTCAGGAAACATCCGGAAACGTGGAAGAAATTTATGATGGATAGTTGGGAGGAGCATGCGGCTGATCATTCCGTGCTTCCCGGGAATTACAAGGAACTGATGCTGGAGGAGATCAGCCGAAAGACTTTTGGCGATCCTTCGGCCGGCGACCGGCGGGCATCGGTCCGTATGGCCTGGCGGTGGGCAGCGGCTGCTGCTTCCATACTTGTTATCTTTATGAGCCTCTGGATGTTTACCTCGAAAAGTGGAAAAAACGATGCGGTGAGCCGGGCGGTCGCCTCCGAAACGGCGGTTTCGAAGACTGCGCAGACGACGGAAGCCTGGCAAACAAACGCCAATCATACGGATCAAAAATTGAAGATGAAATTGGAAGACGGTTCCGTGGTTACCCTGTTCCCGCATAGCAGCATTCGCTACGAAAGACATTTCCCTGATAATAAAAGGGACCTGTACCTGGAAGGACAGGCATTTTTTCAAGCTGCCAGGGACCGGTACCGGCCCTTAACAGTATATGCCGGAGACATGGCCACGACGGTGCTGGGTACTTCTTTTAATGTCAACCAAAATGAAACGGGTGTCGTCGTGAAGCTTTATAGCGGGAAGGTGATGATACGGCCTGCGGGGAATATTTTAAAGGAATGGAAGAAAGACATATTCCTGCTTCCGGGGGAAGAGATGAAGTATGAGAGCGGACAGACAGAGGCTGTGGTAGTTTCCTTCAGGGATGATCTGCCGGTTCAGAAGGTTGAGCCGGTAAAGGGAGGGGCGGAAGATGAGGACATGGCCTTCAACAACGCGGCGCTGCCGGAAGTAATGAGCAAGCTTTCCAAACATTATCGTATCCATATTGATTTCCACAAGGCCGAATTGGCAAATATGTATTTTTCGGGTGCAGTATTAAAAACAGATTCTCTATCCGTAATCCTGAAAGTCATTGCAAATATGAATGATCTGGCGATCACGCAGACACCAGACGGCTTTAAGGTTCGTCCATCCAAGAAGTAATAGACTTTTTATTCAGTGTGCAGGCTTTCATCAAAGCCGGCGGGGGGAACCTATGTCACGCTTAAAACAAATATGAGCACAAACGGGTCGCAAATAAACCATAAGGGTGAACCTAAGGGTAACCCCAGGAGTGTAAACAAATTATAAAGAAGAACCAGTCAAATAAGCAAACGAACCAAAACAAGCATTAATATATGAACTCACCACTCCTGGATTTCAGACCGGCCGAAAGAGGCGGAATGAATATTTCGCCCAATACCGGGCACGCCCTGAGAAAAGCGGGCTTTGTTCCATTTTACGTCCTGATTTTATTCTTATGCCTGAGCGGCCGGCAATCCTTTGCCCAGGATTTAGCGGCGCCACACACAGCCGACGTCACGGGTACGGTGCTCACCGAAAAAGGCGAACTCCTGCAAGGAGCTACCGTTGAAGCAAAGAATACCAGCACTAACCAGACATACTCTTCTGTGACTGATGACAACGGCGTCTTCCTGTTCAGGAAATTGGTCGTTGGAAATAAGTACGATTTCAGTTTTACTTTTCTAGGCTATGAGCAGGGCCTTTACAAAGGCTTCGAGGTGAAGCAGGCGGGGCAGAAGAATTCGATCATGGTCCGGCTGAAGGAGAAAAATGCGGTGCTCGGCCAGGTGGTCGTGACGGCCCTGGGTATTGTTCAGAAGAAAGCGTCCCTGGGTTATTCCACCCAGGAAGTGAAAGGGGCGACCCTGAATGAAGCGCGCGATAATAATTTTGTCAACTCCCTGTCCGGAAGAGTTGCAGGGGTGAATATCATTTCCGGCACCACCGTGGGCGCCAGCGCACGTATTACCATTCGCGGCGAATCTTCTTTGAACTATTTTAAAAACCAGCCGTTGGTAGTGATCGATGGGGTGCCGGTTTCCAATGACCCGGTATCGAATCCCGGCGGCACTACACCCGACTATGGGAGTTCCCTGGATGAATTGAACCCGGCCGACATCGAATCGGTGAACGTCTTGAAAGGCGCGGCTGCTTCCGCACTCTATGGATCCAGGGCCGCCAGCGGCGCGTTGGTCATCACCACTAAATCCGGAATGAACCGGAGAGGCATGGGCATTAGTTTGACCAGCGGTTATACCTGGGAAAATCCCTTGTTGCTGCCGAAGTTCCAGAATTCCTTCGGGGCCGGTTCTGATGGCTTATACCAAGGCTCCAATTTCGGGTATAGCAATAACGGTCTATATCCAAATGGAATCAACGAGGATTGGGATGAAAGCTGGGGCCCTCGCATGGACGGAAGGCTGATCGCCCAATTCAATTCTCCCACTAAAAACGGTTTCCGCGGCGCCGATGTGAATCTGCCGGATCGTGGCGATATTATCCCGACACCTTTTGTCCCGCATCCCAACAATATGAAGGACTATTTCGTAACGGGGCATACACGTTTTAACTCCGTCGCACTAAACGGCGGCAACGATCAGGCCAACTACCGGTTCTCCTATACCAATAATGACGAGGTGGGGATTGTACCAAACAACAACCTGACGAGGAATGTCTTCACGCTGAAGTCAAGCTTCAAGTTCACTGACAGGTTATCGGCGGATGTGGCTGCCACCTACACCAATACAAAAAGCACAAGCCGCCCCAATCTGGGTTATAATAATGGCACACCCATGTATGAATTCGTCTGGTTCGACCGGAGTATTGATATCAATAGCCTCCGGAACTACTGGCAACCGGGTCTGAAGGGTATCCAGCAGTTCTCCCAGGACTACGGGAATTCTCATGACAACCCTTTCTTTACCGCCTATGAGAACACGAGCGGCCAGACCAAGAACCAGCTCTATGGGAATTTCAAACTGACTTATAAGATCCTGGACAACCTGACCATCATGGGCCGGGCGGGGACGGACTATTTTAACGACTTCCGGCCTACTCAAAGCGCTTTCAGCAGCTTAAATAATTTACAGGGTGCATATGGAGAAACGACCCTTGGCTACCAGGAGAACAACTATGACTTCCTCATTTCCTACAAAAAAGAAATCAAGGATTTTCATTTTGATTTATCAGGCGGCGGAAATACGATGGAGAGATTCCGCAGTTCCCGTTCGGCCAGCACGCAATCCCTGGTTATCCCCGGAATTTATAGCCTGAATAACAATGCGTCTACGGTCAATAATTCCTCGTATGACGAGAACCGCAGGACGAATAGTTTATATGCTTTCCTGCAGACCGATTACCAGGGTAAGGTCTATTTGAACGTGACGGGCCGCAATGACTGGTCGAGCACCCTGCCGGCATCGAGCAACTCTTATTTCTACCCGTCTGTCAATTCCAGCATATTGTTCAACAAGATCTTTGATATGTCCGAAAAGATCGATCTGTTGAAATTGAGGCTGGCTTACGCACAAGCCGGTAACGACGCGGATCCCTATAATATCTTTACGCCGTATGCGCAACAGCCTCTGTACAATGGCAATCCTTCGGTATCCGAAAGCAGCCAGCTGAATAACCTGAACCTGAAACCGGAAAAAAGCAGCACGGCTGAAATAGGCGCTGAAATTTCCTTGTTCAAGGGAAGAGTTGGATTGGATGTGACCGGTTATAGCACCAGTTCCAAAAACCAGATCCTGTCACTGCCGTCCCCGGCCTCTTCGGGATATGACGGTCATGTTATCAATGCCGGCGAGATCACCAACAAGGGGATCGAAGTCGAACTCAATCTTGTTCCCATCCGTTTGAAGAACGGGTTCACCTGGAATATGATGGTCAATTTTGCCCGTAATATCAGCAAAGTCGTGAATCTTTCTCCCGGTGTCAATACGATCGTGCAACTGGCTCCCGGAGAGGACGCGTCCATCCAGGCTGTTGTCGGCAAGCGTATGGGAGCTTTGTATGGACCGGGTTTTATACGGGTGCCGACGGGTCCGCTCAAAGGCATGCCTATCATTGGCACCAATGGTCGTGCAGAAGTAACGCCGACTTCCATCTACCTGGGCAATATAAATCCTGACTGGACTTCCGGGATCACCAACCGTTTCTCCTACAAGGGCGTCTACCTCGAATTCCTGTTCGATATCAATTACGGGGGGTTCATGGTTTCCCGGTTTATCAACAAGGCAACCGGGGCCGGTCAGTTGGCTGAGACGGCCGGAGCCCGCTTGAAACACGCACCCGATGACGTTTACAACACCGATTATTACCGGGATGGAGGTGTTTTGCAGAATGACGGCACTTATGCGCGCAATCTGCAGATATTCGACGGTTCCTATAGCAAGGGCCTGATTGGAACCGGTCCGCGTGATTTCTACAAACGCTATTATGACCACAACTCTGAACAGCAATTGGTGAACCGTTCTTTTGCGAAACTGCGCGAAGCGAAGCTCGGCTATACGCTGCCAAAGAGAATGTTCGCCAGGACTCCGTTCCAGAGCGCGACGTTCTCGCTGGTAGGGCGTAATCTGCTTCTTTTCACGAAGAACAAACAATTTGATCCGGAGACCGGTGCTTCCACCGGCAGCGGCCTGGTCGGAGGTTTTGAAAATCTCAGCCTTCCTACTACCAGAAGTTTTGGCGCGAACCTGAGTGTTAATTTCTAATTTATTAATTCAAGTATCATGAACTCAAAAATATTTATCGGTAGCCTGGCAATGGTGCTGTTGCTATCCGCAGGTTGTACAAAACGGTTCGATTCGATCAATGAGAACCCCAACCAGCCCGATCACATCACGAATGAGCAACTTTTTTTACCAGCCATCATCAAGAATTCTGTCAGGAACTATTCCTATATTTCCCAGTTCGGGGCCAGCGTGGTCGGCGACTATTATGCGAACCAGTATAACAGCGGCTTCGATGACGCCTGGACGGCAAGTCAGGTCGAAGGCGGTTTCCTCTGGAATTTTTTCGAAGTATTGAGAGATGTCGAGAATTATCGTATTCTCAGTCATGATAAGGGCGATCTGAACAACGAAGGGGTCGCGCTGGTCATGAGATCCTGGATGTTCCAGGTGATCACCGACAATTTCGGCGACATGCCCTATAGTCAGGCGGTGCAGGGCAAGACGGCCAATAATTTCCAGCCGGCTTATGATAAGCAGGAAGATATTTACTATGCGCTGCTGGATTCCCTGAAGAGGGCCAATACGCTTCTCGCAACCGGTACGGATCCTATCAATTCCGATATCCTTATGGGAGGAAGCGCGTTACGCTGGCAGGAATTTGCTAACGGCCTCCACCTCCGCCTGCTGATGCGCATGTCCAATGTCGCCGCACCCAAGATCGACGTGGGCACCGAATTGAATACCATCGCGTCAGATCCTACCACCTATCCGCTTTTTGCTTCTTATAATGACCAGGCGGCGCTGGAATTTTTGACAGACAATGGGTTTGAGTTTCCTGCGTATCACAATTCTCCGATCGGCGATTATCATTTGAGTACGACCCTGGCGACGGAACTTAACGCGATCAATGACCCCCGTATCGCTTATTTTGCCATGCCTACACCAGCCAGCTATATGACCAATAGTCCCCAGTATGCGGGTGTGCCCAATGGGATCGGCACGGCTGAGACAAGTTATAACGGAGGAGCCAATAACCAATCCCAGGAAGCTCCTATCCTGATGCCCGTTGCGGGATATTCTTTCTCCTCTCCCATAGCTGCCCAGGGTATGATACTCTCCTGTGCCGAAGTGCAGTTCATCCTGGCAGAGGGCGCGGAACGGGGACTGATCACCGGCGGCAGCGATGCGCAGACCTATTACCTCAAAGGTATCCAGGACCAATTCAGCTATGATTCAAGCAGGGTAGCTGTCCTCGCGCCGCCTTTTACCATCGATCTCACCACGGGGCCGGCCTATTATACACAGCCTGGTGTTGCTTACACGGGCACTACGGACGAGAAATTGTATAAGATCCGCATACAGAGATGGTTCTCTATGTTCTACACTGGTTTCGAAGGCTGGTCGGAATGGAGAAGAACGGGTGTTCCGAAAGAAACGATGATCGGACCTTCCAGCGCAATAGCTGCATGGCCAAGACGTGTGCGTTATCCTCTTTCCGAACAGACCGAAAACACGGCCAACTATAATGCGGCCGTACAGGTCCAAGGCCCCGATGATCTGCTGACAAGAGTGTGGTGGAACAAGTAGTGGGTGGCGAGTGGTGAGTGGTGAGTGGCGAGTGGTGAGGTGAGTAGTCAGCAACGAGTGGTGTATATGTAATGATCTGGAAATCAATAGGACAGATAGTTTTGAACATAAGCAGCAAGCATGAGCAGCGGCCCTGTCGGTTATCCGATGGGGCCGCCTGGCTTTAGAGGGTTTGTCTGACGGGATTGTCTAAAAGGTTTGTTTAAAGGGTCTGTTTGGCAGGTTTGTTTAAAGGGTTCGTTTAAGAGCTTTGTCTAAAGGCGGGTGAGGCTTACGGGTTTGGGAGGTTTGTCTGGAAGATTTGCCGGGATTGCTCATAGCAAAGCAACGGTCATCCGGAAAATCCTGTCAGTATGGAAACTTGATCCATGAGGAAATATTGGCTATTTCTTATTATTTGGGGATTGCTGGCCGCCAACTGTCACAAAAAGGAGGCTCAAGGGGGGGTGAACTGCGACGCCCTGGCTTGCCCTTTAGAAGCTGTCTTGTTGAAATTCCGGGTTATCGACAAGCAGACCGGTCAGGATTATTTTTTTTCGAATCCCCCCAAATATCCCATTTCCGCCCTGCAGATAAAGCCGCTGGAGGGTACAGCCGATACGCTCTTTTATACCGACAGCAGCCTGCGTTTTTTCTCTATCCTTTTCCCGGTGGCGGGTAACTACACCTATCAGATCCTGGTCCAGGGCCTGGAGCCGGATACCGTTCAGTGCGTGGTAGGGTTGATTCCAACCGGCGGTACTGCCAACAATGGCCGTGCTTGTTGCCTGCCCCCTTTCGAGATTCAGCAACTGCTTCTCAACGGTGAACCGGTATCTGGTTATTCAGATACAACCGTCCTGGAAATTGCCAAATAATCGTTTTTACACACGGCCCATCAGCGGGTCGCTGAAGCCTTCCCGGCCCGTTTCGACACGTCCTGCATATCTTTTCTCGAAAGTATCCGCGCCTTTTACCCGGACGCTGAAGTCATACCAGTGGTGGCTATGACTGAGGTCGAGGATAAGTTTGGCCTGGCTGCCAGGGCTGCCCGCAGGCGCGAGGAGTTTGGTCTGGCTGCCGCTCTTGTAAGCGTTGTCTTGTATGACAACCGTCCGCGCCTGTCCGGCGTCGAGGTTGCTTAGTGTCAGTTCGATACGGCCGGTAGGTGTCTTTCCGGTATGCTGGTATTCGCAGACAACTTCCACCCGCGGGTCGGCTGCATTGCCACTATATTCGCGGAAGAAGCCATTGGGGCCATAGACACGCAGGTGATATTGTCCGTTTTCGAAGTCCGAAAGGGACCAGGTGTCGGTCAATTGGTCGCCGGCGGAGACGGCATATGCCCAGGACCTGGCTTGTTCGAAGCCAGAGGGGTGGAGTTCTTTGTCGAAGGCGGCATGGCTTCCCGGGGCATATACTTTAAAGGGAGATCCTGCGGAGGCTTTGCCGAAAAAGTCATTTCCCGCGGCGAACCGGATGGAGAAATGGTTCTTATCCGCGCTGATATTTCCTTCTGCATATAGCTGATAAGGCAGGGCGTTCGAGGGCCGGATGCCTTTCTCCTGGACGGGCATCGCGGTGGCGGTGGTGGGATCCAGGTTCACCTGGGCGATCTCTTCATCGGTGAGCTTTTTGAAAGTGGGAACTTTTTTGAATTTCGCGTTGTAGACCCTTTCCAGCATGGCATCCTTGACGAGGAAAGCCGGCAAAGGCACTTTTTCGTTGTTCCAGGGTTTGAAGGTGGAAGTCAGATCACCGCATACCGTGCGACGCCAGGTGCTGATATTGGTATTTTTTACCGGTTTGCCGGTTTTGGCCTGCAGGAATTTCTCAAGGAACTGGAGGCTGGATGTATGATCGAAGACCTCCGAGTTGACACATCCTCCACGGCTCCAGGGGGAGGCGACGATCATGGGTACGCGAAAGCCGAGACCGATCGAGCTGTCGCGGGATTCTTCCCGGGGTTTGTATTTCATTTCCTCCTCGATGCTGACATGTTCTACGGATGTGTCGATTCCCTCTGATACCAGGCCGGTGCCGGGATGATAGGGAGGGTTAAAGGGAGGTATATGGTCGAAGAGACCGTCATTCTCATCATAGGTCAGGATAAAGATCGTCTTTTTCCAGACTTCCGGATTCTCGGTCAGTATGTCCATGACTTCGGATACATACCAGGCGCCATACCAGGGCGCGCCGGCATGATCGGAGAAGTTCTCCGGTGCTACGAGCCAGGAGACAGTCGGCAACTGGCCATTTTTCACGTCTTCGCGAAACTGGTGGAGCACGTCGCCTTTTGGCGCCAGCATTTCCCGGGTCGTGTCCCCATCGTGGTATTGGTAGGTGTCGAGTTCGCGGTAGTTGGGGTCTTTGCTGTTGATAGCAAAGGCTTTCCGATGCAGGTTTTTTTCCTTTTCGGAGAGCTTTTCAAAGTTCTCCGGGGTATATTGCTGCAGGTCTTCATGTGCGGTCTTGAGCCAGGTCTTTTTTTCCTGCAGTTCCTTTTCCAGCTCTTCTTTTTGCTTTGCGGTGAGAGAAGGGTTCGCCACTTTTTCTTCGAGTCTCTTGATGTCCCCCGGCAGCGAGACGAGTAATTTCTTCAGATAGTTCCGGTAGCTGGCGGAAAACTTCACGTTGTATTGCGTGAACCATTCGATGGGGTTATCGGTGAAATTGGCGAGCCATGCATCGTGTTCTCCTTCTAGCCCCGAGTCCAGGCTGATCTCGTTCTGGTAAATTTTCCAGGAGATGCCGTTCTCTTCGAGGCGTTCGGGGAAGGTATCCCATTTGGCGGGAGTGGGATAGTCGACGTTGTCGTTCAGCACGTTTGCACGGGATACCATGTTTTGTTCCTCGCGTATCGTGCCGGTCCAGAAAAAGAGGCGGTTGGGTGTCGTACCGGTCAGGGAGGAGCAGAAGTTCTGATCACAAACGGTAAAAGAATCTGCGAGGGCATAGTAAAACGGGAGGTCTTCGCGTGTATAGTGCCCCATTGTCCAGGGGCTGTGGAAGATCTCTTTGTTACCGGTTTTCTTGGCCTCGAGCCATTTGTCGTGTTTGCCGCCGTTGCCGGCGTCGACCTGGTTGGTCCAGGAATGGGGCAGGCCGCCAAGCCAGGTGGCCTTGGTTTCCCTGATATTGATCGGGAAGGGGGTATAGGTATCGCCGGATTCGTCGGTCTGCAGCCAGACCCGGTTCTTATTGGGCAGGGTGATGGCGCGTGGATCGTTGAAGCCCCTTACTCCGCGCAGGGCGCCGAAGCAATGATCGAAGGAGCGGTTCTCCTGCATGAGGAGGACGACGTGTTCGGCGTCCAGATAGGTGCTGCCGAATTTCGGGTCGATGGCGAGGGCTTTCTGGATGGCGGGAGGAAGCACTCCGTTAAATCCGGCTCCTCCTGCGAGTAAGGCGGCTTTCTTTAGAAAATCTCTTCTGTTGTCCATATAGTTTGTCAGTTGGGGATTATTGATCTGTTTGGGTTATTTATTGGGCTTATCTATTCTATTCGGGTTATCTATTCGGTTATTGTTATTTCCGGGATTGAACCGGTGATTAAATCGGTTTGTCGGATGAGGTTATTGGTCAGGCCTGGGCCGTTAAAACAGGCTCCGAAAATATAATATTATCCCGGAAGGAGCGCATTTTGCCGAAGAATTAAGAGTATATTAATTATAGCGCCAATTATGACGTGGAGTGATTTGATTTTTATAGCCAGGGTATGTTAATTTGCGGCCTGGAATCTGAATTCGTGAGTTGGAATCTGAATTTTCGACCTGGAATCGGCGTGATATCTTAATATTTAATCTATGAATTGGGTCTTACTGGTGGTTGCCGGTCTTTTTGAAGTGGGTTTTGCGACCTGTCTGGGTAAGGCGCGGGAGACGGAAGGGGTCGCGTACTGGGTCTGGATGGCGGGATTCTTTGTCAGTCTGACGGTCAGCATGTTCCTTTTGTACAAGGCTTCGCTGGCTTTGCCGATCGGGACGGCTTATGCTGTCTGGACGGGAGTAGGGGCGTTGGGCACGATGCTTGTAGGCATCCTGGTCTTTAAGGAGCCCGCGACCTTCTGGCGGGTGTTTTTCCTGTGCACGCTCATCGCTTCCATCGCCGGGTTGAAGTTTGTCTCGCATTGACACGAGGTATGTTCTTTTTATTTTCTCTTAGTTTTGCCGATGTTAGTAGATGTTAATAATGGTATGATGAATAAATTATGGGCCTCGTTTTTCGGGATATTTTTTCTTTATTCCTGTCACAGCAGCTCCACCTGGATGGACGATCATATCGATCGCGGGACAAAGTCTGAAATCGACAAACTGAATGCGCAGATCGTTGAAAGCCTGTCGGCGGGTGACTATGGTAAAAGCGTCGGTGTCTTCAGCGACAAATTGAAAGAAACCGATAAGGGTGGCCATTTTGATTCCCTCTTCGCCCAGGCGAAAGACCGGGTCTTGCTTTCCGGGTTCCGGATCCGGAACCAGTTCTATGTCAAAAGTCCGGGGAAGACGAAGGAAATCTCTTTGATGAGCGGGGGGAAGGGCGATCATGATTACACATTGAATTTCACACCCGTCAACGACGAAACTTTTGTGACGGTGGGATATTTTGAGGACAGCCTGCAGACCTTGTCCCTGGTGACCGTTTATGGAAAATATGGCGACACCTGGAAGTTAAATATGTTCCATATGGGCATCGTCAAGCTGATGAACCGGGATGCCTTTGACTGGTATCAGCGGGCCGCGGATCATTTCAAGAGCGGTTCCCTGGTAGATGCGTCTAATGACCTGAATCTGTGTCAGCAAGTCCTTTATCCCGGCAACAGGATCTGGCATTATCAACAGGAAAAGAAAATCTTCGGCCTGAACCAGGATGTCTCGGTGGCCATCCGGCGTACCTATACCTTTCCGTTGACGGTAGACAGGCTTTTGTCGAAACCGAGGATCTTCCAGGAGTTTCCACAGGTGACGAAGCAGGGCTATTTTCCGATGATCCTCTATATTTCGGATATAAAAATTTCAGATACGGCGGCACTAAGACAGGAATGTGATTCGCTCCACCAGGTGATCGGCCACGTATTTAACGGGCTTGACCGTAATAATGAGTATATCATTTACCGGGTGTTTGAAAAAATGCCGTCAGACACGGCTCTGGGGACGAATTATGAATTCGTGAGGAAGACACGGTAGAGAGCCATAACAATACAGTATCAAACAGATCGAGCCATGCAGTTTTTAAGAAAAAAGAATGTGAGTTGGGTTGCCGCCTTGCTGCTTACCGGGCTTTTTATCATTTGGAGCGGGGGGCTTTTGTTTTCGCAGGAGATCCCCTACGGAACGGGACAGTGGGACCGGCAGGAGTTGGGAAATCACCGGGCTGTTATCGAGGTAAGGGATGATTCGTCGGCGGTGTGGGTGCATTTGCCCTGGAGACGTGAGGACGATCCATCTGCGAAGACTGTGATCGTTGTTGACGCGTCTACGGGTAAAAGGATAAAGAATGTGTATCGATTGGCGGCGAATCGGGAATACGGGGATTTTGTCTTTGAGCCGGCGACGGGCAAGGGTCTCTATTATTTGTACTATATGCCGTACAAGACTACGGGCAGTTGGTATTTCCCCGGTACGGTCTATCCGGCGGCGAAGGATGTCTGCGATCCGCTTTGGGTGAAGGCGGTGAGGCCTGATACGGAAAGGCTTCCGCGGGCAGCCGTGGTCCGTTTCGAATCCATCAACGATTTCAATCGTTTCGATCCCATGGAAATCGTCGCCACGCGAAAGGAAGTGGAGGGCTTGGTTGCGGGAAATGCGGGGAAGGGCTTCCTGGTATTCCCGGAGGACCGGAAGCATCCCGTGCGGATGGCTTCGGAGATCCCACGGTGCTGGGCTCAGCGGAAAGACGGGGAGCCTTTTAGTGGAACCGCGCTGCGCAATGAATTCTTCACCTACCAGATCGGCATTTTTGCCGCTTTCGGAGAGCTCAGGCATGTGAGCGTGGATTTTTCGGATCTGGAAGACGGGTACGGGGGGAAGATACCGGCTTCGGATATTCGTTGTTTTAATCTTGGCGGTAGGGATTGGCTGGGTAAGTCCTTTACAAAAGAGGTCAATGTAAGAAAGGGGGGTGTCCAGGCTTTGTGGATAGGCGTGGATACCCGGGAAAATACGAAGCCATCGGTTTACAAGGGCAGGGTGACGATCAAAACGGAAGGTCTTGCGCCCCGGCAGGTCGATGTTGCGATACGGGTGACGGATTCTATCATTCCGGACAGGGGTTATGACGAGCTTTTCAGGATGGCAAGACTAAACTGGCTGGATTCGGATATCGGGTTGGACGACAGTGTATACAAGCCTTATACGCCGGTACGGCTACAGGGAAATACCGTTAAGGTATTGGGGAGGACGCTGCGGTTTGGCCGGGATGGCCTGCCCGAAAAAATAACCAGCGAATTTACCGGCAGCAACGATTCGGTGGGTGGTCCCGCGAAGGATATCCTCGACGGCCCCATACGGCTGGTGACGATCCGGGCAGGCAAAGAGCTCCCCTGGAAAGGCGGTCGCCCTGTCATCCTGCAGAAAACTGCGGGAGCGGTGAGTTGGGAGACGCACCAGTCGCGGCTGGATGCCGGGCTGGTCATCCATGCGAAAATGGAATGCGACGGGTATACCAACTATCAGGTGGTATTGACGGCCACGCAGGATATGGACCTGGACGATATTCAATTGCGGATCCCCTATGCTTCGTCCGTCGCCCGGTATATGATGGGGCTGGGTTTCAAGAGCGGGAAGCGCCCTTCGCGATGGGATTGGAAATGGGACAAAACCCGGGCCAACAATATGATATGGGTAGGGGATGTCAATGCCGGTTTGCAATGCAAGCTAAAAAATGAGACCCCTGACTGGTCCTTATATAATTTCGACAAGACGGGTCCCTACAAGGATTGGAGCCATGAAGGGCTGGGCGGATGCAGTCTCTCGGAGGAGGGGGGCAGCTTTTTATTCAAAGCCTTTACCGGTCATAGGCAGCTCCGCGCCGGACAGGTATTGCATCTGAATTTCGGGTTGCTGATTACGCCGTTGAAGCTGCTCAATCCCGGTCATTGGACGGAGCGGTATTTTCAGTCGGACCCGCCGGTAGACGGCTGGCTGCCGGAAGCCCTGGCCAAAGGAGCGAACGTGATGAACATTCACCAGGGCAACGTGCTGAATCCTTATATCAATTATCCTTTTATTGCTACGGATACGATGAAGGGTTATATAGCGGCATTGCGGGCAAAAGGTATCCGCAGCAAGATCTATTATACGGTACGCGAGCTGAGTAATTATACCCGGGAGATATGGGCTTTGCGAAGCCTGGGTGATGAGATCTTTACGCCGGGACTGGGGGCGCAGTTGGCCGACCAGTTTGCCGATGACGGCGCGGGGGGCAATCTCTATTCTACCGGCGGCTCGTGGCTGGTGGAGCACCTGCGTACGGGTTATGACGCGGCCTGGCATAGTCCTTTGGCAGGCGGAGACTGGGACATGGCGATCCGGACGCAGGGTCTTTCCCGCTGGCATAATTATTATCTCGAAGGGTTGGGATGGCTGGTGAAGAATGTGGGCATCAGGGGCATTTACCTGGACGGGGCCGGGTACGACCGGGAGATCATGAAACGCGTTCGAAAGGTGCTGGACAGGTCGGCGGACAGTTGCCTGATCGATTTTCATTCCGGCAATAATTTTCAGCCGGCTTATGGTTTGGGCAGTACCGCGAACACCTACATGGAATTATTCCCCTGTATCAATAGTCTGTGGTTGGGAGAGATGTTCAACTACAATGACAGCCCGGACTACTGGCTGGTCGAAATGGCAGGTATCCCTTACGGTTTGTACGGTGAGATGCTGAATGGCTGTGGAAATGCTTACCGGGGGATGGTGTATGGGATGACGGCCCGTCTCGGCTGGGGCGGCTGCGATCCTTCGGCGTTGTGGAAGGAGTGGGATGCGTTCGGAATCAAAGATGCCCGGATGGTGGGCTATTGGGATCCGGCGCTGCCGGTGAAATGCGATCGGGACGATATCAAAGTCACGGTTTACCGCAAGCCAGGCAAGATCCTGATTGCCTATGCGAGCTGGTCTAAACAGGAGGAGCAGGTCCGGCTGGGCATCGATTGGAAGTCCCTGGGGTTCGATCCGGCGCGGTCCACGATCGTCGCGCCGGCGATAGAGGGGTTCCAGGATAGGCGGGAATACAAGGGATTGGATGCGATTACGGTGCCGGCCGGTAAGGGAGGGCTCATCGTTGTAGAAAGGCAATGAGGAATAAAATCGATAAATGCTGTCAATAAGTGCTATCGATAAACGCTATCACAAAAAATAAGCGATGGAAGAAAATCAAACCATGGGTTGAGCCGGAGGGGCTTCCTTTCGCGATCCGCGAGGGCGGGTACGATCATGGCTTTGGCGCCTGCGGTGGCCATCGCCGGAATGGCAAGGGTGAAAGAGGGAAGGCAGGGGAGACTGAAAAGATAAGAAGGATTGAAAAGATAAGAAGGATTGAAAAGATAAGAAGGATTGAAAAGATAAGAAGGATTGGAAAGATAAGGAAGGCTGGAAAGTCAGGGAATACATGCCAGGTAAGGAATGTGGTAGAAGAAAGACGATTTGAAAGAACGCATAGCGGATTTGACCGGGAAAAGGTATATTAGAGGATGGAAAGCATCCGGCCTTTTCACTTTCTGGTGGGTGTCGTGATAATTTTTGCAGCGGCTTGCAACAGCGGCCCTGTCTCCTCTATAGTCTTCGATAGGCCGCAACCTGCCGGCGCGAAAGACCTCTCTCAATTCCCCCAAAAGATATCCGGCGCCTACCGGGCGGAAGATTCTTCGTCTATTCTCAATATCAGGGAGGGGCTGGTGATCCGGAAGACCCGTTTCGATCTCAAGGTGGCTGCCGATAGCCTGGATAGCTGCTGTCTGCTGAGCGGAGATACCCTGATCGACAAAAGCAGCGGCGAGAAGACCGGGGTCACCGTTCAGCGGTTCGAGCCCGGGAAAATAAACGAAAAAAATTCAAAAAGCGGAAAGGATTCAAGCGGAAAGGATTCGATCGTGTTGCACCTTGACTGGGCGGACACCTTGTTCCGGGTATCCACCGATCATATTCTACGATCCTACCGGCAGTACTACCTGCTAAACGAGCGTTCCGATGACAGCACCTGGGTGGTAAGGAGCCTGGATCTTCATGACAATATTCTGACCATGAGGTATATCCCCGATTCGGTAGCCTTGCATTATCTGGGGGAGAGCGGGCATGACACACCGGGTGATTCCGATGGGGCCGCCCGGGTGGCTGATTCAACGGCTTCGACTGGCATACGATTGCAGGTTTCAAGAAGGCAATTCAGAAAGATGGTCAGGCAGAACGGGTTTGCGGAGGGCGAGCGGTTTGTGCGTATGGGCGATTCGGCTGACTTAAAGTGATGGCGATCTGTTCAGGGAGAAACGGATCGGAAAGAGGATGTCTTCTGTTTGCCGAAAAACAGCTGACATCCTCTTATCAGTTCGATCTCTATTGGAATTTCGCGTTAAAAGATCCGTTGGTAACCGATTTCACGGCAGCGCTCGGATCTCCGTATGAGAAAAGGTCTCCGCTGAAAGAGCCATGGATGGACGTGCTGCTGATGGAAGTAATATTGAGCACGAAATGATTGATGGGCTGGCTTGTCGCGGAAGCCAGTTCCCATACGATGCTGCCACCCTGGAATAGGGAGCCCAGGGCCGGGATATAATTTGCTGAGAGGTTATAAAGCGAGGAGCTATCGGCATATTTTCCCGCCACGATCGGTCCTCCGCCATTCGAGTTGTCCAGGGCGATGATCATCGACTCCCCTGTGGAGGTGGACAAGACACCCGTGACGGTGATGGTAGTAACGTCGTTAACCGTAACCTTCTGTGCGATCGGCGTTACCGCGTTAAAGTTTTTCGTCGTACCGGCCACGTTAGCCGACATCGAATAGGATGGAGAGGAGTCGCTCTTTTTGCAAGAGGTGAATATGCCGGCAGCGGCGATCGAGAGAATGAACATTTTCTTCATAGTAAGATTTTTTGTTTTTTTTAATATGTGCTACCTGGGAATGCCGGGCAGCGCAAGTTTTAGTATCTCCCACTAACGAATAAACGCATTGAAAATTACCCGGTTGCTGTAATCTTTTCTTGCGATTCGTTCGGCATGTATAAAGATATTTTTGCATCTATTTAGTTTTGGTTCCGGCTATTCAATGCTATGGATGGAGAATTGCCCGGGGCCGAAGGGCCTCTTTGCCATAACGTGGTCGTATAACGCCGCATATCGGAATTATGGGCCGCTCAAAAAACAGAATTCGCGGGATTTTCAGTCAAGAATTTATATGTTCACTTTTCGCAAAATTTTAGTAGTTCAAATTATTCGATTTCATTTGTTATGGGATCTCATTGGTTTTTTAACTGAAAAAATTGATCGCTATGCGGTGTGAGTCCGGGTGGTGGTAATACCCAGACATAAGATATTTTATTAATTTACAATGACAGATAATCCAGCGAACTGCCATTTATATAAAATGCTTAAAAAGGCGCGATCAATCCGCCAAAACACCTTAAATTAACAGTTATCATTAACAACTCTGCATATGCAAAAGACCGTTTTCCGTATTTTGGCTCTCGTTCTGTCGCTTTTTCCGGGTCATGATTTGGTTCGCGCGGCGGACAGTACCCGAATCCACCTGATACCGCAACCCGTGTCTGTTACGGAAAAGACGGGTTCGTTCCTGCTTGAGCCGGGTGTGACGATTGTTGCAGGCAAGAATATCCCTGTTCCTACGGTCAATTGGTTTATTACCCGGATGGCGTCGGAGACGGGCATCACCCTGCAGGGAGGGGGCGGTGGGAAGCGCCGGATTTCGCTGCAGATCCTTGCTTCAGGCGATCAGGATCTGGGAAAAGAGGGGTATACGGTGTCTGTCAAGCCTTCGGAGATCCGGATCAGCGCGACAAACGCGGCGGGGATTTTTTATGGGATGCAAACGGTATTGGAACTGTTGCCTGCTGGTGCGGGCACGATGGTTCAGAAGGCGAAGATCGCTGTGCCTTGTGCGGAGATAAAGGATTATCCCCGGTTTGGCTGGCGGGGGTTGATGCTGGATGTCAGCAGGCATTTCTTTACGAAGGCTGAAGTGGAGAAGTATATCGATGAGATGGCGCGTTATAAATACAATACCCTGCACCTGCATCTCAGCGATGACCAGGGCTGGCGTCTCGAGATAAAAAGTCTTCCCGAATTGACGAGCGTGGGCGCCTGGCGGGTTGCCCGTACGGGCCGCTGGGCAGAATTCATGCCCGCGCTGGCCAATGAGCCGGCTACGGACGGTGGCTTCTACACACAGGACGATATGCGGGAGATCATCCGCTATGCGCAGGACCGGTATATTACGATCCTCCCGGAGATCGACGTGCCGGCGCACAGCCTGGCGCTGATCGCTTCCTATCGCGGGCTCTCCTGCACGCAACTGCCTTATAGCGTAAATGCGGGGTATCGCAATCCTACACGTGACGACAATGTGCTTTGTATCGGGAACGATTCGGTCTATATGATGCTGGATAAGATTTTCACCGAGATGGCCGCGCTTTTCCCCTGCGAATACATTCATATCGGCGGGGACGAAGCCTACAAGGGTTTCTGGACGACTTGTCCGAAATGCCAGAGGCGGATGACGGAAGAACACCTTACCAATGTCGATGAACTGCAGAGCTATTTTGTCAAGAGGATGGAGAAGATGCTGAAGACCAAAGGCAAGAAGCTGATCGGCTGGGATGAGATCCTGGAAGGAGGATTGGCGCCGGAGGCGACGGTGATGAGTTGGAGGGGAATGAAGGGTGGAGTCACGGCCGCCCGTGCGGGTCATGAGGTCGTGATGAGTCCCTGGGATTTCTGCTACCTCGATCTTTACCAGGGCGAGCCTTCTGCTGAGCCCCCAACGTATGGCATGTGCCGGTTAAAGGACTCGTATACTTATGATCCCGTTCCCGACAGCGTGGACGAGAAATATATCCTGGGCGGTCAGGGCAATCTGTGGACGGAGAGGGTGCCGAATTATCGCCATGCGGAGTATATGACCTGGCCTCGCGGCCTGGCGCTGGCGGAGGTCTATTGGAGCCCAAAGTCCGCCCGCAACTGGGATGATTTTATATACCGGATGGAGAAGGAGTTTGTACGGATGGACAAGGACGATATCAAATATTCGCGCAGCGCCTACAATGCCATTCTTATCCCCAAGCGTGAAGCGGATCGCAATTTCAGCGTGGTCCTTTCCACGGAGGTAAAGGGTTTGGACATCTATTATACCTTCGATAATACGAACCCGGATGCTTTTTATCCCAAGTACACCGGCCAGCCTTTGAAATTTCCCGTTGGCGCCACGGATCTTACGGTTATTACTTATCGCGACGGGCATCCCGTCGGACAGATCGTCACGGCGAAGAAAGAGGACCTCGCCAGGCGGGTCAATGAAGGCCATCATGTCTATTAGATATTACAGATGGTCAATCCCTTATTTTGCAGACCAGGAGTCCGGATTGCCGGCTCGTTCCGGTGATCTGGTTTCCATTTTATCAAATCGTCGGTCGGGCTGCCAAATCGATTAGGCTAACTCAACAATCGGCCTGCTTCACTTATGGACCCTACCCGGCGATGGAGCTGACTGATCGATCTGCTTTACTGATTGATTGATTTGACTGATCGATCGATTTGAATGATCGGTCTATCAGTATTGCTGACCGGCGAATGGATACTTTTGCCAGTCGATTTATTTTTCAACTATTTTATCAAAATGTTTGAAAAATAAATTTTATCGTTTATCTTTAATTTCGTCAATACCTGGAGGATGAACAAAAAGGAACTTGTAAAGGAGAAGATCGGGAAAGTGGCCATGCAGTGTTTTACAAAATTCGGGCTCGATAAGACGACGCTGGATGATATCGCGAAGGCGGTCGGGCTGAATAAGGCGTCTCTCTACTATTATTATAAGAACAAGGAAGATATATTCCTGGAAGTGGCGATGAAGGAGGGGCAGGACTTCATCAATTCGCTCCAATCTAAAGTGCTTGAGAAGACGGGTACGGAGGAGCGGATCGGCTACTATATGCAGGAGCGTTTTGATTATTATAAGAACGTGCTGAACCTGAACCGGGTATCGTCCGAGACCTTGAATAAGTTGTTGCCGAAGTTCTTCGAATTATATGACGCAATGATGAAACAGGAGGTGAAATACCTGACCCAGTTGATCAAGGATGGGGTAGGCAGCGGGGAGCTCCAGGAGATCCATGCCGGTAAGCTGGCTTCTTCGCTTATTAGTATCAGTGATGCCTTGAAGCATAGTGTGGAACAAAAGGCCATCCTGCGGGGTGAATCGGATATAGATTATAGCGACAGCATCCGGGAGATGAAGTTCCTGGTGTCGCTGATCTTTAAGGGGCTCAGAAAATAGTGGGGAAGCTGTGGGGGAACGAACAATCTGTGTATTAATAAGTGTATTAATATTTAATCAGCAATGAATCCAACGATTGACTTGCCAGCGATGCGCCATTTTTTTGAAAGTGGTCAGACCCGGGGATATTCTTTCCGGAGGCAGCAGCTGCAATTGCTGAAGCAAGCTGTCTCACGATATGAAAAGGAGATCGCGGCCGCTTTGTATCAGGATCTGCGCAAGAGTCCGGAAGAGGCTTATGCGACGGAAACGGGGCTGGTGCTCGCGGAGATCGGGGTCACGTTGAAGAACCTGGAAAAGTGGATGCGGCCACAGAGGGTTAGGACCAATCTTATGAATTTTCCTTCATCGGGCAGGATCTATCGCGATCCATTGGGCATCGTTTTGATTATTGCTCCCTGGAATTATCCTCTCCAGTTGTTGCTGGTGCCTCTTGCCGCCGCCCTGGCGGGAGGGAATGGCGCTGTGGTAAAGCCTTCCGAGTTTGCCCCTGCCACGGCGGCGATCCTCGCGAAGATCATCAGGGAGATTTATCCTCCTCATTATGTACAGGTCCTGCAGGGCAGCGGGGCAGAGGTGGTGCCTGCGGTCATGAATTCTTTCCGTTTTGATCATATTTTTTATACCGGCAGTATTCCGGTTGGACGCACGATCTATCAACAGGCGGCGAAAGAACTGATCCCGGTTACTCTCGAACTGGGCGGCAAGAGCCCCGCGGTCGTGGAGAGCGATGCCGACCTGGTATCCAGCGCCAGGAGGATCGCGATGGGAAAATTCGCCAACGCCGGGCAGACTTGTGTGGCGCCGGACTATCTGCTGGTGCATGAAGCGGTCTATCCTGCATTTTTGAAGCAATTGAAATCGGTGCTCTTCCATTTTTACGGAGACCGTCCGCAGGAGAGCGGCAGCTATGGCCGTATCATCAATACCCAGCGTTTCGATAAATTGGCCGGATACCTTCCGCTGGGAACGATTATCGCGGGCGGTCAGACGGACCGGCAGGATCTTTTTATCGCGCCGACGCTGCTGGAGGACGTATCGCCCGATTCGGCTATGATGAAGGAGGAGATTTTTGGTCCCTTGCTGCCTATATACCCTTATAAGACGATGGAAGAAGGATTGCAGCTGATCCGGAGGAATCCCGATCCCCTCGCTTTTTATGTGTTCACTGCCGACGGGGCAAGGGAGAGGGCCTGGATAGATGCCCTCGCTTTCGGGGGAGGTTGCGTCAACAATACGGTATGGCAATTTGCCAACCATCATTTCCCTTTCGGAGGTGTCGGCCACAGCGGAATAGGCGCTTATCATGGCAAATATAGTTTTGAGACATTCACGCACGCCAAACCCGTGCTGAAGACGCCGGTCTGGTTCGATCCCGGGATCAAGTACCCGCCTTTGCAGGGGAAGCTGAAGTGGATCCGGCGGATTATCAGATAGGGGATCACGGTATTTATGGTTGTGAGTACTGACTTGCGGTTGCAAAAAGAGGCGACTTGCGGGCGTGGGAATCGTTTGCCCGGTTTGTTGGCGGAGTGGCGTCTCCGCTTTTGCTGGATGTGCTGTGAGACGCACGCTTCCGGTTGTTTCAGAAGCGGCACTGCGGTGTTGAAGAAGCGGCGCTTCGATGTTGAAGGAAAGGTACTTCGATGTTGAAGAACGGCACCGCGATTTTTACAGGGCGACGATGGGCGCCGGTATCGGTATGCCTTCTTTGTAATCAGGTGTAATCAGGCTTTCTGTTTTATGGTAACCAATAAAATTTAATTGTTTATGAGAAAAATTGCCATTTTCCTCCTGGCTTGCTATGCCTTTGTCCCGGGGTTATTGGAGGCGCAGAACCTTATACGGGGGACTATCCGGAATGCCGTTACGCGGGAGGGAATCCCGGCTGTATCGGTCGCCGTTAGCAACTCCGCCGAAGGGGTGTATACGGATGACAAGGGCCGGTTCCAACTGAAGGTCCACAAGAATTTTCCGGTGGTGCTGGTCGTCTCTTCCATCGGGTTTTCGCGTAAGGAGATCACGCTGCAGGCAGCGCAGGGCTCCCTGGAGATTGTGCTGGATCCGGTGTCTGCCCTGGGGGATGAAGTAGTGGTGTCGGCCAGCCGGACCGTTCAAAAGAAGCTTGCTTCGCCGGTGACCATCGAACAGATCAGCAATAAGGAGATCATTAACTCACCGCAACTAAATTATTTTGATATGCTGCAGGGATTGAAGGGGGTGGATGTGACGGTGTCCAGCATTGGTTTTACTTCGGTGACGACACGGGGGTTTAATACGAGCGGCAACACCAATTTCACGCAGATCGTGGATGGGATGGATAACCAGGCGCCCGGGCTGAATTTCCCGCTGGGAGCGGCGATCGGTTTGGGTGAGTTGGATGTCGACAACCTGGAGGTTCTTTCGGGTGCGTCTTCCGCCCTGTATGGATCGAGGGGGCTGAATGGGACGCTGGTGATGACGGGTAAGGACCCTTTTAAATACCAGGGTCTGAGTATTCAGGTCACGCAGGGCGTCAACCATGTCGGTAATGCGAAGAGCAATGACCCGGTAGGAGCTTCTCCCTATTATGACTGGAATCTTCGCTGGGGCAAGAAGGTGAGTGACAGACTGGCTTTTAAAATAAACGTACAATATACGGCGGCAAAGGATTGGGTGGCGACCGATACGACAAATAAGAACGGTCCGGGGTCGAAGTATACGGATCCCAATTATAATGGGGTCGATTATTATGGCGGGGCCACTTCGGTGGATATTACTCCTTTTTTGCAGGGGGCTTTGGCCGGCGATGGCAGCCTGGCTCCAATCATCAATCCTTTGCTGGCCAAGGGCAGTTATTATGTCGCCCGGACGGGTTATGCGGAGTATGGATATCTCGATAATAATGCGAGACTGTTTAAAGGGAATGCGGAGCTTCGGTATAAGATCAGGCCGCGGGTCGAGGCCATTTTTTCGGGTACTTTCGGGACGGGCAGCGTGGTGTATACCAATGATACACGGTACCAGATCAAGGATTTTAAGGTCGGGCAATACCGGGCGGAAGTGAAGTCCGACAATTGGTTTGTCAGGGCCTATACTACCCAGGAGAATTCCGGTAATACGCTGATCGCGGGCCCTACAGCCCAATATGTCAACGAAGCCTGGAAACCGAGTTATGATGCGAATACCGGGGATGGCTGGTACCCGCAGTATACAGGCGCCCTGCTGGGCGCGCTGGCGGGAGGGGCAAACCTGACCGATGCGAACCTGGCTGCCCGCGCGTTTGCAGATCAGGGGAGGCCTGCCGCGGGGAGTACTTATTTTAATCATCTGAAAGACAGTATCAGTTCCACGCCGATCACCCAGGGGGGGACGCTCTTCCTGGACCGGAGCAAGCTCTATAACGTGGAAGCACAGTACAACTTCTCCCATCTGATCCCTTTCGTGGATATTATCGCGGGTCTTAACTGGCGTTTGTATGATCTGAATTCCAAGGGTACTTTGTTCCCCGATGATAATAAGCCGATCGACGTGAATGAATACAGCGCCTACGCGCAATTCAGTAAGAAGCTGTTGCAAAAAAGGCTGAGCCTCAGCCTGTCATTCCGGTATGACAAGAATACCTTGTTCACCGACCCCAAGATCACTTCGCGGGCTTCGGCCGTCTACGAGGTCTTGAAGAACAGCTATATCCGTTTCTCTTATCAGAATGCCTATAGTTTCCCTTCCAATATCCAATCCCTGCAGAATACGCTGAATGGGTACAACAGTTATTCTTCCGGTGGCTCGACGCTCCTGCTGAACGGCCACTATCATTTCGACCAGTATCCTCCCTATACCCTGCAGAGTGTGCAGGCTTACCAGCAAAGCGGTGATGCCAGCCAGCTCCAACGGTTTTATTACAGCGATATCAAACCCCAGTCTACCAATGCTTTTGAGCTGGGCTATTCGTCCCTGATCGCGAAGACGTTCCTGGTGGATGTATTGGGTTATTTCTCTACCTGGAAGAATTTTATCGGGTATGCCAATGTGGCCAATACGCCGGGATCGAGCGATCCTGCGGCCTTTAAGGATCAAAGCACTTATACGGTCTATAACATCGCATTTAACGGGGGGCAAACCGTGAACACGTACGGATATGCCGCGAGCGTCAGCATTGACCTGACCCGTAATTATCTTCTGAAGGTCAATTATTTTTCGGATTACCTGCAGAATAAGAACAACAGCCAGATCAATAACTTTAATACGCCGCATTATCATGTCAACCTGGATTTCGGGAACAGTGGTTTCGGCAGGAAGCAGCGGTGGGCCTTCAATACGACGCTTCGCTACAAGCCGGGGTATTACTATGTGGTGTCTGGTGGATTGGCGAGCGGAACGGTGCCCGCCTCCGCGGTCATCGATGCACAGGTCAGTTATAAGCTGCTGGAGGCTCATTCGATGATCAAGCTGGGGTCTACCAACCTGACAAACAAATACTACTCGACCGGGACGGCGAATCCTAACATCGGCGGGGTTTATTATGTAACTTATGCTTATAATGTATTTTAAAAACTGTCTTATGAATACGTTTGAATATTCTGCCGAAAAGTCTTCCGGCGCTGTTTATGAAAGGATTTCCGCTTTTAGGATTTCCATCTGTGTGCCGCTGATAGCCATCTGTTCTGTGTTCTTTGCGGGGTGCCATACCGGTACCGGTGATGGGGGTAATAAGGAGCCCGGTTACAAGACAACAATTGCTTTTCATCCCGGCGAGGAGGCAAAGATCGTGGAGGCTTTTCTGTCGGTAAAGGACAGCACCTGTTTCCTGCTGGAGGAGGGCCTGTACAAGTTTGACAACCTGAGTATTGCGCAGGTGAGCCATATCCGGATCAAGGGTGAGGGCTACGATAAGACGGTCCTGGATTTTTCCATGCAGACCCAGGGCGGAGAGGGTATCCGCATCACCAATGTCAACGGATTTGAGATCGGGGGCCTGACGATCCGGGATTCGAAGGGGGATCTGCTGAAGATCAGTAAGTGCAGGGATGTGATCATTGCCGGTCTGCATGCGGTCTGGAAGACAGCCGATTCTACCAGCGGGGGGTATGCGATCTATCCGGTTATGTGCAGGAATGTGCTGATCGATAGTTGTTATGCGGAAGGTTCTTCCGATGCGGGTATTTATGTGGGGCAGACGGACAGCGCGATCGTCAGGAACTGCAGGGCGGCAAAGAATGTCGCTGGCTGTGAGATCGAGAATACCTCGCATGCGAAGGTCTATGGCAACGAGTTCTATGACAATACGGCCGGGTTCCTGATTTTTGACCTGCCGGCTCTTTCGAAGAGAGGCGGTTTTGTAAAGGCTTTTGACAATTACTTCCATGACAACAATACCCGGAATTTTGCAAAATCGGGGAGCTTCGGGACATCCTGGGGTGTTGGAAATGCTTCCCCGGGGAGCGGGATGATCATTTTGGCGGCTTCGAACCTGGATATCTATCAGAACCGGATCGTCAACAACAACTCCTGTTCCATCACGATTGCCTCCGGGCTTTCGGTGGACGACAAGGCATTGGAGAAGATAGGGGAGAACTATTTCCCGATTCCACGGAATATCAGCATCCACGATAATACCCTGCAAATGGGCGGCGCTTTTCCGGCGGCGGCTTATGAGCATCATATCGGGAAGATCCTGGTAGGAATCGAACAAAAACTAAATGCCCAGGATCCTGGCCGGAAGAACAAGCGTATCCCGGAGATCATGTATGACGGTGTGTCGACGAATCTGCTGAATCATGGGACGGCGGCGAATCCCGATTCTATCTGTATCCGGCAGACAGGCGGCAATGTATTTGTGAATGCGGATTTCCTCAACGTGGCTAATCCGAAGAAATGGCATCCCACCACGGAATGGAAGGCATTTGATTGTCAGTAGTAAGTAGTCAGCAGTGAATAGCGAGTAGTCTGTAGTGAGTAGTCTGTAGAGGGTGGTGAGTAATAAGTGGTCGGCGGTGGGTGGTCGATAGTTGGTGGGGTGTACTGACTGCTAAGAGCGGGTAGCGAGGGGCGATCGTTGGAAAGGGGGAAAGGGAGTAGGGGGTAGGAGGTAGGAGGGAGCGGGAAGAGGATAGAGAGATGGGTATTTATTAGATAAATAAAAAATAAGAAAAGTAAGCGATGAGAAAGACCTGTTTTTTTGTGGGGATCGTGGCGGGGCTGATCGTGATATCGGTGCTGGCGATGCAGGGCTGCAATGATGGCGGGGCCAAGAGCGGGGGTCCGGGTTCGACGGGTTTGGCGGGGGGAGGCTTTGTTTTCAAAGAGAAGCTTTCGGAGTATGGGTTCTTTGTGAACAAACTGAGCGATCTGCAGCCCGCTCCCGGCGTTCTTCCTTATGAGTTGGTCACTCCTTTGTTTACGGACTATGCGGTAAAAGACCGGTTTATCGTATTGCCGGCAGGGCAGACTATTCGTTATACCGCGCAGGGGGTATTGGATTTTCCGGATTCCACGATCCTGGTGAAGAACTTTGCCTATCGGAATCCATCGAATCAGAAGATCCTGATCGAGACACGCCTGCTGGTAAAGGACCCGCAGGACAAGCGCTGGGAGGTCATGGATTATCTATGGAAGGAGGACCAGAGTGATGCTATCAGGCATATCACGGGCGCCAGGATACCCATCACTCTGCTGGACGACCGGGGAGATAGGATTTCTACCATCTACCAGGTGCCCAATACCAACGATTGCAAGCGGTGTCATATCAATAATGATGTGCTGACGCCGATCGGCCCGAAGGCGAGGAACCTGAATTTTGTACGGGCGCGTGCAGAGACTGGACCGGGGCGGGGTGGCGTGAACCGGGAAGACACGGGCTTCAATCAATTGGTGATCTGGGCGAAGCAGGGAAGATTATCCGGGCTGCCGGCTATCGGCCAGGTGGAGCGGTTGCCGGGTTGGAAGGATTCGCTGCATTTTAGCGTCGGGCAAAGGGCGCGGGCTTACCTGGATGTGAACTGCGCGCATTGTCATACCCGGGGTGGCGACGCCTATAATACCGGTTTGTTCCTCGAATATCAACAGACCGATCCGGAGCATATCGGAATCCTCAAAGCGCCTGTTTCAGCCGGTGGAGGAGCCGGTGGTCTGAATTACGATATTATCCCGGGGGATGCGACCCATTCCATACTGGCCTACCGGATGAACAGCACTGAGCCGGGAACCGCGATGCCGGAATTGGCGAGGACGGTGATCCACCAGGAAGCCGTGGCGTTGATCAGGAACTGGATCGATCAGTTGCCACGAAAGCGGCCACTGAAGAAGTTGCAGCAAAAGGAGCAATAGCTATCGAAGAAGCGACGGACATAGCCGTAAAAGAAACAACAGCTACGGAAGAAGCGATGGAAATAGTAATAAACAAGCAATAGCTACGGAAAAAGCGGCAACGGAAAAAAGGCTGATCATGTTACTTGCTTGCGAGGTAAAAAGCGCATACTTTATTCATCGGGCAGATCTCGCATTTGGGCTGTGGTCTGCATATCTCCCTGCCGAGGAATGACATCGCCATTCCTGCGTCCCACTGGCTTTGCGGGAGGGTCTCCATGAGTTGTTTTTCGATTTTTTTTGGGTCGGTTCCTGTAGCGATGCCGAGACGCGGGGCGACCCGGAGCACATGCAGGTCTACGATGATCCCCTCGGCGGGAGCGCCGGCTTCGCGCAGGATCACATTGGCCGATTTTCTGCCGATACCGGGCAATTCGGTGAGTTCTTCCAGTGTGAGGGGAATTTTACTGTCTTTCTTTATCTTCTGGGCGATTTCTACCAGCCATTTCCCCTTGTTGCCAAAATTTCTCACACCGCCGATATACTGGAACAGGATTTCGGGGGTCGCTTTGGCGAGCGCCTGCATATTCGGAAAGGCTTCGAATAATTTGGGGGCCAGTTGGTTGATATGCTTGTCGGAGTCCTGCGCGGATAGGACCACCATTACAATCGATTGATAGACATTCTGATAGTCTAATGGATGTTTCTGGTCTTTGTACTTTTTGAGCAGTGGTTTTATGGCTTCCGTCCAGTTGGTTTTGGCAGGCATGGCTGACTATTTTTTCCGGGATAAATCTACGATAAAAAAACTGCGGGCAGCTGTAGATTTTCTCCCCGTTCCGGGAACTGTATCTGCAAATACCAAAATTATGAGACGATATAAATTTTTTTTTACGACTACGGCGCTTGCCTCCCTGCTGGGCGTTTTTTGTTCCTGCAACAAACCTAATGAACATGCGGTCAGTTTTTGCCTGCCCGACGGGAAGATCGATGGTCTTGTGATCCGGGCCATCACTGCCTATGCCCTGGAGGAGAATGTCGGAGACGATGCTGCTGCCAATACGGATAACATCCTGAAGGTTGCCGATAAGCTTGTCAATGAATTGCATGGCGGGATGCCTGTCAGCGGCACGTTGATTCTGGGACCGAAATGGCTGGATTTTAAGCCGATGATAGGCTCTTCGCTGGTTACGAGCGGTTGCCGGGAGATCAGGATACCGATGTCTCAGGTCAGGTCGGTGCGGGATGAGACGTATAAGATGATCTATGAGGCCGTCATCGTGACGACTGCGCATGGGGACTTCAAATTCATGGTTACGCCGGGTTATCTGGGTTCTTCCGAGGGCAAGGATATTTGCAAACAGGTAAAGGCGGCGATGTAAAGGAGAAAAGGTGATGTAAAAGAGAAAATATGAGCACAAGCATTTTACAGATACTGGGCAGAAAATTGAAGCGGGTGGAGGTCGACCCTGCGGGGACTGAAGTGCTATTTACGCTTGCCGATGGGGCGCAATACAGGATGGGGCATGCGAGAAATTGCTGTGAAAAGGTCTGGATAGCCGATATAACGGGGGACCTTGATGACCTGGAGAATGCGTGGATCCTGATGGCCGAAGAGATCAGTCATGGCGGGGACGAAAAAAGTTATCCTTATTCGGATTCATGGGCTTTTTATAAGATAGCGAGTATCAGGGGTTATGTTACGATTTGCTGGCAAGGAAGGTCCAACGGGTATTACCGGACGAGGGTGGATTTTGTGGAGGTCGACTCCGATTATGACTGGAAGGCCTGGGGCGTTTATTAGGGGGAAAGTAGAGGGAAAGTAGGGGGAAAGGATGCTGCGGCTTATCTTTAAACCGGAGTGGCAACGTAATAAAAGCCGATAATATGACCATCACCCATACGACAATCGAAGACCTGGATACGATCAGGGAATTGTTTGGACTTGCTATTCAATACCAGCAATCGAAGGCTGCCAACCACTGGCATGGAATGGATGAAGCGTTGATTAAGAGAGAGATCGGGGAGCATTTGCATTGGAAGATTGTGGAGGAGGGGATTGTAGAGGAGAAGATGATGAGGGAGAAGATGATGAGGGAGAAGAGGATGGTCGCGGGGAGGGGCAGGGTGAGGGAGCAAGCCTTGCCTGCCATCGTGTGTTTTTTTTCGGTTGCCTTTGCAGACTCCCTGGTCTGGGATGAGAGAGACGCGGATCCTTCCTTGTATTTACACCGGATCATTACCAACCCCGCTTTCCGGGGCCGGGGATATGTGAAGCATATCATTGCCTGGGCGGAGTCCTTTGGCGCTGCAGCGGGAAAGCGATATATCAGGTTGGACACCCATGTGGATAATCAAAGGTTGAATGCCTACTACCAGGAATGTGGTTTTGTCTTTTGTGGCGTGAAGAAGTTTGACGGTCAGGAAGGCAACCCCGGGGTTCCGCGACATTACCTTGGCAGTGGGTTGAGTTTATATGAGCGGGAGATCCCGATTGATGCCTTTGTTCAGGATGTCTCTGGTTCGTTTAAGATGACCCCAAATGCTGATAGTTGATCAGGGCGGCCGATACAAGCAGGATGCAAGCAAGGGATTTCAGCTTATACACGTAAAGCCAGAATCCCGCGAATGTCACTATCAAGGCATCGATCGGGTAATAATGCGCTACGTTATTGACGCCGGGCAATACTAAATCGATGGAAAAAAATACTCTGCATAGCCATTCAAGCAGACGATGGGTGGCCGAAGAGTGTTTCATGCGATTGGTTTTGGATGTGTCGTCTATCGGGTGAGCACCCAAAAATAGAATAAACCGGGCATTTCAAGATGCGTATAGACTTTCTGACAAAATTTGTTGATTTGTCGAAAATCCTTGTATCTTTGTCTTTTCACCGAATCTTCCGGCGCCCTACCACCGGGTCTTTGGTGTTGCGATCTATTTATATGTCTGCCAGTCATACCATAAAAGAGGATATTGTCCAGGAGCAGATTCTCCAGGCAGCCCACCAGCTATTCCGGCAGTATGGTCTTCATAAAGTCACGATGGATGATGTGGCCAAGGCCATTGGCAAGGGGAGGAGTTCGCTTTATTATTATTACAAGAGTAAAGAGGAGATTTTTGACGCAGTCATGGATATGGAGATCGCGGGCCTGCTGACTGAGATCAATAAAGGGGTCAATGCCGTGGCATCCGTAGAGCAGAAGATATATGCCTTCTGTTTGGCAAAGCTCAATGCCGTTCAGAAAAGACGAAGCAGGTACAATGCAATTTTGACGGATGCCGGCATGGATGCCGATGAAATCTCCACCTATAACCGGATTAAAGATTCCATTCACCAACGTCTCTTTCGACAAGAGAGCGATCTGCTTGCCCAGGTCCTGAAGGAAGGGATCCGGAAGGGTGAATTGCGCTCCATCGATAAAAAGGAGCTGGACATACTGGTCTTTGTGATTCTCAGCGGGTTGCACGGTTTGAAACGGGAAATGCTCAGCGAGAACGATTTCAGCAGGACGGATGCGGCTGTCGAAACCTTCAGTCAGTTGATCATGCGTGGGCTGGTGAAGTAAAATAGGAATAAGAGGAAGAAAAAAATTTTTTGTCCTTTTTTCGACACTTGGTCTTAAAATGTCAATTTGTTCAATATTGAATTTTTTTAGAGGCCGCTTGAATTTGGAACAGGAGCTGCTGGTTTTAGGATAGGAGCTGTTGGAAACGGATATAAACGGATATAAGGACAGCGGAAATTGGGAAAGCAGCTGGTGAAAATGGATATAGGACCTGCTGCAATCGCGCTAGGAGCCACTGAAAGGATCGCTGAAATCGGAAATGAGGACTGCTGAATTTGGGCATAAGAGTCGCTGAGAACGGATATAGGAATTGAAAATCGATATAAAAACCTTTGATAATTTGATGACAACAGAAAAAACAATAAGCACATTCAGGGCATTCAGAAACCGCAATTACGCTTTGTTTTTTTGCGGGCAGTCGGTTTCACAGATCGGCACCTGGATGCAACGTACAGCCGTTAGCTGGGTTATCTATTCCATGACGCATTCTGCGTTCATGCTTGGGTTTGCCGTCTTTGCACAGCAGTTCCCGTCTTTTCTTCTTTCCTTATTGGGAGGTATTGTTTCAGACAGGTACAATCGCTACAAAATATTGTTGACTACGCAAACGGCTTCCCTCGTGCAGGCCGTCGTGCTTGCCATCCTGACGCTTACCAATCACTATGTGGTTTGGCAAATACTCAGCCTGAGCGTCGTGCTGGGCATCATCAATGCCTTTGACGTGCCCGCCAGGCAGCCGATGGTGCATGACATGGTAAATGACAAGGCGGACCTGACCAATGCGCTTGCCCTCAATTCGGCGATGGTAAATCTCGCCCGGTTGCTTGGGCCTGCCTTATCGGGTATTGTGCTGCAAAAATTCGGCGCAGGCATTTGTTTTCTTTTTAATGCCCTGAGTTTTATGGCGGTGATCACGTCTCTCTTACTGATGAAATTGCCGCCGTTCACACCTCCTGCCATCAAGAAGAGAGTGGCCTCGGAGCTGGCAGAGGGCTTCCAATATCTAAAACAGACGCCTGCAATCGGCTACATCATACTCATGCTTGCTTTATCGGCTCTGCTGGTGATGCCTTATGACACGCTGGTGCCTGTTTTTGCAAAAGTAATTTTCAAAGGGGACGCTTCCACCTTTGGTTATATCAGCAGCTTTATGGGTATGGGGGCTTTGGGCGGCACGCTTTTCCTCGCTTCTTTAAAAAAGGGAGCCAATCTTAAGAGGGTATTGTTTTTCAGTAGTCTTACCCTGGGTCTGGGGTTGATCCTCTTTTCTCATACGGGCCTTTTTCCGCTGGCAATGTTGTTTGCAGTCATCTCGGGCTTCGGGGTCATGTCTCAGAATACGGTTTGCATAACGATCATACAGGTAGAGTCGGCCCCGGCGATGAGAGGCAGGATGATGAGTTATGTGGCGTTGGCCTATTTTGGGATGCTGCCGTTGGGAAGCCTGTTGATCGGGGCAGTCTCGCAGAGAATAGGGGCTCCGAATGCCATGCTGTCGCAGGGGGTGATAGCCCTGGTCATCGCCGCGGTGTTTTTTAGGTTTTTGAGGGGTGATACGCCGAAAGGAGATCGTGACGCTGTCCGGAGGAGCGAAGAGATTGTGGGGGAGGTGGAAGCGTGATAGTCGGAGAGGGCGAATTCAATAGCGGCAATGCACGTAATGAATAAAATCTGTCTTTTAATCTTTTAAACTCTCTTTATTATGGAATGGTATCATTATCTCAGCGACTTCGGGGCCGGTCTGTTTTTGTCAAACTTTGTCCCTCATTTCGTCAACGGGATCTCCGGCAATGGGTTCCCCACCCCTTTCGCAAAACCACCGGGCAAAGGGCTGTCGTCACCGGTTGTGAATGTTCTATGGTCGCTACTGAATTTAGTGGTCGGCTATTTGCTTTTGAGAGCAGGCAACCTCTCTTGCCAGGACACGCTTTCGCTGGTCATTTTTTTGGCGGGCTTTGGCTTGCTGAGCGTCCTGATGGCAAAAAGATTTGCAGGCAAGGATAAGGCTTGATCCAATGAAATAAAATAATAAACAATACAACATGACACAAAACACAGCGCTGCTGGTTATGGATATGCAGACGGCAGTACTCGGTATGCTTCCGGATAACTCATCGTTGGTCGGCAATGTTGCAAAGGCCATCGCAGGCGCACGCAAAAACAAAATCCCGGTGATCTATGTGACTATAGGATTCAGGCAAGGTATGCCCGAGATCAGTCCGAATAACAAGGGCTTTGCAGCTGCCAAGGAACGACTTGCGGGTGTCGACATGGGTGAGTTTACGAAAATAGCATCCGCTTTGACCCCGCTCCCGGGCGAAATCGTCGTTGCAAAGCGCCGGGTCAGCGCTTTTACAGGGAGCGACCTTGAAGTCGTTTTACGGGCGTTCGGAATTCAGCATATAGTCCTCACCGGTATTTCCACCAGCGGTGTGGTCTTGTCGACCATACGTGAGGCCAGTGACAAAGACTACGCGATCACGGTATTGTCGGATTGCTGCGCGGACGGAGACACGGAAGTGCACCAGGTGCTAATGACCAAAGTATTTCCCCGCCAGGCGGATGTGGTTACTGTGGAGGAATGGGGCAAGTGATGGTTGAGATGGGACCGTACCGACAGATGATTCGCTCTATTTTTGAGGGTCTATTTGATGAAGTTCTCGTCCAGGAGGTCCGGCAAATGTTTGTAATTTGCTTTTACCGTCTGCAGGACATTGTCAAATTTCCCTCCCAGCATCATTTTTGTCATGGAGACGGCCATCCCGCGGACCATGTCCAGGTCGATCTTCGGAGGCAGGGCCAGGGCGGTCGGGTCGGTCATCACATTTAGCAGGACGGGTCCGTCGTGGGAGAAGGCTGCCTGCAAGCCAGTCTCTACTTCATCCGGTTCGCTGATCGTGATCCCCCGGATGCCCATCGCTTCGGCGACGAGGCGGAAGTCGGGGTTGACCATGTCGACCTGTGCATCGGGCAAGCCCATCACTTCCATTTCCAGCTTGACCATACCCAGGGCGCGGTTGTTGAAAACGATGATCTTTATTTTCAGGTTGAATTGTTTGATGGTCGCAAGGTCTCCCAGCAGCATGGAGATGCCGCCGTCGCCGCATAGTGCGACGACCTGCCGGTCCGGGCAGGCGAATGCCGCTCCGATGGCATGCGGCATCGCGTTGGCCATCGATCCGTGGACAAAGGAGCCGATCATCTTCCGTTTTCCATTTGCCTTGATATAGCGGGCACTCCAGACATTGCACATGCCGGTATCGCAGGTGAATATGGCGTCTTCGGAGGCCAGGGTATTTATCACCGAGGCGATGGCTTCGGGATGCAGTTGATCTTTTGTTCCCTTGTCGAGGACATAGGTATTTAAATGTTCCTGCACCCTGTGATGGATATGCAGCTGTGCGTCTAAAAAGCTGGTGTCGGTCCTGGCCTCTAAAAGTGGGATCAGGGCCTGCAGGGTCGTTTTGATGTCGCCGAATAATCCCATTGTCAGTTTTGTCCTTCGTCCGAGGTTTTCCGGTCTAATATCGATCTGTACGATATCGCGGTCTCCCGGGTAGAAAGGGGTATAGGGGAAGTCGGTGCCTAACAGCAATACCAGTCCGCTTTCATGCATACTGTGGTAGGCGGCGGGTAGCCCCAGCAGGCCGGTCATACCGACTTCGAAGGGATTATCGTATTCGATGCTCATTTTGCCGCGGAAGGAGAATCCTACGGGTGATTTGAGGCGTCCCGCCAGTTGCACTACTTCATCGTGTGCGTCCGCGGCGCCTATGCCGCAGAAAATGCAGATTTTGTGATGCCGGTTGATCAGGTCCGCCAGTTTTTGCAGCTCGGTCTTCTCGGGGCAGATCGTCGCCCTGGAGAAGTAAATGCGTTCCGAAGAGTCGATATGGACGGCCGGGAGACCGGCGACATCGCCCGGGAAGCCCAAAACGGCGACCCCTTTCTTTTGAATCGCCGTCTGGAGCGCCGCCTGCGCCATTCTCGGCAGTTGGGTGGGGTTGGCCGAAACCTGTGTATAGTGACTGCAATCGTCGAAGAGTTTTATGACGTTCGTCTCCTGAAAGTATCCGCTCCCGAATTCCTTTGTTGCGCAGGTGGATGCGATGGCGAGTACGGGAGCGCCGGACCGTTGGGCGTCATAGAGCCCGTTCACCAGGTGAACGTGGCCGGGCCCGCTGCTGCCGGCGCAGCAGGCTATCCCCGTCAACTGGGCATCGGCGGAGGCGGCGAAGGCGCCGGCCTCTTCATTTCTGACGTGTATCCATTGCAGGTCCGGGCATCTTCTGACCGCGTCATTCAGTTCGTTCAGGCTGTCTCCCGTGATCCCATAGATTCTTTTTATTCCTGCCTGCAACATCATTTCGACGAGCTGGTCTGCCACTTTCTTTGACATATTATAATTTTATTCAGTTATCGAATTCAGTTTTCGATATTAGGGACCTGCCGGTTCCACCGGGGCGCCAATTTCGTACTGCATGAATATAACTCATCCAGTAGATCGGCGCCAAGAGTACCGCCCCCGGTGCGCCGCGACATAAATGGAATTGAGGCAGATCATAGCGGTGCGGGGTGGACCGGAGAAGCCGGATCAATGTTTCCTGAAGAAGATGAGCCGCACCAGCATGACGATGATGGCAAACAGGAACATAAAAATGGATATCCTGTTGATCCCGTGCATATAGCGTATCCAGCTATCCTTCGGTTCGCCGGGATCTTTTTTCTTAATATACAGATATTCTCCTATTTGCCGCCAGACGCCCATAATGTTGATTTCATTTCAAATATACAAAACAGCCCTGGTTCCCGATTGTTGAAAACCGGCGCCGATTTGTTGGATTTGTCCCGATTTGTTCTGAAAAATGATTCCATTTTTGCAAAATCCTATATATTTGCACTCCAAAACGGGGGTTTAGCTCAGTTGGCTAGAGCGTTTGCATGGCATGCAAAAGGTCACCGGTTCGACTCCGGTAATCTCCACAAAGCGAAAACGTCTGTGTTTTCGCTTTTTTTTCCGATAATTTTGCATGGCAAGGCGATGTATACACGAAGAAATTATTGCTACAGCGATTCCGTAGGTGTCCTTCCGAACTTTTTCTTAAAAGAACGCGAGAAATGAGAGAGGCTTTCAAATCCTAAATCAAGGTAGATTGCGGAAGGCTTCCTGTTCTTTTTTTCTATGAGATGGCGGGCCTCGGTCAGTCGTTTTTCCTGCAGCCAGTGCCGGGGTGAGAGGCCGAATGTCTTTTGGAAGTCACGCTTGAACCCGGCCAGGCTTCTCCCCGTGAGTTGTGCAAATTTTTCAACGGGGACATTGAAATGGAAATTGCTGAGCATGAATTTTTCCAGATCGATCTTATGGGGTTCGGAGAAGTCAAATAAAAATTCCTTGAGCCCGGGCATGGCATGCAGCAACAATTGCACTCCTTCTTTCACTTTTAGGATGCCCAGCGTGGTCGCTATCTTTTTGTCCGCATTGCGGACATAGGGGATCACGGATTGGAAATAGCCATTCAGAAAATCGTTTCCGGGGATCAGAATATTGGGTTGGCCCGTGTATTTTTGACGCACCTCTATTTGCTCTTCCAGGGCAATCTTCCTGAGCAGGTCTTCTTGCAGGGAGATGACAATGGTTTGATAATCCTCACCGCCCAGCGGTGTCTTTGTAATTTCTCCCAGCTGGTTTTTTCGTATCAGCAACATCTCGCCGCCGCTCATCGAGATTCTTTGAACGGAAGTTTCCAGCATAAAATGCCCCGAAACCTGTAATACCAGGGTATTGTTCTCAAAGAACCCTACCTTCTCCTTTCGCATGGTCGAGAGAAAAGAATAAAAAAGAACCCCGGGAATGATTTCGGTTGGATTTATCACTAAGTAAAGCTATAAAAAAAGTGGGTTTAAACAGGCTATATTATCTGCCGAGGCAGATAATATAGCCTGCAGATAATTCGAGAGATAACTCGATTCGGTGGATAATCTATCTCTGCAGGTAGGTGTTGCCGACTATGGCGCCCGGCGAAAAATTAGTGTTCAGGGCGTTCATTTCTTCCGGAGTGAAAGAGATCTCCATGGCTCGTATATTTTCCGGCAGGCGCGACCTCCGGCTCATGCTTACCAATGGCATGATCGTATCACCCTGAGCGCTTACCCAGGCGATCGCCAATTGTGTCGGCGTGTATCCTTTTTCCTTTGCCATTTTCTTCAATACTTCGACTTTCTCCAGGTTGTTTATCAGATTCTCTCCCTGAAAACGCGGGAAATGGTTTTGGTAGGCGTTGGCCGCAAGAGGCGCTTTCATCTCGCCGGTAAGCAGCCCTTCGGCCGTGTTGGCAAAGGCTACCACTCCGATACCCAGTTCTTTTGCCGTGGGCAGGAGGTCGGTTTCTATCTGGCGATCGGCCAGTGAATAGCCTATCTCCAATGCAGATACAGGATATGTGTTATGTGCCTTTCGCAGTTGCTCCGCGGTAATTTCAGACACGCCGAGGTGACGCACCTTCCCTTCTTTGATCAAATCGGCGACGGTTCCTATCACGTCTTCCACCGGAACACTATTATCCAGTCTGCACGGCTGATAAAGATCGATGGTCTCTATACCCAACCGCACCAAAGAATAGTTGATGAAGTTCTTAATCGCGATGGGGCGCAGGTCCAATCCAAGCCAATGACCGCCGTGGAAGATCGCGCCAAACTTGACACTTACAAAGGCCTCGTCCCTTCTGTCTTTGATCGCTTTGCCAACAAGCAGCTCATTGTGGCCACTGCCGTAAAAGTCCCCGGTGTTCAGGAAGTTAATGCCGCTGTCCAGTGCCATCCGGATGGTGGCGATACTTTCGCTTTCATCTTGTGCCGGACCGCCCCAAACCGATGACATGCGCATGCAGCCTAGTCCGAGTTTGGACACGAGTGGACCGTTTTTACCCAGGGCTATCTTTGTAATGGTTGACATTGTTGCTATTTTATGAATTAAGAACACAAAGATCAGCATTATACCCTGTGACCGATTTCCTTCATGGCTCAATTTACTTGCCCGGGCGGCTCAGCCTCCGGGTCGAAGCTGAGAGGAACCAGCGGTTTGCAGGAATCCGACGATGCTACGGGCGGCGTTGGCGGAGGCATGGCCGCCCTGGCTAAGGACATGAGTGAGGTCGTCGTAATCCCGGCGGAGCTGTTCCCGGCGGCCGGGGTCGTGCAGGAGTTGCTGTAGTTCCTGGCGGAGTTTGTCGGGGGTGAGGTCGTCCTGTATCAATTCTTTTACCACGAGTTTGTCCATGATAAGATTGAC
This sequence comes from Puia sp., assembly GCA_031292515.1. Lineage (GTDB taxonomy): Bacteria > Bacteroidota > Bacteroidia > Chitinophagales > Chitinophagaceae > Puia. The sequence goes on along the minus strand of JARLGZ010000177.1, from coordinate 56,366 downwards.
GAGGGAGATGTATTTCACCTTGATCAGCCTTTTGGCGATCTGGTAGGAGGCCGCGCTGCCTTTATAGCAAACGACTTCCGGTACTCCAAACAATGCGGTTTCGAGGGTGGCCGTACCGGAGGTGACGCAGGCGGCTTTTGCATGGAGGAGCAGGCTATAAGTCTGGTTGCTGACGGTGTATACGTTCGGATAGTTTTCGAGCAAGGCGCGGTAAAAAGAGTCTTCCTGGCCTGGAGCCTTGGCCACGACAAAGGCATGGTCGGGAAAGACACGACTCACTTCCAGCATCACCGGTAATTTCTTCAGGATTTCCTGTTTCCTGCTGCCTGGCAACAAAGCGACGATGGGTTTGCTGTTTTCCACTCCGGGTATCGGTTGATCCCGCTCTTCGGCTGACGAAGATCCTGGACCGGCGGGATCGTCTGATCTTGGGCTGTCTTTGCCGGACTGGTAGCGGTATCCTTCCAGGACGAGTGGTTCTTTCGCGCCGGTACGCTTGTAGGCTTCCACGACTTCCACGAGCGGATGTCCCACATATTCGACCTCGTAATCCCATTTCCGGTAGAATTCTTTTTCGAAAGGCAGGATCACCAGCATTTTATCGACGAATTTCCTGATCTGCCTGACCCGGTTCTCTTTCCAGGCCCATACTTGCGGAGAAATATAGTAGATGATCCGGAGATTCTTCTGATGAGCCCATTTCGCAATGCGCATGTTGAAGCCGGGATAGTCTATCAATATCAGGGCATCGGGTGCGAACGAGAGGATATCGTCCTTGCAAAACCGGAGGTTCTGCAGGATGGTCGGCAGGTTCTTTACGATTTCCGCAAAACCCATAAAAGCCAGGTCCTTATAGTGTTTGACGATCTTCGCGCCCGCCGCTTCCATAAGATCTCCCCCCCAGGCCCGGATATCCGCCCGCGGATCGAGATTTTTTATTTCCTTGATGAGATTGCTTCCGTGAAGGTCTCCCGAAGCTTCTCCCGATATCATATAATACTTCATGTATGCAGTAAAGATACAATATCCCGGGTAGGAAAGGCTTGCCCAAAGTTTATCAGGCGGCACGACAACTATTTTTCTCTACATTAGTTATATGGTGTATTATCGAAGACGAGCCGTCGGTGTCAGATTGGAATATTGATTGCGGGGGCAGGCCCGGGGGAGTTGTTTCACCAGGCAGTTATTATCATCAGGTTTGAAAGTATGGCTTTACCACATTTAAAAAGGGAGATCGGTTTACTCCAGGCTACTTCTATCAATATGATCGATATGGTCGGGATCGGGCCTTTTGTCACGATGCCGCTGGTGATCGGGATTTTCGGGAGGAAGGTCTTTCTCTGGGCCTGGGTATTCGGCGCCGTCACAGCGCTGATCGACGGGATGATCTGGAGCGAGTTAGGCGCGGCCTATCCGCTGGCGGGTGGTAGCTATAATTTCCTGAAACAGGGTTACGGGAGTAAATATGGCCCGCTGCTGTCTTTTCTTTTTGTCTGGCAGACCTGTCTGCAGGCGCCGCTGGTGGTGGCCTCGGGAGCCATCGGCTTTGCGCAGTATTTCGGGTATCTGATTCCCCTGGGTCCTGTTGCTTCGAAGGTCGTTTCCGGCTCGGTGGTGATCCTGATCGTTTTGTTGTTATACCGCAACATCCGGACGATCGGCAGGATTTCCGTCCTGCTTTGGGCGGGTGTCATTATCACTATCTGCTGGATCATCATCAGCGGGTTCACCCATCGACAGGTGTCTTACAGTTGTCTGCCCGCGCAGGGGGGGGCGTCGATTTTCAGTATGTCATTTTTGATCTTGCTCGGCCAGTCTTCGGTAAAGACCATCTATAGCTATCTGGGGTATTATAATGTCTGTCACCTGGGCGGTGAGATCCGGAACCCGGGTAAGAATATTCCGCGCAGTATTTTTATTTCCATATTCGGTATCGCTGCCCTCTATATTTTTATGAATCTCGGGATTGTCGGGGTCGTACCCTGGCAGGAGGCGATGCATTCGAAATTCATCGTCAGCACCTTTATGGAGAGGGTATATGGCCATCGTATGGCTATGATTGCCACGATGCTGGTCTTGTGGATAGCCTTTGCCTCGCTGTTTGCGGTCGTCCTGGGATATTCGAGGGTGCCTTATGCCGCGGCGGCCGACGGGGCTTTCTTCCCCTGGTTCGCCAGGCTGCATCCGACGAAGGAATTTCCTTATATATCGTTGTTGTTTATAGGGGCGCTGGGTTTCGTTTTCAGCCTTCTGTTCAAGCTATCGGAAGTCATCAGCGCGATACTGGCCATGCGGATCCTGGTGCAATTCGTGGCACAGGCCATCGGGACGGTGCTGTTGCGGGAGAAGCGAAAGAAGGCGGCTGTCGCAGGGGGTGAAGAAGGGGCGGGAGCCGGGGCTGGAGTCGAGGCAGGAGTGACTGCTGGGGAAGGGGTGAAGGTTGACGACGAGGTGAGGGGCAAGGCAGGAGTGAGGGTCGGAAGAAGAGATCCGGCGGGAAGCAGTCCGGGCGCCGGTAATACCAGGATTCCTTTCAGGATGTGGCTGTATCCGCTGCCCGTCGTTCTTTCGGTGTCGATCTGGTTGTTCGTGTTGGTTTCCACCGGGTGGGTGGCCTTGCTGGGATTATTCCTGGCGGCAGCAGGGGTGGTCGTTTATTATAGTATGAGAGGTTTATGGCTAAAGGAAAAGGGGACTAAGGAACAAGAAGACTAAGGAACAAGGAGACTTAAGAACGAAGAGTCTGGGGAATGATAGGCATCAGGGACAGGGAGCAATTTGGCGGGGATGGCTTCGATTTGCCAAATTCCATAGACGATTGTGCATTTTTAGAAAGAAGAAAAGCGGGTGTGAGCTATATAACTATTTTAGTTCTGTGGAAGAAATCTTTATAAATTTATCTTTTTTAAAAAGCTTTACAACTTGCCACTATGGATCGTAAAAAATTTATAAGACAGGGATCATTCGCGACAGCCGGACTTTTTATTACCAAGCGTTCCCTGGCGGGAGCGACGAACCGGGCGGGTTTCCCGGGAGTAAAGGGCTTATCGGGGCTTGCCGGTTTGGGGTCGGAGGGTCCGGGAGCTGTGGGTTTGGCGGGGGAGGCAGGTTTGGGAACTGAGGAGTTACCGGGAATAGCAGGTTTTCCGGTGGTTAGGATCGCGGAAGGCCAGCGTAAGTTCCGGAGCGTGGTGGTCGAAAAGACGATTGCAAATGTTCAAAGGGATATCGGTAACAAGGAGATCGGATGGCTGTTCGGGAATTGTTTTCCAAATACGCTGGATACGACAGTGGATTTTGAGATGATGGGCGGAGAGCCCGATACCTATGTCATTACGGGAGATATCGATGCGATGTGGCTGAGGGACAGCAGCGCGCAGGTCTGGCCCTATCTGTCTTTATGCAAGGAAGACAAGCCTTTGCAGCAACTGATCAAAGGCGTTGTTCACAGGCAAGTCACCTGCATCCTGCGGGATCCTTATGCTAACGCTTTTTATAAGGACGAGAACAAGATCAGCGAATGGAAGCGCACGGATGTGACGGATATGAAGGCCGGGATCCATGAGCGGAAATGGGAGATCGACAGCCTCTGTTATCCCATCCGGCTCAGTCACGCTTATTGGAAACAGACGGGGGATCTATCCGCTTTTAACGCGAGGTGGCAGGAGGCGATGGCATTGATCGTGAAGACATTCCGCGACCAGCAGAGAAAAGGCGGCAGGGGACCTTACACCTTTCAACGCAATTCACAATATGCCACCGACAGCATCCCGATGGGCGGCTATGGCTACCCGACGAAGAAAGTTGGGCTGATCCATTCGATGTTCCGCCCCAGTGATGATGCGACGATCTATCCCTTCCTGATCCCTTCCAACTTGTTTGCGCTGAGCAGCCTGTTCAACCTGCGTGCGCTATTCCAGGCTACGGGAGTTCATGGACAGGAGGCAGACACCACCGCCTACAAGCTGATCGATGATTTGACAAATGCCATAAAGGATCATGGGATCGTGACACATCCTGTTTTCGGCGAGGTCTTCGCCTATGAAGTGGATGGGTTCGGCAACCATACTTTTATGGATGATGCCAATGTCCCCAGCCTGCTGGCGCTGCCTTATCTGCAATCGACGGATTTCACCGGGGATCTGTCCGTGCTGAATATCGATAAACGCGGGTATGCGGTCTACCAGAACACCCGTCATATGGTGTTGAGCGAGGCCAATCCTTTCTTCTTCAAGGGAAAGGCCGGGGAGGGGATCGGTGGCCCCCATGTAGGCGTGGATATGATCTGGCCGATAAGTATTATCGTGCGCGGGCTGACGAGCCGCGATTCCCAGGAGATCGCGTCATGTCTTAAGATGCTTCAAAATAGTCATGCCGGAACCGGCTTCATGCATGAGTCATTTCATAAAGACGACCCTGCTAAGTTCTCGAGAAAATGGTTTGCCTGGGCCAACACGCTGTTCGGCGAATTCGTGCTGAAAGTCTATAACGAACGGCCCGCGCTGCTGAACAGCTGACCGTTACATCGAGCTTTATTGACCGGCGGGGCTGCTCATATAACCCTTACCAGGTAGAAATTGCGCTTCCCTTTTTGCACCATCAGGTATTTCCCGTGGAGCAGGATGCCTTTATCGAGGATCAGCTGCAGGCTGTCAACTTTCTTCCGGTTGATACTGACGCCGCCGCCCTGGACAAGTTTCCGGGCCTCACCCTTGCTGGGGAGGATACCTGTCTCGGCGAGGAAGGTGACGATGTCGGTCCCGGCTGCCAGTTTCTCCGCCGCATAGTCGATTTTTACTCCCTCCATCGATTCGAGGTCTTGTTCCGTCAGGGATTCGGCGGCCGCCGATTGGTCGGCGAATATTTTTTCGGTCGTAGCGACCGCCTTTTTGTATTCTTCTTCCCCGTGTACGAAGCTGGTGATCTCCCGGGCGAGGGTCTTTTGAAGATGTCTTCCTTCCGGTTGTTCCCGGTGGCGTGTGATGAGGGTTTCAATCGTCGGCTGATCGAGGAAGGTAAAGATCCGGATCCATTTCTCGGCATCTGCGTCGGTTGCGTTCAGCCAGAACTGGTAAAACTGGAAGGGGGGGGTCTTTTCGGCCGAGAGCCAGATATTCCCTTTTTCTGTTTTCCCAAACTTCCCGCCATCCGCCTTTGTAATCAGGGGGCAGGTAAAGGCAAAGGCCGTTCCGCCGGACTTCCTCCGGATGAGTTCGGTGCCGGTCGTGATATTGCCCCACTGGTCGCTTCCGCCCATCTGTAGGCTGCAATTTTTGTGGGTATAAAGCCAGTAGAAGTCATAGCCTTGTACGAGTTGGTAGGTGAACTCGGTAAAGCTCATGCCATTGTCTCCCTCGAGCCGCTTCTTTACGCTGTCTTTGGCGCTCATGTAATTGACGGTGATGTGTTTGCCGATATCCCGGATAAAGGTGAGAAAGCTCATCTCCCTGAACCAATCGTAGTTGTTGGCCATCTCCGCGGCGTTGGGCCTGGAAGGATCGAAATCGAGATATTGTTCCAGTTGCTTCTTTACACCGGCCAGGTTATGCGCCAGCAAGTCTTCGCTAAGCAGATTTCGCTCTTCGCTTTTGCCGGAGGGGTCGCCTACCATTCCCGTGGCGCCACCGACGAGTGCGATGGGTTTATGTCCGGCTTTCTGGAGGTGTACAAGAAGCAGGATGGGGACCAGGCTGCCGATATGAAGGCTGTCTGCGGTCGGATCAAAACCGATATACCCGGTTGTCATCCCTTTGGCCAGGTGTTCTTCCGTGCCAGGCATGATGTCCTGGATCATGCCTCTCCAGGTCAGTTCTTTTATGAGACCGGCTTGTTGCGGTATCAGGTTGTTGTACTCTTGTGTCGGGTTTTTGTCCTGTTGCGCCGGGCTGTTGTCTTTCTGCATCTGGTTCATGTATTTCTGCGTAAGATTCATGTTGATAATCAATTGTTTGTCGAGCTGGGACGGATTTGCTGCTCTCCGGCATTCCTTTATTTATCCCCGGATATAACGGAGACCGGCTATTCTTCCGGCACGATTGGCACTTTCCGGACGGTTGGCCACGACCTGCTGTGGGTAAAGGAAAATCCCGGCCTGCGCAAAAATAATGGATTCCCTCTACTTTCAGGAAAGGCGCAATAATCTCAATAATAAGGGGTACAATAATCTGAATAAAAGAGCGTTAGGGTAAATCAGGCATTTCCGTTCCGGTCTTGAGCCGTGATGAACACCGGGAGGGGAAGCCGCCAATATCCTTAGAGAAATAGTCTAAACAAAAATTGCTTTTCAGATTCATGATGAGTGACCCCGTACCGTTGAAATCGTTGGAATGAGCCTATCATTTCCACGAAAAACCATAACCAAGGGCTTATGTTGAATACGATGCAGGGGCGGTCTCATCTGGCGGCTGTAAGGTCAAATAACAGGCAGATGACGCGATTTTACTCCTTATTATTAACCCTAATTGGTGTGCTGTTTGGCAGCGCGGCATCCGCTCAATTTCTGAAGTACTCCAACGAATTTTTAAATATTGGCGCCGGCGCCAGGGGGATGGCGATGGGTGCGGCGCAGGTCGCTTCTGTTTCCGACGGGACCGCCGGCTATTGGAATCCCGCCGCCCTGGCAGGGATCAAGGATCCCCAGTTTAATGTGATGCATGCGGATTACTATGCGGGGATCGGCAAATACGATTTCGCCAACCTGGTATTGCCTTTAAAAGACAATAAGAGGACGCTGGGGGTCACGCTCCTGCGTTTTGCCGTTGACGATATTCCCAACACGGTGGATCTTGTGCAGGCTGACGGAAGCATCAATTACAGTAATATCACGAGCTTCTCCTCCGCGGATTATGCGCTTCTTCTGTCGCTGGCGCAGCAGGTGGATTTAAAGAAGGACGTCCATATCAATTTAGGGGTGAACGCGAAGATCATTCACCAGATTGCGGGGAGTTTTGCGTCTTCCTGGGGTTTTGGATTCGATGCCGCCGCGCAGATCCTGGGCGACCGGTGGAAGGTAGGGATCGTTGCGCGGGATGTCACGACCACTTTTAATGCATGGTCTTTTAACCTGGACAATGAGATGAAGGAGGTCTTCTCCCTGACGGGAAATGAAATCCCGACGAAATCCATCGAGATGACCAGCCCCCAGTTGATATTGGGTGGCGCCTATAATTTTCGGATCAGCAAAAAGGTCAGTCTGCTTGCGGAAGCGGATCTGGATCTTACTTTCGACGGGCAGCGCGACGAGGTGGTGAGTTCCCGGCTGGTGAGCATCGATCCGCGGGTCGGCCTGGAGCTGGCGTTCAAGGATGTCTTTTTTGTGAGGGCCGGCGTGAATAATTTCCAGCAAGCGCTGGACGACAAGGATACTACCAACCAGAAGAAGATCTGGATCTATCAGCCTAGTTTCGGAGCGGGTTTTCGCATCGGGGATGTACAGATCGACTATGCGTTTACGAACCTGGCAAACCAATCGGCTCCTTTGTACACGAATGTCTTTTCGATAAGGATAGATCTGAAGAGAAAGAAAAAGAAATAAACCCGTACCTGATCGATAACAGAAACCAAATATTATGAAGAGAGTTTTTACAATATTACTCTTACTGGCTGGAATCGGCGCCTATGCCCAGGTTTATAATAATGAATGGATTGACTTCAGCAAGACCTATTATAAATTCAAGGTAGGCGCCGACGGGGTCTATCGCATCCCGCAAAGCGTGCTGGCCGCGGCGGGACTGGGCAATGTGAATGCCCAGAGTTTCCAGCTGTTCAGGAACGGCAAGGAAGTTCCTATCTATACGACCGTAGCGGGCGGGCCGCTTGGAAGCACGGATTATATCGAGTTCTGGGGACATATGAATGACGGGGAGCCCGATAATCCGCTTTACCGCTCGCCTGCCTATCAGCATACCAAGCATTGGAGTCTCGAATCGGACACGGCTTTTTATTTTTTAACGGTCAATACAACGGGCACGCCCTTTCATATTACGGATGCGGCCAATAATGTGGCGGGCAATAGCTTACCGGCGGAACCCTATTTTCTGTACAAGGCGGGCAACTATTTCAGGACAGGTGGTATCAACCCCGGTTTCGCGGCCAATGTCGGCGAATATATCTACTCTTCCTCCTATGATATCGGCGAATGGTGGTCGTCGACGGATATTTACCCGGGAGGGCCGCTGGCGGATAACCTCTCCAACCTGTTCGTTTATGCGGGAGGGCCAGACGCCACGCTGAACTATGGAATGGCGGGTTGTGCCGATGATTTAAGACGGGTACAGCTTTCCGTAAACAATGCCGTCCTGGTCGATTCCGAAATGGACAGTTTTTATGATCTCAAAGGGGCCGTCACCGTTCCAAATGCCTCGATTGCCGGGGGAGCGGCTACGGTTCAATTTATCAACAACTCTACGGTAGGCTCGGACAGGATGCGGGCTTCTTTCTATGAGCTCACTTATCCCCGGCAATTCAATTTCGGGGGGCAGTCAAATTTTTATTTTGAGCTGGCTGCCAAAAGCGCCGGCTATTTCCTCCAGATCAGCAATTTTAATGTGTCCGGCAGCGCTACGCCTATCCTATACGATCTAAGCTCCGGAGCAAGATATACAGCCGTCGTAGGTACCGGGAATGTTTTGTCTTTCGCATTACCCGGTTCTGCGTCCACCCGGAAAATGGTCCTTGTGAATGAGGATCCCTCGACGATCTCTACCGTCACGGGCCTGACTATGAAGAATTTCGTGAATTTTACCAATTCCGCGGTTCAAGGCAATTATCTCATCATCAGCAATCCGGTATTGTATACCAGCGCAACGAGCGCGGCGAATCCTGTCGTCGAATACCAGGCTTACCGGAGTTCGGCGGCGGGTGGAAGCTGGGATGCGCAGATCTATGATGTCAATGAACTGATAGACCAGTTCGGCTTCGGAATCAAGAAGAATCCGCTGGCCATTCAGAATTTTTTACGATATGCGCGAAACGTCTTTGCCATCAAGCCGCAGTATGTCTTCCTGATTGGTCATGGGATGGACTACTCCACCTATGAATATTATGGCGAACAGGCGCATAACCCGCTGGCCGACGGGCTGAATCTGGTGCCGACATACGGCTATCCTGCTTCTGATAACAAGCTGAGCGCTGGAAACCCTGTCGATGCAGCCCCCGTGACGCCCATTGGCCGTCTTTCCGTGGTTTCGGGCGCCGAGATAGAGATCTATCTTGCCAAAGTGGTGGAATATGAACAAGCCCAGGCCGCGTCTTCCAATACGGTCGCCGGGCGGGCATGGATGAAGAATGTCGTACATGTTACAGGGGCCAGTGAGCCGTATCTGGGAACGATCCTGTGTAACGATATGAGCGCGTACCAGCAGATTATCTCGGACACCCTTTTTGGGGCGAAGGTAACAACGTTTTGCAAGGTCACCGCTGATCAGGTTCAGCAGGTGACCGCGAGCTCCCTATCGACCCTTTTCAATACTGGGCTGGGTATCCTGACTTATTTCGGGCACTCTTCCAATACTACGTTGGGATATAATCTCGATGACCCGTCGGATTATAGCAATGCGGGAAAATATCCCGTCTTTTTTGTCGACGGATGCGATGCGGGCGACTTTTTCGTTTACGACGCGCAACGTTTTAGCACGAGTAAGACGCTTTCCGAGCTTTATGTATTGGCAAAAGAGCGCGGCTCAATCGCTTTTGTGGCGTCTACTCACTATGGTATCGTGAACTATCTGAATATTTATTTGTCCAATCTTTATCAGAATATAGCAAGAAAGGATTATGGGAAATCCCTGGGTATCACGGAGGCGGATGCCCTCCAGGGTCTGATGAATGCCGCTCCGGGCGATTTCTATGCCCGTCTTCATGCCGAGGAAATGACGTTACATGGGGATCCCAGTTTAAAATTCGATCTGCAAACCAGCCTGCCGGATTATGATATTGAGGCGTCCCAGGTGCAGATCAACCCGACCTTTGTAGCCGTTTCTAATAATAGTTTCACAGTCACCGCTCATTTTTATAACCTGGGAAAGGCGGTGAACGATTCTATCTCAGTCTCGTTCACCCGAAAATATCCAAACGGGACAAGTGCGGTAATCGCGACGAGAAAGATCCCGGGTATCCTCTATGACGATACCCTTCAGCTGGTAGTCCCGATCATCGCTACCCGGGATAAAGGTCAGAATTATATAACCGTAGTCGTAAATTCCACCAATACGGTCCCTGAAGTCACCCTTGCAAATAATACCGCTACTGCGGGCGTGTATATTTATGAGGACGGGGCAAACCCCGCCTATCCCTATAACTATGCAATTATCAATACACCGACGCAAAAACTGTATGCTTCCACAGCCGATCCCCTCAGCCCTTCCGCGCAATATGTCATGCAGATCGACACGACCACGCTGTTCAACTCCGCCGCTATGGTCAGCAGGAACCTGACATCTATCGGAGGTGAACTGGAGTTCGATCCGGGCATCACGTACAAGGATAGTGTCGTTTATTACTGGCGCGTAGCAAAGGTGCCGGCTGCCGGCAGTCCATATACCTGGAACGGGTTCTCATTTGTGTATATAGACCCCTCTTCCAGCCTGGGAGGTTCGAATCAATCTCATTTTTACCAGCATACCCAGTCAACGCCCAATGGGATGGCTCTTGATACGGCGGGTAGGACCTGGCAGTTTACCAATATCGTAAACACGCTATATATCAGGAATGGCGTCTACCCAACTGCGGCTACCCAGGCAGATGACAATTCCGTCTCTATCAACGGAGATGACAGTCGTATCCAGGCTCCCTGCGGGATCTCGGAGATCATATTCAATGTTATCAACCCTTATACCTTTAGTCCGTGGTATAATGGCCCAACGGGATCTCCGGGACAATATGGCAGCCAGCCGGTGTGCGGCGATAGCAGAAGTTATGATTTTATCTATAATATACTGGATACAAATCAACGGAGAAATGCCATGCAGTTCTTGGACTTGATTCCCAATGGCTATTACGTTGTAGTCTGGAACCTCTCATATTACGTATCATCTACGAACACCTATGCCAGCACCTGGGCGGGTGATACCTCCTACCTCGGGTCCGGTAACTCGATGTATCAGCGTCTGAAGGATCAGGGCTTTACCAACATTGATTCTTTTAATGCGCCGAGGGCATTCATTTTTTTATACCAGAAAAACAACCAGATCACCTTCACGCCGAAATCGGTCTTCAGTAACGGGATCAGCGACAAGATCACGCTTGCTCAAACCTGCTACACTCCGGATACGCTGGGCATTATTACTTCTCCCTCTTTTGGGCCGGCCAAACAATGGCATGAGTTGCATTGGCGTGGATACAGCCTGGAAAGCCCCTCTACAGATTCGGTGGCCCTGCAGGTATTGGGGGTCGATACGAGCGGGAACACGACGCCTCTCTACCAACTTTCGCAGGCGAACCAGGATTATACCATTTCGGGGATCAATGCGGCGAAGTACCCGTATGTCCAATTAAAAATGTCAGTGAGGGATACGATCCATGCCACTCCGTACCAGTTGAAATACTGGCGGGTGACTTACGACCCCGTGCCGGAGGGGGCGCTGGCTCCGAATATATATCTGAGCTCCCAGGATACGTTGCAGGTCGGTCAGCCGCTGAATTTCGGCATCGCCTTTAAGAATATAAGTCCAACGCCTTTTTCAGATAGTATGCGTTTTACGATGACTGTTACGGATAAGAACAACGCGGTCCATACAATAACGATTCCCAAGGGGAAAGTCCTGGTGAGTGGCGATACGTTATCCGTCAATTATAAGATGGATACCAAGAATTATCCGGGACAGAATACACTGTATCTGGACGTGAATCCCAATTACGCCCAACCTGAGCAGTATACTTTTAACAACTTCCTGTATAAGACCTTTTATGTGAAATATGATACCCGGAATCCTTTGATGGATGTGACGTTTGACAACACGCATATATTGAATGGCGATATTGTGTCGGCTAGACCGCATATACAGATCAAACTCAAGAGCCCGTCGCAATACCTGCTGCTTGCGGACACATCGCTGATAAAGGTACAGGTCATTTTTCCGGACGGCACCACGCATTCTTACAGCTATAGCAGTGATACGCTGCGGTTTACTCCTGCTACCAGTGTCGGCAATAATACGGCGACGGTGGATTTTGCGCCTTCGTTTTCGACACAGGTCAATCCTCAGGGGGATAACTACCAGTTGATCGTAACCGGGCAGGACGAAAGCGGCAACACGATCACCCCCTACCGGGTAGGCTTTACGGTCATTACCAAGCCGATGATCTCGAACGTGATGAACTATCCCAATCCTTTCTCTACTTCCACGGCCTTCGTGTTCACGCTGACAGGCATCGATGTACCACAGAATATGAAGATCCAGATATTGACTATAACCGGAAAGATCGTCCGGGAGATTACAAAGGAGGAGTTGGGACCTTTACATATTGGCCGGAATATCACGGAATTTAAATGGAATGGGACGGACATGTATGGGTCGCGTCTCGCAAATGGCGTCTACCTATATCATGTGGTGACGAATCTCGATGGAAAATCACTTGGGAAATACCAGTCGTCGGGCGATAACACTAATCAGTATTTTAATAATGGCTATGGAAAAATGTATCTCATGAGATAGCCCGAGTGTTTTTTGATACGGTCCATTTTTTCAGGACGGGCGTGGCGACCATGATCAGGTAGGGCGATATGCTTAAGAAGAAGCGGTTATGCCAATCGTCGCAGGTCAGGATCACGGTAAGCCAGGTTAGCAAGATCAGCGCGCAGAGGTAGACGAGCTTTAAAGGGAAGTTTCGCCGCCACCAGGTGATCCCCCCAAGCGCCAGGACGCAAATGGAATAGAAAAAGACGCTGAGAAAGAGGTTGTGAAAAAAACTAAAATACGGTCTGCGCATTCCCCAGAACGCGAGAGACTTCAGCACGGCCAAGCGGATAAATTGCCTGAAATTGTGTATTATATAAAAGAGAAGATCGTATAGTGAATTGCCGTTGCCGGCAGACTCGATCTCTTTGGGTGATAGCAGGGTAGGAGCCCCGCAAATGACATGTTCTTCCCTGAAGGGTAGCATAAAATCCAACTCACCCCCGCTTCCCATCGCTTTATTTAGCAAGTATAAAAAACAAAATGAAACCCCTGGCAGCAGGATTGTCTTTGCGGTCAGGCCGAGCTTCTTAAAAGCGGTAAGAAATAAAAAGACGAATGTTGCCGGGAGGTAGAGCAATCCGTTGGGCCTGGTTATGAATATAACAAACAAGGAAAGGATGATTATGGAGAGGGCTGCGGCAGAGACCTTCTCTATACGAAACAGGTAGCAGGTCAATAGCAGCGTCAGGCTTTGAAAAAGAGATTCGGTCTGCAGGAAGACATTGAATTCCTGGTAAGGGAAATTCAGTAATAACAGCAGCGTTGAGATCAGCGCCACGCGATGCGAATCAAACAGCTGTGACAGGGTTTTAAAAAAATAGAGGGTAGCCGCCAGGTTTACCAGCAACTGGATAAGAACCGCGAACCCAAAACCCAGGTGCATTTTCAGGCAAAACGAAAGGAGTGCTATCTGGAGGAAATAGAGCCAGAAATTGGCCGAGCCAGGGTGATTCTCCTGCAGGAACAGATGCGCCTGTGAGATGTATTTGTCGGCTTCCCCGTTGGTAAGAACGCCCCGTTCCCATAAAAACATTCCATTTGTAATCACCCATACGGCGAGGATGATACATTCGGCCCTCCACGTTTTCTGATCAGCGGCGGCCGAGGACAGGGATTTTGAGAATAAGGGCATGGGCAAGTGATTGTATCGAATGATCTAATGGAGCCAAATTTAAGGTCTTTGAATATCAATTTGTTGATTTATTATTTAAATTTATCCGTGAATTATATCAAGCGTTTCATTAAAATAGCAATCATTCTTGGATTGCCTGCCTGGGTGGGTTGGTTTTATTACAGCAAGTTGTCTTTTGTTCATAATTATGACAATACGGTCTATGCCAAAATGGATTACGTCGAACATTCGGCGGACAAACCGGAAATTATTTTTTTAGGATCTTCGAGGGCCGCCTTCCTGATTGATCCCCGCGTCATCGATTCCATGTGTCATGTAAGCAGCTATAACCTGGGCATGCCTGGCATGAATATGCCCGAATTACGGATGCTGCTCCGGAAATGTGTTGAAGAGGGAAAGAAGCCTTCCATCCTCGTGCTTAATATCGATCCATCATCTTTTGACGTCAAAGTCCCTGCCTTTGATTTCCCCGATTTTCTATCTTATGCCGCCTGCGATACGGTCATCTATCATGCCATGGCTTTTATTCAGCCGGAATACCGGTTCAAGTGGCGTTATCCCCTGTACCAGTTCCGGCAATTGTCGGCCATGAATGACGGGTTAAAGATCAGGGCCTTGTTTAGGAGCGCCGCTGCTCTCGCAGGATCGGTGCCAGGAGATGAGAAAGACCCTGCGCGGAACACGGGAAAACGGGGGAGGACGGATTATAAAGGTTTCGACCCGCAATATGGCGATTATAGTGAGAGCATTGCGAGACCTTTCAGCATGGAATTCGATGAGGAAGGTGTCGTTTTGTTGAAGGATATCATTGCTTTTTGCAGGCTGGAGAATATCCGGCTGATCCTGGTTACGGCTCCACTTTACAGAGAGTATAAGAAAATATTTCTCAATTGCGACAGCATACTCGATAGGGTAAGCCGGGAGGCCGCGGTAAGCAAGACGCCTTATTTCAATTTCGTCGGTGATCCCCGCTATTCAGGCAAGGAGAATTATTTCAATTTCGTTCATCTCAATGCTTTCGGGGCCAGAAAATACTCCCTTGATCTGGGAAGGATCCTTCAGGGGTTCGTTTCGGGCGGGGCGGTAACCGGCATTGATCACACCCATTGATATGTCATTTAATTCGATCGAGTTCCTTTTGTTTTTTCCGGTCGTGACGATCATTTATTTTCTTCTTCCGCACCGGTTCCGCTGGTGTCATTTGTTGTTGTCGAGCTGTATTTTTTATATGTCCTTTATCCCGGTGTATATCCTGATCCTTTTTTTTATGATAGGGATCGACTATACAGCGGGCATAGTGATTGAGAAGGCGTCGGGCGACAGGCGGAAAATATTCCTGGTTGCAAGTATTGTCAGCAATGCCGGCATTCTGATGACCTTCAAATATTTTGATTTTTTTATCGGAAATTTTAATGCGCTTTCGGCAATATTCCATTTGCCGGCGCGGTTTCCGCTGCTGAGGCTGATCCTGCCTATCGGTCTTTCTTTTCATACTTTCCAGGCGATGAGTTATACAATCGAAGTCTATCGGGGTAAGCAGATTGCAGAGAGGCATTTGGGAATTTTTGCATTGTATGTCCTATTTTTCCCCCAGCTGGTGGCGGGCCCGATAGAGCGGCCGGGGCACCTGCTCCGACAGTTCAGAGATCGACATGATTTCAACTGGGCCGATCTGTCAGCCGGTATGCGGCTAATGCTGCTGGGATTTTTCAAGAAGCTGGTGATTGCCGACCGGCTTGCTTTTTATGTGGACGACGTGTATAAAAATGCAGATCGCGTGTCATCCGGTTACATACTGATCGGAATGATCTTCTTCTCGTTTCAGATCTATTGCGATTTTTCAGGCTACTCAGATATTGCCGTGGGGGCCGCCCGGGTAATGGGCTTCGACCTGGTAGTGAATTTCAGGCGCCCTTATTTTTCGCGGAATATCCGTGAGTTCTGGTCCCGCTGGCACATATCGCTGACGAGCTGGTTCAGGGACTATGTCTATATACCCCTGGGTGGCAGTCGGACAGGATCTGCCCGGAAATATCTGAATGTCGGCATTGTATTCCTTCTTAGCGGCCTTTGGCATGGGGCCGGCTGGAATTTTGCCGTCTGGGGTGCAATTCATGCACTCCTGATGATGGGTTATCTGTTCTACCAGGATCTGCGCGGAGAGGACAGACGCCGTGAGCCTTCCCGACTGGGCCACGCTGTGGGAATGCTCGCGACTTTCTGCCTGGTGACCGTCACTTGGGTGTTTTTCAGGGCCTCGGGAATCGGAGAAGCGTGGAATATATTGTCGTATGCCTTTGGCAGGAAACGGGGAGTTATATACGATCAGCTCCTGACCCGGTCGACGATCCTGCTGGGCTTTGTTTTCTTCGGGTTGCTGATGTTGTTTGAAAGGGTGGTTTCCCCAAAGCTGGAAGAGTTGGGGGGACGGTTCTGGCCGGATATCGTTTTTGGATTGATAGCGTTGACCAGTATCCTGCTATTTGGGGTCTTCGGCAATAGTTCCTTTATTTATTTCCAGTTCTGACCGCCTGCTGCAGGTTGCGATCGTTTGACTCTGCTGGTTCCGGTCATCTCTTTAAACGGAGAAAACGTGATTCGAAATAACGATAGCTGAAGGCGCTTAGTACTACGGCAAGCAAAAGGCATATGCATTCTGAAAGTGCTAATTCCAAAGACGGATGGCCAGGCCAATGAACGGCCTCCCAATGCCTGATCCTGGGTCTTAGGAATGTAAGGATCGGGTAGTGGATGAGGTATAGGCCATAGGATATTTTGCCGAGGAAGCGAAGCCACCTGCACCGGAAAAACCGGTTCAGGTGGCCTTGGTCGAACCTGATGACATCGTCCAAAAGACAGGCGAACAGAAGAGCGGTAATAGTATATCCAACTGTGGCAAAAAAGAAATTAGCGGGATAGGTATTTCCTATGACGAGGATGCAGCCGACGGATAAAGGCAGCAGTACGCATAAGAGAGCTTTGCGGATCGACGAGACCATCCTGGCTGATGTATTTGCCGTCCGGATATGTAATAGGTAAAGGAGGCCGCCTGTCATCATTGAATCTGCGCGAAAGAATGTGTTGTAGTAACGGTCCGGTGCGAAAGAAGGATCATGAATATAATAGCAGCATCGTGTTAAGACGACCAGGAAAATAGCTGTCGCAAAGATGCGGATACCGGTTTTGGGGTCTATGGGGAACAGGAAGATCAACAAGGGCCAGACCAGGTATAGTTGTTCTTCTACGGCCACGGACCAGAGTGGCAACAGCGAAAGATCCTGCGGACGGCCGTAAAGCGAAAAGGTCCAGTTTTGTGTGAATAGAAAAAAGCTCCTCCAGTGATCGATATAAATGGCAATAGTCGGCAGGTTCTTTTTGTCAAGCAAAAAGCGGGCAGCTCCAAAAAAAATCATAATTACAAGGAAGTAGAGAGGAAGGATGCGGAGTGCCCGGTTCCGATAAAACCTGGAAAAGTAGCCAGGCATTTCTTTCGTACCGATAAGCCTTCCTGTAATCAGATAACCTGAAAGAACAAAAAAAAGATCCACGCCTATCCACGAAGGGAGCCAGCGATGACTGAAGACGACGAAATGCCATATCAGCACTAGTCCGATAGCCAACCCTCTCAGCCCGTCGAGAGCTGGGATATGCTCTCTGGGATCTGTTTTTACAAGCTCTGAATTTCCGGGGTGTTTTTTGGTAGAGTGGCTGCGGGTCCTATTTTGATCTGGATCTTCAAACGTCTTCTTATTAGGCATCAGGTGTGATTTACCGAACTAGCTTCGCGACATATTTCCCGATCATATCGAATTCCAGATTGGCTATGCTTTCGGGGAAAATATTCCGGATATTAGTGTGTTCGAAGGTATAGGGTATTATAGCGACGCTGAATCTCTTTTTTCGTACGTTAAAAAGCGTCAGGCTGATGCCATTAAGGCAGATCGATCCTTTTTCTATAACCAGGTGGCTGAAGGCTTTGGGAAATTCAAAGGAGAACTCCCAACTCCCTTCCAGGTCTCTGCGTTCCACACAGGTAGCGATTGTGTCTATGTGGCCTTGGACGATATGGCCATCGAGGCGGCCGTTTATGACCAGGCATCTTTCCAGATTGACGATATCCCCGGCTTTCCAGCTACCCAGGTTAGTTTTTTTTAAGGTCTCCTCGATGGCTGTCACTTGGTATATCGATCCATTTACCTCTTCAACCGTCAGGCAAGCGCCATCATGAGACAGGCTCTGGTCCACCTTTAATTCGCCGGAAATAGGGGATTCTATCCTGAAAGTTCTGTTTGAGCCGTGTGCGCTTACCGATTGGATGGTGCCAGAGGCTTCGATGATTCCTGTAAACATAGTCATCAAATTTCGTATTTTTCCGGGTAGAATTGTAATTTTTAGATTTTTGTCGTACCTTTGTTTTCCTCAAATCATTAAAGGAGGTATTATTATATGCTCATCATCGATTCTAAAGACTGCGAAAATATCGACAAGGCTCTCAAGAAGTATAAGAAAAAGTTTGAAAAGGCGAAAGTACTTGTCCAGCTGAGGGAGCGTCAGTCGTTTACGAAGCCGTCTGTCAAGCGCAGAGGAGAAGTGCTTAAGGCTGTTTACAAACAGCAACTGGCCAGCGGAAAATTTGATTTGTAAAGGGTATCCCCGTCAGGGGCGCCTCATTTTATACAGATGTTTATAAGGAAGAGGACTGCAGTGGCAGTCCTTTTTCGTCGTGTGCCGGGCATGTATGTGAAGTTCCGAAGGCGCTTTACACCTGAGAGCCTTAGCCAAGAGCAAGGGTGTCGTGGGTGACGACGGATCCCGAAGGAAGCTGACGCAACTGTTCAAGCCTACGAACCGTAATTGTATGGGAGAGGTCTCCTTAGTCTTGGCCGGAGGCCCTCCGGCTATCAAGCCTGACTTTTAAAGCGCGTAACTTCCGTTCCAAACCATACCACGACAAGACGGCAAACAGTGTTATCGCCGCTGCTGACATCAGGAAATAGATCCACGCATTTTCAGGGTGAAAATAAATAAAGACTCCTTTTCCCACCGGAACTCCGAATAGGTAAATACCATAGGAAAGATCTGCTTTCGGAGTGATCTTTTTAATCCATTTAACTCCTTTGGTGCCGATATACAGAATGACGATGGGGATCAGGATAAATGTCGCCGGGACCAACAGGCTATAGTAAAAAAATATTCCCGACAGGACCAGGATGGCTCCTAACCAGTTTTTTGTGATGATTATCTGATCCTGGCAGACATTGCAAAGCACGCCTATGCCGAAGAGGGGTGCAATCAGTGTGTAGTCAAGCGGATTGCCGGCAGAAAGGCCTATCCGGGAAAAGATGGCCTTTGTCTGATTGAGGAAGAAAAGGTCGAAAAGAAAAATGGCGAACAGGAGCCATATCCCCAGTACTCTTCTACCTGGTATTTTCAAGGCATAGACAAACGCCAGCAGGGCATATAATTTTACTTCCAGGCAGAGGCTCCAGAAGGAACTGGTAAGTCCCGGACCTGCCGGGCTGTGTTCCCAGACTCCCGGCAGGGTATATTGGATTCTCACAAGGAAGATGTTCAGCAGAAAATGGTGGAAATCGGCGTTTTGCAGATAGAATGACAATTTCCAGGTAGTGAGCAGGGGCCCCAGAACAAATGCGCAGAGGAATATGACCAACCAGGCGGGTGGATAGATCCGGAGAAATCTCCGAACCGCAAACTTTTTGATAGAAGAACCTTGCCGAATGCTTTGGGTGACCAGCAATCCGCTGAGGAAGAAAAAGGAGCAGACGCCCAACCATGCGCCCGTAAACAAGTTGTTGGAAAGCACAGATACCGGATCGCGCCTCGATGGGTAAAAAACGAAACAATGGGTCAGCAGTACCAGCAAGGACGCGATCAACCTTATAAAGTTAAAATTGTTGCGTGCGGGATCCTCGATATACTCTCTGAGGGACGCCCTGTGATGACCGCTTATCGGAAAGGCAGAAACAGATGAAGTTTTTGGGTCGATAGGCAACAAGGTCTTTTTTTTCGTAAATTTATGATTAATAACGCTTAATTCACGTTGAAGAAAGTTATCGAATCTTTTATTGATTACCTGAAATTCGAAAAGAGGTATTCGGATCATACCGTCCGCTCATACGGGGATGATTTGGAGGCTTTTTTCGGGTTCATACGGGCAGAGTTCGGGGATATCGGCCTGGCGGAGATCGGTTCCTCCTTCGTTCGCAGCTGGCTGGCTTCTCTCAAGGATCAGGGGCTCAGCTCCCGGTCGATCAACCGGAAGATATCCACGCTTAAGTCTTTTTACAAGTACCAGATCCGCACGGGGAGGATAGAACAATCCCCTATGACCCCGGTTATCAGTCCCAAAACGAGTAAACGTCTTCCTGTTTATGTGGAGCTGCGGGATACGGAGACCTTGTTTTCGCATATGGATTTTGGTGATGGCTGGAACGGGGCGACCGATCAGTTGCTGTTGGCCATCCTTTACCAGACGGGGATGCGTTTGAGTGAACTGGTCAATCTGAAAAGCACGGATGTCGATCCGGGTAACAGGACCCTGAAGGTCCTGGGGAAGGGGAACAAGGAACGGATCATACCGGTCAGCCCCTCGCTGATAGCCCGGATAGGAGAGTATTCCGCCAGGAAATTATCCGGGTTTGAACATCCGGACAGGGTCTCGCTGCTGGTCGGAAAAAACGGGAAGAAGTTATATCCTAAATACGTTTATCGCGTCGTAAAGAAATACCTTGCGGAGGTGACGACGATCGATAAGAAGAGCCCACATGTATTGAGGCATACTTTTGCCACCCATCTTATGAATGGCGGTGCCGATCTGAACTCCGTAAAGGAGTTGCTGGGCCATTCCAGCCTGGCAGCGACGCAGGTGTACACACATAATACCATAGAAAAATTGAAGGATGTATACAAAAAAGCTCATCCTAAGGCCTAGTGCTTATTTTTTGGCCACCCTCTGTTTGTACCTCGTTCCTTGCCTTTATCTTCTTTATTCGCTGGCTTTTATAGTTTTTGTGAGTAGCCGCGGGTATGATGTCCTGCTTAGCGATTATCGGTTAAGATATCCCGACGCCTTCGACTTTGAGACTGTGGGTCAATTCTTTACGATGCAAAGACATGCATGGATCGGGGTCCATAGCGGGGCTCTCGGGGCAGGGGTGGGGGTGATACTCGCCATTTACCTGGCATTTAGCCAGCGGGTTTTTCGTTTTTTTAGACAGTTTATTGTCGAATGCGGGAAGATTGCCGTAGTGATGACCCGGACATTTTTTGATGCAAGCGTCACGGAGAGGAGCCTGATTGTATTATTGTTCGCAGGGGTTATCGTTTATCGTTTGTATTTTTTCTTTGCTTTTCCACTTCACACCGACGAGTTGTGCTCCTATCTCTATTTTGCGAAACAGGGGTTTTTCATGACGATCACCAACTATGTTCTGCCGAACAATCATGTCCTGTATAATGTCGCCTGTTCGTTTTTGAGTGCTGTCGGCGTGTTTTCGCCCAAGGCTGTAATGCGGCTGCCCTCTATGGCCGGGGACCTTTTGATGCTCTATGGTATTTTTTGCTTCATCCGGCAGAGGGCTCCCTTAAGCAGGGCGTTGGGTGTGATTGCGGGAGTGGCATTTTGTTATCTTCCCTCTTTCTACGCTGTACAAGGTCGCGGGTATCAATGGCAGGAATGTTGCGTCATCGTCAATTGCGTTGCCTGTTGGAGCTGTTATTTCCGGTCAAACGGGGGGGCGAGGAAGGGATACGCTTTATTTGCCCTCTCCGGTGTTGCGGGGCTCTATCTGAATCCGTTGTTTTGCTATCATTTTCTGGCGATTCTGTTCCTGGGGACCGGTTTCCTGGCGTGGAAGAGAGATTTTGCCGGAATGAGGTCTTTTTTAGGATGTTATGGACTGATTACGGGGGGCGTCTTCGTATTATACCTGCCTATACTGCTCTGCAACGGGTTGCAGGCACTGACGGCGAACACGTGGTTGACCGGCGAAAGCAGCGTCGGCCGGTTATTGGCCGATTATTCGAGCGTGGCGTTCTCTTTAAAATACCTTTCTTATTATGGCGAACCGGGTATGTACCTTTTATTGGGCGGTGCGGCTTTATCCTTTGCGCTCTATTGCAAAAGGGTCATCAGGGGTGAGTTCTATGACGACGCTCTGCTCTATTTTGTTGCCATCACCGTGTCCATCGCTATCCTGACCCTTTTCAAGAAGGCGTATCCGCCGGAGCGATCGCTGTGTTTCTGGATTTTGTCGCTGAACCTTGTTTTTGTGAATATCTGTTATGATCTGGCGTCAAAATTCCTGGGAAATAAGTGGCCGGCATTTTTGACGATTTTCCTGGTGTTGAAGATTGCCGGCAGCGTCAGGGGGCTTTATTGGGAGCGTTTTGCGGTTGCGGAGCAGCCTTACGTAAAGATCTACTACGGCCTACAGAAGGATTTTCGAGCGCTTTCGGCGTACCGGCCGGCCACCTGGCTGATCACTGATTCGGATGACTTCTATTCAATGTACCTGAGGTTGTATCTGCTTGACAAGGCGTCTGGCCGGGCAGACGGGGGAGAGGAGGCCTCAAACGTAGTTTTTGGGCGAAAGGGGGCGTCGGGGGATGTGCTGTTTCTGCCTGACTGCTATTTACCGTATTTTTCGCTTGGAGAGTACCGGCTGTGGGCCGAGCACCGGATTTCAGCCAAATGCAACGGCAACGAGACGCTAAGCGTATATATTTCGAAAAGGCTGGTGTCGGTTTCAGGCGAAAAGCCTCTCCGGGGAGTGTCAGATTTTTAACAGTACCCATGATGCAAATGCGGCCATTTTATTTGGAAAAACACTTCTGAAATATTAACTTCATTGTCATGGTTCGTTGCCTTGAAAACTCACAAAACAGGCAAGTTCTTTTATTTATTGTTCACAGATTAAAATGGGATTGCTATGAACGTCAACATTCAGACCCTGCACTTTGAGGCAGATGGTAAGTTAGTAGAGTATGTATCGAAAAAGCTGACAAAACTAAACACGTTTCATGACAGGATTATCAAGGTGGATGTGTTCCTTAAGCTGGACAATGTGGTTCATACGATTAAGGACAAGATTGCTGAGATCAAAGTGCATGTGCCCCGTCACCATTTTTTTGTAAAATGCAGTTCTAAATCATTCGAAGAGTCCTTTGACAATGCTTTTGATTCCCTGATAAACCAGGTAAAAAGGAGAAAGGACAAACAAGTTGCGTAACCAAAAAAAAATTCGGGATTCTCCGGAAGGGGATTTCTCCCTGGAAAGACAGCATTTTTTTCAGGACATGATGTAAAAAGAAGCCGCACCGGTTGAAAAAATTTCCGGGCGGCTTCTTTTTTTGTATAATATTGCCCCGCATTCGACTCATTTTCATAAACTGGTCGAAATAAAGGAAAAAAAGAACGGCAAAATTTTTGAATTTAACAAATTCGCTTACCTTTGCCTTCCCAAAAAAAATCAGCGGATACATATTGTTTGCTGTTTAGCCCTGGTCGGAAGCGATGATGGGGGGAGCTCTTTTCAGAACTGAGTTTAGAAATGATAAGCCAGAGTAGCTCAGTTGGTAGAGCAGCTGATTTGTAATCAGCTGGTCGGGGGTTCGAGTCCCTTCTCTGGCTCAAAAGGAGGCGGAGCCTCCTTTGAATAATTGGATTTGAGGCGATCGGAATTAAATTTCAGATAATGACGATTCGGCTCAAAAGGATAATCGGGTAGGTAGCCAAGTGGCCAACGGCAACAGACTGTAAATCTGTCCTCTTCGGAGTTCGATGGTTCGAATCCATCCCTGCCCACTGCGTCCGCCGGAGCTTTTTGCGAAAGCGGGACGTTTTTGTGTTTAGAACGGACAATTGCGGCGGATCGGCGATTGCCTCGTTTTTGTAGTTTTTTGAGTGATTATATTTGCGGAAGTAGCTCAGTTGGTAGAGCGACAGCCTTCCAAGCTGTAGGTCGCGGGTTCGAACCTCGTCTTCCGCTCCAGTATGGGAGCTATAGGTTGCGTCCTGAAGAAGTTCGGGAGCGTCTTCCGCTCAGACCCGGTTGACAGTGCGGCTCTTTTAAGTGCTGTTACCGGGGTGCTGCTGGGTAAAAGCCGTTGTAGCTCAGTGGTAGAGCACTTCCTTGGTAAGGAAGAGGTCGTGAGTTCGATTCTCCTCAACGGCTCGATCTTTTTGTGGGGCCCTGCAAGCCTCGGAAATGGGTTGACAGGTATGTCTTGTCGGCCGGGATTCTGAGGAGGGCAGGTTTGAAGTTCGAAACCTTGTGGCGGATCGCGATTTTTGAGATTTAGTTAGATGATAATCAGTATGTTGCCTGGTTTTTCCGGGCTGCAGCTAAAATTAAAAACAATTTAAAAACAGATAAGATGTCAAAAGAGACCTTTAAGAGGGACAAACCCCACGTTAACGTTGGTACCATCGGTCACGTTGACCACGGTAAAACCACCTTGACTGCTGCTATCACCTCTATCCTTGCCGGAAGAGGCCTTGCGGAAGCCAAGAAATATGATGAGATTGACGCCGCTCCCGAAGAGAAGGAGAGGGGGATCACCATCAACACAGCACACGTTGAATATGCGACGGCTAATCGTCACTATGCGCATGTGGACTGTCCCGGTCACGCTGACTATGTAAAAAATATGATTACCGGTGCTGCCCAGATGGATGGCGCGATCCTGGTGGTGGCTGCGACCGATGGTCCGATGCCCCAGACCAAGGAGCATATCCTGCTGGCCCGCCAGGTGGGTGTTCCCCGTATTGTCGTATTTATGAATAAGGTAGACCTGGTGGATGACCCCGAGCTGCTGGAGCTGGTGGAAATGGAAATCCGCGAGCTGCTGACTTCTTATGGATTTGATGGTGATAATACACCGATCATCCAGGGTTCTGCAACCGGCGCACTGGCCGGTGAAGAGAAATGGGTTAAAGCCATCGATACGCTGATGGCTGCGGTCGACAGCTATATTCCGCTGCCTCCCCGCCCGGTTGACCTGCCTTTCCTGATGTCGGTGGAAGATGTGTTCTCCATTACGGGTCGTGGTACCGTTGCCACGGGTCGTATTGAAAGAGGTCGTATCAAGGTGGGTGAAGCTATCGAGATCGTAGGTCTGATGGATGCTCCCCTGAACTCTACCGTAACGGGCGTGGAAATGTTCCGTAAGTTGCTGGATCAGGGTGAAGCAGGTGACAACGCGGGTCTGTTGCTGCGTGGTATTGAGAAGACTCAGATCCGTCGCGGTATGGTTCTTTGCAAACCCGGTTCGATCACTCCCCACACTGAATTCAAGGGTGAAGTATATGTATTGAGCAAGGAAGAAGGTGGTCGTCACACTCCTTTCTTCAATAAATACCGTCCCCAGTTCTATTTCCGTACTACGGATGTAACGGGTGAAGTGACGCTTCCTGCCGGTACAGAAATGGTGATGCCTGGCGATAACACTTCCCTGAGCGTCGTGCTGATCCAGCCGATCGCCATGGAAAAGGGGTTGAAATTCGCTATCCGTGAAGGTGGTCGTACCGTAGGTGCCGGCCAGGTTACGGAGATCGTTAAATAAAACACCCGGGATCCGGCCCGTGAGGGGGGATTTTGGAAATCTTTAATTATTTTTGCAAAGTACTTGGCTTGTTCCGGGTACTTTGCTATTAATTACGGGCATAGTTCAAAGGTAGAATAGAGGTCTCCAAAACCTTAGATCTGGGTTCGAATCCTAGTGCCCGTGCCATTTAAATGTTCAAAATTTCATTGCGATGAACAAAATCACCACTTATTTTCGCGAGTCGTATAAGGAGTTGATGGAGAAAGTGACCTGGCCTGGCTGGAATGAATTGCAGCAATCGACTGTGATTGTACTGGTGGCGACTCTGCTGGTGACCCTCCTGGTATGGCTCATGGACCTGGTATCGAGTTCCGTATTAAATCTCATCTATTCATTATTCAAACGATAATGGAAACTTCTGTAAGTCAACAAGAAACGAAATGGTATGTGCTTCGGGTCGTCAGTGGCAAGGAGCGCAAAGTGAAGGAATACCTGGACAAGGAGATTTCCCGCGGTGGCTGGGGCGAGGTAGTGAAGCAGGTATTTCTGCCTGTGGAGAAGGTCTATAAGGTCCAGAACGGGAAGAAGGTGATGCGCGAGCGGAACTATTATCCCGGGTATGTCATGATCGAGGTAACCGAGGGGAAACTGGGGGACGATCTGCGTGAGGCGATCAAGAATACCAATAGCGTTATTCATTTCCTGGGCAAGGAGAATCCGATCGCCCTCCGGAAGGCCGAGGTAAACAAGATGCTGGGCAAGATGGATGAAATGGCGGAATCCGGCGGTATGAGTATGAGTGAGCCGTTTATTATCGGAGAAACCATTAAGATCATCGAAGGGCCTTTCAATGACTTTAACGGGATCATAGAAGAGGTGAATGACGAGAAGAAGAAATTGAAGGTCACGGTTAAGATATTTGGTCGTTCTACGCCGGTGGAGCTGAACTATATGCAGGTGGAGAAGATCTCCTGATGCTTTTTAAATTTTATTCAGCGGTCCCGGCAGCGCCGGGACTTTTTTTTGGCTTTGGTTGCCGGCTTTGGTGGACCTTTGCCGTTTTTTGTGGCGATTGCAGAAAAGCGGATGCAACCGGTCGGCCGAATCGATTCTGCCGGCTGATATCGATGATGATGGAAGGCTGTTTTTCAAACTCTGTTGCTGCAAGGGCCCCTGAGGGAGATGAGTATACTATTTGCTTTGCAGATTTTTTTTATCCCGCAGAATCGTTATTGATTTTAATGTCGTATTTTTATTGCACCAAGCGCCCCGCTAACCACCACCCGGGTAATTTTCCAACCACCAGATCACCCGGGTTCCTGTAAGATAACCCGATGCCCTATCGCAGCTCCAATATCTGCCTGTCGCTACTCCGTCGTTTACAAAACCTGGCCTATACTCATTGTTAATCAATTAATTATCTATTCAAAACGATATGCCGGCCAATTTTTTTGTTTTTTTTTCGTTCTTAAAGGGATTTAGAAATTCCGAAAACCCCTCACTATGAAAGTGGCTTTTCTCATAATGGCCTACAAAGACCCGCGTCAGATAGAGAGACTGATCGACAGGCTTGCCAGGGACGGTTCTGTTTTTTATATCCACCTGGATAAGAAGATAGACATGGGGCCTTTTAGCTATTTATCCGTGAACAGGGAGGTGCGTTTTATCCGGAAAAGGATAAAAGTAAACTGGGGGGGCTATGGCCTGACAGCCGCTATCCTGTCTTCTTTCCGGGAGATACTGGAAGAGGGGATTTCTTACCAGTTTGTGAGTGTCATGAGTGGCCAGGATTATCCTATTCGCCCGGTGGACTCTTTTTATTCCTATCTGCAGGCCAATACCGGAAAAAATTTCATTTATTACAAGGATCCCGGAGAAGAGTGGTGGAGCCATGCCGTCTCCCGGGTCAATAAATACCATATGTCGAACTTCGGGTTCCGGGGTCGGTACCGGCTGCAGTTCCTGATCAACCGGATCCTCCCCAAACGGAAATTCCCGCTGCCATACCATCTCTATGGGGGGCCTTGCGCCACTTTTATGACGATCGGTCTCGACTGTGTAAAATATATCACCGATTTTATGGGGGCCCATAGCCGGTTGAGGAGGTTTGCCTATTATACGTGGGGGACGGATGAATTCCTGATCACCACGCTCATCATGAACTCGTCTTTTAAGGATTCGGTGGTTAACGACAATCTCTATTATATCGACTGGTCGTTAGGCGGGAGCAATCCCAAGGTCTTTCATACCGGGGACTTCGACGCCCTGATGGCATCCGGCAAATTCCTGGCCCGGAAATTTGATTTCCGGGTAGACACCGGCGTGCTGGACTTGCTGGACGAAGCAAATCCGCCTGCGAAATCCGGCACGGGCCAGCCGGATTCCCCTGTCAGGCGTGGAGTGGGCGAGTCCGCAATAAATCAAGCGTAAAAGAGTTATTATGTAGTCCGCTGAACTTCATTTAGCGGCGTTATCGGCGTATAAGGGCTTTAACCATTCAATCATTTTATGTCGTATTTTATTGAGCTGCCAACTTATAAGGACCCTCGGGGTAGCCTTACCGTTATTGACGATGCTGCCTGTAAACTGCCTTTCGAGGTGAAGCGGATCTTCTCCATCCACCGGACTACCGATGAGGCCAGGGGGGGGCACAAGCATTATAAGACTCATGAAGCGGTTATCTGTATCAGCGGCAGTTGCGTGATCACCACGCATGAGGATGGTCAGCCCAAAAAAGATTATGTGCTGGACACGCCGGAAAAGTGCCTGATCGTGGAAGCGCAGGAATGGAGGGTTCTCCACAGTTTTTCACCGGATGCGGTGCTCTTTGTCATGGCCTCCTGGCCTTACGAGAAAGCGGATTATATTTACGAACCTGCGCAAAAAAACTCCCATGATCCCCTACGAAGATCTGCGTCTGTCAAATAAAGCGTTTGAGGAATCTTTTAAACAGGCCTTTGCGGATTTCCTGGACAAGGGCTGGTATATATTAGGTGCAAAAGTAAAGGAGCTGGAGGCTGCTTTTGCGGCCTTTAACGGGATCCCGCATTGCATCGGGGTCGGTAACGGGCTGGATGCGCTGACGCTTGCTCTTAAGTCCATGGATTTTAAACCGGGCGACGAGATCATCGTTCCTTCCAATACGTTTATCGCGACTATCCTTTCCATTTTACAGAACGGGCTGAAGCCGGTCCTGGTCGAGCCGGATATCCGGACTTACAATATCGATCCGGGTCTTATCGGGCAGGCTATCACTCCGCGGACGAAAGCATTGATGGTCGTGCATCTGTATGGCAAGTGCTGTGCCATGGATGAGATTCTTGCCATCAAGGAAAAGCACGGTTTGAAGCTGATCGAGGACTGTGCGCAGGCTCATGGCGCACGGTTTAAGGGAGGGTTGAGCGGAACTTTCGGGGAGATCGGTTGTTTTAGTTTTTATCCTACCAAGAATCTCGGCGCCTTGGGAGATGGGGGAGCGGTGATCCTCAGGGACGACGCATTGGCGAAAAGGATCCGGAGGCTACGCAACTATGGTTCAGAAGTGAAGTATTATAATGAAGAGGTAGGCGTCAATTCGCGGTTGGATGAACTGCAGGCGGCTTTGCTGCTGGTAAAGATCGGATCGCTGGAAAAGATGAATGCCCATCGCCGGAGGCTGGCTTCCATTTATCATACCGGTCTGAAGAATGATTTTATAAAACCGCAGCTTCACCCGGACTATTTAGATGTATACCACATTTTCAATGTACGGCATCCGAAGCGCGACGCCTTGAAGGAATATCTTCTGAAGAGCGGGATCGGGACGGAAATTCATTACCCGGTGGCTCCCAACAGGCAGAACGCCACCCGTGCCGTATTAGGCAAGGTCTCTTGTCCGATTGCGGAGGAAATACACGCTACCACGCTGAGCATTCCCTGTTCGGTGTGTCATACCGAAGATGACGTCAATCATGTAGTGGAAATCATGAATAAATTCTGATACCGAAACCCTGCAGGCGAACCCTGCAAGGTCCGGGTTGAAAAATAAAAACCCTCTGGTAAGGAGGGTTCTTTTATTTATACGATCAGCTTTATTCGATCAATTGCTACTGTCACTGCCAATGCCAAAACCGCTATCCGTTGCAGGCTCACTGGCCGGTATAGGTGCAGGAGCGGGAGTTGGAGCAGGCGCGCTGGAAGGGGCTTTTTTCTTCGGAGCTGCCTTCTTTTTTGGGGCTGCTTTCTTCGGAGCTGCTTTTTTCTTGGGAGCCGCTTTCTTGGGAGCCGCCTTTTTAGGAGCTGCTTTTTTCTTCGGAGCTGCTTTCTTCTTTGGCGCCGCTTTCTTCTTCGGGGCCGCTTTTTTCTTAGCTGCCTTTTTCTTGGAAGCCGCTTTTTTCACAGCTTTTTTGACTGCTTTTTTAGCGACTTTTTTGGCTGGCTTTTTCTTAGACTTTGACATAGTGTGTTGAGCGTTTTAAGATGTTATCAGAATGAAATGGGAGATTATGGCAAAAGTTAGTCAGAAAAATTCAAATAGAAAAGAATGAGGACCTATTTTCTTCATAAAATGGAAAACCTCTGTGGCGCAGGTGCCGCCCTGAGGGCGGCAACGGGGGCCGGTGCCGGGATCATAAAGAAAAAGCGCCCCGTGAACGGAGATGGACATATGGCAGCGGGATAGCCGCGGCGGGGTATAAGCGCGGGTGTGTTGAAGCCACCGGGTGAGTGATCGGGAAGCGGCGGGGATGGGAAAGCAACCGGCGATGGGGAAGGCGGAAGGAGCGTGCAAGCCGGCGAAGAGGGAAGCGGTGCGGGTCTGCGGTGGCAATCCGGGACGAGCGACGGGTCGGGCAGGGAACGCGGTGGGGCCGGAGGCGGGAATCGTATGAAAGATAGCCCGGTAAACGGGCAGGGGAGACGCGATGGGAAGCGGCGAGGTGAAACGGCGACGGGAACAACGATGGGAAACCAATCGGAGAGGAAGCGGGGAGGAGGCGTAAAATGTGGGTGGCAGGCAACAGGGGAGACGGCAGGGAGAAACCGGGGTGGGGATCATGTGAAGGACCGGAAGGGCAAAACGGGAGGGCTGGGCGTAGTCCGGGGAACCTGGAAAGAAAGCGCTGAAATATTTGTTTCTTTTCATTTTTATCTTACCTTTGCGACCCCAAATAGAGAGTTCTTTATTTTTTTATTGGATTTGGGAGTTTTTCGCCGGTCGGCGAGGGACGTTAACACCAAAAATTGAAGCAACATGGCAAAAGAAATCACCGGTTACGTCAAGTTGCAGGTAAAAGGCGGTCAAGCCAATCCTGCACCCCCAATCGGACCCGCACTGGGTTCTAAAGGGGTCAATATCATGGAGTTCTGTAAGCAATTTAACGCCAGGACCCAGGATAGGATCGGGAAGGTACTTCCCGTTCTGATCACAGTTTATACGGATAAATCTTTCGAATTTATCATCAAGACCCCTCCGGCAGCGGTACAACTGCTGGAAGCAGCCAAGATTCAAAGTGGTTCCAAAGAGCCAAATCGTAACAAAGTTGGAAAAGTTAACTGGACGCAGGTAGAAGCGATCGCGAAGGACAAAATGCCCGACCTTAACGCATTCACTGTCGAAAGTGCTATGCGCATGGTAGCCGGTACTGCCCGCAGTATGGGTATCACGGTCGACGGACGCGCTCCCTGGGAAAAATAACAATCTAAAAAAATTACGAAATGGCACTTACAAAAAAGAGAAAAATCGCTGTAGCGAAGGTCGATAAAAATAAAGTCTATTCACTGAAGGATGCCTCTTCCCTCGTGAAGGATGTGAACACGACAAAGTTCGACGCTTCCGTCGACCTGCATGTGCGTTTGGGAGTAGATCCCAAGAAGGCGGACCAGTCCATTCGCGGAACGGTCAGCCTGCCTCATGGAACGGGTAAGACAAAAAGGGTACTGGTGCTTTGCACCCCGGATAAAGAAGCCGATGCAAAGGCAGCAGGCGCCGACTATGTCGGGTTGGACGAGTTCATTCAAAAGATCGAAGGCGGATGGGTGGACGTAGACGTGATCGTCGCAACGCCTTCCGTGATGCCCCGCATCGGTAAGCTGGGTAAGATACTGGGGCCCCGCAACCTGATGCCGAACCCCAAAACGGGAACCGTTACCAACGACGTGGCGGCTGCCGTAAACGAGGTCAAAGGGGGTAAGATCGCGTTCAAGGTCGATAAGGCCGGGATCATCCATGCTTCCATCGGTCGGGTGAGTTTTACCGCCGAGAAGATCGTGGAGAACAGCCAGGAATTGCTCAACGCCATCATCAAGGCCAAGCCGGCTACCGCCAAGGGGACTTATGTGAAGAGCGTATTTATGGCCAGCTCCATGAGCCCCGGGATTGCCATCGACACAAAAGCCTTTGCCCACTAGGCTGAAGAACTATTTTGATTTAACCGTTCCGTCCATGGCGGGATGACAAAAACAAGAGCTATGACCAAAGATCAAAAAAATGAAGTAATTGAAGTGTTGAAAGACAAGTTCAATCAATACAATAACTTCTATGTTACCAATACCGAGTCGCTCAGCGTGGCTCAGATCAGCAAATTGCGCCGCATCTGCTTTGATAAAAAAGTAGAAATGAAGGTTGCCAAGAACACCCTGATCAGGAAGGCGCTGGAAGGCCTGGACAACAACCGGTTTTCCGGGGTATACGAGTCGCTTAACGGCGTAACGGCCCTGCTGTTCTCCGAAAACGCGAAAGAGCCTGCAATGATCATCACTTCGTTCCGCAAGGACGCCAATAGTGAAAAGCCTGTTCTGAAGGCGGCTTTCATCGACGGGGATGTATACGAAGGAAATGACCAGCTGAAGGCGTTGATAAGCTTGAAGAGCAAACACGATCTCATCGGCGAGATCATCGGTCTGCTGCAATCGCCTGCCAAGAATGTCATCAGTGGCCTGAACGCGGGCAACAAACTGGCAGGTCTGATCAAGGCCCTGGAAAGCAGGGCGGAAGCGGCTGCGAATTAGTGTATATTTTTAGTTGCAATAATTTTTTTAAACCCTCCGCCGGATCCTCAATCTGATGGAACTGAAGGCGGAAAAAATTTACAAACATGGCAGATTTAAAAGCATTTGCAGAACAGCTGGTAGGCTTGACTGTAAAAGAAGTAAACGAACTGGCAAAGATCCTTAAAGAAGAATACGGCATCGAGCCTGCTGCTGCAGCTGTAGCTGTTGCCGCCGGTCCTGCGGCTGGCGGAGCTCCCGTCGCTGAAGAAAAGACTGCTTTCAACGTGATTCTGAAAGCCAGCGGTCCTAACAAACTGAACGTTGTGAAGATCGTTAAGGACCTGACTGGTCTGGGTCTGAAAGAAGCGAAGGACCTCGTTGACGGCGCTCCGAAGCCCGTTAAGGAAGGTGTAAGCAAAGCTGATGCTGATGCATTGGTAGCCAAGCTGAAAGAAGCCGGCGCCGAAGTAGAAGTTCAGTAAGCTTTCCGTTCCGGGAAAGGAATTCCGAAACCCCGATATTTTATCGGGGTTTCATCCGTTAATTCTGTTTCTCCAGTGGCCGGATGTTTCTCACCGGGATTTTGTCCCGGACGATTCGTCGGTTTATTCGGACTTTTTAATTGCCGGATGTTTCTTACGGGGACTTTTGTCCCGGGGGAATCGTCCGTGGACATAGTTTTTATTTTCGCCGGATGGATCTTCGATCCATTGGATATTGCTATTTATTTCCTACCTTTGCCGTCCGTTTCCCTAAGCTGATTGGCAGAGGGTGGTTGATCGTGCAACTATCTGTTACAGTATATCTTGCTGAAAACCACCGATTTACGTTGTTTTTTGTCCGCCTGCCGCGGAGTTATTTGAAGTACGAATCATTAAAACAGGGTTTAAAAAATATGTCTTCAACAAAAATTCAAAGCAGGATCAATTTCGGTAAAATCAAGCATCTTGCCGAAACTCCTGACCTCCTCGAAGTACAGATCCAATCTTTTAAAGAATTTTTCCAGCTGGAGACCACCCCGGACAAACGTAATATCGAAGGTTTGTTCAAGGTGTTCAAGGAGAATTTCCCGATCACCGATACGAGGAATATCTTCATGCTGGAATTCCTGGATTACTTTATCGATCCGCCCCGTTACACGATCGAAGAGTGTATGGAGCGCGGGCTGACTTACGCGGTTCCCCTGAAGGCAAAATTGCGTTTGAGCTGTAACGACGAGGAGCATGTGGATTTCCAGACGATCGTACAGGATGTATTCCTGGGCAATATACCTTATATGACCCCCCGCGGCACCTTCGTGATCAACGGAGCGGAGCGTGTGGTCGTGTCCCAGTTGCATCGTTCCCCGGGCGTTTTCTTCGGCCAGTCCATTCACCCCAACGGCACGAAGATCTATTCGGCGAGGGTCATTCCCTTCAAGGGAGCCTGGATGGAATTTGCCACCGACATCAACAATGTAATGTATGCTTATATCGACCGTAAGAAGAAATTCCCGGTCACTACCTTGCTCCGCTCGATCGGTTATGAGACGGACAAGGACATCCTGGAGCTTTTCGGCATGGCCGACGAAGTGAAGGCGGACAAAAAAGCATTGCAGAAATATATCGGCAAGAAGCTGGCTGCCCGCGTACTCAGGACCTGGGTTGAGGATTTCGTGGATGAGGATACCGGTGAGGTCGTGTCTATCGAGCGTAACGAGATCGTGCTGGAGCGCGATACCATTCTGGACGAAGAGGCCATCGATATGGTGGTGGAAATGGATGTGAAGAGCGTGTTCGTACAGAAAGAGGATGTCGGCGGTGACTATGCCATCATCTATAATACCTTGAATAAGGATACCTCCAACTCGGAGCTCGAAGCCGTTCAGCATATCTACCGCCAGTTGCGCGGTGCGGATGCCCCGGATGACGAGACCGCCAGGGGGATCATCGATAAATTATTCTTCAGCGATAAGCGCTATGACCTGGGCGAGGTTGGCCGTTATAAGATCAACCGCAAACTCAACCTGAACCAGCCCCTGGATCAGAAGACGCTGACCAAGGAAGATATGATCAATATCATCAAGTATCTCGTGCGTTTGACCAATGCCAAAGCCGAAATCGACGATATCGATCACCTGAGCAATCGCCGCGTCCGTACGGTGGGTGAGCAGTTGTATGCCCAGTTCGGCGTGGGTCTTGCCCGTATGGCCAGGACCATCCGCGAACGTATGAACGTGCGTGATAACGAGGTGTTCACCCCGGTGGACCTGATCAATGCCAGGACCCTGTCTTCGGTGATCAACTCCTTCTTCGGAACTTCCCAGCTGTCGCAATTCCTGGATCAGACCAATCCCCTGAGTGAGATTACGCACAAGCGTCGTATCTCCGCGCTCGGGCCAGGCGGTCTCTCCCGTGAGCGTGCCGGTTTTGAAGTCCGTGACGTACACTATTCCCACTATGGTCGTTTGTGTACCATCGAGACGCCGGAAGGTCCGAATATCGGGCTGATCTCTACGCTGTGCGTGCACGCGAAGATCAATGAAATGGGCTTTATCGAGACGCCGTACCGCAAGGTTCATGACGGAAAGGTCGATCTGAAGAAGCTGACTTACCTGAGCGCCGAAGAGGAAGATATCGCCAAGATCGCCCAGGCGAATATTCCGATGGATGATAAAGGCAATTTCGTGGAAGAGAAGATCGTTTCGCGTCAGACCGGAGATTTTCCCATCCTCGACAAGAATGAAGTAGAATATATGGACGTGGCGCCCAACCAGATCGTCGGGTTGAGCGCTTCGCTGATTCCCTTCCTGGAGCATGATGATGCCAACCGTGCGTTGATGGGATCGAACATGCAGCGCCAGGCCGTACCCCTGATCCGTCCGGAAATGCCGATCGTCGGTACCGGTCTCGAGGCGAAAGCCGCCCGTGACGCGCGTATCCAGATCCATTCCGAAGGAGAAGGCGTGGTGGAGTTTGTGGATGCCAATGAGATCCATGTCCGTTACGACAGGAATGAAACGCAGAAGCTGGTCAGCTTCGAAGAGGACCTGAAGATCTACAGGCTCACGAAATTCATCAAGACGAACCAGGAGACCTGTATCAACCTGAAGCCTGCCGTTAAGAAAGGACAGAAGGTTAAGGAAGGCGACTTCCTGACGGAAGGATATGCCGTGCAGGATGGTGAGCTGGCGCTTGGCCGCAACCTGAAAGTGGCTTTCATGCCCTGGAAGGGTTACAACTTCGAGGATGCCATCGTCATCAGCGAGAAAGTGGTCCGCGAGGATCTCTTCACCTCCGTGCATATCTCCGAGTATGAGCTGGAAGTTCGTGATACCAAGCTGGGTGAGGAAGAACTGACGCCCGATATCCCCAACGTATCGGAAGAAGCCACGAAGGATCTCGACGAGAACGGTATCATCCGTGTCGGCGCCCAGATCAAGGAAGGCGATATCCTGATCGGTAAGATCACGCCCAAAGGCGAAAGCGATCCCACCCCGGAAGAGAAGTTGCTCCGCGCCATCTTCGGCGACAAGGCAGGAGATGCCAAAGATGCATCCCTTAAGGCTCCGAGCGGTACGGAAGGCGTGGTGATCAGCAAAAAGCTGTTCCAGCGTGCGAAGAAAGATAAGAATGCGAAGGTCCGTGAGAAGGCTTCGCTCGAGAAGATAGAAAAGGTCCACGAGAAGAATGTGACCGACCTGATGGACGTGCTGCTGAGCAAGTTGCTGGTGCTGTTGAAGGACCATGCTTCTGCCGGCGTCAACAACAACTTCGGGGAAGTACAGATCGGCAAGGGCGCTAAGTTCACCGCCAAGAACCTGGCGGGTATCGATTACCTGAACGTCAACCCCCTGGGTTGGACGGGTGATGCCAAGACCGATGACCTGATCAATATTCTCCTGCATAATTACAGCATCAAGTATAACGAAGAGCTGGGCCGCTATAAAAGAGAAAAATTCAATATCTCCATCGGGGATGAATTGCCGGCGGGCGTATTGAAGCTAGCCAAGGTTTACCTGGCCGTCAAGCGCAAGTTGAAGGTAGGGGATAAGATGGCCGGTCGTCACGGAAACAAGGGTATTGTCGCCAAGATCCTCCGTGCGGAGGACATGCCTTTCCTGGAAGACGGGACACCGGTGGATATCGTTTTGAATCCGCTCGGGGTACCTTCCCGTATGAACCTGGGTCAGATTTATGAAACCGTACTCGGATGGGCCGGTGAGAAACTGGGTCTCCGTTTTGCCACCCCGATCTTCGACGGGGCTACGGTTGAGGAAATCGCCGAGCATATTGAAAGAGCAGGTCTGCCGAGCTTTGGTCACAGCTATGTGTATGATGGCGAAACGGGTGACCGTTTCCATCAGAAGGCGACGGTGGGGATCATCTACTTTATCAAGCTTCACCATATGGTCGACGATAAGATGCATGCGAGGAGTATCGGGCCATACAGCCTGATCACGCAGCAGCCATTGGGTGGTAAAGCCCAGTTCGGTGGCCAGCGTTTCGGGGAAATGGAAGTGTGGGCCCTCGAAGCCTATGGTGCCTCGAATATCCTGCAGGAATTGCTCACCCTCAAATCCGATGATATTATCGGTCGTGCGAAGACCTATGAGGCCATCGTCAAGGGTGATAATATTCCCAGGGCGGGTATTCCGGAATCCTTTAACGTGCTTGTGCATGAATTGAGAGGATTGGGTCTGGACCTGAAGTTCGACTAGGCCAGGACGACGGATATCGTTCGGCTGATTCTGACAAGGATCTCCGCTAACTAATGAGCAATACTAGCCATCCCGGTACCCCGGGGTGGCTTTTTTCTGAACTGTCACGATTATGGTTATACTTGGGATCTCTGCTTTTTTTCACGACTCGGCTGCTGCGATCATCCGGAACGGACAGGTAGTCGCCGCAGCACAGGAAGAGAGATTCACCCGGATCAAGAACGATCCTTCTTTTCCCATCCATTCGATACGTTTTTGCCTGGAGTTTGCCCGGGTCGCCATCGACGAACTGGATGCGGTGGTGTTCTATGATAAGCCGCTGTTGAAACTGGAGAGAATCCTCGAATCCTATCACGCGACGGCGCCCAGGGGGCTCCGCTCGTTCCTCCGGTCGATGCCGGTCTGGATGAAGCAGAAAATGCTGCTCAAAAAAGTGATCCGGGATGAGCTCTATCAGTTGCAATCTTTCGATAAAAAAAAGCTCCGGTTGTTGTTTTGCGAGCATCATTTATCGCATGCCGCCAGCGCTTTTTATGTGTCTCCCTACCAGGAGGCCGCGATATTGACGATCGACGGGGTTGGAGAATGGGCTACCACCTCGATCGGGAAGGGGAGGGGGAAGGATCTCTCTCTGCTGAAGGAGATCAGGTTCCCCCATTCACCGGGGCTCCTGTATTCAGCCTTCACCTATTATTGCGGCTTCAAGGTGAATTCGGGCGAATACAAATTGATGGGGCTGGCTCCTTACGGCGACGAGACTTCCCCGCAGTTTAAAGAGTTCGTGGAGAAGATAAGGTCTCACCTGGTTACGGTGTATGACGACGGTTCCCTGTTCTTACACCAGGAATATTTTAATTATATATCGGGCCTTCGGATGGTGAAGGAAGGAAAGTGGAGAAGCCTCTTCGGGATGTCGCCGCGCCCACCCGAATCCGCCCTCGATCCCGGTTATTGCAATCTCGCGCTGGCCATACAACGGGTGACGGAAGACATCGTACTCCGCCTGGCTGCCACTGCGCGAAGGCTTACGGGGATGGAAAATATATGTATGGCGGGTGGCGTCGCGCTCAATTGCGTCGCCAACGGGAAATTGCTGGATGCGGCTATCTTTAAGAATATATATATCCAGCCTGCGGCAGGCGATGCGGGAGGAGCCTTAGGGGCGGCCCTGGCGGCTTATCATATCTATTTTGGAAAAGAACGCCGGGAAGATTTTTCGGGGGGCAATGGCGACAGGGGGTTTCCGGGCCGAGCGGGGGTTCCGGCTGGCGGAGAGTCGTTTGGTGACAAGGAGATTCCGGGTAGGGCGGAACTTTTCGGCGATGGAGATCCCATGCGCAACTGCTATCTGGGGCCGGCCTTTACGATAAAAGAAGTCAGGAAAATGTGCAGGGATCAAAAAGCGGTTTTTCATGAGTATGACGACCGTGATGAATTGGCTGCGATCATAGCGGCGCAATTGCGGGACGGCAAGATCGTAGGCTGGTTCCAGGGCCAAATGGAATTCGGTCCCCGCGCCCTTGGAAACAGGAGCATACTGGCGGATCCGGGGAGTGCGGATATGCAGAGAAAGCTGAACCTCCATATAAAATACAGGGAAGGATTCCGGCCTTTTGCCCCGGTATGTCTGGAGGAAAAGGCGCGGGATTATTTCGGCCTGGCAGTACCGTCTCCTTATATGCTTTTGACCCGGCCGCTGAATAAAAATTTTCGGAAGGCACTCCCGGATGGCTACCCGCAACTGACGGTAATGGAGAAGCTGAATGTTGTGAGGAGTCTGTTTCCCGCGATAACCCATGTCGATTTTTCCAGCCGCGTTCAAACCGTTTCCCGTAAAAGCAATTCAAGGCTTTGGGGGCTGCTCAAGGCGTTCGAGTCGTTGACCGGTAACGGAATGCTTATCAACACCAGTTTCAATGTGAGGGGTGAGCCCGTGGTCTGCACGCCGGAAGAAGCCTATCGTTGTTTTAAGAGTACGGAAATGGATATATTGGTGCTGGATAATATTATTATCTTTAAGCATGAGCAATAGCAAGACCGGGACATGGGGCAAAAAAAAGTTGTTAAAATTCTCTGTTTTTTCCCTTTTGTTTTCTTTGCTGTTGGCTGAAGGAGTTTTCAGGCTTTTTTTTTATTTTAAATTCCGGGGCTTGCATACGAGTGTCTACATA
Organism: Puia sp.; assembly: GCA_031292515.1. Lineage (GTDB taxonomy): Bacteria > Bacteroidota > Bacteroidia > Chitinophagales > Chitinophagaceae > Puia. The sequence goes on along the minus strand of JARLGZ010000177.1, from coordinate 17,150 downwards.
CAAGGGGGGCCTTTGCAGGAGGACGATTCCGCGAGTGTCTATAACAACAGGGCTTATTATGTGGACTATGAAAAGAGGTTTCAATACAATGAAAAGGGAATGAAATCGGCCTGTGGAGATTTCTCGTTTCCCCGGAAGAAAAGGGAAGATTTGTGGGTGTTGCTGATGGGCGGTTCTGCGATGGAGGGTATGGGCTCCAATAAAAATGGAGCATGGTTCGATATCACGAATATACCGGATCACCCTTATACTGAAAATATAGCATTTTATCTTCAGGGACTTCTTCAAAAAAAGTATCCCTCAAAAAATGTGAGGGTGTTCAATGCCGCCGTCTCCGGGTTCACGATCAACCAGAGTTATAAAAGATATGAATCACTGTCAAAGAGTTGTGATTTCGATTGGGTGATCTCGATGGATGGCGTAAATGAATGCGATACATTGGAGGATAGCCGGGAGGGGCTTGAAAGGGAATACAACCGGAAATATTGGGAGTGGGAGAGTTCCTCTTTTCACAGGTTCCCTATGAATTTCATTGTCCCCATCACACAGCACTCTGCTTTTTTTGGCATGCTCAAGCAGGAACTTTATTATATAAGGCTCAGGGCGAGGATGCATAGAAATGAGACAAGGGGGTTTCCTGAAAGGAAATTCTGGCTGGATCGGAAGACGACACCCTTTTTAATGAATTTTGAGGATAGACGGATCGATAACTCCTGCAGGTCATTTATCAGGGAGATCTTTCATTTTGAGGACAGGCTGAGGCGAGACGGGAGAAAATATCTTTTTTTAGTCCAGCCCTATCTACCCTTTAGAAATTCCTCGATGCTTTCGGCAGAAGAACAAGCCCTGACCCATTACCTCGAGGAAGAGAAAGCAGACAAATACAAGCCCTTTTTTTTAAAGAAGGTCTATGACAGCATTGGGATGATCTCAAAGAATGACCTTCATATTCAGAACATGTCCGGTGTCCATGACTGGCCTGGCTGGACTTTTGTCGATTATTGTCATTTTACCAGGGATGCTAATAAGCGGATCGCAGGCGAGCTGGCGGATTTTATCGGATCAGATGGAACGATTAACATTTTTGCGAGACAAGCCGATGGAATACAATAAACTGGTTAAATAACGTCTAAACTGATCGTATGGAATTCTTAAGGGATTTCTGGTTGTTTCTGAAGGAGCGAAAAAAGTGGTGGTTGCTGCCGCTGATCGTCCTCATCATACTGATTACATTGTTTATCGTATTGGGAAGTTCGACGGCGCTGGCTCCTTTTATTTATTCTCTATTTTAACGGAGGATGGGAATGTCAATTAACGGATAATATGTCAAAAAACTATAAGGCAAAGGAAACGGTTCTTACCATTACGATCGGATTTTTATTGGTTTTCATTTGTTGCAGAGTAGGTATATTTCTGTATCTCGCGCTTGGGGTGGGGCTCATGGGGGTTTTCTCATTTTATCTGAGTGAAAGGATCGATTGGGCTTGGACTAAGTTGTCTTATCTCCTCGGCTCAATCAGCAATTTTGTCTTGCTTACGATCGTATTTTTCCTGATCGTCACACCCGTGGCACTGATAAGAAGGATGCGAAAGAAAAACAGCCTTACTTATTTTGACCCGGCAAGGGGGAGCAATTTTTCCGATCATCCGCATGATTTCACCCGGGAGGGCTTGGAGAAGACCTGGTAAATGCCCCTTTTTTTTGGGGAGGTGAGAGGGGGCCGGTTCTTTTTGGGCCCTATTTCTTTTTCCGGGGATATTTTCTACTTTTACCTTCAAAGACCTTACTTCTAAACCCTTTATCCCTGACCAACCTATGAGAGGCCCTTTGTCCTTTTTATGCCTTGTCTCGATTTCCTGTCTGTACAGCCAGTTTATACTGGCGCAGGACAAAAATTTCTATCCCACCACGGAGGATACCGTCCTTCTCGCCAGGTTGGCCGCTCAATATCAACAACATTATAAGGAAGAGCTGGACAAACTCCCCCGGAAGAATTACAAGGATTTTGCGGATATCTACACCTTGAGATGGGAAAACGTAAAAGAGAAATTCGACAAGCGGGAGATCTATACGGTCCCTGCCGCCCAGAGATATCTCGACGCCATCGTGGCGGAGATCGCAAAAGGCAACCCGGTTCTCCGGGATCGCTCCTTTGCCTGCTATTTTTCCCGTTCGGCCGTTCCCAACGCCGCTTATATCGGGGAGGGCATCATCGTTTTCAATATGGGACTTTTCTACCGGTTGGACAATGAAAGCCAGGCGGCCTTCATCTTATGTCACGAGCTTGCCCATTTCCTGCTGCAACACGCAGAGAACAGCATGAATAAATATGTAGCCACTATCAATTCGGAGGAGATACAGGCTCAGCTGCGGAAGATAAAGGCGACCGAATACCACAAGCATGCGCAGGTGCAGGACCTGGTGAAGGGGCTCACTTTTGACAGTCGCCGGCATAGTCGCGACCATGAGTCGGAGGCCGATTCCATGGGAGTGGTGTTGATGAGTCATACCCGGTTCGGGGTTTCCGGGGCGCCCGCGGCTCTTGCTATCCTGGACTCCATCGATGTGGATACGCTGAATACGGCCCGCTGTCTACCCGCCGTCTTCAACGCAAAGGAATATCCATTCCGCAAGAAATGGCTGCATAAAGAAGAGGGTCTTCTTGGCGGGCATGCGAAGCTGAGAGGCGAAGAGATGGCCGATTCCCTGAAGACGCATCCCGACTGTAAACTGCGGATAAAATTGCTGGAGCCTTTTGTGTCCGGGGCGAGGCAGACGGTGGCTGGAAAATGGGTGGTGGATTCCACGGTGTTTGCCACTCTCCGGGATCGGTTCCGTTATGAAGTGATCGAGTATGATTTCCTGTCCGACTACTATACGGGGAGTCTTTATTATTCATTGGAGCTGCTGCAGCAGCACCCGGGTGATAACTATCTGGTTGCGAATATCGGCAGGCTTTTGGGAGGAATCTACGAGGCGCAGAAGGCACACAGGCTCAGCCAGGTTGCCGACCTTCCGTCCCCGGACTATCCTGCCAACTACAACCTGCTGCTGCAATTCATCCAGAACCTGTATCTCGAGGACATCGCTTCTATCGATTATTATTATCTTAGTCAATACCACCCGGGCATGGATCCATACAAGCTTTTCCGGAAGGCCTATGAGCAGAGCGAACGCAATATGAAGCAGTAGATGTTTGTAAACGGAACAGTAATATTTTTTACCCTTATAAACCTATAACCATTAACCATGAAATGTTCAAAAAGGAAATCCCTTCTGACGGCTGCGGCCGTCGTATTACTTTGTTCGCTGCAAGACCGGCTGTCTGCCCAGACGAAGCTAAGCATCGATAAGGTATATTCAGCCTACCTGCGCAGCAGCGGCTCCATCTCGGCACACGGGCAGATAAAAGGATATTATTTCTTTTACCAGAGCGATAAGATCGACAAGCACACGAACGAATACACGTTGCAGATATTGGATGAGAACCTTAACAAGGTAAAGAGCATCAAGTTCGAGGATTCAAAAAAGGTGAGCCTGCTTGAGTCGGCTTATAACGGCGGCAGTCTTTCTTTTCTTTTCAAGAATGAAGATACGAAGACGATGGACATGCGGATCTATGATATGGACGGCAAACTAAAGTATACCTATAGCCGGCCTTATGACAAGCGATCGGAGGAACTCATGAAGGCTTACGAGACCATGCATACCGACGAGGCGATGAACAAGAATGTATTCGACATGGGGGAAACGGGTTATGTATCCGTGCTGCCCATGCGCGAGGGGAAGCAAAGGACCTACGAAGTGGATTATTATTCCTCGCAGGATAAGAAGCAATGGACCTATGTCCCGACAGACGACGAAGAGAAGTATTCGGCCGCCGAATACATGGGCGCCACGGACAGCCTGATCATCCTGCAGGTGATGAAACGAAACCACCTGATGAGCGGGAAGGTGACCTCTCATCTCGTGGGTATTAATATCGTGACGAGGAAGAAGCAATTCGACCTGGATTATGCAGGGGATGATTATACGATGATCCTTTCCGGCGTATTGCCGATCGAGGGGACCGACAAGCTGATGCTGATGGGGTCGTTCTTCGACAAGAGCGATAATATCGCCAAGGATTTCAGCAAGGGGCTGGCCGTTTACGAGATGACCACTACGGGGAAAGTCCTGTCGAAATCCTATAATACCTGGGCAGGCGACTTCGGAAGATACCTGCCTACCAATAGCAAGGGGAAGATCTCGGATGTCGGTTACCTGTACATCCATAAGTTGATCAGGACCCCGGACCATAAGCTGTTTGTGGTAGGGGAGGGCTATAAAAGGAAGGCAGACGGGGTGGGCATTGCTGCCTCGGTGTTGCTGGGTGGAGATGCGGGTGTCACAAAAATTGTCGTGACCGACCTGGTGGTGATGCAATTCGATGAGAAATACAAGGTAAGGGGCGCTACTATTTATGACAAGACGGACAATACGGCTTTTGGCGGACAGCAAGCCGATCTGAACAGCCAGCATTTGATAGCGACCTATCTTAAATATATCGGCGCTTTCGATTATGAGTTCACCACGGGTGATGAGGACAACTCCAATTTTACGATCTGTTACAGCGATTATGTGAGGTCTTCCGAATACAAGGGACAGACCTTTAATTCCATCCGGTATAATGGCAGCAAATTCACGACGGACAAGATCGAGCTTAAGTCCAAGGCCACCAATATGCGGGTGTTCCCTGCCAAGCCCGGTTCCATCATGATCCTGGAATATTACAAGAAGGACAAGCGGGTGGACTTACGGCTTGAGAAGCTGGGATAAAACCGGTATAAAACACGGGCAGGGAACCGGATCAATCCCGGGCGGCGCCGGAGCAGGAAGTCTTATTGTCTTTGAAAAAGGGCGACCATCGCCTGGGCATACCAACGTGTCAGATAGTCGTTGGGATACAAAGGATTGTTTAGGCAATCCTTTGGCTTTTTACGTTGGTAAATGGTGTCACTCAGGGTTGTCATGTCGAGACTGATGATCCCGGTTGTATCCAGGCTTTGCAGGGCTTTGTAATAACCGCGGGCATTCGACAGGAACCAGCCCTTTTTGTCGTTGTCGTCACGGGCGAAACCGGGGTCATAGAGCATGTCCGAGATGAGTACGAATTCCACCCGGGGGTTGGCATCCCGTATCTTCCGGATGATTTTCCCGATAAACTCCCTGAAGTCGTCGGGCGGATATTTCCAGCAGTCATGGATGCCGAAGTCGAGCACCACGAGATCGGGTTTAAGCGGGTTTACGTATTTGTCGGCATATGCCGCGCCCCAGTCGACCTGGGCGCCCGGCAGTCCTGCATTGAAGAGCCGGATGGATTTGTTGCCATACTGTTTTTCCAGCTGGTCCACGAATAGTTCAGGGTAGGAAGGCATGTAGGGCGGGATGTCATCATAGCCGCTGCAATGCATGCCGCGGGGGATCCCTGTTCCGAAGGCGACGATATTGAGAGGGGTTCCTGCATTCAGTTTTTCCAATGTATTGGGCATCTGGTCTCCTTTATAGCCGGGTGCGGCCTCTTCCCAGGTATCCTTATGCGTGTAGGTCACTACGATCCATTTCGATTGGAGGTTGTACCAGGCGAAGTCCTTCCCTGCCGTGAAGAAGGTGTCGGCTGTATAGGGGATCCCGGAATTTTCGACCCGGCTGATCGTATTTTCTTCCAGGGTAAAGTCTTTCCGGGGCGAATAGAAGATTTTGCCATCAAGACTTTTCACCGAGAGGATCTTGTCCGGCATATAGAGGAGCTTCCCGTTTGCCGTCTTGTTCCGGGACGAATACAACAGTACTGTCTCGTCATAGACGGTGTCTGAATGCCAGAACGGGTTCATATGACCGCCGACATTGTAGGGAGGGCGGTATTTCACCGGCAGTGCGCCGGCCGGGGTCATGGAAACGGTGGCGGCGGCTTCTGAAGTGATGGAAAACTGGTCGGCGTATACGATTGCCTGGGAGGCCGCCTTCGACGTGTCCGTTTCGAGACCGATCTCCATCCAGCTCGCGTCTGGTGGTATCTCCGTAAAATTGGCGACAGGCTGCCAGGCCGCAAAGGTGAGGAACTGGCTTTTGTATTCCAACAGCAGGGCGTCGTTTGAGTCGAAGAACCGGATGAACGGGTATATTTTTACGCCTGCCCGTTCCGAGCTGACATAGCAATTATACCGGACGATCGAAAGGGGTGTGGCGTTTACCCGCATGGCGAGTCTGCCATAGCCAGTGATCCTGGCGCAGGCTCTTCCCTGGTATATATGGTCTCTTTCGACGGCGATACGACCGTTCTTGCCGGACGACAGGGTCCAGCCTTTAAGGCCGGATTCGAATCCCAGGTTTGTTTGTGCGCCGGCTTCCGCAGGGGTCATCAGGGAAAGGCAAGCGCCGACAATCGCCAGCAGCAAGGACTTCACGATCTCTCTCATGGCGTGAATATAATTATTTTCTCTTTTCTCCCCGCAGGAAATCCCTGAGGAGGCCGAAGTCCGGCGAAATTTTTTCACTTTGTTTCTTCCTGCCCAGGAGGTTTTGGACGATGGGGGGCATCGGTACTTTCTCCCCGATAATGGGTTCCACCACGTCATAGAATTTTACCGGGTGGGCCGTCTCCAGGAAGATTCCCCGGTCTCCGGGATGGGACGAAAGGTAGTCTTGCAGGGCCAGCCAGCCTACTGCTCCGTGCGGGTCCGGCAGGTAGTGGGCTTCCGTATAGACCTTCCGGATCGCGACCCGGGTCTGTTCGTCGGTGGTGCTGGAGCTGGAAAGCACGTTGCTCAGGGCTGTAAACTCTTTATGAAAGATTTCCAGGATACGGACAAAATTGCTGGGATCGCCGACATCCATGGCGTTGGAGATCGTCGGGACGGCTTTTCTGGGCTTGTAGGCACCCGTTTGCAGGAAATCCGGGATGGTGTTATTGGCATTACAGGCGGCGATGAAATGTTTGGCGGGCATTCCGGAACGGTGAGCCAGCAATCCGGCGCAGATATTCCCGAAGTTGCCGCTTGGGACCGACCAGACGGGCGCTTCCTTCTTCCCGAGCGTCTGTACCCACTGGCTATAGGCGAACAGGTAATAGAATTGTTGTGGTAACCAGCGGGCTACGTTGATGGAATTGGCGGAAGTCAGGAACAGTTCTTTATTCAATCCCGGGTCGCCGAATGCCTGTTTGACGAGACGCTGGCAGTCGTCGAAAGTGCCATCGACTTCCAGGGCGGTGATATTCTTACCGAGGGTGGTCAACTGCAATTCCTGGACGCTGCTGACTTTGCCGGACGGGTAGAGGATTACGACGCGGACCCCTTCCACTCCATAGAAGCCGTTTGCGACGGCGCCCCCCGTATCTCCCGAAGTCGCTACCAGAACCGTCACGGGCTGGTCGTTGCCCCTGACGAAATAGCCCAGACAGCGGCTCATAAATCGGGCGCCCACGTCTTTAAAGGCCAGTGTAGGGCCATGAAAGAGTTCGAGGGACCAGGTGCGGTCGTCGAGTTTCACCAACGGGAATTCGAAATTGACGGTCTCTGCAACGATCTTCTCCAGTTCTCCCGCGGGGAGGGTATCTCCCACGTAGGGGCTGATGACCCGCAGGGCGATTTCTTCTTTTGTGTACCTTGTTATATTTTCGATCAGGTCTTTTGGCAAAGCCGGGATCCGTTCCGGGAAATAGAGCCCTTTATCGGGCGCCTGTCCCCGGATGGTGGCGTCCCTGAAGCTGGTTTCCGCTTTCGCTTCCGGATCGTTGAGGGAGTAATACTTCATGTTATAAAGATATTATTAAGTTTTAGGTGGTCACTACTGACTACTGACTACTCACTATTTTCACGCCTTCCTGGTTGACGACCGTGACGTAGGTGTGATAGGCCAGGCCGATTCGTTCGTAGATCGCCTTCATGACCTGTTCCACCCGCCGGGCGGTCACCGCATCTTTGCTCAGCATAAAGATAGAGGGGCCCGAACCTGAAATGCCACCGCCCAGGGCGCCTGCTTCCTTGCATTGCTGTTTGACTTCGTCGAAGCCTGGAATCAGCATGCTGCGTACGGGCTCGATGATGACGTCTTCCAGGGAACGGCCGATCAGCTCATAGTCGCTTTTTATAAAGCCCGCCACGAGACCGCCGATATTGCCCCATTGGCGGATCGCGTCTTTCAAAAGCACCTCTTTTCGAAGAATCTGCCGGGCATCGGAGGTGCGTACTTCTATCTGGGGGTGCACCACCGTCACGTGGAGGGGGGGTGCCGGGATGGAGATGATATCCAGGGGGAAGATCGAGCGGATCAGGGTAATGCCTCCATAGATGCAGGGGGCGATATTGTCGGCGTGTTTGACGCCGGAGGCGACTTTCTCTCCGAAAAGGGCGAATCGCACCTGGTCTTCCTTGCTGAAGATGTTCCCCAGGAGATGGTTGGCGGCGACCACGGCGCCCGCGGCGCTGGCGGCGCTGGAACCGATGCCGCTGCCTGGCTTGATCTGTTTGCTGATCAGGACTTCGAATCCTACGGGGCCGCCGGGCAGATCCGGTTCCTCCAGCATCGCCAGAAGGGGAGCGCCGGCCGTATTGAGCGCAGGGTCGGTAGGAAGCGGGAATCCATCGAGGCTGGTGATGATCACTTCCGGTTTGTCGAGCAGCCGCACCGTCATCTTATCATACGGTTGTTCCAGGGCCATGCCGAGGACGTCGAATCCGCAAACCAGGTTGGCGACGGTTGCAGGGGCCTGTATGGTTATTTCTTTCATAATTCTTTGTTTGTCGTTTTCAATTGGGGTCGGCTCCGATTTGGTCAGGCTTCGATTTGGTTCGGCGAGATCGGTTCCGAACGATCGTCCCTGGATGGGGTAAGTCTTTTTTTTGAAAAAAAACGATTTACTGGTAAATCGTTTTTTAGCCGGAAAAACACATACACCCTCTGCGACAATCCATTCACAATAGCCCATTCACATTCACGATAATCCATCCCCAGTAATCGCATGCCTGTAACGGCTTACGTGTGGCCTGCCTGCGGTACCGGAGAGGATCGTACCGGGGCACCGCGGTCGATCGTCGCACTATATCTGGTCGCACTACACTCTTCCTGCCCGGATGATGTCTGCGAAGACACCCGACGCGGTCACTTCTGCGCCCGCACCCGCGCCTTTGATGACGAGGGGTTGTTCGGAATAGCGTTCGGTATAAAAGAGCACAACATTGTCTTTGCCGTATAGGTGATAGAAATCATGCTGCGGATCGATATGCTGCAGACCGACGGCGGCCTTCCCATTTTCGAACCGGGCGACGAATTTCAGCTTTTTCCCTGCCGACGCAGCCTCGTGGTAGAGTTTTTTAAAATGGTCTTCTTCTTTCGCCATGGCCGCATAGAAATCTTCCACGCTTCCCGTCATGCAGGAGGCGGGCATGAAGTGGGTGTTGCCGATGTCTTCCATTTCCATTTTCTCGCCGGCTTCACGGGCCAGGATCATGATCTTACGCATGACGTCGGTCCCGCTGAGGTCCAGTCTGGGATCGGGTTCGGTGTAGCCTTCTTCCTGCGCCTGGCGTACTACGTCGGCAAATTTCTTTTCGCCGTTGTAGTTATTGAATACGAAGTTAAGGGTTCCGCTAAGGACGGCTTCGATCCTGTGCACTTTGTCGCCGCTGCGAAGCAGGTCGTTGAGGGTGCCGATCACGGGCAGCCCCGCGCCAACGTTCGTTTCAAAGAGAAACAGCGTGTTGTATTCCCGGGCCTGATCCTTAAGCTTCTTATAATAATGATAGGGAGAAGAGCAGGCGACCTTATTGCAGGCCACTACCGAGATGCTCTTTGGCAATAGCCGGTCATAGAGTGAAGCTACGTGCTGGTTGGCAGTGACGTCGGCGAAGACCGTATTACGGAGGTTTACCGAGCGGGTGATGCGTATCCATTCCTCCAGGTCCATGTCGTGGCCGCCCTGCAGTTGTTCTTTCCAGTTGTGGAGATCGATCCCTTCTTCGCGGAAAAGCATCTTCTTGCTGTTGGCCAGACCGACGACATTGACGTGCAGGCGGAGGTGGGTCTGCAGGTATTGCTGCTGTTGCTTTAGTTGTTCCAGCAGTCGGCTGCCTACGTTGCCGGTGCCTGTTATGACGAGGTTCAATTGCTTATAAGTTGTTTCAAAAAATTCTTCATGTAAGATGTTGATTGCTTTTTTGACATCGTCGGCTGCGATGACGGCGGAGATATTCCGTTCGGAGGATCCCTGTGCGATGGCCCTGACGTTTACGCCGTTTCTTCCCAGTGCGCCGAACAGTCGTCCGCTGATACCGGGGTGACTTTTCATATGGTCGCCGACGAGGGCGATAATCGAGAGGCCTTTTTCGATGATCAGGGGTTCGGTCTTGCCGGTTTCTATTTCATGGTTGAAGGCGCGGTCGACGGATTCTTTTGCGCGGGGCGCGTTGGCTTCGTCGATGCCCACGCAGATCGAGTGTTCCGAGGAGCCTTGTGTGATGAGGATGACATTGATCTTCTCATTGGAGAGGGCTTCGAAGAGGCGTTTTGAGAAGCCGGGGATACCGACCATGCCGCTTCCTTCCAGGCTCAGCAAGGCGATCTTTCCGACGCTGGAGATGCCGCGTATGCTGCCATTGACGCGGGAGGAGGCGTTCTCGATGACGGTGCCCGGGTCTTCGGGGGCAAATGTATTCTTTATCCAGACGGGGATGCCTTTGCTCATCACCGGTTGGATGGTGGGGGGATAGATCACTTTGGCTCCGAAATGCGACAATTCCATGGCTTCCTGGTAAGAGATGTGCGGGATCAGCTTCACATTGGAGACCAGTCTGGGATCGGCGGTCATCATGCCGGATACATCGGTCCAGATCTCGGCCAGGGTGGCGTCGACAGCCGCTGCGATGATGGCTGCCGTATAATCGGAACCGCCCCTGCCGAGGGTGGTGGTGGTGCCGTTCTTGTCAGCCGCTATAAAGCCGGGCAGGATGAAGAGGTTTTCGTGGGCAGCGTTGAAATATTCCCGGACCTTCTGATTGGTCAGGGGGAAGTCGACGGTGGCATAGCCGAATTGGGAGTCGGTGACGATGAGTTCCCGGCTGTCTTTCCAGGCATTTGAGATCTCGAGGGCAGAAAACTTCGCCGCGATGATCTGGGAGGACAGGAGTTCACCGTAGCTGACCACTTTGTCTTTTGTACGGGGGGATAGTTCGCCCAGCAGAAAGATGCCGTTGCAGATGTCTTCTATTTCGTTGCAGCGTTTCTTTACGAGGCTGAGCACCGCGCTTTGGCGTGTCAGGGGCAGCAGGCTTTTTACCGCTTCGAGATGCCGGTGTTCCACCACCTGCAATTTCTCTTTATAGGATTCGTCGCCGGCCGCTGCCAGGGTCCCGGCCTGGATCAGGATATCGGTAATGCCTCCCAGCGCCGATACGATCACGACGGTTTTGTCTTTTGGGAGGGCTCGGCTCACGATCTGAACGACTTTATTGATATTATCAGCATTGGCTACGGAAGAACCTCCGAATTTCAGAACCTGCATAATATAGCTGGTTTTAGGATTTTTAAGAAACACCGGTTTTGATGCCGGTCATTTTTTGTGGGTCAGCGCTGGTGGCCGTTTAGGTGCACACCGTCTCTTTTTTTTGAGGATAGCTGAAATAGCCCAGGGAATAATATGGAAATGTACAACCCTTAACGGGTTGTGATGGTGGTAATAATTGTAATTTGCGCAGCGAAATGTGTCGCTACGGCAGGAGAGGAGGAGACAATATTTTGTTTTTTATAAACCACTGTAAATTGGAGCGCTAAGGTAAGGAATGTCGCGAGAAAAATAACAGATCGCCCTTTTTTTTAATAAAAATGGAGTATTTTGGACGGATATTTTGAGCGATTGCTGCTTATCAGGCAAGATTATTGAACGATTTTAAATGAGTTTTATGAGTTACCAGTCGTCCCAGGGGTTGCAGCAATTTAAAAACCTCGTTGGGATCAAGTTTCAGCTATATAACAGTCTGTTCACTTCGCTCCCTTTTCACCGGATCGAGAAAACGGGTATTCTTCTTTCCCTGCTGCTTACCATCTGCGAGGAGGGTTATAAGAAAAAGCAGAGTCCCGGGCAGATCATCGAAGAGTTTTTCGAGAAGCATACTACCTATATGAAAGAAAGGGAACGGGCGGATATCCTGTTCCGGTTTGTGCAATATGTGGAAAGACAGATCGTCCTGTTCGATGCGCTGGAGGATGCCGCTTTCCGGGACGTGAACGACATGGGCGGAGCGGGGACGCTCAAACACCTCCTGTCCGAGGTGATACAGACGGGGAAGGAGGAGGCGCTAACGGAGAAGCTTAAGGACTATTCGGTACTGATGGTGTTGACGGCGCATCCCACGCAGTTCTATCCCGGCCCGGTGCTCGGGATCATCAATGATCTGTCGAGGGCCGTGATAGAGAATAATGCGGGGCAGATCAACCTCTATTTGCAGCAGTTGGGGAAGACCCCTTTCCTGAAAAAGCAAAAGCCGACGCCGTATGATGAGGCGATCAGCCTGGTCTGGTACCTGGAAAATGTCTTTTACCAGGCTTGCGGCAAGATTCTCTCTTCTTTACAGAACCAGTTTCCCGATGCGATCGATAAGAACAACGCGGTGATTAAGATGGGTTTCTGGCCGGGCGGGGACCGCGATGGCAATCCCTTTGTGACGGTGGATATCACGAAGAAGGTGGCGGAGGCCTTGCGGGGCGCCATCATCAAATGTTATTACCTGGATGTAAGGAGGCTGAAGCGGCGATTGACCTTCAAGGGAGTGGATACGATCCTGGCGGATCTCGAGGAGAAATTATACAATAATATTTTCATACCGGAGCACACGACAGATCTGAATGCGCAGGAGGTGTTATCGCCGCTGCTGCAGATCCGGGAGATCCTGATCTACCAGCATAACAGCTTATTCCTGCATCTCCTGGACAACCTGATCAACAAAGTACAGGCGTTTGGTCTGCATTTCGCCACGCTGGATATCCGGCAGGAGAGCACGGTCCATCAAAACGTGCTGGTCGCCGTTGCCGCCAAAGACAAGCTCGTGCCTGAGAACTACGCATCGCTCGATGACAAGGAGAAGATGGCGGTGCTCACGGGGTTGAGCGGATCGGCCCATCCCGAATTGTACGAGGACAAGCTGGTCAAAGACACGCTGGAAACGATCGCTTCGATCCGGTCCATTCAACGGGCCAACGGAGAGCAGGGGTGCTACCGTTATATCATCAGCCAGTGCAATAGCGCGCTGAATGTCCTGGAGGTCTTTGGCCTTTTTCTGATCAGCGGATGGAAAAAGGATAAGATGACGATCGATATCGTGCCGTTGTTCGAGACGGTGGACGATTTGCAGCATGCGGCGGCTATCATGCAGGAGCTCTATACCAATAAGGTCTACAAAAAACATCTGCAGGGCCGGAACAACAAACAGACCATCATGCTGGGTTTTTCCGATGGTACCAAGGACGGGGGTTACCTGATGGCCAACTGGAGCATCTACAAGGCCAAGGAAGAGCTGACGAGTATTTCGAAGGAATATGGGATCGACGTGGTATTCTTCGATGGACGGGGCGGCCCGCCGGCGAGGGGTGGGGGCAAGACGCACAAGTTTTATGCTTCGATGGGCAGGAATATCTCCAATAAAGAGATCCAGCTGACCATTCAGGGTCAGACGGTGAGTTCGAATTTTGGGACTGTCGATACGGCGCAATACAATATCGAGCAGATGGTCCATGCGGGTATCTCCAACGACCTGTTCTCTTCGAAAGAGGTTACGTTGCAGGCCGATGAGGAGGAGTTGCTGCAACAGCTTTCGGTAGACAGCTACAAGGCTTATTCGGCGTTGAAGGACCACCCTTATTTTTTGGAGTATCTTAACGAGATCAGTCCGTTGCGGTTCTATAATGAAACGAATATCGCCAGCCGTCCTTCGAGACGGAAGAGTGCCGGCAAGCTGGAGCTAAAGGATCTCCGGGCCATTCCGTATGTCGGCGCCTGGAGCCAGTTAAAGCAAAACGTCACCGGTTACTATGGCGTAGGAAAGGCGCTGCAGGCGATGGACAAGAGGGGGCGATGGGAGGAGGTGAAGCATCTGTATGATAATTCGCTCTTTTTCCGGACGCTGCTCGACAACTGTGAGATGGCTATGAAGAAGTGCTTCTTCCCGCTGACGGAGCATTATTCCGATCACCCGGTCTACGGCGAAATATGGAACCTGATTTATAAGGAATACGAACTCACGCAGAAATATATCTTTAAGCTCACCGGCAAGAATGAGCTGATGGCCGATTATCCCGTGGAGCAATTGTCCATACAGATGCGCGAGCGGATTGTGCTGCCGCTAAGTACGCTTCAGCAATATGCCCTCACAAAGTTCCAGCAACTCGAAAAGAGCGGCGAAAACAAGTCGATGAAGGAAGTCTATGAAAAGCTGATCATCCGGAGTTCCTTTGGGATTATCAATGCGGCGAGGAATAGCGCTTAGGCCGCCGGAGGTGAGTGGTGAGTGGGGTGACGATTCGGGATGGTATGACTGGATTGTCTCGCAATGGCAGTTGGATTGCAGCGGCTCAGAGTGGGAGCATCCGGTTTATAAATGTTTTGCACCGGTTCATTTCCTGTTCTCCGGTAAACATCTTATTTTGAAGTACGACTATACTGTCGACGTTTTTGTGCCTGACGTGCAGTAGGAGCATGGACCGGGTCTCTTCCAGTTTTCCAAATTGCGACCAGGCAAAAGAATAGCACGCGGAAGAAGTCTGCCTCTCAATCCCTGAAGCATCAATTTTATAAATGGTACCCCTGATGAGCGCGGGTTTGAAGGTGCTGCCATACAGGTAGACCAGGATGATCCCGACAAAGAGAAAGGAGCCGAGTGACAGGATAGGAACGAAGGCCATCATAGCAGCGCGCATATTAGAAGTCCTGTCGGCTCCAAAACTGAGCAGGGATACAAGGAGCCCTATGCAAACGACCATAATGAACACTTTTCTTATAGGACGGATTCTTGACAGGACGGCAAAGTTTGCCGCCACGTATTCGCTGAAAGAATAATTTTCTTCAATAAGAAAGGTCTCTTGCATGGGCTGACGGGCTTTACGCCTGTTACAGGGTGTTGCAAATTAATAAAAAATGCTAACACCAGCTGGGCTGACCCCGTCTGAGATAAATGCAACAGAGATCCGCCGGCATAGTCACCCTTGCGGCCGCGGCTGACGACAATCAATTATTTGATTTTAGTACCTGTTGTACGTACAATGTATACAACCGGACCGGCATATAGGATTGCATGATCCTGCACTCGAGAAGGTTGCAGCTTCCGATCAACGAAGAAAAAGAGAAAACGAAGACGTTCTCGACGGCGAGTTGTACGGCCTGGTTGCCTTTCTCATAGATCCTGTCTACGAGCTTCATGCATTTTTTCACCATGCTGAAATTGTGTTCTACCGCCATCCTTCGGGTAAAGTCTGCCAGTACCTGGATGGATTTGTAAACAGGGATAGCCTGGGTATTGCCGGCGCAGAGGGCTTGTTTCATGTCACTGCTGATTTCGGGTAACCGGTCGGTTATAAAAGCCGGGACTTCATGTTGATTGATCATATAGGGGCGTGTTGTTAAGAGCATGATTTGTTTTTTGAGAACAGGATCTCCATGCCAAACCGTATGCCTTTTTCGCGGCAAAATTGTCAGGGTGCTTTTTCGATTTTCGGATGTTATTGATTCACAGAGTAATGAGGGAAGGCTCGTGGAAGCTGTGGGGCAGTTCACCGGGTTTTCAGGAACGAAAGACCGTATCAGAACGAAAAAGGTTTTTCAAAATAGAGGGGTATTTGCGGGCGGAAAGGGCCGGGTGCGCTTATTGCGTTGATTCAGTTTAATGATTATCAAGTTGTTGTGAATATTGGGAAAATTTTTGACCTATATGGAATAGTGTTTGGCGCTCAGGGTACTAAATTATATTACAATGGATGATCCTGATGTTGTTATAGACGAAACCGTTGTCGATGAAGAATGTATAACCGGGGTTGCCGGGGACGTTGGAGTTACCCGGATTATTACCCGGGTCGCTGCACGGGCGGACGTAAAATACGTATATACAATCCTGGAAGAGATGGAAAGGTCCGCCCGTGTCCGGGGAACGGGCATTGCCCGCAGGACCCCTCAGTCTATTTGCCAAAAGATATATGATGGAAAGGCAGTGATCGCAGTAACCGCCGGGGGTGACTGGGTAGGGTTCTCTTATATAGAGGCCTGGAGCGGGGGGCAGTTCGTTTCAAACAGCGGGCTGATCGTGAATCCAGCGTATCGCGGCGGCGGCGTCGCGACGGTCATCAAGAACCATATCTTTCGTCTTTCTTGCAGCCGGTATCCCGCTGCAAAAGTTTTCAGCATTACCACGGGCGAAGCAGTAAAGAAGATGAATACGCGGCTGGGATTCCAGCCGGTGAGTTATTCGGAGATCACGCGGGATGAAAAATTCTGGGATCAGTGCCGGCAGTGCGTGAATTATTCAAAGCTGCAATCGGAGTCCAGGCAACGCTGTTTGTGTACGGCGATGCTATATGATCCGCGGCAGGATGGGATCACAAAGACGTCTATCACTTTGAAAAAAGTTTTTTCAAAGTGATAGTGTCCGGATCAGCCCCGGCGCCCATGCAATAATTTCCGAAAGGGCTGCAAACTGCAAGGAGATGGGGCTGGGAGCGATGGGGTTCTCCAGGCGGTTTGTTGGTATGCTATTCGCAATCTGGGGGCCGGGTCGGTTGACTGATCGGCCGACCCTGATTTTTTACCAATAAACACAGCTTTATGTTCAAGAGTTCTATTTTTTGTCTCAGCGCATTGATTCTTTGTTACAGCGGCCACGGCCAGCTGACTGATACCGCAAGGCTTGTATCCGGTATCAAATCGGATCAAAGTATGCACTCCTTTTCCTTTCTGAATTCAATCAGGCATATCTTCAAAAAAGATACGGGAGCATTCGAGGCGCCTGTGAAGGCCAGCGAGCCCTTTGCTTTCGGGGATTTCTCCTGGCTCAACGGTACCAGCCGGAAAACGACGGCGCCGGCTTTCGATTCCAAGTATTTCACGGGGGATGTGACTTTCGATTTCAATTAT
>JARLGZ010000176.1 GCA_031292515.1 Puia sp. | reverse complement strand
CCGGATTATCAATGCAAAAAGATGCGAAAGTGACATAATCAACGCGGATAAGATGCGGGAAAGCATAGTAAAAGCGGGGAGGGATGCACGAGAAGATGCATAATAATAACCCCAATGATCGCATAGCGAATGATGGCGATCAGAATAAAAATCCTCCGCATCACTAAATCCTCAGTTATTCTCAGCATTTCGCAAGCAATCTGTCCCGCAGTCCCCGGCTAGACGATGTGGTGGCTAGACATCATCCTAGCGCTAAGCAGAGAGAAGATTTCTGCACATCGGCCTTAGCTACCTGACGATACTCACAATCCCCCAGCGGTTATATGCGATCACATTGAAAATATATATTATTTATATATATCAATAGCAACAAACATGAATGCAGTGGCTCGTTGCGTAGTCCACAGCGAAAGTCAGACGGAGTACGTGTGTCCATCCTGCCACGATCGCACTATGTGCGCGACGTGCAAGCAGAATCATGAAATCGGGACAAGGCACGCGACCGAGAACTGCAAAGAGATCGGACTAAAGCGCATGAATAAATACATCCGAGATGCTGGTGGAATGCTGGCGAAGGATCTGGCTGACGGACTGATCAAGGTCGTGAGGGAGCTCGAGGCCGGGCTTCTGCGAGATGTCGATAGGTTCCAGGAGAGTTTCGCGCAGAATTATCCGCGGTTCAGAAAAATGCAGCAGCTATACCACGAGGAAAGGTACGCTGATCTGTACTTCTATACCAAACGTCTGTCCGCGGGTGGTGCGAATAGCAAGGCCGCGATGGGAGAACTAAATAATCGCTTTCTTGAAATGATTGACAAAGCTTCTAAAGAACTCAAGAAGGTGATGATCGATATTTATGCGGCGGCACAGCATGAGCCGGTATTTGCCACGTACAAGAATGGCGAAGTGCTTTCGCTCAAAGATGAATTTTACCGAGAGGAAGAGAAGGTAAAATCTGCTTTAAGCACTACAGACATGTCAAATTCAAAGGCAGTATATATCGACCTTTGGGGGTCCGTCGGAGACCGCGTCGCTTCAGAGCTAGCATCCCGTCTTCAAACCCATCCTGTGTCCGCACTCTGCCTCGTAGGCTGCGATATCTCCGATGCTGGCGTAGAAGTGCTGGCTCAGGCTGCGTCGCAAAATAACCTGATCTCTGCGTTCTGTATTGCGGGCAGAAGAATATCTGATACAGGGGCTAAGGCAGTGGCTAGTGCATCCCGGAATTGTCCTTCGCTCACTACGCTATATCTTAACGGCTGGGAAATCTCAGACTCCGGGGCGAAAGCTGTGGCTGATGCTCTGAAGTACTGCCCACTATCGGTGTTCTACCTTTCGGGAGGCAAGATCTCAGATGAAGGAGCGATTTATGTGGCTGAGACGATGAAGATCTGCCCGCTATCTGCGTTCTGCCTTGGGAGCAGCAAAATCTCTGATTATGGAGCGGTAGCTGTGGCTAATAAGGTGAAAGACTGCCCGTTATCCGCATTCTACATTGGGGGCAACGAAATCTCATATGTTGGGGCAACGTCTGTGGCCGAAACACTATTTAGTGGTGGATGCACCAGTACGTTATCCGCATTTTGCCTAGGGGTCGGCCGTATCTATGATTTTGGCGCCAATAGGATAGCGGATGCGGTCAGGAGCTGTCCCCTGTTGTCAGCATTTTATCTCAGTAGCGAGCCGATATCGGGAGAGACATTGGCGTACGTCTTGGAGGGCATGATCAGCACGATCCGAAGCGTGAACCTCCGCATCGGCAAGATTAGCAAGGAACAGATGGGGTTTTGTCTGAATCGACTGTGCCAGAGCGGGATTGCAACACGGCTCAAGCTTCGATTCCAATGCGCCGTCGATCTGGACGAGCGGGTGTGCAAGGAGTTCGAAGCTGAATGGAACGGGAAATTCGCCGAATTCAGGATTGTGCCGCACATCGCCAATCTCTTCGTAGATGAGATGATTCTAGGGGTGCCGAAGTAATTCTATACAATCTCCTCTCTCTGCTTGATTTGATATATGACAACAATGCTTAACAGCCTATAGGGTGTTGCTGCTGCGGCCACGAGCATGGCTGCTGCTGTTGACAATGGGGTTTTGGGGTTTTGGGGTTTTGGGGTTTTGG
>JARLGZ010000175.1 GCA_031292515.1 Puia sp. | reverse complement strand
GTTAAACGCCGGCCCAAACCTCACCCGCTGCTGAACAAACCGCGCCGCCAATTCGTGGAAATCTCGCATCGCAGCAGATATTGGAAAGGCAGACCACGCAATTATCATGGCCTTAACTAAGGGCCATTCAGGACTGACACCGGCCGGTCTGACACGGGCTTGACTAGAGTCCTAGCCCCGTTAGGAAAACGTCGATCTGTTTTTCAAATTGGGGGCGGTTGTAGGACATCAGAGCCATTCGCCACTGTCCTTGGATGTAAGTTATGATTATCGGGACGACCGTTGCCGGATCAAAGTCGGGGGGCAGCAGCCCCGCTTGCTGGTCAGTTTTCAACCGCGCAATCATGGCTTCCGACATCTTTGATATTTCTTGCTGAATGAACTTTTTTAAACCGGGTTCCGCCAGGACTTCGCCAGTCAGGCTGGCGGCCATGAGACAAACTTTCGACGGCGTGCGGGGATTGTCCAAACAATTGAGGATCTCATTGAAGAGCGCCCGCACTCCCGCCCGTCCCGTCGGTGCCGAAAAAAAGGCCTGCCCGCGTCTTTGGCCGACAGTGGCGGTGTAGTGTTTCAGGCATTCCAAATAAGCGTGATCCATGCTCTTGAGCGTATTGTAGAAAGAGCCTTCCCCGATCCCCATGGCTTTCAACAGGGGACGCAAGGATGTTCCGGCATAACCCAATTTCCAGAAAAGCCGGGTGGCTTTTTCCAAGGCTGCCGTGTAATCGAATTCTAATGTTCGCGCCATAGCGCTATATTTAACCTGTTTTGTATCGAGTGCAAAAGAATTGTTTGACGAGCCCGGTTCTCCAGCTATATTGTCGCGGCCGCTACAGAATAGAATCAACAGAAACAACGAATCTTAACATGGGGAACATCATGCAAACATTAACAGGAGCCAGTGACGGAAAGTTTAGTGGCAAGGTTGCCGTTATCATCGGCGGCACCAGCGGCATGGGGCTCGCCACGGCGAAGATGCTCCTCGATGGGGGTGCGCGTGTTCTGGTGACGGGGCGGTCGCAGGCCGGCCTGGAATCGGCGCAGAAAGAGCTTGGAAAGGACGCCCTCGTGGTTTCGAGCGACGCGCGGTCGTTGACGGACATCGACGCCCTCGCCGCTCGGGTGAAATCCGAGTTCGGCACCTTCGACCTGCTCTCTGTCAGCGCCGGGTTCGCCATCCGAGCGCCTTTCGAGAGCATGACCGAGGCTGCTTACGACGAGATGTTCAACCTGAATACCAAGGGACCGCTTTTCGCGGTGCAGAAGCTCGCGCCGCTGATCAACCGGGGAGGCTCGGTCGTCTTCACGACCTCGGTCGCCAACGTCAAGGGAATGCCCGGCAATACCGCATACGGAGCCGCCAAGGCCGCGATGCGATCCTTCGCTCGGACGCTCGCCGCCGAGCTGCTTCCTCGCGAGATTCGCGTCAACGCGGTGACGCCCGGTCCCATCGACACGCCGATCGTCGATAAAGTGTTTACCGGTAAAGGCGAGGCGGCCCAGATTCGGGAGAAGATGATTGGTATGGTCCCGATGAAGCGCTGGGGGACGTCGGAGGAAATCGCCAAGGCCGTCCTCTTCCTCGCGTTCGATGCGACCTTCACGACCGGCGCCGAGATTCCGGTCGATGGCGGATGGTCCCAACTATAAAACAATATTTATAACGGACTATAATCAACAACCTAAAAAGGATGGAAAAAATGAACGAAAGCATATTGATAACCGGAGCAAATGCCGGGCTTGGGAAGGAGACTGCCCGACAGTTGGCGTTGAAAGGAGAAACAAAAAAGGTGATCCTTTTTTGCAGAAACCAAGCGAGAGCAGAGGCGGCGAAAAAAGACCTTGTGGAGAAAACGGGGAAAGAGATTTTTGAAATTGTTATTGGGGATGTTACAGATGCAAATTCTGTAAGAAAAGCGGTAGAAACAATTAAGGAGCCTATTGATGCAGTAATCTTGAATGCCGGTGGAGTGATTGGGAAAACGGCTGCAAAATTTACTCCTTCCGGCATGAATGAATTAGCGGCTACGAATATTTTAGGTCATGTAGTCTTAGTGGAGGAATTGATTAAACGGGACAAGTTAAGGAAAGCAGTTCTATCAGTCAGTGCAGAAGCTGTTCCAGGAGTAAAGATGCTCGGAGTAAAACCAGTTTCAATGAGGACTTCTTCGGCAGATGAGTTTGCCACTGTTCTTGATGGATCCTATTTTGGTAATAGGTTCAATGCCTTGCAAGCTTACGCCTATGTCAAGTATGCAGAAACCATGTGGACGTTATCCATGGCTAGAAAATATCCCAAGCTCAAGTTTGTTGTCGTGAGCCCGGGGAATACCAAAGGAACTCAGGCGCCAGATAGTCTTCCCCCGGCAATGCGGTTTATGTTGAAGTATGTGATGATGCCTATTGTATTCCCATTGATGAGCGAAATGGTGCACAAGCTGGAAGTGGGTGCAAAACGCTTTGTCGATGGCATTTCCGATGAGCGATATAAAAGCGGCGTTTTTTATGCCAGTAAGCAGGGTAAGTTATCAGGGGACATGGTGGACCAGAGCACTTTTTTTACTGATTTGAAAAATGCTACATTTCAAGATAACGCCAACGAGGCAATTCACCATTTCATAAATTAGGACTGAAAAGCAGTGGTCCTTCATATATGAGACTGGACCAGAGCGCGGTGTCCTGAACGATTCGAGGCGGCTGATCTGCTGCTGGGAGGTGTGGAGTTTGCGCGCGAGGTCTTTTGGGGAAAGGCCGGCCTTTTCGCGCAACGCGGCGAGCTGCAGGGCGACGTCCCACGCCTCGCCCGCGCGTTTGAACCGGGCGGCAAAGTCCGGGTCTTGAAGCTGTGCTTCCAGATAAAGGTCAAAGTTGGTCTTGTTCATGTTCCAAATCTTTCCTGCCAGTCGCCCATCCGCTCCTGGGCGGTGTCGAGGTCGCGGGCGGAGATGGCCTGGCCTTTGTTGCGGATGCCATGCACGGCATGATGCGCCGGCCTTTCATAAAAAACCACAGCACGCGGGTGTTCAACTTGCCAACGTGGCGCAACTCAAACAGGCCACCGCTAGAGCATTATCAGAAATACCGGAGTCGTTAGGTTTGACTGGAGGAGGGGCGGTTTTTTTGGGTTTTGGCTTCGCTTAGGCTCAGTCACGAGGCTATTCAAACCCGCTCCTTCGCCAAAGCCGATGATCGGCACCGCTCGCCAAAAGTCCAAGCTGGACTGGCCTTCAAAATCCTCGCTCCGAACGACTCTTCAATGCGCTCCAAGTATGCGACAGTTTTTTGGGGAAAACGTTCAATCAAATACTTGGATTTATTTGCGCGGCGGGGGTTGCCGGGAGGACGGGGCTGGGGATAGTATCCAGCAGTTTTATTTTATGGCCTAGGTTGCAGGTGGACGTGTAAATGACGAATGACGAATGCCGAATGACGAATGCCGAATGACGAATGCCGAATGGCCGGGCGCAGTCAGAACATAGGTAACACATATGGTTCAATACATGGGTAACACTAGGTTGGTTACAGGTTACACATTTGATTCAAGGGTGACCAGCTTCCAGCGGGCGGATAT
>JARLGZ010000174.1 GCA_031292515.1 Puia sp. | reverse complement strand
CCAAAACCCCAAAACCCCAAAACCCCAAAACCCCAGAACCCTTAGTGTACGCGACGTGCGACGTCATGATTTTGTGCGTCGTCGAGAATAATCCCGTACTGTGATAAACCTACACATATATATATCGCAACATGCGCAGCACGAAGCCAAGTCGGGGGAGAACAGAGCAGAAATTGGTCCACATGTACAACCACGAGAAGAGCACGCTGTACCTCTTCGACCCGATCACAGCCCGCGTGCATCGGATCCCAGTGGATAAATCATACGCGCCTCACCTCCAGGGCGCATCCACGATTCTCTTTGGAACCACCGTCTACTTCGTTGGCTCTGAAACCCCTAAAGACTTCGCGGTCTACTCGACCGATGTTTCAGACCTATCCGACAAGACCGAGCGTCATATTACTCTAAGAGGCAGACTCAACCATGGCCGGCACAATATCGCGCTGGTCCGCGTCCACGCCTCGATCTACGCGATTGGCGGCCGCGAGACCTTCTTCCACGGGGGTCACGACATTGGGTGCTGCGAGAGATACTATCCCAGGCGAGACAAATGGACGATGATCCCGCACCTGAAATACCCAAGGGCCGGGATTGCGGCCTGCGCGATGTCGGGGTTCGTATACGCTGCAGGCGGGAACAAGTTTTACTTTGAAAGAATACCCTTCGGGAAGATCGAACGTCTTGACACCATGGACGAAGAGAAGGGTTGGGTGGATCTTACGATTTCGCCTAACGAGGAAGAACTGGTACGTAGAGAGGCGGGCGGGATGTGCAAAGTGGGGGAGCACGAATTGCTCCTCTTCGGGGGAGTGCCGGATTGCTGCCACGTTTTCACGATGAAGAATGCCGGGATCGTTAAGCGGGTCGGGGGAAAGATGAAGCCGGACGTGGTGGAGTTCACGGGGAGTCAGAACGCGCAGGTGGTGAAGGGGAAGCTGTTTGCGATAGATGAAAATAAGAGCGTGCTGCATGTGTACGGGCTGCGGAAAGACAAGTGGAGGATGACTCCGATCCAGGATTGCACGAGGATTCTTGACCAAGATCTGACTTCATGATTCTGTGCAATTGCAATTGCTACTGCTGCTGCTGATACTATATGATCTCAATGTTTTGGCTTGACGTGAGCTTGCTTTCCGAGAAGCAATTGGGGTTTTGGGGTTTTGGGGTTTTGGGGTTTTGG
>JARLGZ010000173.1 GCA_031292515.1 Puia sp. | reverse complement strand
TCCGGTGGCACGATCAGCCAGGTACAATACTACCAGGGGACGACCCTGCTGGGATCATCGACTACATCGCCCTATACATTCACCTGGAAGCAGGTGCCGGAGGGAGAATATGTGGTGACAGCCAAAGCCACCGATATTTATGGCTATTCGGCGGCTTCTTCGTCCATCAACGTCTATGTGGACTATCCGCTCCCCGCCTGGTCGATGACGGGCAACAAGGGGACTAATGGGGACAGCAATTTCCTGGGAACGATCGACAGCACCAAGCTGGTATTTCGGACAAAAAACCTGAAGCGGATGACGATCCTGCCGGGTGGTAATATCGGCATCGGAGTGGACAGCCCGACTGCGCAACTGCATACGACCGGGAGCGTTCGGCTGGCAGGTTTGACGATTGACAGTACGAAAACGAGGGTACTGGTAAGCGATAGCGCAGGTAATCTGGCTTATCGTAGTTTGTCAAACCTGTCAGGCGGTACGGCTTTACAGCAAGGTGGTAATAGTTACGGTACGCCCGTTTCCGTCGGGACAAAGGACAACAACCCGTTGGATTTCTACACCGATAGCGTGCGAAGAGGACGATGGGCCACTACAGGGAACCTGCTAATTGGTACTACGGCCGACGACAGCGTCGACGTTTTGCAAACTGCAGGAAGTATACTGGTCGATCTACCCGATTCCAATGGCCAGACCACGCTGGCTACTTATTCGCATAACAGGTACAACAACTGGCAAGAAATACATAATGATAATCCATATGCTGGTACAATGAGCGGAATACGCTTCTATACGGCCAGCGGACTGATCACCCAGATATTTTCAGGTAATACGGCCAATGCCTTTGCACACAGCGGGATGGTATTCCATGACATCGCAGGTGGCGGGTTCGATTTTGTCTCTCCTGCTTCAACAGGTTTTATCTCGTGGGGGAATAATTTTAAAGTGCAGGGCGGTTCCAAAATGATCTTTTATCCCACTTCCGGCAACCTGCTGATCGGCTCTACGACCGATAACGGAAGCAGGCTGCAGGTAACCGGCAACGGCTATTTCACCGGGAACGTAGGCATCGGTACGGCGAGCCCGCAATCTCCGCTGGCGGTGAACGGTACAATCACGGCAAAAAAGGTCGTGGTCACCCAATCGGGATGGGCCGACTATGTCTTCAGAAGAAACTACCGGCTGCCTGCTTTACCCGAAGTAGAACGCTATATCGCCAGGCATCAGCATCTGCCCGGCGTCGTGTCGGCCGCGGAAGTGGCAAACAAAGGCGTAGACCTGGGTGACAACCAGGTGGTCCTGCTGAGAAAGATTGAGGAACTGACCCTGTACCTGATCGAACAGAACAAGGAACTGGAAGCGCTGAAATCGGAGAACCAGAAGCTCACTTCCCTGCAGCAGCAGATCGACGAGCTGAAAAAGATGATCCAGTCGAAAAACCAATAGCCCGATTCATTTCTCATTCGATACCCCTAACCTGAAGTTATGGTCCTATCACGAAGATACCTGAACCTTTCCCGAAGCTGTCTGAACATCTTCGTCCTGCTGCTGACGCTGCTGGCCGTGAGCAGGCAGCAGGTGCACGCGCAGTCACCCCCCAACAAGCCTGCGACTACGACGCAGGTCCCCGGGCCTACGGGTACGGTGGCTACCGCCCCAGGGCCTTACAGCACTTCCTCGGGATCGCCGCTGCTGACCAACTATGTCCGGGAACGTGACGGCTATGGGCGGATCACCGATACGGTGCTCTACAGTGCGGCCGCCTACGGCGATGTCCGGGAGACCGATCACTATTTCGACGGGCTGGGCCGGCCGCTGCAGACCGTGAGCCGTCAGCTCAGCCCCGGTGGCAGCCCCAAAGACGTGGTCACCCCCGTCGTCTATGATCCCTTTGGCAGGGAACTCACCAAATACCTGCCCTATACGGCGCAGACCGGTAACACCCAGGACGGAGGCTTCAAACCCGATCCCTTTACCGACCAGCAGAACTTCTTCCAGAACGTCTATCCCACCGAACAACCTGCTTATACCGGGGAACAGGTGTATTACGGCCAGACGGTTTACGAGCCTTCCCCCCTCAACCGGGT
>JARLGZ010000172.1 GCA_031292515.1 Puia sp. | reverse complement strand
TTTTTTGGGCATCCGAATTTGTCACCGGAACGTTGAAAAAGAAGGAGAAACTTTGGTGGGGTAGGAACACGAGAAAGCCCGAAAATCAAGGACTTTCGGGCTTTCTGATGAACTTTAAGAACTTAAAAGCGGACCGGACGGAACTCGAACGGGCTCGCTTTTATGCTTTAGATACAGTGAGTTGTGAGGGCGGCGCTTTCGGGGCGACCGTATTGCGACCTGGGAAAAGAGCTGAGGTGAAGGTACCGATTTGCCGGCTTTTTTGTGGATTTATTTCATAGCTGTTTAGGGACCTGGGAGGTCTTTATTCGGATATAAGATATGTTTTGATACCGGGTTAAGGGCCATCGTGTTGTCAATCAATTGCTTGATTCTAAAAGGATTTCCCCTTATTAATTCCCTCATTTTCAGTATTTTTGCATGGAAACCTAAAAATAGCCCGCACGGAAACCTAAAAGTAGTACGCGCGGAAACCTAAAAATAGCCCGCACGGAATCCTAGAAATAGTCCGGCAGGCGCAAATTCTCGCTTATGGCAACTCCGGGTGAAAAGCTGGCTGACGCGCTAGAAGAATTACATGGCTTGCAGGAGAAGGGTCTGGTTGCGATAAAATCCACCGAAATCAACCGGATCAACCGGGAATTGCTGGTGAAGACCGGCTATTTGAAAGAAGTATCGAAGGGATGGTATACTCCCAGTCGGCCGGATGAACGACCGGGCGATAGTACGTCCTGGTATAGTAGCTATTGGGAATTCTGCGGACGGTTCCTTGACGAAAAGTATGGCAAGGATTGGATTGTTGCCCCGGAGCAGTCGCTGCAGCTGCATGCGGGGAATTGGACGGTGCCGAAACAATTGCTGGTCCGCTCATCCGAGGGATCGAATTACAATATGCCGTTACCGCACGATACTTCCCTTTTTGTTATGAAAACCCCTTTTCCACCGACAGAAGTGGTAGAAGTCATCCGAGGGATACGGTGCTATACCTTACCCGGTTCGCTAATCTTTTGCTCGCCCAATACGTTCTCCCAAAATCCGATAGATGCCCGGACGGCTCTTGCGATGATCCGGGATGCATCGGAGGTGTTGCACGTATTATTAGCGAAAGGACATACTACCTATGCCGGAAGGTTAGCAGGCGCCTTTCGCAATATTGGCCGGGACCGTATTGCCCAACAGATCATGGATACTATGTCGGCAGCGGGATATAACGTGCGGGAGGAAGATCCTTTCGATACCAAACTAAATCTCAATTTGCCGGCTCGGGAGCGCTCTCCCTACGTCAACCGTCTCCGGCTGATGTGGCATCAAATGCGGGAAGTCGTTATTTCTCATTTTCCCCCGACGCCAGGACTACCTGCGGATAAGGAAGCGTATCTCCAGTCGATGGACAATCTCTATGTAAACGATGCCTACCATTCCTTGTCCATCGAGCGGTACCGGGTTAGCCGAGAGCTGATCGAGCGCGTACGCAGCGGGGATTGGGATCATCATAAATATGAAGCCGACAAGAGGGAACGGAATGCTATGGCGGCTAGGGGATACTGGCAGGCTTTTCAGCAGGTAAAGGAGAGCGTACAGAAAATCTTGTCCGGCGAAAATGCGGGGCGGGTAGCGGATGAGGATCACGGGAATTGGTACCGGCAACTATTCGAACCGAGTATCATTGCGGGGATATTGAAACCGGAGGACCTGGCTGGATATCGGACGCACCAGGTTTATATTGGCGGGTCCAAGCATGTCCCGATAAATGTGGACGCTTTGCCCGATGTCATGCCGGTGTTATTTGAACTCCTGGAATCAGAGCCAGAAGCATCTGTGAGGGCTGTCTTGGGGCATTTTGTTTTTGTGTTTATCCATCCTTATATGGATGGGAATGGTAGGATGGGACGGTTTCTGATGAATGCTATGCTTGCATCTGGCGGGTATCCCTGGACGATTATTCCTGTTGAGCGTCGGGATGAGTACATGCAGGCGCTTGAAAAGGCGAGTGTGGGGCAGGATATTGGGCCTTTTGCGAAATTCCTGGCGTATCTGACCTATGAAGGAATGAAAGGAACACCGATTGCAAAAAAATAAATATTTATTCGCCTGCCTCTGATTGGGAGACAAAAGCCTGTTGTATTAAGTCCATTACATCGTTCAACTGACTAGAAGAAGAGATACCAACTTCGATATTACCATTACCCCACCTTCCAAGATCGGTGATGTCCTTGCATAGCCTTTTTGGATCATTAATTTTATCAAATTCCATATTCAATGACAGCCTTAAGCGTGCTTTTTGCGGAACAATATCGACAAAATTGGTTCCTGACTTAAAAGCTATGTAGAGTTTTTTATACTCTTCTTTAACAGACGAATCAATATTTAAAATTCGTTTCCTCAGTAGATAGTACAAGTCAAGCATGCTGCCCTTGAGGTGTTCATAGTTTTCAAGGGAATAACCAGAGTCACTGCTTTCGATTTCAGGCTTATATTTGTCCAATACTTCTGGGCTATACCCGTTATTATAGTTACGTTGCGAATAGACAAAGACCATATTTCAATGCTGCAAATCCGGTATTAGCAGAAAAGTTTGAAGATGACACTGGCTTTGTATTGATTGTGGACTATGTTGTTAAGGTTGAATAAGGTAATGTAAAAAGCAATACCAATTTGCTGTTGGAAGATTCAGTCTTTCAAGGGTAAATGGTTTACATAAATCTCCTTTTTCCCATAATCGAAAATTTTTTTGAAATACGGACTCAATAAAAATATAGTTTCACTGTACTTGTCCCAAATAAAAATATGTGAAAAGTATTCAGATTTATATGCATCTTGATACAATTGAACAGAATCTGATTCCTCTATTACACCGATCTTCCCCTGCCGGTAGACCCTTTCAGATGTTCCCAAATACATATCATGCAACCCAAGACCACCGGCATATATAATGAGCCATTTCTGAAAATAATCTCTTTTGTACTTCTTTGAAGCGCGCTCTTTTTTTTCAATGATAAGTCTGACTGCATTTCTATTATTTACAACCTCTCCGGACTGCAAACTGGAATCCCACCATAAGTATTTAGTCTCAGGAAAAGTGTTCAATAGATAAACAGATCCAATATATTTACCAATGATTGGATAAATCTCCTTTGAAATAATTACATTTTTACTTTCATTTTTATCTGGTCTGTTATTTTCAATAAGACTTACAAGTTCATTAAATGGTGCATTATTGAGTAATTCTCTATGGCGGACTGAATTAACACAAAAATGAATGGCACCATACACAAAGTCATTTTGAGAATTAATTCGACCTAAGTTCGCTTTTAACTCTTCTGAGAACTTCTTCCATTCGCTAATCTTCTTTTGTTTAGCAGAGCCTTTTTTACCAAAATCAGTATAATATTTTGTTACCTCAACGCCAATATCCCGATTATTCAATTTCATATCAAAGTCAGGACATTCAAAATCATTCAATGTATATTTAGAATACTGAAGCCTGGATAGAAACTGAATGATGATTTCCCGTTCCTCTTCCTTTGTGTCGGATTGGATAGTAAGCAATATTTCAGACGCAGGCATCAAATAGTTATTTTTTATTCTTTGGATTTATCCTCTAAATAAAATCTATCAGCAAAGCGAGCTAAAAAATGCCTCATTTCGTTCATCATAAAAAAACTATCCTCCGATCTGCCAAAAAATTCAAGCATCATAGGATGATTTAGAGTTTCAAGCATCCGATTAAATGAGGAAATCGCTTTTTGTCTTTCAGATTTTATTTTCGAGGTCTTTAAAGTTCTATACGTATCCAATCCAATTTCATAAATCCATGGAAAATCGTCACGAAATAAGCTAATAAGCATTAAAAAAGAGAGGTTTGGTTCCTCGGAAACCATACCCATGTGCATTACTTCATCAATCATTTTTGGATAGAATCTCCTCTTTCGCCTAACCATCATTTCAGGGTCCAATCTTTTATCGATCCTTGACGGCAAGTCCTGAAACATTATTTTGACCTCTTCGAATAGTTTTGCTATTGATGTATCTTCTTTTAATTCGTTTGTCTTGTCGGGAGGGCCTGGCTGTTTTTTAAGCAATTCAGAAAGTTTCTGCTTAAAAGCTTTCACTTGATCCTTTACAATCTCCTCGTCGGGTTCCGAATTGGGTATGCGCTTTACCAATTGCAAAACAAGTTTTGTAAGGCTCTCTTCGTCGTCGGAACAGTTTTGGAATTGCGCGAAAGGACCATTATTAGCTTTATGTAATTGTATGCCTAACGCTATTCCCAATACTGTTGTGGAAAGTTTTCCTTTTGCCACACCAGCCTCGTATAATATCCATGGCCGATCTACGCTAGTTTGAGTAAGCAAACAAACAATGTCCGATGCTTCATCCAATTTTCTCATTATTTCTGGAAACCACTCAACTCCATATTCTATGCCTTGGGTGCCTTTCCTGTCAGAAGACCTAAAAGACTTCAATACGCCCGCACTAACAGAGCTTAGAAGTTTACTAAAAGCCTCCGCAATTTCTGCATCTTTGGTGTCATGGCTAATGAAAACAAGGGGAAGTTTAGATTTGCTAAGTATGGGATCTTCTGTTGAGGTGATTGTTGCGCCAATATCAACCTTTTTTCTTGGAGCCATTATAATGTCTATTGATTATCAGCTTAAAATGCTGGCAAACAAGGTAGTATATTTTGTGACAATATGATACCGTTTTTTAACGGTTTTTGAGTACAGATGATCAGGAAATTGCGCTTTCCCTCTCTAAATCAAACAAATAGTCCTACGCCGTCAATAAATTAAACAGAGACTACTTTCCTCTCCGTATTCGCTCCTCCTTTTATCAACTTCATTTCATTCCTCTCCATCCAAAGCTCCTTAATCCTCCTGGCTGCTTCCTCCGGCGTAATCCTGATATACTTATAAAAATCCTTCGTCCTTTTATGCCCGCTGATCTTCATAATCAACTCCACAGGCGTACCGGCCAAAAACTCATTGGTACAAAATGACCTCCGGGCGGTATGCGAGGTAATCCAATCATATTTCGGTTTTGCAACCACCACATTAGTATTCCCCTTCTTATAAGAAAACTTAATCAGCCGGGTAATATCAGCCAGTTTCCCGATAGTTTTGATGTGCCTATTAAATTCGGGGTTAGTGAGGGCCGGTATCTT
This sequence comes from Puia sp., assembly GCA_031292515.1. Classification (GTDB taxonomy): domain Bacteria; phylum Bacteroidota; class Bacteroidia; order Chitinophagales; family Chitinophagaceae; genus Puia. The sequence continues at coordinate 407,553 of JARLGZ010000172.1, read as the reverse complement.
ATCCTTAGACTGCCGGGTAAATATCAATTTGGCTTCTTCGCGCAGTGGAATAATTACCCAATGATCTGACTTTTCCTGTTTCTTATAAAGCATATCCCTTTGCAGGTCCTCCGGCCTTAACGTGGAGAAATCTGAAAACCGTAACCCGGTCAAACAAGCCAGGACAAATAAATCCCGATATTCAACCAGGTGCGGATGGTCGGTTAAATCCGCTTGATAGATCGCGGCAATTTCGTCATGGGTCAGATATATGGCATCACTTTCTTCTTCCGGAATCTTAAAATCGGTCAGGTCAATGGACGGAATAATTTTGCGTTTTACCCGGTCCTTAATAAAGCCTCGAAGATGTTTAATAGTCTTTCCAATGGTATTTAATTTTGGCCCGGTGAGTATGGTTTGTCTACGCATGTGTACATGCTCAAAAGTGAGATAGTCTACAAAATCCTCGTAGAAACTAAAATCAAAACTGCTGAAAGTGATCTTTTGCTTTCGATATTTCTCAAAAGCCTGAAGGTGTGATTTTACATTGCCGTAGACGGTGAGCGTTGCTTTACTCACTTTTCTTTGCTTGGATAATATGTACTCATCGAACTGGTAATAGATATCCAGCTTTGATTTTCTAACCTCCGCTTCACGCTGAACAACTTCCTTTACTTGCTCATCTATATCTGTTAATTCCAGAGAAGGAGAAAAAGACTGCTTCACGAAAAGTCCCTTATCGGAAATTTTCATTTTAATGGCTTGCGTAGCCAAGTCTTCGGCAATCGTTTGAAGCCTTGTCAATTCTTTGTTTAAGGCTTCGTGATCGCCATGTGTGCCGGGAAGTTGTTTCGTGATGCAACGCTGTTTTTTGTTCCAGTATGTGGGTGGAATTTTTATGCCCGTATGCAACAACGTTCTTTGAGTGGCATTATAACAGTATTGGATGAATACAGTAGCGGTGCCATCAGGATGAAGTTTCTTTGTTCTACAAATTGGCTTGATAGGTAACAGCATAAGTAGGTCGATTTTTTGGTCGATGAACTAAACTGTCAACCTGTAATAAAGGTAGTGAGATACTTTCCGATCAGGTGTTACAAAAACCTGAAAATCAACCCCTTAAAAGTAAGATTAGATAAAACGAAAAAAGGATCACATTGCTGTAATCCTCTTTAAGCGGACCGGACGGTCAATCTTGACACTTATTTGACCTTTCGGTGCTTTTCGCTGTCTTTCGCCGCTTTTCGTTTAAGATGCTGAATTTAAGCATTTTGTAACTATTTTTTGAGTTACTTGTATGCTACCTTTGGTGTTGTTGATAGGTTTATTATAGAACATTATAAACTATCTAAAACCCCTTCAAATGAGACAGCCCATCAAACTCATTCTAAAGAAAGGCAGACTCCGTAACGACGGCACACGTCTAATTTCTATTCAGTACTGTCATAGTGTCAATAGACGCGTGGTTTGTAGTACAGGTTTGGCCATCCCTCCTCAATACTGGAATAGAAAAACAGGTAGAATTTTACCTAACCTGCCCTCTCAATTTGGTAATGTACAGGAGATGGAAGCCTACCTGAGCGAAAGGCTGCGTAAAGCTGAAGATATGGTAACTGCTGCCAAGAAGAAAGGGATCGACCCGATGAACTTCTTGAAGGTAAATTTTCCTTTGGCCGATAACTGGAAAATTGAGCACATGAAGGAGAAAAAGCGAGATCTGGATGTCTACAACAACATCGATGACTATATCGAAGAAAAGAAAAGGGAAGTCTCCCAGGTCACCCTTAACGTGATCCGGATGATGAAAGAACACCTGAGAGTATATGAGAAGTATACGGCTATCAAGATCACGTTTGATAGCTTTGATTTTAATTTCTACCAGGGTTTTGTAGGGTTTCTCACACATGAATACACCCTCACCCGCAAGAAAGTCGTCGTTAAGGGCTTGCGCATCAACAGTATCGGAAAAACAATCAAATGGCTAAAGACGTTTTTAAAAAACCGGATGGCTAAGAATATTATTCCTTACCGGGATCTTTCAATGTTTCGTGGGATGGAAGAGGATGCGGATGCTATCTACCTGAACTGGCGGGAGATTTCATCAATGTACAGCCTTGATTTGACAATTAACCCGATGCTTGAAAAGGTAAGAGACACCTTTGTCTTGGGTTGTTTGACAGGATTTCGATTTAGTGATTACTCTACTGTCAAACCCGAAGAATTCCGTGATGGTATGTTGTTCGTTACCCAAGCGAAAACTGGCGGAAGGGTAGTGGTCCCCCTTCGCCCCGAAGCAAGGGCTATTTTGGAAAAATATGAAATGCTGATGCCTAAGCTAAACAATGTCGAGTTTAACTTTTACATTAAAGAGGTCGCCCGGCTGGCGGGATTGGATGAAAAGGTCAAAATCTCTTTCAAGCGGGCAAATAAGCTAGTGGAGGACATAAGGCCAAAGCATGATTGGGTGATGTCTCATACTTGTCGACGATCTTTTTGTACTAATGAGTTTTTGGATGGTACGCCGATTACGCTGATCATGGCGATCAGTGGACACAAAACGGAAAAAGCCTTTAGGAAGTACATTAAGGCTGATAACCTGGAGAAGGCTCAAATGATTCGGAAGTTGTGGGGAGGTCGGTCGCCGCTTTCTCAATCTGCATAGCAATAAGAAAGGTGATGTTGTGCCTTGTCTGGGAACTGGTTCGAACATTTCAAAGTGTATAGTTAATCAAACTACCTATTTCAAGGGGCTAGTCGTTCATTCAAATTTCGAAATATTTAGATAGTTGGCCCAGCTAAATGTCCGTCGATGTGCCACGAGATCAAGATCACAATGTTGGCTTCGTGTAGTTAAATGCCAGGAATGTTTGAGGAGGGAAATAGTTTCGAGGGCGCCGAAGGGTGTTATAGTTGGGTAACCTCTCCATCACATTTCTTCAGCCGGCCGTTGAGCTCTACTGATAGCTTCGGGTTATTGCGGTAAATAGCATTGCAAATCATCAACTCTTTGAGCTTCTGACAGGCCAGAGGATGAGAGAGAATTGACGCAGCGCCCAATTGGTCAAAGATCCAGAATAAACCGTGGGATTCTATGGCTCGCGTCCCGGCAGCACTTCGCAATACTCTTTCGCTACTGAGAATTTTGGCGTCTATTTTTTCGGCAAGATATAGTGAGGTATGATCGCCGATGCATAAATTACCCGGATACTTCGATGCCGTTATTGCCTCGCGGTCTGCTTCATCCAGGTTGTGTGCAGTCAGAGACTGTCGTTCCCGAAATGGCTGCAGTGCCCGTCGCTGTTCTTCGCGTAGATCGGCGAGCACATCGACTGTCGTGTGGACTTCCAGATCCAGGAGAAAGAAATGGTCGGTCAAATCGATAGTGTGCAAATCAATAAAGAGGCAAGCATCCGAGACGACAATCTTCAAGATTTAGTGATTTGGGTCTTGCAAATTTACCCTGAATTATTAACCTCTCATCGAGTATTTTTCACGGAATTCTGAAAGAGTCTCATTACTTAGGGCTGCCGCCTTGCCGATGGAAATCACCTCTTCAGCCAGCGCATGGAAAAGGAGCTGTTCGAACCGCCCAGAAGCTTCTTCGCCTATGTATTCGGCGGGTTCGACCTTTTTCCAGCCCATTTGATTCATGTAAAAGAAGAACTGGCGCCTGTAGCTCTCGGTGATAATGCCCAGGTCTTTTGCCCGCATGACTATAGCCTGGATAGAGATTCCGTAATGACGCTTGATACCTCCAAGCTCCTGGATTGAGAGGTTATTGCGCTGCGCCCCCAATTCGGAATTTAGAACCGTTTTTGGAAGGAGCAATGCGCCGGCAAACCTGTGGCAATACCGTTCTTTGTCCTTTTCGGCCAAATGGTTAAGCTTGAGGAGCAGATGGCAGAGCTCATGCAATGCGGTAAAGCGAAGGCGGTCGCATGATTTGAGATTGTCGCGGTCAATGGCGATTACCGGAATCTCGCCGTTCACCCAAGTCTGCATGCCGTCAAAACCGTCATGCATTCCTTTGATGTCGATCACCTTTATATGCTTGCTCTCCAAAAGTTCCAGAACGTTAAAGATCGGCCCAGAACCAAGGTCCCACTTGGCTCTCAGTTCTTCGGCGGCTGCCTCAGCCTGGTTTCCGTTCTCGATCTGTGGAAAATCGGAAAGTACGTTGTCAAATTTGGCACTGATACCCATCAGTCCTTCCAATTCGAGGTATCTGGAAAGGCGGTCCTTCACAGCCTCAATAATGCGATCTACTTCTTTACCAGGAAGGCTTTCCAGTTTGCGGAACTCGATCGGGCCAAAGGTTATCGTCGCATCCCGGAAGAAAAAGTCGGGTCGAACCCGGAGCGTTTCGGACAGAAGCGCGATCATTTCGCTGTCTGGGACAACCACACCGGTTTCGTATTTATGCAACGCCTGCCGGGATACTCGGTTGTTCAATTTATCTGCCAGCTCCTGTAAAGAAAGTCCACTCAATACCCTAGCTGACCGGAATCTTCCAGCAAATATTTTATCCATAAAGAGCGGTTGATGGTGAGGGCAATGGTGTCAATTCCGTTTACAATATTACGTTTCAGTTTGGCAAAAACCAAACATTTTTGTCAACTATGCAATTCTCTTGCCACATAATCAACGTGTAATGAATTACTCTTATTGTATTAAGTTTACAAAAGTGGTTGACAATTTGGAATTGTAATATATTTATTGTAACTTGTGTTAAATTTCAAAAACATGGATAAAGTAGTACCTATTTACATCGACAGAAAGGAGCGCCATAGCCCCGAGAAAACGACTGGCGCCGCACTCTACGTGCTGGGAGGGATAAACCCGGAGACCCATGAATTATGGCGGGAAGAGGAGGGGAGGAAAGACGATAAGTGTATCCCGAATAACGAGGATCCAATTCATCTCAAAGAGTGGACACATTTTTACAGTTCGCAAAAGGATCTAAACCCTGGTTGTCATGGAAACTGAAACTATCGAAGTATGGACTTTAATCCCGGAGCCGGACCGGGATTTTCTCGCCGTGAGTGGCTATGAAGTAGCTGTTCTGCCCGGGGGAGATAACATCCATGTAGTCTTTAAGGCGGTGAAGTTTCCGGCAAGCTATTCCGCTCAGCAGGCGGACGTGCGGATTGTTTTGCCGTCGGGCTATCCCAACGCGGCGGTGGATATGTTCCGTACCCACCCGATCATTACACTGGCAAATGGTGAGTTGCCGGTTGGCGGCGGAGGAAGGGAAGAGTTTGCCAGTAAAACCTGGCAAGTGTGGTCGAGGCATATTCAATGGCGAACCGGCATTGACGACCTGCGGAGTTTTGTCCGGGCCATTGAAAAGGAAATCGAAAAAGGTATATGAGGTATACAATTACCTTTCTGGAGCGGGAGTACCGATGGCTGACTCAACATTTGTTTGACGGCTCCAATCGGGAGAAGGCTGCCTATGCGCTTTGCCGGATCGCTGCCAGCGGGGAGGAAAATCGACTGCTGGTAAGAAAAATCATACCGGTAACTGCAGAGGATACACTGGACTCTTCGGAAGTGCACATGAAAATCAGGTCGATCTCTTTTATCCGGGCGATGAAGGAGGCAAATGATAGTAAACAATTGTTTGTGTTTATTCATTCGCACCCCCGAGGCTTTCTCCGGCATTCTGAAAAAGATGATGCCGAAGAGTCTGAGCTATTCCGCACAGCCTATCTTCGGATTCGAACACAGGGTCTACATGGCAGTGTTGTACTGTCGTCGCCGGATCACCCTGTAGGCAGAGTATGGATGGAAAACGGGACTCATGCCGAAATGGATTTGGTGCGAGTTATCGGGGATCGCTTCAAATTCCATTTTTCCTCTGCGGGAAGTGAGCCGGTTCCCGAATTTTTTGACCGTCAAGTCAGGGCATTTGGAGAAGATGTCCAGCGGCTGCTGCAGCGACTCCATGTTGCTGTAGTAGGAGCCGGAGGAACGGGCTCCGCTGTGATTGAGCAATTAATCCGTTTAGGTGTTGGTAAACTGACGATCATTGACGGCGAGCGCTTGGAGAAAAGCAATGTCAACCGCGTGTATGGATCGGGAACAGACGATGAAGGGATGGAAAAAATTGAAATTGCTCGGCGTTCCGCGGCGAGGATTGGGTTGAGTACTCGAATGGAAATCGTCAACTCTCCGATCAGCTATCGATTTTCTGCCAGTCGTCTCAAAACGGCGGATTTTATCTTCGGCTGTACCGATGATCAGTTAGGTAGATCTATACTATCGAATATGGCCATTTACTATGGAATTCCTGTGCTGGACATGGGGGTTAGGATTGATTCCCAGGAAGGCGTTATCCGGTCCATAGAGGGAAGGGTGACGACCTTATTGCCCGAAAAGCCCTGCCTGTATTGTTGGGGGAAAATCACCCCCAAAGGGGTTCTTAGGGACTCGCTAGCGCAGACTGACCCGCAACAGTTGCAGGAACTGATTCGTCAAGGTTACGCTGATGAATTGGAAACGCCGGCACCAGCTGTAATTCCCTTCACCAGCGCAATCGCCTCTTTTGCGGTGATGGAGCTATTGAACCGGCTTACGGGTTTTATGGAAGGAGATGAACCGGAGCAGGAGGTATGGTTCCGATTTGACTGGTCGGTAATTAAAAGACGAAATCACGAGCCTGACGAGCGATGCCGGTGCGGGAATTCCTATTTTATCCTACGAGGGGATGCAGATCCTTTTCTGGATCTAACCTGGAGGAATGAATCGAATGAAAAAAAGAAAGTTTGAAAGGAAAGATAATGGAAAAGGGGCTAAAAAACCATCTCAGCCTTTTTATCAGTCACCGCATTTCGTGGAGTCCTTTGTCGACGTTCCCGACCGGTTTGAGAAGAATGAACTCTATATTGTTGAACGCAATCGTAAGAGAAAATGGCTGATGTTGATGTGTCCTAACGACTGCGGCCGGCGACTGGAGCTGAATTTAATGGATTCGAAGATGCCCTGTTGGAAGGTTGTTGTGCGACAAAAGAAAGTCACCGTCTATCCTTCTATCGTAGCCGAACGTTGCGGGGCGCATTTCTGGATAGAAAGGAGTGAAATAATTTGGTCACATGTGAATGGGGATACGCTTTTCTAACAAAATGCAGTTTAGTAAGTTGAATTTCGATTATTTGTTTGTGGTTTCGGTGCTTCATGATCAGTATCTGGGAGTTGAAGGGAGGGTTCACCGAATTTGTTCCACGACATTCTGTACTTGAGGCGGAACCGGCGGCTGGCTAGATGGAGTTTGTCAATAGTTAGTACAACCCTCTTTGCGTATAGCAAAGTCGTGATTACCAACCAACGAAAGACCTTAAAACAAATTCAATCCTAACAATATGGCAAAAAACGGCAAAATTGGTGACGGCCACAGAGATGGGCAAGTTACCAACAGAAGTCAGACACATAACCCACAGAACATTCGTTGGGTGAAACGCAACACTGAGACAGGTCAGTTTATGGACCAAAAGGCGGACGACACGCCTTTCAAAGGCGTCCGAAAAGAATCGGGAAAATAAGAGCCTGATCCCCAACCTCTTCGGGGCTGATGTGAGGAGTATTGTTAACCACAAAGGGATTAAGATGAACTATCTTTCAACTTCCCGTTCAAAAGCCACCGTATGTACTAAAGGTACCTGCGTAACGCTCTTCGGTCCTGCCGCTCAATTCGTGACGCTGGTAACAGTGCTCACCGTTGTGGCTGTGGCAGCCTCGCTGATCAGCCGGCTCGCCGATTAATTAGGCAGGGGAATGCCAGCCGGCGTTCTCCTTTTACACTTTGTATTTACTCACTAAAATTAGATAACCGATGAAACCCATTGTAAATTTCCTATTTGGTTTATGCTTTCCCGTCCTTGTGCACGCCCAGCAAGCTGATCGGCGATCCGATATCGCTATTCTCCCCCAGGAATTGAACGACCAGTTCCAGTCTCTTAAAAATTATTTGGATGGTAGCGATGGCCAAGCGAAGAAATTGCAGCAAACTAGCGAAGAAATCAAAAATCGCTATCCCGACATGCATGGTGCTCCAGACCTGGAGCGGATATTAAAGGGCCTCGAAAGCCAGGAGCGTGAGATCGAGGCCAATAGAATAGAATGGCGTGCGCAAATGGTCGCGGTCGAGATCAAGATCAGAGCTTTCATTGTGGGCGCCAATGGCAAAACCGTCGAATGGCGGAGGTACAATGCCAATCCTGTTGACAAACTCGGGACCATCATCACCACTATATACAGCTTAAGAGACGACCACGTAATAGCTGTTGACGCCTACGAACCACTCCCGACAGCAGCTAGGTCGTGAATGCAGGTCTTAAGAAATTCTTTTCAGAACCGTGAACCAATATGAGCAAGTCTTGTAAACAATGTGAGCCAGCAAGATTTCAATCTTATATAGTTGACTTAACTAATTTGTTTGGCTAGTGGGATAATAAGCGTTTGATTTTAGCGTCAGAATCAAATTAGGGTTGTATTTTTTTTAAAAACGCTAAGAAAATGGCCGAAGGGACCTCGTAGTAGCCGTTTGCCATTTCGTTATTGTCTCCAGGCATCGTACAATCATTAAAGTCAAATTGGTGAATGGTGTGGTTATAAGACCCAATTAGAAATTGAATTTTGTTATCTTTTTTATTCTCCCTGATTTGAATGCAAAAATCGCCTTCAAGGCCCAGCCCATTTTCTGAATGCACGATAATATCGTTGGACACCTCGCGCCACGTCGGAACTGTGACGCCACTGAAAAAACCTGACTCAAACGTGCGGTAGGTTATCGCCTGAACCGTTGGAATTTCACCAATAAGAGTGTCTGTACCGGAAAAGTCGAATAGCCAGTAATTTACCGGATATTCAATATGGATTTTGCCAAACCGAACGTACTTGTGTTGCATGAATTTCGCAACACACAGCATTTTTTTGTCCTTGTACTGAATCTCGGCAAGATCTATTTTTAGAATTTGCTCACAGAGAGAAAAGAAATAGTCGTGAATATATCTAGGCAAAGCATTTGTATTGCTCGACCATTTGCCAAGGTCGTTTTTTGTCCATCCTACCATAGAGGCAATACTAGCCAGTTGTTTAATTTGCGGGGGGTGATCGTCTTTCCTTTCTTGCGCTGAAAGAAACAAAGGAGATAAAAGAAGAGCTGTGAGCGGTTTGATCATATTTTAGTTTTGAGCCTATATTGGGGATTTATCGGATACATTTGGTGCTTTTCATTTTATTCGAAAGGAATTTATCCATTTCGGTTCATCTAAAAAAAGGTGAAAAAACCCTTTTTTAAATTGGTGGAAATACAGGGGGTAGGCATTGGTTAGGCGACGACTGACCTCAGTGTTAAAATCTTTTGCTTTATATTCCAAAAAAATACATCACTTGCGGTTTTCAATTAGTTGTGTAAATTACTTTCCGCAAATTTGGGTCAATGCTTTGTTTTTCTTTTGGCCTCTTATTTTTCGCAGCCATAAAAAATGCATTACAGGAAACCGTAATGAGGTAAAGGACTGCTGAAATACCTTTGGCTTATGTATTCTTTAAACTCTATTCCATGAAGATACTTCACACTGCAGACTGGCATATCGGCCAGTTGTTTCATGAATATGATAGGAACTGGGAACACGAGCAGTTCCTCGACTGGCTTGTCGGGATGATACGATCGGAATCGATCGATGTTTTATTAGTGAGCGGGGATGTTTTCGATAATTCTAATCCATCGGCGGCAGCGCTCAAGCTTTTCTATACTTTTCTAAATCGGGCGACACAAGCGAATCCTTCACTACAGATAATTATTACGGCAGGGAATCATGATTCGGCGGCTAGGTTGGAGTCGCCTAAACCGCTATTGGAATCCTCGAATATCCATATTGTTGGCGTTATCGAAAAGGATGTGGGCGGTAATATCGACTTCGGGAAGCTGACGATACCATTGAAAGCGGGGGATGGTTCGGTAGCAGGCTGGTGTCTGGCTATCCCTTTTTTGCGGATGGGGGATTATCCGGCGATCGAAGGAAGTGAGCAGCCTTATTCGGCAGGGGTGGCGCGAGTATATGCGGAAGCTTACGCGTATGTTTCGCAGCGAAAGGAGCCGGGACAGTGGATGATCGCGCTTGGGCATCTGCATACGCAAGATGCGGCGGTGGGGGATATGGACCGACAGGAGCGATTGATCATGGGTGGCATAGAGTTGGTCCCGGCTTCGGCTTTTCACGATGACCTTTCTTACGTTGCGCTGGGGCATATCCACCGCGCGCAACGAATCGGCGCCCGGGAGCATGTTCGATATAGCGGAAGCCCGTTGCCCATGTCGTTCTCGGAACGGGCGTACCGGCATCAAGTGCTCGTGTTCGAATTGAACGGGGAGGGGATGGAACATTTACAACAATTGGAGGTGCCGGTGGCGGTGCCGTTGATGCGAATCCCGGCGGTGCATAGCCACGCGGCGGAGGTGATTGGGTCCCTGGCACAATTACCTGCGATTGTCGATGGGAGTGAAGTTTGTCCCTACCTGGAGGTAGTGGTGCTGGCGGATGGACCTGATCCGGGTTTGAGGCATCGGATCATGGAGGCGTTAGTGGGAAAGGCGGTAAGGCTGGCGCGGATCGATGTTCGTTACGAGGGCATGGTGGCGGAGAGGAATGGGGTTGAGCCGGGCAGCTCAAATGAACGGGAGGAATTACGGCCAGTTGACGTGTTTTCCAGGACCTATCAATCAAAATACGGATCACCTGTTCCTGAAGGATTGATGCAATTATTTCTGGCCGTTGCTGCTGGAGTAACCGAAACCGAATAAATACATGAAAATTTTAGCGATACGGATAAGGAATCTGGCCTCGTTGTCCGGGGATACGGTGATCGATTTTACAGCGGAGCCGCTGGTTTCGGCGGGAATCTTTGCGATCACGGGGCCAACGGGATCGGGAAAATCGACAATCTTGGACGCACTTTGCCTGGCTTTATATGGGAAGACGCCGCGATATAGATTGGCGGAGGGCGGGGTTGATGTTCAGGATGTAGGTGGCAACACGATCAAACAGGATGATGCGCGGGGAATTTTGCGTGATGGATCGGCGGAAGGCTATGCCGAAGTGGATTTTGTGGGTACGAACGGAGTGAATTACCGAGTAAAATGGAATGTGCGGCGAGCCCGAGGCCGAGCGGAGGGGGCTTTGCAACAGGTGGAGATCGTTTTAACAAATATTACTACCGGCGGTATTGTCCCAGGCAGAAGAACAGAGTTGCAGGCGACGATCGAACAACTGGTGGGATTGAATTTCGAGCAGTTCACGCGATCAGTGTTGCTGGCACAAGGGGATTTTACGGCCTTTTTAAAGGCAAATAAAGATGAGAAAGCCTCGCTGCTAGAAAAGCTAACGGGAACGCAGGTGTATTCGGAGATCTCGCGGCGAACTTTTGAGCGGCACCGGGAGGAAAATCAATCTCTGCGCGACCTTGAAATTCGTCAGGGAGAAATCCGTACCCTGACGACAGAGGAGGTTGAAGAGTTAGGGCTAGAAAGGGATGGTCTGCGGGATCGGGTTCAAAGAGAGCAACAAGCTGTGACTACACTAAGTGATGGAATTTCCTGGTATGAGCAACAGCATTCCTTACAGAATGGCCGGGATACTGCGTATGAAGAACATCAGCGGGCCGTGGAAGGGCGGCAGGAGGCGGAGACTCGGGTCCGTCAGTTGGAGCGGGTCGAGCGGGTGCAGGCTGTAAAGCCAGAGGTGGAGAAACAAACTACGCTTCGGCAAGAGTTGTCGGTGAAGAGAGAATTACTTGAAAAGCAAGAGGGCTCACTCGAGGGATTAAGAGAGAGACAAGAGACGGTCGATAGAAAGGTGCAGGGGGCGGAAGAGGATCTGGCAAAAAGATCCGAAGGACAGGAAGTTGCCCAACCAGAGTTGGAGCGGGCGAGGGCGTTGGATGCAGGATTGGAGGAAAAGTCCCGGCAATTAAGGCAGGCGGAGGAGGAATTACAGGCTGTTATTAGAAAGGAGGGTGAGTTGAAGGTGACGTTGGAGACTAAGCGGAAAGAGGCGGCTGACGTAGGCGGGGAGATTGTCCGCCTGAGTGAGTGGAAGACGCAGAATGCAGGGCGACAGGCCGTCTCGGAAAACGAAAGTCTGATTCTGGCGAAATTATCGGAGGCAACGACGTTGTTAGAGAAGCTGCACGCTATGCAGGACGCTTTGCGGCAAATACAACAGGATAAGGAGCGGCTGGAGAGGGAACGGACCGGGCTAACTGGAGAATTGGAAGCAAAAACAAGGACGCTGCAAAAGGCTCGGGATGAGTTAGAAAAGAACCAGGCTGCCTTGAATGCAGAGTCGCTGGATTCATTGGAGAAGGATAAGATGGCTGTCGATACAATTCTTGTGGAGCTGAGTGATGCGTTGTCTCTTTGGGAAAGATTCTATTCGGTGCAGCAGGAAATGGAGCGTAAAAGTGTCAAGTTGGGGGAGCTGGAGCTGGCATTGGATGCTGGAGGGAAAGAATTGGCGAATGCGGAGCGGGAGCTGGAGAAGGCAGGTCTGCAAGAAGACGTCGCTCGTAAGTCCCTGCAGAAGATGCAGTTGGCGGCGTCAGGGGATGTGGAGGCAATGAGAGTGCAGTTGATAGAAGATGAGCCCTGTCCGGTTTGCGGCAGTACGAATCACCCGTATGTTGCGGAAGACCCGCAATTCGATCAGGCTCTGGCGGCACAACTGGAGATGGTGCGGGAATATGAGCAGGCGCATGATAAATGGCAAAAGGAGCAGGGTCGGCGGCAAGAGGCGCTTCGAAAATTGACGGAAGAGGTTGGGGTCTTAAAGAAGGACCAGGTGGAGCAGGAATTGGCGTTGAAGGCGGGGGAAAAGAATTGGACTACCTGCCCGGTTTATGACGAAGCGGAGAAGATGCCGGCGTCGGAACGCGCAGAATGGATAAATAGGCGCAGACAGGCAGAGCGAGAAAAGCAGGTCCGGCTTCAGAAAGAGCTGGAGGCAGCTCGTGAGCTGCAGCACCAAGCGGAGAAGAATCGTATTGACCGGGACCGATTGGAAAAGGAAAGATTAGAGATCCAAGACCGGCTTAAGGACCGAATGAGGAGCTTGGAATCGGTCGGCGAGCGGCAACAACAGCATGATAAAGATTTACGTGAGGCAGTAGAGGGATTGATGGGGATCGAAGCCCAGCTGAAAAGATATTTCTTTCGCGAGGAATGGTTTGCTGGTTGGAAAGCCGATGCAAAAGGAGTGGAGAGGGGGATAAAGGAGTCCATAATCGAATGGAAAACAAATATTGAAGCATTAGAAAAATATAGAGTGGAGCAAAAAACGCTGGCAGTTACGATCGGTAGCCATGAATCGCAATTGGGAGAGATGGAAATTGATCGTAAACAACGAGAGGATAATCGCGACAGACTGGGTCAGGAATACGGAGTGCTAAAGGGGCAACGGGAGGAGCTATTTGCAGGACGGGCGGTGACAGAAGTGGAACGGGAGTTGAAGTCGGCGGTGGATGCAGCGCGAAAGGTGCTGGAGGCTCGAAGAATTGATAAAGAAGAGACAGGAAAGGCAGTGATCCGGGCTTTGACAGAAAAAGAACAAAACGAATTGGCTATCAAGATATTATTGGAAACGCTTGTTGCTGTCGAGGGCCAGGTTCGAAAATGGTTATCGGAATATAATCGCGAACAGGGAGAAGACTTGTCGGTAGAGGGTCTAGAGAAATTGTTGGAGGTTACATTGGCTTGGCGAAGAACCGAACAGGCTTCGCTACGGGAACTGGATGATAAGATGATCCAGGCAGGGGCGGTGTTGAAGGAGCGGGACCAAGCGGTGGCAGATCATGAGAGACACGGCCGGCCGGAGCAAGCAATGGAGGAATTGGTGCGACTATTAGCGGAAACGCGTGCGGGGCTAGAGGAGACAATCAAGCGGATGAATGAGGTCGATTTCCATCTGGAAGATGACCGGCTGAATAAAGAGAAGATGGGAGAGCTGATGCAGGAGATGGAGGTACAGCGGCAGTTGGTGGAGAACTGGGCGAAGCTAAATGAGGTGATCGGTTCTGCAGATGGCAAGAAGTTCAGGCAAGTGGCCCAAGAATATACGCTGGATGTTTTGATCCGGTTCTCGAATGTTCAGCTGAGCATGCTGAGTACCCGATACATTCTTCAGCGGGTGCCCGGGACGCTTGGGTTGCAGGTGATCGATCAGGACATGGGCAATGAGGTGCGGACGGTGTTTTCGCTGTCAGGCGGGGAGTCCTTTCTCGTGTCGTTGGCGCTGGCGCTTGGGCTGGCGGCGCTGACATCGAGCCGGATGCGGGTGGAATCGCTGTTTATCGATGAAGGGTTCGGTTCGCTGGATTCGAACACGTTGAATATCGCGATGGATGCGCTGGAGCGGCTGCATCAGCAGGGGCGGAAGGTAGGGGTGATCTCGCATGTGCAGGAGATGACGGAGCGGATCGGAGTGCAGATCCAGGTAAAGAAGGAGCGGAGTGGAAGGAGTAGGGTGGAGGTTGTAGGGATCTGATAAAAATTTCTGCAAAAGAGCTAAACTGGAATATCCAAATATGTTTATTGAATTTATCGAGATTCGTAATTTTCGGAAACTCCATTCCTGTCGGATCGATCTGGCAAATGACAAGACAGTATTTGTTGGCGCAAACAATAGTGGAAAGACTAGCGCAATGGATGCATTGATTCTATTTTTTAAAGAGCGAGGGAAATTCTCGACGCGAGACTTTACTTTGTCGAATTGGAAAAAGATAAATGCAATAGGGAAGACATGGATTGAGTTGACTGAAGGCCAATTGCCGAATTTGGTGATCACCGCATGGGAAGAGCTTTTGCCGCAAATGGACCTATGGCTGCAGGTATCGGCAGAAGAAATTCATTATGTTAGCGATCTTATTCCTACATTAGACTGGACGGGACCGAGGCTAGGGATTCGACTCCGGTTTTAGCCAAAGAACATTGAGGAGCTATTCAAAGACTTTACGGAGCGGTTTAAGGCTGCGAGAAAGGTGACGGAACTGAGTGCAGGGCAAAAAGGAAAGGTTTCGCTTCGCCTTTGGCCAAAAACGATTTGGGATTTTCTGGAGAGATCGCTAACTCATTTTGGAGTGATAGCTTATATTTTAGATGAGGCAAAGTTGTAGCAACCAGAAGACGGCGTAGCCCGTACACAAGCGTTAGACGCGAAGTCGGAGGATCTGACTAGCGACCCACTACCCAATTTGATTAAGGTAGATATCATTAATGCTCAAAGGGGATTCTCGGACCCAAACAATGATACCGCAGATCGATCCGCGCAACATGGGAATCTTTCTCAACAGATGAGGGAATAAAAACAGCCTCTTCGACAGATTTTCAAAATCGCAATTCTCCGGATTTATCTACCATAAATTCTATTTCCTATCCGGATAGACCACGGTTACGTCGGGTGAATTCTTTAATAGGTCATGGATAACTTTAATATCAGTTGCCCGTTGGGGGCCGCCTCTATTGCTGCAAAATGTAAACAACACCCTTTCCTTTGCACGGGAGAGGGCCACAAATACGAGGTTATCGTCTGAGTCCTTTTGCTGGTTATAAGTCCAAAAAGCCCCGTCTTCCAACCCTATAAAAATCACAGAATGGTATTCGAGCCCCTTGCTTTTATGAGCTGTCATAACCGGAATCGAATGTTTCCCAAGAACAGCGTCAAGGGCCGGTAACAAATCCCTTGTCGTTGTGTAATAACCATTTAAGTGCTTGAAAAAATCAGTTACAACCTTTTCCAGGAATCGGCCTTGCCCATACTGTGGAAACGCAATCCTAATTTTCGAAATTCCTGCAAACTTTATTATTTCAATTATAAGTTCCCACAGCTGCTTATCTGTCAAGGTAGTCCCCGGATATTTTCCCCGGTGCTCGTCACAGAACTTGATAAACTTGGTTTTTAGTCTTAGTAGCGGTAAATCATCGTAACTCGAATTAATGTTACATAAAAAGTTAAACGCCTCGTCGCTGTGGGTGCCGTAGCGGCCACTTACAATTACAGTAAGCACATTTACCACATACCCGATCACGTCCTCACACAACAAGTCCTGGAGTATGGTTTCGTCCCGAGCCTGGATACCGGCGGAAGTTAAAGCATCAATAAGCTCCTGCGTATATTTGGGAGGAGTCTGTTTCACCAGGATGCAAATTTCTCTTGGTGGAAGATTTTCCTTGCGCACCCAGCTCACAATTTCATCTACCAGGAACCTTATCTCACCGACTTGGCTTTCAAAAAAACACATTCGCGCTTCCCCTGGGCCGCCTCCCCAATCCGGCGAAGGAATGGCAAAATCGGTCTTACCGAGTAAATGCTTCACTAAGTAATTCTGTAGACTAACCAGTTTGGGGGCAGAGCGAAAGTTCATCGTGAGCGGAAGCAGTTCGGCGCTGTGGTCTTTAATATACCTGGAAAAAATGCCCGGTATCGCTCCAGCCCACTTCATGATCGTCTGCTTATCGTCGCCTACAGCGGTATAATTAACTCCGCTACCGTTAAAGCACACTCGCAGTAGATCATATTGTAAAAAAGTCGTATCCTGGAACTCATCTAAAAACACATGGGAATAGGTCTGCTGAAGGAACGACCTCAAAGGATCGTTGGTCACCATGATGTACTGCGCCAACCGCATGACCATAGGAAACGTAAGTTTAGGTCCAGGTTCGCCGGCAAGGATTGCCCAAGCTTTCTGCCTCATTGCGTCATCCACATCAAAGACATTATGAGGCAAAGGGGTACGTGTTAAAAAATCTCCTTTAACATTATGCGTATTAAAATAGGTATAATCTGCCGAACGAAACGCATTTTCAGTCTCGCTATTTACAACCCTCGTTTCGACCAATAATTCGTAGTCAACTGGAACTTTGTAGGGATCAAGGAGACCATTCCGAAACCTGTCCACCATCTGTTTGGCAAATTTGTCGAAAGTATAGGAGTCAAATCGCTGACTAAGTAGCTGACCGCAACGCCTATTGACCCGCTCCTTAATATTAAAGGCTGCGTCGCGTTTAAATGAAATCGCTAATATCCGTCGTGGATGAGGACAGGTGCCGGTCTGCAACAAATAGCAGGCCTTCTGTGCAAGTAACTCTGTTTTCCCAGATCCCGGCCCAGCTACTACAAGGGTATTTCTCGTTTCCCTAATTGTAGCGAGGGCATTTGCCTCGAGTTTTAGGCCATCAGCCGGTATCCAGTCTTCAGGCGTAATTTTTTTCATGAGTAAGGTTACCCTATAAGTTCTTTAATCTTCTCAAATATTTCAACCAACACTTCTGGAAGGTCCTCCTCCAGCGTTTTATCCGGAATGTTTGGCAGCACATGAATATGCGTCCCAGGTTTACCCCTACCCAGGAAGTGATATTTGTACCAAATCATAAGTTTGTGCTGGTCCCTTGAATAGAGTATTCCCTTAGCTTTAGGGTTCTTAAGCGTTGCAGAGATAGCCCCCGCCAAATATTCCTCATATTCTTTAGGTTTGGTGGCTTCGTCTGGAATTCTTGGGCCGCCATTCTTTGGATAGGTCTCGTCGGCAGTGTAATAATCTTCAAAAGCTTCAAGCAACAAAAAATCAAGGTCAAGTGGTGAAGAAAAATAAACATTATAATCATTCAAAAACGTGATCCAGGCTTTTTGATCGTCTTGATTGTCATTATCCCAAGTATGCATTTCATCTAGTTCTTCCTCAGTCAACTCACCATCACGAGTTTCCAATAGCTTGGATTTATCCTCGCCGATAGCAATAAGTTCCTTTACTACGTATTTTATTCTCCCCCATCCACCACCATCTCGTTCTAAATCTAAATCAAGCAAAGTAATATAGGGAATCTCAAGTGACGATAACAGCTGCCAGATGTGATGCACGAACCGGTGACCCAACGGGGCAAACGAGATAATGTTATCGTCAAAGTCGAGTTCCAATACCCGCATCAGGTGATTAAAGACGACTTCCTCCGTGTCACCCTCGCCGATCACCACCAGTTTCGCAAAGTAAATCTCCGGGAAATTCTGAACGGCTTCTTTTACGTATTTGTAGGCTTCATCGGCTGCATCGGGAAGCGTAACGCGGTTAACATCCGTGGTTTGTTGAGTGCCGATCCTGAAATGATAGATCGTTTCCGGCTCTATTCGCTTGACTATTGCAGGTGTATGTGTGGAAATAAAAACCTGCGTGTTCGCCTTTTCGGCAACCTCCCCTAATATTTTTACAACCCGCCCCAAAAGCTGAGGGGCTATATGATTTTCCGGTTCCTCTACCGCTAATATGGTCAGCTGGGGCCGAAAATCACCCTCGATCTCTTTATCAGCCGGAAAAGAATTTTCAATTTCGAGTAAGGTGCAAACCAGTGAAAGATAAAACATTGACCGATACCCATCTCCCAGATCATCTACCGAAAAGTTTCGATGGGCACTGGAACCAGGAGTAAAGTTCACCTCCAATTTACGCAGAATTTCTTCCACTTCACCCTTGCCAAAGTTCATATTGGCGTCCCTGTACTTTTCGTCTTTATGGAAAGTTGACCAAACCGTGCTAAGCGAATCCTGAATATTCTTAAAAGATGGTAGGGCATGGAACATGGCATTTATTTTGTCGGTCTCGTCTTTGAAGTCCTTTCTGAAACCTTCCGAGTAGTCGACAGTCCGAAGCAACCGATACAAAATAGATCCCGAAGCATATCGCAACTGCTCTGCTGTTTTGCGTATAGCCGGAACATAAATAACCTGAAACAAGCTATACATAGATTTGGGAAAGTTGCGTTTCGTCTGCTCGGTTAATGCTTCCCCCGTTGGCACCATCAGGACATACTGGCCTGATTCTATTTCTCCCTCCATTGATCCCGGGCTGGGTGTCCAGATTGCTTCCAGCAATACGCGCAGATACGGCGACCTTTTAGGAGCTGATACGACGAGATCTTTAAAAAATTCGGGAACAGAACTGTCGTTTCTCCCAAAAACAACCTTGACCTCTATGGATAAAGTCTTGGCCTCATCACTGGCCGGATCTGAATCATGCGCGATATGAAAGTCCTCCCGGTATAGCATTCGGTCACTGCGGCTACCAAAAACCTTTTGAAGTGCCGCCATTGCGGCAGTCTTTCCTGCGCTGTTAAGACCGATGAAACAATTGAGCCGGTGGTCGAATTCGATACAGACAGGCTTCGGTCCAAACGATCTGAAATTTGTGATTGTCAGAGCAGCAATTCTCATAAATAAGAGTTGGTTATTAATATCTTCTAATTAATTAGTGGATATTCCCATTGTCCTCCGAATCTGTTCACACATAGCTCCGGTACTTCTTGAATATTCTTCATCATTTTTTTTATATAAGCGACAATTTCATGGGAGTGCACAGTCCTAATTCTATTGAACTTCGTTAAAGTGTCTATTCTTTCAGCGGAAATCAATTGCCCGGTTAAAGTGTACATTTTGTTTGTGATAGCGGTTTCGTCAACACCGCCCAGCACCTCGTCGCACATGACGCTAATAAGAAAATATAGGAAATATGTTACCCGCACGTTCGGGTGGGGGTGAGAGTGTGCGGCGAAGTAAAGGTCCGGACCGAAGTTATTTCGATCAATATAATAGAGCATAGCGGTAGACATCATCAATGCAATAACGTCAGCCAAGTCATCTTTGCCGACTTTTGCAATGCCCCCAATCGCATTGAATAAATTCATTATGTATTTACCAAGGTGTACGGCAGAAAACCAGTCCGCATCCATTTCTCTTAAGTGCCCCGTGGGTGCATTCACTAGCTCAGAACCGTTCGCAAATTCCACCTTATTGAACTCCGTCTTATCCGAATACGTCACAAGATGGCCTGTCTCATGATATAAAAAATACCGCAAAAGAAATTGTACCATATAGAGCCAGGGAGCGCCCTGCATTCCAGGCATCGATCTATATTTCGAGAGTCCAGGGCGGTTAAACTTATAGGGCAGGTCTTGGATAATTCCGATCAAACCTGGGATTGCTCCGGCATTTATCTCCACCAGGAAATAGTCATTTATACGCCTGGCACAAGCATTCAAGCTACGATCTGTATTAAAATACATTCGGGCGGGGGAGATATTTAGCTCAGCTGATACCATGTCAAGGAAGTCCTGGCCATGTTCGAAGAATTCCTTGTATCGGATTTCCATTGGAAAGCCCTCAAAATCCCAAAACCAACCCGAATTTGGCTTGATCCCTTTACCTTCTAACTCTTCAATTATATCCCTATATGATCGCATTGCGGCAATATAACGACCGCCGGTCAATTGAACAACCGTGAAAACACCGTTTTTGAATCAAGCTGACTGCATATTTATTGCCTGCTCAACGGATTCCTGAACACCTCCATATCGCCCCGATCCATCCACAATCCCTTTATCTTCAGGGCCGCTTCCTTCCGTATAATCCGGACATATCTGCAAAAGTCTTCCTCCCTTTCGTGCCCACTGATCTTCTTAGTGAAGTAGACGGGAGCGTCCAGCAAAAACTCATTCGTGCAATACGGCGATCGTGGTCCAAAATAAGCTGCCGCCGATTCAGGTGGTTTGATACGTTATCCTCGCCGCCCGCTTAACGCTTCCCATTAAAAAAAAGGGTGTTTTCACGGTATTTTATGCAAGGGGTAGACTGTACCTTTCCTTTACCTAAAAAATAAATCGATGAACTTCAACTCTTTGGTCTTTGTAGCTTCGGCCTTGTTGCTATTTACTGCTTGCCATCACGAGAAGAAGCTTGCGCTCGTGGAAGTGGATGATAACACCGTGGATTCGTTGAATGATGTGACGTTAAGCAGGCTCTCTTATGATACTACGACCAATCCGTTTAGCGCGACGGGAAGCAAGGGCAAAGTGGAGCGAGCGCTGTTGAATTGGTTCAGCGACTGCGGCGCAAAGAACGCTACCTGGAGAAAGGCCAAGTATGTGGACATCGTGAGCTCTTATTATATCGGAACGATCGCTTCGACGGACCTGCAGCATTACGAGTACGATCTTTCCAAGATGATCGATCCCGCCGTCTACAAGCAGTTTGTCACTGCGGGTGTGCCGAGCCAGTCCTGCAATATTGCAAATATGAAGGATTTCAATATCAATTTTCTGCTGGGAGGGAAATTCTGGAATACGGTGGATGCCCAGCTGGGTTTGGCAATACATAACGCGAAGAGCGTATCCATTACGACCGGGAACTGGACGATCGATGCGTTGAATGACCAACAATTTCTCGACTATCTCGCCGATTCAAAGGATACTAAGCTTAAGCATTACCGGGATTACCTTTTAAATAGCGATAATTACATCATTACTAAAGTGGTGAAGATCGACGGGTTTGTCGCAAAGATCTGTACGAGCGACACGTT
Source organism: Puia sp. (assembly GCA_031292515.1). Lineage (GTDB taxonomy): Bacteria > Bacteroidota > Bacteroidia > Chitinophagales > Chitinophagaceae > Puia. Next base: position 386,181 of record JARLGZ010000172.1, on the reverse strand, counting down.
GAGCCCCACTCTGACAGCGACCTTAGAAAAAGGGTGGAATTTCAATGTGGTTGATTCGGCCTCGACGGATACGACGAAGAAGATCGGCTTTTCGTTAAAGTTTACGAAGGCGGCAAAAGATACAATCTCGGTTAGCTCGACGGGTACCATATTTCCTCTGGTTCAGCTGGCCTCGGGCAAGGAGTTACCAAACAGTAATTAAGCATGAGAAATGGTGTAAAAGCCGGGATGATCACCGGGCTGCTTGCTGGCGCTATTGGCTTGTCGATGGGAACATATGGACAAGAGCGGACTGGCCTGGGTTTGACAGCAGAGAATCTGGATCAAATCAATGCGTTAAAGACAAAGGGGAGTACGGTACAGGAGCCGCTGCCGGCTCCGAATAGGGATATCGATTTGTCTATTTACCTACCGTTTGTTCAGGATCAGGGTCAAATAGAGTCTTGTACGGCTTTTTCGATCTCAGAAGCCATTTCGATCCGGGCGAATTACCTGGCTCAGCGTCGGTTTGATAAGGATGCAGGGAGTAAGAAGAATAGTCAATACCTGTACAGCGCACAATATCTTTGGACGGATACTAAAGCTAATTTCAATCCGCCCAAGAATTCGGATTGCGGCAAGGGCATCAATTTCTCAGAGACAGTTACTGCTATTTACCGGGATGGCGTGGTGAAAACTGACGTTTATCCCTACGAGCCGGATAACCTGGTCTCATGCTACAAGCCGAAAATAGCGATTGACGTTGCGCGTGGCAAGGCCGACAAAAAGAGCCGCTTTACGTTCGAAGTTCCGGATCAGATCACAAAAGATAATTTCCTATATATCCTGCGACGCGGTTTTCCGATTTGTATCGCTGTTCATGTCGATCAGTATTTTGACCGGGCGGAACATGATCACGTCGCGTGGGACCGAAAAGGGAACCAGGGGGAACAGCACGCGATGGTCATCGTAGGTTATAATATCGACAAGAAGTGCTTCAAGGTATTGAACTCACATGGCGACGAAAAGGGCGATCATGGCTACATCTGGCTAAATGAGCAGTTGGTAGACCCCGATCCAGCCAAGAGTGTGATCTATCAGTCATTCGTATGCGGGCTGGATGACCAGCTGGCGAATGGCCCCGAAAACGGAGCGGGAGCAAAGAATGGAGAAGGAATCACGCAGTACGCGACGACGATCTACGACAACAATATCGACCCGAATGGCTGGATGAAGCCCGGTTATTACCGTATTTACAACGACATTCGCTTCGGCGTTAGTTTTTTAAACAAAAGCTCAAACAAGGTATTGCTTCAAATCGTCGACAACAAAGCAGACTCGGACGGCGGTCATCGAGCGCTATGCAGCAGCCAGTTCATGACCCCGGGCGAATCCTTCACGTTCATTTCGCCCAATGGGCTGCAGTTCAAAGTAACGCTGTTATCGATTTCGCACAGGGGAAATGGCCTCAATGTGTTGCATTGGAGTGCGGGAGTCTTTGCCATCGAACTGCTCAATAAGGAGGCCCGGTTGACGCAGATGTTTTGACGTAGATGTATCTATATTAAGGCATAGAGTTTTGACAATAGCTGGGCTGGTTCGGGGTTGGGGATTACGGAGCTGACTGTTAGAAATTGGACGAAGAATGGAATTTTGAAGCCGGTAAAAACTCAATCTCGAGTATACTTTCTTATCAAGATCTTCAACTATTACTAAGATAAAGATCCAAATCGAAGCACGCTACTTTGTTCGAATTATGTATCTGGTGCCGGAACCGGATCACCTTATCCAACGTTTCATTTACCTTACTAAAACGGCGTCGGTTTTTGATTTCGATCCTGCTCAGAATATTGTTGATTTTGATGATTTGATTCAGGAAGCTCGGAATTACCCCGGTAAGATCAGGCAGTTGGCCGATCTTTTGGAGGAAGAACTTCCTGATGTCGTGTCTGAATTACGTAATCAGTTAAAGGAACAGACTGGAGGGCGTGTTGGCAATTTAATACACATCGAGAAGATTGCTATGACGGCGGATTGTACATGTTTTTCACACGCGGTAACGAATATTAAGATGCGGGGGCTGCAAGTTGGTTTGCCGAAGATGCTGAAGCAGTTTCGCGAGGCTGCTAAGACAGAGGATCTGAAGCACTGGCTTTGGATTCTGGAGGATAAATACCGGACTACTGCGGACTCGAAACAGGTCATGTTTAGGCGGCCGCTCGAAGATGCGGGGCTTCAATTTAGGGAATATGCACAATTTAAGGCCAAAGACGAGCTGGTGACCGATCTGAATCAAGAATTTACGTGGGTGATTATATTTATTTTTCTTTGTAAAGTGCTATATGCTGGAAAGCAAATGCAATTGGAGTTGGAGTTTAGTTTGTCTTCCAACGGAAATTTACGTTTTCATGATTCACGTGCGTTGTTTGCCGTGAACTACGCAAACAATGAGTTTTTTTGAACCCACCTACACTGTCTGTTGGCTTCGTGCTCCATGATTCGGACAATGAATCGCTAATTGGGTTATTGGAGCGTGTTTTGGGGGGATTTGTTGCCTCGGTGCTAGGTTATTATGGCGATGGCCCGTTTTTATCCATTGATGAATACAGCCAGGGGCTATGGTTAAATGTTGCTCGTAACAAAAGTAATCTGCGTCTCGGAGGGCTTTAGTGCGTGACATTAGCTCGGAAATAATTAAATTCACTTATGCCTGCCATTATAATCGGTTTTTTACTTCTGATTGCCATTTTGGCCTTTGTTGCACCGAAAAAGAGAAGAAAGTCGCTACGGCCCTCGGCTACCGAATTAGGTCGAAAGATATCTTTTCAATCAGAGATTGCCGGGAAAAAGTACCCCGAGAGGATTTCGAACATACATTTTCATTCAAATGGTATAGCGAGAGGGCTCGCTAGTGGTGATATGGGTTTTGTGAACCTGTCATACGCAAAACTCATTGAATCGCTTCGCCAGCAAAACATTCAAGAAAAAGGGGTTTTTGACGGCGATTTGGAGGTGGCCAGGGCGGAATATACACGGTTCCGTGAGACCTATGGCTATGAGTATCCCGAACAGTTTTTGCCGCCTTCTCAACGAAAACGTGTTGGGGTCGTCGATCCCCCTACGAGGCGGATGCCAATCGATTTTCAAAGCGATGATCGAAAATTGAAAAAGTTGGTGGCTGATTTGAAAGGTGCCGGCCATGCGGAATATCCGCTTCTTCGCAAGGAATACGCAATGACATCAGGTATGCCGTATAAAGATTTTAGCGGCTGGGTAATGGAACAACTGACAGAAAAGGACTGGAATGCGTTATATTCTTTTGTCAAGGAGTTGTATGTGGGGAGGGACGAGTTCTTTGCGGATCACTTCAATGGGGTGTTCGCTAATTTCAAACAAAAAGACTTCGGTGCATTGTTTGAGACAATTGATCCGCGCGCAATCCGTGATCTACAGGCTTTCTTCGTTATGGGGAAAGGGATTGACGATTTCGGTCGTGAGTTTTGGATTGCTGAAGGGAAGTCTGGTGAGTTATTGGCTAAGGTGCTGTGTGTTTATCCCTTTTCCATAAATCCGGAAGCATTTGAGCCGCTTATGAAGAGGGCAAACAAGTTCATTAAGGAAATGAGAGCCCCGGGAGATGTTGAGTATTGGAAGGAATTTCCAAATTACCGGAAGGCGGAATTAAGGAAATCTTACGATTTGGAAATAACGACCGATCTTCCAGAAAAGTTAAGGCAGCTGACGCTTGGTGAAAGGCTTCACTTCTTCGACTTTGCTCACGGCGAGGGTAAATATTGGAGCGGAATAAGTTCATACAAGACCCGGTGGTTGGGGGTCAATGAAGAGGAGAGTGTCGCCCATATGTTGAGCCTGGGCCTTTTTGAAGAGAATAACGACATAGAGGCTATATTGGAAACTACGAGTAAGGGGGAATTGAAAGAGGCTGCAGAAAAAGCCGGTCTGGAGGTAAAAAAATCCTGGACCCGGAAGAAGCTATATGAGAACCTGCGGAAAAGCCAGGAGGGTGAAGCTTTTCTCGCTAGTTTCCTGGTGGGACGCACGGTTTTGTTGTTTAAAGAGGAATACCGGGCTGATATGGAGAGACTCGTTGCTTTTCAAGATTATATCAAGAGGACGGTTGATTTGATTGCGATGATTTAGCATTTTAGGATATCGAGAGGGCGATAATGCAAAGGTTGATGTCCCTGGATAAGTGGACTACTATTTTCCCCAAATAAGGCTTAGTGTACTGTTATAGGATTGTATGACCATGCAGTATTCGAAAAAACGGGAATCTTGCTCATTGCTTTTCATTTCGAACCAGTCGGATTTCCAAATGTCTTGCTTAGCCGCATCACCAGTGTAGGCTTTTTTGCCGGAGAAAATCTCTGCTGCTACTGTTGTAGGTGGAGGTGGCGAATCTCTTGTAAAGTCAAGAAAATTGTAAAAGTCCTCTGATTTTTTCCACCACTTCATTTTGTTGTCTTTGCAAAAGACGGCCATCGATGGATAATTACCTCGCTTGACAAACTTTAGAATTGCACTTGTTTTGCTGACCTGAAATCGGTTAGCCAGGTGATCGATTAATTTCGGTTCAAGTTTACCTTTGCTTTTGCATTCACTATGAAACACTTCGGTTGGCATTAAAAGTTCTGCAGCAAATTCATTAGCCTCTATTTCGTGAGGGCCGCCGCGGTACCAGTTTAAAAGATCATATTCTGTATCACCGAAAACTGGCCTTAGATACCTGTGCATTTCATAATGGCCCAGCTCATGCGCGGCTGCGAATCGCTTTCTTGTGTCAAAGGCTATTCTGGAATTTACCGTGATAATGGACCGATTACTATAGGAAACAATGTCGCCATCCTTTCCCGTCATGGGTTGTTCGTCATAAAAGGCTTTACGCCCCAAGATCAATTTTCTCAAACCAACCTCTGTGGGATCTTGTAGCCCGCATTCGAATAGGACTTTTTGGGCTGCTCGTTCAGACTGCGTGAATGTAAAGGCCATGTAATGATTACCCTTTCATAAATTTCAGTGTAAAATGCTTGATCAGGAGGTTCTTTAGCTCTTCTGTTGTTAAATGCTCCATATGGCTGAAACTCATAGTAAGTTCTTCTTCTTCCACCAACTTGCGCAAATCAAAGGTGGCATTGCTCAGCAACGTGTTCACCCATTCTGTAGCTTTTAGTCTAAGAGGAGCTGCCGCCTCCATTTCTTGTTCTGTTTTTGCAGCCTCTATGTCAAGTTTCATTTGCCTGATGCGGTTGATACCTTCTTTTTTCGCCCTTTCCACGTCATACCCTTCTGATTGCAGGAATTCCCTAGCAGCTTGCTCATCACGGCTGTTGTCATTGGCTTGATTTAAGAAGACTTTGATAAAGTCTTTCTTAGCCTGCGGATTTTTTCTGCTCATAATTCAAACGTTGTCGGTACTGTATTTTAACGCTACTTTGCGGAAAATAGTCTTTAGCCGTCTATGGCCATTGTCGAAATCTGTTGCCGTAATGCTAAAGGTTTCTATGACTTCTGCTCGTTTAAGATCATCCAAATATAGGGCTAGATAAATTGTTTCACAGACTGGATCATCTTTGACTGCCTTCTCAATGTCGGAAAGCATTCCGGCGTGGTCCAGGTCGTCATCGAATAGCGCATGGGTTAGCGGAGTGAGTCTTTCCAGATATTTGGATGGGTCGTCGTTGTCGTCCTCTTGCAAAATGTCCTCGTAAATAGGAGCCATGCGTTCGTTTTCCTTGCTGCGAAGGTGTTTGCCGACAAGGGAGCGGAGGATGTTATACTTTAAATAATCAATTAACGTGCCCTTTTCGGGTTTAAACTTCTCCGGATGCTTAAGGTATCGTCCAATGGTTTCATATACATAGTCGTCCATTGACATGCCGCCTACGTAAAGATCAGACTGGCTTCCACGAAACCAATGTTTTTCACGGGTAAAGGTCCGGAAGAAAGCTTTTAACTGTATGATGATAACTTCCCACTCTGCGTCGCTTATTTCCATGGTTGGCGGGTTCATTTATGTTCAGGGTAATTATAACTGTTGCACTAGCAAGGTATATCATTTTTCCACTGAGCGGAAAAAAGGAACATTGGTTTTCTTGGGCTCTTTTGCCCCGGCCCGGTTGCGGCTGATTGTTCAGCCAAAAAAGGGTTAAAACACGGTGGGTCTGACGGACACAAAGACTTATCTTCTGCGCACATAAATGGCATTATGAAAAGAGTCCTAATTATCATAAATAGGGCGTTTGAGGCGGACGCTGCCCTGAGCGCAATCTTTGACCCGACCATCTGTCATCCGGACCTTGATTTTGGGAAAAAGAGGGCACGGGTATTTGACCTGATAAAAGAGGAATTGCGCTATCCCTGGGATTTTGAACAGGGGGCTGGCCGGCCTCGGGTGGTATTGAAGACCAAAAATTATCGATACGAGATATGGTGCATACAGAATATCATGACTCCACCCACGGATAATAGTGATTCCATGTATTATTCATACAGTTATCAGAAGGTGGCGGATTTCCCCAAAATCTTAGCTTACAGTTCCGATCCGGTGGCCATGGTTGTGGCTTTCGGTACAGCAGGGTGCCCAACGGAGGTATCGAAGAATGGCGGTCTGGTGATCGGGTCTAATGCTTTCATTTATGATGTGCCTACACTCTCTCCCGATCCTAATAAATAGCCGGTGCCCCGCTATGAGTCGGATCGGTTCGGGATATTGTTACCTTCCAAGGTAAAGTCTGAACTGTTCGCGAATTTGAATTTGGCATTGTCACCTTTATACATGCGCTTTTTTTTCGAGCAGCAGGCCTTGTTGCCGTCGATAAATCCGGCGCCGAATTTCCCGTTAGTAGCAGACCCTTCTATCGTGGCCGTTAGTGATATGAATATAGTGAGCTATGCGCAGTTCGCTACGGCCGATGCTGACGCGTTGAAAGCGTACAGCAAAAAATATCCTCCCCCGCTCAATCCACCTGTACCTCCTGCGAACTATAATAACGCCTATTCTGTGGAGACGACCCACGGTTTGATCCGATTGCAAGCGACGTGTGACAACTTTATGTTCATCAGTTGCATCACCAACAGGGATGCATATTTTAACAATGAAGTTACACCCCGGGTCGGAGCCCAGAATTTTGCATGTGCCTTTAATGGCCGGATATTTCTTTCCTGGTTCCTTCCTTTCTTGGATAGGCACGCATCTTTAGTCGGATGATCCGGGATCACTTTTTTTCTTTCGTAAAAAAAGCGCGTTTCTTTTTCTTGTCCTTTTTTCTGCCTTCGTTGACTTTGCTGTCGCTCCAGCCTGGTGCCCGGACGATCTTGCTTTTCCTGATCCAGTAATGAGACCGGCAGGGGAAATTCCAATTGCCGATTGATGGATACAGGGTCACCGTCTCACCATCGTAGGATAGGTTCCAATCGGTCGGACTTAGAGGTGTGATGACCTGGTTGCCGCATCCGCAGGGACATAGGTGAATGGTCGTTGCATACTCCATGGAAATATACAGCATGCCATTTTCAAGAGCGTCAGGCATAAGCTCGACAAATCTAATCTGTAAAGTCTGTGGTGTCAAGATGTGCGGAATTGGTGGTGAAGGTTAATTGATGCCAGTTGATATGATCGTGATAGAATCCAAGGAACTGTTTCCAACGAACAACGGCAAGCGCCGCATTAATCATGTTGAGTTCCGCAATTTGGATATTGGATTTATATAGGTCATCATCATTGTCATGCTGCGGGACCCGGACAGAAAGATGATCGTTTTTCTCCTTCGATGCGGCAGTCACTCGTATAGTAGCCAGTAATGCCCCACTTTCTTCGTTAACCCCTAAGCCACAGTCGAGAAATGGGATACCTACTTTTAACAGATGGTCGATTATCCTTTTTCTGGCGCCATTCTTATCGATACTTATGAACGCGAAGGTCATGGGGTCGAGCTCGGGTAGGTTTCCTTCCCCGAGATAATAAGGGTGAGGGATGACGTTTTTATGGATGTTGCTGTAAATACCGGCATAATAATCGACCTTCTTGGGTGTCGTCGAAAGTTGAGCCAGGGAGGCAGCTCCGGGAGATCGGAAGGCGTTATGCTGGTAGAACGGATCGCCATCAAAGAGGTGAATGGCGGCGACCTTTGTTTTAGCCAGCAGATCTAGGATATAGGCGCCAGTACCTCCCAGGCCGATGATAGTTACTTTCTGGCCTGCGAGTTTGTCATTGATGTTGTCGATGCCAGCGCGACAACTGTTCGTGTCCTCGTACTGGAACACGCTTTCCGCTACTGAAGCGTGGCGGATGAACGTTTTTTCAGTAACGTTGGGATCAATCGACTTAGCCGGCCCGGAGATGATTTCTGCATATCTGGACATTTTAGCGTAGTAGTCGGCATATCCATCCCGGGGTTTATTGGAGAAGCTGTGATTCGATACGATGCCTTGGCCAAAGTCACTTCGGTTGTTTACGTACTCGATGGCGGTTATTTTCGATCCGTCTTTATGGCAGGGCTGACTACCAGTCCAATGCATAATATGGGTATCTGGACGCTGTGTTCTGTTTCCACTTAGCAGAAGCGTGCTGACGAGACTTCCATAGCAGATCTGGCGATTGGCGTTGACGTAGGGTACGTGGTGGACCAGAAGGTATCCACCACGTATTTCGATTTCGTACCCTTCGGTCTGGAGTTGTTGCAGATCCGGACTATGATTTATCAGTGGGTGTGACATGAAATAGCATTTTATTTTTTACGAATACTTTGTCTCCGCTAACCATCTGCCCCTGGGGATTCTGAATCGGCCCTTTCTTGTAGGTGACGGTGTAGATCTCATTTTCCTTTTCAGTGTACTGAGGATACGGAATTTTTACCACCTCGGCATAGGTAATGGTCTTTTTGTGCCAGTGATGATCTTTGGCGTTGATAATCAGCAGATAATCAATCGATCGGGAAAAAAAGTCATTCTTGCCGGGGATTGCCAGGTCAATGAAAGTGTCGTCTTCGATGAGTTCCGGTTCAAAGGGGGCTTGGACAGCCAGGAAAATATCCTGCGTTTCGGGGATGTTACCATTGCGACGAATCCTTTTACCTTGGATGTACTGGCTGTGGGATTCAAAAGTCGTACCGTTGATGGAATAGGGTAGCTTCTTCTTTACATAGAAGTGTTCAATTTCAGTACGGGCCAGGTTCACGCTGGTGTCGTTATGGATTTCTTCGTCTTCGTAGGGAGGTGTGACTGCCAAAAGGAGTTGAACCTCGGAGGACAAGCCTGCTATCTTTTTGATTTCCAGGCCAGTGCGGTACTGTTCAGCTGATTTAAACAGCTGGTTTTCTACATAAAAAGGAATATGCGGAATCGCGCCGCCACCTTCTTGATTGTGATGATACTGTCTCATATAAAATGGGTTTACTTATATACTGTTGCCGGAGAGACCTTTTTTGCAGATGGGTTAAAATTTTTTCCCGGGATATTTCGGGGCTGAGAAATGAAGAAGCCGTCGAAATAATGGAGGCCCCATTAATAGCGGATATTTGAGAAGCAGCATGCGGACAACTTCGAGTTCGGGTGCGACAGAGAAGGTAGTCTTGGACTGGTTGTTATGGACGAAGACCGAGAGTGTTCTGCAGTCTGTATTCAAATCCGGTGTAATTGTAATGAAGAAGGGCGCATACGCATTGGGCGAAGAACCGCCGACGGAGGAACAGGCCTAGCAGTCGGTTTCTATACTATTATCTGGTGTATAGGGTTTGATTATTAGTTTTGCTACATTATCTACTAATAACTATTGTCCTGTTTTTTGTAAAAAGTCGATCTCATTAAATTTTGTCATCAAATTTTAAGAATCTTCTAATAGTTTATGATTACTTAGATATAGCTAAGTCTATATCGAAAAAAGTATAGATTTGTAAAATAAACCTTCTTTATTACAGCGGATTCTTTGGAAGCAGATCATACAATGAGCAATCCAAGATCTTTGCAAGCTCATTAAGATGTCTGAGATTGTAGTGTGCTGGATAGTTGGCGCTTTCTACTTGGCCGATGAAGCCTGTTGATACATTGAGTTCAAAGGACAAATCAGCCTGGGAAAGGCCGAGGGCTAGCCTTTTCTCTTTGACTTTTTTGATCACATATTTGTCCAGTTTAGAAAGCTCCTTCAAAACATTTACTTAGTATAGCTAAGTTGCATTTTTTGTATAAGCACAACAATCAGCTATAACTAAGTGACTTTAGAAACAGAACAGCACAATATGGATTCAGCGACCTTAAACCTTAGATTATATCACCTGAGTAAACATAAAAAATAGGATAGCATGCACAACAATCCACTTCCCATTCTAATTCCTTATGAACCTGATGTGTTTTGGGAGGGGATTAGGAAAATAGTTCGTGATGAACTTTCAAAATTAGATTTATCCAAGCCTGCTAATTCTTCTGATAGCGAAGTTCTTGGGTTCGCCTCTAAACCTCTATACAAAATAAGCGAGATCTGTAATCTCTTTGGCATTACTGAGCCGACTGTTCGTGAGTGGGTAAAGAATGGAATACTCAAGCAGATCAAAATTCAATCGCGGGTGTATTTCCTACATGACGATGTTCAATCGTTATTAAAGTCGGGAATGAAATAGAAGTACCATTGCGATTCGAATTGAGCAGCTACAAGGGTCGCGGATTGGAGTCCAGTTTGTACTTGAATCTCCCACGTTTTCGCGACTAAAAAAATGCAAATGGATAAATCGTGAGTCGTTGAAAACCTTTGCCAGCAAGGGTTTTATGAGATTAAGTTGAAGGTATAACGTGGCATATAAACGAAATGGGCAACTAAGAAAGTTGCCCATTTTAGCTAATTGCATAATGCGTATTTCTTGAATAGTCAACGCTTTATGTGTTTCTGCGGACCGGACGGGACTCGAACCCGCGACCTCCGCCGTGACAGGGCGGCATTCTAACCAACTGAACTACCGATCCAACCTACCGTTTCGGGAATTGGGCGGGTGAACCGCCGTAACTCCCTCATTTTCGGGAGGGCAAAGATAATAGAATTTCCCTTTTTTCCAACAAAAGTTTCGGTTTTCTGCATGAAATCTTGGGGACGAATGGAATAAAACTTTCCCTGAAAAATTTGGTTCCCTTAATTTTACAGCTTTATACCCTAAACGGGCCTCAAGCAAAAAAACTATGCCTCTAGCAAAAAACAGACAATTCCTGGATTTCGAGAAGCCGATCAAAGAACTTTTTGACGAAATAGAGAAGCTGAAACAGACTGCGGAGAAGACCAAAGTCGACCTGAGCGATTCTATCAAAAAGCTCGAAGACCAGGTCATCGAGAAGAGGCGCGAGATCACCCAGTCCCTGACGAGCTGGCAAAAGGTGCAGCTGAGCCGTCACCCGGACCGCCCCTATACGATGAAGTATATCGACAAAATGTGCACTAACTTTGTAGAGTTGTTTGGCGACAGGAATGTACGTGACGATAAGGCTATGGTGGGAGGTTTCGCCCAACTGGATGGCCAGACCGTGATGATGATCGGACAGCAGAAGGGGACCAACACCAAGATGCGGCAGATGCGTAATTTCGGGATGGCCAACCCGGAGGGATACCGCAAGGCCCTGCGGCTGATGAAACTGGCGGAGAAATTCAACAAACCCGTGATCACGCTTATAGATACGCCCGGCGCCTATCCCGGCATGGAAGCAGAAGAGAGAGGTCAGGGAGAAGCCATCGCACGCAACATCTACGAGATGATGCGTCTGCAGGTGCCGATCATCTGCGTCATCATCGGCGAAGGTGCTTCCGGCGGCGCCCTGGGGATCGGCGTGGGAGACAAGGTGTTTATGCTGGAAAACTCCTGGTATACGGTCATCTCACCCGAGAACTGCAGCTCCATCCTCTGGCGCAGCTGGGATCAGAAGGAGAAAGCCGCGGAAGAACTCAGGCTCACACCCGATAATATGTTTAAGTTTGGCCTCATAGACAATATCATTCCTGAACCACTCGGCGGCGCGCATTGGGACTATAACGAGGCGGCTGCCTTATTAAAGCCTAAGCTGATCGAGACGCTCCGGGAACTCAAGCAACTCTCACCGGAATACCGCGTCGGGAAGCGGATAGAAAAGTTCGGAAAGATGGGCTTCTGGAACGAAGTACCGGCTTAAATCACATTTCTTAAAACAATACACATATAATACAATGGCGCTTAGGGAACAACTCCGGGGAACAGGAGTAGCATTGGTCACACCTTTCAAAGCAGACAGCTCAGTAGATTACGAATCGCTCGAAAAAGTCATCAACTATACCATCAGGGGTGGCGTGGAATACCTCGTCTCCCTCGGAACGACGGGAGAGACACCGACCCTCTCCAAGGAAGAGAAGCTGCTGATCGCAGACTTCACCTACGACAAAGTAGCCGGCAGGGTACCCGTCGTCGTAGGCATCGGTGGCAACAACACCCATGAACTGGTAAAAGAACTGGAAAGCTTCCCACTGGACAAGGCCACGGCTGTGCTCAGCGCCAGCCCCTATTACAGTAAACCCTCGCAGGAAGGCCTGTACCAGCACTATAAAGCGCTTGCACTGGCTTCGCCCAAGCCCATCTTATTATACAACGTCCCCGGCCGCACCGGCCGTAACCTGGAAGCCGCGACGACGCTCCGCCTCGCCAAAGAGGTAGACAATATCGCCGGCATCAAAGAAGCCAGCGGGGACATGGCGCAATGCATGCATATCCTCCGCGACCGGCCCGAAGACTTCCTGGTCGTCAGCGGCGACGACGCCCTGGCTTTGCCCCAGATCGCCTGCGGCATGGACGGCATCATCAGCGTCGCCGCCAACAGCTTCCCCCGCCTCTTATCCGACATGGTCCGCCTCTGTCTGAAAGGCGATTTTAAGGCCGCGAAAAAGCTCAATGACGAGCTGATCGGCGCCTATGAGATCTTCTTTGCCGAGAACAACCCCGCCGGTGTCAAAGCCGCGATGTTTGAGATGAGACTGATCGAGAACTATCTGCGCCTGCCCGTCGTGCCCATCAGCACGGGTCTCCACGCCAAGCTGAAGGCTTACCTGGCGAAATAAAGAGGTATGGAGGATGATGTATAGCGCCTCCAGTGGCAAAATCAGGAGAAAATCAGCAGGGAATCAGAAGAAAATCAGAAGGTAATATTGTCTTGCTGGCTACGCGCCTTCCGAAGATGCTTTCGGCGTTTCCTTTGATACACCGTCTTTCGGAGCACCATCTTTTGACGCAGCGCCTTTTGCTGCGGTATCTCTTTCTGCAGCCTTTTTCGGAGCAGCGTCCTTTGCTGTACCGGCTTTTGGTGCGGCGGCTCGCGTATCTGCGGAAGATGTCGTCGCCGTATTCGACAGGGGAGGCGTCGCCGGTTCTGTGGGAGTCGTCGCTGCACTCGCAGGCCCTCCGGCCCGATAGGTGACGCCCTCCAGCGCCAGATCCGTATTGGGGAACAGCTCACGGGCCTGCACCTCGAAATCGTCCAGTTTCTCGTATTTGGAGCTGAAATGACCGATCAGCAGGTGTCGTACGCCGGCGCGTTTGGCGATGGTGGCGGCCTGGGTGGTGGTGCTGTGAAAACGATTGATTGCCCGGGCTTCCAGGTCCTTGAGATAGGTCGTTTCGTGGTATAATAAGTCTACACCTCGTACGCACTCGATCAGCCTTTCGTCATAGGCGGTGTCGGCGGCGTAGGCATAGGATTTTGCGGGTGTACCGGGGTCGGTGGCATCGGCATTGAGGATGGTGTTCCCCTCTTTGGTGATATAGTCTTCCCCCCATTTCAGGCGCTCGAAGAAAGAAGAAGGTACGCCGAGGATCCTGGCTTTTTCGGGATTGACACGCCGCACAGGCCGGATCTCCTGGAAACGGAAACCCCAGCATTCGATGCGATGATAGACGGGAAAGCAGAGTACCTCGAGTTTGGCTTCTTTGAGGATGACGCCTTGCGCCACCAGGGGATGAAAATGAAGTTTGAATGGAAGTTGTATATCCGCCACCCGCAATTGCAGGTTGATGATGTCTTCGAGGGCGGGACTGGCATAAAGGTTCAGGTCCAGCGTACGGCCCAGCAGCCCCATGCTCGTAATAAGCCCGATGAGCCCGAAGTAATGATCCCCATGCAGGTGAGAGATGAAGATATGATTGATCTTGCTGCGACGGATCTTGTACCGCGACATCTGCATCTGGGTGCCTTCGCCACAATCGACCAGGAAGACATGATCGTCCATCGTGACCACCTGGGCTGTCGGATGACGATCAAAAGCGGGAAGAGCAGAGTTATTGCCTAATATGGTGACGGCCAGCATTATTCGATTTTAAAGGTTACGATACGGGTAAAGACGACAGGCAACGCAAATCTGCTGCATTTCACTGAAAATTAAGCAAAAAAGCCGAAACGGTTCAAGTGATTCGCTGAAAAGAGGGGCAGGTTTCACACAAAACTTCTCAGGCTCTCCACGACGTCCGGCAGATAACCTTCCCCGAAGAGGTTCAGGTGGATCAGCAGCGGGTAGAGGTTGCAGACCTCCCATTGCTCCAGATGGTTGTCCGGGAAAGGATAGTGCTCATTATAGGAGTCGTAAAAACGCTGGCTGAAGCCGCCGAAAAGGGTTGTCATCGCCAGGTCCATGCTGCGATGCCCATAGTAGGCGGCCGGGTCGATCAGCATGACCTGCCCATCCTTTTTGCGCAGGTAATTGCCACCCCAGCAGTCACCGTGCAGCAACGCGGGAGGCTCTTCGGGGAAAATGGCCGGTAATCGCCTGTACAGTCGCTCGAAAGTGAAGGCCAGGGGCATGTCGAGCAGGGATTTGTCGACGGCCAGCTTCACCTGGGGCTCCAGTCGCTGGCTCACAAAGAAATCTGTCCACTTGTCAGATGGACTATTCGACTGGGGGAGGGCGCCCATATAGTTGTCTTCTTCGAGCCCGAAGAAGGGATTCGTGACGCGGTGCATCTTTGCGAGGCTTTCGCCGAAGCCCGTCCAGAACTCATTGTCGGCGGCTTCCGCCTTCTCCTTGTCCCGCCTCTCTTTTTTGCCGATCCTGTCGCCGCCTCTCCCGCCGGCAGGAGCTTCATAGGCTATCCTCCGCGGGCCTTCCTCTATCCATTCCAGCACGAGAACCTGGTAACCCGCCGCTTCGGCAAGACCGATGACCCGCGGCACCTGCATCCCGCCCCGGCTTTTCAACAGGGCCAGGCCCCGGATCTCTTTTTCGAACATCTCCGGGAATTCATCAGTGGTATTGAGTTTGCAGAACCAGCTGGCAGGCTGCGCGGGCGACTTCGGCTGGGAAAGGCTGTGGGACTGGCCTTTGAACGGATTGTGGAAGAACCGGTGAAACGCGCTGCTATGAGGTGTCGCCGGGGCGAGGGTCTCGGGTGTTTTGCCCGGCAGGGTTTCCGGCTGCGTTTCCTGTCCGGCCTGTTCCGGGTTCAATCGCAGGGAGAAGGGTCTGGGGGCTTGCATCAGCTGCAGCCGGTAGGTGTTGTTGATAGAGCCGCCGCCAATGGTCTCCCATTTTACCGCCCGGGGGCCTTCTCGCTCCGGGATGCCCGCCTCTTTTGAGAGGATCAGCTCCACTTCTTCCCGTATCTGTCTGGGTATCATATGTGTCTTTGCATTGAACTGATCATTGTATTACGTATTGCTCCGATCGTTGTTTGGCACCCATCATTGTTTGCACTGGCCATTGAATCAATGAGTTACCGGGTAAACTTGGTGGATATTGCATTTTGACCGGGTGGCGGATCGGGTAGCCTGGCCGGTAATCTGACCGATCGTTTGATCGGGTAGCCTGATTAAATAGTTTGATCAAATAGTGTCGTCAGGTGGCTTGATCAAGTGGGATCAGTTGGTCTGATCAAGTGGTCTGATCAGGCGGTTTGATCGGCTGGTTTGATGGGTAAGCCTGATTAGGTAATTGGATTGGGCCTTTTTGCCGGGTGTATGGGATTCACAGTCGAATAACGATTGCTATTGCTGGATATTCAAGGGATATTGCCCGGTCGGGGTCAGCACGTCTGGCCGATCGGGCGGGCTGGGCCAATTGGGCCAATGCTGCCGATTGGGTCGGTTTGCTCAGTTGGGCCGGTTTGCCCGGTTTGGTCGTTTGTGTCCAGGTAAACTCGTTCAGATAGCCGATTAAGATACCCGAAGTTAGTTGATCCTGGTCAATTACTGCCAATGCTGCGGGCAGGACCGCGAAAAGTTGTGGTGGGTTGCGAAAGGCCGAGGTAAGCTTCCAAAAACGTTGCACGAGATGCTGCGGGGAGGAGTGCGTTACTCTTCCCCGTTCAATAATTCCCTTTCTACTTCTTCCATCAATACGATGTCTCCTGCTTCGGTTTCGGTAGGCACGACGTTCATGACTTCGAGTAGCCCGTTCGTCTCCAAAGCCTCTTCTACAGCGGGTTCCAGCTCGCAGATGACGAAGGAGAGCGCGTTCTCGTAGAAGGAATCCTGTATCTTCACGAGACGTTCGCCGGCTTCTTCTTCGACGCTTTGAACGCCTTTCAGGATGACGATCACACTCCTGGGTTCGGGTGTGAGGAATGGAAGAAGGAGTGCGTCGAGCTCTTCTGTCATATTAGCAGCCAGAACGGGTTCCAGTATCGTAATGGCATGGAATTTCTCCTTGGTATCAATTTTGACATGCATATACACTTAAAGATTGTTAACGGCCGTTAATAATGGGTAAACCAAAAGTCAAAAATATTCGTTATTATTGTATAAAGCTCAATAACTTAAAAATGGATAATAATTTTTCAGCCCAGGTAAAGGAGATTATATCTTTCAGTAGGGAGGAAGCGTTGCGTCTGGGGAATGATTTTATCGGTACGGAGCACTTGTTGCTGGGTCTGATCCGTGAGGGGGATAACACCGCGGTTCGCATCTTAAAGAGTTTCAATGTAGACCTTTATGAATTGCGGAAAGAAGTGGAGATGGCAGTCAAGGACAAAACCGGTAAGAACATCGCTAATATCAATAGCCTTCCATTGACCAAACAGGCAGAAAAGGTGATCCGCGTGACCGTATTGGAAGCGAAAGCCTTGAAGAGCCCGACAGTTGAGACTGAACACCTAATGCTCTCGATCCTGAAGAACAAAGAAAATATTGCGACTCAAATCTTAAATCAGTTTGACGTGGACTACGATCTTTTCCGCAATGAACTGGGTGTCGTGAAAAGCAATGACATCCGGAGCGAATACGCCGAAGAAAATGACGACGATTTCGACGAAGAGAAAAAATACTCCCAGCAGAAGGCCCGGGCCGCCGGTACCGCGAAAAGCAAGACGCCGGTCCTGGATAACTTCGGCAGGGATATCACCCGCCTTGCCGAGATGGGCGCACTCGACCCGATCGTAGGCCGGGAAGAAGAGATCGAAAGGGTCTCGCAGATCCTTTCCCGCCGCAAGAAGAACAACCCGATCCTGATCGGAGAACCCGGCGTGGGTAAGACTGCCATCGTGGAAGGTCTGGCCCTGCGCATTGTTCAAAGGAAGGTATCCCGCGTGCTCTTCGACAAACGCGTCATCTCACTGGACCTCGCCGCCCTGGTGGCCGGTACCAAATACCGTGGCCAGTTTGAAGAGCGCATGAAAGCAATCATGAACGAGCTCGAAAAGAACCGTGACGTGATACTGTTCATCGACGAGATCCATACGATCGTCGGAGCAGGTGGCGCCAGCGGATCGCTCGATGCTTCCAATATATTCAAACCTGCCCTGGCACGTGGCGAACTGCAGTGCATCGGCGCCTCCACCCTCGATGAATACAGGATGTATATCGAGAAGGACGGAGCCCTGGACCGCCGCTTCCAGAAGGTAATGGTAGATCCGCCCAGCGTGGATGAGACCATCCAGATCCTGATCAATATCAAATCCAAATATGAGGATTATCACAACGTCACGTATTCCGACGACGCGATCGAAGCCTGCGTAAAGCTCAGCGACCGTTATATGACGGACCGCCTGCTGCCCGACAAAGCCATCGACGTACTCGACGAGGTAGGCGCCCGCGTCCACCTGAAGAATATCAACGTGCCGCAGAACATCGTGGAACTGGAGAAGAAGATAGAAGACGTGAAGAACGAAAAGAACAAAGTGGTCAAGAGCCAGAAGTTCGAAGAAGCCGCTTCTCTCCGCGACACGGAAAAACGTCTGCAGGAAGAACTCGAGAAGGCAAAGAACGAATGGGAGGAAGAAAGCAAACACAAACGCTATCCCATCGATGAAGACAATATCGCCGAAGTCGTCAGCATGATGACGGGGATTCCCGTCAAACGCATGGTGCAGGCGGAAAGCGAGAAGCTCCGCAACATGTCGGTAGGCATGCGCGGGATGGTGGTCGGCCAGGATGATGCGATCCAGAAAGTGGTGAAAGCCATCCAGCGTAACCGCGTCGGCCTGAAAGATCCAAAGAAGCCGATCGGCACCTTTATCTTCCTGGGCCCTACAGGCGTAGGCAAGACGGAGCTGGCACGTGCGCTCTCGCGTTATATGTTCGACTCGGAAGATTCGCTGATCCGCATAGACATGAGCGAATACATGGAGAAGTTCACGGTGAGCCGTCTCATCGGCGCCCCTCCGGGATATGTAGGCTATGAAGAAGGCGGCCAGCTGACGGAAAGGGTGAGAAGGAAACCTTACTCCGTGATCCTCCTGGACGAAATCGAAAAGGCACACCCGGATATCTATAACATCCTGTTGCAGGTGCTCGACGACGGCCAGTTGACGGATGGTCTCGGCAGGAAAGTGGATTTCAAGAACACACTGATCATCATGACTTCCAATATCGGGGTCCGGCAGTTGAAGGACTTCGGGGACGGCGTCGGTTTCGCCACCGCCTCCAGGACGCAGAACGCTGACGAAAACAACAAAGCCGTCATCGAGAAAGCGCTGAAGAGGACCTTTAGCCCCGAATTCCTGAACAGGATCGACGATATCGTGATCTTCAACTCCCTCAACAAGGAGCATATCTTCCAGATCATCGATATCCTGATGAAGGGCGTGCTGAAACGCCTGAGCAACCTGGGCTTCGCCCTCGAGCTGACCGAAGAAGCCAAGAGCTTTATCGCAGACAAGGGTTACGATCAGCAGTTCGGCGCACGTCCCCTGCACAGGGCCATCCAGAAATACCTGGAAGATCCCCTTGCAGAAGAGATCCTGAACATGAATATCAAGAACGGGGATATCCTGATCGCCGACCTGGACAAGGAAAACTCCAGGATCCGGTTCTCGCTGAAGGAACAGGAAGCTACGGAGAAATCCGAAGCACCCGGGACAGGGATTGTATAACAATTCAAGTCTTGAATAGCAACAAGTGTTCTATAGCAAAAGAAGTATTCAATAGCAATTTGATAAGGAAATGCCGGCAGTTTTGTCGGCATTTCTATTTAATTTCAACGAATGCATTCCAGTTCACCCGAAGACTCCGCAAGATCCGGGGCGGTATCCATCTCAGCCAGCGAAGTCCTCGCAGGCACCCTGTTTCAATCTGAAGCCATATCCCCGCCGCAGTTGAATCTGCCTCTGGATACCCGGCGCGCAACCCATGAGTTTTTCAGGAAGCTTACCGTCGACTGGATGGAAGCCTGGAAAGCACGCGACCTGCCGGCACTCGATGAGCTGCTGGCCGAAGAGTTCTGCTATGTCAGCCGGCGGGTAAAGAGCATGTGCGTCGGCAAAATGGAGTGGCTGCGTATGGCGGTCGAGTTGTATTCGCTGGAAGACTATGAGATCGATTTCCTGGCCACCAGGATCCACGAATATGCCGCCGTCGTCGTATACCGGCTTTGTCTGTTCGTGAAACCCAACCACAGCGACGCCTCCGAAAAATATGTCGTCACCGACAACTGGGCTTTGAATAGCCACCCGGGCGGCCCGCGGTGGCAGACTGTCTCCCGCCAGCTGCTGCAGTTATAAACGCGGGCCGCATCTTGCTAGAGATTTACATATTGCTAAAGACTTGCATCCCGCTAAAGGCAGTTTACTCTTTTATTCTGTCACGAGTCATTCTATCACAAGCCAGGTAAAAGATCCCGCGGGGATTGTCACCGGCACCCGGATCTCATAATCCCTGCTGACCTTATAAGAGCGGGGAGCGCCTTCCTTCTCCCGTACGGTAGCGGTCGTGGTGATCCCGGTATAATAGACCGGCAAGGTGATCGTGCGGGTGATGGCCTCCTTTAACGGGTTATAGAGCAGCGCCATGCCCCGGTTCTTCAAGGTAGGGTCCACATGCAGCCAGCCGTCCCAGTCGCGGCCGTCGGCGCGACGGAGATGGATCAGCGGGGCATTGAGGATGTAGCGGTATTCCTTATACCAGGAGATGGTCTTGCTTACCAGTTGCCGCGTCTCTTCCGTATCGTAGAGGCGAGGTCCGCGGTAGCAGGCCTGCACGCCGGCGCCATAATATTGTACCATCAGCTGTTCGTAATCTTTCAGATGCTCCGAAAGTGGCTCCAGGATCGCGTCTTCGCCTCCGCCCTGGTAGTGGGTGAGGGGCACAAAACCCCAGCTCATGGAAGACCCCTTCTCCCAGGTGCCGTCGAAGATATTCTGACGGTTCAGGATCTTCTGCTGGTCGCGCGACAGCGAGAAGTTCACCTCGCGATAGCCAAGCGCGATCTTGTTGGTCCCGTCGAGGAAATACCAATCCGGCGCATTTATATAGATGCCATGCTCGCTGCACCAGTGATACATCTCCTTCTGCAACTCCATCTGCCGCCATTGCGAGTCGCCCAGGCCCTTGTGGCCGGGATGGGTGGTGGAGGCGCAGACATCGCCGGGGTAAGGCCCGTCGTTTTCGAAGATGTCGAAGCCGGTGGCTGTGAAGAAGTACTTCAGTTTCGCGATATAGCTAAGTCCCCAATTGCTTCCGAGACAGGGGGCGGCGCCAAACAGGGCGGCCTTGTCGGGTTTGCCCGTCACGGGGTCTATCACGTCGTCTTCGTCGCTGATGCGGCGGGAACTGAACAGGGAATAGCCGCCGATCTTCAATCCACGGGCATGTGCCAGGTCCGCGAGTTCCCTCCACTTCCGGATATTGGCGGCCGAAGTATCCTCTATGTTGCAATGGCTTCCAAAGCTCAGTATCAGCGCCTCATAGCCGGTCGCGAGACATTGCGCGATGGCTGTACGGACCTGTTCGTCGTCTTTGCTGACGAGATGCATAAAGATGGGGTTCTCGTTGG
The DNA here is from genome assembly GCA_031292515.1 of Puia sp. Taxonomy (GTDB): domain Bacteria; phylum Bacteroidota; class Bacteroidia; order Chitinophagales; family Chitinophagaceae; genus Puia. The sequence goes on along the minus strand of JARLGZ010000172.1, from coordinate 364,994 downwards.
TCCAGGGTGCTATCGTCCAATACATCTTCCGGATGGCCATGCCCCTTCTCTCCCGGTCATAGCTATCCATCAGCAACTCATGCGTACGCACGGAACGGAATGTTTCGCCCGGGGCCACTTCTATCGAAGTGACTTTGCCTGGATAAACCTCCAGTACGCAGGGGGTGGTATAGTCATAGTTGACCTGGGAAGTATAGCTTCGATCCGTCAGCCAATGCGTCGTCTGGTCGCTCAGGTCGTAGCGCATCGAATTGTTGAAGGCGTAGTTTGTTTCTATGTAGATGCCGTGCTGCTTCTTCATCTGCTCCGGCGTACCCACTACGGCGCTCTCCTCTTCCACGACGGCGAGTGTCTCGCTGACCATCCGGTCGATGACGATGGCCTTTGCGGAGTGATTCTCTACGCCCACCCATTTTACGATCAGGGGCAGCCCGTCATACAGTTCATAGTTGACGGTGACGGCGATATCTTTCAAGGCTTCGAGCTTCGAGCCAAAGACCAAAGACAGGGTTTTGCCGGTTGGCGGCTTGTCATTGCCGGACCAGCCCGATTGTTTATAGGCGATAAAGGGTTTTACCGGAGACACGGTATACGAACGAAATACAAAATCGCTGTCGTGAGCGGTGTACCCGTCTACCCAGTTCGTCAAGAGATAGGCTTTCTCCTGCTGGCCATAGAGGCCTCCTATATTATAGGTAGTGCCTCCAATAGTCACACGGGCCTCGGGGGAGACGGCGCGCAGCAATTGCTGACCCGATCGGAGGTTTTTATAGTCGATGCAGGCGAGGTTGGGGCTGACCCGGAACACCCTGCGGGACAAGCCATTGTCCAGGATGATATCTTTGCCGTCCGGGCTCTTGTAGACGCCTGCTTTAAAGCTGCTGGCATCGAGCAGCCAGTCGGGTGTGTCGCCGGTGGCCGTACGCTCTTTATAGACAGGCAGCGGCGTCTGCGACGATGCCTGAGAAGATGCTTGTGCCAGGACGGATCCCGCTGGGAGCGAGGCGAAAAGAGCTGGCATCCAGAAGAGAATCCATGCGAGCGGGCGTGTGTGAAATATTTTCGGGGTGCAGATTTTTGCCGGAGATGTCTTTGAGGTGGGGGACCTCTTTACAAAGAGGGGCTTAGAGAGTGTCATTTTAAGGAGTGTCATAGTAGTGCCTGTCTTTTTTGTCATACGAATATCTTTTGTATCAAATCCCGTCATTCCGGTAAAGCTAAGGAATAATGTAATTTTTTTTCCGCATTTTTGTAGGACCGGACCCACACAGCCACGCGGAAATGACCCCGGGGCAACCGGATAAGCAGCGCGACAAAAATATGGAACGAAGGAAAAAGATCATTATCACCATCGATGGCTGGTCCTCTTGTGGAAAGAGCACGCTGGCCAAGCAACTTGCCAAGGAATTGGATTATGTGTATATCGACAGCGGGGCCATGTATCGCGCCATCACCCTGTATTTTCTGCGTAACCATGTGGACTGGACCAAATCCGCCGCCGTCGAAAAGGCGCTGGCAAATATCTCGCTTGAATTCATCTCCAACGAAAAGAGCGGGCAGGCAGAGATCTATTTGAATGGAGAAAATGTGGAATACGTCATCCGTGACCTGGTCGTCGCCGAGAAAGTCAGCGACGTGGCGGCGGTAAAGGCCGTTCGGGAATTTGCGGTGCACCAGCAGCAGCAGATGGGCAAAAAGAAAGGAATCGTCATGGACGGCAGGGATATCGGCACGGTGGTATTCCCCAAGGCGGAGCTAAAGATCTTTATGACCGCCGACAACGCCATCCGGGTGGAGCGGAGGTTCAAGGAACTCTTTGTCAAGAATCCCAATATCACACTCGACGAGGTGAAGAACAACCTTGAAATGCGCGACTATATCGACTCCCACCGGGAAGTCAGCCCGCTGCGCCAGGCGGAAGACGCCATCGTGCTGGATAATTCTCACCTGACGATGAAACAGCAACTGGATATTGCGATGGACTGGGTGCGGGAAAGGCTGCATTAAGTTCTCACAAACGACGGGCTCCTGTTATGGCCGGCTGCTTGCAACGGCTCACTTCCTGCCAGGGCTCACTGGCTGCAACGACTGGCTGCCTGTAACAGCTGGCTACCTGCCAGGGCTCCCTGCCTGCAGCACGATAAAATGCTTTCCCGGGAACGGGGGAGTCTTTTTTTTATTTTTTTCGATTTACATGTAAATCGTTTTTTTCCGGAAAAAGAGATACCCGTCCCGGGGAGCCTGAATTGCCAGACCTGGTAGTTTTGTCTGATCAACCCTGTAAACAACCTGAAAATGGAGTACCAGGAGTACCGGGAGTACCGGGAGTATCGGGAGTTTGATCGTAAAAATCTTTTAAAAATAAAAAGGCCCCTCTTACGAAGGGCCTTTTTTATTGACCGTCTTTAATGGTCGACTATTTTTTGGTTGTCAGCTCTCTTTCCCGGCTGGAAACTGTCTTCTTAAGCACTCACTACTACTGACTACACTAGCGCAGGAACAGCAGTTCCCTGTACTTCGACAGCACCCATTGGTTGTCGTCTACCAGCAGCTCCAGCTTGTCTACGCTGTAGCGGATCGGGTCGAAGAAAGGTTCCTTCACCTGGCTCTCGTAGGCGATGGCCTTCGTACGGGTGTCGCTGATCGCGTTGGCGATCTTGCGGGCTTCGATCATCTTTTCCACCAGGCCGCTGACTTTGCTGATGTGTTCGGAGATCTTCTCAAGGATCGCCTTCTGGTTGGCATAGGCACTGTCTTTCAGACCGATCTCCTTGAGCCCCTTGATATTTTCGATCAGGATGTTCTGATACTTGATGGCCGCGGGCAGGATGTGGCTGGTGGCCAGCTCACCCATGATGCGGGCTTCTATCTGAACTCTCTTGATGTATTTCTCCAGCTCGATCTCATGACGGGCTTCCAGTTCGACATGGGTGTAGACACCGTTCGATTCGAAGAGGTGCTTGGCTTTGTCGGTTACGACGGCATCCAGCGCCAGCGGGGTGGTGCGGACGTTCGGCAGACCGCGTCTTTCGGCTTCATGGTGCCATTCGTCGCTATAGCCGTCGCCTTCGAACAGCACTTTTTCGCTGCCGACGATGGATTCGCGGATAACATGCATGATGGCGATTTCTTTTTTGTCGCCTTTTTCGATCAGTGCATCGACTTCTTTCTTGAATTTCTTCAGGGTCTCGGCCATGATGGTGTTGAGGGCGATCATCGCGTTGGCACAGTTGGCGTTGCTGCCTACGGCGCGGAACTCGAATTTATTACCGGTGAAGGCGAAAGGAGAAGTACGGTTGCGGTCGGTGTTGTCCAGCAGCAGTTCAGGGATGCTGCGGTGCAGATCCAGCTTCAGGATCGCTTCGTCCTGCTCGTCGAATTTATCGCCAACGCGCTCTTTTACGTCTGCCAGGACCTTGCTCAGGTACTCGCCGATGAAAACGGAGATGATGGCAGGAGGCGCTTCGTTGGCGCCGAGACGGAAGTCATTGCCGGCAGAGGCGATAGAAGCTCTCAATACGTCGGAATAATCGTGTACCGCCTTGATGGTGTTGACGAAGAAGGTCAGGAACATCAGGTTGGTCTTCGGGGTCTTGCCGGGAGCCAGGAGGTTGACACCAGTGTCGGTAGCCATGCTCCAGTTGTTGTGCTTCCCGCTACCGTTGATGCCGGCGAAGGGTTTTTCATGTAGAAGTACGCGCAGTTTGTGGCGGCGGGCAACACGATCCATGATATCCATCAGCAAGATATTGTGATCCACGGCTACGCTGACTTCTTCGAAGATAGGAGCGCACTCGAACTGTGCGGGCGCTACCTCGTTGTGACGCGTACGCAGGGGGATACCCAGTTTATAGGCTTCGTTTTCGTAGTCCCTCATGAAAGCATAGACTCTTTCGGGGATGCTGCCGAAATAATGATCTTCGAGCTGCTGGCCTTTGGCGGGAGAATGACCGAAGACGGTCCTTCCGCTCAACACCAGGTCGGGACGGGCGTTGAACAGGCCTTCGTCGACGATGAAATACTCCTGTTCCCATCCCAGAGTCGGGGTCACTTTGGTGACATTTTTGTCGAAATAATGACAGACTTCGACGGCGGCTTTGTCCAGGGCGGCGAGCGCTTTCAACAGGGGCGCTTTATAGTCCAGGGATTCACCGGTATAGGAAACGAAAATAGTGGGGATGCACAGGGTCCTGCCGGCGCCGATCTCCATGACGAAAGCAGGGGAGGAAGGATCCCAGGCGGTATATCCACGGGCTTCGAAAGTGGCGCGAAGACCGCCGCTGGGGAAGGAAGAGGCATCGGGCTCCTGTTGGATCAGGGCGGCTCCGTCAAACTCTTCTATTGCAGTGCCATCGCTTTTCAGCGTAAAGAAAGAATCATGTTTTTCGGCGGTGGTCCCGGTCAGCGGCTGGAACCAATGTGTAAAATGGGTGACACCTTTTGCCTCGGCCCAATGACGCAAACCAGCAGCAATCTGGTTGGCCTGGCTGCGATCGATCTTTTTCCCGCCCTTTACAGAAGCCGCCAGGCTTTTGTAGGCTTCATCGCTCAGGAACTCACGGGCGGTTTTCAGCGTGAAAACATTTTCACCGAATATGGCAGTGATCTTTTGGGATCCTACCAGTTTCTCCTCAGGGGCAGTGGTTAGGTTGTCTATAGCTTTTAATCTTAATGATGACATGCTGTAAAATTTTAGCGAAACTAAATGATTACCATAAATAAAACAATTTTCCTTCATACCAGCCCCGGGATTTGAAAAATTTTGAGAATAAATATAAAAAGCCGGGGTCAAATTATTTGTTGGACCGGTTTGATTACAAATTTTCTATTTATATCAAATAATTTTAATCTCAGATGGGAGGTCATATATGTAAATATTATTTAATGTGGGCAAGCGGTATTTTATCTGCTATCAAAGAGCTATTAATAGGGCGCCGGTTTTCAAATTCCTGACTGCCGGAGGAATTTATGCGAATGATTTATGCGATTATTTTGCTTAATGATTTGTTGATCTTGCTGACAAAGGGAAGCCCGCTAAGAGTATGTACGAACGGAACCAGCAGAAAGGGGAGATAGATGCTTCTGTACCGGGAGATAGAACTTATAAAGGGGGTGGAATAGCCGGCCAGGAGAATGCAGGGAATGGCCATGAACAGGCAGGAGATGTCATAGACCCCCATCCGGACCTTGGGGGTCCTGAAGAATTTCCGCGATACCGCCGTCAGGATGATGGTCCAGATCGCGAGCATTTCCAGGGTCATCAGCAGATAGATGGGGTGTCCCCCATGGCCCGGCAAGGGCTCGATAAAGCCATTTAAAAAGGCCGTGGGCAGTATAGCCAGGAAACTGCCGGGATTGGGTTCAAGCGAGGGGAGATGGATCCTGGAGCGGCCGCTCATTACCAGGATATCCTGTTGCCGGTCGCTGATGATCAGGAAAGGATCGGCATTCGGATAGAAGGTTCCGATAAAGTAATAGACGATAAGAATGACGATCAGGGTGAGCGCCGCCACAGCCGGGATGCTGAACGGTATTTTTTCCCCGGCAATCCAAAAGAGGATGAACGGGAACAGCCCGAAGATCAGAAAAGGCCTGCTGAAGAGGCCGAGTGCCAGGAACAGGATACAGGCGACTATCAACCGCCAGTTTGGCCGTTCCGTGAGGGCCCGGTGCAGATAGTAAGAGAAAAATCCCAGGGACATATAGATGACCCCTTCTTTATTGATACAGGCAGTCCAGAAAAGGGTCGAAGGGATCAGCAGGCTCAGCAGCGAGCAGAGCAGGCCATTGTTATGAAGGATATTCCTGAAGACGCGGAATAAAGCGATGCTTCCCCAATAGACAAAGAAGGAGAATAGCAGCGAATTGATGTAAAAATTATCAAAGGAGAGGAAATCGAAGAAAGTATTGATCCCGGAAATGAACTTGAACTCGAGCAGATACCAGGAAGAGTGCATGTCAAAAAAGCTAAACTCGTTGAAGGGCGGTAACAGGGTTTTGAAGCAGTGGAGGGGGGCTCTGAGCAGATCCCCTTTCATGACGAGGCCTTCCCTGAAATAAGACCAGATATCCCGTTGGTTGGGAAAGTATTTTTCAGCCAGCCAGGTATTTATACACGATGCCAGCACCCGCAGGGTAAAAAAGACCAGCAGCCAGCTGAGCCTGATTTCGCTGTCCCTGAAGAATTTTATTTTTTTGATGAGTAAGCATAGTAAGGCAAAGTATATAAAAAAGAGGATGGCATGCATCGTAGTAAGGTTAGTCTTTTCAATGAAGATAAATAAATACGGAAAGTTTTCAGATACGCGAGAATATATATTTGTTCAATTTGTCATTTATTTTTTTTGCCGGACCCGACAGACGGATGGCGTGGAGAAAGGGAGCCAGCAGAAAGGGCAGGTAGATGCTTCGGTACCGGACGATGGCGCCGGCAAATGGAACGATCAGTCCCACCAGCAAGATGCCCGAGAACGCATAATACAAACAAAACGATGAAACACGCACGGGTGGATTTCCGGGCCTGCCGGACAGTCGCCTAAACCCATAGGCCACTATGACTCCCCATGTTGCCAACAGCTCCGCGGAGAAAGCCAGGTACAAGGTCTTGCCTCCCGACCCCGGCAAGGGTTCGAAAAATCCGTTAAGCAGCGCCCAGGGCAGCGTATGGAAAAAGCTGCTCCAGGACTTCTCCAGCACCGGGAGATAAAGCCTCGAACTGCCTTCCAGTTGCTGGAAATCGTGTTGGCGGGCTATCAAAAAGCGGGGCAGCCTGCCGAACCAGTCCGGGAAGAGCCACGCCGACAGCACCAGGAGGAGGATCACAATCCCGACGAGTATCGACATCCGGTTGCGCGGAGTTAGTCTGCCGGGCAAGGGGCCTTCCACAGGGAGCTTCTGGCCTGCGTCCCCCCGGGCCGTGAGTCCCCGGAGCTTCGGTCTCCGGACCGGGAACCCCCAAAACACGAGTGCGGGTAATAGGGTGACCCAGCTCGTGGCGCGGAAAAAAGCCGCCAGCAGGAATATAAAAACGCAACAGCCGACCCTTCGAACGTTCCATCCCCGGCCCGGACTGGCGTACAGGATGTAGAGAAGCCATCCGGTCAGCGCATACACCACTCCCTCGGTATACACGCTGCTGGCCCAGAACAAGGCGGATGGGAAAAAGAGGGCGCTGAGTGCCGTCAGCGGATCGCCGGGGAAGACAAGACGGAAGGTCCGGAATAAGGCAAAGGAGCCCAGGAACAGCGGAAAAGAGAAAAGCAGGGTATTGATATAAAGATTGTCTGCAGAGAGCCAGTTGAGTACCACATGGATGATCGCCAGGATATTGTGCGGCAGGTAGACCCAGGTGGAATTATGCGCCACGAAAAGGGAAAAGTCGGTCAACAGTTCATGACGGGTCACGAAGCTCAGCTGGAAGACCGTCCACACGTCACCATGCCCCGGGAAAAAATGCCAGGACACCCAATTTTCAAAACAGCCCGCGAGCACATGCGATCCGAAGAATAGCAACAGGAAGACCGGGCGGACGCCACTGTCCCGGAAGAACCGCATCCGGGTCACCAGCCAGCCCAGCAGGAGGCTATAGAAAAGGAACAGCAATGCGTGCATGGTTTTCTCAATCTTGTATTTCCCAATCCCTGTCGGTCGTTTGTCGATCCCCGTCAGCCATTGTCAGGAGACTATCTCCCCGGAGACTATCTATCTTATCCAGGTAGATGCCGGCAATGATATCCTGTGTGTAATAGCGCAATACTTTGTTTCTCCCTTCGATGCCCATCTGCTTTTTGGCCGTTTCCGGCAGCCGGTAATAGGCCTCCATCTTTTCGGCCAGGTCCCTGCCGTCCTTCTGCCGGCAGAGATAGCCGTTGACGCCGTCTTCGATCAGATCCCTGCATCCCGGGGTGCGGGCTGCGATCAGGGCTTTGCACATGCTGGCTCCTTCCAGCAGGCTTAGGGGCATGCCCTCCCCGTAATAGGAAGGGAGCACGATACAGTCCGCCTTTTCGATAAAGCCGGCGACCTGGTCGGTGGATCCGAGATAGTCTACTGTCTTTTTGCCATTCCACTCTTCCACCTGGCGCCGCGGGATGGCTGCGGGGTTATCGTCAAAGAAGCCCAGGAGCTGGCATTTGACGGCGAGACCACGTTGCCGCAGCAGTTCGGCGGCCTGTACAAATTCGTAGACGCCTTTGTGCCGGATCATGCGCCCGATGAACAGGAAAGTACACTCCTTTTTCCCGGCTTCCCGGGGGGAGGCGAAAAATGCATCCGGGTCGACACCCTCTCCGGGCAGGAGAAAGGTTTTTGCGGGGTCCACCAGCTTTTCCGATACCAGCGTCTCCCGGTCATCCCTGTTGAGGAGCCATACTTCCCTGCTCTTCCGCAGCGCCTGTTTGTAGAGAAGCTTTACCGCCGCTTTGAGCAGGCCACTGCCTGTGAACGTGTATCCCAGCCCGGTAATGACGCTGATCGAGGGAACCCGGGCGCGGGCCGCCGCCAGGGCGCCAAAAATATTCGCCTTAATGGTGTAATGAAAGATGAGCTCCGGGTTCAGGGCACGGTAATGTCCCAGTAGTTCCTGGTATAACAACGCATCTTCAAAGGGGGAGATGCTCCTGCTTTTCAGATGGTGCAGTTCTATATAAGTCAGTCCGTCGAGCCCTTCGAATTGTGCGGTATAGGAGTCCCGTGGAGTCAGAACATATATGGAGAAGCCTCGTGCCAGTAGTTTTTTTATGAGGTTAAGCCTGAATTTATACACACTCCAACCAGAATTCGCAACAAAAGCAATGGTTCTCTTTATCGGCATGCCCAAGTATAAAAAAATTTATCGGACAAACCTACGCTATTTCCATTATCCCATGAATCCGGATGGGATGCTTATTTTTGTGTCTATGCAGCGGATCGCCTTTTTTATACCGGATCTCGAAGGCGGCGGCGCCGAACGAACCCTGGTTCGTTTGCTGAATGGAATGCCGGAGCGGGAATATCACCTCGACCTGGTCCTGGTGAAGGCGCGTGGGGTATTCCTGCGAGAGGTTCCCGCGGGCGTACGGATCATAGATCTGGGTTGCCGTTCGACTTTCGGGGCTCTGCTGCCCCTGGCCCGCTATCTTCGGCGGGAGAAGCCCGATGTATTAATCTCTCATCTCAGCCATGCCAATACGATCGCGTTGCTGGCGAAGCGCCTCTTTTCCCGGAAGACCCGGCTGATCGTGGTCGAGCATGCCTTGCTCACACCCGACCGGCTCGCGTCCCGCAGGGAGAGGAGCGTGTTATGGCTTATGAAGAAATTATACCCGGGACAGGATCCCGTCGTCGCCGTTTCGGATGAGGTGGCCATCGATCTTGTGGTAAAGCTCTCGTTGAATAAGAGGCGGGTGCACACCCTTTATAATCCTGTGATCGATGCGAAGATTACGACGATGGCGCAGTCGCCGCCCGACCATGAATGGTTTGCCGGCGCGCCGGATGCATCGGGGTTTGGCGGAACGGATGCGCCTCCGCTTGCCAAAAGGAATGGCTGGCCCGTATTCCTCGCGGTGGGCAGATTGTCGCCGGAGAAGGGGTTCGTCGAACTCCTGCAGGCGTTTGCCAGGGTCAGGCAGCAGCGTCCTGCCCGGCTGATGATATTGGGCGAAGGAAGCCAGCGGGCAGAGCTTGAAAGAACGATTGCGGCGCTTGGCATCGGCGAAGATACACGGTTGCCCGGGTTTACCGGGAATCCCTATGCGTATATGGCCCGCTGCGATGCCTTCATCCTCTCTTCCAGGTGGGAGGCTTTGCCGGGCGTGCTGATAGAGGCACTGGCCTGCGGGTGTCCGGTCATCGCCACGGATTGTCCGGGCGGAACGGCGGGCATCCTCGGGAATGGTGAGTACGGTGATCTCGTGCCGGTGGGGGATATCGACGCGATGGCGTCGGCCATGTTGCGGATCGCCAATAGGGCTGAGGGGGCGCCGACAACGGCTGCCCAGACACAGGCTGTCCAGACAAAGGTTGCGCCGACACAGGTTGTGCCGGTATCGGCTGCGCCGACGGCGGTCGTGACAGAATCGGATGCGGACCGGAAAAGACGAAGAAGCCGTGCGAAAGACTTCTCTCTCGAAAAATCCATAGCCGCTTATACATCTTTGATAAATGGGCATGCCCTCCGGGACGGGGCAGGTGCGGGACGCCTGCAGACCATCGTGCACATTATAAGCGGGCTGAGACAGGGAGGCGCCGAGCAGATGCTTTACAACCTGTTATCGATGCTGAATGACCCAAACGGGAGGAACGGCAAAAACGATAAAAAAAATGGTCGCTTCCGCCACGAAGTAGTCTGCCTGGGTGCGGAGGAGCCGGTGCGCCGTGATTGGGCGGGCGTTAATAGGGCGAGCGGTGATTGGGGGAACGTTGATAGGGCGGATGGTGATCGGGCGAACGGTGAACGGGGTGGGCGCTTTGACGGAGGTCTTGCCGGTAAACTCGCCGAACTGGATATCCCGGTTCATTTTTTGGGAATCCGGCCGGGCCGTCTGCCTTCCATGCGGGCGATGCGGCGCCTGATCGGGCTTTTGCGGCGGATACGCCCGCAGCAAATACAGGGGTGGATGTATCATGGCAACCTGGCTGCCAGTTTTGCGAGGCCCTGGCTGCCCGGGCGACCCGCGGTACTGTGGGGAATCCACCATTCCATCGCACACCTGCCCGACGAAAAACGGATGACCCGATTGCTGATCCGGCTCGGCGCCCGGTTTTCTGCCCGGGCAGACCGCATTATATATGTCTCCGAAGCCAGCCGGAGGCAGCATATTGCGCTCGGCTACCGCGACACAAAGGCTGTCACCATACCCAATGGCATCGATACCACCCTTTTCAGACCGGACCCGGAGGCCCGCGGACGGCTGCTGGCGGAGCTGGGGCCCTCTTTAGAACGCCCGCTGCTGATCGGTCATGTCGCCCGTTACCACCCGCTGAAAGATCACGCAAACTTCCTGCAGGCCGCCGCGCTGTTATCCGGAAGATATCCCCAGGCGCATTTTGTGCTGGCGGGAAGCGGTGTCGATGACGGCAACAAAGAGCTTATCACGTTGGCAGAGCAGCTGGGTATCAGGGGGCGCATCCACCTGCTGGGCGCGCGGACGGCTATCGAAAAACTGCTGGCCGGACTGGACCTTTTCTGCCTGAGTTCCCGCTCGGAGGCTTCGCCCCTGGTGTTGACGGAGGCGATGGCTTGTGGCGTTCCCTGCGTGACGACCGACGTCGGAGACGCCGCCGATATGGTGGGAGACACCGGGTTATCTGTCGCCCCGCATGATCCGGAAGCCCTGGCAGGAGCACTGGAGACACTCGCGGGAACGTTGGAGACCCTGTCGGAAGCGGTCCCGGATCAGCGCGGGAAACCGGGTCTGAAGGCGCGGGAACGGGTGATCCGGCATTATTCGCTGGAGACCACGGCCGAACGATACCAGGCTATTTATGAAATAATTACCGGTTAACGACGGAACGGGCCCTCCCTTTTTTGTACTTTTGCCCCCTCATATCTTTCAGGAATAATATGGAAATAACCGTAAAGACCGCTGAACAACTTCGGCTGACAGCAGAAGAATTCGAATCCATCAAAAATAAACTAGGCCGCACTCCCAATTTTACCGAACTGTGCGCTTTCAGCGCCATGTGGAGCGAGCATTGCAGTTATAAGAACTCCATCAAATGGTTAAAGACCCTGCCCCGTGACGGCAGCAAGATGCTGGTAAAGGCCGGCGAAGAAAATGCCGGTCTCATGGACATCGGCGATGGTCTGGGGGTCGTTTTCAAGATAGAATCCCATAACCACCCTTCCGCCATCGAGCCCTTTCAGGGGGCGGCCACCGGCGTCGGCGGCATCCATCGCGATATTTTCACCATGGGCGCACGGCCCATCGCCTCGCTCAACTCCCTGCGTTTTGGCAATCTTAAAGAGGCAAAGACCCAGCATCTGCTGGCGGGTGTCGTGCATGGCATCGGCCATTACGGCAATTGTTTCGGGGTGCCTACCGTGGGCGGCGAGATCTATTTTGAAGACTGCAATCATACCAACCCGCTGGTCAACGCCAGGAGCGTTGGCATCCTGAAGAGCGGGGACACCATATCGGCCACCGCGAAAGGCAAGGGCAACCCGGTGATCTTTGTCGGCAGCGCTACCGGCAAGGATGGGATCGGCGGCGCTTCCTTTGCCTCCGCGAATATCACCAAGGAGAGTACCGAAGAATTGCCGGCTGTCCAGGTTGGAGACCCCTTCCAGGAGAAGAAACTGCTGGAAGCCTGCCTGGAGGTAATCAAAACCGGTGCCGTTGTAGGCATGCAGGATATGGGCGCCGCCGGCATCATCTGTTCTACCGCGGAAATGAGTGCCAAAGGCGAAGTCGGCATGCGTATCGACCTTGACAAGGTCCCGGCCCGCCAGCAGCATATGAAGGCCTGGGAGCTCCTGCTGAGCGAAAGCCAGGAGCGCATGCTGATGGTCGTAGAGAAAGGAAAGGAAGACGAAGTAGTCCGGATATTCGAAAAATGGGACCTCCCGGTGGCGGAGATCGGCCAGGTCACCGATGACGGGTTGCTGCATTTCTATATGAATGGGCTACTGGAGGCGGAGATCCCCGCCTATGAGTTGGTACTTGGCGGAGGGGCGCCGCAATATGAACGCTCCTATTCCGAGCCGGCCTATCTAAAACAGGTCCGTGCATTCGACGCCGGGACGATAGAGGTGCCGGATGATCTCAGGGGCATTGCCGAAAAGCTCGTCAATATTCCCAATATCGCTTCAAAAAGATGGATAGCCATGCAGTATGACAGCACGGTGGGAGCCGCCAATACCTCGACGAACCAGCCCAGCGATGCGGCCGTCGTCCTGGTAAAAGGAACGACAAAAGCACTGGCCGTGACGACGGACTGCAATAGCCGTTATGTGCTGGCCGACCCTTACAAGGGCGCTATGATTGCCGTGGCGGAAGCGGCGAGGAATATCGTGTGCAGCGGGGGACAGCCCCTGGGCGTCACCAACTGTCTCAATTTCGGGAACCCTTACCTGCCCGAGGTCTACTATCAATTTGTCAACGCCATCAAAGGCATGGGTGATGCCTGCAAAAAATTCGATACGCCGGTGACCGGCGGCAATGTCAGCTTCTATAATCAGCACCCGGAAGGCGCCGTCTATCCGACGCCGACGATCGGGATGGTGGGGCTGCTGGAGAATGTGAAAGACAAGATGACCCTGGATTTTAAAGAGACAGGAGATCTCCTGTTCCTGCTCGGCAAAAGCAATAACGATATCCATTCCTCCGAATATCTCCATAAGATCTGCGGGGTAGAATATAGCCCGGCTCCTCATTTCGACATCGAAGAGGAATACCGGCTGCAGCGCAAGCTGGCGGAGTTGATAGGCAAGAGGCTGGTGGCGTCGGCGCATGATGTCAGCGAGGGCGGGTTGTTTGTCACCCTGTTGGAATCGGCTTTCCCGGGCGGGTTCGGTTTCGATGTGGTCGCGGCCGATTTCCATATCCGCAAGGATGCTTATTGGTTCGGGGAGAGCCAGAGCCGCGTCGTGGTCAGCGTAAAAGCCGGTCAGGCGGAGGCCTTTAAGAAGGCGCTGGGAGACCATCCTTATGAAGAGCTGGGATTCGTTACGGCGGGCAGCGTGGAAGTGGATGGAATGGATTGGGGTAAGATAGAGAGCTGGAAAGAGCAGTACGATACGGCCATCGAAAGGCTCGTAAACGGACTGGTGGAGATGGAACTGTCATAAAGGAGGTGTCAGGATAGGGAACCGGCGAAACAGGACCTGCGCTACGGAAGACGGTAGGGTTCACAACGGAGCGTCATAGCCGAAAGAGGATCCTGAGCCGATGCAGAAGGGGGGCTTCCACCCATTGATAGAACCCGATTCCGACGAGCAGGGCCGCCAGCAATTGCAAAAAAACGACCCCATCGGGCGCGGGTGGAAAACCTGCCCTCAGATAAACCGGGACGGCTATCCGAAAAACGATGGTATGGGTGAGGTATATGGAATAAGAGGCGTCGCCGCAACGTAGCAGCCAGGCAGGGGGATGAATCTTCCGGTGGTTTTTCTCCATGAACGTGAACCCGGCTACGAGCAGGCCCGATGCCGTCGCCCAATGGATGATGCGGGTAAAATTGCCGGGCTGATTAAGGATGACGCCCATTTCGAGGTCGTTTCCGAAACCGGTGAAGATCAGCCATACGCAGAAGCCCACGCCGGTTAACAGGCAGAACCGGGAGATCGTTGCTGCCAGCTCGGGCCGGACATCCAGTGTAAAAAGACGATAGATCATCATGCCCAGCAGGAACTCCAACTGGATAGGCGCTGTCAGGAATATCCATCGCGGGTCCCCGCTTTTGAATAAGATCCCCAATAACACCATCCCTGTAATCAGCGTGACTGTCAGCCATTCTTTTTTTTCCGGCGCGCAAAGGATGGCAATGAAGAACTGTATATAGAACAACCATTCGAACGCGAGGGTCCATCCAACGTATAGCAGCGGATCGATCCACGACACCTTGTCAAAGAAGGGCAGCAGCAGGATCGTCTTCCAAATGGCGCCGGTTTGGCTGGCGGTTCCCGTTATTGCATGAGGCCTCCAAAGATTCATGAGCAACACAAAACCGCTGACCAGGTAGTAAACCGGGTTCAGCCGTATGAATCGCCTGGCAAGAAACCGGAAACCCGGGCCGGGACCTGCATACCGTTCGGCTGCCATGCTAATGACAAAACCCGACACGACGAAGAAGAGGTCTACGCCAAAGGCCCCGAAGTTTTGCAGGTAAAAAAAATCCTGCTGGAATGAATGGCTGAAACGCATCTGAAGATCGATCGAATGGGCATACACTACCAAAATGATGGCAACTGCGCGCAGTAACTGAATGGATCGTAGTTTCATCTATCTTTGTAAAAAGGGCAAAGCCCGATTCAAATATATGAGTTCTCCCAAAGAATATATCGTAGTTACAGGCGCGGCCGGCTTCATCGGCAGTTGTCTGGCCGGCTATCTCAATCAGAACGGGTATCGTAACCTCATCCTGGTGGATGAATTCAGTCGTATCGATAAGACGCCCAACCTGGAAGATAAAGCGTTTGACTATAAGATCGAGCGGGAGGAGTTCTTCGAATGGCTCTTTTCGGAGAAGCCGCGTATCAGCATGTTCTTCCACATCGGGGCGAGGACGGATACCACGGAGTTCAACTATGCCATCCACCAGCATCTGAATGTGGAGTATTCCCAGAAGGTCTGGAACTATTGTACCCTGCATCATATTCCGCTGGTCTATGCTTCCTCGGCCGCCACCTATGGAAATGGGGAAGCCGGTTACGACGACGACCATGCGGGCATCAGCCTGCTGAAGCCGCTCAATCCCTATGGCGTCTCCAAGAATGAATTCGATAAATGGGCGCTGCAGCAAAAGGATCATCATCCCCCGTTCTGGGCCGGTCTGAAGTTCTTTAATGTCTATGGTCCCAATGAGTCTCACAAGGGCAGGATGGCCAGCGTGATCTTTCATTCCTTCAACCAGATCGGAAAGGAAGGGGAGGTGAAGCTGTTCAGGTCTCATCGCCCCGATTATAAGGATGGGCAGCAGCTGCGCGATTTCGTGTATGTGAAGGATGTGCTGAAAGTCTGCTTCTGGCTGATGAAAAACCAGCCGGCTTCGGGTATTTATAACCTGGGTACGGGCAAGGCCAGGAGCTTTGAAGACCTGGTCAAGGCAACCTATGCAGGGCTGGACAAGCCCGCGCATATCGTCTATATCGATATGCCGGAAGACATCAGGGATAAGTACCAGTATTTTACGGAAGCCAATATGCAAAAATTGCGGAATGCGGGCTATACGGATGAGTTCTATTCCCTGGAGGCCGGGGTGGATGATTACGTAAGGAACTACCTGGCGAGGAAGGAATATTATTAGCGAGATTTAATCGAACGTTATGAATAAAAGAATTGCTATTATCGGCGGGGGGAATCTCGGGACTGCGATTGCGGAAGGGCTCATACAGAGTGGATTCGTAGCGCCCAAACATATCCTGATCACGAAGCGGAATATCCAGACCCTGCATGGGCTTGAGAGGATGGGGGTGCTGGTCAGCGACAAGAACGAAGAGGCCGTCCGTTATGCGGACCTGGTCATCCTCGCGGTGAAGCCATTCCAGGTCAATGAAATCATCCGGTCGTTGAAGGATGAGTTCCGCGAAGACCGGCATATGCTGGTCTCCGTGATCACCGGGGTCAGCATCAACCATATTTCGGGTGTGCTCGGCAAGAAGATCCCGATCATGCGGGCCATGCCCAATACGGCCATCGCCATCCAGGAGAGCATGACCTGTATCGCAGCCGAAGATGCGAGTGAGGAGCAGTTGCAATATGTCCATGATATTTTCAACCAGTTGGGCAGGACCGTCCGGATCGATGAAAAGCTGATGGATGCCGCTACCGTGCTGGGCGCTTGCGGTACGGCCTTTGCCATGCGCTATATCCGGGCCAATATACAAGGCGGTATCGAGATCGGCTTCGATGCGGCTACGGCCAACCTGATCGTGGCCCAGACTGTCAAGGGAGCCGCCGAGCTATTGCTGAAGAAGGGTTCCCACCCCGAACAGGAGATCGACAAGGTGACCACTCCCAAGGGCTGTACCATCGCGGGGCTCAACGAGATGGAACACCAGGGCTTCAGCTCTTCGCTGATAAAGGGGCTGGTCGCGAGCTATGAGAAGATCGGGAAAGGATAGCCTCGAAAAAGACCCTTTACAGATAGCCCCCGTGTCCCAATTGATAGCTCCCGTGTTCTAATAGATGGCCCCCGTGTCCGGATCCACCAGGAAGACGCGGGTCTCTCTTTTTACCGTGTTTTTGTGTTTTATCGCGTAGTCGGCCCGGGCAATGACGGCGTTGTTTTGGCTGGCCGTGCCGGGAAACCAGGTGGCTCCGCCGTCCTGTGGTCCGTACAGGTATTCATCCCTGTCCTCCCTGACATTCTCCGCGTTTGTCTTGCTTTCTATAAATCCCGAAAGATAAAATGCATTTTGTTCCCTGAAAATGGGGAAAAGGAACCCTTCCAGCATCACGTACAGGTTCTTGCCGTCACAGAGGCCCCAGGCTTTGTGGTTGTAGAAGGAATTCCCGGAAGGGTCTTTTGTATAGAGGAGCGACCTCTTGTTTTCCGTGGCGATCTCGAAATCCCGGATGGAAGGCGCGTTGTTGCGGAATTCGTCGAAGCTGGCATACACGCCTTTTACGAGTGCGGTGTCCCTGAAAATGGGGAAGTCGTAGAGCGAGTTGCTGAAGCGCCTGATATCTGCCAGGCTGAGTTGCCTGCCGGTCTCCCATTTCCTGTCGATATCGAAGGTCGCGAGGGTGTCGGCCATGCTTTGCAGCAGGTCCGACAAAAAGCCGCCGATCCGGTCATATCCATTTTTGTCCAGTACCAGGAGCGAATCGAAACGGAGCACGGGTGTATACAGCGACTTGTTGCCGGATGAATTATCACCCGCCGGCTGGTTGCCGCCCGAGACATAGATTTCGGCCCGGAACCTGCAATTGATCTTATCATCTTTTTGGTAGATTTCGTCTTTTTGTTCCTCCTGCCGGTAGGAATAGGCTATGTCGGAAATCCAGAGTTTGCGAATGACTACCAGCACTTTATAAGGAGCTTCGGGATCGGAGAAATGGTTGTTCAGGTAGTCCGGTATCGTCCGCGTGACGGACCCTTTGAGGACCAGCTGCCTCATCCGGGTCATCGGTACCCATAAGTTCTCGGTATGCGCTCCGATATAAGAGGTATCCGGCCGCGCGTCAATCACCTCGAAATGGTTAAAGGGACCGGGCATGGCCTCCGTTCTTTGCGGATTGGGCAATTCTATCTCTACTATTTTATGGCTGAGGGCAGTGCGCTGACCGGGGTCCGACTGGGCCGTCCGGGCGAATGCTTTGGATAACAGCGCAATACAAAGGGATGCGAGGATGATTTTTTTCATGGATACAATGTAGGGTACGTAATATACCGGTAAAATAGTAAAAAAATTTTCTTTCTCTAATATTTGTTTTTGAATATATGTATCTGGTTGTAAACGCATTGTAATTTGGAAGACCTTCGTAAATCTACGAGGGGATTTATCCGCATAAAAGGTTGATTTTTACGTAGCTGGCAAAAATAAATTTTATTATTTTTCGTTTTGACTTTAACTTGCACCTTAGATTCTTGCCGAACACATCCTAAAGAAAATAAATCAAAATCACAATCCAGTTTTACTATGAAACAGAGGAAAACGACCACATTGATCGTATTGGTTCTTGAAATTGCGACCATCGTGGCCCTTCATGCGATCAAGATCAATCATGGCAAAATGCTGAACGCCAAGGACATGACCAAAAACATGGTCAATGGGCAGCAAGAGCCCAGTGTAAAAAATCAGCGTTTTTATTCTTTTGCCGGGCTTTGATCGGCGGCAATGCGAGGCTGATCCTCACAGGATCGAAACAATCATAAGACATCTAATAGAACGAGGCGCCATTTCGAATGGCGCCTCGTCTTTTTTGCTTATGTGTTTTTTTGTTTATGTGTTTATGCAGCCTCTGAGCCGGGTTCCCGGATTGTGCAGGCAGGATAATCCTGGCTTTAGCATTTTAGCATTCCGGCGACGGGGCTAGCGGGTCCGGGCTTTGAAGAACGCCAGTGTTGCTTTGTAGGCATCGTCTCCGGCGGCCTTGTCGTAGTCGGGGTTACTTGGGTTGGCGAAGGCATGGACGGCGTCATAGCGTTTCAGCGTCAGTTTTTTCCCCGCCAGGGTCATATTGGCTGCAAAATCATCGACTATTTTTGGCGTGATGTGATCGTCTTTGTTGGCAAAGATGCCCAGGACGTCCGCGTGAAGGGTTTTGAGTTTTTCCACATCTTTTTCGGGCATTCCATAATACATGACGCAGCCTGCCGCCTGTTTTCCGGCCATCAGGGTCGTTTGCAGGCTCCAGCCGCCGCCGAAGCACCAGCCGATGGTATAGATCTTTGCGCGCGGCCCGACATAGTTGATGGCGCCTTTCAGGATCGAGATGATCCTGTCTTCCCTGACTTCCTGCACCAGTTTGGCGGCATCATCGCGGGTGGCGGCGACTTTCCTGTCATAGAGGTCTATGGCGATGACATTCACATGGCCGATGTCTTTCCAGAGTTTTTCGGTTTCCTGTTTGATATAGTCGTTGAGGCCCCACCATTCATGGATCACGAAGATATAGTCGTTACTGGGACTGACGGAATGGATTTCCCAGCCGTAGGCGTCGCTGCCGTCGGTGGCGTGGAAGACGATCTCTTTTCCAACCGCGCTGTGGTAGGTGAAGGGGAGGGGTTCGGCGTGGCTGTTTACAAAACTTTTGTCGGATGCAAGCATAGAAAAAGCCTCGGTGGCTGAAGGGGCGCAGCAACTCATCTTTTGCTGTGCTTTCGCCACGACCCCTGCAAAGAGAGACAAGGCCAGGATCGCGAAATTTTTCATATTGAATTTTTTTTGTGTTAATCGGGCAAACCTGCAATAAAAGCCGAAGTTCGATAGAAAAAAATCATTTTTTACGAATAATTTAAGGGGTTATGAATTGACAGCAAACTGCGTTTTATCCACATCCCCAAAGCCCCGTTTTCCCGGGTTAAAAATTTGGCGTAGCTTTGCATGACCTCTTGGAATTTCTTCCCTTGTTGGTTTTCAACAGGTCAAAACAGGCACGTAAACCTGCCGCCTGGCCTAAAATAATATTAAGAAAGCTCTATAAATCAGATAAATAATTAACCATATTATGGCCAAGTATATTTTTGTTACAGGTGGTGTGACTTCGTCCTTAGGAAAGGGAATTATCGCGGCGTCGCTGGCGAAATTGCTGCAGGCAAGGGGCCTTCGGGTGACGATCCAGAAATTCGATCCTTATATCAATGTGGATCCGGGCACGCTCAACCCTTACGAGCACGGCGAGTGTTTCGTCACCGAAGACGGTGCGGAAACGGACCTGGATCTTGGCCATTATGAGCGGTTTCTGAGCATTTTCACTTCACAGGCCAACAATGTAACGACGGGCCGTATCTACCAGACGGTCATCAATAAGGAAAGGGAAGGAGCTTATCTCGGGAAGACCGTACAGGTGATCCCGCATATTACCGATGAGATCAAACGGAGAATGCTAATGCTCGGCCAGGGCAATAAATATGATATCATCATCACGGAACTCGGCGGTACGGTGGGTGACATCGAATCCCTCCCTTTTATCGAAGCGGTCCGTCAACTGCAGTGGGAGATGCCCGAGGAAGACTGTATGGTCATCCATCTTACGCTGATCCCTTATCTCAAGGCGGCAAAGGAATTGAAGACAAAGCCCACACAGCATAGCGTCAAACTGTTAAGCCAGGAAGGTGTTCACCCGGATGTGATCGTGTGCCGGACGGAAGAATCCCTTTCTCCGGAGATCCGCAAGAAGATCGCCCTGTTTTGCAATGTCAAGCTCGAGGCCGTCATCGAAGCGGCGGATGCCTCCACGATCTATGAGGTACCACTGACCATGATGCGCGAGAAGCTGGATCTGATCTGTCTGAAGAAATTCAATATCACGAATTATCATGAACCCGAGCTGGGCAAATGGAAGGAGTTTCTCGACAAGCTGAAATATCCAAAGAGCAAAGTTACGATCGGCCTGATCGGCAAGTATATCGAACTGCAGGATGCCTATAAATCGATCCTCGAATCTTTTGTGCACGCGGGGGCTATGAATGAGTGTAAGGTGCAGATTGTAAACGTGCATAGTGAATTCATTACCGACGAGAATGTCAAGGAGAAGCTGGCCGACCTGGACGGGCTGCTGGTGGCTCCCGGTTTTGGCCATCGTGGCGTCGAAGGCAAGATTGTCGCCGTCAAATATGCCCGCGAGAATAAGTTGCCTTTCTTCGGCATCTGTCTGGGCATGCAGATGGCGGTGATCGAATTCGCGCGTAATGTGCTGGGTTTGGCTGATGCGCATTCCACGGAAATGAACCCGCATACGTCCACGCCCGTAATCGACCTGATGGAAGAGCAGAAAAAGGTGACGATCAAAGGAGGGACCATGCGTCTGGGCGCTTATCCCTGCGTTCTGCAGGAAGGGTCCCTGGCTTACCAGATATATGGAGTTCCCGGGATCAGCGAAAGACATCGTCATCGTTGGGAATTTAATAATGGCTACCTGCAGCAGTTCGAGCAAGCCGGCATGGTCCCCAGCGGAAAGAACCCCGAAAGCGGCCTGGTGGAGATTGTGGAGCTGCCGTCCCACCCTTTCTTTATCGGGGTACAATACCATCCTGAGTTAAAGAGCACCGTTGAAAACCCGCAACCCATCTTTGTTCATTTCATAAAAGCCGCCAAGGAGTTCGCCGAGGCAAAGAGTTCGGTGAAGAATCCGCTGCTGCAGAGCGAGATGATATAGTGGTGAGTAGTGAGTGGGGAGTGGGGACAGAAAATGTCGAGGAGTGAGTGTTGGGAAGTGAGTGGGGCAGACAGACTAAAGGGGGAGGCCGGTGAGAAAGAGTAGTGAGTAGTAAGCGGTGAGTAGGGCGTTTGGTAAGTTGAAGGGAGTGAGTGGGGGAAGATGTGAGTAAACCAGGGGACCGGGAAGGATAGTGTGAAGAGGGCGATAGTTGCGCGACAATCTGTAAGTAATTGATTGTTATATATTTAGATATTCTTGCCATCTCCGGCAGGGATGAGTATTCTTGTCTTTACCGAAAATTAACCGATGTATGGCGCCGGGCCGGAGGCATATAGTGTGCGGCAGCCGGCGATTCCCTATATTTGCACCTCTTTTAAAAAACAATCATAATGGGTACGGATCGTAATACAGTGATAGGTTTTGTGCTGTTGGGGGTCTTATTGTTCATTTATCTTTTTACTTCCACGAGGAATAGCCAGGAGTTGCAGCGGCAACGCAAGATAGAGGAGGATTCCATTGCCGTGGTAAAGGCGCGCCAGGAGGCTTTGGCCAGGCTGCAGGATTCGTCCGTTCACACGCTGGATACCGTCCGGAGGGATACGACGGGTTTTAACGGCGCCCTGAACGGGAGGGAGCATCTGCTGACTGCAGAGAACGACGTATTAAAGATCGTCTTTTCGAATAAAGGGGGGCAGCCTGTTTCCGTAGAGCTGAAGAAATTCAACTCCTACGACAGTACGCCCGTGAAGCTGGTCAATGCGTCTGACGGAGACCGGTTCACCTACCCGATCACGCTGGGGAACAACCAGATCGCTGCCTCGGCGGAGCTGTTTTTCAAGGAAGGAGAGCTCGTCAAGCAGGCGGATGGCACGCAGACCGTGAGTTTCCGGCTGCCTGCTCCCGCGGGTCTGTCTATTGTACACCGCTATACGCTTCATCCCGATTCCTATGCGGTGGATTGGGATGTGACGACCGAGAATCCATCCAGGCTTTTCAGCCAGAACAATTTCAACCTCGACTGGCATAACCAGGTTACGCGGACCCAGCAGAGTATCATTTATGAGAAACAGCTGTCGAATGTCGGCTTCTATGAAGACAACGCTTTCGACTATATCCGTTCCAAGACGGAGAAGAAGTTCGAGAAATCCGTGCAATGGGTGTCTGTCGCGAGCCAGTTCTTCAACAATACGCTGATCGCAAAAAATAATTTTTCATCCGGCGAGATCCACTGGAAGCTCGAGCCGGGAGATACATCCAATACAATCGGCGTCGCCGACATCAACCTGCAGGCAAAGTTGCCGGCGGGATCAGCATCGTCCCTCTCCTTTCAGTTGTATTATGGTCCCAACGACTTCAACATCCTGAAGAAGCAGGCGGCGGGAATGGATAAGATCGTCAACCTGGGAAGAGACATGTATTCTTTTGTCCGGCCATTGAACGTCTATGTGATCATGCCGGTATTCAATTTCTTCAAACAGTTCATCACCAGCTATGGGATCGCCATCCTTCTGCTGACGCTTTTCATACGACTGCTCACTTCACCGCTTGTATATAGCAGTTATCTCAGCGGGGCCAAGATGAAGGCGCTCCGCCCGGAGATAGAGGCGATGAAAAAGAGGGTGGGTAACGACCAGCAACAGGTAGGTATGGAGCAAATGAAATTGTTCCGGGAGGCAGGTGTGAACCCGCTGGGCGGTTGTATCCCGGCTTTGCTGCAGATCCCGATCTTCTTTGCCTTGTATAGTTTCTTCAACTCGAATATCGCCCTCCGCGGCCAGCATTTCCTCTGGTCCAAGGACCTTTCTATTTTCGATACGGTGGTGCATTTTGGATTTTCGATACCGGGCTATGGAGATCATGTCAGCCTTTTTGCGTTGCTGGCGGTTGCCACCAGTTTCCTGATCTCTCTTTATGGTATGAGTATGACGCCGGATCAGAGCAACCCGGCCATGAAATATATGCCCTATATCATGCCGGTGATGCTGCTGATATTTTTTAACAAGCTGCCGGCGGCGCTGACCTGGTATTATACCGTATCCAACGCCATCACCCTGGTCCTGCAATTCGTGATCCAGAACTATATCATCGATCATGCGAAGATCCTCGCAAAATTGCAGGAGAACCGGGGCAAGCCGAAGGCAAAATCGAAATGGCAGGAACGGCTGGAGCAGATGCAGGAAGCGCAGAAGAAGGCCCAGCAGCCGCCGCGTGGGAAATAAGGCTTTGCTTTAACAAAAAAGACCTCTTAATATTCTCGATATTAAGAGGTCTTTCTTATTTTACGGTACCTAACAAACCACATAAGAATGAACCAACTCCGACGTGCTGTATTCAGAATGCTGGCTGTGTGCCCGGCATTGTTCATGGGCTTCCCGCAGTCTCTCTTTGCCCAGAAAGTGCTCTCGGAGCTTACCCTGGTCTACGAATTCGTCATCCTCAACGGAGACCCCGCTGCGCTTCCTTCTTCCGCAGGCGGTTCCGAAGGCGCTATGAATACGGTCTATATCAAAGGGTTTAAGAGCCGTTCTGAAATCACCAGCCCTCTGTTCAGCTCTACCACCATCCTGGACGCAAAGACCAATACCGCGGTCATTTTGAAGGAAGTCAGCGGCCAGAAACTGCTGATCAGGCTGTCGGCGGATAACTGGCGGGAGAAAAACAAACGTTACAACGGGATGGTGTTCAAGAATGTTCCCGGCACAAAGGTGATCGCGGGATATACCTGCCAGCAGGCTGTCGCAGAGAGAAACGACGGGTATAAGCTGACGGTATACTATACGCGGGAGCTCCTGCCTGAGAACAAGGATTATGATCCCCAGTTCAAAAACCTCGATGGGCTTCCGCTGGAGTATGAGATCGCCAACGGGAATATGAAGATCAGGTATACGTTGACGAAGTTGATTCAGAATCCCGTGCCCGCTTCGAAGTTTGACATTCCGAAGGGGGGGTATCGCGAAATGACTTATGATGAGAGCAGGAAGAGTGAGTAGTCAGTGGGGACAGTAATGGTGAGTGGTGAGTAGTCAGTAGGGACAGAAATAGTGAGTTGTGAGTAATCAGTAGTGACAGAAATGGTGAGTGAGGGGAAATATAGTCAGTTGTGAATAGATATTTAGGACGAAAGAAGATTCCGGCTATTTGTGCATATTGATCTTCAGATCCAACAGCCGAAGATTGTTCTTCGGGGCGGACAGATAGTCTGTAGATATTTTATACCGGTAAGGCATGATGAAGATAGTATTGCCTTTCTGATAAGTGACCAGCGAATTGACGGATACCATACCCCGGGTGTCTTTTTCGCGGCCCAGCATAAAACTGCCACTGTAGGCGGGACCACTTTTCAGGGTGAATCCGCCTGCCGTACGAATGGGAGTGAAATCCGTCTTAAACGTCATGCTGTTGTTCTTCTTCTTGTCTCCTCCCCCTCCTCCTTTGCTTGCAAAGGTGAAGACGACCGCGCTGACCAGCAACACACTCAAAAGCGTCCGTTTTACTAATTTTTCTCCTTTTATGGTAGTCAGTCTTAACATTTAACGAAGCAAAGATACCAAATAAAATTGGGTTTTTTTTAACCGTCCGTCACAAATTTTAATAAACCTTTAACGGTCTGAGATATAGAAAGTTACACTTTACACCTAAAGTAATGGCCGGGAATTATCCACATTTCACCGTTGTCTGTTGATATATACGCTTTTTCAGGCAAATTGGTTGGCTTGGGGTGTCTAAAAAATTTGCAGGGTTGGTTATATGTGCTAACTTACAATAACCTTCAAACATACGGATGAAAGAAAATCCATACCACCCGGACCGCGAGGAGATGAAAGAGTTGCTGAAGCAATACCAGAATCTGCGTAATGGACGTCATCATTCCTTCCTCGAAGAAGATGCATTTGAAAAGATTATCGATTATTATGACGACCTGGAGGATATGCCCCAGGCCATAGAGGCAGTGGAGATCGGGGTGGGACAGTATCCCTATTCGGCCACCCTGCTTATCCGGAAGGCGGACCTGTTCATAGCCACCCGCCGTTATCAGGAGGCCCTGGTGATCCTGGAGCAGGCGGAACTGCTGGATGGGGCCGATATCAACTTGTTCATCCTGAAGACCGATGCCTACCTGGCGCTCGACCAGCAGGAGAAGGCGGTGGATCTCCTGGAGAATGCGCTCCAGCATTTTGAGGGCAATGAGCGGATCGAGCTGCTTTTCGAGCTGGCGGACGTTTATGACGACTACGAGGAGTTCGATAAGATCTTCGACTGTCTGAAACTGATCCTGGAGCAGGACCCTACCAGCGAGGAGGCTTTGTATAAGATCTGTTTCTGGACTGATTTTACGGGGCGTAACGAAGAGAGTATCCGGCTGCACCAGCAGATCATCGACAATCACCCCTACAGCGAGCTGGCCTGGTTCAACCTGGCCGCGGCTTTCCAGGGACTGAAACTGTACGAAAAGTCCATCGACGCTTACAAGTATGCCATTGCGATCGACGAAAAGTTCGATTATGCCTACCGGAATATGGGTGACGCGTTCATCCGTCTCCGCAAATACAAGGATGCCATCGAGTCGCTGGAAAAAGTGCTCGAACTCTCCCGTCCTGAGGATGTGATCTTCGAGGCGATCGGGCATTGCTACGACAAGCTCGACAACTATGCCCAGGCACGGTTCTATTATCGCAAGGCCAGTCATCTGAATCCCGACGACAGCAAACTCTATTATAAGCTGGCCTGCACGTATCTCAACGAGGGGCAGTGGTCCCATGCCGTGAAACAACTGGAGGCTGCCATGCGGATCCATGCCAAACAACCGGAATACAACCTGGCCATGGGCGAATGCAAGATGCAGCTGGGGGAATACAAGGAAGCGATCCAATATTTTTCCAATGTGGTCAGGATGCGTCCCCGGAATATTTCAAGTTGGGAGGCGCTGATCCGGTGTTTGTATAACGCGGAGTTCTTTGAGGAAGCCCTGGAGCAGGTCAACGCAGCGATCCGGATGACGGGCGGCAAGCCGCTTTTCGGCTTTTATCTCTGTGCGGTATATTTTGCCCTGGGCAGGTCCAAGGAGGGGCAACTGCAATTGGAGAAGGCCATGCAGAAGGCTCCGCGGCTGTTGAAAAAACTACTGGAACTGAATCCCGTCATACTGCAATACCAGCCGGTGGTCGATATTATCGCCCGGTACAAGAAAAACAGGTCGATTTAAGCATGAAAAACAGTCGATTCAGGTGCGTGATTTCCCGCTTTTTATTAGATTCACATTAGAATTTATTGTACCATACTGAGAGACAATCTTTAGTATCGGATAGTTTCCTATTTTTGCGCTCCTGTGAGTTTGGGCATGATGACAGCTATTAATTTACCAACAACAATTAAGAGGAATGAATTTTAAACTTACTCAGATCCCTGAACGAATGGAACGGCCCCGTCAGCATGGTATTACAATGGTTATGGATAAGGGGTTGAGCATCGATGAAGCGAAGAATTTCCTGAGTGTGGCCCATCCGCATGTAGACGTGGTAAAGCTCGGTTTCGGCACTGCTTTTGTCACCCCCAGGCTCCGGGAGAAGATCGAGGTCTATCAGTCTTTTGGCCTTCCGGTCTATTTCGGCGGGACCCTGTTCGAGGCTTTCCTGATACGCAACCAGTTCGATGACTACATCTCGGTCTGCAAGGACTACGGGATCTCCTATATCGAGGTCAGCGACGGCTCCATCACCATTCCCCACGCCGAAAAATGCGGATATATCGAAAAGCTGACCAGGCACGCCACGGTATTGAGCGAAGTAGGCAGCAAGGATGCGGCGCATATCATCCCCCCTTATAAATGGATCGAACTCATGCGTGCCGAACTGAGTGCAGGTGCGACCTATGTGATCGCCGAAGCCCGCGAAGCCGGCAATGTCGGTATCTATCGTGGAAGCGGCGAGGTGCGCGAGGGGCTGGTTCAGGAGATCCTGACGCAGATCCCCGCCGAGAAGATCCTCTGGGAGGCTCCTCAGAAGGCGCAGCAGCTGTATTTTATCGAATTGATCGGCTGTAATGTGAACCTGGGCAATATCGCCCCGACCGAGGTGATCGCCCTGGAAGCCATGCGGATCGGTCTGCGCGGAGACACTTTCGAGCTGTTCCTGGACAAAGGCAAAGTCTGATGAGGAAGTTTGGCCTGATAGGATTCCCCTTGAGCCATTCGTTTTCGAAGCGGTTTTTCGCGGAGAAGTTTGAAGCGGAGGGAATCACCGATTGTCTCTATGAACTGTACCCGCTGGAAAATATTTCGGAGCTGCCGGCTATGCTGCTGGATAAGAACCTGTGTGGGCTTAACGTCACCATCCCCTATAAAGAGAGGGTGATCCCTTTCCTGGATTTTAAAAACGAGATCGTCGCGCGGATCAATGCCTGTAACTGCATCCGGATCCGCGACGGGCGCCTGTATGGCTATAATACCGACGCGATCGGCTTCCAGCGGTCGCTTGTCAAAAAACTCGGACCCGGTCATGACCGGGCCCTGATCCTGGGTACCGGCGGCGCTTCCAAAGCCGTGGAATACGTGTTGGGCCAGTTGGGGATCTCCTACCGGTATGTATCCCGGACCCCCCGGACCGGCTTTGCGGATCTGCGGTACGAAGAGGTCAGCGAAGAGCTGCTGCTCACCCATACCCTTGTCATCAATACCACTCCCCTGGGGATGTACCCCCGTACCGAAGAATGTCCGCCCCTGCCATACCAGGTGCTGTCTCCGAAGCACTATCTTTATGATCTTGTCTATAACCCTGCCAGGACCCTCTTCCTTCAAAAAGGCGAGGAGCACGGCGCCACTGTCGAGAACGGCTATGAGATGCTGATCATCCAGGCCGAAGAGAGCTGGAAGATCTGGAATGAATAAGAAATAAAAAACACCTATGATACAGGACCTCCCTTTCCTGGTCAGCCTGATCTTCATGCTAACCACACTGCTGACCGTTCTCTTCTTTTACCAGGCGACGTACAGATCTGTGGTCGCGATGTCGGTATTGCTGGCGTGGCTGGCCTTGCAGGGGGTGCTGGCTTTCAACGGATATTATACGGTGACGGCCGGCGCGCCGCCACGGTTTGCCCTTGCCGTCATACCACCGCTGTTATTTATTCTCCTGCTGTTTCTGACGGCCCGCGGAAGGGCCTGGCTCGACGGGCTGGACATACGGGTATTGACGCTGCTCCACATCGTGAGGATCCCGGTGGAACTGACCCTGTTCCGGCTCTATCTCTATCACCAGGTTCCGGCGCTGTTGACTTTTGAAGGCCGGAATTTCGATATCCTCTCGGGAGTAAGTGCGCCCATAGTCTATTACTTCGGATTTGTAAAAAACAAACTCAGCAAGGGGGCTTACCTGGCCTGGAATATCGTCTGCCTGGGGCTCCTGGCGAATATCGTCATCACCGCGATCTTATCGGCGCCCTTCTCCTTTCAGCGGTTTGCCTTCAGCCAGCCGAACCAGGCGATCCTATATTTTCCTTTTGTCTGGCTCCCCTGTTGCATCGTGCCGCTGGTCTTGCTGTCGCATCTGGCTTGTATCAGGAAGTTGTTGTAGGGGTGCGCGGTGTCGTCAACCCTGCATACCCGGACTCTCCCGTGACGAGAATATCGTCTTACACTCTTCGGGCACGGACACCACTTTCTTAAGCTCATAATTATAACATACCATCCCGGTCTGGGCGGTGGCGAGTAATACGCGTTTGCCGCCTCCCTGATTGGTCTCCTGCTTTTCCTCCTTCTCCAGTTTATAGTAGAGGATGAAGCCTACTCTCGAGAAATCGGCGGCAGTGACGGATGCCAGCACGGTATCCCCATAGAAGATCTCTTTTTTGAATTCGATGGCCACGTCGCCCATGATAAGGGATACGCCGGCCAGGTTTAGTTCCGTGTAGCCGAAGTGAGCGAGGAATTGCACACGGGCTTCATGGATCAGCGAGAGGACGGTGTCGTTTCCGACATGGGCGCCGTAGTTGAGATCGGTGATGCGGATGGGGATAGCGGCTGTGAAGGAAAAATGCACTGGTAGTTCGATGCGGATCCTGGGCATAATGATGTGATTGATGAAGGTGTGTTTGTTGCCGGCTCTGTCATTTTTGTTTTCTTGCGCCTGGCCGGCATTCGTTTTTACTGTTGGGCTTTTTGTTGACGTTTGGCCTGTTGCTGCAGGAAGTCGACCAGTTTATCGGCGGCTTTCCGGCGGTGGCTGAAGCGGTTCTTCTCTTCCAGCGACATCTCCGCAAAACTGCGCTGCTCGCCTTCCGGTGAGAACACGGGGTCATAGCCGAAGCCTCTGCCGCCGGTCGGGGCCGCGAGGATGCGTCCTTCGCAGATGCCTTCGAACAGGTATTCCCGGTCGTCGAAGATCAGGGAGATGACGGTGCGGAAACGGGCGCGCCTGTCGGATTGGCCTTCGAGGTTGTGCAGCAGTTTTTCGGTATTCTTTTCGAAGGCCCTGTCTTCACCGGCGTAACGCGCGCTTTTTACGCCGGGCTCGCCGTTGAGGGCATAGACCTCCAGCCCGGTATCTTCGCTGAAACAGGACTTGCCGGTAAGCCGGTGGATGACGCCGGATTTCTCGGAGGCGTTTGCCTCCAGGGTGTCATGGGGTTCGGGGATATCGATGTCGATGCCGGCCTGCCGGAGGCTGATGACCTGCAACTGGCTGCCGATGGCGGCCTGGATCTCTTCTACTTTATGATCGTTGTTAGTGGCAAAGATGAGTTGCTGGCTCATGGTCTGAATGGGTTGAGTGGAGTGAATGGAAGCGGGATTGTCTTACACGTTAAACAGGTTTCTCAAACAGACCCAGAGCTTGCTTTTTAGCAGTTTCCCTTCGTCGGTGGGCTTCACCAGCTCTTCCAGTCCGGGAGCGCAGAGGTACCTGCATTCGTCGTAAGGCTGTATGTTGAACAGGGGGAAGTTCATCGGCAGGCGGATATCGACCGGACCTACGCCAAACAGGATGACGATGGATGGGTTCAACTGAGTTTTGAAGTCTGCGATCACCACGGGCGCCGAAGCATGGTTGACGAGCGCGACGTCCCCGATATTCATTTTGCAGGCTTCGAGCATCTTCGACAGGAAGGCAAGCTGGTCATCCGGCAGGTAGGCGTTGCCGGGAGACTGTACGACGATGCTGATTCTTCGCGTGTTTTTGCCCAGGAATCTATAGACGGCGGTTACGGGTGGTACGGTTTCCGCCGGAACGGGTTCGGGAGGAGTCGTTTTTGGCGATACGCTCTCCGCCGGTCTTATTCCGGGCAGTTTCGTCTTAGCCGGTACTGTCTGTGCCGGGGTCGGGGTCGCCTCTGACGGCGCCGTTTTGGGTGTGGTCGTTTTTGGTGTGGCGGCTGGCAGGGATGTCTCGCCGGGAGCGACCAGCAAATCTCCGTACAGCTTTGCGAGGATGGACCCGGACAATTCAATTGTGTTGAGATTCATTGAGTTATCGTTTGGTATAGACTAACGATTATGCTAACAATTGTTAGTTTTTTTTGCAGGCACGAAGAATGTTTGTTTCTTTGTCCCACAAAAATAATGTTTTATGATCGCTGCGTCGGATATAAAAGTTACAAAGACTGCAAAGAGCCGGATCAAAGAAATCGACTTTAATAATCTGCCTTTCGGTAAATATTTTACAGATCACATGCTGGAGGTGGATTATGACAACGGGGAATGGGGTGTCGTGGAGATCAAGCCCTTTCAGAACCTGGAATTGTCTCCCGCGCTGGCGGCCATTCATTATGGCCAGGCTATTTTCGAGGGTATCAAGGCCTATAACGACCGGGAAGGGAATCCTTATATTTTCCGGCCTATCGATAATTTCAAACGGTTTAATGTAACCGCCGAGCGTATGCGGATGCCGGTGGTGCCGGAAGAAATCTTCATGGAAGGGATGCGCCGGCTCATCGAGCTGGACAGGAACTGGATCCCCATGAAGGACGATTATTCCCTGTACATCCGTCCTTTCATGTTCGCTACGGACGAGGTGATCGGGGTAAAACCCTCGGATAAATACAAGTTCATGATCCTGCTGAGCCCGACGGGTCCTTACTATTCGGCGCCGATGCGGATCTATGTCGAAGAGCACTATACGCGCGCGGCTCCGGGCGGGATCGGTTTTGCCAAGGCCGCCGGTAACTATGGCAGCAGCATGCTGGCCACGGCGATCGCAAAGGACAAGGGGTATGACCAGGTATTGTGGACCGATGCGTTCGAACATAAATATGTGCAGGAGATCGGGACGATGAACGTATTTTTTATCATCGGCAACAAAGCCGTCACCCCCGACCTGGAAGCCGGCACCATCCTCGCGGGTGTCACCCGTGACAGCGCCATCGAGGTGTTGAAGGAACTGGGCTATGAGATCGAAGAACGGCCTGTCGCCATCGACGAGATCATCGACGCTTATAAGAGCGGGGAGCTGAAAGAGGTGTTCGGGACGGGAACGGCTGCCACCGTATCGATGATCCAGGAGCTCCGGTATAAAGATTTCGTCATGAAATTCGATATCCACAGCTGGCAGGCGGTGCCCGCCGTCAAAAAGCTGCTGACGGACATCCGGGAAGGCCGGAAGGCCGATACCCGGGGCTGGATGTTCAGGATCTAGCAAAGAGCCAATAAAGTCTCCGAATGCAATCAGCTGAATATCATTGAATTGAAAACCTGTTTTGTGAGAATACAGGAGATTGAAAATTATCTGTCAAAATTGTTTTTTCATTTTACTCAGAAAACATACCTTTGCCGTCCGAAATTAAAATTAGGTCAGAATGCCTACTATACAGCAATTAGTTAGAAAAGGAAGAGAGATTATTCGCGCAAAAAGCAAGTCGAGGGCCCTGGATGCCTGTCCGCAGCGCCGCGGTGTTTGTACCCGCGTGTACACGACGACACCCAAGAAACCGAACTCCGCTTTGCGTAAGGTGGCAAAGGTGCGTCTGACCAATAAAGTAGAGGTGATCGCCTATATTCCGGGTGAAGGGCATAATCTCCAGGAGCACTCGATCGTGCTGATCCGCGGAGGTCGTGTAAAAGACTTACCGGGTGTACGTTATCATATCGTTCGCGGCAGCCTGGATACGGCTGGTGTGAAGGACCGGAAGAAGAGCCGTTCCAAATACGGTACGAAGAAGGAAAAAGCCGGCGCTAAGGGCGCACCTGCAAAGGGCGGCAAGAAATAGTCGAGTAGTTATTCATAGTAGTAATAGTTATAAATAGTAATAGTAATTCCACCGAACAATGAGGAAGACTCAAGCCAAAAAGTTACCGCTGGCCCCAGATGCAAGATATAACGACATCCTGGTGACCCGCTTTGTAAATAACCTGATGTGGCAAGGCAAGAAAAACACCGCCTTCGTTATTTTTTACGATGCCATGGACAGGATCCAGAAGCAGACTAACGAAGATGGTTATGAAATATGGAGAAGGGCTCTGTCGAATATCACGCCTGGCGTAGAAGTCCGCAGCCGTCGTATCGGTGGCGCCACCTTCCAGATCCCTTCCGAGGTTCGCCCGGACAGGAAGATCTCCCTCAGCATGAAATGGCTGATCCGTTACAGCCGTGAGCGCAATGGTCGCAGCATGGCCGAGAAACTGGCCGGCGAGATCATAGCAGCCAGCAAGGGTGAAGGCGCAGCTTTCAAGAAGAAGGAAGATACCCACCGTATGGCTGAAGCCAATAAGGCTTTCGCTCACTTCAAGATCTAAAAGGTCTGAGGGCGCCGCGGTCGCAATCGCATCCTAATATGTTAATTTTTAATGGATTATATTCAGAGCTCCGCAGTTTTCGCGGGGCTCTGTTTTTTTAGGATTCTCCTGGCATTTTGCATCGAAAAATTAATTACCTTTGCGCACCTAATTTAAAAGGAGGGTAGTGGCCCATGGAACATAGAAAAAACCCGGATCGATGAATGTCCTAATGGACAGATTATCAAATAGATACGGGCGAGGAACGAAAACAAGGCATTAACTTTTTAATAAATAAAAATGGCAGACTTAAGATTTCAGAGAAACTTTGGTATTGCGGCTCATATCGACGCCGGTAAAACCACCACCACCGAACGTATTTTGCGCTATACCGGCATGATCCACAAGATCGGGGAAGTGCATGACGGAGCAGCCACCACAGACTGGATGGAGCAGGAGAAGGAGAGAGGGATCACCATCACCTCGGCTGCCGTAAGCTGCCAATGGAATTTCCCTACGGACAAGGGTAAGGTGGATGCCAATACCAAGAAATATTATTTTAACATCATCGATACGCCGGGTCACGTGGATTTTACCGTTGAGGTAGAGCGTTCCATGCGTGTACTGGATGGTCTGATTGCCCTGTTCTCGGCTGTTGACGGCGTAGAGCCGCAGTCTGAGACGGTATGGCGCCAGGCTAACCGTTATAAAGTACCCCGTATCGGTTTCGTCAATAAGATGGATCGTTCCGGCGCCGACTTCCTGATGGTGGTAAACCAGGTCAGGGAGATGTTGGGCGCCAAGGCGGTGCCCCTGCAGTTGCCGATCGGTGCCGAAGACGATTTCAAAGGCGTCGTCGATCTGATCAAGATGAAGGGTATCATCTGGCATATGGAAACGGAAGGGATGACCTTCGATGAGATCCCCGTACCGGCTGACATGCTCGAAGAAGCGCACGAATGGAGAGGCAAGCTGGTCGAAGCCGTTGCCGAATATGATGACAAATTACTCGAAAAGTTCTTCGAAGATCCGAACAGCATCACCGAAGATGAAATGCACGAGGCCATCCGTAAGGCTACGGTGGATCTGAGCATCGTTCCGATGATGTGCGGTTCTTCTTTTAAAAATAAGGGCGTGCAGACTGCACTCGATGCCGTTTGCCGTTACCTGCCTTCTCCCCTGGATATCGAAGATACAGCGGGCACCGATCCCAACACCGGCGAAACGATCTATCGCAAGGCGAATGCGAAAGAGCCCTTTGCGGCCCTGGCTTTTAAGATCATGACCGATCCGTTTGTGGGTCGTCTGGCTTTCTTCCGGTGTTACAGCGGTCATCTCGATGCAGGTTCCTATGTATTGAACGTGAGGAGCGGCAGGAAAGAACGTATCAGCCGTATCATGAAGATGTTCGCCAACAAGCAGAACCCGATCGACTTTATCGAAGCCGGCGATATCGGAGCTGCGGTAGGTTTCAAGGAAATCAAGACCGGGGATACGCTTTGCGACGAAGATCATCCCATCACATTGGAGAATATGTTCATCCCCGAGCCGGTTATCGCGATCGCGGTTGAGCCCAAGACACAGGTTGACGTGGACAAGATGGGTCTGGCGATCTCCAAACTGGTAGAAGAAGATCCTACCCTCCGTGTGAATACGGATGAAGATACCGGTCAGACCATCCTTCGTGGAATGGGTGAACTGCACCTGGAAATCATCATCGATCGTATGCGCCGCGAGTTTAAGGTGGAAGTGAACCAGGGTGCTCCCCAGGTGGCTTACAAGGAAGCATTCAATACGACGGTCGAGCATCGTGAAGTTTTGAAGAA
This sequence comes from Puia sp., assembly GCA_031292515.1. GTDB lineage: Bacteria > Bacteroidota > Bacteroidia > Chitinophagales > Chitinophagaceae > Puia. The sequence continues at coordinate 330,000 of JARLGZ010000172.1, read as the reverse complement.
ACAGACCGGTGGCCGTGGTAAATTCGCGGATATCCAGTTCGCAATCGGGCCTGCCGACGAAGAATGGCTGAAGGAAAATGAAGGAAAGAGTTTCCAGTTTGTAAACGATATTTTCGGGGGTTCCGTTCCTAAGGAATTAATTCCCGCCATTTCGAAGGGTTTTGAAGTTTCTATGGTGAATGGCGTATTGGCCGGTTATCCGATGACCAATATGAAGGTGCGGATATTCGACGGTAGCTATCACGATGTGGATTCCGATGCTATGAGCTTCGAAATATGTGCCCGGTCCGGTTTCCGTGAAGGCGGACGCAAGGCAAAACCCATTTTGCTCGAGCCCATCATGAAAGTAGAAGTGCTGACACCTGACCAGTACATGGGAGATGTGACCGGTGACCTTAACCGTCGTCGCGGCGTCCTGGAAGGCATGGACAGCCGTGCAAACCTCCAGGTCATCAAGGCCAAGGTTCCGCTCAGCGAAATGTTCGGGTATGTGACCCAACTGCGTTCCATGAGTTCCGGCCGTGCCACTTCTACCATGGAGTTCTCTCACTATGCTCCTGCGCCCCATAATGTCGCAGAAGAGGTGATCGCCAAAGCGAAAGGCGGCAAGAAGGTCAGCGCCTAGTTCGGACAGCCGAAACGGTCCTGATCCGGCAGCTCCCCGTCATTCAACGTTATCAACCTTACTTTTTATAGCCCCGCTTAGTCACTAAGCGGGCTTTTTTTATGGGACAGGGATCGATTTGAAATGGTTTGGGGTGATCTGACGGACACAGGGAGCCGGCGGAAGACAGTGCAGGGCCCGGGAGAGAATAGGGGAATGCCGGGAGCGGGAACGGGAGGATGCAGGGAGTCCGGGGACCGGATTTGATGGGATGCCGGATAGGATGATACCGGTCAGGAGGGTTCCGGGGTTTAAAGGGTTACGGAGGGAAGCAGAGTTCCGGGATTTAGAGGGCTGCAGGGAGCAGAAGCGGGCTCCGGGGTTTGAAGAATACGGGGACACAATAAATTTGCACGTGGATTGGTTTATGCTCGGGGTAGTGGCATGATAAGTGGTAACCCGGAGGGGTATAAGATTTGTACATTTAGTTCCCGGAATAAAAGAAGTGCCTGAAAACAACTCGTTTAGTCGCAAAAATGTCTGTTAAAACTGTACGGGTCTTTTAACTTCTGTTATTCCCGCAAATCCAATAAGCAGTTGTTTTTTTAAACTTAAAAACCAACATATGAAAAAGTATGTATTAAATCTGGTGATTTTGTCTTGTTTAGTTTTTGCGGCCGGCACGTATTCCGCTTCCGCACAGGTTTATGTCAGCGTACACCCGGTATGGGCGCCCGTCCGCAGACCTCCTCCCCCCAGTCCCAGACATATCTGGATCGATGAAGACTGGGCTTATCGCGGTGGAAGGTATGTGGCTATCGGCGGTCATTGGGCCGTTCCCCCCCGCCCCGGTTTTATCTGGGTTCCCGGTCGTTGGGATCATGGCCGCAGGGGTGACAGGTGGATGCCCGGCCGTTGGGCAAGGCGCTAGCCGATCCGCGCATTCGATTGTTTTGTAAAATTTCTTTTTTGATAAGAGGCCGCCTCACGCACGAGGCGGCCTCTTCTGTTCGATATATGATTTCTTTTGATATAAGTGCTATAAATCCTAATTTCCGGCTCATAAAAGAAACTGTATGCACTTATCCGTCCGGTATTTTTTGACTGTCTGCCTGTCCTGTTTCCTGCTGCTGATCACTGTGGATATTTATTCCCAACCCGGAGCCGACGATTTGAAATGGGCCGCCGACGGGAAGTCTTTTTACCAGGAGAAAGAGGGTAATATCGTTCAGCATTTTCTTCCCGACGGCAGGGAGACCGTCATTGCTTCCAGGGAGCAACTCATTCCGCCCGGACAATCGGCGCCGCTCGTTCTCAAAAGCTTCTCTTTCTCTACCGATCATACCAGGCTTCTATTGTTCACCAACAGCAAACGGGTTTGGCGATATGAGACCCGGGGCGATTACTGGGTCTTCGATCTGCAGAGCCGGGTATTGAAACAGGTGGGCGCGCAGCGACCCGCATCTTCCCTGCTATACGCCAAATTTTCACCCGATGGGTCCGCTGTCGCCTATGTCAGCGAACACAATGTCTATTCGGAAGACCTGGCCACGGGTGCTTCCCGTTGCCTGACTTCCACCAATGGTACGCCCAAGCTGATCAACGGGACTTTCGACTGGGTCTATGAGGAAGAGCTGGATTGCCGGGACGGCTTCCGCTGGAGCCCCGATGGGAAACATATCGCTTACTGGCAGATAGACGCCAACCAGATCAAAGACTACCTGATGTTGAATACGACCGACTCCCTGTATTCATTCGTCGTACCCGTCGAATACCCCCTGGCCGGAGAACTGCCTTCTCCCTATAAGATCGGCGTAGTCGACCTGGCATCGGGGGATACGAAGTGGATGTCCATACCGGGCGACCCCCGGCAGACCTATCTTCCGAGGATGGAATGGGCCCATAACTCCGGGGAGTTGATCCTGCAGCAACTCAACCGCAAGCAGAACGAATCGACGATCCTGGTATCGGACATCGCCACGGGCTTAACTACTCCGATCTATGAAGAACATGACAGCGCCTTTATCGAATGCAAGGGCGCCTGGCAGGAAGGCGTGGTAGCGGGTTGGGATTGGCTGAACGCGGGCAAGGAATTCCTGTGGGTATCCGAGAAGGACGGCTGGCGCCACCTGTACCGGCTGAGCCGGGACGGCAAAAAAGAGACCCTGGTTACCCGGGGAGACTATGATATCATAACGGTGAAGCTGATCGATGAGAAGAGTAACTGGGTATATTTTATGGCTTCCCCGGATAACGCTACCCAGCAGTACCTGTTCAGGACCCGGCTGGATGGAAAAGGGAAGCCGGAGCGTTTATCCCCGGCCGGACAGGAAGGGGTTCATGATTACGATATTTCTCCCGGTGGCCTCTATGCGCAGCACGACTTCAGCAGCGCAAATTCCGAGCCCGAAGAAGAATGGATCGGCCTGCCCAAACACAATGTCCTGGGTGCGGATGCAAAGGCCGCCCCGAAGGTCCTGGAGACGAAGGCGAACAAAAGGGTGGAGTTCTTCACCGTCACGACGGCAGATGGAGTCACGATGGATGGCTGGATGGTAAAGCCGCCGCATTTCGACAGCACCAAAAAATATCCCGTACTTTTTTATGTCTATGGCGAACCTGCCGCCCAGACTGTAGTAGACAGGTACGGAACCGGTTTTGATTTCCTGTATCCCAATCTCAGCGCGGACGGGTATATCTATATGAGCCTGGATAACCGCGGCTCGCCGGCCCCCAAAGGAAGGGCCTGGAGAAAATCCATCTACCGGCAGATCGGCAGGCTGAATATCCGGGACCAGGCTATGGGCGCCCGGGAGATCCTGAAATGGCCTTTTGTCGACAGCAGCCGGATTGCGGTTTGGGGTTGGAGTGGAGGTGGATCGAGCACGCTCAACCTGCTGTTTCAATATCCCGACATCTACAAGACCGGGATCGCCGTGGCTGCCGAGAGCGATCTGGCGCGTTATGATAATATTTACCAGGAGAGGTATATGGGCCTGCCGCAGGAGAACCGCGCCGATTATATTGCGGGTTCGCCAGTTACGCATGCCAGGGATCTGAGAGGCAACCTGCTGTTTATCCACGGGACCGGTGACGACAACGTGCACTATCAGAATGCGGAGCTGCTGCTCAACGAACTCATCAGGAATAACAAAGTGTTTCAATTTATGGCTTATCCTAACCGGACGCATGGGATCCATGAAGGGGAGGGCACCCGGCGTCACCTTTCCACGATCTATACGGCTTTTCTGAAGGCGCACTGCGAACCGGGAGGGAAATAAGACGCTTCTTTGAGGTTTGTGCAGAATTGGCTAAATTGCCGGGCAACCTGAACGCCTTGCCGCTGCATGACAGATGAAGAGCTATATCTATATGTTCCGGATCCTCTCTGGGAAAGATTCAAAAATGGAGACCGGCATGCTTTTGCCCAGTTGTATAATGATCATGTCGACAACCTGCTGCTATATGGGATGAAAGTCATTCAAAAGCAGCAGATCGTGGAGGACGCCATCCAGGATCTGTTTGTGGAGCTCTGGCGTTCCCGGGAGAACCTGCAGTCGGTGCGGTCTGTCTCCTTTTACCTGGTCAAGTCCCTCCGGTATAAACTCTTCCGCCATGAAAAGACTCGCATGGAATATTTTATGGAGGATGTTCCGGCCCATCACCCTGTCCTGCAGGACTCCGCGATCGAGATAAAAATATTAAAGGAAGAAGAACTCCTGAACCAGCAAAAGGTGCGCCGGGCGATCCAACGACTGCCGAGGCGGCAGCAGGAAGTCATCAATCTCCGTTTTTACCAGGGATTCACAAACGACCAGATCGCAGGGATCATGGATATCAACTACCAGTCTGCCGGCAATCTCATACACAAAGCTATTCTCGCCCTCCGCAAACAGCTGGGATATGCCCTGCTGTACCTGTTTTTTTGCATCCTGCTCCTTTTTTAAAAAGCTCCTGAAAAAAACTTCCGAAAAAAGGGGTATCGCCCCGCGCTAGCTGACACATGGTATATAATAATCGTTTTATTATATGGCGAATCGTTTGTCCGGAATAGAGGAGTTGTTTGAAAATGAGGACTTTGTCCGTTGGGTACTAAAGCCCGACGAAGCGGGCGACCTTTTTTGGGAGGCCTGGTTGCGCCAATACCCGGAGAAAGCGGGGATACTGGAAAAAGCAAAGGAATGGGTTCTCCTCGTTTATGGATCCGAAAAACAGGATGGCGAGACCTTAAAAAATAAAAATATCGCTCCCCGGCTATGGGAGCGGATCAAGACCGGCATCGACGACGAGATGCCGCCAAGCAGGGTCATCCCCTTGCATCCAGGTTCGTTCTCTTCCCAACGGCCTTTGCGAAAAAAACTCCTCCTTTACTACGGCGTGGCTGCGGCGGCTATCGCCGGTCTGATCCTGGCTGGTGGCTGGCTTTTTCAGGGAGGCGCCTCTTACAAAAATGAAACCCCGAAACAAGCGGCCGCACTCGTTGTCCATGCCTCGGGCAATTCCAATCTGGAATGTGTCAATACCGGCGCCTTGCCTCAGCCGGTCTACCTGGTCGACGGAACCCGGATTCTGCTGGGTGGCAACAGCAGCCTGCGTTATGAAAAATTCCTGAACAAGGACAGAAGAGAGGTCATCCTGGAAGGAGAAGCATTCTTCGATGTTGTAAAAGATGCCGTGCGGCCTTTTTATGTTCATACCCGGGGCCTGGTGACCCGCGTACTCGGGACCAGCTTCCGGATCATTGCCCGGAAGGAAGACGAGAAGATCACGGTTGCGGTGAAAACCGGGAAGGTAGGGGTCCGCACAGAACAGCCGGATACAAAAGACCAGGAATATATCCTGCAGGCTAACCAGGAAGTCGTATTCAACCAGCATCTGCAGGCTGCCGGCAGACCGGTCGTCGCCGATTCCGAACTATTGCAAAAAACGGATCTGCCCGATAATTCCTTCAGCTTTTCGGACGCACCCGTCGGCACGATATTGAACAAACTGTCGCAGACGTATTCGGTGACGATCGTCTATGACAAACAATCCTTCAGCAAATGCCAGGTTACCGTCTCGCTGGACGCGCTGTCACTGACGGAGAAACTGGACCTGCTCTGTAAGATCCTGGGCGTAAGATACAGGATTGAAGATGACAAAGTTTATATGGAAGGGAAGGGTTGTCAATGAGAACGGATAAAGATTTTTTCAATTATTAACCAAAACTTTTTCGCTTATGCAGATGAACATTCTTTTATAGTTACCAAACCGTACGAAGATTAAAAATAAAAAAGATTGGCAGTGGGCAAACACCGCCAACCTTTTAGACTTCCCCCCGTGGTCTGACAACTTCAAAGGGAAGGATTTTGCCATCTATTTATTAACTGCAAAACCCATCGAATTTATGAACAAAAAAGCAGAATCGAAACGATTCATCCTTTTTGCTATGCGGGTAAGTTTTCTACAGGCTTTTATTGCGATCTGTTTTATGAGCACGACCCTGGCCAACAATGCCAGCGGTCAGGACGTCCTCGATAAGAAAATATCTCTTTCCATTGACAAACAAGGGATTAAGAGCATATTGACCCAGATCGAGAAAAAAGCCGAGGTGAAATTCGCCTATCTCTCTCAAACAATCCCTTTTGAAAATAAGAGGATCTCACTCAAAGTCGATAACGAGAAGCTGGGCGATCTCCTCCTGCAGATCCTGAAACCTTTCGACCTCTCCTTCGAAGTTTCGGGAACCCAGATCATCCTGCACCGGGTCCCCGCCAATGGGCCGGCCGCAACGAATACTCCGGATGCCCGATTTAAAAAGATATCGGGAATCGTGCACTCTTCGAAGGATGGAGCCGCCGTCGAAGGAGCCAGCGTCATGGTGAAGAATTCCGGTAAAGGGGTCTCGACCAATGCGGAGGGCCGTTTTTCGATCGACGCCGTCGAAGGGGATGTACTGGTGATCTCGGCCGTCGGCTATCTGCCGGTAGAGGTAACCGTGGGCGCAAGCACTGTCTATACCGTACAACTGCAGCCTGGCAGCAAAGACCTGGGCGAAGTGGTCGTCACGGCTCTCGGCATTTCCAAGCAGAAAAGACAGCTTGGCTTCTCCATTACGGAAGTTAAAGGATCTGAATTGGCGCAAACCAATGAAGTGAACCCTATTAATGCCCTGCAAGGTCGTGTTGCCGGTGTGCAAATTGACCAGGGGGCCGGCGGCTTATTTGGCTCTACCAAAATCCTTATTCGTGGCAACAGTACATTAGGCAGTAATAACCAGCCCATTTTTATCATTGACGGAGTCATCATGGATAACGATGCAAGTGTTGCCGGTGCGCCGGATTTTGGTAATGATTTAAAGAACCTGAATATGGATGACTTTGAAAGTGTTTCCGTATTAAAAGGCTCTGCTGCCGCGGCTTTGTATGGCACACAGGCCATCAATGGCGCGGTATTGATTACCACGAAAAAAGGCGCTGCAAGAAAGGGTATCGGCGTTTCTCTGAACCAGACATTAAACCTGCAGGACCCTTATAAAGGGCCTCAGTTTCAGAACCAATATGGTGGCGGTAGCGTAGGCGCTTTTTTTACGGATACCAGGGACCCGAATTATCTGCCTACTCAAAACTTTATAACCCAGGTATTCCCTACAAACCCCATTACCGGTTTGCCCTATATCGATGCGGGAATCAACCGCGAATTGGAGAACTGGGGACCGCGTATGCTGGGTCAAAAAGTTACCAATTATGATGGCACACCCACCACTTATTCGCCGCAGCCCAATAACTTTTTACAGTCGTTTCAAAAAGGGAAAGGAACCAACACCAATGTGGCATTAGAAGGCGGTACGGAAAAATCGACATTCCGGTTTTCTTATAACCACAATCAGGCGACGGGCATAACTTTCACAAACAAATTTACAAAAGACGCTTTTGACTTCAGGGGTACGCACACTTTTAATAAATTCATCAGTGCGGATTTGACGGCCGCTTATTCAAATTTCAATGGTCAAAACCCGCCTGTGTTTGGCAATGCCTTTATGTGGCTTTTGCCTCGCAATTATAATACCGACTACTGGAAACAGCCTGCGCATTATACCAGCATTTTTGGCGGTGTGCCGGATCCTACCAATCCAAACGAACCCAATAAAGTGCCTTTGGCGAGCCAGTGGTTCAATTTGTTTAATAACGTGAATTCGCAGGATCAGCAATTGGTCCGGGGCAGGCTCGCTCTTACCATGAATCTTACAAGTTGGGCCAAACTGGTATTGGATGGCAGCCTGAACAATATCTATACAAAAAACGAGAATAAGCAACTTGGCACCGGTATCAATTATATGGGCGGGTCTTATTACCTGGGCTTTCAAAATAAAACCACCCATTTCTTAAGTGCGATGCTGATGGTCAACAAAGGTTTAAACAAAGACCTGGACCTTAACGGGTATGTAGGTGTATCGCAGCAGCGCAGACAAACGACTTATGAGAACAGCACTACCAACGGCGGTCTGCTTTATCCCGGTAATTATTTTTTAGGCAATAGCGCCTCACCGGTAACTACAAATGCGGGAATATCGGACAATTTTAAGCTTAATTCAGCATTGGCCAGCGCCGATTTAGCGTATAGGAACAGGCTGTTTTTGCAGGCTACTTACCGCGCCGATTGGAATTCTGCATTGACCTATTCGAATGGCACTGGTAATAATGTATATCAATATCCTTCTCTGAGTTTGTCCTGGATATTTACAGAATCGCTCAGACACCCGGACTGGCTCAGTTACGGTAAGTTAAGAGGGAACCTGGCCTTCCTGGGTGGTGGCACCGATCCTTTCCGGATTAACCCGGGGTTTGGGTTTAATCAGTTTTCTTATGCCAACGGTGGCACGGCTCCCATGTCTACGTTTACTACGGATCCTACAACCGGAGCTATTTCCGTGCTGCAGAAAAATTTAAAACCGCAAAACAAATTCTCAAGAGAATTGGGATTGGAGATGAGGTTCCTGAAAAGCCGGCTGGGGATGGATGTGAGCCTATACCAGGATAACACCAAAAACCAGCTTCTTCCCATCGGCGTTCCTCTCGAATCCGGCGTTAATTCCCTGTTTATCAATGCAGGAAATATACAGAACAGGGGGATAGAATTAGCGATAGACGCGACCCCCGTGAAAACGGGACGCTTTATGTGGACCACCATGTTTACTTTCTCAAAAAATCAAAACAAGATAATATCGCTGACACCCGGTATAACGGAATTCCAATTGACAGGAGCCGGCATCGGGCCTGGGAACAATGATGTGAGCAGCTGGGCTGTAGTCGGCGGGGCGTATGGCCAGTTGAGGAGCCAGACCCATTCGGCAGCTTATCAGGCCAAAGATGGCAATGGCAATAATATAAGCAGCCCCAACAATGGCTTGCCGATACTTGCCTGGCGCTCAGATGCCAGAGCGGCTTTCCCTGCCCGCAGCAATACCTGGCAGACGGTAGGCGATATCAATGCCAAATGGCGTGGTGGGTTTAATAACACTTTTACATATAAGAGCTTTACTTTAAACGTATTGATCGATGCCAAAATAGGCGGCGACTTTGCTGCGCTGACCTATAGATACGGTACCCATACGGGAGTGCTTCCCAACACAGTTGCCGGCAGAGATGCACAGACCGGCGGCATTTCATGGACAAGTGCTTTCGACGGCCAGAATTATAGCGATGGAAGGATCGTGAGCGGCGTCTTCGCGCCGGGGCAAACCATTACGCAGGCAAATGGCACCGTGGTGGATGTGGGCGGAATGAGTTTTGAAGATGCGTATAAAGCAGGTTACGTAGAGCCGACGCATACACCGCAATTCTTTTATCGTTATGGTTCTTCTTCGACGGCGGTATCCGATTATTGGATCTTCAAAAACACCTGGATAGCGCTGCGCCAGGTAGCGCTTAGTTACAGTCTTCAAAGAAGTATATACCAGAAATTGAAATTGAATGGGTTGTCCGTTTCATTGATTGGCCGCGACTTGTTGTATTTGTATAAAACATTGCCTTACGATTTCAATCCTGCAGACAATGGGGCAAGCAATACAGCTTATTCCGGATCAATAACGAACCTGCCGATGACACGCAATATTTCGTTTTCGATAAAAGCCGCTTTTTGACGGATAGAAAACGATGAGGTTCATTCAATCATTAGTGTGAGTTCCGTATTATTAATGTGAGTTCAGTTATCAAAAAAGTATAAACAAATGAGAAAGGCAATATCGAGATATTTAATGCTGTTGGGCCTTGCAGGCACAATGGGATTGGCTTCATCATGCAAAAAGAATTTTGGCCCCATTAATACCGACCCCAGCGTCGTCGTAAATCCGAATATCGATTTTTTGCTTACCTATTCGGAGGATCAGTTGACAGCTTATATGGGAAATCAAAATGAATATGTATATGAAACCATGGAGCAGTTCTGGCGTTTCACGCAGCACATCGCATCGGATCCTTATGATATTACCAGTAATGTGAACACCCGGTATTCGGCCTTCTACCTGAATATTATGCCCAATTTGGTGGCGATCAGGCAGCAAATAAGCATGAAGGCGGATTCCGCCTCTTATGCGAATGCGGCTGCGGTCACTTATATCCTGCAAATTTTGCAAGCTATTAAGGTAACCGATGTGAATGGCTCCATTCCTTACACGCAAGCCGAACAAGGCCGCTCCGCCGGTGTGTTCAATCCTGTATATGACACACAGGAGACATTGTTCAATACGTGGATCAGCGAGCTGAATGCCGCTATTGCAACCTTGTCTGCGACAGGAACGACCCAACACAGTTATGGCAGTGCGGATATTTACTATGGCAGTGATTGGGCAAAATGGATAAACCTCGCGAACACATTGAAGCTTAGAATAGCCGTACGTTGGGAGAATCAGAACCCGGGCATGACTAAGACAATTTTTCAAGAGGTTATGACTGATCCCACGGGGCCGATCAGCACCGATGCGGCACAACTGGCCTATGTGACAGGCAACAATACCTATTATGGCCCGGGTGGAAACATCAATTACAGATCCATCCGCTATGCCACTAAGTCCATTATCGGTTTCATGAAGGCATCCGGAGACCCCCGGATCGGCATTTATTTCAGCCCCAACAGCCTCACCCCTTCGTTCGGGGATTCCCTGGCGAAATATAACGTGACGGCGCCCTCGTTTGTTAATACAAACGATCCCCTGATCATGTACCAGGGTTGCCCGGCGGATTTTACCACGGACCCTTCAACGGCGGCTTTTCGCAGCAACCCTTTTGTGGTGGGTTCCACGCAGTATTTTCTGCTGTCGACGATCAATCGTTGGTTTATGGCGCCAAATTATAACAGGACCAATGTGGGAGCTTATACCGAACTATTGGTGTCAAATGCAGAAAGCTGCCTGATGGTGGCCGAGCTGATCCAAAAGGGTTATGGTGCCGGCATCAACACGAATGGCTCGGCCAACGATTGGTATGTGAAAGGAGTGACTTCTTCCATAAAAACGATGAACAGTATTGCACAGGCGGCTGTCAGCACCACCGCATTTTCCGATGATGGAGCCACCACGGTCAATGCTTATTTAGGCAATAGCCAGGTACAGCTAAATGGCACGAACGACCTCGAAAGAATTTACGTACAGGAATATTTAAATTTCTTCCGGAACATGAATGAGGGGTTTGTTTTCTGTCGCAGAACAGGTTATCCCAAATACGGTTCCTCTTATTATTCCAGAGAGACGTTTAACGAGACCATCCCACGTCGTTGGTGGTTAACCGATCCGGGACAACCCAATAGCGAAAATTGGCTGTCGGCGATGACTGAAGAAGGATTTACGCCCAACGCACAGGATTTGCAGACGCTGAGTACGCAAAGAGTATGGTATGACAAGGCGGCTCCGGATTTCGGGGGAGGGCAGTAGTGGTGGTGAGTAGTGAGTAGTGAGTAGTGAAGATGAGTAGTGAAGAGATGGGAGATGAGAGAATTGAGAATGGAGAATTGAGAATTGAGATGGGAGAATAAAGATGAGTAGTTGGTAGAATCATCAGATAGATCATAAATCGAAAGACGAGCAATAGTTTTCAGTAGGACGTAAGCAGTAGTTTTGGCGATGCCTGCAAGGAAGGGGGACTCCTCCCCGGACTTGCAGGCTATTTTTATTGTCTTTTATTATTCCGATATCAGGTTTCCGACGGGTTTATCAGGTTTCTGACGGCGTCTTTGTAGCTGATGCCGATGGGGATCGTGACCTGTCCTGTTTCGATGGTGGCGCCGGCAATGGCTTTGATGTGTGCGACCGCTACGATATAGGATCTGTGTACGCGGATAAACTGGCCGGACGGCAATAGTTTCTCCATTTCATTCATAGTCTGGTGGGTCACGAGGGTATAGTCCGGTGTATGGATCTTCAGGTAGTCTTTCAGTCCGCCGATATAGAGAATTTCGGAGAAGCGGACCTTGAAGAATTTACTGTTCGACTTGATGAAGAAGTGGTCTTTTGGCGAGGGGGAGGGGCTCTGCGTGTCCTGTTCCTTACCGGCCAGGGAAAACAGCCTGCCGTCGGTGATCTTGGCGACGGCCTTCGAGAACCGCTCGAAGGAGATCGGTTTCAAAAGATAGTCTATCACGCTGAATTCATAGCTCTCGAGCGCATATTCCGCATAGGCTGTTGTAAGGACTACCAACGGGGGATTGGCGAGCGTGCTTAAAAGATGGAGACCGGTCATTCCCGGCAGCCGGATGTCAAGGAACATCACATCCACATCCAGGCAGTCGAGCGCTTTTATCGCTTCCGGTCCGTTCCGGTAGACCCCTACCAGCTCAAAGCCGCCGATCTTCCGCAGGTGGCTTTTTATCACGTCCTGCGCGAGGATCTCGTCTTCGATGATGATACACCTGATCATGCCAGGCCCGGTTTTGTGGTGACTCTCAGAATGGACCGGAGGATCAGCGATACGGTAAACGCATTCTTGTTGAGGATGACATCGAGCGTATAGGAGTCCGGGTAGAGGCTTTCCAGCCGTTCCCTGGCGTTGCGCATCCTGATGCTGCTCCTCCGGGCCTCTTCCCGGTCGGTCTGGATGATATCGAGCGAATAGGAATCGGGGTAGAGCAGTTCCAGCAGGCTCCTGCTATGGGTGATCCCCTTGCCGTACATCCTTTTGGCTTGGGTTCCCAGATCTGCGCTCGTGCTGTTCACAACATTCAATACCAGGGTGTCTTCCGATATTTTCAGGGTGATATAGATAAAGGGTTCGTCGAAGGAATTGTCCATCGCATGTTTAAAGCCGTTTTCGATAAAGGAGATGAACATAAAGGGTTCTATCTCGATCCCTGCCGTCTCGCCTTCTACGGTGAAACGGATATCGGCCTGATGACGCGTCTTTTCGATCTCTATATAGTTCCGGATGAAGGCGATTTCCTTCTCCAGCGGGATCCTCTCCTGGTTGCACTCATAGATCAGGTAGCGCATGATATCCGCCAGTTTTATCACCACTTCCGGCGCCCTATCCGATTTCTGGAGGCTGAGCGAGTAGATGCTGTTCAGGGTGTTGAACAGGAAATGGGGGTTCAGCTGTGCCCGCAGGTAACGCAATTTTAAAAAGGCGTTGTCCTTTTGGATGGCGGCCAACAGGTCCTTCTCTTCTGTCGTCCGATGAATATAAAAGATCACCAGGGAGAGACACATATTGACGATCACCCAAAGCCCTTCCCGGACCCCGGTGCGGATGCCGAAGCCCAGGTAGACGCGTTCCACCGGCCGGAGGTCAAATTTGAGGTAGAGCGAATAGAGGGTGAAGATAAAGACCAGGATTACGAGGAAGGAGAGCAGGCTCATCAGGGCGGACAGCAGATTCCGTTTCTGAACGAGGAATACGGTGCCCATGATGTGCGAATAGGCGATATAGAAGGGGAGGACCAGGCCGCCGGTCAGGAAAGCCAGGAACCAGCCGGGGCCATCCGTGGGGAAGGACGCCGTGCTGTTCGTCAGGGGGCCGAGCAAGGCCAGCAATAGCCAGTAAAGGTTGCCGGCACGGGGGGGCGGTTTTTTGATCCTGTCATTGTCGTATTCCATTTTTGGCCGTTCGCAGTTGTTTCCTTTAAAGCTACGACTACCGGCAGGAAATGAAAAATGATTTCGACCAAATGCAGCCGCCTTTCGATGAATATTTTTTATCTCTGATAAACCACCTGTCCGTCGAGGATGGTCGTGTTTACCTGTATCGAGGCGATCTTACCCGGGTCGATGGTGGTAGGATCCTGGTCCAATACGACGAGATCGGCCAGCTGTCCGGCGACGATGCTGCCTTTGTTGTGTTCTTCGTGTGTCGTCCAGGCGCCGCCGACAGTGTATGCTTTGATGGCGTCTTCCGCGTCGATCCGCTGGTTGGCGCCGATGACGACGCCGTTCTTTGTCATCCTGTTCACCGCACCGTCGAGCCGCAGCATCGGCTCGTAGCGGGAGATCGGGTAGTCCGAGTGCATGGCGAATACGATGCCCATGTCCCGGGCTGTCTTCGTCGGCATGAGCATGGCGATCCTTTTGGGGCCATAGACCAGGAGTTGTGTGCCCAATTCATTGGCATAGCTGTGGAAGACCGGGATGATGCTGTCTTTTTTTATCCTCTCCAGGATGCCGGTGTTGGTGATGCTGCAGTGTTCGATCCGGTGTCTTGCATCGGGGCGGGGCGCCGTCAGTTGTGCTTTTTCGATTGCGGCGATGACCATTTCGATCTCGCGGTCACCGTTGGAGTGGCAGGCGATCTGCAAACCGGCCTGGTGGATCTTCAGCACCAGGCTATCGAGGCCGGCCTGGCTACGGGCCGGCGGGATGCCGTAGTAGTCCTTTTTTCCGCTGACGGGGTTGATCGTGTCGTAGGGATCATAGAGCCAGCAGGTTTTGCCGCTAAGGGAATTGCCGTGGAAGATCTTGATGCCTTCGATGCGGAGGAAATCGGTCGACTGTCTTTTGATCCGTCCGTCGATCACCTGGTCAAGATAGTCATAGCCTATGTAGCAGTTGAAGCGCATGGGAAATTTTTCGCTTACTAGTTGACGGTAGATGTCCACTTTTTGGGGAGTGGTCCAGCAGTCGCCGATGCTGGTGAGGCCGCTGGCCAGCAGGGCGTGGAAATACAGTCTATAGCCATCGAGTTCTTCTTCCGGGCCGGGTTTTGGCGGATAGAGGGTCTTGCCGGCATGGAGCAATGATCTCGCGGATTCTTTGATGATGCCATCCGGTTCTCCTTTCGCATCGCGTTCAAGGGCGCCGCCCGGGGGATCTTTTGTGTCTTTGCCGATGCCGTTCTCCCGGAGCAGAAGAGAGTTGGCGGCGGAGAGGTGTCCGCTGGCATGGGTGATGAGGATGGGGTGGTCGGAGGAGGCTTTGTCCAGGAATTCGCGTGTCGGCTGACCACCCAGCTTCATTTCGTTATAGGCCACTCCTCTTATCAGCATGCCTTTGGGGGTGATCGCGGCTTTGCGTTTCAGGAGGTCTATGAGGTTCTGCATGGAGCTGACGGTATCGAGCCGTAGGATCGCGTAGGGCTTATCCCAGGCATAGATGGGGGCGGGGTGCTGGTGGACATCGTTGAAGCCCGGCACCAGGGTCTGTCCCCGCAGATCGATGATTTTTGTGGCGGGTCCGATGTATTTCCGGATCGAGGCCGTGTCTCCTACCGCCAGGATCCTGTTGCCCCGGATAGCTAAGGCTTCTGCGCGGTCGCCTTTGGCGGCGAGGGTGATGATATTGCCGTTTGTCAGGACCAGGTCGGCGGGAACGATGGCAGGCGAGGCTAGCCCGGATGGATCCGGTCTATAGCCGGCTGGTTGACCGGCCTCGGGGCGGTTTATCGCGGGAGCTTCATGGCCGCCTGTGGATTGGGCGATCCCGGGTGCTGCGACCTCGCGATCGGTTATCTCGGTAGGAGGCAGAAACGCCAGCTGGGCGGAGAGCCGGGTGGTTGCGAGGAGAATGAGAAAACCGGAGAGCGCGGCCCTCGCAGAAGCCGGCGGCAAAAAAAATGAATCGGGAACCTTCATCGTGGATTTTTTGCAGAGGTAGGGCGATTTTGTTAGGGCGGTTTGAGGGGATTATTAGGCGACCATTAGCCAGCAGATTTATGGGTTGTTTGAAGAAGCGGTTTTTCCGGTTTTTCGAAGAAGCAGTTTTTTCCCGGTTGTTAAAAATTGCTGCTTCCCGGGTGCCGGATGCTAGTTCCCGGCCGATGGATATTTTTCCGGTCCTTTTGCAGCAAACCACAGGATCCGGTTCATCAGGCTGTCGTCACCTCCGTCGACCTCCTTGAATGCGGAGTTGGCGGAGAGCTTCGCATATTGCAATGCTTTCCCCCTGAGCTGGCTGTAAGGTCTGTTCATCTCGCGAAGGGGGATCTTGTTGCTGACGAGGTGATAGGGAGCGACAGACCTGGTGTTCGAGAAACAGTCGAACATGGGCAGCGCCGTCGCATCGATAATATTCATAGGCGGGATCCCGAGAATCTGTTCGATGGTCCTGACCATGGAGGTCTGGTTGTAGTTTGTATGGATCGTTTTGTTGAGATGCGAATAGGGGCTTATCACCAGGCAGGTGGTACGGTAGGGTGAGATATGGTCCCAGCCTGACTGGGAATCGTCTTCGGTTACGAAGATGACGGTGGAATCCCAGAACCGGCTATGGCTAACCGCTTCGACGATCCTGCCCAGCGCCAGGTCGTTGTCCGCCACCATGGCCCGGGGCGTGGGAAAATTGGGGGAGGTGCCGGCTGTATGGTCGTCGGGGAGGGAGAGTTCCATAAAATCCGGGAGGCTGTCACCTGGCTTCGCTGCGGCTTTGTTCAATTCTTCGATGAAGACGTCCGCACGAAGCTGATCGGTGAAAGCGATATTGTCGCAGTCGGGATAGTCTGCCGAGATAACGGGTCTGATCCTGGCGATGGTGCTGGTGTTATGGCGAGGGATAGTTTCCCGGTTCATGTATTTATCGAAGAGCGCGAACCAGCCTTGTTTCGTATCGTAGTGTGTCAAACAGGCTTCTCCGTATATGCGAACTTTTTTGCCATGATCGAGGGCGTTGTTCCAGATCAGCCCG
This sequence comes from Puia sp., assembly GCA_031292515.1. Taxonomy (GTDB): domain Bacteria; phylum Bacteroidota; class Bacteroidia; order Chitinophagales; family Chitinophagaceae; genus Puia. The sequence goes on along the minus strand of JARLGZ010000172.1, from coordinate 313,321 downwards.
GTCTTGTTGTAGACGAGAGCGTCTTCCTGCCGGTGAGGATAACTTCTGAACCAGGCGCGCACGTTCCTTTCGATATAGTCAGACACCATGGCGGCGTCTACCCATTGATGCCCTTCGGCGGAACATTTGCCGGAGGCAAAGTAGTTGTCCAGCAGCGGAAAGTCGGAGGCCATCCGGTGTTGATTGGGGGTGACGCTGTCTCCGAAGATGCATAGGCGGGACATTCCCCGTCCCTGTTTGAGGTCGCCGTATACCTGGTCGTAGGTTTTGTTTTCTTTGACGATATAGATCACGTGACGGAAAAGGGAGGGTTCGCCGATCCGTTCGGGTACGGGCAGGGGGCGACGGCCGGTCCTGGCTGGCCGGTTGGTCAGCGCGATCCGGTAGAAGAGGTTCAATTTTCTCACCTCGGCGGTATAGCGGGCCAGTACCGGGGGCGTAGGAACGGGGATAACGCTCAGGGAAGCCAGTTGCCTATGAATGGAATAAGCCATGATTTGCCCGGTGTCGGCGCTATTCTCCCGCATGGTTGCTGCTTGTACAGTGGCGGCAATTGCCGGTTTCGGGTTACGGGGGGCGGGCAGGTCTTTCGATGCATCGGCCAGGACGCCCGCCCCTTTGGCTTCGAGGTTCGTGACATACAAGTTATTGTTTGACAAGACGATCCCGGATGGGTAGGCTTCCGTTGGAATGTAGCCGCTGATCCTGGGATGGCGGTGGTCGGCAAGGCTGATGACGGCTACTGCATTGTCCAGGCCGTTTGCGACGTATAGCGTCGAGCCTGAAGAATCCGTTTGCAGGGCGCCGGGGCTGCTGCCATAGTAGGAGTATTGTTTCGAGTAGAGACCTACGTCGATGGAGTCGACGACCGTTTCGCTGTTCACATTGACGACGCTGATATAGTCGCTGTTGCCATTCGCCACATAGAGCAGGCTATCGTCGGGGCTGTGGATGATGGCGGTAGGGTGCAGGCCCAACGGCAATTCGTTAAGAACGGCGCCGCTCGTGAGGTCGATGACGGAGAGGCTGCCATTGGCCGTGGCGCCTGTGACGGGGTTGGTATAAGCGCTTCCCCAGGGTGTTCCCGCATATTCCCGGGTGGTGTCGGTGACCAGGGCGCCGCCCCAGTTGGTGACATAAGCCTTATTGTGCAGGATGCAGATGCCAAAGGGCGCCACGCCGGTATTGGCTGTCCAGACGATTGATTTATCGGTAAAACGGATCTTCAGACACTGGTTGTTGCCATTTAGGACTGCGTACAGGTAGGGGACGGCGGAACTGTCGGATGGGGTGGAGAGGATGGAACTGTCCGATCCCCCGGCTGTCAGGGGTGTGGCGGGTTCAAACCGGACGGCGATCGCATTGGGCAGCGCGGTGGCCGCCGGCGACACGGCCGGAATTTTGATGGCTTCTACATTTTTTATGACGAGGCCGTCCCATTCGGCGATCATGATCATGGCTTTGCTTCCGGTGGCGGCGCTCCAGGCGATATAAGTCCGGTTTCCGAAAAGGAAGGTGCAGATGCCCGAATAGGTGCTCATCAGGTCTTTGTAGGCCACGCTATCGGAAAAAGACCATCTGAACAGGATGTCCGGGGTAGAGCTGCTGAGCAAGGCGATGCCATACCGGTCTTCGACCACGAATGTGCGTTTGTCCGGCAGCAGGGCGAGATCGAGGGTATGGTTCTCCTGGCGGGGATCTCCATAGGTGATGACCTGTCCTGCCGACTGGAGGAGGCGATTAAAAGGCAGTGGTGTCGGGGCGACTTTGGTATTTGTCGCGGGTGACGGGTTGTAGGCGGATCGCTTATTAGTAAGAGGGGTTTGGTGGGTTGTTTGTGCGTGGAGAACGAAGTTGTGCAGGACAGTCATAAAAAAGCCTGATATATAAAATAGCGGGAAGAGTCTCTTCATGGAAATGTATGTTTTAATGCCTTGTTTCGTTTTGGTTTCGTTTTTGGTTCTGGTTCTGGCTCTGGTTCTGGTTCTGGTTCTGGTTCTGGTTCTGGCTCCGATTCCGATTCCGGTTTTGGTTTTGGCGTATTGCCGAAATTATCGATTTCCCGTTAAACCGTTCATTAGCTTTTCTTTAAGTTATACCAGCGGTGCGACACGGGGATGCAGGGTTGTTGCCGGGACCAATTAGTGCGTAATTTCGAAGTATGAAACTGGCCATTATCGGAGACTTTCGGGAGCACAATCCGACCCATATCGCCACCGACGATGCGATCCGGCGTTCGCTTGGCAAATTGGGAACATCTATGGAGGTCGATTGGGTGGATACGGCTACCCTGCCGGACCGGTTGAAAGACGTGACCGGTGGTTATCAGGGTTTTCTAATAGCGCCGGGGAGTCCGTACGCTTCGATGGAAGGGGTGCTTTCGGTGATCCGCTACGCCAGGGTGAATGGGGTACCTGCGTTGGGCACCTGCGGAGGCTTTCAGCATATGATCATCGAGTTCGCGCGTCATGTGTTGGGTATTCCCGACGCGGGACATGCCGAAACCGATCCTTACGCCTCCAGGCTGGTGATCACGCCGCTCAGCTGTTCTCTCGTCGGGCAACGTCTGGAGGTCCGTCTTTTCCCCGGCTCGCGGGCTTATCAGTTGGCGGGACCTGTACTTAACGAAAACTATTATTGCAATTTCGGGCTGAACCCTGATTACCGGGATGCGATCGACCGGGGTGGTTTCCGCGTCGCCGCCGACGATTCGAACGGGGAGGTGCGTGTGCTTGAACTGGAGGGTCATCCCTGGTTTGTGGGTACGCTGTTCGTGCCCCAGGCCAGTTCTACAGCGGCGGCGCCTCATCCGTTGGTTACCGGGTTTCTGCAGGCTGTGGCGGTGCAGGCCGGGGTGTCCTTTGCCGAATGAGTTCCTGTGGTTAATCCGATCTAAGATGCAGGATAATCGGTCAAATTTCACTTTTTTCGGCATCTCTTACTACCGGATATAGGAGAACAGTCCGGTATACGTATTGAATATGTATTGGAATATGTATTGAACTTCGTCGATGATGGCTCCTTTAGGATTTTATTCCGTTTTCAAACTCTTTACAGGATTTGCCAGGGCGGCCCGCGCGGCTTTATAGCTTACACTGATCCAGGCGACGAGGATCGATAATCCCAGGGCGCCCGCAAATATTTCCCAGCCGATCACGGTCCGGTAATAGAATCCGTTCAACCACCCATGCATGACGGCCCATCCCAGGGGAGCGGCGACGAGGAAGGCGATGCCGACCAGGCGGGTGAACTCCCGGGAAAAGAGATATATGATGCTGCCCACCGAGGCTCCCAGGACCTTACGGATACCCACTTCTTTTGTCTTTTGCACCGCCATGAGCGATACGAGGCCATAGAGACCAAGACAGGAGATCAGGATGGCGATTACCGAGAAGATCTTAAACAAGGTGGACATCATGGCTTCGCCTTTATAAAAGTTTGCCACGGCATCCTCTGTCCAGAAATATTCGAAGATATGTTCGGGAAAGGTCTGTGAAAACACGGCCTGCACCTGCGGCAGGGTGGCGTCGATACGGTGCGGATCGAATCTCACCGCCAGTTTCTGATAAGCATCCAGCACCGGAGAGAGGAGGAGGGGACCTATCTTTTCACGGAGGGGCTTGCTGTTGAAATCCGCGAGTACGCCCACTACCGGGTAGGGGGGACTGTAGGGGGAGCCGTCGCCGCCAATGCGGATAGGCTTGTTCAGTATATCGGATGGGTCTTTTAGTCTCAGCATTTTGAGCGCGGTTTCATTCACGAGGAGTTCCTTCATCGTGTCGCTGGCGGCGGGATAGCGACCGGCGAGCAGTTTCATCCCGAAAGTAGCGAGGTAACCGGTATCTGCATAGACCGTGCTCAGGTAGAATGATTCTGGCTGCTGCCTGGTGTCGAAGGCGAAGGGTAGGTTCCAGGATCCGTCTCTCGAAGGAGGGTCGCTGCAGAGGCTGGCCTGTTCCACTCCCGGCAGTTGGAGGATCCTGGCCCTGAGATTGGCGAGTTTGCTCCTGCTTGCCTGGTTACCCGGGATATCGACCAGGGCGATGGCCTTTTGTTCGAAACCCATCGGTTGTCTGCGAAAGAAATTCATCTGTTTGACGACCACCAGGGTGCCGATCAGCAGGATCTGGGCGATGGCAAACTGCATGACGACAAGCCCCCTGCGCAGCCAGATGCTGCCGCCTTTCGGGTTGCCGATCTTGTTGCGGATCGCTGTAATGGGCGCAAAACCCGAGAGCACGAAACCGGGATAGAACCCTGCCAGCAGGGTCACCGAGATTCCGAGGACAATGAGGAACAGCCCGATAGAAGGGTCGGAGAAATCCAGGGTGAGGTGTTTTTCCATCAGCGTATTCAATGCCGGCAGCACCAGGATAGAGAGGATGACTGCCAGCAAGAGGGCCACGCCAACGAGCAGGCCGGTTTCTCCAAGAAACTGCTTTACAAGGCGCAGGCGGCCGCTACCCAAAACCTTACGCACCCCGATCTCCCGGGACCTTGCCAGGGATTGGGCGGTGGACAGGTTGATGAAATTGACGCAGGCGATCAATACCAGGAACCCACCAATCAGGCCGAGCGCCCAGCATTCGGTCAGGGAGATACCGGGGTTACCGAAGGTGTCCAGGCGACTGTCGAAATGCATGTCCTTCAGGGGCTGAAAAAATATGGAGGCTTTCAACGAGGAAAAGCCTGCGGCCACGTTAAAATGGGCCGCCGAAAAGGCGGGGATCCCGGATTCGGCAGACCGGATATCCTGGTCTTTTCCAAGCAGGGCGAAGGTCTCCGACTTGCTGTTAAAAGTGGTCCAATCACCGATCGGAAGGTCCTTCAATTCCGCGACAGAAGCATAAGACAGTGCGATTTGCAAGGGGATATCGGTATTGGGTGGAGGGTTCCGAAGAATGCCCGACACCAGAAAGGGGGTTTTATTGTCGCCGAGGAAGAAAGTCTTCCCGATGGCGTTCTGCCAGTCGCCAAACCAGCTCTCCGCGACGGACTTTGTCAAAGCTGCCGTGTGAGGAGCTTTCAGTGACTCGTCGGGGTTCCCCGAGAGCCAGCCGAAGTCGAATATGCGAAACAGGGAAGGGGTGGAATAAAAAGCGCCTTTGACCATCCTGAACTTCCGTTCCGGCATGCCGGGTTTCCCGGGGACCGTAAACATAGACTGTTCGGCCGACCAAACCGACGCCACCTGTTCGAATTGCGGAAAATCGCGGCGAACGGCATCTCCCACGGGCATTGGGGAGCAGCCGAAATATTCGGGATCGCCGCCGTTCATCTTCGAGGAGGTCGCGACCCGGTAGATCCGCCGGTATTGGCTATAAAAGCGGTCGAAACCCGTTTCATAACGGATTACGAGGAAGATCAGCAGGCAGGCGCCGATGCCGACGGCCAGGCCGAGGATGTTGAGCAGGGAAAAACCACGTTGTTTCCAGAGGCGGCGAAGTATCGGGGTGAAATGGGGACCTGGCATAAAATATATTAGAATGTATTTAATGTGGAGTGTCGGAATAGATGAGTATTGGTATTTTTGCTTCCTTTCCTCCCACAAAAAACGGGTCAAAATGTTAATATATTGATAATCATTTAGTTGATTGATGCCCCCTTTTTAATTTTGTCCGCAAGTGATACAGATCCTGTCTCAAGCAGGTACAGCGGTAAGATCAAATCGGTGGTCCGGTAAGACCAAAGAAGATACTAAAGACCGGCCGAAGGGTATCTTTTTTAAAAATTTGTTCACTCGGGGACAAAAAAACTTCGAATTCTTTTGCTCATAAAGGAAGTAACCCATACCTTTGCATCCCCATTCGAAAAATGGTATTTGGCTTATGTCTCAACGAATCAGAATCAAATTACAGTCTTACGATCACAATCTGGTGGATAAATCCGCCGAAAAGATCGTAAAAACAGTGCGAAGCACAGGTGCCGTGGTAACAGGACCCATTCCTCTTCCTACCCGGAAGAAGATTTTTACCGTTCTGCGTTCGCCGCACGTAAACAAGAAGGCCCGTGAGCAATTCCAGTTGCACACACACAAGCGCCTGTTGGACATCTATACTTCCTCTTCGAGGACGGTCGATGCCTTGTCGAAGCTGGATCTGCCTTCCGGGGTAGATGTCGAGATCAAAGCCTGACGGATATCCGGTTCCGCTCCGGCGGGATGGGAAGCGTCTAAAAAAGTTCTTTACAGTTCCATCTATAAACTTCCGGCCATCGGGCCTCGCATCAGGCGGGTTTTGTTTCGGAATAAAATAGCGCTGGTTCAAAATAATAAGCCCTGGTCCGCCTCTCGGCGTTCCGGGGAAGTAACTCAGTAAATTCTCTGACCTGAAAGGTCGGGGTACATATGAACAAGCCATTCAGGGTTTGTTTACTGCCGGTACTTCTGCAAGCCCGGATCCCGAAAGCGGGGAAAGGGCGGGCGAAAAGAAAAGGTCGGCTGCAAACGTGGGATTGAAATCTTTGACCGCTACCGGTAAGCTAATACGGTATGTCAACTGATTGTCCCTATACCCGATGGCATAAAATAACATGAAATGAAAGGTATTATTGGTAAAAAGATCGGGATGACCAGCATCTTCACTCCTGACGGCAAGCAGGTCGCTTGTACGATCATCGAAGCTGGTCCTTGTGTGGTAACGCAGGTCAAGACACAGGATACAGACGGTTACACTTCCCTTCAATTAGCATTCGGAGACAAGAAAGAAAAGCACACTACTGCTGCAGAAAAGAATCACTTCGCCAAATCCGGCGCTTCTCCCAAACAGTTCGTCAAAGAATTCCGCAATTATTCCATAGAAAAAAATCTCGGTGAATCCATCACTGTCGACATTTTCGCCGAAGGCGACAAGGTCGATGTCGTAGGCACTTCCAAAGGCAAGGGCTTTCAGGGAGTCGTTAAGCGTCATGGCTTTCACGGGGTTGGTCAGCAATCGCACGGTCAGCATGACCGTCAGCGCGCGCCGGGTTCGCTCGGTAACTCTTCCGACGCTTCCCGCGTTATGAAGGGTGTTCGCATGGCCGGCCGTATGGGTGGCGACCGTGTGAAGGTCAAGGGCCTGAAGGTGGTCAAGATATTTGCGGAAAAGAACTATATCCTCGTGGGAGGTTCTACGCCGGGCCATATCGGTTCTATCGTATACGTTCAGAAGTAAGGCAAGTAACGAAGTAAGGTAAGTAAGTAACTTTTAATCAAGCAAAATGCAAGTAGACGTTTTAAACATACAAGGAAAGGCGACCGGCAGAAAGGTCGATTTACCGGAAGATATTTTCGGTATCGAACCGAATGACCATGTGATCTATCTCGCCGTGAAACAATATCTGGCCGCACAACGGCAGGGTACGCACAAGGTGAAGACCCGCATGGAAGTGCATGGATCGAGCAAGAAGCTGCATCGTCAAAAGGGTACCGGCGGAAGCCGTAAGGGTAACCTGCGCAGCCCTCTTTTCAAAGGCGGTGGTACGATCTTCGGACCCAAACCCCACGGTTATGATATCAAGCTGAACCGTAAGGTAAAAGACCTGGCTAAGATGTCTGCACTGGCCCACAAAGCGAAAGGGAACGCCATCGTCATCGTGGAAGATATCAAGCTGGAGACTCCGAAGACCAAACAGTTTACGGATGTGCTGAAGAGCCTGAACATCGCCGGTAAGAAGACATTGTTCATCCTGCCTGAGTATGATGACAACCTGTACCTGAGCCTCCGCAATGTGGAAGCTGTCGAGGGGTCTATCCTGGCTGATGTCAACACCTATGATATCGTGAATGCGGATGTACTGGTTTTGTCCGAGACGGCCGCCAGGGTCTTCTCCGAAGAAACCGTGGTTGTATAAGGAATGGTGGGAAAGGATGGTTCGTGGAAAGCGTTCCGTCGGGTGGCCGATAAAGGGCCGGTTGTAAAAAGAAGTCGATAATCGTTTAAAAAGTTTATATGAAACTCTCTGAAGTTTTAGTGAAGCCCATACTGACGGAAAAGGCAAATGCCCAGCAGGAAAAGCTGAGGAGATATGCTTTCCGTGTCGCCCGCAAAGCGAATAAGCTGGAGATAAAGAAGGCCGTGGAAGATTTTTACGGGGTTACGGTAGTGGATGTGAATACGTCTGTAGTACCCGGTAAAAACAAGACCCGCTTTACAAAGGCAGGATATGTGCAGGGCAGGAAGCCGGCCTTCAAGAAGGCGCTGGTAACCGTAGCCGAAGGGGAGACGATAGACCTCTACGCAAGCATCTAAGCGTTTCGAAAGGATAAAAGGAATGGCGCGTCAGACGCCGCAAAGTATTGACAATTTTTTTAAAATCATACAAGCAGAACAATGGCACTGAAAAAATATAAACCGATTACCGCAGGTACCAGATGGAGGGTCGGAAACGCATATGCGGAGATCACGACCGATCAGCCCGAAAAGAGCTTGTTGGAAAAAGTAAAATCCACCGCCGGCCGTAACTACGAGGGTAGAAGAGCCATGCGTTACAGGGGTGGCGGACACAAGAAGATGTATCGTATCATCGATTTCAAGAGGAACAAGGTAGATGTTCCCGGTACGATCGCTTCTATCGAATATGACCCCTATCGTACCGCTTTCATCGCGCTGGTGCATTATGCCGACGGTGAGAAAAGGTATATCCTGGCTCCCCAGGGTTTACAGGTGGGTACTACCGTGAAAGCGGGCAATGACGTCGTGCCTGAAGTAGGGAACGCGCTGCAGTTGAAGAACATGCCGCTCGGTACCAACGTCCATAATATAGAAATGCAGCCCGGGCAGGGTGGTAAGCTGGTTCGCAGCGCCGGTACTTCCGCCCAGCTGACGAATAAGGAAGAGAAATATGCCGTGTTGAAGATGCCTTCCGGTGAGTTGAGGAAAGTGCTGATCAACTGTTATGCTACCGTTGGGGTGGTGTCCAATAGCGATCATAGCCTGCAGAGCATGGGTAAGGCCGGTCGTAATGTTTGGAGAGGCATCCGCCCGAGGGTCCGCGGTGTCGCGATGAACCCGGTGGATCACCCGATGGGTGGTGGTGAAGGTAAGGCTTCCGGTGGTCAGCCTCGTTCCAGGAATGGTCAGTACTCAAGAGGTCTGAAGACACGTACCAAAGGAAAGGGCAGCGACAAGCTGATCATCCAGCGGAAGAACGGAAAGAAGCTTGCTAAGTAAAATTCAAAATTTCAAATTAACTCATTCATACTATGGGTCGTTCAATTAAAAAGGGTCCTTACGTAGACGCAAATCTGGAAGAAAAGATCCTGTCTATCAACGAAGGCACAGCAAAGAAAGGCGTGATCAAGACATGGAGCCGCCGGTCCACCATTACCCCCGATTTCGTGGGTCATACGCTGGCCGTTCATAATGGCAACAAGTTCATCCCGGTCTATGTGACGGAGTTCATGGTAGGGCATAAATTAGGTGAGTTCGCCCCTACCCGCAACTTTAAAGGACATTCAAGTAAAAAGATAGCGTAAACAAAAAGATATGGAAGCAGTAGCTAAATTGAGAAATTACCCGACATCGCCCCGTAAGATGCGTTTACTGGCTGATGAGATACGTGGTATCAATGTTGAGAAGGCCCTGGCTTTGCTGGAGCACCATCCTCAGCATTCTTCCACCCCCCTGCACAAGCTGTTATGGTCTGCCGTGAAGAACTGGGAACAGAAGAATGAAGGCAAGAGCGCTGCAGATGCCAGCCTGGTGGTGAAGACGATCTTCGTGGATGGCGGAAGGGTTTTGAAAAGGATGCGCCCGGCTCCCCAGGGACGTGGATACCGTGTGCGCAAGCGCAGCAATCACGTAACGATCATCGTGGACACGAAGGTTGTTGCCGAATCGAAAGTCAAAGAAAATTAATTTAAAACTTATATAACCATAATATGGGTCAGAAAACAAATCCTATTGGTGCGAGGTTGGGAATCATCCGGGGTTGGGAGTCCAACTGGTATGGAAGCAAAAAAGACTATGCTTTCAAATTGATCGAGGACAACAAGATCAGAACCTACCTGAATGCTCGTATCAATAAAGGGGGGATCGCCAAGATCGTTATTGAGCGCACGCTGAATAAACTGATCGTAACGATTCATACTTCCAAGCCCGGTATCATCATCGGTAAAGGCGGCGGAGAAGTAGACCGTATCAAGGAAGAACTGAAGAAGCTGACGGGCAAGGACGATGTCCAGATCAATATCCTGGAGATCCGTCGTCCCGAGTTGGATGCGAATATCGTCGGAGATACGATCGCCAGGCAGATCGAAAACCGTATCAACTATAAAAGGGCCATCAAGATGGCGATCGCTTCCGCGCTGCGCATGGGCGCCGAAGGGATCAAGATCAAGGTAGCCGGCCGTTTGGGTGGTTCCGAAATCGCCCGTACGGAGGAGATCAAACAGGGACGTACCCCGTTGCATACGCTCCGTATGGATATCGACTATGCGAATGTATTCGCGCTGACCGTCTACGGTAAGATCGGTATCAAGGTATGGATCTGTAAGGGTGAGGTATTGGCCAAGAGGGACCTGAACCCCAATTTCGTAGGTGGCAAGAGCGATGTGAGCGACAGAAGGGAAAGAAGGGAAGACGGACATGGCGGTGGCCATCATCGTGGAGACCGTGATGACAGGAGAGGCGGTGGAGGTGGCGGCGAACGCAGAGGTGGCGGAGCCGGTGGAGACAGAAGAGCGGGTGGCGGCGGTGGTCGCAGATAGTACAAAAAGAACATTGAAATCGAGATAACCAGGAAAATAATTCAAGATGTTACAACCCAAAAGAACGAAGCATAGGAAAGGCCAGAAAGGGCGTATCCGCGAGACTGCAAAAAGGGGCAGTTCGATAGCCTTTGGTTCATACGCTTTGAAATCACTGGAGGCGATCTGGCTGACCAACCGTCAACTGGAAGCCGCCCGCCAGGCGCTGACACGCGCGATGAAACGTGAAGGGAATGTTTGGATCCGTGTCTTCCCCGATAAGCCTATTACCAAGAAGCCGCAGGAAGTGAGGATGGGTAAGGGTAAGGGTAACCCCGAATATTGGGCGGCGGTCGTAGAACCGGGTCGTATCCTGTTTGAAGCCGATGGTGTCTCCGAAGCGGTAGCTAAAGAGGCATTGGGCCTGGCCGCTCAGAAGCTGCCTATCAAGACAAAGTTCATCGTTCGCCGGGATGTGGTTCCTGTTGTGGCCGTGAAGTAGAAGGTGCGGTTCAAATCAAGTAAGAATAGTAAACAGTAATAAGATGTCAAAGAAATTAGATTTTTTAAGCAGCCTGAAGGATCTCAATGAAGTGGATCTGAAGGCCAGGATCCAGGAGGATGAACTGCGTCTGAAGAAGCTGGAATTTGCGCATGCGATTTCTCCGCTGGAGAACCCGATGAGCATCCGCGCATTGCGGAAGGATGTAGCCCGTTTGAAGACGGCGCTGGCGAAGACGGCTGTAAAACATTGAATGAATTTTTCACGCTTGCGTCGGCCGGTGTCGGCGGACAGCAGGTAAAGAAGCTAATAAAAGCTAAATAAAATGGTCGAAAGAAATTTGCGTAAAACAAGGATCGGTGTCGTCTACAGTAACAAGATGGACAAGACCATCACGGTAACTGTCGAAAGAAAGGTAAAACACCCGATCTATGGTAAGTTCGTAAAGAAGACTACCAAATTCCATGCTCATGACGAGAAAAATGAGTGCACGATCGGCGACGTCGTGAAGATCATGGAAAGCCGTCCTTTAAGCAAAACCAAGCGCTGGCGCCTGGTGGAAGTGATCGAGAAGGCGAAGTAGCATTTATAAAATTTTAATTCGTTTCATCTGCCTGGAGCGGTGAAGCCAAAAGCTAAATAAAATGATTCAGCAAGAAAGCAGATTAAAAGTAGCTGATAACAGTGGCGCCAAGGAAGTGCTGTGTATCCGTGTGTTGGGCAACAGCGGACAGGATTATGCGGGTATCGGCGATAAGATTGTTGTTACGGTTAAGGATGCGCTGCCTGCCGGTGGTATTAAGAAAGGTACGGTGGCAAAAGCGGTCATCGTCCGGACCAAGAAGAAGTTGCGTCGTAAAGACGGCTCTTATATCAGCTTTGACGATAATGCTGTTGTTCTCCTGAATGCATCCGATGAGCCCAGGGGTACCCGTATCTTCGGGCCGGTGGCAAGGGAACTGCGTGACAAGGGATATATGAAGATCATATCGCTGGCGCCTGAAGTGTTGTAGTGAGTAGTCAGTGGTGAGTAGTGAGTGGGGACAGAATAGTGAGTGGTCAGTAGTGAGTGAGACAAATTCAGTAGTGAAAGCCGGGTTGTCAGAGTAGAGAATTTATAAATGTACCGCCGCAGGCGGATAAAGTACAAAAAAATGAGTAACAGATTCAAACCGAAGTTCAACATTAAAAAAGGTGATAACGTAGTCGTCATCACCGGAGACGACAAGGACCCCAAGAAAGCCCGTAAGGTGTTGGAAGTCCTTACCGAGAAAAATAAGATCCTTGTCGAAGGTGTGAACATCGTGACCAAGCATACCAAGCCTTCCGCACAGAATACCAAGGGCGGTATCGTAAAGAAGGAAGCTCCGATCCATATTTCCAACGTTTTGTTGTGGGATGCAAAGACCGGTTCTGCTACGAAGATCAAACGTTCCCGGGAAGCCGGCAAATTAGTTCGTGTATCTAAAAAATCAGGGGAGGTTATCAAATAATGAGTACCGCAAAATATACTCCGCGTCTGGCAGATAAGTACCACAAAGAAGTGGTCCCTGCCTTAGTAAAGAAATTCGGATACAGCAGTCCCATGCAGACTCCGAAACTGGAAAAGATATGCCTCAACCGTGGCGTAAACGGCGCTGTGACCGACAAGAAGATGGTCGACACGGCGGTGGATGAGCTGACGATGATTACCGGCCAGAAGGCGGTGTCCACGCTCTCCAAGAAGGATATCTCCAATTTCAAGTTGCGTAAGGCTATGCCGATCGGCGCCCGGGTCACCCTGCGCGGCGTGAAGATGTATGAGTTCCTGGATCGCCTGGTCTCTACCGCGCTGCCCCGTGTACGTGACTTCAAGGGGATCAATGAGAAATCGTTCGATGGACGTGGCAACTACACACTGGGTATCACCGAGCAGATCATCTTCCCCGAAGTCGATATCGACAAGGTGACAAAGATCACCGGGATGGATATCACTTTTGTGACGACCGCCTCTACCAACGAAGAAGCGTACGAGCTGCTGAAGGAATTGGGTATGCCATTTAAAGACATCAAAAAAGATTAAAACTAAAAAATAACAACACATGGCTAAAGAGTCAGTAAAGGCCAGGCAAAGGAAAAGAGAAGCGCTGACGGCAAAATATGCCGAGAAGCGTGCCGCTTTAAAAGCTGCCGGTGATTACAAGGCGCTGGACCTGCTTCCCCGGAATGCATCTCCTGTCCGCCTCCACAACCGTTGCCAGTTAACAGGTCGTCCCAGGGGTTATATCAGGTATTTTGGTATCTCCAGGAATATGTTCCGTGATATGGCGCTGGCGGGTAAGATCCCGGGTGTCCGTAAGGCGAGCTGGTAAGAATGATGGCGAAGACCCTGGTCCCGCCGAAAGAATCCGGAAGAGATATCGATTGGATATCGCATTGTAAATAAATTTTTGACATCATTTAACTAAAAAAACAATGGTTACTGATCCAATAGCAGATTTTTTGACGAGAATCCGTAATGCGCAGATGGCAAGCCACCGTATCGTAGAGATACCCGCCTCCAACCTGAAGAAACGCATGACCGAGATCCTGTATGACAAGGGGTATATCCTCAAATACAAATTCGAGGATGACAGCAAGCAAGGTGTGATCAAGATCGCTTTGAAATACGATCCTACCACCAAGGAAGCCGCTATCAAATCCCTGGAGAGGGTGAGCCGTCCGGGCCTGCGTCAATACGCCAGCCCTGCCGAGTTCAAACGTGTTAAGAATGGCCTGGGAGTAGCGATCATCTCTACCTCCAAGGGCGTGATGACCGACAAGGAAGCGAAGACGCAGAATGTCGGCGGAGAGGTTCTTTGTTACATTTATTAAGACAGGAGTTGCCGATACATTAAGCTGGGCCCAGGATCCGCCACAGGCGGATCGACCGAAGGTGGTCCATAATGAGACAATTTGCAGGGGAGCGTAAATTCGGTAGAACGCTACCCGGCAAAAAGACAAGGCTGACCGGTCGGTAACCGAATAGTAGATAAACATTATAAACAACGTTTTATGTCTCGTATAGGTAAACAGCCCGTAGTTCTTCCCAAAGGAGTGACGGTAACAGTAGGATCGGACAATGTCCTGGTCGTGAAAGGCCCCAAGGGCGAACTGAAGACGGCCATCGATCGCGATATCAAGGTCGAAGTAAAGGAAGATCATGTCGAATTCACGCGTCCTACCGACCAGATCCGCCACCGTGCGCTGCATGGTTTGTATCGTGCGCTGATAGCAAATAACGTTAAAGGCGTCACCGAAGGTTACAAAAGACAGTTGGAGCTGATCGGTGTCGGTTTTAAGGCATCGAACCAGGGCAACCTCCTCGACCTCGCATTGGGATATTCCCACAATATCATTTTCGAGATTCCCAAGGAGCTGAAGCTGGCTACCTCCCAGGAGAAAGGGGACAACCCCAAGATCACCCTGGAAGGTGTCGACAAGCAATTGATCGGGCAGGTGGCCGCCAAGATCCGCAGCCTGCGCAAACCCGAGCCGTACAAAGGTAAAGGCGTTCGTTATGTGGGTGAAGTGGTCCGTAAGAAGGCTGGTAAGGCTGCTGGTAAATAATCAGACGCTAATAGTGCGAAGGAAAGAACGCGAAAGACGCGAATTGTGAGGAGTATAATAGGATATTTTTGAAATCAGGCTCTGGCAAACAGGGCGAACCAAAGGTGCGACAGCTGAAAGCTAATTATTAAATAGTTTTGTCCGAAGGGGCAAATTTCAAATAGGCTCCGCAGGACAAAACCGGAGCTGGAAAATAAAAGACAATGGATACGAAAGTAATCAGGAGACAGAAGATCAAGTTTGGCATCCGCAAAAAAATCAGCGGATCCGCCCAGAAACCAAGATTGTCGGTGTTCAGGAGCAATGGTGATATCTATGTGCAGCTGATCGACGACGAAAATGGAAAGACGCTGGCCGCTGCCTCTTCCCGTGAGAAGGATATTCTCGCTCAGAAGGTCAACAAAGTCGAAAAAAGCAAGCTTGTAGGTTCCGCCATCGCCCGCAAGGCCGTTGAGCTGGGATTGAAGGACGTGACTTTCGACCGGGGCGGGTACCTGTATCATGGCCGTGTGAAAGCGGTTGCAGAAGGTGCGCGTGAAGGCGGTCTCAAGTTCTAGTGTCGTCCAAAGCAGAAGCAACGCAGTTATTTGTAAATAGTCATCATAGTCATTCGTAAATAATTACAATGTCAAAAGTCATTTTAAACAAGGTTAAAGCCGGCGACCAGGAACTAAAGGAAAAAGTTGTAGCCATCAACCGTGTGGTCAAGACCACCAAGGGCGGACGTGCATTCAGCTTCTCCGCGCTGGTCGTAGTGGGTAACGAAAATGGAGTGGTTGGTCACGGTCTGGGTAAGGCTAAGGAAGTTCAGGAAGCCATCACCAAAGGCATCGAGGATGCAAAGAAGAACCTCATCAAAGTTCCGATCATGCATGGCACGATCCCTCACGATCAGTTGGCTAAAGAAGGCGCTGCAAAGGTGCTTATAAAACCAGCCGCTCATGGTACGGGTGTGATCGCGGGAGGCAGCATGCGCGCCGTTCTCGAAAGCGCCGGTGTCACCGACGTATTGGCAAAATCGCTGGGTTCCGCCAATCCCCATAACGTGGTAAAGGCGACTTTCAAGGCGCTGGCCATGTTGAGGGAGCCGATCCATGTATCCAGGACCCGCCACCTGTCATTAAAGAGAGTTTTCAACGGATAGGGATTGTGAAGACCCCGGGTCTCCGCTTTTCTCATCCTCAAAAAAGACATATATGAGCGCTACAAAAAAGATCAAAATCACCCAGGTTAAGAGCGGCATCGACCGTTCCGAGCGTCAGAAGCTGACCCTGAGAGCCTTGGGTTTGAAAAAGATGAACGCCTCCAAAGAGGTGGAAGCTACGCCGCAGGTCCTCGGTATGGTCCGTACGGTAGAACACCTGCTGAAGGTGGAAGAAGTTAAATAACTATTTTTTTTAAAAAGCGGACCACGGGTCCGCTGACCGAAGGCCCATCATTAACCGTGCACCGGGGATGGGTTATTTTTCGGAGTAAACCATAACCGGTGCACAAAGCGAGGGGAGATTCCCCGAAAAGGACCGAAGGTCCGACGGCCAAAGGCCAGACGAGAATAAATTTGAGGCTTCGGCCTGAATTTGTTTGGAGGCAGAAGCCGAAAAAATCGAGTAAAAATCAAGTAAAATGAACTTACACAGTATCAGGCCCGCCAAAGGCGCAACGCATAAGGAAAAACGTTTAGGTCGTGGGGAAGCATCCGGAAAGGGTGGAACCTCGACGAAAGGTAATAAGGGTGGACAGAGCCGCGCCGGTTACCAGCGGAAGATGGCTCACGAAGGTGGCCAGATGCCTATCCAGAGAAGGCTCCCCAAACGCGGTTTCAAGAACAATAACCGTATCGAATACAAGGTATTCAACCTGGGCCAGATCGACGCCCTGGTCGAAAAATACGGTATCCCCGAATTTAGTCCTGAGAACCTGTATATCAATGGATTGATCTCTCAGACGGATTCCGTGAAGATCCTCGGTAACGGCGAACTGAAAGCCAAGATCGGCTTTAAGGTCAATGCCATCAGCGAAAAGGCAAAAGCGGCCATCGAAGCGGCAGGCGGAACAATCGAGATTCTGAAGTAATTTTTATGTAACTTGCATAGACGCATCTGAAGTGCGTCTTTTTTTGCTTTAGTATTTAAATGCTTTAGTATTCAAATCAAAAATTACTGTAGTCCGTGAAGAAATTTATCGAAACACTTAAGAATATCTGGGGTATCGCGGAGCTGAGAAGCAAGATCACGGTGACGCTTTCGCTGATCTTCATCTTCCGTCTCGGTTCCTATATCGTGCTGCCCGGGATCGACCCCAATAAATTAAACGCCCTCAGCGGCGCCAAGAGCGGCGCACTCGGGTTGATCGACGCCTTCTCCGGTGGCGCGTTTTCACAGGCTTCCATCCTGGCGTTGGGCGTGATGCCTTATATCTCCGCTTCCATTTTCATGCAGCTGATGACCATCCTGGTCCCGCAGATGCAGAAGGTACAGAAAGAAGGAGAGAGCGGCCGCAAGAAGATCAACCAGTGGACGAGGTATCTGACGGTAATTGTAACATTTGTGCAGGCATATGCCTATGTGTCTTATCTGAAGCAGATGGGACGCGAAGCCATCATTGACGGATTCCCGCTGTTCTGGCTGACCACCCCGGTGGTGCTGACGGCAGGAACGCTCTTCGTGATGTGGCTGGGTGAAAAGATCACCGACAAGGGTCTTGGGAACGGAACATCGCTCATCATCATGATCGGGATCCTGCATCGTCTGCCTGATTCCTTCCACAAGGAATGGCTGGCAAAATATACCATGGGCAGCGGCGGCATCCTCTTGTTCGTCATCGAGATCGCCGTATTGCTGCTGATCATCATGGGTCTGATCGTCCTGATCCAGGGCGTTCGAAAGGTTCCTGTCAACTATGCCAAGCAGATCGTCGGCAATCGCCAGTTCGGCGGCGCCCGCCAGTTCCTTCCCCTGAAGGTGAACAGCGCCGGCGTAATGCCCATCATCTTCGCGCAGGCAATTATGTTCCTGCCTACCCTATTCTCTTACACTAATTTTGACTCAGGCAAGGGGATCGCGCGGATCTTCTCCGACTCAAGGGATTATCTGCATATGCTGATTTATGCCGTGATCGTGATCGGATTCACCTTCTTATATACGGCGCTTATCTTCAATCCTAAACAGATTGCCGATGACCTGAAGAGGAATAACGGTTTCATTCCCGGTGTTAAGCCCGGTCAGCCCACCGCCGACTATATCGGCGCCGTGATGGACAAGATCACCTTACCCGGTGCTTTCCTGCTGGCGATCGTGGGTATCCTGCCAGGCTTTGCACAGCGGCTGGGCATCCAACAGGGATTTGCGTCCTTCTTCGGCGGCACCTCGCTGTTGATCATGGTCGGTGTCATCCTCGATACGCTGCAGCAGATAGAGACCCAGCTGCTGATGCGCCAGTATGATGGCCTGATGAAGAGCGGCCGGATCCAGGGAAGACAGTCGATGACGAGCTCGGTGATATAGTGAGTGGTGAGTGCCGGATAGATTTTGTTAAGGGTGAGAGAGATTTAGATTTTTAGAAACCAACATATTGAAACCTGTCTCGAATTTCTTTCGGGACAGGTTTTTTCACTACGAGGAATCGGGGCAGATCGAGGAAGGAATGGGGCTGATGTAAACGCCGGCCGGAAGTGAAAGAAGTCGATGGGAACCGTGAAGAGAGAAGGAAACCGGCGGAGAGGATAGAACCGGTCAATGGGAAATCGGATACAACGTAAATACAACGAATAAAGGGAAGGGGATATGATGCATTATAAGACGAAGCCCGAGATTGAATTGATGAGAAACAGCGCCTTGCTTGTCAGCCGTACGCTTACGGAAATGGCGAAGGTCCTGCGGCCGGGGATAACGACCCTGGAACTCGACAAACTGATCGGAGAGTTTATCAGGGACAACGGGGCGATCCCCTCCTTTTTAAATTATAGGGGCTATCCCTTCAACTCCTGTACATCGGTCAACGACGTCGTCGTACACGGCTTCCCCAACAAGACCGAGCTCAGGGACGGAGACATCATCTCCATCGATATCGGCGTCATCAAAGAACGTTATCACGGAGACCATGCCTATACCTTTGCGATCGGGGATCCCGGTCCCGATGTGTGGCAATTGATCCGGGTCACCAAGGAATCTCTCTACAAAGGAATAGAGAAGGCGGTCGCCGGAAACCGGGTAGGAGATATCTCTTTCGCCATCCAGGAGCACACGGAGAAGAAACATGGCTATGGGGTGGTGCGGGAACTGGTGGGACACGGGTTGGGGACAGAGCTTCATGAGGACCCCCAGGTACCTAATTATGGCCGCAGGGGAAGCTTGCAGAAGCTGAAGGAAGGGCTGGTGCTGGCGATAGAACCCATGATCAACCTGGGAAAGAGAGACGTCTATACGGAGAGCGATGGTTGGACCGTTCGGACCGTGGACCATAAATATTCCGTGCATTTCGAGCACGATGTCTGCGTGCAGAAAGGCCATGCCGATATCCTTTCGGATTATAGTATCATTGAGGCCGCTGAAAAGGCCAACCCACATCTTTTCTCCGGCAATTGAGCGACACCGGTAAAATATTGCTGGTGATCGGGGGAGGCGCCGCCGGTTTGTTTTGCGCGGTCAACGCGGCCCGTCTCGATCCTTCCCTGAAAGTCATCGTCGCCGAGAAATCCGGCAAGCTGCTGAGTAAGGTGCGTGTCAGCGGAGGCGGACGATGCAATCTCACGCATGCCTGTCCTTCGATTGGGGACATGGCTCAACACTATCCCCGCGGCGCTCACTTCGTCAAAAAAACCTTCCATCAATTTTTTGTGACCGACACCATCGAATGGTTTGAAAGCCGCGACGTGCCCCTCAAGACCGAAGAAGACGGACGTATGTTCCCGCTGGCCAATACCTCGCAGGCTGTGATCGACTGCCTGATGCGGGAGGTCAATACCTACCGGGTGGAGATGCGGATGAACCGGGAGGTGAAGGAGGTGAAGTTGCTAAAGGAAGAACGCACTCCTGAAATCGGAAAGGATGCGAAGACGGCCCCGATGCCGGGAACCGGGGATGCTGTAGCCACCGCGACGAAGAAATTCGCTATCACATTTAACAACGGGGAGCGGTTGGAAGCCGACTTTGTCTGTATCGCCTGCGGCGGTTATCCTAAGTCCTCGATGTTCGACTGGCTGCGGGCGCTGGGGCATACCATCGAAGAGCCGGTGCCTTCCCTGTTCACCTTCAACATGCCCGGCCATTCGCTGAACGCACTGATGGGGGTGAGCGTCCCGGAGGCGCAGATAAGGATCACCGGGAGTAAGGCAGTGACCGATAAGCCATCGAATGATATACAGCCACACAACATGCTATCTGGTAGCAAGCTCCGGGAGAAAGGGCCTGTCCTGGTGACGCATTGGGGTTTGAGCGGTCCGGCCATCCTGCGGCTCTCGGCCTGGGGCGCGAGGGAGCTGGCTGCCTGCGGATATGAATTCGATATTACGATCAACTGGATCCCTGCCTATAATGAACAGTCGGCGGCTAAGGAATTGCAGCGACTGCGTTTTGAACTGGCTTCGCAGAAGGTCGTTGGAAAGAATCCGTTTGGCTTACCATCCCGTCTCTGGGAATGGCTGGCGTCCCAGGCGGGCATCGGAGATAGCTTGCGGTGGGCCGATCTGCCGGCGGCTTCACAGAATAAGCTGGTCAGAAATCTCTGCGTACAACCCTTCTCCGTCAAAGGCAAGACGACCTTCAAAGAAGAATTCGTGACGGCCGGCGGCGTGAAGCTTTCCGAAGTCGACCCCAATACGATGCAAAGCCGCAAACTGCCGGGACTTTTTTTCGCCGGTGAGATCGTGGATGTCGACGGCATCACGGGAGGGTATAATTTCCAGCATGCCTGGACGAGCGGGTTTATCGCCGCAAAGACGATTGCAGGTGGGGCGATCGTGGCGCCCTGATTCCCAAATTGAAAAGTCGGTATTTGCCATCGGAGGCGGTACTGTCACCCTCGGGATCTTCGTGCCGGATGCTTATGCATTGATGGAGAGGGCTTTAGCGGCTGGGGCGGGCGAAATTGGCGCGATGCAGGACTTTGGCAATGGTTTCCGGCAGGAGATTTTATCGCGAAAAATCCTGATTTTTTTGTAAATTTGCAATCCCGAATTCAAAAACCTTCGGGATATCTATTTATGTCTGAAAACAATATTGTTAACTCAAACGCTGAATCACAGGAGACTCCTGCGGTGGCTGAAACACCGGGTGCCGCGCACGTAGCTGCACAGGCGGTTGCGGAAGCTGCTCCGGAGGCTACAGCGACAAAAAAAGCACCTGTGTATGTGCAGACTGCGCATGATGATTTCGACTGGAGCATTGACAAGCGGAATGTTGCCGCTTACACAAAAGACGAGAAGGAAAAGTATGACAAAGTCTATGACAACACTTTCGTAGCCATCACCGATGGTGAACTGGTGAAGGGGTTGGTCGTAGGGTTGACCAAGACCGATGTGGTTGTAAACATCGGGTTCAAGAGCGATGGACTGGTTTCCCTGAATGAATTCCGTGACACGCCTAACCTGAGGACGGGTGATGAAGTGGAAGTCATGGTCGTTGAGAAGGAAGACCGGGAAGGTCATCTCCACCTGAGCCGCAAGCAAGCTCGTATTACCCGCGCCTGGGAAAGGATCGTGGAAGTGCACAAGACCGGCGAAGTGGTTACGGGTACGGTTACCAGCAAGACCAAAGGTGGTCTCATCGTGGATGTATTCGGTATGGAAACTTTCTTACCGGGTTCTCAGATCGATGTCAAGCCTGTAACGGACTACGATCAGTTCGTGGGCAAGACGATGGAATTCAAGGTAGTGAAGATCAACGAAGCGATCAAGAACGCCGTCGTATCTCATAAGGCGCTTATCGAGAGCGATATCGAAGCACAGCGTGCGGAGATTATCAGCAAACTGGAAAAGGGCCAGGTGCTGGAAGGTACGATCAAGAATATCACGGATTTCGGCGCCTTTATGGATCTCGGCGGTCTGGACGGTCTGCTGTATATCACCGATATCAGTTGGGGACGTATCAGCCATCCGAGCGAAGTGCTGAAACTCGATCAGAAATTACAGGTTGTGGTGTTGGATTTCGACGATGGCAAGAAACGTATCAGCCTGGGTCTGAAACAACTGACACCGCATCCCTGGGATGTATTGCCTGCGACCATCAAGGAAGGAGAGATCGTGAAGGGCCGTGTCGTCAATATCGAAGACTACGGCGCATTCCTCGAAATCATGCCGGGTGTCGAAGGGCTGGTTCACGTGAGTGAAATCACCTGGGCCAATACCCCGATCAATGCAAAAGAATTCTTCAAACTCGGCGACGAGCACCAGGCCAAGGTCGTGACCCTGGACAAGGATGCCCGCAAGATGAGCCTGTCCATCAAGCAACTCAGCGAAGATCCCTGGAGCACCATCGAAGTGAAGTTCCCGCAAGGCAGCAAACACAATGGCCTGGTGAAGAATATCACTCCTTATGGCGTATTCGTCGAACTGGCTCCCGGTATCGGCGGTATGATTCACATCAGCGATCTGAGCTGGCTGAAGCGCTTTAACCACCCATCCGAGTACACCCGCGTAGGTCAGCATATCGACGTGATGATCCTGGGTATCGACAAGGACAACCGCAAGCTGCAGCTTGGACACAAACAGCTGGAAGAAGATCCCTGGAATGCACTGGAAGAAACTTTCGCTGTCGGCACCATTCACGAAGGCACCGTGATCCGCAAGGATGACAAGGGCGCCATCGTGCAACTGCCTTACGGGCTGGAAGGTTTCGCTCCCAACCGTCATCTGAACAAGGAAGACGGCAAGCAGATACAGGCCGACGAACAGGCGCAATTCATGGTGATCGAATTCGATCGCAACGAAAAACGCATCGTATTGTCGCATACCCGCCTTTGGGAACAGGTGAAGAATGATGAGAAGCAAGCCGCGCAGAAGGAAGCAAGAGCCGATGCCGACAAGACACGCAAAGCCGTCAAGACCATCCAGGCCAAGGTTGAAAAACCCACGCTCGGAGACCTCGGCGCACTGGCCTCTATCAAGGAGAAGCTGAAGCAGGAAGAGAAAGAAGGTGGCGGAGAAGCACCAGCGGGCAAAGAGTAGTAACAACAGGTCAGCATATCTGTTTCAAATCATAAAGCGTCCCGGGTAACCGGGGCGCTTTATTTTATATCCGGAGATTTTTTTATATCCCTGAATCTTTTTGTATCCGGGGGATTTGTTTGTATGCAGAAGTTTGTGCGGACATGGGATGGGTGAACTATTCCGGAATTGGAGAATTAATCGTAATTTTTGTCATGGCAGCTTCGTGCCGGTAAAACAGATCGTATGATAAAAAATTATCTGAAAATAGCCTTCAGGAACTTGTCCAGGAACAAAGTGTATGGGTTTATTAATATCGTGGGGTTGGCTACCGGGATGGCCGCCGCGCTGCTGATCGGGTTATGGATATGGAGCGAGGTCTCGTTCGATCGCTATTATAAGAAGCATGGCAGGCTGGCAGAAATCGTTTCGAATGTAACCATGAATGGGGTCACCTCGAGTGAATTAGATGCTGCGGTGCCATTGGCTAATGAGTTGAGACAGCGATTCCCTGATGATTTCAAGGAGCTGGCCTTGATGGCGTCAGGCAATCATATGATAGCGGTGGGGGATAAAAAGATGGAACAGGAAGGGATATGGGCCGAGGCCGGTTTTCCGGCGATGTTCACTTTCAATATGCTGCGAGGCAATCAGGAGGCTTTGAAGGATCCTTCGTCTGCCATGATCAGTCAGTCGCTCGCCAAAGAACTGTTTGGCAACGAAGATCCGATGGGTAAGACGATCCGGGTCGATAATACCACGGATATGAAAGTGACGGGTATCTATGAAGACCTGCCGTCGAATTCGACATTTTACGGAACCGAATTCCTGCTGGCCTGGGAAAATAAGGATAATCCGGGTAGGGGCAGCGATGGCTGGACCAACCATCATTACGAATTGTTTGTCGAGTTGTCGGATCAGGCTGGTTCCGATCAGGCGGTTTCGGGGCAGGCTGGTTTTGATCAGACCGGTTCGGGGCATTCGGTTTTGGGGCCGGGGTCCGGGCTGTCAGGCCGCGGGCAAAGCGGGTTTGATCAGAGTGGGTTTGATCAAAGCAGGTTCGATCAAATCTCGGCTAAAATAAAAGACATTACCAAACCGCATATACGGGGCGGTTGGGAAGAGATCATGCTGCATCCTATGGATCGCTGGCATCTATACAACGAATTCAAAAACGGGAAGGCCACCGGCGGCCGCATTCAGTTTGTCTGGCTTTTCGGGATCGCGGGTTTTTTTATACTACTGCTTGCCTGCATCAATTTTACGAACCTGAGCACGGCCCGCAGCGAAAAACGGGCGAGAGAAGTAGGCATCCGGAAGGCCATCGGTTCCCGGCGCTGGCAGTTGATCGGCCAATTCCTGGGGGAGTCCTTGCTCCTTGCGTCCTTTGCGCTGGTCCTGGCTTTTTTAATGGCGTGGCTATTCCTTCCATCCTTTAACAGGCTTGCCGCCAAAGAATTGACGTTGCCACTTGGACAAGGCTATTTTTGGCTGCTGGTCCTGGGGTTTACGCTGTTCACGGGTCTTCTGGCTGGCAGTTACCCCGCCTTTTATCTATCGGGTTTCAATACGGTGAAAGTTTTGAAAGGGAGTTTTCGGCTTGGGCGTTTTGCCGCCCTTCCGCGTAAGGTTCTCGTGACTCTGCAATTCACGATCTCCATTGTGCTGATCGTTAGTACGCTCATCGTTTTCCGGCAAATACAATATGCGAAGGACAGACCGGTCGGATATAGCCGGGAGGGGCTCATCACGATCGATATGACGACCCCGGAGCTTAAGCAGCATTACGACGCGCTCAGGAACGAGTTGCTGCAAACAGGGGCTGTAGAGAATGTTGCCGAATCCTCCAGTCCTTCGACAGAGGTACAGAACAGCATGCTCGGATATGACTGGAAAGGACGGGCTCCCGGAGAGATCGGCATCGGGACGGTATTCGTGGGTTATGATTTTGGTAAGACGCTGGGATGGGAGATAAAAGACGGCCGTGACTTCTCAAGGGAATATCCGTCAGACAGCGGCGCCGTGATCTTAAATGAGGCTGCCGCGAAATTAGTGGGCTTTAAACAGCCGGTTGGTGAATCGATACGTTGGCATGACCAGGAACATGCGATTATCGGCGTGGTAAAGAATATGGTCATGGAATCGCCATATATGCCGGTGCAGCCTACCTTTTTTACGTTGTACGATCGAAGTATTCATCTTATCACCATCCGGATAAAACCGGGAATGGCTATCCGCGGGGGGCTTGCAAAAATCGAGCAGGTCTTTAAGAGATACAACCCGGGTAGCTCGTTTGAATACCGGTTTACGGATGAGGAGTATGCCCGAAAATTCTTCGACGAAGAACATATGGGTAGCCTGGTGACCGTTTTTGCCGTTCTTGCCATTTTCATCTCCTGTCTCGGTCTTTTTGGATTAGCATCCTTTACTGCCGGGCAGCGAAGCAAGGAGATCGGGGTGCGTAAGATATTGGGCGCCTCGGTTTTTAGTCTTTGGACCCATTTGTCGAGGGAGTTTGTTGGGTTAGTGCTGCTTTCGTGTCTGATCGCCATTCCTGTTTCGACGTATTTCCTGGACCAATGGCTGCAGAAATATGATTATCGCACCACGATGTCGGGGTGGGTGTTTCTCGGCACAGGAGTGGGCGCCGTGGTTATCGCTTTATTGACCGTAAGCTACCAGACCGTCAAGGCTGCGCTGGCAAATCCGATCGGGAGTCTGCGGACGGACGGGTGACGAGAAATCCGGATGCGAGCGGGAGAACGCGAATGGGGTTAGCACGAATGGACATGATAGAGAGAACGCGAATGGACGCGAATGAGAGACCCCAATTTTAAAGAGGCTGATAGGGCAAACCGTTTTGGACGATGGCCTTCTTTTATGCCAACATCCCGCTCCCGGGGAATTCTTCCAGGGAATGCAGTTTCAAATCGGCAGCTCCCCATTTGAGGAGATCGTACTGGTCGGGCGCGGGTATGACCACACACTTCATACGGGCGGCCTTGGCGGCGATCATCCCGTTAAAGCTATCTTCAAAGCAAATACATTCCAGGGGCGTGGCTTTCAGTTGCTCCGCGCAGTTCAGGTAGACCTGGGGGTGCGGTTTCCCATGCGGAAGCTCGGAGGCGGAGGTGATCGCGTCGAAGTGGTGGCCGATGCCCAGTTTCTTCAGGACGACTTCCACCAGCGTGAGGGGGGAGGAGGTGGCGAGGCCGATCCGGAATTTGCGGTTTTTGAAGAAGCCGAGGATATTGTCGACGCCGGGCAGGGCCAGGCCATGTGCGTGTATCTTTTCGATGGCTTTGCGATGGATGGTTTCTTCGGCGGCCGTGGCGTGTATTTTGTCGACGCCAAAGTGTGAAAACCAGAAGTCTATCCATTCTTTTGTCCGCAGGCCGGTCGTTTGATGGTATTGATCCTTGTTGAGCGTGATCGAGAAGTCATTCAGGGTCTCGGCGCCTGCTTCTTCCCAATAGGGTTCGGAATCTATGAGCAGGCCGTCCATGTCGAAAATAACCGTGTTCAGTAACATGGCGCAAAGATAAGGCATGTTCTTTTCTCTTAACAATTCCGTACTTTCGAAACGGCATTTCCCGGAATAGGATTTGTGAAGAACACCGTATTCAAGTCTAAATCAAGCGCATGAGCTCGTTCACCGAACGATTAAAAAGATTCCGTCTCGTCCGTAAACTCGTCTATGCCGTTGTGGGGGCCGTATTTTACCCGGCCCTGACGATCGTAAACCGGCTGAAGATCAGTGGAACGGAACATATCAAGGACCTTCCCCGCAAGAACGTACTGTTCGTAAGCAATCATCAGACCTATTTTGCCGATGTCATCACCTTTCTGCATATTTTCTGTGCGGTGAAATGGGGGAAGAAGAACCGGCTGGGGATTCCCTATTATCTGCTCAACCCTTTTACGAACGTGTATTATGTAGCTGCGGAGGAGACGATGCGGGGCAGTTGGGTCAGCAGGCTCTTCACGCTTGCGGGAGCGTTGACGGTGAAGAGGGCCTGGAATCCAGCGGCTGTCGCAGCCGGTGAGAAGAGAAAGGGGCTGGATCCTTCGGATACCCGCAAGATCACCCGGGCGTTGGCGGATAGTTGGGTCATCACTTTTCCCCAGGGTACGACCAAACCTTTTGCACCTGGCCGCAAGGGAACGGCCTTGATCATCAAGCAGAACAAGCCGATTGTGATTCCCGTCGTGATCAGCGGCTTCTGGAGGGCCTTCAATAAGAAGGGGCTACGATTTAAGAAGAGGGGCGTCCAGCTCTCCGTGACTTTTAAGGAGCCGCTGAAGATAGACTATGACGCTCCCACCGAGACAATACTTGCCGAGATCATGGATGCGATCGGGCAGAGCAAGAAGTTTATGATGCAAGGCGCACATCACTGGAAGAAGGAGGCGCCGCTATGAGGATAACGGACCCAAGATCGGGTCGATGCGATAATCAGTCGATGCAATAAGCAGGACCCGTCGGATCTTATGATTTGATAAAGAAGGCCCGCAATTCCTCTGCGTCTTCGGGTTTCAGTTTCCCGCCCAGGATGAGCCTTAGCTGTCTTCTGCGGAGGGCGCCATCGTAGATCGTTTTTTCTTCTTCCGTTTCCGGGATGAGGCCGGGCACCGGGCGCGGGCGGCGATTGGGATCCAGCGCTACAAACGTATAATAGGCTTCATTACTCTTGTATTTATATTGCTGGGTATGGTCTTCTCCCCAGACCTTCAGGTGCACTTCGACGGAACTGTTGAAAGCCCGGCTGACTTTGGCTTCGATATGCACGACGTTTCCCAGTTTGATGGGGTTTTCAAAGGAGATATTGTCCACCGAGGCGGTCACGACGGGGGCATTACAATGTTTGCCGGCTGCCAGGGCCGCGGCGATATCCATCCAATACATCAGGCGGCCGCCCATCAGGTTGCCATAGACATTGGTGTCATTGGGCAGTACCAGTTCCGTCATGATAATATTGGATTCTTTCGCGGTCTTTGCTTTTACTTGCATGGTGCAAATATAATGGGTTTCCGGGAGGCTTTTCCAGGTGATTTCGGGAGTGGATTTCCATGATTTTATTTGGGCTAAGAGCCGGTTCCCGTGTATTTTCGATGCGGGATCCGATTATATTTGTCTATCGGATCGATGGGTTAACTGTTAAGACGAAAGGCTAGCTTTTCAAGAGGCGGATTAGCCGTTCAAGAGGCGGCCTGGTTGATCAGATGACCAGATGGAGAATCCGGTTGGCGGTACTTTTTTAAAAAATAACAATATGAGAGGTTTACAAATTCTCCGGTGCGGGGCGTGGCTTTTTGCCAACCTGATGGCTTTCAGCATAGGGATCATGGCCCAGTCGGGCAGGGAGGCGAGACGTCCCAATATCATATTCATTTTGTCGGACGATCATGCCTACCAGGCTATCAGCGCCTATGGCAGCAAGCTGGCACAGACCCCGAATATCGACCGGATCGCCCGGGAGGGCGCGCTGTTCACGCGGGCCATGGTGGCGAACTCCATCTGCGGTCCGAGCCGGGCTACCCTCCTCACCGGGAAGTATAGTCACAAGAACGGGTATACCCTGAACGAAAGGCGTTTTGACACCCGGCAGCCCGTATTCCCTTCGCTATTACAACAGAATGGCTACCAGACGGCCTGGATCGGGAAATGGCATCTGGGCGCCCTGCCGGTGGGCTTCGATTATTTCCGGATATTGAACGGGCAGGGGCAATATTACAACCCGGATCTTATCGGTGCGAAGGATACGACCCGGATCGAAGGCTATGTCACCAATATCATCACAGGCCTTACCGAGGACTGGCTGAATGCGCGGGACACCAGCAAGCCCTTCTTCCTGGTGGTGGGGGAGAAGGCGACACACCGCGAATGGTTACCCGATATACAGGATCTGGGCGCATATGACGACCGGGATTTTCCGCTGCCGGCCACTTTTCACGACAGTTATGCCGGCCGGCTGGCCGCTGAAAACCAGGACATGACGATCGACAAGACCATGGTCCTGAAGACGGATCTGAAAGTCCATGCGGACTATGAGAAGAACGGCATCTTCAACCGGTTCACGCCAGAACAGAAGAAGCCTTTCTATGATTATTATGAGAACAGGATTAGCCGCGAATTCGATACGAGAAAGGACACGGGGGCGAACCTGGTGCGCTGGAAATATGAACGTTATCTGAAAGACTATCTGGCGACGGCGAAGTCGTTGGACCGGAATATCGGCGAACTGCTGGATTATCTCGATAAGAACGGCCTGACCAACAATACGGTCGTGATCTATGCTTCCGACCAGGGCTTCTATATGGGAGAGCATGGATGGTTCGACAAGCGGTTTATCTATGAGGAGTCTCTGCGGACCCCATTCGTGATGCGTTATCCCGGGGTGATAAAGCCGGGTACCAAAGTCTCTTCCATTACGGTCAATATCGATTGGGCTCCGACGATCCTCGACATGGCGGGCGTAAAGGCGCCGGCTGATATACAAGGCGTCTCTTTCCTTCCCCTGGTGGAAGGGCGGAAGGTGGCCTGGAGAAAGGCGATGTACTATCATTATTACGAATTCCCCCAGCCCCATCATGTGTACCCGCATTTTGGGATCCGCACCGGGCGCTATATGCTGGTCCGTTTCTATGGCCCGTCCGATTCCTGGGAGTTATTCGACCTGCAAAAAGATCCCGAAGAGGTGAAGAATGTGTACGGAGAGGCGGGCTATCAGCAGACAGTCGTTACCTTGAAGACACAGTTGAAGCAGTTGATGCGGCAATATGATGACACGGAGGCGGAAAAGATCCTGGAGGCGAAGCCCTGAGGATCCGGGCTTCGAAAACCCGAACGACAAGGATAAGAGCCTTGAATCCAGTCCCGATGACGGAGCCTGCTCGGGCTGGTTTTATAGACCGCTTCGGTCGGCACTATGCGGCCGCCTTCACTACACCGTAGCCTTCACACATCCCTGCAGGAAGGCCTCTTCCGCGTCGACACCCAGACCGGGTTCGTCGGATATTTCGAGAAAATAGCTCTTGTATTTTACGCCGCCTATGACCGGGTCTGCCGTGTGCCCCAGCAGGCAGGTGTCCATATCATGGTAGCGGATATTGTCGTGCGCCAGGGCGAAGTGGGTAAAGGCGGTCAGCGCGACGCGGCTTTCGAGCATGCCGCCCATCATACAGGGGATGCCGTGCTGTTCGCAGAGATTGTTGATCCGCGTGGCTTCCAGGATACCCCCCGATTTTGCGAATTTGATATTGATGGAGTCGCAGGCTTCGGCGGCGATCAGCCGGCTGGCGTCATGATGGTCGAAGACGCTTTCGTCGGCCATGATGGGAATGGTGGTCTGCTTCCTGAGTTCGGGTAGTTTGTCGTCGTCCCAATGACGCATGGGCTGTTCGCAGAACTGGATGCCGAAGGGTTCCATCTGCCGTAATGCGAATTGGGCGCCGTCAAAGTCCCAGCCCTGGTTGGCGTCGATACGAAGGATGAGGTCGTTGCCGATGGCGGCGCGGATCTGCCGGATTCTTTCGACGTCTTCAGTGGCTTTTTTGCCGAGTTTCACCTTGATCATACGAACGCCGTTCTTCTTAAACTCCGCGGCTTTTGCGGCCATGGCTTCCGGCGTGCCGATGCCAATGGTGAGATCGGTCTCTATCGGCTTCTTCCGTCCTCCAAGAAAGCGGTAGAGCGGTTGCCCGGCGTCTTTGGCGGCGAGGTCATAGAGGGCCATGTCGAAGGCGCTCTTAGCCGTGGCATTGAAGGCGGTATAGGCGTGTAGTTCTTCCATCCTCCCGGCGATGTCCAGCGGATCCCGGTCTTTCCAGCAGGCGGCGAAGTCTTTGGCCATTTCGAAACAGGTGGCTTGGGTCTCGCCCACGATCATCGGGAAGGCGGAGCATTCGCCGACCCCGTAGTAGCCGGCATCCGTATGGATGCGGATAAAAAGGTTCTGGGCGTAGTGCATGGTGCCGGTTGCGATGGTGAAGGGGACCATGGGGATACTGAATCGGTAGATGTCGGTGTGGAGAATCTTCATAGCTGGTAAATCACCGGGAAAGATAATGAAGAAAGGAAAGATAATCAAAAACGAAGGATAATTAGGAAA
The DNA here is from genome assembly GCA_031292515.1 of Puia sp. Classification (GTDB taxonomy): domain Bacteria; phylum Bacteroidota; class Bacteroidia; order Chitinophagales; family Chitinophagaceae; genus Puia. The sequence continues at coordinate 282,311 of JARLGZ010000172.1, read as the reverse complement.
GGGAAGATGATTGTGAAGAAAAGACAATAAATAAAGGAAACCAACCGGTTGAATAATGGGAGCCGACAGGCAGGGGCAGGGGTTTTGACGGTTCGTCTTTTTCCATTAGGTTTGCGAATACTAACAAGTGTTCGTATGGGGGAACTCTCTTTCGACAATACGGAGAATGCATTTGCCTACAAGTCCGACAAGGAGCTGAAGAAGGCGGAGTTTCTGTTTTCCAGCATGGGCTATTCCTGGCTGGTGAACTGGGGTACAAAATGGACGCCCTGGGCCATCCGTGCGGGGCTGCCGGTAAAGGGTCTCATCCGGGACACTATCTTCTCGCAGTTTGTGGGGGGCGAGACGCTGGAGGAGACGGCGCCTGTCGCGGACAGGTTGGGAAGGTATCATGTGCGGGTGATCCTGGACTACGGGGTCGAAGGCGGTGAAGAAGGGGAGGCGGGTTTCGATCATGCCTGCGAGGAGTTTATGCGTGTGATCGACTATGCGGCTACCCAGCCCAATATCCCTTTTATGAGCGTCAAGGTGACGGGTATCGCCCGTTTCGGGCTGCTCGAAAAACTGGATCATTCCCTGGATTTGAATCCCGGTCCTCTCATGGTGCGGTACCGGCAGGCAGTAGAAACCCTGACGGAGGAGGAGAAGGCCGAGTGGGCGCGTGTAGGCGAGCGGATGGTGCGGATCTGCCGGGAGGCCTCGGACAAAAGAGTAGGCGTATTGATCGATGCCGAAGAGACCTGGATCCAGGACCCGGTGGACGTACTGACGATCCTGATGATGGAACGATTCAACAGGCAGCGTGCTGTCATCTATAACACCATTCAATTGTACCGCCATGACCGGTTGGGCTTTCTGCACGACTCCCTGGAAGCGGCGGAGCAAAGGACTTTTATACTGGGTGCTAAGCTGGTGCGGGGAGCGTATATGGAGAAAGAACGGCGCCGGGCCGAAGAGCGCGGATATGCGTCTCCCATCCAGCCAGACAAGGAGGCTACCGACCGGGACTATAATGAGGGGGTACGATTTTGTATCGAACATATCGGCCGGATCGCGTTGATACTGGCTTCTCACAATGAATACAGCAACCTGCTTGCTACGCAGTTATTGGTTCAACGCGGCGTTCCTGTCGATCATCCGCATATTCATTTTTCGCAGCTGTACGGGATGAGCGACCACATCACATTCAACCTCGCGAAGGCGGGGTGGCCGGTCAGCAAATACCTGCCGTTCGGTCCCATCGGGGATGTCGTGCCCTACCTGATGCGACGCGCGCAGGAGAATAGTTCGGTTTCGGGTCAGACGGGCCGGGAGCTGGGGCTGATCAGGAAGGAGATCAGAAGGAGGAGGGACCTATAACACAGACAGAGCCACTTTGATGATATCTTCCAGTGTCTTGCGGTCGGCGCCCGCTTTGGCCGTGACACGGATGCCTGACAGGTTGGTGTAAAAGAACCGGGCGATCGCCCGCGCGTCGAGGGTGGCGGAGATTTCGCCCGACTTTTGTCCTTTTTTGATGGCTTTATAAAGGATGTCTTCCACCTGCTGGCGGTTGGATTTGACGAGCGAGGCAATCTCGGGATCGTGCGGGGCGAGTTCAACGGCGCTGTTGACCATGAAGCAACCTCGTTGCAACGGGTCTTCCAGGCATGTGGGGAGGATGGATTCGAAGGCGCCCGTCAGGAATTGCCTGATGCTGGTTGCTGCATTTACCGTCGCTTCCATCGCTGCCATGCTCTCCCGCTGGTATTTTTTCAGTGCGTCGAGAAAGAGCTGGCGCTTGTCCCCGAAGGTCTCGTAGATGCTTGACCTGCTAAGGCCCAGGCCATCCACTACATCCTGCATGGAACAGCCGTTGTAGCCTTTATCCCAGAAGAGGTCGATTGCCTTGTTCAGGACCTCGTCGGTATCGAATTCTTTTGTTCGTGCCATGATAAAATACCTTTACAGGTTTATACTGTAAAGGTATTCAATAAAAAAGATATATACCATGTGTGCCGGTAAACCGGATCCGCGGCACAATTGCCGGGATTTACGTTTATACCAGGGTATTACCGCTACTAGGGCATCACCGCGTTGATGCTGATGCCGCCGTCGACGATATAATCGGTACCTGTGATAAAGTGTGAATCGTCACTGGCCAGGAAGGCCACCAGTTTGGCCACTTCTGTAGAGGAGCCGAATCGCTTGAGCGGAACGCTGTTCCGGATTGCGCCGGCGAATCCTTCGCGGGTGGCTGCATCTAAACCCATCTTATCCATGATGGGGGTATCGATCGGGCCCGGGCTGACGGAGTTTACCCGGATTTTCCTGCCTGCCAGTTCCGTAGCTGCTACTTTGGCCAGCGAGTTCAGGGCCGCCTTGCTGCCGCTATACACAGAAGAATTGGCCATACCCGTGGTCGCACTGACAGAAGACAAAAGGATGACGGACGCGCCATCCTTCAGCAGGGGTATGAATTTGCTGAGGGTGAAGTAGGCTCCTTTGTAATTGATCCCCATGATCTGATCGAACTGCTGTTCGGTAGCAGATTCGAGGGGAAAGAAGTTGCCTACTCCGGCATTGATGAAGAGGATATCTATGCTGCCGTAGAGCGCTTTTACTTTCTCTACGAGGGCATCGGTATGTTGGAGGTTGGCGGTATCTGCCAGGACACCGGTAGCATTGCTGCCAAGTTCTTTTACCGCCTGATCGATAGCGGCCTGTTTGCGCCCGGTGATGACGACTTTGGCTCCCTGTGCGATAAATTCTGCGGCTGTTGCCAGGCCGATGCCGCTATTGCCGCCTGTGATGACGGCGATTTTGTTTTTCAACGTGCTCATGATGCTGATTTTTTTATCTGTTATTATTGAATGATTTATCTAAATGAGATTATTCCGGAATGATCGTTCCACAAATATATTAAATCTGGAATGATCGTTCCAGATAAATCTTTTCAATAGAACAGGGTGGCTGAAGATCAGTGGCTTACGGGCTATTGCCTCTAAAATATCCGGGCGGAGGAGGACTCAAGAGGTAGACGAGCCAGGTATGAATGGAAAGGGTCTCATCCTTTTGTGAGTAGCAACTCCTGTGAATTTTGGCATCAGCTTCTCGTGGAACAACATCAGACAAGACAAGTCAATGGAATGGCCATCTTTGAAATTGATCTCGACCCTGGTCAGACAGCTATAGCCACCACGCTGGCGCATTCCATATGTGGTCACATCGAGAATGTCCTTCTTATTGAATTTTGCCGGTGAATCTTCCTCTCCGTAAAAGAATTCGTCCTTGCCTTTTGAGAGAATCAGCACTTTGTCTTTGGAAGCCTTGTAGTGATTCACGAACAGGGAAAAAGAAACTATCAGCAGACCGAGAGGAACAAGCCCTCCGATAACGAACGGTACCGGTAAACCTGTTTTCATACCGATCGCCAATAAAGAGACTGTGAGAGGAACTGAGACAACTGCAATCACCGGAGGATTCAACAAGAGGTCGGTAATGTCAGGCCGATATTCGAAATCCTTGTCTTCGAAGTGAATTTTCTTTTTTTGGAACCAGGTTGTTTCCAGCTTGAATCCTTTGGGATCAAAACGTTCATTCTCGAAGAATGATTGGATATAGGGATATGAATCGGAGTATTTCGATAAAGAAAGTGTATAGAGCTTTTTTCTGTCGTTCAGATAATAAAGGACAAATTTCCCTTCATAGTATGGACATAGTTTCAGGAAGTCATTGTTTTTGCCCTCGATTGTCACAGAAGGGTTGGTGAGGCTCACTGAAATGTATTTGCGTTGTTTTTCCCAGGGGAAGCCGTCGATTAGTTGGATGGTCTCTTCAAAGGTCCGCTCTTTTCTGTCAGTAAATTCTCCCGGCTCGTAGTTCCTGTATTGAGTCTTGGTTATCAGCGACACTCAGTATTTTTTTAGTTGATTTTATGTTTAATGGGTTTTTTGATTTCAGCCATTCTTGTGGTCCTCCATCCATTTATTTGCTTCCTTTTTTGTCATTTCCTGCGTGATGATTGCTGCCGGGTGCTCGCTGGTATAGTGGTCCAGATGTTTCAAATGGATGGCGCCTTTGTCTTTTGTCCAGCATTTCAGGGGTACATAGGCCCAGGCATGTTTCTTGTCGGTAGGCATGCCGTCTTTCAGGACATCCTGTTCGAGGTTATAGCGGACGGAAAACCTGACCTGCGGACCTCCGGCGTATTTATCGCCTCCCGCGATTCCCAGCGGCTGTCCGGCCACCACCCAGTCGCCAGGTTGAACGAAGATCCCGGAATCCCTGAAAACGGTATACCTGCCGAAGGTACAGTCGTTGTGACTGATTTCCACGAAGTTCTCTTCTTTGGCATACCGGTAGCCGGAATCGGCCAGGTCGGCCTGATCTCGGGTCTCTGTTACCCGGCCGCTACGGGCCGCAAATACGGTATCTCCGCTATGCAAAAGCAGTTCCAGGGCGTACCAGCCTTTTGGTACCGATTCCCCGCCATATTCCTCGGCTATATAATGCAGCTCGTAGACCTGGGTCTCCCTGCCCGGGGGCACGGGCAATAAATAGGTAAAGGCGGTATCCGGTCTCGGGTTGGTGCAGCCCCTGACGGAATTATGATGATAGTGAAGGCGGACGGGCAGGGTCTCCGAGATCCTTCGGAGAACAAACAGATGGCTGGTGCCGGGAGGGACGGTCATCCGGGCAGGAAGGGGGACATCGGACTGCAGGTTCTCGAATTCGGTGAAACTGACTTCCACGATATAGTTGCAATAGGCCCGGTTTTCGCAAAGGAAGACGTATTCGCCCCGGCTGTTTTTTTCATATTTCACGACGATCCGTTGTTGCTCCAGCCGGGCATTATTCAGGTCTCGAAGAGTGCGGTCGGCTTCCCGCCCGCCGGACCGGAAATTGGGTTTTTTTTGGGGCTGGACCTGGGCCCTGGTTATGGATAAAAGACTGCAAAGGAGAGCAATCGGGAAAAGGGAATAGGCGACGAGGATAAAAGGTTTCATTGCAGTTTGTGATTTATAGTCGGGAAGGGTGAACGGCCGGTGGGAGCAACTCTAATATAATAAATAAAATCCTGGCGGGTATAAATCATTGCAGATGATTTTGGAAAGTACAGGAATTTGATGAACATTTGCAGTCTCAAAAGACGAAATTCCGGCTCCGGAAAGGGGTGACCGGAAGGAAGTTCCCTAAGGGCTGTTAGCTCAGTTGGTTTAGAGCATTACTTTGACAGAGTAGGGGTCACTGGTTCGAATCCAGTACAGCCCACAAGGCCGGCCAGACTTTCGTCTGGCCGGCTTTTTTTGTGCGGTAGCGGGGCGAACTTGTTCGCCAGAGCGGACGCGCAAAAAAGCCGGATCCGCGTAGCGGGATGTATGCCTTGTATGGGAGCGTGTTTGACAGTTTCAGCCAAGCCGTCGTCGCCGTTCGGCAATGGGACAATTCCTGGCTCGGGTACCAGGCGCCGGCGCCGGAACGTTCCGGGCTAAAAAATCGAAAAAATTCATTTTAGTTTTATCTTTAAATAGCACTATTACTACGCAAGGAGCAGCAAAATGACAACGTTCCGATTCAGCCCGGTCATGCCACATCCATTGTTAAGCCCATACATTGCGAAAATGTGGGTGTTCGAAAGCAGTGGCCGTCTTCCCGCCCTGGATAAAAAACTAATCGTCCCAAACGCAAATTTCAAATTGGCATTTACTTGCCGTAACGGGCTCGTAGCCCGTGTCGGAGACAAGGACTTTATCCAGAGAGAGAATGAGCTAACCTTTACAGGTCTCGTCAATTCATCGGTCATGCTGGATCCGCGGGAAGACGCATAGACCGAGACGATAGTTGTCGAATTCAACCCGCTTGGCGCCAAACCGGCTACAGCTCGCGATGGCTTCATAGAAAATTTTCGGAACATTTGGGTGCGGGGCCCAAAAACCTTTCCGATATCATCCGGTTCAAACAATGCTACCAGGTGTATTCAAGCGGTGAAAAATTACAAAGCTTAAAGGAACATATTTACCAGTACTACTACGACCAGTCCCATTTTCTAAGGGTATTTAAAAGGTTCACCGGCTCTACCCCAACCGACCTTCAAAACAGCATGAATGAGCTCGCCACAAAACATTATACCAGTTGAGTTCCGATTCGTACAATACTTTTCGCTGCTATCGCCCGAATTTTGCCTAAAAGCCGAACAAATACCAATCTGCAGGTTATTTAAATCATGCATTAAAATAAAAACAGAAATGGAAAAGAACGATTTTAGCAGCAGCATCTCCGCAAAAATCAGCGCAATCGAGGCAGTTAAAAAGATCAGCAATTTGCCCGGGGTGGTGGGGAGTGTCCTTTACCGGAAACTCCGAAAAGCAAAATGATAAGTTTACAGTAAAGATGGGCGGGGATTCTTTCTTCGACTTTACGGTAGCAGAATTAACTCTCGGTAAAAGAGTTGTTTGGTTGGTTGCAGATTGCAATATGCCCTGGTATTCGGATAAAAAGGAATGGGCCAACACCAGATTGATTTTTGATCTCAATGAAAATGACGGCGTAACACAGCTGAACTTCAAACATGAAGGTCTTACACCGGGCATTGAGTGTTACAAGGACTGTGAAAGAGGTTGGACGCACTGGATCCAAACAAGTTTGTTTTCCTATTTAACTAACGGAAAAGGTGTTTTTAGACAACCAACCAAGTGAGAGTCATTCCTTCAGGCATCTATTGAGATCCCTCCCATCGTTTTCCCATTCATTCTTATAAATGCCTCCGCTGCCTGTACGCCCAGCTCTCTTCCCCGGAATTCCTCCATGGACGCGTGTCCGCAGCCGTAGATCCCGGGAGGATCCTGGCTGGTATGGCAGTAGATAGCTTCTCGTTTCTTCTCACGTGTATCGCTTATGTCGACATAATCCGTCGGGTGAAACCCCATGGTCTGCATACCGATGCAGACCTCGAAAAAATACAAGGGGAATCGGTGTTCCATATGCATCCATGCCTGAATGGCCAGCAGACCCGCTACCTGGTGGTCTTTATGGGAATCCAATGGCCAGTGTGTAAATACGAGATCGGGCTTTTCGTCTTCGAAGAATGTCCGCATTTTGGCGACCCATTCGTTGTTCAAAACCGTGTCGCCATCGATCTGGCCGGCGAATAGGGGTTTCGCCTGTAATACCCGGCATGCATTTTCCGCTTCCTGTTTTCTTATGGCGGCAGCTTCCGTATGCGATTTGCCGGCTATCCCCGCCTCGCCGGTCGTAAGGTAGATGACGGTGACATCATGTCCCGCAGCGGCAAATTTTGCCAGTGTGCCCCCGCATCCGCTTTCGGGATCGTCGGGGTGCCCTCCGAGACAAACGACTTTCTTTTTTTTCATTCCGTTCAGGGGGCCTGCCGCTAAGAGAGACGGCAGTGTAGCCAGTCCCATGCTTCCCGCCAACACATTCCTGACAAACTGCCGGCGGCTTTTTGTTTGCTGTTTTCCGTTGTTATTCATGTGAGTATAAATGTATCCTTTTTTGACGATTTAATAGCTACAGGCCGGCAATATGCCGGATCAGGGAATAGGATTGCGGGTGAATTTTGTATCTTTCCTATGCAACGAATCAATATGAAAAAACTGATGATATCCGCAATCGTCGTGGCGGTTGCGCTTACAACGAGCGCCCAAAAAGAGGCCGCCCCGTATTCCCTTACCGAAGATTTCAATGATACGGCTTTGGCAAACTTCCGGTATGGATCGAGAGGAACGCGGAACGCCTTTAAATATGAAGTCGGGGCAAACTCATCGATAGAACCGGGAACGAAAGTGTTGTTGTTCAGAATAGATCCTGCGGACAGTGCAGGCGCAGGACGCGGCCCGGAGATCATCTCGAAAGAATTTACCCATTTTGGCACCTATTCCGCGAGGATAAAGATTCCCGATGTAAGAAATGTACAGCCCAATGCAGGCGCGGTTGTCGGCTATTTCACCTATTGCATGGACAGCATTCAAGGTCTCAGCGAGATCGATATCGAATGGCTGATCGCCGATCCTACGGTACTTTATATCGGCACATGGACCGGCCCCGGGCGCCAGTTACGACGGATCGGGCGGACCCTCAATCTCGCAAAAGGCATCGTCTACAGTACGATCACCAAAGTGAATCATAACGGGGTGCCGACCGACTTGACGGGCTTGCAGAATCAGCCCGGGACGATACCCGCCATCGACGGCTTTGATGCTTCCTCGAAATTCTATGTCTATGGGTTCGACTGGTACCCGGACCGCCTGCGCTGGTGGCTGATCCACCCGGTTACCGGTCAAAAGATAGTGCTGTGGGACTATCAGGGATCACAGCTCGGCATTCCTCCTAACCGGACACAATACCGGATGAATTTCTGGCATACCAACAGCTGGCCGGTCGAGACCAACCCGAATTCCGTCGAAAAGCCGGCGCATCCCTACGAACTGGAGGTCGACTGGATGAAGTATGAGCCGCTGGAGATGAAATAGCTTTCAGCCAGCTACCTGCACGGCTGCTAATCCGGGAACACGTTCATAGGGGTGGGAGGAGTGTGGTCGCTGCCCTTTCTTTCCAATAGGCCTGGTTCCTTCCTTTACGAGCTATCAGATCTCGTATACCAGTCATTTATCAAGTATCAGCAATTTGTGAAAAAATGCTCTATCTTAAGCTGCCTCCCTAAGACTTCTTTTTTGCAAGGTCCAAAGCAGATACCTGCCAATTACCCGGCATTTATGAAAAAAACCGGTTTCAATTAAGCCTCTCCAAGTGGACGCTTGCCGCTCCGGCGCTGGCCTGGATATTTTATGCCTTCAGGGGCTCGCATATGGATGGTTTCTATGTTTTGCTGCTGGTCGCCGGTTTGGTCGGGGCGGACGAATATCCTGGAAGGCATCATCCTGAATCGGCTTCTTTTTCTATTTTGAGCTTTCCGCTAAGGGCAAGCCCGATGATCGCTCCAGTGGCCAGCCCTCCGATATGTGCAGCGTTGTCTGCATTTCCGGCAAGACCTGCGACCAGGTTATAGCCGATAAAGATCACCGTGCTTGCCAGAAATGCTTTTTTCATGCCCGGGGGGCAAACTCCCGTTACCAGGAAAACCAGAAAAATTCCATACATCCCGAATATGGCCCCGGAGGCGCCCACACTCACGGAAGCCGGATGGATCTTAAAGCTCGCAAAACTCGCGAGTATCCCTGTAACCAGGTAACAGACCGCAAAGCGATTCCTCCCTAAGATCGGCTCCAGCAAGAGACCGACAAACAAGAGGCCGTACATATTGAAGGTCAGATGTGCAAAACCGCCATGTAAAAATGTTGCCGTGACCAGTCGCCACCATTGCGAGTTTGAAGTGTAGGGACCATAATTCCCTCCCCAGGCTGCCAGGTCGGTGGGTGTGAAATCGAGAAATCCCAGCCCGGCAATCACCATGACTATAAATACAGCGACGTTCAGATAGATGATGACTGGGGTGGAGAGAAAACCCTGGCGTGGTGCAAATGCTTTCCAGGTATCGCTGAATTCATTTGTCTTTTCCGGGGTCGGGCGATTCGTTTCCGAAGACGGTCCGTCCACTTCCGGAGATGAACCATCTGTTTCTGAAGATGGCCCGTTGATTTCCCGGGATAGTCTATCCGCTTTCCGGGGCCGGTTGCCTGCGAGCCATTCACTCAGTTTCCTTTCATCGAAGGGGACGGCCATCAGGACGAGGAAAAAGATAGTGGCGCATATTGCGAAGGACCCGAATATCCAGGAGAGTTTATGTCCATTCCTGTTTTCAAAGGCATCGGTCCGGGGAACCAGGATCGGAATATGCGTCTCGTTCCTGAGCCTTTTGGTTTTTTGGGCCGCTTTTACGAATTCCGAATAGTCATTGTTGTAGGGAACCTCATCGAAATAGGTGAAACCTTTGTCCGGCCGCTGGAAATAGTCTGTCCAGCTCTCTTTGAGGAAGTCGTCGCTCTTTTTTCGTTTTACATCCGCATCAAGCCGGTTGCTTATCTCTTTTGAATATTTGACGCCGATCCACGCCAGGGGATAAATAAACGTATCCTGGCCGACGGTGGTTATTTTCGTAGGCTCATCGTCCGCGGGAGAAGCGGATAGGGAGTCCGGCAAGGGGCGGGTGGACTGTGTATCCAATGCCAGTAAAGGGTCTTTTGTGAAGATATTGGCCACGCCGTTCCTACCGGCCAGTCCATATCGGGCCAGCGCGGGCGCTCCCTTGAGCAGGTAGATGTTTGCGATATCCTTCTTTTTGAGTCGGTTGATGATGGAACTGTCCGAGAGCGTGCCGTTCAGAAAATAGAGCGGCTGGTTGGAAACAGGATAATGGCGGTCATCTGTCAGTGGTACTCTGTCCGGGTCGTAAATCGGGCAGACAATATACAGGTTGAGATCCAGATACTGACCGGATTTTCCGGTGACGGTTTTTTTATACTGGCTGGCATTATACGGCCTGTCGATGGTATAGTCTTTGAAAATATAATATCTTGTTTGTTCAGTTTGTGCAATGTCTCTCACTTTGTCCAGTGCGGTCAGCCGTTCCGACGCTGTGGAAAGATAGGCCTGGGTTAAGAATAGGGGAACGGCCACGCCCCATCCCGCCACCAGCATGGCCCCGGTAGGACCCTTGTCGCGGTCTTTAAACTTTAGCAATCTTAACCTGGGGAGATACCAGAAATAGAGTGGTATCCAGGGCAATCCAAAAGGAATCCATAAATTTGTCACTTCCTCCTTTACCAGGAAGAGATGGAGGCGGATTACCAGGAGCCAATTGAGAAAAGTATATACGCACACAATCCCGATACAGCATAGCAGATAAGGAAGAAAAAGTATGTTCAGCTTATTTCGGGTGTCCGTCAAGGAGATGTTGTTTTGGGCTTATCGATACCCAAAATATGAAATAATATTGACTGCTCCTACCGGGAGACCGATTATTCCTAAAGACAAACCGGCTATTCCTATAGGTTTATTTCTGTCCGCGCATGAGGTTGCCAAACATGTTCTGGCTGGTGGCGGCCGTATACCCGGAAGGTACCTGGAACTGGGAGGCGGGGAAGGTCTTCCGATCCGCAGTGATCAGCACCATGTACATGGTAAAGGTCTTTGACGTCGCCCCGACTTTTACGATGAAGCCGCTGCAACCTGACTGGTCGAGTGCCTGCATCATTTTGGGTGTCACATTCCGGACTGCCATCGAACTTTTCAGGGCGGTATAGCCGGGCACGCCGGTACTCGTCCAGACGTCCTCCGTTATCACGGTTGATTTTCCCCCGGCGGGAGTAATCGCCATTTTGGAATGGATACAAGGATATCCCGCTACGGTCTCATTGCCGGCTTTGGTGACCCGGTAGGTGTTCTGATCACCGGAGTTGATGGCGGCGGTGTCGATGATGTTAAAGACATAAGTTTTTGTCGAGGGGTATAGGATCATGCTATACCGTGGCATATCGGCGTGGCCGATGACATCCATTTTTCCACCCAGTACACCCAGATCGGAGCGTACGTTGCGGGCGTCGGTGATAGAAGTGGACATCGTATCGACGCTGGTAGAATCTTTACCCCTCATCGTGAATGTGTAGGCGACACGGTATTGATAGAACATGCCGCTACCGCCGGTGCCTGTCATAAAGTTTTTTATCGCGGCGGCGGAGTCTGCCGGGGAGATCGAAGGTTTTGTTTTTTTCGCTTTGGCCATCATCTGCGCAAAATAGCTGCTGTCATAGAGGGGCTTTGACTTGCCGGTGCTATCGGTCTTACTGGCGGTCTGGGATGCGTTGCCCGCTGTTTTACCGGTTATATTTTGCTTCGCGTTATTCAGGATGTTCTTGAGGAATTGCGCCCGGGATGGGTGGGGGAGGAAGGCCGCCGTCAGGGCGATTGTCAGGCAGGCAAGAGTTTTTTTCATGGTTGACATTTTTTTTCAAGATGAGATAAAACAGGGCATTTCTGAAAACAGGGTAGTTTTAAAAACAGGATCGTTTTCAAGACAGGGTAGTTTTGGAGATAGGGCAGCTTCGAAGACAGGGCTCTTCCGAAGATAGGGTGGTTCCGAAGACAGGGCTCTTCGCAAAGCCAGGATTGTTCCAAACCCGGAGTCGTTCCGGGAACCGCCTACTTCTGATGGAACGTGCCGTCGAAATAGAGCGTCATTTCCGTGCTGTTCTGGCTGACCTGGAATTTGCCGAACGTGATGTTTTGCGTGGGTGCGCCGTCAAAATTCAGTTGCAGGTTCATACTCTGGATATCCCAGGTGTCATTGCCGTTGGGGTAGATATGCAGGTGAACGATGCCTCCGTTTTTGACGAAATAGTCCATGTTCAGATCGTGGTAGATCGATCCGGCTTGGTTGAGGGGGAAGGCATTCATTGTCAAGGGGTTTGTGCTGGTTTGCTGGGTAGTGAACACCACGTTCAGCGGGCCGGTCTTGTATTCTGCAATGAAAGGTTCATGGTTATTTACGGTCTGCGGGGGATTGTTGTCATACCCGTTATAATTATTGGCGGAACCGGCGTTGCCCCCATACAGCGATACGGTATAATGGGTGTCATTGTCTTTTCCGTCCACACCCGTGGTGAAACTCACCCACGCGCTTTTCAGCCTGGCGCCGCTGGTATTGGGTACGCAACTGCGTTCGTTGAAATGGTCGGTCGAACTATAGGAACCCACCAGGTCGCCGGCCATATCGAAGAAGGTATAGGCGACGGGGACCGCATTCTGGTAGGTGGCGGCCGAGAAAACGCCCTGGATCCTTTTCTCAAGGTCCTTTTTGTCGAAGGACATGGTAGTTTTTCCGGAGGCGCCTCCGACGACATAACAGTTGATGGTGTTGGACACCGAGGCGCTCTGGGACATCTGGTTCAGGCTCACGTTGGCGCTGCCGCCAAAACCGCTGTAGCTGGCCTTGAATTGGTCGGCTTCCTGGGTCGTATTGAAGGTATAGGTCAGATTGGCGAGCACCCGGACGCCGTAGCTGACGCGGCCTATGACCATCAGGTTGCGGGTGCTTTCGATCCTCGGATCCGCGAAGAAGCCGCTGTCCTGGGGCGCCATATTAATGGTGTATAATATTTTCGTGGCGTCGATCGTCAGGCTTACCGAATTCGAAGTGCCCGACGTGCTGTAGGTATTCTGGGCGCTGAAGCCGTCGTAGCTTCCTCCGCCGCTGACCTGGAGGCTTTGGGCGGCACTATTGCCCGTCTCATAGACCTGGTATTTGAAGTCTTCGTTACCCGCCGCTCCCTTCATCTCACCGCGGAGTTTGTCCAGAGCATTCGTCGTTTTTGCCATGCCTGGATCTTTGACCACGACATAGGCGCTTCCCGAGATATTGGGGTTTTCGTTTACGAGTGTGATGGGGTATCGAACGCCGGCCTGTTCTATCAAATTACCGTTGAAAAAATTGTCGAACGTGTAGATGGCCCCCGGGTAGATATACCCGGCGGTGCCTGAATAATCTGCATTGAGGAAACTGGTGCTGCTGGCCGTCAGCGCGATGGATGAACTGGCGCAATCCCATTGGATGCTGTCGGTCTTTTTAACCTCTTTCTTTTCGCTGCCCTTTGCGGTCGTGCTCTTGATAGTTGTGGGCATTCCGCCGAATGAAGGGTTCTTGACCAGCTTCAGTTGGATTTTGGATCCGTCGGTGCTATAGGCCACCGTTTTCCGGGCAGTATCATCCATGGTCTTGGCGTACTTTTTCTGCCGGTTTGCATAGTCGGTCGTCTTTTTGTATTCGGGATCGTGGAAGGTTAGGATTTTGGTTTGGGACATATGCGCCGCTTCGTCGATCACCGTGGTTTTTACGGTTGCTGCGGTAGTGGCCGGCGCAGGTGTTGCCGACGCGGTCGTCGTGCCGGCGGTTGTTGTGGAGGAAGTCGGCGGCTTCGCCGTTGTGATGGCCGGCTTCGGCTGGGGTTTGGACGTCTGCGCCCGGGCGGCAAAGCAACAGAGCAAGACCGCGAGGCAGAGGCTGGTAGCTTGTTTGGGGAGATTGAAAAGGGAGAAGCGCGGGGAGTAGTTCATTTTGTTCATGGTTGGCTGGTTGAGTATTGGTGAGTCGAGAGTCTTAATCGGTTGAATGTTTTGGCGGGTTGGATGCTATGACGGGTTGAATGTCATGGTGAATTGACTGCTATGATCGGTTGGATGCTATGGTGGATTGAATCTTATGATCGGCCGGTCTATTGCAGGAATAGCATAACCGGATATATGGTCGGAGATGCATTTCCTTCAATCTCTCCTGAACCGGCATTGGATCAGCCGATAATCCGATAGATTGTCGTAGTCCCGGATCGGGAGAAGGTCTGCCGCCGGCATGGGAGACCGTTTTCGGGTGGCTCCCTGTAGTATCGGGTGGATGAATACCGGTGGAGTCTGTTGCCGGTTTCCTGGTTTTGGAATTGCCTTTCTTTTTAAAAAGACCGGTAAATCCTTTGAATGCCCTGGTGCCGGCGCTGTCCAGTTTATCGGCTGCTTTGTTGGTGATCGAATTGGTTTTGGCCACCGCCTTGTTTTCTCCGTTATCCTTAGCCTGTTGCGGGATCGCCTTGAATGACTGGTCCGCGGCTGATTGTCCGACCACGTGGGTTCCCGATACCAGGGCGAGGATCATGACCGTCCATTTGATAGAGCAGAATTTGATGGATGTGCGCATAATTGTAGTTATTGGGGATCTTTTAAAAATGAGAGCCTGTTAATAGGAGCTTGTTAATAGAAGCTTGTTAATAATCATAAGCCTGCACAAAACTATTTTTAATCCTTCCCGGATAATATCCCCTAAAAAGGGTAATTTGACAGACCCCGTAAAATTTTAGTTTTACAGCAGTTGCAACAAACCCCGCTACAGATGAGAAAATGGTTTCTGATCGTCGCTACGGCAATGGCAGCCCTTCCCGTGTTTGGGCAGACTTCCTGGATGCGGGCGAGAGATAGCTTATTGAAGCTCTTGCCTGCTATGAAGGACGATACGCCCAAGGTGTGGGTCCTGGTGAATCTGGGTGTCGGGTATTTGGAAAACCAGCCCGATTCCGCCAACTACTATGCTAAACTCGTTGAGGAGCTGTCAGGAAGAATTCATTTCCCTGACGGGATGGCCAATGGCCTGAGCATGCAGGCTGTCGTGCTGGGTAACCAGAACAAACCAGATGAAGCGATTGCCATGGATCTCAAGGCGGTCGAGGTGGCAAAGACTGTCCGGCAAAAAAGGATCCTGGCGAATGTCTATAACAACACAGCCATTCTCTATAACAGCAACGGACGGAACGCAGAAGGCCTGGATTTCTACCTGAAGGCGGCGGCTATCTATGAGGGACTTAATGACACCTCCTCCATGGCATTCGTCTATGGAAATATTGCTTCCGTATATGAAGACCTGCGGGAATATAAAAGCGGATATGAGTACTCATTAAAGGGAGTCTCGTTGTGCCGCTCTCTCCGGCAGACACACGGTCTCGGATCCGGTCTGATAAACGTCAGTAATGCGTTGATCAATTTAGGACGTTACGATTCTGCCCTGGTTGTCCTGCGGGAAGCGGAAAAGGTCGTGAAGGACGACAACGATGTCACGAAGGAAATAGAGGTGCTGGCCAATATGGATTATGCCTACGCCGGTCTCGAAAAATTCGAACCGATTAAACCGAACGCCGAGGAACTGATGGGACTGGCAAAATCCATTGACAGTAAAAATGGTATCTGTTATGCCTTGTTCGGCCTGACAGATTTTTACCTGCATGAAAAAAAATATGAGAAGGCCGGCTATTATATCCGCGAGGCGATCGGGACGGCGCTGGACAATAAACTCATCGTTTCTTTACGGGATGCTTACAGAAAGGCCGCCGAAGTAGAGATGGCAAAGGGCAATTTATCCGCTTACCGGAACTACGACGATCTCAGGGATTCGATGGACAATATTTTCCTGTCCGATAAGATCCTGAAGAATACACAGGAACTCGAAGCAAAGTATTCGTTGAATAAAAAACAGGCGGAGATCGATAATCTGAACAAACAGCAGCAGACGCAGCAGTTGATCCTCCGCCAGGACCGTATCATCAACTGGACCCTCGGCATTCTGTTGGCGCTTATCGGCCTGGCAGCCCTTTTGTATGGCAGAAACTACCGGCAGAAGAAGAAACTGCTGGAAGCCGACGCCCGATTGCAGCAGCAGCGTATCTCCGAACTGGAAAAGGAGAAACAACTATTGGCCGCGCAGGCCGTTTTACAAGGCCAGGTCGAGGAGCGAACGCGGCTGGCCAAAGACCTGCACGATGGCCTGGGGAGCATCCTGTCAAGTGCCAAATACTCTTTTACGAATATGAAAGAAAACCTCATCATCACACCGGAGAATGCCGAGGCATTTGAGCGAAGCATGGGTATGCTGGACAGATCCATCAGCGAACTGAGAAGGGTTGCCCACAATATGATGCCCGAGTCCCTGATGAAATTTGGCCTGGATACGGCGCTGAAGGATTTCTGTAACAGCGTAGATCAGACGGGCGCTATCCAATTGGTCTACCAATCGTTCGACATCGAAGAGGCCTCCGTTCCCGCGGTCGTCTCGTCGGCCGTCTACCGGATCATCCAGGAGTTGGTCAACAATATCCTGAAACATGCGCATGCCACGACGGCGCTCGTGCAATTAATCAGGAAGGGGAATGCATTGAGCATCACCGTGGAAGACAACGGGCAGGGTTTCGATACCGGCATCCTTGAGAAAAGCACGGGCATCGGGTATCTGAATCTGAAGAACCGGGTAGCCTATCTGAACGGGACGATGGACATACAGACCGGCCCGGGCAAGGGAACATCGGTAAACATAGAAATATGATAAAACTATTCATTATAGACGACCACCAGATGATCATCGAAGGCATCCACTCGCTGTTGAAGGACGAGAAGGACATCGAGTGGATGGGGAGCGCCAGGCTGCCCGAAGAATTGATGAGCTTTTTAAGAAGACAGCAACCGGATGTCCTGCTGATGGATATCAACCTGCCGCAGAAAAGCGGGCTGGAGCTTTGCCGGGAGGTGAAGGAGAAATATCCTGCCGTCAATATCATCGGTCTGAGCACGTCCGATCAGGCGAGTGTCATCCGGAAAATGAAAGACAACGGGGCTTCGGGGTATCTGCTGAAGGATGCGTCGAAACAGGAGATCATAAAGGCGGTACAGGAGGTAAACAGGGGCCGGGAGTATATGAGTTTCTCGGTGGCGGAGGTGTTAAAGAGAAAGACCCCCGACGGCCAGCTGGCCGTGCTGACCAAGCGTGAAAAAGAGATACTCGAATTGATCGCGGAGGGGCTCACCAACCAGGAGATTGCTGTCAAACTTTATCTCAATAGCACCACGATAGATTCTCACCGGAAGAATATGCTGACAAAGTTCAACGTGAAAAATACGGCGGCCCTGATAAAAATCGCCGTCAGCAATCATTTGATATGATACGCCGTCTGTTTGTATGCAGCGGGCTTCAGTTCACTGTGGCGGGCGACCGGGCGATTGCACTGGCCGAGGGCATAGTAGATCAGTATAAAAACGAGAATGGTGCTGAAGCACCCACCGCCCAGCTTCTTTGCGCCATATCCTGCAATAAGTGCTTTTAACCAATCTGGCATAGTGTGTTGTTTAGCTGTTAGATATTTTTAGCAAATTAAATATAAACTTTTTGGCTCAATAGCGGGTAAATGATCCCGGAAAATAGCGAATCCGGGTGCTAAAAAGGCCGCCTTCATGGTATCGAAAGCGGCCTTTGTAATGATATCTCGTGAATATCTCTCGACGGGAATGCGATCAGGATAAAGCTGCCGCCTGTCCGGGATTAATGATGGATAGGACGGTGCACGGGACGATGGGCATGATGCACGGGGCGGTGATGATGACGTACGGGACGACGGTGGTGTACGGGGTGGTGGACCTGGGCCATTGAAACTCCGGAGATTGTCAACAACACGAGCGCCAGCAGGATGATTCTTTTCATTTTTATGATTTTAAGTGAGGCGTAAAATTAGGTAATTATCTGCAATTGACGTGCCAGAAGGTCACTTGCATTCATTGCGGGCGGTCCATCCCGTTTAATAGAAGTTCCGCATTCTTTTTTGTCTTAACTTAACGTAAAATCGTCTTGTCATGAATACTCGCCGTGATTTTCTGCAAAAACTCACTCTTTCCGCGGTTTCCCTGCCTTTTCTAAGTTTCCGCAATATCGTGAAGACCGGTGACTCCAGTCCTGGAAAGCTGCCGGCGGCGGCCGGGGCCGATACCGGTGAACGGTCTTATGACGGACCCATGCTACGGGTGGCGATCATGGGTTTGGGGGGCTATGGGACCCGTGTCGCCGAAGCGATGCGGTCATGTACGAGGGCCAAACTGGTCGGTGTCATCAGCGGTACTCCTTCCAAGATCGTGAATTGGCGGAGCAAATACGGCATCCCCGAGAAGAACTGTTACAACTATCAGAATTTTGACGCGATAAAGGATAATCCCGATATCGATGCGGTGTATGTCATCACGCCGAACGGGCTGCATCATGACCAGGTCATACGGGTAGCCCGCGCGGGGAAACATGTCATCTGCGAAAAGCCGATGGCGTTAAACGCAAAGCAGGGACAGGAAATGGTCGACGCATGCAGGAAGGCCGGTGTGAAACTGCTGGTGGGCTACCGGATGCATTTTGAACCAAAGACGCTGGAGATCATCCGGCAGCGGAATGCCGGTGATTTCGGGAAGATCAAGTTCTTCCAGGGCTTGTCCGGTTTTATCATCGGCGATCCGACGCAGTGGCGGTTGAACAAGGAATTGGCCGGCGGCGGTTCGATGATGGATATCGGTATCTATTCGATTAATGGTTCGCGTTATATGGTCGGAGAGGATCCCGTTTGGGTCACCGCCCAGGAAACCAAGACCGACCGTGTAAAATTCAAAGAGGGAGTAGACGAGACTATTCAATTCCAGCTGGGTTTTCCGGGAGGTGCAGTGGCGTCCTGTCTTTCCACCTACAGCATGAACAACCTGGACAGCTTTTTCCTGGATGGAGATCAGGGCTTTGCGGAGTTGAAGCCGGCTACCGGCTATGGTCCCATCGAGGGCAGGACGAGCAAGGGGGAATTGAACCAGCCACACGTGACCCACCAGACGGTGCAGATGGACAGGATGTCGGGCATCCTGTTGGCGGGAGAGCAGCCGCCCATACCTGTCGACGGAGTGGAAGCGGTAAAGGATCTGAAGATTATCGATGCCATCTATCTGGCGGCAGCGACCGGGAAGAAGGTGGCGCTTGCCTTATAGTGAGCTGTTTTAGTCCTTTAGGGGATTAGTCCTTTAATAGATCAACCGCCGTTTGTAAGGTTTTATCTTTATGATTTAACAGATCTGCTACGGTCAGGTCCACCGGAACATCCGGATGAATACCGATACCGACGAATTCCTTGCCATCAGGGTACCGGTCATGTTTGCCACAAATACGTGCCATACCACCTCCCGGAAGCGTAAAGCTTATGGGTTGCCCGGTACTTCCCCCGGTAGTTTGTCCCACCATTTTACCGCGTTTCATATAATCGAAGGCGACAGCAAAGTCCTCGGCTGCGGAAAAAGTCTGTGTACTGATCAACAATGCCACCGGCTTATCATAGTACATTTTATCATCCGGTTGAACCTTCTCCGCGTCGTAGTCCATCCATTCCATCCCCTTGACAGGGATAGACGTATATCTCGGTATCCTGTAAGCGGAAGTTTTAAAGGGCCGGTTGGTTAATGTGGAGAGAATATGAAAGCCGATATAGTCGCTGCCACCGCCATTCTTTCTGATATCTATGATCAGCGCCCTGGTCTGATTGATCTGCGGGAATAGAGAGTCATAGGTTTTCAAAATATGCTGGTCTTCAAAGTTGTTGATTATCAGCCAGCCCGTCTGGCCGATTTTTCTAAAGCTGATCGCTTCCGAGGCAACCCGGTCCAGATAACCCTGGCGCGCCACATTTTGCTGCCAGGTCTTGCCGGCGCTGTTGGTTAATTCCAGCGCTATTGGTTTTTCTTTCGGGCCTGCAAGCAGGAAATAAGTAAAAGTCCTGACCTCCAAATCCTGGGATGTAGAACTGCTCTGATAGGGTTGGACATTTTGTCTTGCGTAGTCCAGCACCGGTTGACCATCGATCGCCATCACCTGCAGCCCGGGAACGATGCCGGTCCCGCGCAAACTGTCACTGAAAACATCGGTAATATATACCTTGCCTTCGATGAGCGCGGTTCGCATGGGCGGTCGTGCATTCACCTGGGCGGCCAATGATTGGGGAAAATAAACATTGCTATGGGAGTCTTTCAGTTGTGCATAAAACTTTTGAAGGATCCGGTAATAATCTATCGTGCTACCGGTCCCCGTAACGAGGGGCAGGTAATCGAGGTAGACTTTGTCCCAATCTATATTGGCATGATCGAAATTGGCAAAATTATATTTAGCCTGCGACCAAAGCAATGACAGCCCGGCTACTTTTTCCGCTGTTGTCAAATCGGGTTGCGTAGGCGTATTTAACGCCTCGTCTGTCCAGAGGGCCTGCCGTAATTTGAGTCGTTCAACGACTGCCGCATAACGGGGATCGGAGCGGATAGGGGCATATACAGAATCTGTTTCAAAAGAGGGTATAGAAAAATACCTTCCCTGGTCGGCCATTTTCTCGAAGGCCTCCAATGCCTGTTCTCTGTCATGTGCAATGATATTTGCCGTAATGAGATCACGGTAAACATCACAGGAGCGCGCTTTCAGGTAGAAATTCCCCTGCGCCAGTTCACGTACCCGGGGACTATCTAAAAATGTTATGGCCTGGTGTAATATCCGGATGCTTTGTTCTACATCTGCCGGACTGGCATTGGGGGTATTATATATTTTTCTGGCATCTCTACGGGCCTCCTGGGCCGTTTCGTAAGCCTGTCGCCAGGCCAATGTGTCTTGTGCGTTGGAAACGCCGGAAAATCCAACCAGCAGTACTAAGGCAGCTAAGGCTTTTAATTTCATAATGTTTTGGCAGCGATTTGGAATAGTATCAGACTTCAGCGCTTCGAATTCGTCCATACCCTGGCCTGCTGGTTATTGCCGGATTCCTGCGGACGGTTCAGTGGACTGACTGGGTCGCTCCCGTTTTCCGGGATGTTTTTGCCGGGGCCTCCTCTACCCGCGCTTCCCAACCCGGGATCTGTCAGGCCGGTCAGTATTTCCATGGAGTATTGAATATGCGGGTTGTCCTGCAACAGCTCCTGGAGTTCCAGCAGTTCGCTTTTGGAAGCGTTTCCAGCCAGTTTCTGGCCGATCAGACGCCAGATATGGTATTGGTCTTTCTTTGATGGTTCATTATCCTGCATAAGAAAATACTTGATAATTATACCTCAAAGACACGGGGTAGAATCATTTGTTGCTTCGATGCGAAAATTTATACTAAAAGCATTCCTCCTTTCGTTATTTCTCCGGATCCATCTTGAAAGCGGGTATATTATATATTATTTTTAATAATATGCCTTTGTTTCACGGGTCTCCCTCCTCCTGGTTCCTATACCGTACCTTGTTCATCCTATTAAAAGGTATTTTCGAGATTTAAATGATTGGCCGATAATTGAGTTCTAAATTACATTGTGAAAATATGTCATTGATTAAAAAAGATCCGGCACGGCTATGCAAGAGGACGTTCCTGTTCTTTTTAATCTCTGCGTTTTGCGGTCTTTCTTCCTGTCATTTTCCGACGAGGGTCAATCCCGATCACCCGGATTATTTTCGCAGGATCATCGATAGCGCCCAGGGTATGTACGACCTGGCTCACCCTCATGGGGGCATGCATTTGGTTGATTCGGTCTATGCGATTTTTCCAAATCCCGGCGTCGGGGACCTGTACATGAAGTACAGCTTCAAATGCGATTATTACTGCAAAGAGCAGATAAGGGACTATTATAAGGGACTTCTTTATGCCGACAGCATGATCCAGGTGATCCATAAAGCAGGCCTGGAGAGTCGATTTAATAAGGAATTTGCGGATGCCAATTTTTCCAAAGGAGATATTTACTTCAAACTGGGGAAATATGTCGAGGCAAGCAAATGCTACTATAACGGAAAAATCTTTGCCGAGAAGACCCTGAACTACTGCGACCGGGCTTCGATCATCAGCCGGTACGCGATGGTCAATTATCAGCAAGGGAAGTTTCTGGAAGCAGCCGCCTTCTTTAAAGAGAGTTTCGACCAGGCTTCCCCCTGCAAAACGGTAAACTTTGAATTTGTCTCAAAGATGCAGGAGCAACTGGGCAACACCGGGTTAAGCTACTATAAAGCGGGGCTGGCCGATAGCGCCATGAAATATTACAACCGCGCGCTGGATTATATCGAAAAATACAAATTCCTGTTCAGTGGTAACCAGGCTGTATATATGGAGACGGCCAAAGGCGTGACCTATGGCAATATGGGGATGGTCTATTATGAAAGGGGGGATCTGGCAATGGCCGAGACCTTTCTAAAGAAAAGCATCGATATCGATACGAAAGATGGCAATGAAAAAATGGATGCGGAAGCCATGCAGACAAAGCTGATCCAGTTATACCTGGAAACCAGCCGTCTTCCCAGTGCGGAGACCTGTCTCCATCAATTGAGAATGGCCCTGGACACCCTGCCGAACGATATCGTGGAAATGCATTGGCGGAAACTGGCCTGGAATTATTATACTGCCGTCAAGCAACCTGAAAAGGCGAACTATTACCTGCAAAACTATCTGGTGATCAAAGACTCGCTGGACGCCAGGGCAAGAACCCTGGCAAGCATCAACCCACTCCTGGAGTTTCAAAATCTCGATCAGAAATATGAACTCAGCCTGCTGAAAAAAGAAAATGAGCTGCGTGACCTTTATCTCCTGATCACCATCGTCTTCTCCTTTATGGCCCTGGTGATCATATTCCTCGTATGGAGGAACTGGAACCGGTCCAAGAAGAATATCCGGACCCTGACCAGTCTGAACCGGCAGATCGGGGATCAGAACCTGTATCTGCAGACGACGCTGAGTTCCCTCGAACAAAGCCTGGAGGAGAATGCAAAGCTCATGAAGGTGGTGGTACACGATCTCCGCAACCCGATCGGCGCTATCAGCAGCATCACGTCCCTGATGCTGGCCCGCGAGGATTGTCCGCCCGAACAGCGTAAGATGCTAAAAATGATAGGCGAATCCAGCAACAATTCCCTGACGCTGATCAACGAGATGCTGGAAGCCAGTACAGCCCCCGATGAGATGAAAATGGAGTGGGTGGAAATGAAGGGCTTGCTTCACTATTGCGTAGAACTCCTGCAATTCAAGGCTGCCGAAAAGAAACAACAGATCGTTCTGCAGGCCGAACCCCTGAATATCTACAGCAGCCGGGGTAAAATGTGGCGCGTCATCAGCAACCTGATAGCCAATTCCATCAAATTCAGCCCCGAAGGTGCGACGGTGACCGTCCGGATGGAGCGGATCGACGATACGGCAAGGATTTCTGTCCACGACCAGGGGATCGGGATTCCTGATAACCTCAAGGACAAGATCTTCGAATTGTTCACGGACGCCAAAAGGACGGGGACTTCCGGAGAACGGCCTTTTGGCATGGGGCTTTCTATTTCCAGGAAGATCGTGGAAGCCCATGGCGGCCGGATCTGGTTTGAAAGCGACCACAAGCTCGGCACTACTTTTTACGTAGAATTTTCTCTCTCTGATGAGCGGGCGGTAGCCTAAGGCGAGACGGCGATTGTCAGAGCCGATCCTCAAAGCCTTTGAACCAATCCCCCAAATATTACGTTAATATGGATGGTTCTGTCAGCCAGGCGACTCTTCGCGCCTGCACTCCGCGTTAATTTAGTGTTCACGAAAATCAGCAATCATGAAAAAGATACTTTCTGCATGGGTACTATGTATGGCCTTGTTCATCGGGATCGTCGCCCTTCCCGGACTTCGATGCTATGGTCAGGGGGATAAAAAATACCCCGATCCGCCGATCGCCAATTCCAGGACCGTCTATCCCATGAAGATGACGGATAACGAGTGGAAGGCCCGGCTTACCCCGGGGCAATATTATATTCTCCGTCAGCAAGGCACGGAAAGGGCATTTACCGGCGCCTACGATCATTTTTATCAGAAGGGAACCTATTATTCCGCCGCTTCCCTTCAGCCCGTATTCTCCTCCGACACAAAATTTAATTCCGGCACGGGCTGGCCCAGTTTCTATGCGCCTATCAACCCCGATGCCGTCAGGCTGGTCCGTGATGAGAGCGACGGAATGGTCAGGATGGAGGTGGTGGACAGCAAGAGCGGTTCTCATCTCGGGCATGTGTTTGATGATGGACCGGCTCCCACACACAAACGGTATTGCATGAATTCGGCGGCCCTGATCTTTGTCCCGGAGGGCGGGGCGCCTCCTGTATCTTCCAAATAGTACCTGAAGGAAGAGCCCGGCCACGTATGTTTGCTGACAATCTAAAATCTAAAGTACTCAACAACAATCCAGCGCGCTCCACAATCATTTAAAGCACTCAAAATATGAAAGCCTTTTTTATCCACTCGTTCGCAGCATTTCTCCTGGCGCTTGCCCTGATCGGCTGCAGCCAGGCTCAGTCCGGCGGATTCAGCATACCCCGGGGCGATCATTCGAATCCTTCTCCGAATGAAGCGGTGGCCTATTTTGGGGAGGGCTGTTTCTGGCATGCCGAAATCGTTTTTCAGAGCCTGGTCGGCGTACGGGACGCGGTTTCGGGATATGCGGGCGGTACCGATCCGAATCCGACCTATCCGAAGGTGTGCACTGGCGAGACGGGGCATGCCGAAACGGTGGCGGTCTATTATGATCCATCGAAGATCTCCTATGCTACGCTGGTGTCGGCTTTTTTCGCCAGCCAGGATCCGACCGAACTAAACAGACAGGGGCCGGATGAAGGCACCCAGTATCGATCCGTTGTTTTTTACAAGACCGATGCTGAAAAGCAAATCATAGTTGCCGAGATAAAAAAACTGACGGATGCGCATGCCTATAAGTCCCCGATCGTTACACAGGTTACCCCCTTCACCAATTTTTATCCTGCCGAGGCGTATCACCAGGAATATATATTCCATCATCCGGAAAACGGATATGTACAGCAGGTCTCCATCCCCGATTTTATCCATTTCAAAGAGGTCTTCAAGGGAAAGTTTAAAGATTGACCGCAGTATCGTTTAAAGATTGATCACGGCATCGCGCCGGAACTTGCGCTGTTCGTGCAACCGGACATAGCCCAGCTGATTGGTCAACAGTTCCGTCTTTCCGATCCGGAAAGCCGGGACATTCACATGATGATGTCCGTATATCCAGTAGTCCGCCCCGAAGTTTTCGATCAGTCCATACAACTCCACCGCAAATGCTTCCGTCAGTGTGCTCTTCCTGTATTGGGGAGGATAGTGCAGGAAGGTAGGGACATGATGGGTGATGACAATTGTTTTGGGCAGACTGCTGTCGGGAGATGCGGGCAGCGATGGCATAGACGCTGGCAACGCTTCGACCGGCTTCAGGGCAGTTGCCAGGAAGGTGCGGCATTCCTCGTGCATAGCATTGGTATCTGCGGGGATCAGGTTGCGGCCGTCCACGCGGATGGCCCGGTAGTCGGATACGCTCCGGCGGATATCCCATTCGTGTTGCGGCGTGATCGGGCTCCAGAGCGTCGAGAAAAGCAGCCGGGTATTTTTATAAAGGACTTCGCGGTTATTGACCAGGAAGACATTTTCCCGGATCGCTTCGAAAACATTTACGGAAAAGGATAGTTTGTCTCCGGCAGACGGCTTCTCTCCGGGAGGGGAGACGCGTAACCAGGAAGGCCGGAGGGTCAGATCGGATCCGTAGTATTCGTGGTTACCGGGCGTCCAGTAGACGGCTGCAAATTGGGAGGACAGGTAATCGATGAAATAGCCAAAGGAATCCCGTGCGGAAAAGGGCATGATGTCCCCTGCGAGTACCAGGATCTCTCCCACGGGGGTCAGCGGTTTTTTTTGCAGGAATTTCCAGTTCTCCGGAAATTCCAGGTGCAGGTCCGAGCAGTATTGGAGGGTCATGAGAAGCAAAAATGGTCGGGATGCAATGTAAGGGCGACGAGGGAGAAAACCGGAAATTTCAAACGTTTTTTGGAGCGATCGGGAAACTTCCTTTTGGAGTGATCGGAAGACTTTTTTAGCCCGGTCAGAATACTTCACCGAGATTGGCGAAGATCCCGCTCGATCCGTGCAGCCCAAAGCCATAGTCGAGTGCGATATTGGTATGCGGGAATTTGTTCAGCTTGATCCGGATGCCCGCGCCCCAGCCGGGAGCGATGGCCTCGAAGCGGTTGGTGACCGGCTCCGTAAAGGATTGGGCGTTGACGAAGACGACACCGCCCAGCAGACCATTATGGGTGATCCCATAGCGATATTCCGATTCCAGGTAGACCATATCCCTGCCCCGGAATCTGCCGCCGATATAGCCTCTGCCCATATTGGCATAGGTATCGGACTGCGTGGAGGGCAGGAGCAGGTAGGGCGGCGTCCCGCCAAGAACGAAATAGTCATAAGTCCAGAAAGCCAGGGTGTTGTGCGAAGACGCCGGGAAATGCAGGTATTTACGGGCGTCTATCAGCAGGGATTGCCAGTTGGCGTCACTGCCAAGAGCGGTAAAATTGGTTCGAAATACGAGGTTGGCGTAATAACCCGGTTCGGGGTTGATCTCGTTGCGGCGGCCATCGTATAGAATGTTGAAGGTCGGGCCCGAGGACATCGACCGCTGTGTGATGCCATATTTCTCAAAATCCGTTGGCAGCCCGTTTGCGGGAGGGGCGACTTCACGGATATTCCAGAAATAATCGATATTATAGCCCAGCCCGAGGTAGAAATCGTGGGCGACGGTCTTCAGGAGGGTGGAATAAAAACGCAGATAGGTATAGTCGATGGGATCGGCGTCGGCGGTAGTCGTGAGCGTACCCAGGCCGTAGGTATCCTGCGGGAATATTTCAAAGCGCCAATCGGTGACTATATTGTATTTATTGCCTTTTGTCCAGATATTTCCCTGCAGGGGCATCAGGATCTGATCCTTTTGTGTGAACACCGATGCGAGGTAGATATTCGATATATTGTCTTCCGTCCGTTCTCCGGTATAAAAGGCCAGGCTGGCGGTCAGGTCGAATGCCAGCCCTGTCTCCAGGGTATACTCAGCGGAAGGCAGGAGGGCCGGGTAGAGTTTTCCGGCCTTTTTGCCGGATGTGTCTTTTCTGATACCCGGGTGTTTCATGACGATGCCGCGACCGATGTCGATCAGGTCGATCTGGTCTCTCCCGGACAGCAGATGAATACGATGGGAAGTCGTCGTGTCCCGGTGGGGCGTCGTGTCCGGACGGGTGGCGGTTGCATCCTTTCCGGAAGTCTTTGTATCCTGTCCATAGGTATTCAGGGTGAGGGCCAGGACCAGCAGGACGGGGAGAGCCTTTTTTAAGATGGAAAGAATAGGAGCTGTTTTCTTTTAAAAATAGGCAGTTAACGCATGGTTCCTCCATTAACCAGGGGCATTAACATCTTGAAAACATTTTATGACGGTTTTTTAACAGAATCACGGGGTGATTCTTTCCATCTCTATTTTGTCCTCTCTGAATTTCACACAATAGGAAGGCCATGCGTTGAGGCTGTTGGCGAACTGCAGTCCCTGGTCCGCGGACCCTTTCAGGACATAGAAACGCATGTTCATGGTCATATTGCCTTCTTTCAGTTCTTCCCTGAAAACCAATTTCCCCGATTTCATCTTCCAGGTAGCGGCCAGGTGTTCGACCGTGCAATCCTTGACCAGGCTATACCCATTATTCAGGTAGATAAAACCGTTAGTCAGGGCGAACGCCGGATCATGCTTATAGGTCGTAGGGATCGTCACTTTCGTTTGTTCCCCGCAGGAGGCCGAATATTGCAGACCGTCGGGCGCGGTGTCGAATACGATCTCCACGGCGCCGTTGTCGGGGCGGGTGCATTGAACGTCCATCCGGTAAAGGACCTCGCTGAGTTTGCTGATCCTGACGTTATAGGATTGGGCGTTGACGGCAAAGTTGACCGGCAGCGATGCTGCGACGGGGAGGGGGCTATCGTGTGCGCCCCTTTCTTCCACCGATCCGGTGCCGGTATTGACGAGCAAGGATTTCCCGGAGACGGCCAGCATCTTCCTCAGCTGCTCGAGGATCTTTTTCAGGAGCATCCTCGTGGTAGCCACTTCGTTGTCGGTATATTGTACCTCCACCAGCCAGGGGTCCCAGCCGCTGGAATCCGATACTTCAGAGAGCAGGAGATGCTTCCAGGCTTCCTTCAGGAGTTTTCTGACTTCTTCGACGTCTTTGCCTTGTTTTTCGGCATAGGCCACCAGGTTTTCGGCCATCATGACTTCTCCGCGGGCCTGGTAGGAGAGGGCACGGGTGACACCATCCGTCTCCACGCCGCTACGTTGTCTCCCCATCCACATAAAGGGGCCGCAGACATTCATGTGCCAGGTGCCTTCGGGGGTGAATGGATAGTCGGGTATCGTGTAGCCGGGATCCTTTTTGATCTTTTGGGTGAGTTCGGTGATCGTGACGAACTGATATCCCTGGTCGAGCAGTTTCTTATAATTATCTACATTCAATTTCTCCTGTTCCGGGACACGGTAGAAATTGCTGTTGTAGTCGAGCGAGTTGAATTCCTCGCCGTCGTCGAGAAAGGCGATGGTCCAGTCCATGCCATTGAGTTTCTTTTTGCCGCCGCCGATCAGGGCTTCGATGGAGTCGTCGCCATATTTCACATTCACGAGCGGAAGGGTCTCGTCGTTATACCAACTGTTGGGGTCTGAACTCGTGACGACGACATCGTATTTCCCTTTTAGTGCGTAGGCCATGCCGGGTGACCATTGGATCTCCTGTCCAAAGAATACACGGGATCTCTCCAGTCCCTGCCGGGCCAGGGCCTGGTCCGACAGTTCGATAGACCGTTGCATGTCCAGTGCGGGGTAGCCGATAAAGAACTGGTCCGAATAATGGGCGATGACCAGCTCGATCTGTTTGCGTTTTACGAGTTTTTTCAGCAGGGCGAGTACCGCGGGATGTTCTTCCGCCAGCAGGTCGATGGCGTATCCCTGGATCTCGATATCTGATTTGTATTGCGGGTTCTTATCGAAAAATTGGAGGACGGGGAAAAGCGATTCCTCGATGATCCTTCTTTCGATCTTGTAGTCACCGGCGACATATTGGAGGTTGAAATGGAACATGCCGATGGCGTAGTGGTTTAGTGAGTAGTCGGTAGTGAGTAGTGAGTGGGTTGGAAGGGACCGGGAACTGGGGGGAGCGGGGATCAGTAATTTGGCGGAGGGAAGAGGGGAGGCCAGAGCCGATAAAGAGCAGAAAAGAGAGGCCGACACAAGCGATAGGGTTAAGGACAGGGTTAGGGGCAGATGCAGTGCGGCGGATTTTTTCAGGATCATTGTTTGTCGTATTAGAGATTCCGTATTCGGTTATTAATGTGTTTGGTTGTTTGATTGTTTCTCAGACAGGCTTCTTCGGCCCGCATGCCCGGGATACAGGGATAGAGAGGGCTTTTCCTATTTTATACTCAGGGAAATCTTCGTGGGGTGGCTGAGTTTATAGTCGAAATTCGTCTGGTCGATCCCGGCGCGGCTGTTCACATACCCTTTTTTATACTTTTTCACCCTGGCTTCGAAATGGATCAAGGCGCCTTCCCGGAGGTTTCCGAGTTTTTCGAATCCTTTGGTGAGGTTGAACCAGCAATGGTCGGCGATGAGCAGACCTTCCCGGTTGCGGATGGCGACGAGCAGGAGGGTCTCCGTGGAAGGGCCTTTAAAACCGGCCTTCCGCCCATATTTCTTAAAAACGCCGGTAAAGGCATCCCGCTCTTCTTCTCTGTCTTTTAACTCTTTGCGCAACTGGCGCGAAACTAAGTTGCGCGATGGAAATTTTTCCAAAAAAATATGACCTAATATTTTGTTCGTACGAAAAGTTTCCTACCTTAGTGGTGAATACTAGGAATTATGACACAATCCAATGATAAGAGAGAAGAGGGCAGGAAGGCAGAGCCGACCAAATCTGAGCTGGAGATCCTGCAGGTCCTGTGGAAGCATGGGCCGTCCACGGTCCGGTTTGTAAATGACAGGCTGAATGAGGAGAAGCGGGCCGTTCAATATACTTCCACCCTAAAGATCATGCAGATCATGTTTGAGAAAGGGATCCTTCAGCGGGACGAAAGCAATATGAAACATATTTACAGCGCGGCGGTGGAAGAGCAGAAATACAAGGGGTTCCTGCTGGATCGTTTTGTCGATTCGCTGTATGAGGGTTCGGCTACCAATCTGATGATGCAATTGCTGGGCAACAAGAAGGCCTCGAAAGAGGAGCTGGATGAGATCCGGGCCTTGCTGAATAAACTGGATAGTGAGTAGTCAGTGGTGAGTAGTGAGTAGTCAGTGGTGAGTAGTCAGTGGTGAGTGGATTCAATGATGAAGATAGATATTGGATAGAGATCTGATCTATTCGATGGGGAAAAATATGCCTGATAGAATGTATGAAACCGTTTAAACAAATTTTATGAACTTATTATTGGCCGGGCAGACCTTCACTGATAAATTCATCCATGCGTTTTGCTGGATGCTGATCCACTCGCTCTGGCAGGGGATGCTGCTGTCCCTCTTTGCCGGTATCGTGGTATTGTGTACGAAACGTTCCACCCCGGTCCTGCGCTATAGGCTTTTATCGGGTCTGTTCCTGGTTTTCATGGTGGCTGCTGCGGCAAGCTTCTACTGGCAGTGGCAGACAGGAGCCGAAACATCGGACCCCTTGCAGCAGGCTTTTGTGACGCAAAAAGAAGCCGTACAAAGTCAGCCGTCTCTCCCGCAGGGGGGAGGCGTGACGGCGGAGAAAGGGCTGGGACAGCCGGCTGTCTATAACAGCGGCAATGCGGGTATTCCAAACAGGACCGATCTATCCGGATCCGCGACCCCCAATATTGTTACCGGCGCCGGCGCCTCTTCGCGTACTGCTTCTTCTCCATCTTATCCCTTTTGGGACCGGCTTGCGGCCTATTGCAACAGCCATGCCTATCTCCTGGTAATGGTCTGGTTTGTGCTGTTCAGTATAAAATGTCTGCGGATCGTGGCCAATATCGGCTATATGCAGCGTCTCCGCAATACCGGCGTGAAGGAACCTCCTGCTTACTGGAAGTCGAGGGTCCGGGAGCTGTCCGACCGGCTGCAAATAAAGAGAAGGGTAGCTTTACTGGAGTCCGAATTGGCGAAGGTTCCGATGATGGCTGGCTTCTTCAAGCCTGTGATCCTGGTCCCCATCGGTTTGCTGGCCCAATTGCCTGCCGACCAGGTAGAGGCCGTGCTCCTGCACGAACTGGCGCATATCCGTCGCAAGGACTACCTGGTCAATATGCTGCAGCATTTCGCGGAGATCATCTTCTTCTTCAACCCGGGTGTGCTCTGGCTGTCTTCCCTGTTGAGGGAAGAGCGGGAGCATTGCTGTGATGATATGGCCATCGGTGAAACGAAGGATAAGCAGCAGTTTATTCATGCGCTGGTGTCCTTCCAGGAATACCAGTTGTCGGATTCGTCTTATACGATGGGCTTTCCGGGATCCGGGAAGGGACATCTCCTGCAGCGGGTTCGTCGTATCGTATACAATGACAACAAGACCCTCGATATCCGGGAAAAGATCTTTTTGCTGGTTTGCCTTTTTGTGACGGGGGTGATGACCCTGGCGTTCTCGCGGACGGCAGACAACGCCGGGAATTTGGGCGAAGGAAAGAATGGCGTGGAGAAAACCGGTTCGGGAAAAAGCCGTATTGTCTTCTATAAGGCGAGCGACACGATACCCGGGAAATCGGGTATTGCGGCTGGGGCCGGCGGGGATGGGAACGATGATTTCCCACCCACCGATCACTATGGAAGCAAGGAAGGGATAAAAATACTGGGCGACACCGTTACCTATTATAGCCAGGGTTATGAGATCGTCACGATGGATTCGACAGTGAAGGCGCTGTATTATGCCGGAGCCAGGATACCCAATGACAGGATCTCTCATTACGTGGACATAATCAACCAGATCATCCTGGAAAAGAATATCCGGATGCAGGAATCCAGAGGTCCTGTTCCGGCGGGGATGACCCGGGAGGATTGGGATAAGGAACAATCAGAAAGAGATAAGAAGGAGGCGGACCTGGCCAGACAGAACGCCGATCTCGATAGGGAAAGAGCCGATTTGGAAAGAGCAAAATCAGACATGGAAGGGGCTGGAATCGCAGCGACCCCTGTGCCCCCTGTTCCCGATGTGACGATCACCCCGCTGACAAAAGAGCAACTTGAAATTATTAGACGGAATAATTTGACCGCAGTTCCCAATATCATTGCCGTTCCATTGACGAAAGCGCAACTTGAGGCCGTGTCCCTGGATCCTCCGGAACTCGTGCAGGAGAAACCAGCCGACACTTTACCCGGAGAAGCCGGCAGGCGGATGCAGGAATTGCAGCGCGCTCAAAGAAGGTTGGAGTCCGAGCGCGAAAGGTTGGATCAGGAGCAGCAAAGGCTGAACAGGGAATATGCCAGGATAGCCGAAGAGACAAACCGGCTGGCGGTGCAAAACCTTTATTCCAGGTCTGATATCAGGCTCGATACCCTGCAGATATCAAACCTGTCTGAAATGGCAAAGGCCAACCATTTGGAAGCCAGGAGAAAATATGAGGCGATGTTAAGGGAAAGTCATGACATCCCCGAAAAGCAAAAAAACCAGTTGCTGAAAGACGAGGAGAAAAGATGGCGCAAATGGTATAAGGAATCCAGGCTCGAATATTATAAACCTGTTAAACCCCTGGCGCTTGAGAAAGCACCTGTGCCGTTCGTTTATAAACCCGCGAATACATACCGGGTCCGGCCGATAAAGCCCTTTCTTACACCGGGCATCACTTCGATGATCGCCAGTCTCCTGAAGGATGGGATCATCACAGACACCCTGCATCTCTCATTTTCGCTCGACGCGCAAGTATTTATCGTAAACGGTATTCAGCAGTCTGATGAACTGCGTGACAAGTATAAAGCGAAATATTTTAAAGGGGCGGACAGCCATGTCGCTTATTCCCGGATCGGATCCGGTACCAGCATCACCGAGCACAACATAGATTTAAAGGAGAGACCCTAAACGCGGTCATTCGTTTCTGTAAGACATAGTTTAAAACAAAAATCATGTATAGAGTAATTTTAAACAGCAGCTTGCTGCTGATAGGGATGGTGTTTGCCCAAACGACGGTGCAGGCGCAGACGACGGATCACACAGGTCTCGGATATACGCTGCACCCGGCCGAACCGGGAGTGTCTGCGACGGAATATATCGACATCAACTGGGGTGGCAAGGCTTATAAAATAACAAGGAGCGGCGACACGATAAAGGAATTGTATGTCGACGGCCAGCGTATTCCGGATGGAGCCATTGGAAAATATCGTGCAGTGATCAAAGAGATCGACGAACAGATCCGGGCCGACAGGGCCCGCGCCTTGGAGGACCAGGAGCGGGCGGAAAAGGACAGGCGAATCATATCGCAGGAAAGACTGAAGGCTGAACAGGAGCGACAGCAGGCCGAACAGCATCGGCAGCTGGCAGAACAGGAAAGGCGACAGCAGGAAAAAGACGAGCTGATGGCCGATGAGGATAGACTGAGGGCAGAAAAGGGCAGATTGACGGAAGAACAAGATAGACTGCAGGCGGAAATGAATCGCGAAAAGGCGGAAATCGACCGGGTAAAGGCAGACATGGACCTCGGCCGGGCTGATAGGGAGCGGCAAGAGGCCGGCAACGACCATGCGTTCTACGAGCAGCAACTGCGTGACCTGGCCGCGGATCTTGTAAAAGATCATATCATCGCGTCTAAAAGCGAATTGACCGGGATGGGCCTGAGCGACCGGGAGATGACGGTGAACGGGCGGAAGATGTCACCTGAGATTCATGCGCGCTATCAGAAAAAATACCTGCGGCAGACGGGTATGGGACTCTATTATGGAAAGGTGGAATTGGACAACGGCATCTATTTTGAGAAAAAGGATCTGAAAGATCTTTGACTGTGAAAGACTGCCGTATTATTTCGGTTTCTTCACTTCGATTTTTTCACGGTCACGGTCCATTCCGGACCGCTGTAGACCTTATATTTTTCGGAGAAGCTGCCCTGGTTCAGGGCAAATGAGAGATTCAACAGACTGTTCAGATAACAAAGACCTTCCGATAGCGGAACAGCCGAGAAGGTCTCGACATACGGCAGTTTTCCTTCGTAGACCGTCACTCCCGACTTGCTGACGCGTATGGAAAGACTGTCGCCAAAACGGAGGGATAGTTTGTTAAGCAGCGAGTCCCCGATATTGGTCCAGACATTTCCGTACTGGATATCGAGGATGGGGATATTGCCGCGTATCATGCCGTTTTCGAATACAGGTGATTGATAGTCTATACGGACGACCCTTTTGGGCAGGAGGGGGCCGACCTGTTCGAAACTAATAACGCCCGCCGCCAGCCTGGCCCCGGTATAGGAATAGACATCCCTGCCGTGGAAGGTATAGGACTTCCCCGATCCCTTCAACCGGTTCCTCGTCTCATCGATTTCCCTGACCTCGGCGATGCCCAGCGATTTGGCCACCAGGGTTAGGGTGCCGTTATCGGGCGTCACGAAGAAGTGGCCGCTCAATGTCTTCAGCACCACGGATTTCCTGGCGGAGCCCACGCCGGGATCCACGACGGATACGAATACGGTACCTGCCGGCCAATAAGGAGCGGTCTGCTGCAACCGGTAAGAAGCTTCCCAGATATTATAAGCAGGGATCTCATGCGTGAGATCGAAGATCTTCAGGTCCGGGGAGACGCCCATCGCGACGCCTTTCATCGCCGGGACGGCGCCGTCTTTCAGGCCGAAATCGGATTGGTAGACGAGTATCTTTTTTTGGGCTGCGGTGGTCAATGACAGCACGGCAAGCAAGGGAATGAGCAGACTATTCTTCATGACGGTTAAAATAATATCAATGTGGCTATAATAATATCAATGCGGCAATTATAATATCAATCGGGCAATAATAGTATCAATGGGATCATCACAAATAACAACGCGGCAATCATACCAAATATACGAAAGGAGATCGTGTTCCTTTTTTCTGTAAATTTATTGGCTACTCGATTTTTCATATAACAAACTGCCTAAATACGAATTGTATGCCAACACGCCGTTCCTTTCTTAAGCAAGCTTCTCTCGCGACCACGGGTTTATTGATTTTCAAGACCGGCCTTCTCAGGGCGGCCCTGCTGGATTCGGATCTTTACAATATGGGACTGGATAATGCGGGATTGAATAATACGAGCCCTTTTAGAAAGGGGTCTCCCATCGGGCTGCAACTCTATACGTTGCGGCATGAGATAGACAAGGATCTTCCCGGTACCCTGCAGAGGGTTTCCGGTATCGGCTACACCGACGTCGAGGTCTTCGGGTATAAGGACGGCCATTTTTTCGGGCTTTCTCCCGCGGATTTTGCCGCGCTGTTAAAGAAGAATGGATTGGTCTCGCCCAGCGGGCACTATTCCCTGCCAAACTATCTTGGGAAGGGTGATGAAGAAGAACTAAAGAGAACGGTGGCCGATGCGAAGGCGCTCTCCCACGAATACCTGACCATCCCCTGGCTGCCGGAGAACCTGCGGACGAGCCTGGACGACTATAAGACCCTGGTAGGGCGTCTGAACAAGGCGGGACAAATCGTAAAGGATGCGGGCATGAAGCTGGCCTATCACAATCATAATTTCGAGTTCAAGGATTGGGGTGGCGGCCAGACGGGTTTTGACATCCTGGTAAAAGAATCCGATCCTTCCCTGGTCAATTTCGAGATGGATATCTATTGGGTCACCAAAGCGGGCATGGACCCCATACAATTGATAAAGGCGCACCCCGGCCGGTTTGTAATGTGGCATGTCAAGGACATGGATAGTACGCCGGACAAATCCTTTACGGAGGTGGGCAGCGGCATCATCAACTACAAGGAGATCTTCAAGTACAAAAAGGAATCGGGTATGAAGCGGTTTTTCATAGAACAGGACGAGGTGAAGATCCCGGTGTATGACAGTATCACGAAGAGCTTCCAGTATATCAGGGATAATATTTTACATGCATAAAGATCACCACGATGATGCGCTTCCGGAACGGGATGACGGATTTCCGGAACAGGATTGTCAATATTCCGATGTCAATATTCGGAATGGGGACTGACTTTTATTTGAGATCATAAAAAAATTTTGCCATGCCGAACCGCCGTTCCTTTTTGAAAGACTCTTCCACCCTGATGGGTGGAGGGTTGTTGCTGTCGTCTCCCGCAGGTAAAGTATTTTCCCATTTCCGGCCGCTTGTGTCTCCCTCCAACCAGGTGAATATCGGCGCCATCGGTCTCAACGGGATGGGATGGGCCGACCTGACGGCGGCGCTGAAGGTGCCGGGTGTCAATGTGGTAGCCTTGTGCGATGTCGATAAAAATGTGCTGGACAAACGCATGAAAGACCTGTCTTCCATGAAGGTGGACACCTCGCGGGTGAAGACCTATGGGGATTACCGGAAATTACTGGAACAGAAGGATGTCGACGCGGTCATCATCGGCACCCCGGATCATTGGCATGCGCTGATTATGATTGAAGCCTGCCAGGCGGGAAAAGATGTCTATACCGAGAAGCCGGTGGGCAATTCCATCGGGGAATGCCGGGCCATGATCGCGGCGCAGCAGCGATATGGGAAGGTCGTACAGGCGGGACAGTGGCAGCGCAGCATGCAGCATTTCAGGGACGCGGTGGATTTCGTTTATTCGGGTCAGCTGGGGAATATACGGACGGTAAAAGTCTGGTGCTACCAGGGGTGGATGCGACCTGCCGCGGTTGTCCCGGATTCGGCGCCACCTCCCGGTGTGGACTATGCGATGTGGCTGGGGCCTGCCCCTACCCGGGCGTTTAATGGGAGCCGTTTCCATTTCAACTTCCGCTGGTTCTGGGATTATGCCGGCGGCCTGATGACCGACTGGGGCGTCCACCTGCTGGACTATGGACTGCTCGGCATGAAAGCGGGCAATCCGGGATCCATCGTATCCCTGGGCGGACGATTCGCTTATCCCGAACTTGCCGAGGAAACCCCCGACACGCTGACCGCCTTATACGAATTCGAAGGCTTTAACCTTATCTGGGATCATGCCCTCGGTATCGACAACGGCTCTTATGGCCGGGATCACGGCATCGCTTATATCGGGAATAACGGGACCCTGGTTCTTGACCGCGGGGGCTGGGAGGTGATAGAGGAACATAACAGCAAACACAAAGTTAGCAGACCGCTTGTAAAAGCGTCCGATAACGGGCTGGAGAAACACTGGGTCAATTTCATCGGCGCGGTCCGGTCGCGCAACTTCTCCGATCTCCATTGCTCCATCCAGGAGGGAGCGCATGTGGCGACCGTGGCCCAGATGGGGAATATCAGTTTTCGAACCGGCAAGCGCCTGGTCTGGGATGACGCTAAAGGGGGATTCACCGATGAGGGGGTCAACGCGGAGTATATGATGAAGGAATACCACAATGGGTATAAGCTGCCGGTGGTTTAGAGGCAACTGTCAAGGAATGCTTGACAGTTCGATCCATTGAGAGAACTGCAGTTATCCGGGAATTCCGGATAACTGAATTCTAATAAGCTAATTTGGGAAAATTCCTTACCGAAGCACAGTGAGGATATAGTTCATCCGGTTGTAGCCCGTGTCCTCCTCCCAGCAGCTTTCGTTCGCCAGGCGGATGCTGTATTGCGGGTCTTTGGCGAGTGTCCCGTATTTGCTCGGAATAGCCAGATAGAGACTGTATTTACCCGGCGGCATCGATGCCGGAAGTTTTAGCATTTCGCGCCAGTCGAAGCCTCCGGGGCTGGTGGTCCACTTGCGGATATCGGCCTGGCATTTTACCGAATATTCCTTTCCTGTTTCTACGTTGCGAAGGACCAGCAAGACCGGCCGGCCCGCCGCGGGGGAAATATAACCCTTGTTCTCGAGGTGGACTTTGAAGGCGAACATATGACCGGCGACCGCATGATCGGGGAAATAGGCTTCCTGGAGTACAAAACGGTATCCTGGACCGGGATCCTGGGCGGTTTGTTCGGTTTTGCTTTCCGTGTATTTGATGGTCGTCCCTTGCGCGTGGATCCCGCAAAATGGCAGGACGAGCGCCAGGCAACAGGCAAGCAGGCGAGTACAGTTTTTCATGATTGGATCGATTGCCATATTGTAACGAAAAAAGGCGTCCTTTAGTGCGAGTGGTCGTCTTTTAGTGCGAACAATGATCCTTTAGTGCCCTTTAACGCTTTCTAGTGTGGGGTCCCGGCTTTTCTGTCCACCCGGGC
This sequence comes from Puia sp., assembly GCA_031292515.1. Lineage (GTDB taxonomy): Bacteria > Bacteroidota > Bacteroidia > Chitinophagales > Chitinophagaceae > Puia. Next base: position 243,909 of record JARLGZ010000172.1, on the reverse strand, counting down.
CTGGCTATTTGTCCCTTCAAGGCGGTCGATCCGGGCCTGGCTCAGGCATTTATCCAGCATCTCGTTGATGGCTGCTTTGATCCTGACTTGCTCGGCGAAGGCGATCAGGTGCCCCCGGCCGGGTATCATCCGGATATCGAGAGAGGGAACGTTGACGAGGTGTGTCTTCGCAAATTCGGCATTGGAGGTATATACGAGACCGTCTTCGGTTCCCTGGAGATAGATGACGGGCACCCGGATGCGGGGCCAGAGGGGTAGCATTTTCGTCAATTCTTCCCGGTGATGGATCTTTTCGAGGTTGGCGGACTGGAGCATCCTGGGGACGACCCAGTGAAGGAGGGGATTCTCGATCATGGGGGTAAACCAGAAGATCTTTTCCCGCCCGGGTCCCAGGGGCGGGGCGATGAGTACGATCCCGTCTATCAACTCCGGGTAGTCCATTGCCAGGCGGCAGGCTATGGGAGAGCCATAGGAGGCGGCCACCAGGATCACCGGGTGACGGACCTTGTGGAGGCTGTCTAATACTTCCTTTATGATAGCGGCTTGTGTTGAGATATAGGGCAACGGATCCCCCAAACCGGCATATCCATAACCCGGTCTATCCACGGCATACATGCTGGCTCTTTCCAGCAGACAGCTATCGGAGAGGTAGTCACGCCAGTAGCTGAGGGAACTGGGAGCGCCATGTATGAACAGGATGGTGGCTTGCGACTGGTCGCCGGTTTCTATATAGCGGACTTTGCGGTTGTCGCTTTCGTAATAATTGATACGGGGGACGACATGGCGGGCTCTGAACCAGGTCTGTAAATCGGCGTCGTCCATCCGGAATTGTGTCACCCGGTCGAAAACCAACAGAAGAACGATCAGCAGGACGAGGGCCCAAAGACAGATCTTCAAAAAAATGCGGGTGATCTTGATTAGCATACCCCATAAATGTACTCATAAATGACAATTTCTTCCAGCAGACGAACGGTCTTCCCGGGGATTTTTTAATTCTTTAACAGTCTCACGGCAATCCTTCGCCGGGCCTGTCGCTGCAGAAAATTGTTCAACATTTTCGGGCCATCACCTGTTATTATCAAAACCGCCGCGTGAACATACACAAAAATCTATTGGCTGTCACCGTTTTAGCGACGATTATGACCCCGGCCAGGTCGCAGTTCGGTTCCTCTTCAAACGCTGCACAAGACAGTCTGCCCGTGACGGCTTCCACCCCTAAAAAGGATATATTTCTCATCGCAAAAGGCATTCCCGTCGCCGGCGCCGGCAGCTATGCGGTTACGGACACGCTTCCCCGCTCGGGCGCGATCGACTGGCACACGACCGCTTCCTTCAGCCATCCCTTTCCTTATCAATCGATGATCCTTCCCGGGGCCATGATCGCCTATGGTTTTGCAGCCCTGCACAGTTCTCATCTTCAAAGCCTGAACGGCGACGTAAAGGAAGAAATCTGGACAGACAACCCGCATAAAAGGCTGGGGATCGATACCTACCTGATGTTTGCCCCGGGCGCCACGGTCTATGCCCTGAACCTGGCCGGTATTCACGGCAGACACGATGTCAAAGACCTGACGATTCTTTATATGATGTCCAGTCTTTTCGCCAATGTCGCGGTTTTTTCGCTGAAAAGCGCCACCCACACGTTGCGACCCGATGGCTCCAATTACAATTCCTTCCCTTCCGGTCATACGGCGGAGGCTTTTGCATCGGCGGAGCTCATGCGGCAGGAATATAAAGATGTTTCTCCCTGGTATGGGGTGGCCGGTTATGCGATGGCGACGGCGACCGGGATGCTGCGGATCTACAATGATAAACACTGGCTGAATGATGTGATCGCGGGCGCCGGTTTCGGGATGGCTTCCACCCGGCTGGCTTACTGGCTCTACCCGGTTATCCAAAAGAGTTTCGGAAAGGGGAAGCCTGTCAGCACCATCGTGATGCCCACCTACCAGGACGGTTCTTTCGGGCTGGCGCTGGCCCATCATTTTTAGACTTTCTCTCTTTTGGACTTCTCTCTTTCAGACTTTCTCACTCCTGCGGTCGCCAACTCGCGCTGGCGACCGGACATAAAGGCGGGGTTTTCAGGAAGGTCTTTCTATCATCGCCGCCGTTTTCCGATATATATTCACTTCCACCTGGTACTCCCGTGCATCGCCCGATAGAGGGAGACTGTTGCCCGTCTGTTTGACACTATCTAGCGACAGGGCAACGACAACCTGCTGCGCTCGGTTCGCTTGTTCTGTTGAAATCGTTTCCTGAGCCGGATTCGGTTGTCCGATTTGGTTTGCTTGTCCCGTTGGGTCTGCTTGTCCGGACGGATTCGTTTGGCTGATTGGTTCCGCTTGTGCCAATTGGTTCACTTTGCCGGCCTGATCCGCTTCCTCTTCCGGGTGCGGGATGAAACGGATATGATAGAGGGCTTCTTTAAACCGGTAGTGAATGACAAAGGGGCCCCATTCCGGCGGGATGCAGGGGTTGAATTGCAGCGTATCGCCGTAGCGGTGCAGTCCAATCAGCGATTCGGTGATCAACTGGTAGGTCCAGCCGGCCGATCCGGTATACCAGGTCCAGCCTCCGCGGCCCTTATGCAGGGCGATGGAGTAGACATCGGCGGCCATGACATAGGGTTCGACTTTGTAGGTGGCGATCGCCTTGGGCGTGTTGCCGTGATGGATGGGGTTGATCATATTGAACAGTTCCCAGGCGCGTCGGTAGTCTCCACGTACGGCAAAGGCCATCGTCAGCCAGATGGCGGCATGCGTATATTGCCCGCCGTTTTCCCTCACGCCGGGTACATAACCCTTGATATACCCGGGGTCGAGGTCCGATTTGTCGAAGGGAGGATCCAGCAGCTGGATGATTCCGCTGTCGCGCCGGACGAGGTATTTGTCGGCCGATTCCATGCCTTTCGTCGTGTATTCGGGCGTACCCGCGCCTGAGAGGACCGACCAGCTTTGGGCGATGGAGTCGATGCGGCATTCTTCATTGGTGGACGCGCCCAGCGGGGTGCCGTCATCGAAGTAGGCCCGGCGATACCACTGACCGTCCCAGGCGTTCTTGTTGAGGTTCTCTTTCAGCTGTGCCGCCTGTCTCTCGCATTCTTCGTTGAAAGCAGCATCTTTTTGCAGGGTGGCGATGCCGGCGAAATGTTTCAGCACGGTATAGAGGAAGAAGCCGAGCCAGACGCTTTCTCCTTTTCCATGTTGTCCGACTTTATCCATTCCGTCATTCCAGTCGCCGGAACCCATAAGCGGCAGGCCGTGTTCGCCAAAGCGCAGGCCGTGCCGTATGGCCCGGACACAATGTTCATACAGGCTGGCGGATTGGGGGGAATGACCCGGCAGGTCATAGTAGGATTCTTCTTCCGGATTGAGGGGCCGCCCGTCGAGGAAGCCGACGATCTCATCGAGCACCTGTGTGTCACCGGTATGCGTTATATAACGGGAGGCCACGAAAGGCAGCCAGAGATAGTCATCCGAGCAACGGGTGCGTACGCCTCGTCCCGTCGGGGGATGCCACCAGTGTTGTACGTCTCCTTCCCGGAACTGGCGGGATGCGGAGAGAAGCAGGTGTTCGCGTACCGCCCCGGGTTCCGTATGGAGGATGGCGAGGGTATCCTGCAGCTGGTCGCGGAAGCCAAACGCTCCACCGGACTGGTAGTAGCCGCTGCGGGCCCTGATCCGGCAGGCGATGGTCTGGTAGAGCAGCCAGCCATTGGCGAGGAGGTTCATCGAATGTTCGGGTGATTCTATCTTCACGACGCCGAGCGTTTTGTTCCAATAGGCCCTGATCCTGTCGAGGGATTGCTGTGCGGCATCGGGACCCAGGAACTGGCGGATGAGGTTACCGGCCTCTTCGTTATTCCTGGCGGCGCCAAGCAGGAAGATGATCGTCTGTTCGCCATTTTCGGGGAGGTCCAGGGGGACCTGCAGGACAGCGCAAGGGTCCAGCGCCGCGCCTGTTCGTCCCGACAGACGCACTCTCGTCAGCGCGTCGGGTCTGCGGATGCTGCCATTGCGCCCGATAAACTCCGTACGATCGGCGGTAAAGGTCCTGCTCTCGGCATGTACGTCGAAAAAGCAGGTGCGATCTCCCAGCTCCGTGTTATATGCGTTTCGCGCGAACAAGGCTCCGGTGGCAGGATCGATCGTGGTGACGACGTGCATGGCCGACTTGGGTTTCAGGTCTCCCAGCACCCATTCGGTATAGCCCGTCAGGGACAGTTTCCTTTCCCTGCCTGAATAGTTGTGCAGTTTTATCACCGTGAATTTTATGGCCGCTTCCAGGTCGACATATACCTGCATTTCGGAATGGATGCCGTCTTCGGTATGGTCAAAGATCGAGTAACCGAAACCGTGGCGGGTGGTGTAGGAAGATTTTCCGGTGGCGGGCAGCAGGGTCGGAGACCAGACGATGCCGCTCTCTTCATCCCTGAGATAGAAGGTCTCGCCGCCGGTGTCGCTGACGGGATCGTTGTTCCAGGGGGTGAGGCGGAATTCATGCGCATTCTCCACCCAGGTATAGGCCTGTCCGCTTTCGGAGAGTACGGTTCCGAACTGTGCGTTGGCCAAAACATTTATCCAGGGCGCGGGTGTCGTCTGCCCGCGGCCTGTTGTGATCAGGTATTCGTGTCCTTCGCGGCTAAAGCCACCGATCCCGTTGAAGTATTGCAGTTCGTTCGGATCCGTGGGCTGAGGGCCTGCGTTTTCGGCCTGGGGAAAATAGGGCTGTCTGGGCACGAGGCGGGGGATGAGCGGTCTGGCTATGCTGCGTTTGCCGACCTGGTAAGAGAGGTCGCCCGCCGTGTCGGAGATTTTTATACGGGCAACCGTCTGCAGGAGTATCCTGTCTTCGGGTGAGATCTGGTCAGCCACGCGTACAAAGATGCCGCCGGGGCGGTCTGCCAGGTCTGTCTCTATGCCCGCGCTGATAAGGCCGAGCAGCTGATTTTGCAGCAGCTGGCGGTATCCGCCATGATCTTCGTTCCAGATGACGAGGTCGACGATGAGCCCTTTCAGACGCCAGTAGGCGTGCGCTTGCACCATTTGTTTGACCATGTCGATATTGGCCGGGTCTTCTATCTGCACCAGGACGATCGGCAGGTCGCCGGAGATAGAATAGCTCCACAGCCCTGACTGTCCGCGGCGATTTTGGATGAGGATGGCGGGATCAGCCCGGAGGGCGGCGTTGGCATAGATTACGGAGCCGGCTAAGCGCCCATAGAGTTGGGCGTCCGCTTCGGAGGCGTTGATCTGCCGCAAGACGACCTGGCTATGCGTCCAGGCCAGTTCGAAGGCGCGGTCGGTGAGGTGACGGTCCTGGTATTTCTCGATCAGGCCGAGGCTGATCTCCCGGGTTTCTCCCATCCCGAACACCATATCGACAGTCGTTGTCTCCTGTGGGTTGAGGGTGATGCGGTATCGGATCGAGACGATGGGATCGAGTACCGACCCCTGGGTGCCGGACAGGTTGCCCTGGCTCATGGACTGCGGGTCGGTGACCGTATTGCCTCGACCGATGAATTGCATCCGGTCGGTCTCATAGGAGACTTCCTGGCCATCGGCGGTATGCGCTTTCATCAGGTGGAACATCCAGGGGCAGGCCTCCCCGGTGGAGCGCGGGCGGCGGGTGCAGAGGATTGCGTTGCGGCTGTCCAGGATCTCGGTCTCGACAAAGAGATTGCTGAATGCGGGATGCAGGGCGTCCGCGATCGCGGACGTGAGCACCACTTCGGCGTAGCTGGTGATCTCGATGGTTTTTTTCCTGCGCGAGCGGTTGGTGAGATGGATGCGTCTCATCTCGATATCGTCTTCGGGCGATACCACGATCTCGGTATGTGTTTCAATATCGCTGTCCCGCCTGCGGAATTCGGCCCTTCCCTGTGAGAAGACAGCTTCATAACTCTTCGCCTGGCGAAGGGTGGGCTGATGGCCGGCAGACCAGTAGCTCATGCTTTCCACGTCGCGGATATAGCAAAAGGTTCCCCAGTTGTCACAGGTAGAGTCTTCCCGCCAACGGGTAACGGCCATATCCCGCCAGCGGCTGTAGCCGCCGCCTGCATGGGTCACCATGACGTGGTATCTGCCGTTTGAGAGCAGTTGTACTTCGGGAGACGGCGTCTCGGCCATATTGATGACGCGCATGTCGGTGTCGGTGGTGGCGACGCTGGTCTGCGCGATATCGGCGGGCGGCGAATAGAAGCTCGTGGCTTTGGGGATCCTCTCCTGCAGCAGGAGTGCGGTAGCCTGAAAGCTGAGTTCGCTTTCGAATCTCTTCTGCATGGGCTGGTCCAGCAGGAGGTAGGCCAGTGACAGCAGGCTCATACCCTGGTGGTGTACCATAAAGGACCTGATGATGGCGTGGGTCTGTCCCCGCGGGAGCCTTGAAGCGGTATAGTCGATGGCTTCATAGAATCCATAGCGTCCTTCGAAGCCGGCTTCCGACATCGCCTGCAGGTTTTTGCAGGATTCTTCGGGTTGCACCATCAGGGCCATGACGGTGCTGTAGGGGGAGATGACGAGGTCTTCCGCCAGCCCGCGTTTCAAGCCGAGGCCGGGGACGCCGAATGCACGGTATTGATAATTTAGTTGTGCGTCGACCATATTATATCCTGATTCGGAGATACCCCAGAAGGTGTCACGCTGGTTTCCATATTCTATCTGCCGGGCGACCATGGCGTGGTTGGTCTGTGCGAGCAGGGTGTTCTCGTATTCCGGCATGACGATCAGCGGCATCAGGTATTCGACCATCGATCCGCTCCAGCTTACCAGGATTGACTCGCCACCCGCGTTTGCCAGTTGTCTGCCCAGGGAGAACCAGGCTTCCTGCGGCAGCTTGCCGGCGGCGATCGCCGCATAGATTCCCAGCCTGGCTTCCGAAGCCAGCAGATCGTAATATCCCGCATCGCGGCGGTGTTCGTCGACGTTATAGCCGATTGTCAGCAGTTTCTGGGATTTTTCGTAGAGGAAGTCATATTCATTGTCTGCGAATCCCAGGCATTGCGAGGCCATGAGTTCCAGCATCCTGATCTGTTCGGCGGCGGCCCGGCTGGCTTTTACGGTGCTGTCCCTGAATCCTGCGAGCCATTCCTGCTGGTCGGGCGGCAGTGCGGGATCGAGCGTAAACAGGCGTTCGAGGAGCGGACGGGCGGTCTCCTGCATGCCTGCCAGTTCCTGCAGGGTGGGGATCTCTTCGGGCAGGGAGAAGGCAAGGGAGTCGTTTTCCAAAGCCGGGGAATCCTTCCGGGCGGCGGATGAAAGACCGTTGCTCCGGCCATTCCGGGAGCCGGACTGGGAGAAAGAAAAGGGTTCCGAATCAGGCAGGGTCAGTTTTTCCAGGGCCGCCGGCACGGGAGGCAGCAGCAGCCAGGGCGCCATGAGAAAGAGGTTGTCCAGGTGACTTTTCACCTGTTGGGTGAGTGCTTCCGTCCAGCGGTAGGCTTCGCTTTGCCGGTCGGGTCCGGTGCCCGCGATGATCTTTGCGGAAAGGGTCGCCAGCTTTTCCAGGCTGGCCTTTGCCGTTAGGAGGTCGAGAGAATCGGTATCGAGGACCGCGTCCAGTTCTTTTTTAAACTCCCGGACGGAGGGGTCGTTTATTAGTGACAGCGTATCCCGGAGACCTTCGAAGGCCTGGCGGCCGAGGATCGGCTGTTGGGGGATGGCGAGGATTCCCTGGCGGAGCGTGAGCAGGTGGCCCGTCAGGTTGCCGCTGTCTACGGTGGAGACATAGCGGGGCGTGAGGATCTGGAGGGATTGGGTGTCGTACCAGTTATAAAAATGTCCGCGGAACCGTTCGAGGGTCTGCATGGTGTCGAGGGTATGCAGGCTTCGTTCGAGGAATTGGCCGGTGGTGCTATAGCCAAAGTCCCAGGCGGAGAGGTTCGCTAACAGAGATAATCCCATATTGGTGGGAGAGGTGCGGTAGGCTGTCCTTTCCACGGGATGTTCCTGGTAGTTGTCCGGTGGGAGCCAGTTGCCCTCCCTTGTCACAAACGTCTCAAAAAATGACCAGGTCTTCCGGGCCAGTCCACGCAGAAACAGGCGTTGCTCTTCTTTCAGATCGGCTTGCGGAGGGGCAATGGGGCGGCTGAACCACCAGGCTACAAAGGGGGAGGCTATCCATCCGCCGAGCAGGATAAAAGTGGTGATGACGTTGATGGGGGAGACGACGATGAGATAGAGTAATACGCCGAAGCCCGTCACGGGGCCGACCCACATGGTAAGGAAAGATGCGGGCAGGCCCTGGCTTGTCCGCGGGTTTTTCGAATTGCGGAAGGGCTGCCATTCCAGTAGTTTCTTGTGGCTGACGATCATGCGCCAGTTTGTACGGAGGATCGCGTCCAGCGTATAATAAGCTTCGTAGGGAAGGCAGAGAATGGTAAAGGCGGTTTGGATCAGGTGGTTGGTGATGGAATGGACGGAGTCTTTTATATGCTGTCGCAGGGATATCTCTTTGGGTTTGTTCAGGATATCCCAGGCGGTGATGCTGAGAGGCGGGATGACGATGAGCAGGAATACGGCGACGGTCCAGAATAGTTCGTCGTGGAGGACGGTCCACCCGAGCAGCAGGAGGGCGGTGAGGGCTGTGGGCACTAAGCTGCGGCGGAGGTTATCGAATATCTTCCACCGTGAAAGGGCCGAGAGCGGGTTTTTGCGGAGCCTGCCATTTTCATTGGGGACGAAGGGGAGGAACCAGGTGCCGATCTGCCAGTCGCCGCGAATCCAGCGGTGACGGCGTTTTACATCCGCGCTGTACCGGGAGGGATATTCTTCATAGAGTTGTACGTCGGTGAGCAGGCCGGAGCGCATATAGCAGCCTTCGAGCAGGTCATGGCTGAGGATGCGGTTTTCGGGGAAGCGTTCGTTGAGGGTCTTTGCGAAAAGGTCCAGTTCGTAGATGCCTTTTCCGATAAAAGATCCTTCTCCGAAGAGGTCCTGGTATACATCCGAGCTGGCACGGGTATAGGGGTCGATGCCCACATCATTGCCGTGGAGGCGCGCGTAGCGGGAATTGTTGGATCCGGCGAGGCTATTGTCGACCCGTGGTTGAAGGATACCATAACCATCGGTGACCCGTTGCCGTTTCTCGTCGTACAATGCGCGGTTTAGCGGGTGTGCCATGACCGAGATGATCTTCGAGGCGGCGTCTCTTGGCAGCTGGGTATCGGTATCGAGGGTGATCACATACCGGATCTCCGGAAAGAATCGCTCGTCGCCCACGATCCGGGAGAACCTGTCTTTACCGGAGCCTCTCAGGAGGCTATTCATCTCCGTGAGTTTCCCTCTTTTCCGTTCGTAGCCCATCCAGATCTTGTCGCGTTCGTTCCACCGGCGGGGGCGGTGGAACAGGAAGAAGATCGATTGGGTGGGGCTGGCGTATTTTGTGTTGAGGGCTTCTATTTTGTCTACGGCTTTTTGGAGGAGGGCCTCATCTTCGGGAAGGGTCTCCTGGCGGGCATCTTTGAAATCGGTGAGTAGGCCGAAGTGCAGTCGTTCGTCCCTGTTGGCGAGGAAGCGGACTTCCAGGTCTTCGACGAGGGAATCGAGTTCCTGTTCGTTGCCCAGCAGGGTGGGGATGACGACGAGCGTCCGGCTTTCGGCGGGGATGCCTGTCGAAAAGTTCATCCGGGGGAGAGGAGAGGGTGTTACGAGCAGGGTAGTGATCCAGTTCACCAGGGTGACGGCCAACTGGCTGGCACATAGCAGGGAGAGCAGGGTCACGGCGATGAGCAGGCCGGGGTGCACGCCCTGTTGGCGGGTCCTCACAAAGAATCCGCCTCCGACGATGAGGGTCATGCCTGCGATGGCGGAGGCGTAGAACAGCATGGGGTAGCGGTGTACAAATTTCTCCAGCAGGTCGCCGACAGGGGGGGCCATCCTGGCCTCTTTTTCCGTTTGCCGCCGTCCCCGCCCTGCGAGGTAAAATCCCACATGCGCGGTACGGTCGTCTTCTCCTTTTGCCGCGGCTCCTTCTTTTGCGAAGCGGATGGCTGATTCGGCCACCTGCAGCTCGGTACTGTCGCTATAACGGGCAATTTTCTCTACAATATGGCGATAATAATCCCGGGTTGTGAAGTCCATCCGGCCATAAACGTCTTTGGCGTCTTTCCGCAGGGTCCGTTCGACGAGGCTGCAGCTTTCGACAAACTCGCGCCAGTCGGTGGTACCCAGGAAGCGGAGGCTGCCGATGCTATTGCTCATGGAGACCTGGTCGGCGGCCTGTTTCTGAAACTCAGCCTGTACCAGTTCGTTGCTGGTCTGCCCGGTCTCGGACAGCCGTTGCTCTATCCACGTGAGGGGGAGTGCGAGGGAAGGGCCCTTGCCTTGCAGCATACGGGTCAGTTCCGCTACGAAGGAACTGACCATTGGCGGCCCGGACCGGGCCATATCCGCAATGACGAGGATCAGGCTTTTGGGATCTGTTTCGGCGGTCTGGGTCATCTGTTCCGCCCAATAGTCTGCCAGGTTCTGGTTGATCCGGTCGATGGAGATCTGGGCGGCGAGGCGTCGCAGGTTCTCTATCAGTGCCAGTCTGAGCATGATGGGGATGGCCCAGAGTTCTCCCAGTTTCAGGTGGGTGACGGTCTGGTAGGAGGATATAAAGTTGGTGAGGCTCTGCAGGTCCACGCGACCATCGCTGTGGGAGACGATCTCCAGGGCGATGTCGTATACGCGGGGGAGGCCTGCGGAGGGGCCGTTGGACAATTGGGGCAGGTCTTCGCTGTATCCTTTCGGCAGGTGTTTATTGCCTGTCCGTATCTGCTCCTGTATCAGGTAGAAGTTGTCCAGCAGCCATTCTCCGGCCGGTATGATGCGGCGATTCTCTTTGATGGCATCCGTCAGCAGGTCATGGACTTCCAGCAGCATCGTTTCGTTGTCGGCAAGCCGCTTCAGGAGCTGGTTTGGCGCCCGGCCGCTGACGAGCTGGTGTCTGCCGGCGAGGACCCGGCCATATTGGGCCATCTGGTCTGCGCTGAACAGCTCGCTCCGCAACGGCGGTTTCTCGTTGGCATACCGCTTCATCAAATTATCCCCCGGAAGATGAATTCTGAGATGGGATAGCAATTCCTGGATCGAAGTATTTTTCAAATAAAGCTAATTGAATGTGATGGGGCGTATGAGCCCTATGATCTAATCGTGTGCCACTTTTCCCGCTTGGATACCATGGAGTTAGGAAATATATCGATATTTTTCGGCAGTCTGTGCGGCCGGGGGTAAAATATTTAATACGACCACGCGTTAGGACTATTTCCCGGAAGTCGTCTGATCCTGCAAATACATGCAAATTTATACTAACATGACCTTCGAAAAATCCATGTTTATCGCCTGCATATTTGGCTGCAGCCTGTTGAACCCTTTTTCGCCGATGGCCCAAAAAGTGAGTTCCGGAGACGTCTCATTGGCGGAATCCCTTCGCACGCAAGCTGCCAGCGAATATTACTCGGCGGTGAACTCGGTGGAGGAGTACACATTCGACCGTGGAAATGGCGAGATGGGCCAGCCGGTTGTGACGTCCCTGGGCCGGGAGGCGGTGGAATTTATCGCCTTACATGATTTTGTCAACTTTAAATATCCGCAGTTTTATAACCAGTTCATCGAGTTGAAGAAATTCCGCGTCTATGACAAGAGCGGCGACAAATATTCCCTGAACCGCCAAAGGCCCGGTGACGCGGGCATGAATAGCGATGGTGTGTTCCTGGACGACAGCCGGTTTCAATACTTCGATATTACCTTGGGCAAGACGGGCCAGATGGTGCAGATAGAGACGGAGAAGCAATATGACGATTCCAAATACCTGACGCGTATATTTTTTCATACCTATTACCCGGTCAAGGAGCGCACTCTCCGTTTCATCGTGCCCCAATGGCTGCAGATCGGCTTCAAAGAGGTGAATTTTGAAGGATACAAGGTTCTCAAGGCGCAGGAACAGCAAAATGGCAACACTGTTTATACATTTACCATGAATGATCTGCCGGCTTTGAAAAAAGAATACAGTGCCATTGGAACGGCCTATACCTACCCGCATATCATCGTGATGGTCAAATCCTTTGACTACAATGGCGTCCGGCAAAACGGTTTTTTGCAAACGGCCGATCTCTATAAGTGGTATAATTTCCTCTATTCACAGTGCAAGAACGATCCCGCTCCGCTGAAACCGCTGGTAGATGGTCTTGTAAAAGGAAAGAGCACCGACGCCGACAAGGTGAAAGCGATCTATTACTGGGTGCAGGACAATATACGGTATATCGCCTTTGAGAACGGGTATGCCGGCTATATTCCCGATCCGGTGCAGCATGTGTTAAAAGATAAATACGGGGACTGCAAGGGCATGGCCAACCTCCTGACCGAGATGCTCAAACTGGCGGGTTATGACGCACATTTTACCTGGATCGGCACCCGCGACATTCCCTACGATCATGCCAACACCCCGGCATTGTGCGTGGACAATCATGCGATCTGCACGTTATATCTTGGCGGAAAGACCTATTTCCTGGACGCGACGGAGAACTATATCCCTTTTGGCGAGAATGCGTACCGGATACAGGGGAAATCCGCCCTGGTCCAGCAGGGGGAGCATTTCGAGATAAAATATGTACCGGTATCGGAGAAAAATGCCAACAAGATCGTCACCCATGCAAAGTTCTCGATCGACGGGAATGTATTGAAAGGGCATGTACAGGTGACTCTGACGGGTAATGAAAGGACCGATTTCCACCAGTACTACCAGGACATAGCCGTCGATAAGCGGCCCGATTATCTGAAATCGGTGCTGAAGTTTGGCAACGATAATATGACGGCTTCCAATATCACCACCAGCGATCTCGCAAACAGGGAGTTGCCGGTCCTGATCGAAGGGGACATAGAGCTTGACAATAATATCACGGCATCCGGTCAGGACCTTTTTGCCAGTATCGATTTCTTCCCCAAGAGCCTGAGCCGTTATGCGCCGGATGAAAAGAGACAAAGGGGATATGATTTTGAAAGCCTGTTCACCTACGAGGACGAGATCTCCCTATCGATCCCCGCGGGAAAGAAATTCATCGATCTTCCGGACGATGTGAAGGAAGAATACCCGGGCTATGCCTTTCAGGGCGGGTATACCGTTAATGGAAATACGATCACGTTGAAGAAGATGCTCTCCATCAAAACCAGCCAGATAAAAACGGATGATTTTTCCAACTGGACGCTGTTTCTGAAGAAGATGAAGGAGTTCAACAATATGCAAATATCAATTACAAAAAAATAAGCTTCCAGGAAATAAGTTACTAAGAATAAGTTACTAAGAAATAAGCCGCTGAATATCTATGAAAAAGAAATCAATCGTCCGCTTTATACTTGGTTCCGGTATCCTGCTGGGACCCTCACTTGCCTGGGCGCAGACGTCCATCAGCAAACAGGAAGTAAAAAATTTCAAAGGCAATATCGAATCATACTGGAAGGAGGAGGACCCCAATTTCAAGACCAGCGAGGTTCCCGAAAAATGGAAGGATGAGTCAGCTGTCATCATCGCGCAGAAAACTACCTTACAGGTGGAGAAAGAGTTGCTGAACCCCAAATTGAAAATGTTTGAGCGTGCCCGTTTCAAGGTCTGGCTGCATGACAAAGACGCGGTAAAAAGTTACTCCGAACTATATTTTAGCAAATGGGATAATGACAACGGTTTTGCCGCACGGGTCATAAAGCCCGGCGGAATGATCGAAGAGCTGGATCTTTCGTCAGCCGTAAAAGAAGAAAGCGCGGACAATGTGCCTGAGCGGTTTAAATCCTTTATCGAGACGGGGAATCTTAGCGACAGAGGCCCCGGCTTTGGCGTACAGTATTACAAACTGGCGGTGCCGGATCTCGAACCCGGGGATATCATCGAATACGCGTATTCGGCATACGGGATCCTCTATATCGGCGCCTCCCTGTTCTTCGAGATGGACCCGGTTTATTATTTATGCAACCGTAAATATCCGGTCGTCTATCAGTACTATGATTTCAAGACCAATAGCCGGTGCTACTTCAGCGCCAAATCCATGAACGGCGCACCCGAGTTCAAGGAAGTGGATGATGGAAAATGGGATGATTTCCGGTTCGAGGACCGGGACCGGGAGAAGATAAAGGACCGGCGTTGGGTAAACGAATACCTGGTTCTTCCCATGGTCAAGTTCCAGGTCGTCTATGCCCGGTCAGGGCACAATGCAAAGGCCGAACTGTTTGTCGGGGACCGGGATGAAGTCAAGAAGGGAGTAGATATGGAGGAATTGGGCAAGAAAGTGAGGGCCAATTATAAAGACATGGTGACAAAGGCCTATTATGCGAGTATCACCCCGGGTGTCTTCGCCTGGAATGATTTCAAGGCGAGGTTAAACAAGGTCTCGGACCGGTCGACCACTGAGGAAGAGTATATCCGGAAGATCTATTATATCTTTCGTCACCAGATAGGCACCCGGTATGAAATCACCGATCGGTATTTTGCGTCAGCCTTCAAGGACTACCTCAACGACAAGAAAATCAAGGCGGACCTGGTCGTTACGCCCCGGAATACCATTTCCAGGCCGCAGGACCTGTTATTCCGTTCTGAGTTGGCATGGCTGGTCAGGGTGAATGGGAAGTATGTCTTCAATTTCTCAAGATACAGCAACCTGGATGATATGGACCCGGCCTGCCAGGGCAATGAGGCATACCTGGTGACCGACAAGGGCGATGTCGAAAAGCTCACTCTGCCGATGACGGGTCCGGACGACAATAAGAGCGTCTATCTGTTCCAGTTGACCCTGGATGACAAACTCGAAAATATCACGGTGCAGGGCGATAACGGTTTTAGCGGCCTTTCAAAGCGAGGGGTGATCGCGCCGGTACTATACGGCACCAATGCTTTCCGGGAAGATTATAAAATTTACGGAGGCAGGGACTCCCTGGAGGATCTCGATCGCTTTAGCCGGAAAGACAAGGAGACGATGATCCGGAAGATCGCCGAGGAGAGTGACCGGGAGACGAAGGAGAAGCCGGACATCATGAAGAGGTTGCTGGGGGGCGACTTTAAAAATGTGGTCAGCTATGACAATTTTGTCCTGGTATCCAATGGGAGGACCCCTGAAAGCCCCGTCTTGAGATACAAGGAGCAGTACGTCGTGGGCGATATGGTAAAAAGGGCAGGTAAATCCCTGCTGGTAAGCATTCCGTCGTTTATCGGCTCACAGTTCCAGATCGAAAAGGACGAGGTGAAGCGACAGTTCGATATAGATACCCGCTATGCCAGGACCAACCACTGGAAGATCGTCTTCACCATCCCCGCGGGTTATAGCGTAGGGGATCTCTCCGCTTTGAACCAATCCGTCGACAATGCCGCCGGAGCCTTTATCTCCACGGCAAAGGTGGAAAACGGCCAGTTGATCGTAGATGCACAAAAGATCTATAAACGCCGGGATGTGAAAAAAGAAGAATGGGACCTGATGCGTGCTTTCCTGGATGCGGCCTATAATTTCTCTCAGCAGAAGGTGGTGTTGCGGAAGAGTTAGATTTGAGCCTATCGCTCAAGCCTGACATGGTGTTTAATCGCTAAGAATGCGCCGATAAAGATCAGGACAAAGCTCACGACAAAAGTGATGATCTGAACCAGCTTTGGCCGCGGGAGGCCTCTCCGCACCGACACCTTGTACGCTGCCCAGGCCAGTATACGGGCTACCAGTGTAATCAGGCAGGACAGGAGGATCAGATAAAAGATGAAGAAACCCATACGTTAGGAGGCTTACTGCTGCGCAAAATAGGCATTTGCCCGGAATGAATCAAGTATACTATTCGGCCCCTATCCGGCTCGCAGGCCACGGGAACGATACCGGCCTCTTTGCATTCAGTGTCCCGGCTCCTTAAACCAGCTTCCCCGCAGGGCCAGGTTTATCACCTGCGCTTTGGAACTCACATGCAGTTTCTCGTAGATATTCGCGATATGTTTCCTGATCGTATGCGTGCTGAGGAATAGTTTTTCCGCGATCGCCTTATAGTCCTTGCCTTCGACGACCAGCTTTAATACGTCACACTCCCGTTCCGATAAGACTTCCGGGATGTTTTCCCGCACCGCCGTCTCGCTCAGCTGGGACCGTGATAATAGTGACAGTGCCTTCCGGGCGATGGAAGGGCTCATCGGGGCGCCTCCCATTTCCAGCAATTGCTGTATATGGTCGATGATCGTTGAGGTCTTCTCGTCTTTCAGCAGGTAGCCGCTGGCGCCGTTCTTGATAGCCTCGAAGATCATGTCATCGTCATCAAAGACGGTCAGCATGAGGAATTTCAGGTCGGGGTAGATCTGCCGTGCATATTTGACAGTCTCCGTACCCTTCATCTGCGGCATTTCGATATCCATGAGCACGACCTGGGGATGCTGTGCTTTTGGCAGTTCCTTCATCTGCTCCAGGAAATCGATTCCATGCCGGGCGGTAAAGACCACCGTGATCTCATCCGAATACCGCATCTGGTCGGCCAGGAAATACCGGTTTTCCGAACTGTCGTCTACGATTGCAATGGATGTCTTCATGTAAAATGGTTGCTGTTGAATAGGGTTCAATCGGCAATATTAGTATTGTCACTCAAATCCTGCAATAACTCAAATGTATTATTTCCCTTCTCCAGCACCACCGTCGTTCCCGTTTGCAGGCCGCTCTCGAAAGACAGGCGTGCCCCGATCTCCCGGGCCCTTTGCCGGATCGTCTCCATTCCGTAGTGGCTTTCATACCTGCCGTTTACGTCGAACCCGCGTCCGTTATCCGAGATGGTCAGTCTATAGGCGCCCGTTCCGGAAGCAGCCAGACTTATTTCGATCAGATCGGCGCCCGAGTGCTTGATCACGTTGCTGACGAGTTCCTGTACCACGCGGAAGAGATGCATCACTTCGCCCGATGATAGCTTCCAGCCGCCCCGGATGTCTTCAGTGAAATTCCACCGGATCCGGTCTTTGCTGTGCAATTGCTGCCGCAGGTAGGATTTGAGTTTATCGGCGAATTCCTGGATATCCACTTCGTCTTTATTGAGCACCCAGATGGTCTCCCGTAAGTCGATCATGGCGTTCTGGGCGGTGTCATTGACAAATCCCAGGTATTTCCGTTCGTCTTCCGCGCTGAATCCGCCCGGCTGGTCGAGGATGAAATTCACATTTCTCCTGATAAAGCTCAGTTGGGCGCCCAGGTTGTCATGCAGGTCGGCTGCGATCCTTCGCCGTTCGGTCTCTTCTGCGGTCGCGACGGCCTGGGCGGCCAGCCGTTTCTCCTCCTCCTGCAGTCTTTGCATGTTGAGGCTCTGTTTCCGGCGGACATTTTTAAAGAGCAGCCAGACGATGATGCTGCCCAGCAGCGCAAACACCAGGGATGCGTAAAAAAGGTATTCGTCTTTCAGCAGCGCCAGCCGTTGTTGCGCGATCATGGCCTCTTTTTTCTGAAATTCATACCTGGTTTCCAGTTCCGCGATGGCGGAAGCGGAGTTGGCTTTATAGAATTCATCTTTGCCGTCGATGATCTTTTCCAGTATCGCCTCATAATTTTTCGAATCGCCTTTCTGTTTATAGCATTTTGCCAGCAACTCATAATAGAAGACTTTTCGGAGGTCGCCTGTATCGGCGCTGATTTTGCGGTGAGGGGATGTCCTTCTGTAGATACTGTCCGATACCAATCCTTCATTCAAGACGCTGATTGCCTTGTCGACCTGTCCGGAATGCCGGTAGACAGAGGCGAGGACCAGCAGTTTCTCCTGCTGCGGCGCCCGTCCTTCTACTTTTTCGATGATTTGGATGCTTTCCAGGATAGCCTGCTCCGCGGCGGCATATTCCTTTCGTTCAATCTCGATGGCCGCTTTTTTTTGAAGGCCGACGGACAGATAAAAGAGGTTTTCCATCCTCCGGCTATAGTCGATGGCTTTCTCCGCGCAATAGTCTGCCGAATCGAGTTGCCCGATCCATCTGTAATTCTCCGCCAGGTTGAGGTAAATGCCTGTGCGCACCGAAAAGTATCGCGGAGCGGCGGAGGTATAAGACAAGGCATTATAGCTCCATTTGCGGGCGATATCGACAAAATCCATGTCATAGTTCCAGGCGGCGAGGCTATTCATACATTCTGAGATCACCGCGGAATCCTTATACATCTCCGCTTCCCGGATCAGGTGATATACCTGCTCCATGCCGTCTTTATAATTGTTGCTGTTGCCCATACAGTCGATTTTCGACCGGGCCAGCCGGAAATACAGATCCCGGTTTTCCGCATCGGAGGCCTTGTATTTTGCCAGCTCCGTTTCGACCAGGATCCTGGCGCTATCGGTGTTGTCCCATCGAAGGTATGCTTTCGCCTCCCCCAAAACAGCCAGGCTCAGGCCCGGGCCGTCGCCGAGAGCGCGAGCCAGGACTTGCGCCTTGCGGGCATAGTCCCACAAGGTATCTTTCGGGAGCGTCTCATCCTGTTCCAGAAGGGTCAGCAAAGCCCGGAGCCTGCCGGCGTCGGAGCCGGCGCTGTAGAAGCCTCGTTTGAGGATGTCGATCCGGGGCGTTTGCCCGGACACGATAGTCGTGAAGAATCCTAACAATGCCAAAACCAATACACGTCTCATAGAGGGGAAGTTGTCCTTAAAAATACCAAAACTCCGCTATCCTCCCGCAGTTTCCTTCAAAATAGCACATATGCGTTATTGTCACCGGGGGTGCGTCCCGGTAAATTTGCCCTACCGAAAAAATCAAAACGGGATCACCAAAACATACGGCAATTATGAAAACGAGAACTTATTTGCGGACTTCTTTTCTCCCTTTACTGGTCGCATTGACCTTATTCTCCTGTAAAAAGAGCGGGTCTTCGGGCGCGGGTGGAAATTCGCTGAGCGCGTTGAGTGGCAATTGGCATACTACGGCCTGGGGAGGTGTGAACAATAATATTCTGACATTTGCGATCAACGCGGGGACGGCGACCGGCACCGTTACGGGTGTCGGAACCCAGCCGAAAGGATTTGCGGTGGGAGATCAGCTGCTGACCGCTATCGTTTATAATTCCCCGGGGAGATACAATGCTACCGGGAAATTCACCTATGGCCCCCAAAACGACAGTTCCGGGACACGTGCGGCGATCCTTACGCTTCAAAACAACAATACCCAGCTGACCATCGATTATGTCGCCATCAATTCCAATTTCCCGGAGATCATTTATGTATTCCAGGCGGGGCAGTTGACGGCTATGAACCGGAAGTCTCCTTTTCTATGCCAGATGATGGGTCTAACCGACCTTGTACAATCTCTATCCGGTATCGATTTCCCGAAAATATAAGTCTTACGCATTTAATTCTTCTACTATTTAATCCCTGTAAAATGAAATACAATTCCCTGTTCGTGATGATGGCGGTATGCCTGGTATTCTCTTCCTGCAGTAAAAGCAATAGCTCCGGAACGGCCGGAGGCGGCAAGAGTTTTTCGGATGCCACGGCGAAAACGGTTACCGTGAGCACGTTGGCCGGCTCGCAGGCGGCCGGAAACGCAGATGGCGCCGGGACAGCCGCATCGTTTAACCAGCCATCCGCCATTGCAACGGATGCCAATGATAATCTCTACGTAACTGATTATGGCAATTCCGTCATTCGGAAGATCACGCCCGCCGGGGTCGTAACGACGACTTCCGTGGCGGGTTATGCAGATGGGGGTATCGCGATCGACAATAGCGGTGATTTCTATGTGGCCAGTGGGTATGTGCCGGGTACCGTATATCGTTTTGCGCCGGACGGAACCCGTTCCGGCTGGGTGATCCCCAACGCCGGTTATGCGATCGTCTACCAGGCGATCGACCGGAATAGCGGCAGCGATTATATCAGTGTCCTCGGCTCGAATATTGTCTTTACACTCAGCAGCCAGGGTGTTGGAAGCCAGTTTGCCCAGGGCGGCGACGGCATACATTATACACGGGGAAATACGGGGTTGGCCGTAGACGCCGGCGGAAATGTGTTTGTAACGGAAAACATCGCATATAACGACGGCTATGTGTCCCAGATCTATAAGATCACCCCCGATGGAACGAGCACCCTTTATGCAGGGGCGCAAACCTATGGTTCTATGGATGGGCCTGCTGCCACCGCGACTTTTACTTTTATTACCGGCATAGCCATCGACAAAAACAACAATCTGTTCATCCTGGATGCCAACAAGGTGAGGATGGTCAATGCTTCCGGCATCGTATCGACGCTGGCCGGTTCGGCCGCGAAAGGATATACCGATGGGTCCGGGGACCAGGCCGCCTTCTCTTCCCCCACGGGCATATCCGTCAATAAGGAAGGCACGGCCGTCTATATAGCCGACAATAATAACAACTGTATCCGGAAGATAACCGCCAACTAGAGAGGCCCACGTCTTCGGATGAAAGAGGAATCATCAATAAAAACATAAATAAAGACAAAAAAAACAGAGATAGACATGAAAAAGCAAATCAAGACGAAAGAAGCAATGGGTTCAGCCAGGTTAGCGGGCGCAGCGGCAGACGGAACCGCGCAGGTCATGCGGACCGAAAAGGGCATCGGTGCCAAAATGAGCATTCAAAAAATTCTTTTTATTTCCTGTGTCTGCCTTTTTTCGCTGGCTGCGCTGCCCGCAGCCGCGCAGTTCTCAGCGGGGGTGGCAGCAGGTATCAATTTCGCTACGCAGCCTACTTCGGAATACTATCATCAAACGCTGGTTCGGCCCTATGGCGGTTTGTATGCGCAATATAAGCTCAAGATCCCGATCGATTTCCGGGTGGGGTTGAACTATTCCGGAGAAGGTGTGAAGCTAAAGGACGAAGGTACGGGCGACACGTACAACAGCAGCCTGTCCTATCTGAATATCCCGGTCTTTGTGCAATACAGATTTTCGTTCGGGGGTTATGTCGAGGCGGGTGTGCAGCCCGGTATTTTGCTGTCCGCAAAGGAAAAGGACAATGGGGGGGCTTCGTTCGATACGAAGCAATACTATAAAAGCTCGGATTTCGGCGCGGGCGTCGGGGTGGGTTATGAATGCAAGGGCGGCCTGGGCTTCAATGCGAGATATATACGGGGTCTTGCCGCCGTTAACAAAGCGGGGACCAGTACAGAGGATCTTAAAAACCGGATGCTGAGTATCGGGCTGACCTACCGCTTGATAAAGATTAAGTAATAAGTATTCAAAACAGGCATTCGACCGGAAGGAGTCAAGTATACTATCCGGCTCCCAGGCTTTTTACCGGATTTGCCAAGGCTGCTTTGATGGTTTGAAAACTGATGGTGACAAAAGCCAGGAGTATCACGGTATGGCCCGAAACTGCGAATACCCACCAGCTGATGGTGATCCGATAGGCAAATTCATGCAGCCATTTATTCATCAGTACCCGGGCGACAGGGGCGGCGATGAGAAAAGCGACGATGACCAGCTTTAAAAAGTCTTTTAAGAACAGGTGTACGATGCTGAATACGCCCGCGCCCAATACCTTACGAATGCCGATCTCTTTGGTCTTTTTATAGGTGTTGAATAAGGTAAGGCCCAAAAGTCCCATGCAGGAAATAAAGATCGCGAATAGTCCGAAGTAGAAGAACAGCCGGCCGAAATTGGCATCGGACCGATACTGGTTGTCGATGGCTTCATCCAGGAAAAAATACTCAAATGGACACTGTGGGGCGAGTGTCTTCCATTTCGGATCTGGACCCATGGTCCCCTCATCTTTTGCGAATGCTGCAGTAAATGAGATGAATATTATCAGCCCAATTACAAAAAATACAACGAATAATAGTTTAAAATTGGATTTTTTTTGTATACCTCATGTTGTGAAACCAAAGATAATAATCATTTCTGCGACAGTCCTTCTATGGCCATCAAAAAGTCAAATAAATTTGTCTCCGTAGGGATCTTCAGCTTCTTCCGAAGCCGGTAGCGGCCTATCTCGACCCCGCGTACCGATATACTTTCGAGCCGGGCGATCTGCTTGCTGGAGAGGTTCATGCGCAGGTAGGCGCATAGCTTGAGCTCATGGGGGCTGAGGGCCGGATAGCGTTGCCGGAGACTGCGCAGGAAATGGCTGTGGACCTGGTCGAAATGCAGGGCAAACTGTTCCCAGTCCTTGTCCGTCTTGTTTTCTTCGTTGAGGGCGCGCAGGATCTTTTTGAGTTCTTCCACGGGGCCGGAGCCATTGCTACCGGGGCCGGCTTCGGTGTGTTTTTTTAGCCGGACCAGTTCCTCCCGGATATTGGCGAGCAGCTCGCCTTTTTGGACGAGGTGCATAGCTGCCGAAGCCAGCTCCCTGTTCTTGTGGCCGATCTCGGCTTCCAACTTCTCATTGTTCAGCTTGACGATTTCCTTTTCCGATTTTTCCAGCTCGAGGTCGTGGAGGTATTGCAGCTTTTTTTGTTCCTCTTCGTATTTCAGTCGTTGACGCAGCAGCAGGCGGGTCTGGCGTTTGTACACCAGCCAGGCCAATCCCAATACCAGTAAAGCATAGGCGGAATAGGCCGCGCCGGATTGCCAGAGGGGTGAAAGGATGGTAAAGGAATATGAATCGACGGGCGACTCGTTTCCCCGGTTGCTCTTGGCACGGACTTCAAAACTATAAGAACCTGCGGACAGGTTGGTGTATTCTTTTTCCGCTTTTTTGGACCATTCCGACCAGTCTTTGTCGAATCCTTTTAACCGGTAGCTATATTCGACACTATTCAGGGCGGCGTAGAGAGGCGCGGAAAACTCGAAGCGAAGCGAGTTCCGGGAATGGTCTATCCGGGGAATGGCGCCGGGTGAAACGTTTGGTGATACATTGGAAGATGTACTAGCGGATGCATTAGGTGAGATGTTATATCCTCCCCATAACAGACTGTCCGTTTTTCCGGCAGTCTTTACCGAACGGATCCCGACCTGCATGGTATAACGGTTCTTCCGGTATTGCCGGTAGTCGATATGGTAGAAGCCTTTCTCGGCGCCGACGAAGATGTTGGAGGCGTCATAGGGGTAGACGTGTTCGAAGTCACTTACCATCTTTCCGTTCAATTCCGGGAAATAGATGGTCTCCGGCCTTGGTCCCGAAAAGTCGATCACGCCGAGGTCTCTGTTTTCGATAAACCAGATATTTCCGGCGGCATCCTCTTTCAGGTACCGGATATTTCGTTGGCCAAAGAAGGGTTTGAAAAACCCGGACGGCGCAAAATGATCTGTTTTCGGGTCGTATTCGTAGACCCCATTTTCCGAAGCGACCACGATACGGTCCCGGATCTTAAACAGGCGGTTCTTTAGGGTTGGCGGCAGTCCGTCCTTTTCCGTGTAGTGCTTCACCAGCAGAGGGCCCGGAAGGGGAGAGGGGATAGCGGGTGAGTACCTGGCGGTGGAAAGACTGGCTGGTGGACGGCCGGGTTGAGAATGGCCTCGCTGTAGAGGGCCTCGTCGTAAAGGGGCGGGCTGTGAATGGCTGGTCGGGGGTGAATAAACGCCGCCGGTGATTTTAAAAATGCCCTGGTAGGGATGGGCGACCCAGATGGAATGAGCATCGTCGATGGCTACGAATTGAGAGGATATCCCGAAGCCCGGCAGATTGCCTTTCGAGACAATCCCTTTTTTCCCGAGATGAAGCAGGTCGATTCCGTTGTCGTTTCCGGCGATGGCCCAGTCGCCGGCAAGCGTCGGGGAAAGCGGCAGGAAGTTCCAGTAATCTGCACGCCCGCTATGCCCGCTGACGGGAATGGGTATGCCTTTGTCGATCTGAAAGGCGCCGTCATGATGCGCCAGCAGGAGACGATCGTTTATTTCAGCCAGGCCCCAGGTCGAACCCTTTGTGCCGGGAACGGATCTGAACTCGCCATTGACCAGGCTGAGGTCTTCTTCGCGAGTGGCTTTTTTGACTGGGTCATCCTCGCGAGTGGCTTCTTTGACTAGGGCATCCTCGTCCGGGTCCGCGTTACCCGCGCCTTTTTTGTCGTTTACAGGAACCTGGTAGAGCCCGTTGGAAGTTCCCACATAGAGGGTATGGTCGTAGATCAGGGAGGTATAGCCCAGCCCCTCGTTGAGCTTTTCGGGATAGATATGTTTGATGGCATTGTTATAGGCGATAAAATCGATCCCGTTGTCGAGGCCCAGCCAGAGATTGTCATCCTTGTCCAGGAAAAGGCTGAGGATATTGTTGTTCTGCAACCCTTCCTTGCGGGAGAGATCCTGGATGACGCGGCCCTGTCTGTCGATGATGTAACAACCATCCAGGTTGGTGCCGACGGCAATCCAGTCTTTGTTCACGGGTATCGCGGTCAGGATCCGCTCATTACCAAACGGATTGGGGCTTTTCCAATGAAAGGGGGTGATCGCATCCTTGTTGAGGATATAGAACCCGGTATTGATTGTCGTAAGGAAACTGCTGTCTCCACCCATCGGAAAAATAGAGGTTATCAGCGACCCTGCCGGCAGGGCATTTGGCCGGATGAAAGGAACCCAGCCACCGTCCCTGAATTGCAGGAGACCGTTCCGTTCGTCCTGGGCGATCAGTTGCCCATGGCTCAACCCGAGAAACTGCCAGCTGGTTGCTGTGGGATAGACGATGATTCTTCGGTGGCTCAGGCGGAAGATCCCGTCGTTGGACCTGAAGAAGATATCGTCGCCGTAGGGAACGATATTCCAGACATCGGAAAAGGGGTGGCGCCCTGGCGGAATAGCCTCCTTCAAAGAGGTGAAGGAGAGCCGGCCGCGGCTGTCCGGCGAGAAATACCCGAATTCATCCTGGCCGCCCGCGTAGATGCGGTCATCCTTCCCGAGGGCCAGGGATCTCACCACGGACTTATTGGGGAGCGGATAGAGGGTCCACCTGTTGCCATCAAAACTCAATAGCCCTTCATAGTTGGCAAAATAGAGTACTCCGTTCCGGTCCTGGACCGCAGCCCGGTTTTGTGTCCCGGCGTTGTAAACATCTTTTGTATAGTTGATGACATCGGGTATCCCGATGGTGTTTTGGCTATAGGCCACCATCATACCGTAGAGAATGAAAAAAGCAGTTAAGGCGCCCGTCCTCATTCCATAAAGATATAGAGGTTGGCGCGCATTGGGTCTTTGGCGGAGATATTTTGGGATATGGGATGAAGTAGTCGCATCGAACAGAAATCCATGTTTTTCAGGTCTTTTATCCCTATGATGTAGTATTGATGTAGTCCAAAAAACGGGATCTGAGCAATTGACGGTTATCTTCGTCAGGCTAACGGGACTAATCAAATAATAATACTTCCAACATGAAAAGACTTGCCAGATCTACTCACTTTTCCCGCTTTTTTATCGGTTTACTATTGATTCTTAAAGTTTTACCAGGATACGCCCAGGGGCATGCGGTCGGTATTTTCGACGGACACCAGGACGTGGGAGCAAACGTAAAACCCGGTTCGGCTGTCTTTATCCCGCAGACCGGGCAGTATGTCATCTCCGGGGCCGGTTATAATATATGGGCCGATCATGATGAGTTTCAATATGTCTGGAAGAAGATGACGGGGGATTTTATCCTGTATGCCCGGGCTGAGTTTTTGGGCAGCTGGGTCGAATATCATCGTAAGGTCGGCTGGATGGTGCGCAAGAGCCTGGATGGCAATTCGCCCCATGTAAACGCGGTGGAGCATGGGGATGGTCTCACCTCGCTTCAATTCCGCCGGGCGGCCGGCGCCCAGACCGAGGAGCACAGGTTGAAGATGACGCATGCCAATATCCTCCAGCTGGAAAGAAAAGGGAATCTCTATATCATGCGCGCGGCGATTTATGGGGATGTCTTTCAGACGGACACGATCGCCGGCGTCGATCTGGGCGATGAAGTCTATGTGGGTCTTTTTGTGGGCTCCCATAATTCAGACGTGTTGGAAACCGGGGTCTTTAGCAATGTGAGCATCACCGTCCCCTACAAGGATGAATCGGACCAGAATACCCAGATGACGATGGGCAGCAACCTCGAGATCCTGGAACTTGCCTCCGGCCACCGGGAGGTCATTTATAAAGTCCCTTATTCCATACAGGCGCCGAACTGGACACCCGATGGCAGAAGCCTGATCTTTAATGACGCAAAAGGGCTGATCTACCGCTTCGACCTGGCCACCCGCACCCCTTCACCCATCAACACCGGAACCATCGTACACAATAACAATGACCATGTGATCTCCTTTGACGGGAAGATGCTGGGATTAAGCAACTGGGTAAAGGAACTTGGTGGTTCCATCATCTATACGGTACCCATCGAAGGAGGCAATCCCAAACAGATCACGCCAAAGGGACCTTCCTATATGCATGGCTGGTCGCCCGATGGGAAAAGCCTCGTTTTTTGCGGGGAGCGTAACGGGGAGTTCGACGTATACAAGATACCCGCCGCCGGTGGGAAAGAGGAGCGGCTGACGGATGCAAAGGGGCTCGATGACGGACCGGAATATACACCCGATGGTCAATATATCTATTTCAACTCCGTGCGTTCCGGGCTGATGCAGATCTGGCGTATGAAGCCGGATGGCAGCCAGCAGGAGCAAATCACCCATGACGGTCTGAACAACTGGTTTGCGCATATTTCGCCGGACGGGAAGTGGATCGTATACCTGTCCTTCCTCCCGGAAGAGACGCCGGCCGGGATCCATCCTCCTTATAAGCATGTCTATATCCGGATCTCGCCGATCGACGGAAAAGGGGAACCGAAGGTGCTGGCTTATCTCTATGGTGGACAGGGATCGATCAATACCCCCTCCTGGTCTCCTGATAGTAAGAAGATCGCGTTTATCAGCAATTCTAGTGAGTAGTGAGTGGTGAGTGGTGAATGGTGAATAGTGAGTGGTGAGTGGTGAATGGTGAATAGTGAGTGGTGAGTGCCGACGAGTAGTGAGTGGTGAATGGTGGGTAGTGAGTGGTGTGTAATGAGTGGTCGGTAGTAAGTGGCGGGGAGATTTTGATACGATTATAGTGACTTGTTTATGAAATACGATTAAAACGACTTGTTTATGAGAAATAACAGACGGGAATTTTTGAGGGTGTCGGCCCTGGTTGCGGCGGGTGCCGTTTTTGTTCCGAAGATGGCCAGACCGGCGGGATCGGTGCTTGCTGCCAGGTCCGGGTTTTCCGAAAGGCCCCGTTTTCTACAGGGGGATTCTTCCCGGAAAGTAAAAAATATCGGGCTTCAGCTCTACTCCGTCCGGCAGGATATGCTGGCCGATGCAGCGGGTACCTTGAAGAAGGTGTCTGCTATTGGATATAAAGAGCTGGAATCGGCGAGGAGTGACAAAGGCAATTATTACGGGCTTGCGCCAAAAGAGATAAAAAAGATCACCGAAGACCTGGGCATGAGATTGCGCAGTGGTCATATTCACGTGGACGGCGATTTCCAGCGATCGATCGACCAGGCCGCCGAAGCAGGACAGGAATACCTGATCTCGGCGGTGCTCCCGGCCCCGGGGCAGACCGTAGACAACTACCAGCGGGCAGCGGATGCCTTTAACAAGGCGGGGGAGGCCTGTAAGAAGTCGAACCTGTCTTTTGGCTATCACAATCACAACTGGGAGTTCGACAAAGTAGACGGCCGTGCCCTTTATGATGTGTTACTGGATAAGACTGATCCCTCCCTGGTAAAAATGGAGATGGATCTGGGTTGGGTGATTGCCGCCGGCAACGATCCGCTCGCTTATTTCGAAAAATATCCGGGGCGTTTTCCGTTGTGGCACCTGAAAGATATGGATATGGTAAAAAAGCAGAGTACCGAATTCGGCAAAGGACAGATGGATGTCGCGAAGATCCTGCGGCATGCAAAGGATTCGGGGATGAAGCATTTCTTCGTAGAGCAGGAAGAATATGCGCATTCGGCGTTGGAAAGCCTGCAGATCGACTATGATTATCTGGCGAAACTCGACTATTAATATATTTGCAAACATGAGCATCGACCTGAAAAAAGAAGCGGCCATCGAAGCCGTGAAACTAATCAAAGACGGCAGCACCATCGGCCTGGGCGCCGGGTCTACCATCAAGCATATCGTAGACCTCCTGAAGGAACGCATCATTGCCGACGGTTTCTCGGTGAAAGTATTGACTTCGTCTTTTACGACCCGGCAACTGCTTATCGAAAGTGGTATCGACACGCCCGACCTGGCCTCGGGCCTGAGACCCGAGCTCTACCTGGACGGCTGTGACCAGGTAGATAAGGACCTGAACGCCTTGAAGAGCGGCGGCGGGATCCACATGCACGAAAAACTGCTGGCTTCCCTATCCGACCGATTCGTGATCATCGGCGACGAATCCAAATATACCGAACGTTTCAGCGAAAGATATCCGCTCGTGATCGAAGTGATCCCCGAGGCGCTATATTATGTCCCCGCGCAGATCCGGAAACTCTATAACGGCTCACGGCTGGTATTGCGGACGCATGAGCGGACAGACGGCGCCGTGATCACCAGGAATGGCAATTACCTTTTCGATATCTGGTTTCAACAGTGGCCTTCACCCGCAGAAGTCAACCCGCTCTGCAAGGCGATCCCCGGGATCCTGGAGACGTCTCTCTTCTATGGTCTCGCGGAGCAGGCTATCCTGGCCGGTGAAAACGGGATCCGCGTGCTGGAGAAAAAAGAAAAAAAGAAGGCCGTAGCGGGCAAGAGTTGACAACCGGGATAAAATATGCGCGTTAATTGATCAATAAGTATAGGGGTTCCGCATAAAACAGTTCTACTTTTAGCCCCAAAAGGTTTAGGTTATGAGAAGCACTGTCCCCTCCCCATTCTTCGTTGGCATCATTGTGTCCGGTCTGTTTTGCGTATCCTCATTCTCCTCTCAGGCACAGCCGGCAGTGTCCGGACAGACGACACAAAGCCAAGCGGTGGCAACGAGTTGGCCGGCGAAGAAGACCTGGACGGGGACACAAACCGCGCCGACGAAACAAGACCCAAGACCGACACAAACCTCAACGGGGGCAGGAGCGGGGACGGCGATCAGCCAGATAAAGCTGGACAAGTTCGATCTGCAATCTTCTGCCATTATAAAAGAAGGGGGATCCGTGCTGTCGGATCCTCACTATGTCTCCGCCAATTTTTGGTTTCCCGTACAGGTCCCCTCCACCGTACTAACCGGCCTGGTCGCCAACCATGTCTATCCCGATCCCTATACCGGCATGAACAATATGCTGATCCCGGACGCTTCCGATTCTTTCAATCATCAATATCACCTGGAGCAATACAGCTACTTGCCAAACGACCCCAATCCGTGGAAGAAGCCCTATTGGTACCGCACGCAGTTTATGGTGGCAGCCGGAGACAAAGGCAGGCATTTCCAATTGATCTTTAAAGGGATCAATTATCGCGCGGAAGTGTGGCTGAATGGGCAGCGCCTTGCCGACTCTTCACAGATGGCGGGGATGTTTGCCGAGCATAGCCTCGATGCGGACAAGGCCATCAGGCCGGGCGGGAAAAATGCGCTGGCCGTAAAGATCTACCCGCTCGATGAACCCGGGCTGCCTGCCCATCCGCAATTGGATGCGCTCGGAGACTTCTATGACAACGGAGGTCCCACCGGAGACATCGGCAAGAATGTCACGATGCTCAGCTCGGTGGGATGGGATTGGATACCGGAGGTGAGGGATCGTAATATCGGCATCTGGCAGCCTGTCTATCTCCGGGTCTCGGGACAGGTGCTCATCGGCAGGCCACAACTCATCACCGAATTGCCGGCGCTACCCGATACGGGTGTCGCGAAGATCTCCCTGCATTTGCAGTTGTATAATAAGAGCGAAAGGCAACAAAAGGGGAAGCTGTGGGTGACTATCAGCCCGGAGAATTTCTCCGGTATCCCTGCGGTCAGCTTTAGCCGTGAGGAGACCGTAGGGGCCATGGGTTCAGAGACCGTCGACCTGACGGCAGACAATACAAAAGAACTGCTGATCCGCAGGCCGCATCTATGGTGGCCCAACGGGTATGGCCACCCCGATCTCTACCGGATCCGGTTGCGGTATATGATCGACGGTCAGCCGGATGGACAGCCGTCTGAAGACACTTCTTTTGTCTTCGGCATCCGCACGGTGTCTTCACAGACCGTCGAAGTGAATGGATGGGTCCGGCGTGATTTCTATGTGAACGGGAAGCGGGTGCATCTCGTCGGGGGCGCCTGGGTCCCGGATATGATGCTGAACCGCGATTCCCTGCGCTATGATTATGAGCTGCGCCTTTGCCGCAATGCCAACGTGAACCTGGTGCGTATCTGGGGCGGCGGTCTCGGTGAGACTGATGATTTTTATGAGCTCGCGGACCGCTATGGCTTATTGGTCTGGCAGGATTTCTGGATCACGGGGGATACGAATGGCGGGTTCAAGGGGTCGGAGGACTGGCCGTTGGAGAGCAGCGTATTCATCGACAATGTCGTCAACACGATATACCGGATACGCAACCACCCCAGCCTGCTGGTCTGGACGGGCGGCAACGAAGGTCATGCGCGGGAGGAGCTATACAATGCCATGCGGGACAACACCGCGAAGCTGGATGGCACGAGACCCTTTATACCTTGTTCTTCCGGTTTTGCGAAGGCGCCTGCCGGCTGGAAGGGTTCCTGGCCCGATGACAAGCCTGCGGGTGTCTATAGCGGAGGTCCTTATTCCTGGCAGGATGACGCCCGGTATTATGAGTTGGTCAACGCCGGAAAGGATTGGGTGTTCAAGGATGAGACGGGCCTGCCTTCCCAGCCACCCTATAATACGCTGATGAAGATCATTCCCAACCTCGTCCCGGATAGTAAGTTGCCTTACCCATTGAACAACACCTGGGGCTATCACGATGCCTGTTCGGGCAACGGGAAATATGATCTCTACTATGAGGCGATGGCCGATCGCTATGGCGAGGCCGCCGGTATGAAGGACTTCTCCGACAAGATGCAGCTGCTCAACGCGGGAGGCTACCGCAGCATCTTCGAGGCGGCGGGGCATAAGCTCAATGAGACCGGGGGTGTGATGCTCTGGAAGCTCAACGCGGCGTTCCCGAGTGTGATCTGGCAGATCTACGACTGGTACCTGGAACCCAATGCGGGATATTATTTTATGCAGGGCGCCTGCGAGCCCGTCCATATACAGCTCAACCTGGATGATTCTTCGGTGGTGGCCATCAACAGGACCTATCATCCGAAACCGGGTCTTCGCTACGAGGCCGAAGCAGTGGACCTCGCAGGGACTTCCCTGTATAAGAAGGAGGGGGGTGTCAACCTGGATACGACGGATGTGAAACCCATTTTGTCCCTGAGGGACTTGTTGCGGCAGACAAAGGGTATCTCTTTCGTGTCCTTGAGGCTGAAGGATGCGAACGGGGCGGTTGTCTCCAGGAATATATATTGGATGTCCCCGGGTCACGACTTCCGGTCTTTGCACCAGCTGTCTTCCACGAGTGTCCGGGTAAAAGTCCTCAGGACGGTAAAGACCCTGCAAAACCGGGAATGGACGGTCCGGTTTTCGAATGTTTCGGAGAAGCTGGCCTTCTTCATAAACCCGCAGGTGATAAAGGGGGATCGGGAAGAAATACTGCCCAGCTACTGGTCCGGAAATTATTTCTCGCTGTCACCTGGCGAGAGTGTCACGGTGACGGTCAGTTGCCCGGAAGCGGTGCTCGGTGGCGAAGGAGCGGCGGGAAGCAAGCCCTCATTACGGCTGAAGACGGAGGGATGGAATGTCGGCGAGCAGTGGACGGGCTTGAGTGGTGAGTAGTGAGTAGTCAGTGGTGAGTAGTGAGTAGTCGGTGGTCAGTAGTGAGTGGTCAGTGGTGAGTGGTGGGTAGTGAGTGGGGAGTAATGAGCAGTCGGTAGTGAGTGAGGGATGAAATTTAATAAAACGAGTCATATGAGAATGGTCATTTCCTTTTTTTTGCTGCTCACTTTCGGTGGGGTTTTTACACAAGGGGTCTTTGGCCAAAGGGTCTCTGCACAAAACCCTATCGGCATCTTTGACGGCCATGCGGACATCGGCAACCCGAAACTGGCCGGATCCGCGAACTACGATGCCGCCAGCCAGCACTATAGCCTGACGGGGGCGGGCTCCAATATCTGGTTCAACCGTGATGAATTCCATTTTGTCTATAAGAAGATGAAGGGTGATTTCATCCTGACGGCGGACTTTGCTTTCACCGGGGATACGGGGGGCGCCGTGGGACACCGGAAGATCGGCTGGATGATCAGGGAGTCGCTGGATGAAGGAGCCGCCAGCGCAAATGCCTGTGCGCATATCGACGGGCTCGTCGTCCTGCAGTGGAGGCCTTATAAAGGCATGTTCATGCGTGATCCCGAGGAAGAAAGGTTCTCCGCAAAGAGAGGGGGACAGACGATGCAATTGGAGCGGATCGGGAAGAAGATCACCATGAAGATTGCGCACCCGGGAGAGCCTTTGCAGACCGTAGGCTCCTGTGAGACGGATGCCCTTGAGGGGGATGTGTGGGTAGGGCTTTATATCTGCTCGCATGACTCGAATTCGGTGGCTACCGCCAACGTGTGGAATGTTCGTATCGACAAGCCGGTGATACATGAGTACACTTCGAATCCGCATGCGGTGATCCCACCTGTACGGGATGTATTAGGCAGCAGGCTGGAAATCCTGGATATCGCCGATGGCAGCCGCCAGGTGATCCATGAGTCGACGGGACGTTTTGAGGCGCCGAACTGGATGCCCGATGGAAAAAAGCTTCTGTTCAATGAAGGCGGATCTTTGTATACGATCCCGATAGAAGGCGGGGCGCCGGAGAGATTGAACACGGGGTCCGTCACCGGAAACAACAACGACCATGCGATCTCTTTTGA
Organism: Puia sp.; assembly: GCA_031292515.1. Classification (GTDB taxonomy): domain Bacteria; phylum Bacteroidota; class Bacteroidia; order Chitinophagales; family Chitinophagaceae; genus Puia. The sequence goes on along the minus strand of JARLGZ010000172.1, from coordinate 211,194 downwards.
TGGGAAGATGCTGGCTATCAGCAGCCGTCGTGAAGGCCTACCCGGCGGAGGTTCGACCGTATATGTATTGCCGCTGACCGGCGGCGAGCCGAGGCTGATCACGGAGAGTACGCCGTCTTATCTTCATGGATGGAATCCCAATGGAAGGGAGGTCGCGATCGTGGCACAGCGCAACGGCAGCAAGATCTACAACTTATACAAAGTCTCCCTGAAAGATGGGAGGGAGACGGCGCTCACTTCCAATACGAGCGGTCATGTGGATGGCCCGGAATATGCTCCCGACGGGAAATACATATACTACAATGCGAATGTCAGCGGGACCATGCAGATCTGGCGGATGAAGCCTGACGGGTCCGGCAGGGAGCAGCTGACCTTCGATCAATATCATAACTGGTTCCCGCATATTTCTCCCGATGGCAAATGGGTGGTCTTCATTTCCTTTATGCCGGATATCGACCCGGATGGTCATCCCCTGTACAAGGACGTCATGCTCCGGCTGATGCCGCTCACGGCGGCCGGTGGGCCCCGGGTGATCGCTTATCTATATGGCGGACAAGGCACGCTGAATGCTCCTTCCTGGTCGCCGGACGGCAAGCGGATCGCGTTTGTGAGCAATTTTTAGATTTCTGCATTTCGTCAATTAGTACCCACCGGTGGTCACTGTGCTTTTTTTAATTTTTGAGAGCTGTGTTTCTTTGTTCCCGAACACGTATCACAGCTATCAATAAAAAAAGTATGAGACTCTTATCGGGCGTTTTTTCGTTGCTACTCTTTTTTCAGCATTCTTTCGGGCAGGCGACGGAGAGTGTTCGTTCCGGTGGAAATAACCCGGCCGCAGTGAGTGCAGGCGGCACAGGCCTTACCGGGCTATTCACGACAGCCGGCGGCGCTGCCATTCCTTTTGCCAATGTCTTGCTGTTGAAGGCCTTCGATAGTTCGCTGGTAAAGGCTGCGGTGACGGACGAAAAAGGCTCATTCCAATTTGACCATATCGCTGCCGGAAAGTATCTCCTGCGATTCAGCGCCGTGGGATACCAGGGCTGGGAGGGACCTGTATTCGAACTGCCTGCTAATCAGCAGACGGCTGGTCAGCCCGTCAGCAACCTGGGCACCCATATCGTAAAAGAAGACGATAGGCAGATGGCCGAAGTCGTGGTCAGGGCACAAAAACCATTGTATCAGCAGCAGACGGGTGGCATGGTGGTCAACGTCGAGAGCAGTGTGCTTACGAAAGGCAGTTCGGCACTGGAGGTATTGGAGAGGTCGCCGGGTGTGGTCGTCGATCATCAGAATAATGCGATCGCTTTGAATGGCAAGGATGGGGTGACGGTCATGATAAACGGTAAGCTTATGCGGATGCCGATGGATCAGTTGGTGATCCTTTTGGGTGGCATGAGTGCGGACGATATCGGGAAGATAGAGTTGCTGACGACGCCACCTGCCGGCTATGATGCGGAAGGGAATGGAGGCATCATTAATATCGTGCTGAAGAAGAACAAAAAGATCGGGACGAGCGGTTCGCTGTCTTTAACCGGAGGGTATGGATGGGGAGAGAAGGGCACGGCCAGCGTCAACCTTGCGCACAATACCGGCAAGGTCAATGTATACGGCTCTTACACTTTCTTCCATGACCGGACTTACAGCGACCTGTTTGTGAAGGGCAGTGAGAATTTTCCACCCCTGGGCGGACTGCTGGATAATTTGACCTGGGACACTACCCGCCAGGTGCAGAATAATCACAATCTCAGCATCGGCCTGGATGCAACGCTCAGCCCGAAGACTACCATCGGCGGCAATATCAACTACAACAATATTCATTCGTCTTCCGTCAGTGCTGATCGACAGATCTTCAATGTCTTGCCGGATTCGCTATTATTATTCAACGGGTTTATATCGGGTATAAACCGTTGGAGGAACCTGTCCTCCTCGATGTACCTTGAAAAAAAGATCCGGCAGGGGGAACAGATCAATATCAACCTGGACTGGCTCTATTTTAACAACGATCGACCCAACGAGGTGCAGAGTTCTTTCCGGGACGGGAAAGGAGACCCCGCGGGTACCAATAACGACACGCTGTTTTCGCCCCGCCAGCGGGGCTATGCCTCCACGGCCATCCAGGTGGGCGTCCTAAAGATGGACTATAGTAAGCAGCTATCGCGGAAGCTGAAGCTGGAGACGGGCGTCAAGGGCACCTATACATGGGATAAGAGCGGTTCCGGTATCGAGAGCCTTGTCGACGGGGACTGGACGGGTAGGTCCGGGACATCCAATAATATTGCCATGAAGGAAGGGATCGGCGCCGCCTATGCTTCCATGAATGCCCAACTGGATCCCCTGACCAGCCTGACGGCCGGCGCCCGGTATGAATATTCCCATACGAAGATGGAGGATCCGACGACGGGCGCCGTCACCGTCGACAGGAGATTGGGGGTCTTGTTCCCATCGGTAACCCTTTCCCGGAAGCTGGCGGACAGATCGGATCTTCAGTTGACCTATTCCAAAAGGATCAGCAGGCCTTCCTATAACGATCTGGCCTCTTATATAGGGTATAGCGGGCCCATTGCGGCCTATACGGGAAACCCCTTTCTTCGACCCACGATCACCAACAACCTCAAGCTGGGCTATACATACCGGGGTTATTCGTTTTCGGTCATGCTCAGCCGGGACGACTACCCGATCACCCGTTACCAACTGGGCGAAAACCCTGCCGGGAATGTATTGTATATCCTGCCGCAGAACCTGGCCTACCAGGACAACCTGAATTTTCAGACCAACCTGCCTTTTAAGGTCGCGGATTGGTGGACGATGAACTATGGTTTTGTCGGAGGATGGAGGAAGTTCAGGGAAGACTATACGGCCTTGCCCGTGGAGAAGACCTATTTCGCCTATTCCTCGAATTTCAGCGAGACGTTCAAGCTGCCGGGACTTTTCTCAGTGGAGCTATCGGGTTGGTATAATTCGGGGACTTACAATGGAACGACAAAGATCGATGGGGTCGGAACGATCAATGCCGGCGTAAAAAAAGAACTGAAGAATAATGAGGGGACTCTTCAATTGTCGGTGGCGGATTTGTTCAGGACGATAAGCATCAACGGATATCATGGGCAACTGACCAGAGAGGCATTTGCGACGGATAACCATTTTATCTACAACACCGAATCCACGAGGTCTCCTATTTTCAAAATCACATACACGCGGTCTTTCGGTTCGGGACTGCTGAAGAGCCAGCGGAAGCAGGCTTCCGGTTCGGAGGAAGAGAAGGAGAGGGTGAGACAGTGATTTTGATGGAGAAATGCATCGCCGGCAATATAATCAGGAATGCAATTAAGAACAGGAATGCAGTTGAGAACAGTAATGTAATTGAGAATACAGAAATCCAGTAGAGCACAGGAATGTAATTGAGAATACAGTTGACGATGTAATTGACAAAATAATGATAGGATGAGTAGCAACCCATCAGAAATGCCCAGGACTTCAGAAACACTTAAGCGAATCTTCCTTTTGTACCTATTCACAGGGGTGGCGGCTTTCTTGCAGGCTCAGACGCCGGCTCAAACAACAATGAATCCGGGCTCCCGCAACACCGGCTGGCTTTAAAAAATATATATACCCCCATCTGGTGGTATGCCGACCATCCGAATCACTATGACGGAGATGGGGCGAAGGCAACCCGGAAACTGGGGGAGACCACCGTAGAATGGCTGATCGGGTCGATAGCGGGTGTGTTGAGGACGTAAAAGCGGATGCCCAGACGCTGAAGTTCCAAAAGGAATTTTTTGATCGGGTGGGAGATCATTAATTTTGGTTTGAAGCAGTTCCTGCCTGACGACTGGAAACGAGGACGCTGCCAAAAGACCTAAAAAAATGGTGAGTTTAAAAAGAACCGACTCGGAAGATTCCGACTTTATAGAATTGGTAAGGCATCTCGACGCCTACCTGGCGGAGGTCGACGGAAATGAACATGCCTTCTATGCCCAACTCAATAAGATCGACAAGATCCGGCACGCGATCGTAGCCTATGAGGACGGGCGACCCGTCGGCTGCGGCGCCATCCGGGAATATGAACCCCGGGCGATGGAGGTCAAACGAATGTACACGGCGCCGGAAAGCAGGGGGAAGGGCATCGCTGCGCGGGTTCTGGCCGGGTTGGAGAAGTGGGCTGCTGAGATGTCCTATTCGAAATGCATACTGGAGACCGGCAAGCGACAGCCTGTGGCCATCGCCCTTTATGAGCGCAGCGGTTACCGGCTGATACCCAACTTCGGGAAATATGAGGGCGTCGAAAACAGTGTCTGTTTCGAGAAAGAGATCAGAAAAGAAATCAACTAAATCCCGCACGGGATGCAACATCGGTTAGTTGAAAGCAAAAACCCCCGCTATCGCGGAGGCTTGCTATGTGTGAGGGAAACCATAATTGCGGATCTCATTTTTTCCCGATGGCATACTGGATGCCTCCGAGCAGGTGTCCCAGGTAGAGCGGGTCTGCATAGGATTCATCGGTGTGGCCGAGTTCGGTGTAGAAAGCCCTGCCGCCCTCGTAGTCATGATACCAGGACATCGGGTGGTTGCCGTTCATTTCACCGCCCTGGTAGGAGCTTTCGTCGATCTTCAGCAGGACGTGAACGCTGGGGTTGAGGTATTTGAAATTATACCATTCGTCGAAGCGTTCCCAGACAGCCGGCAGGCCTTTGGTAGCGGCGTTGTCTTTGTCGACGACGATGATGCTGGCCTTCTGCTGTTTGGGATGCGATTTGAAATACCCGCCGACGAGGTCACCGTACCACTGCCAGTTGTATTCGCAGTCCGTAGCGGCGTGGATGCCCACGAAGCCGCCGCCGTGATGAATGTATTCCTGCAGGGCCTTCTCTTCTTCGGGGCCGAATACCTTACCGGTTGGACAGAGGAAGATGAGCGCGGCGTATTGTTTCAGGATCTTTTTCCGGAACCGGGTGGAGTCTTCCGTGGCATCTACGTCGAAGCCGTTCTCTTCTCCGAGTTTTTTAATCGCCGCGATGCCCGCGGGGATACAGGAATGGCGAAAGCCATTGGTCTTGGAGAAAATCAGCACTTTTGGTTTGGCCACCAGCAGATTGCCGGGCTCCGCGCCGACTACCGGTCTTGAGGACGGGCTCATGAAGGAGAGGCATGCCAGGCACACCAGCAGACACAACGACAGGCTTGCAGCGCCTACTGCGTCTCTGGTCTTCATGGATCTGTTTAAGGATCTGTTCATCGTTGATTTTTTATATGACTTTAATCGTTATAGGCGTGCTTTATGAGCGGTCCCTGCAGGCTATATTGTATGCCGTCCCGGTATTGTGCCGTCCCGGTATTGTATTGCGCCGTCCTGGTATAAAAACGGCTTAAACCGTTTATTAACCAGTGCTAGAGCTGTTTAATTTTTATATTCCTGTACCATACTTCGTCGGTATGGTCCTGCAGGTCTATCTTGCCGGTTTTGAAGGTGCCGAAATCGGGCCATTGCCTGAACTTGCTCCCGGCGATCATCTTTACCCAGTTCGCATCCCACATCGTCGTCTTCACCTGTACCACTCCGTTGAGGATCGTAGTCAACTGGCCGCCTTTTACGATGATTTCGGCCTGGTTCCACTCGCCGGCAGGTTTCACCGATTCTTTGATCGAGGGGATCAGGTCATAAAGATTGCCCGCGCGGTGTTTGAATATTTTCCCATCGGGATGGCCCGCATTGTCCAATACCTGCATTTCGGGGCCGGTATTATACGGGTCCTGGTATTTGGGCGCTTCGACTACGTCGAAGATGATGCCGCTGTTGCCGTTCTTTGATATCTTCCATTCCAGTTTGAGGTCGAAATCCCCATAGGCCTGGTCGGTTGTGATGTCGCACTGGCCGCTCTTGCTTTTGTCGAGGTGGATCGTACCGTTCTGAACGTTCCAGCGGGCTGTAGCCGAATGATTGTAGCTGTGCCACCCATTGAGCGTGGTTCCGTCGAATAAGAGCTTCCATCCAGCCTGCTGCTCGGCCGGGGTGAGCGTGTTGGTCGTCTGCGCCTGGCTCTGTGTTCCGAGCAGGAGGACGGGAAATGCGAAATAGAGAAGTTTCATCCTGGTTATTTTATTAAATAAGGAATCTATAATGCATACAATGCAGAAGAGTATCACGCTCTATTTCAAAGACATGATATAAGTCAGCATTTCCTTGATATCGGCTTCTTTTAAAGCGGGATGCGGGGTCATCGGGATCGTTCCCCATACGCCGCTGCCGCCGGTTTCGATCTTTTTTACCAGCCTCGCGATCGTGGTGTCGGCGGCGGGGCTATATTTCCTGGCGACTTCGCTATAAGCGGGTCCGATAGCGGGTCCCGATCCGGACTGCTGTAAACGGTGGCAGGTCGTGCAATCACTTCCGCCTATCAGCTCAAGCCCTTTGGAGGGTGCAGCCGCGACGGTAGCTGGTTTTGCGGAAGCCGTGGTATCGGGTGCCGGAGTGGTGGAGGTTTTGGTGTCGCCTGAATTGCCACAGGCTGCAAATAAGCTGCAACTGAAAATGACTACTAACGATTTGCTCAGGTTCATACGTATTTCGGTTTTGATTTTTTTATGTTGTATTCTGATTTTGAATTTGTATTTGTATTCCTTGAATTTGTGATCTGATTTTGAATTTCTCTTCCGATTTTGATATCCGAAAACCCGTTCGGGCGCAGCGGCGAGGATCGTTACTTTTTCGATAAGGAGCCCCAAGTTCCGAAATAATCCCTTTCCGGCCCAAAAAATATGCTTCTATTTGAGGCCCAGGATCGCCCGGTTGAAATGTTCGTCCGAACCGGTGTTGGCAAAATCGTCAAAGGCTTTTTCGGTCACCCGGATGATATGGTCCTTTATGAAGACGGATCCTTCCCGTGCCCCGTCTTCGGGATGTTTGATACAGCACTCCCATTCCAGCACCGCCCAGCCTTTGAAATCATAGGCGGTCAGCTTGCTGAAGATGCCTTTGAAATCGACCTGTCCGTCTCCCAGGGAGCGGAAGCGGCCGGCACGATCGATCCAGCTCTGGTAACCGCCATAGACGCCCTGTTTACCCGTAGGGTTGAACTCCGCGTCTTTGACATGGAACATCCGGATACGGTCGTGATAGTTGTCGATATATTCCAGGTAGTTGAGGCATTGCAATACGAAATGGGACGGATCATAGAGCAGGCAGGCGCGGGGATGGTTGCCTGTATGCTTCAGGAAGGTCTCATAGCTGATGCCGTCATGCAGGTCCTCACCCGGGTGGATCTCGTAGCAGAGGTCGACGCCGTTTGCGTCGAATTCGTTGAGGATCGGCAGCCAGCGGCTTGCCAGTTCTTTAAAGCCGGTATCGACCAGGCCTGCCGGGCGTTGCGGCCAGGGATAGACCGTCGGCCAGAGCAGGGCGCCACTGAATGTGCCGTGGGCGTTCAGGCCCAGGTTGCGGGAGGCTTTTGCGGCGTATTTCAATTGCTGTACGGCCCATTCCTGGCGGGCCTTGGGATTGTTATGGACCGATGCCGGGGCGAACCCGTCGAATTGTGCGTCATAGGCGGGATGTACGGCTACCAGTTGACCCTGCAGGTGGGTGGACAATTCCGTGATCTGCAGCCCGCAGCTGTTCACCAGCCCCTTGAGTTCGTCGGCATAGGTCTTGCTTTCGGCGGCCTTCTGCAAGTCGATGCAGCGGTTGTCCCAGGTGGGGATCTGGACCCCGATATAACCGAGGCTTGCGGCCCATTTACAGATGCCTTCGAGGGTATTGAAGGGAGCTTTGTCTCCCAGGAACTGCGCCAGGAAGATCGCTGGCCCTTTTATCGTTTGCATGATTTTTTTGTTTGGATTTTTAAAGTTTTGGGATTTCGAAAAAAGTCCATTTCTCCAGGCTCTCGTTGCTTTTCACGACGTTTTCGATAAAGGCCATTCCCCTTACGCCGTCTTCGATGGAAGGGAAGTCGAGCGATTCCGGAGACGGTTGAACGCCTTCGAGCCTGGCCGATAGGGTCTGGGCAAAATTCCGGTAGAGATTTGCGAATGCCTCGAGATAACCTTCCGGGTGTCCGCCCGGAGTCCGGGTGTTGTGGGTCGCGAAAGAGGATAAAGGTTTGGCGTATCCCACCCCTGTCCGGTAGATCTGGGTCGGCTGGTCGAGCCATTTTACCAACAGGGTATTGGGCTCCTGCTGCGCCCATTCGAGGCCGCCTTTTTCTCCGTATATGCGGATCTTCAGGGCATTTTCCTCACCCGCCGCCACCTGGGAGGCGAAGAGGACCCCTGTCGCGCCATTGTCGAAACGCAATAAGACATTTCCGTCGTCGTCGAGTGCCCGTCCCTCGAGAAAGATGCTCAGGTCGGCACAAAGCTGGGTGATTTTGAGCCCGCTGATATATTCCGCGAGGTGTGCGGCGTGGGTGCCGATGTCGCCCATACAGCCCGCTTTGCCCGAACGGGAGGGGTCGGTCCGCCACACGGCTTGTTTGCTGCCGTCTTTTTCAGAAAGGCGGCTCAGCCATCCCTGGGGATACTCCGAGTAGATCTTGCGGATCTTGCCAAAGGCGCCTTCTTTTACCATTTGCCGTGCTTGCTTAACCATCGGGTATCCGGCATAAGTATGGGTCAGGCAAAGCAGTAGTCCCGTCTCTTCCACTTTTTTTCGCAGGAGCACGGCCTCTTCGAGGGAGAAGACCATAGGTTTCTCGATGACGACATGAAATCCCTTCTCCAGGGCCAGCATCGCCGGTCCGAAATGTGCGTGATTTGGGGTCACGATGCTGATAAAATCCATCCTTTTGTCTGCGGGGAGCTTGCTCTCTTTTTCGATCATTTCTTCGTAGCTCAGGTAGACCCTGTCTGCGGGAAGAAAAAGCTCTTTACCCGATTCCTTTGCATTTTCAGCATTGCTGCTGAAGGCGCCGCATACCAGTTCAATGAGGCCATCCATATTGGCAGCGATACGGTGAACGGCTCCGATAAAGGCGGATTTGCCCCCCCCGACCATTCCCATCCTTAGTTTTCTTTTCATATGTCTCTATTTTGAAAGATGCTTTTTTATCTCCTGTGAGTTGCTTTTTTATTTTTCGAAAGAATAGTTTTGATGCTATTTATACCCGGGGATCGTCCCGGGGGGATAAAATAATATTTATCGCCCGCCTGAAGTCCCCGCTGGCCTTGATTTCGGTGCAATTTTAGGATACTTTATCCAAGTCTGCTATTTATTAGATAAAAATAAAACTTATCTGAAAAAAAATATCACTATAACATTTAATCAACGGAATAATTTAAAAATAAAAATTACATTTATGCCGATAAACCCTTATTTCTTAACCGTATTTTAATTCGTCGGAACTGCCTAACTAATTCGTCGAAATACCTAAAAATCAGACTTGCCATGTCTACTATTCAACGTAACAAACTTTTCACCGCCAGTTGCCTGGCTTTATTGGTAACCTCTCTCTCCTTTGGTATCCGCGCGGGTATCATGGGCGACCTCGGCGTAAAATTCCATTTGAATGCTTCCGAGCTCGGTACGATCACGGCTACGGCTTTTTGGGGCTTTCCGCTCGCCATCATCATCGGCGGTTTTATCGTGGATGCCATCGGCATGAAGAAACTGCTGGTGCTGGCCTTCATCTTTCATCTTATCGGAATCCTGCTCACCATTTTTGCAAACGGTTATTGGACCCTCTTCCTCTCGACGCTGCTCATCGGTATCGCCAATGGGACCGTGGAGGCTGCCTGTAATCCCCTGGTGGCATCGCTCTTTACGGATAATAAGACGACGAAGCTGAACCATTTCCATCTTTGGTTCCCCGCGGGTATCGTCATCGGAACGCTGGTAGTGTTCCTGCTGAATAAAGTGGGCGTCAGCTGGCAGGTGGAAGTCGGCACGATGCTGATACCTACCGCCGTCTACGGATATCTTTTCTCCAAGCTGGAGTTCCCGGTTACCGAAAGGGTCGCCGCAGGGGTTACCAATTCGGAGATGTATCGTTCTTTGCTGAATCCGCTTTTTCTGTTTATGGTCCTTTGCATGTTCGGAACGGCTATCACTGAACTGTTCACGAACCAGTGGATCGCGGTGCTCTTCAAGACCGTCACGGATAATGCGATCCTGATATTGACATTTGTAGCTTCGGTGCAGGTACTGGGGCGGGCGTTTGCCAGCCCGATCGTCCATCGTTTTGCTCCGCAGGGCGTGCTGCTGTTCTCCGCGATCCTGTCGGCGCTCGGCATCTACCTGCTGATCACCCTTCATGGGAGCGCGATCTTTGGCGCCGCAATCATCTTTGGATTGGGTGTAGCTTTCTTCTGGCCCTGCATGATCGGCTTTGTAGCCGAAAACCTGCCGAAGACGGGTGCGGTCGGTTTAAACCTGATTGGTGGCGCGGGCATGTTTGCCGTGTCTCTCTATATGATCTTAATGGGCGGCTATTATGACAACCTCATGCTCAAAAAACTACCGGACGGAGCAAGCCTGGATGCTTATCGGTCTGCTGCCGCCGGTACGGATATGGCCAAGGCCTTCGACCAGGCTATGACGGCTTCGGGGCCCGAAGTGCTGCATTCCACGCTGGCCATTCCCTGCGTGCTGATCATCGCCTTTGCGGGATTGGTGTTCTTTATGCGCAACCGGAAGAAGGCTGACAGCCTGACGCCGATCGCGGGATAACCGGTTCGGAGATACTTATTACATGACCCTTTACTTTATAAAGGATCCTGCAAAACGGATCCGGCAAATAGGAGAGATAGAATATGGCTCATCAACCTTCGAGAAGAAACGCGATTAAAAACATGGTTGCCGGTACGGCGGCCCTGGGAACGGCAGGCATGTTGTCGTCCCTGGGCGCTTTGGCGGCTGAAGAAAATAAAACGCTCAAATTGAAAGGAAACATCAATCACTCGGTATGCCGTTGGTGCTACGGCGATATTGCCCTCGACGATCTTTGCGTGGGGGTTAAGAAAATTGGCTTCAGCGCGATCGACCTCGTAGGCCCCGCGGACTGGCCAACCCTGAAAAAGCACGGTATCTTCTCTTCGATGTGCAACGGCGCCGAAATAAGTCTTACCAAAGGGTGGAATCATACGGAGTATCATTCTACGTTGATAAAGAGTTATACCGAGCATATCGACCTGGTGGCCAAAGCAGGGTACAAGAACCTGATCTGTTTTAGCGGTAACCGCGAAGGCATGGATGCGGAGACGGGCTTGAAAAACTGTGTGGACGGTCTGAAACAGATCATCGGGCAGGCCGAGAAGCAGGGCGTCATCATCCAGATGGAGCTGCTGAACAGCAAGATCGACCACCATGACCAGCAGTGTGACAACACGAAATGGGGGATCGAACTGGTGAAAAGGATCGGATCGGAGAATTTCAAACTGCTGTATGATATCTACCATATGCAGATCGACGAAGGGGATGTGATCCGGACCATACAGGACGGGCATCCCTACTTCGGACACTATCATACCGGCGGTGTTCCGGGCCGTCATGAGATCGACGATACCCAGGAGCTCTATTATCCGGCTATCATGCGTGCCATCGTGGCGACAGGTCATAAGGGATTTGTCGCACAGGAGTTCATCCCGGCAAAAGAGGATAAACTTAAATCGCTGAAAGAAGGAGTGAAGATCTGCGACGTTTAGCAGCGCAGGCAAGTTTGGGAATGGTCTGAAGGGTTTGATCGTTTTTAACCGGCTGCGACAGCGGCCACAAATTGAAATTTATGGCTGATAATACGTACGACGCCATTGTGATCGGTTCAGGCATCAGTGGAGGATGGGCCGCCAAGGAACTGACGGAAAAAGGATTGAAAGTGATCATGCTGGAAAGAGGTCGCAACATCGAGCATATCAAGGACTATGTGAATGCCAATAAAGAAGCCTGGGACTATCCTCACCGCGGTCACCGCACAACCCAGATGGAAAAGGATTACCCGGTCCTGAAACGGGATTATCCGTTGAATGAGACCAATCTCGATTATTGGGTGAAAGATTCCGAATGCCCCTATACGGAGAGTAAGCGATTCGACTGGTTCAGGGGCTATCATGTCGGTGGCCGCTCCCTGATGTGGGGGCGTCAAAGCTATCGCTGGAGCGACCTGGATTTCGAAGCCAATGCAAAAGAAGGGATCGCGATCGACTGGCCGATCCGTTATAAAGACATCGCACCCTGGTATGACTACGCCGAGCGGTTCGCGGGTATCAGCGGATCGCGTGACGGGTTGCCGCAGCTTCCCGACGGGCAATACCTGCCGGCGATGGATATGACCTGTGTGGAGAAGGATGTGTCCGCGCGGTTGAAGGACTATTATAAGGGCGCCCGCGCGATGATCATCGGACGCACCGCCAACATCACCGTTCCGCATGGAGGAAGACCGGGCTGCCAGTTCCGCAACAAATGCTGGCTGGGCTGTCCTTTCGGCGGTTATTTCAGCACGCAGTCCTCTACGCTTCCCGCGGCCATGAAGACGGGTAACCTGACGCTCCGTCCCTGGTCGATCGTGACAAAGATCCTGTATGATAAAAATACAAAGAAGGCGACCGGCGTGGAAGTGCTCGACGCAGAGACCAACCGGACCTACGAATACAAATCGAAAATAGTCTTCCTCAACGCCTCTTCGCTGAACAGCGCATGGGTCTTGATGAATTCCGCCACCGACGTATGGCCGGACGGGTTGGGCAGCAGCAGCGGAGAACTGGGCCACAACGTGATGGATCACCATCTCGGCGTCGGCGCCGGCGGTGTCGTGGATGGCTATGAAGACAAATATTATTATGGCCGCCGGGCAAACGGGGTCTATATTCCCCGCTATCGCAACCTCTTTGGCGACAAGAGAGACTACCTGCGTGGCTTTGGTTACCAGGGTGGAGGCAGTCGTCAAGGCTGGAGCCGCCAGATCGCCGAACTGAATATCGGTGCGGATTTCAAAGAAGCTTTGAGTGAGCCCGGTCCCTGGTCGATGGGCATCGGTGGCTTTGGTGAGACCTTGCCTTATCATGATAACAAAGTGTCTCTGAACAAAGACAAAAAAGACAAGTGGGGGCTGAACATACTGGATATCGACTGCGAGCTGAAAGAGAACGAGCTGAAGATGCGTAAGGATATGCAGCAGGACGCCATCGAGATGCTGGAGGCCACCGGGGTAAAGAATGTGAAAGGTCATGACAGCAATGCCTATCTGGGCCGCGGCATCCACGAAATGGGCACGGCGCGCATGGGCAAGGATCCGAAGACTTCGGTACTCAACAGCTGGAACCAGGTATGGGACGCGAAGAATGTCTTTGTTACCGACGGTTCCTTTATGACTTCCGCTGCCTGCGTAAATCCCTCCCTGACTTATATGGCGATGACAGCCCGTGCCGCGGATCATGCGGTGAGCGAGTTGAAGAAGGGGAATATTTAGCGAGTAGTCAGTGGTGAGTAGTCGGTGGTGAGTAGTCAGTAGTGAGTGTTCAATCGGTTTTTTAAATATTTGATTCGTATGCCGGGAGATTCGTTGATGGTTAATAATAAAGCTGCAGCGCAGAATACGTACGATGCGATCGTGGTGGGTTCGGGTATCAGCGGGGGCTGGGCGGCCAAAGAATTGTGTGAAAAGGGCTTGAAGACGCTGGTGCTGGAGAGAGGAAGAAATGTAGTGCATATAAAAGACTATGGCGATACGACGAAAGATCCCTGGGAATTGCCTCATCGCAACGGTCACGACCGGGCAGACCGGGAGGACAGCCCTATTCAGAGCAAGTGCTACGCTTATGACGAGGTCTCGGCGCATTTCTTTGTGAATGACAAGGAGAACCCCTATACGCAAATAAAGTCTTTCGATTGGATACGCGGGTATCATGTAGGGGGGCGTTCGCTGATGTGGGGACGGCAATGTTATCGTTGGAGCGATCTGGATTTTGGCGCCAATGCCCGGGACGGTCATGGAGTAGACTGGCCCATCCGGTATGCGGATATCGAGCGATGGTATGATTATATAGAACCTTTTGTTGGCATCAACGGATCGGCGGAAGGGTTGCCCCAACTGCCGGATAGTAAGTTTATGCCGGCTATGGAGATGAACTGTCTGGAGAAATATGTAGCGGAAAAGATCAACACAGGGTTTACCGATGGACGCCGGATGATTCATGGCCGCAGTGCCAACCATACGCAAAAGGTAGGAGACCGCGGCCCCTGCCAGTACCGGGATAAATGCCACCAGGGTTGCCCCTTTGGCGGATATTTCAGCAGCAATTCAGCTACCTTGCCTGCCGCGATGAAGACAGGTAATATGACGCTCCGCCCCTATTCGATCGTACTCGAGCTACTCTATGACAAGGATCGTAAAAAGGCCAGTGGCGTCAGAATATTGGATGCGGAGACGGGCAAGACCGAAGAATTCTATGCGAAGATCGTCTTCCTGAATGCGTCTACGTTGGGGACCGCTTCCATCCTGCTGAATTCCGTATCGGACGCCTTTCCCAATGGATTCGGCAACAGCAGCGGACAGGTGGGACACAACCTGATGGATCATCACTACGGCGTGGGCGCCAACGGCGAATATGACGGGTTCCAGGATCAATATTATTATGGCAGGAGGCCGAACGGCATCTATATACCGCGTTTCCGCAACCTGAATGAAAAAACAAAACGCAGTGACTACGTACGTGGCTTTGGCTACCAGGGCGGGGCGGGGCGCGGTCGTGCCGACTACGCCGATGGGGTAGGGGTACAACTCAAGGAGCAGTTGACGGAACCCGGCAACTGGGGCATGGGGATCGGGTCCTGGGGTGAATGTCTGCCTTATTTCGAGAACAAGGCCACCCTGAACAAAGACAAAAAAGACAAATGGGGATTGCCAACCCTGGATATAGATTGTGAATTCAAGGACAATGAGAAAGCGATGCGGAAAGATATGATGAACAGCGCGGCGGAGATGCTCGAAAAAGCAGGTCTGAAGAATATCAGCACGTATGACAGCGCGCCGGCGCCGGGTTTCTGTATTCATGAGATGGGCACGGCGAGGATGGGGAAAGACCCCCGGACTTCGGTGCTGAACAAATGGAACCAGGTACACGAATCGAAGAACGTATTTATCACGGACGGCGCCTGTATGGCTTCTTCCGCCTGTCAGAATCCTTCGCTGACCTATATGGCCCTTACGGCCCGGGCGGCGGACTATGCGGTGGGGGAGCTGAAAAAGGGGAACCTTTAGGAGTGAGTGGTGAGAAGTGAGTGGTGAGTAGGGAGTAGTGAGTGGTGAGTAGCCAGTCGTCATCAATGAGTGCCGGGGCAGAGAGTGAGCGGTGAGGAGAGAGTGAGCAGTCGGTGATAGGTGACGAGGAGCGATGGCGGCTGGGATGAAGACTTTTGACCAGAGATCCGGGAATAATGAGATCCGGGAATAATAAGAAGTGAATTGTAAACAATAAAAATTTTACCATGAACAGACGTGATGCGTTAGCCCGGGTAGCCTTGTTATTAGGGGGTACCGTCGTGGGGGCGGAGGTCTTTTTGACCGGTTGCGGAGCGCCCGACAAGAAATATGGCGCCACGGTGGACCTGACACCGGATGACATCTCTTTCCTGGACGAGGTGGCGGAAACGATCATTCCGGCTACCACCACGCCCGGCGCCAAAGATGCCAAAGTGGGTGAATTCATGGCCCGTATTGTAAAAGACTGTTATAGCGACGAGGACCAGAAGATCTTCCTGCAGGGGATGGGCAAACTGGATGCGGCCAGCAAGGCGAAGAACGGGAAGTCATTCCTGGACAGCGATGCCACCCAAAGGCATGACCTGCTGGTAGATCTCGACAAGGAGCAAAAGGATTATATGTCGAAGAAGAAGGACGCCGACCCCTCTCACTATTTCCGGATGATGAAGGAACTGACCCTCTGGGGCTATTTCACGTCCGAGCCGGGCGCTACCAAGACCCTCCGCTATGTTGCGGTACCCGGGAGATACGAAGGATGCATCCCCTATAAGAAAGGGGATAAAGCCTGGGCGACCTAGACGCCCGGCCGGTCATCCCTGATATCTGCGGGTTTCCCCTGAGATCCGGGCCATTCCTGACATCCTGGGCCTATCCCTGATAAATTGACCGAAATAGCTTATATTCGGTAATATAACCGGGCCGGTCATGCAATCAACATCCCAACCAGCACCCCCGATACTAACGCTTTGGACCCGGATACCCATCTTTTCACGCAGGATATGCCCGTCACTACCATCGCCACCACTGATGCTGTTGACAGTACTTTTGCTGATGGGTGCAGCCTGCAAGAAAAGCAGTCAGACTATTGCAAAAGGGCAGCTGATCCAGGCGGATGGGTCCGTAGTCGACCCCGTCAAGAACAAGAAATTGCCTAATGTAAAGCTATACCTGTTCGGCGCTTACAACACTTATTCCGGCGTCGACTATATCATCGGACCGCTGGATTCCACGCTTACGGATGCTGCCGGAAATTTTTCCATCAGGTATCTTGCTGAGGGGTTAAGCCTCGACTATGCGTTAACTCTTTTTAACGATGCCACTTCGAGCTATCCATCGCAAAGTTATGTTGCCGATGCCGGTCACCTGGAATATCCGTTCTACCTTTCGCACCAGGTCAGCGGTCTCACGATCAGCGCACGCGAACTCAATTATGCGAGGATCCATCTCCAGGTATCGTCCAATCCCTATGATACCCTGCACCTGCGGATCACATCCGAATCCGGTTATTTTTATCTGGGTTATTCTTTTGTCGGCGAAAGCATCGATACCGTCTTGCTGGCAAGGTTTCTTCCGGATGAGGCCAACGCATTTCAATACATAGCCCAGCCTGCGAGTCTGCTCGATTCGGGTTTTGTGCGGCAGGTCACCGACGTCGTTAACCCGGGGCTTTCGGATACCATCACGCTCGACCAGACGATCCTCTCCGTCTACGATCTTCCGCTTACACAGAACTAGGAGCTATCGATTCTTAACCATTCCGTAACATTCCGGATCGTACAGGAAAATGAATTAAATTGTCGCCGATAATTTTATGGGCGATGAATTTTAAAGACAACCGATGAGAACAAAAAAGAGTTTTCTTCTCCTGTCCCTGTTAGTGGGAAGCATTTCGCTGGTATACGCCTGGGGCGCCTGGGGACATCAGCACATCAATCGCGCCGCGATATTTGCATTGCCCGCGGAGATGCGGGTGTTTTTTTTCAACCATGCCGACTTTCTCACCCAGGAATCGGACATGCCCGATGTCCGCAAGCATCTTTATCACGATAGAGACGAGTCGGCCCGGCACTTTATCAACCTGGAGGAATATGGCCCGGGCATGATGGATAGCCTGCCTCTTACCCTGCAGGATGCGACGGCAAAATTCGGAACCCCCTTCCTCCAAAAGAATGGCACGCTTCCCTGGTTTATCCCTATGCTCATGGACTCCCTGACAAAGGCTTTCCGGGAAAGAAGAAAGCTGGATATCCTCTTCCTGTCGGCCAACCTGGGTCATTATATAGGGGATGCCCACATGCCCCTGCATACCTCCGTCAATCACGACGGGTTAAAGACCGGTCAGCGGGGTATCCATGGTTTCTGGGAGGGGCAAATTCCCGAAATGTTTGGCGACGGGTATAATCTCTATACCGGGACTCCAAAATACATCGATGACATTACCAGGGAGACGAGGCGCATGATTGCGGCTACTTATCTGCTGGCCGACAGCATGCTCCTGATCGATCGCCGGTTGAAAGAAGGCCTCCCGGAAAATAAGATCTATAAATTGGATGCCGAAGGGCATATCGCCAAAAGCTTTTACGGAGACCCGGTCCATTCGAAGGAATACGCTATAAAATATCATGCAGCGTTGAATGGGATGGTAGAACGCCAGCTGCGCGCGGCTATCCGGGAGACAGCGAGCTTCTGGTATACCGCCTGGGTGAACGCGGGGAAACCAGACCTGGGGAACCTTGATCCGAAGGCGCTGACGCAACGGAACCAGTCGGCCCTTGCCAGGGACCTGCGCCGGTGGAAACAGGGTAAGGTCGATATGATCAACCCGGATCCGGAATACTAGAGGGGACGATTGCCAGGCGGGATAGTTCGGGCTGCAGGATGAGATAGTTCGGGCTGCAAGGGGGATAGTCCGGACTACAGGCGGGGGGGCGGAATAACAAGCAGTCTGGTTCGGAATAAGAGGCGGTCTGACTCGGGACATGGGCCTCAGGTTCGGAATATTTGTGTAGTTTCAGACTCGATTTTTCAGTTTCAATTTTTCAGACTCAATAATTTTCAGACTCAATATTTTTCCGCATTCAATATGTCCCAGATAGCTCCCTATATATGGTATGCACTTTTGTCGGCTTTGTTCGCTGCGCTGACGGCTATCTTCGCCAAGATGGGTCTAAAACACGTCAATTCCGACCTGGCGACGGCTATCCGCACGGCCATCATCCTGCTCATCACCTGGGGCATCGTATTATTCAAAGGATCCTTCCGCGAGATACCAGGGCTATCGAGAGGCAACTGGCTCTTCCTCACCCTTTCTGCATTTGCCACAGGGTTCTCCTGGCTGTTCTACTATAAGGCCCTCCAACTGGGAAAAGTCGCCGAAGTGAGCGCCATCGACAAGGGCAGTATCGTATTTACCATCCTGCTGGCCGCCTTGTTTCTTGGGGAAGCCATCACGCCGCGTATTGCGGTGGGAGCCGCGCTGATCTTCGGGGGTATGCTGGTGCTCATTTGGAAATAAATGATGGCACAATCTTATAACCGGATGCAATTTCATTTACCTTATTTACCAACAACAATACCTTACGATGAATTCAGTTAAAAACTTGTTTTCCTTGCAAACAACCATCCTCTTTGTTCTGAGTCTGATGATCGCCGGGACCTCGTTTTCACAAAATGGATCCATGCTGAGGATGGGCGCTAAGGATACTCGTTCATTTGATGAAGGCTGGTTGTTCAGCCGGTATGGATTACAGCCGGACGGCTCGCAAAGGGAGGAGCCTCAGCAATTGGAAAGTATCGCGTTCAAAGATGGCGACTGGCAAAAATTGAGCCTGCCGCATGATTGGGGTATTTCAGGCCCTTTCAGGATCGAGCTGGAAGGAGGGACCGGGAAACTGCCATGGAAAGGAATCGGCTGGTACCGGAAGCATTTTGTGGTTCCCGCTTCGGATGCAGGCAAACGAATTTTTGTCGATTTTGACGGGGCAATGGCCAACGCCAAAATCTGGCTCAATGGCAACTACGTAGGCACATGGCCGTATGGATACAATTCATTCCGGATGGATCTGACGCCTTATCTCAGGATTGGAGAAGAAAATATATTGGCTGTGCGGCTCGATACGGAAAACTGGGATTCGCGCTGGTATCCCGGGGCCGGGATTTATCGCCATGTGTGGTTGGTAACCACAAATCAGGTGCATGTTGGCCATTGGGGTACTTATATCACCACACCCGAAGTCTCAGATGCTTCGGCAACGGTCAGGATGAAGACGACTATCGACAATCAAGGTAAATTGCCCGTCGAAGCAAGGGTTGAAACTGCTGTATTTGAATTGAACAGCAATAATACGCCTGGGGAGAAACTTGCCTCTTTCAATGAATCGGTTATCAAAATTGAAGCCGACACGAATGCGACTATCACCACGCAGGCCATAGTCAGGAATCCAAAACGCTGGGATATTAGTTCGCCCAGTCGCTATCTTGCACAAACTATCGTGCGTGTAAATGGCAAGGCGGTCGATACATACTATACGCCATTTGGGGTCCGGACCATTGAATTTACAGCGCGCAATGGTTTTCTGCTGAACGGCCGCAGGGTTCAAATTCAGGGGACCTGCAACCATCACGATTTAGGTGCGTTAGGCGCTGCTATTAACACGAGTGCCCTGCGCCGGCAATTGACCATTCTAAAAGAGATGGGATGCAACGCCTTGCGTACCTCGCACAATCCTCCGGCTCCTGAATTGCTCGAACTTGCCGATCAAATGGGTTTTTTGGTTTGGGACGAGGCCTTTGACTGCTGGAAAACCGGCAAAAGGGCATTGGACTATAACAAACTTTATGAAGAATGGCACGAGAAAGACCTGAAAGCCATGGTACACCGTGACCAGAACCATCCTTCCGTGTTCATCTGGTCAATCGGCAACGAGGTGATGGATCAACGCAATGTGGAGATGACAAAACATCTGGCCGGCATCGTCCGGGCTGAAGATCCAACCCGTCCTGTTTCCAATGGGTATAACGATCCCGATGGAGGGCGTGAAACAGGCGCCGTGGAAGGGTTGGATGTGATGGGAGTGAACTATTTTTTTAGCCAGCAGCCCAAATGGGACGCCGACCCACGATATATGAACAAGCCGACGATTGGCAGCGAAACGTCGTCCTGTGTTTCATCACGTGGCGAATATTTCTTCGGAACCGAATACCGGAACTGGCAGATATCTTCTTATGATCATGCATATCCGGGTTGGGGGTGTTCTCCCGATGAACAGTTTCGTACCAACGCCAGGTATCCGCATCTGTTAGGTGAATTTGTGTGGACCGGCTTCGATTATATCGGAGAACCGACACCTTATAATTCGGATGAAACAAACTTGCAAAATTTTCGCAATGATCCCGAAAAGCGAAAAGAGCTGGAAGCGAAGCTCGATGAAATCCGGAAAAAGAATCCCCCCTCCCGAAGCAGTTATTTCGGCATTGTGGATTTAGCGGGATTTCCCAAAGACCGTTTTTATCTTTATCAATCACATTGGAGACCCGACTACCCGATGGCGCATATTTTACCACATTGGAATTGGGCGGAGCGGATCGGGCTGGCTACTCCTGTCGATGTCTACACTTCCGGTGACGAGGCTGAATTGTTTTTGAACGGGAAAAGCCTGGGGCGTAAGGCCAAAATACCCGGACAAGATTTTCGCCTGACCTGGGATACTGTAAAATATGCTCCGGGTGAACTGGAAGTGGTTTGTTATAAAAATGGGAAACAATGGGCCACCGATGTGGTGAAAACGACAGGTGAAGCGGCAAAGCTCAGCCTGTCTGCCGACCGGACCCTTATAAAAGCGGATGGAGATGATCTGTCTTTTATTACCGTCAAGGTAACCGACAAAGAAGGATCGGTGGTGCCCGGTTCCCACCCGCTAATTAAATTTTCTGTGGAAGGGCCGGGAGAAATTGTCGCAACCGATAATGGGGATGCCACCAGTTTTGTGCCTTTTCAAAGCCATGAGCGTCCGGCCTTTAATGGAATGGCGCTGGTAATTGTAAAAGGAAAGAAGGGGCGGAACGGCACATTTTCCGTAAAAGCCGAAAGCGCCAGGCTGGTTGGTTCGGCTTTGATAGTGGAGAGTAAATAGGACAGCGGACCCTTGAAAAAGGGGACTTTGAAAAAGGACCCCTTTGAAAAAAGACCTGCCCTGTAAGGGGCAGGCCTCGGGTCGATGGGCAATCCTATTTCTTTAAATTGGCTCCTGAATTTGAATTGGAATTGCCTCTCATGGAATGTTTTTTGGCGGCTTCGTCAGCATGTTGTTGGGCATTTGCCTGGTGGCCTCTTGCCGTTTGGGCATGGGAGGCTTCTTCTCCCTCGTTTCCTTCCTGGTTGGCTTTGTGAGCTTTTTTCAGTGCTTCTGCCGCTTTTTCATGATGCATTGCTGCCTCTTCGTGATGATTGTGTTTCATATAAAATGTATTTGGGGAGGAAAGTTCAATTTCTATGCCTTATGCCAAAAAGCACTGTTAAAAGAAGGCCATATTGGGAGACTAATTTATCTTGAGGTCTCAAACAAACCCCTATCTATTCTATTTTTCAAGGCAATTTTTACTATGGCGACCATTCATTTACTGATCAAAGGCAAGGTGCAAGGCGTTTTTTACAGGGATACCGCAAAGGCTATCGCGGGGAAATTAGGTGTGACGGGATGGGTAAGAAATACCCCGGACGGTCATGTTGAGGCGATCGTTTCCGGCAGTGAGGAGCAACTGTCCAAATTTGTAGAATGGGCTCACCAGGGGCCTGAAGCGGCGGTGGTCATCGAACTCGTCCGTTCCGACCGGGATCATGAGCATTTCAGCGGCTTCGTGATCAGGGAATAAAATCCCCTTCTTTCTCGTAGCCCTACGGTTTCCCGTCCGGACGGGAATTGCGGGAATTGCGGGCAGGATTTCCTGGCATGGCAGGGTGGTCCTCATAAAGTCGATAGGGTCGTGTTTTTAAAAGTGGCTGTTCCCAGGGAGGCGAAAATGCCCCAGTCCCCTTCCGGACTATCGTAGATCCTGAAATTCATGGCGATCTTATCGTCGAGATAAGCCACTCCTTTATTACCGTCGATGAATACCTGGAGATGGTGGGGCGTGTCCGGCTTTAATACGATGTCCCGGCTGAGTTCCACCATATAGGGCACGTCTGCCCGGTCGCGCGGCCATTTGTCGAAGACGAAGCGGTTATTGGCGGGCTCGAGACGGATATAATAGGCGGTATCGAGGTCGTCGCTGACGCGAAGCATGAGGCCGCATTCAGGGGTGTCTTTTCCGAACTCGAGGGTTGTGTTGATCCGGCAGATGGGCGGCATCTTGCCGGCAATGGCGGCGCCGAAGGTGCCCGCCGACCGGATGGTGACCGTTCCGTTTTCGACTCGGACGGGGCCGCCAGCCGGCTTGAAATCCGGGTGAATGGTGTTTTGAAATGCCGCCTTGACCGTGCCGGGCGGTCTCACCGAGAGCTCGCCATCGGCCTCCTGGAGGATCTCGTGCACGACCAGGGAGCCCCCCCAGTTCCAGCCTCCGTTGTCCTTACCCCCTTCACGGGTGGGATTCCAGCCAAACAGGAATCTTTGATGACCATCCGAGGCAGATTTCGCGGCGTAATAGGCATGTCCGTCGAAATCGTCTCTTTTGGGGATGATCCACGGGCCTTTGGGCGAGCGGCTCATGCGGTAGCGGGTTCTGACGCGGTCGGTAAATTCGGAGAACAACAAATAATACCAGTCGCCCATTTTGAAATGGTCGGGGCATTCATGTGTGTAGAACAGGCCCGGCGAATAAAAGGGGTCCCTTACCTCCCAGTGTTCGAGGTCTTTTGACGCACAAAGCGCCGTCAGTCCTCTTCTGCGCGGAATCCCTTCTTTGAATCTTGCGGCGACCAGCATATTGTATTCTCCCGCGGCTTCATTCCGGAAGACGAATGGATCCCGCCAGTCATTCGCTTCGTATTTGTCCGCCGGTGAAAAAAATGTCTGTGCGGGGAGCTTCCGCCATTGCTGCATGTCGTCGCTTACGGCATGCATGATCCCTTCCATCGGTTTGCCGCGGTCTGCCAGGTAAGGGTTGTGTCCCGTATAAAAAATATGATATTTTCCTTCTGCTTTTATCGCCGATCCCGTGAATACAAAGAGATCCTGCTCCTCTTTGGTGCCGCGCGGCAGCATTTCGCCGTGCTCCGTAAAATGTACAAAGTCTTTTGTGCTGATCCGGTACCACGGAGTCCCTTCTCCGTGTTTTTCCGTGTCTCTCCAATCCAGGAGAAAGAACAACTGGAATTCGCCATCGGCATAGAGCGGGATAAAATCGGCGGCCCAGGCACCGTCGGGTTTGTAGAAGAAATCCCTTGATTCGCCAACCCCGGCGGACTGCAGGTGATCGGTTTGTCGATCGGGTGGCTGCCGATCGGGCGTTTGACGGTCGGGCGATTCATTGTCAAGCCCGGGTACCGGTCCCGGCCTGGCATCCGTTTGCCGGGGGGAGCCCTGCCCGGAAAGAGGATGTGGAAAAAAGGGGAGCATTGTGGCGGCTTGTAAGAATTTTCTCCTCTGCATGCTGGCTTTGGTTTATGTCCTGTTATTATGTTAGACCTGTCTTTTAGTATAAGATGTTTTTTTGTCCCGGACCTGTTTTTTATGTGAGACCCGATCCGGTCTCTAAAAATACGGTTTTATTCGGGTTTATCCTGTCACTAACGATCGATCGTTAGTTAAAAATACTTTCACTCTCCTGAGTATGTCGAAGCCGATCAGCCCTCTAAAACTGGAACCAGCACAAGCTTTTAAATTTTCACCTGCATGAAATCGCGTTTCTACATCGCCGCATTTTTGGGGCTTTCATTTTATTTTTGTGGCTCAGCTCTCGCTCAATCGTCCTCCCTGTCCGGGCAGCCGGTACATGAGGACAGGCCATTTATGCAGGACTACAGTATAAAATACATGCTGCCTGTCGCGAAAGGCGCGGCGGCGGCTCAATTGCAGAAGGTGTTTTGCGACCGGAACGGCGTAATACAGGTCTGCTCTTCCGAAGGACTCCTGCGATTATCCGGAGGACAATTTCTCTATCCCGGCAAACTGGTGACGGACCTGTCTTATCGTCCCTTTCGCTATAAGAAGATCAGCGATATCGCGCTCCTGGATTCCCAGTTCGTATACCTGGATGACAAATCCGTATTCAGCAATGCCTGGGCAGGTAAGCTTTTCTCACGGCATGCGCTTCCGGACGCACGCCTTCTCAGTCCCGGCGCCGGCAGGAGTTTCCTGGTCTCCGACGGAGCAGCCCTTCAATATATCGTGGATACGACCATCGCCTGGACAGGGCGTTCGGATGAAAAAATAGCCGATATCCGGTATGATGCAGCGAGGAATGTTTTCTGGCTATTAGGGGAGCATTCGCTTTCGGTTTTCTCGCCGGCGACGGGATCGATGATCGTGCGGATCAAAGCCGACGGGATGACTTGTTTTACACTGGCGGAAAACAACAAGATCATTATAGCGGGTACCCATAACGGATACTTCCGGGCGGATGCGGAGACCGGGCAGCGGTTGGGTAACCTGAATGACAATCTCCCCTGTGACGATCTCTCTTTTGTGGATGAGATCGAGGGAAAAATCTGGTTTGGATCTGTACATGGGGCGTTTATGCTCCGCGAAGACGGTAAGTTCGATTATTTCGCGTCTCAAAGATGGATACCCTCCGATCATGTGATCCATATTTCGCGAGGCAGGAATTCCATTTTGATCCTGACGGACCTGGGCCTGGGAGAGATTCATTTCGAAGAGATGACCCTCGCCGGCAAGGCCGCCTATTATGAGCGGCAGGTGAGGGCCCGTCATATCCGTCATGGATTCAACGCGACGATCAGCCGTATGAAAGACGGAGATCCCAGCACCGGCATATTGGAAGATTCCGATAACGACGGTCTTTGGACGTCCATGTATCTGGGCGCCGAGGTCTTCCGTTACGCCGCCACCCATTCGCCGGAAGCCCTGCAAAATTGCCGGGAGTCGATGGATGCGATGGAGCGGCTATACAGCATCAACCCCGTACCGGGGTTTCCCGCCCGTTCCTTTGAACGGAGGGGATACAAATATTCCGATGAAGCGTGGAGGCGTGCCGACAACCCCGAATGGGACTGGAAGTCGACGACCAGCAGTGATGAGGCCATCGGGCATATCTTCGTATTTGGCGCCATGGCGGAACTGGTCGATGATCCCAATCTAAAAAGCCGCGCCATTCGCCTGATCGACACGCTGATGGGGCATATCGTAAAGCACAGGCTGTATATGGTCGACTGGAATGGCAAGCCGACCACCTGGGGACGGTGGAACCCGGAATATACCAATGCAAGACCGAAGAATGTCGGTGACCGGAAGATCACCTCCTCCAATATCATGGCCATGCTGCAGACGGCCTATCATTTTACGCACAAGGAGATCTACAAACAGACGGCCCTGGATCTGCTGCAAAAGCATGGTTACCTGGACAACCTCATGCGCCCGATGAAAGAGATCGGGTATGCGCCCGCCGGCTCCGATGAACTGAGCAGGGAATTATCAGACGGCTGGAACCATTCGGACGACGAAATGTATTTCCTGGGATACTGGGGGCTCTACCGGTATGCTCTCAATGATACGCTGAAGAGAAAATTCAGGGATGCCATCGTCGATCACTGGGAGATTGAAAGACCCGAGAAAGAAGGGGCCTGGGATCTTTTCACGGCCATGACGGGTGTAAAGCAGTTCGACCTCGATGAAGCTGCCTGGTACCTGCAGAAATACCCGCTCGACCTTATCAACTGGAAGGTGAAGAACAGCGGACGAAAAGACATCACCTATATTCCCGCCAATTTCAGGAGGCAGACGATCACCGAAGTCCTTCCGCCGGACGAACTGGATATCAGCCGTCATAATTCCAATCGTTTCGATCTTGACGGGGGCAACGGACACGAAGAATACAGCGCCGGGGATATCTGGCTGCTGCCTTACTGGCTGGGCAGGTATCTGAAAGTGATCGGGGCGCCGGCAAAGAAGGACCTTGCGCCCGCGAAGAAGGAGGCTGTGGTAGAGAACCTCCTGTCGCCGGATCCGGCGGCTTCCCTTGCCGTCCCTCAGGATTTTTCTTTCAGGATTGCATCCGTTGAGAAGGCGGCGGGCGCGACTTACCGCGATCAGCCTTATCAGCAGGATTACAGCATCAAATATCTGCTTACCGACAGCAACCTGGTTTTGCATAATATCGCTTTTGACCGCAATGGAAACATACAGGTATTGTCTTCCGGCGGGTTGATGAAGCCGAGGGCGGGACAACTCCTGGTTCCCGGTGAGCTGGTCGGTGATCTTAGCTATCTTCCGCTGACGGAAAAGCATGTAACGGCCCTCGGTGTCTATGAGAGACAGTTCGTCTACGCCGACGCCAAAGCGGTATTGAGCAACGCCTGGGCGGGGAAACTATATACTCTTCATGGCCTGCCGGGTGTCAGACGGGTGGTAGCCGGAAAGCGTTTCGACTTCCTCCTTACCGATGGGCAGGCGCTGGTCCTGATCCGTGATTCCGTGAAGGCCTGGTCGGGCGATGCCGGTGCGCCTGTCGTCGATATCCAGTATGACGCGACGAAGAACCTGTTCTGGATCCTCACCGCGCATTCTCTTTGTTCGTTCGATCCTGGCGGGAAGGCGGATCGCGGGAGCAAAAAAATCGTTACAGTGTATCGATCCGGCGAGAGCGGAGACGGGTCTGCTTTTACCTGTTTTGCGGCACTCCCTTCAAGGATGTTGCTGGGTACCGCCAATGGATACCTGGAGTTGAACCCTGCGGACTTTAAAAAGCCGGGGATCCTTCACCGGAAACTGCCGGCGACTTCTTTAAGCGTCATCCGCGAAATCGGCGGTCATTTGTGGTTCGGATCCGACAAGGGGGCGTTCAAACAGCGGGAAGATGGCGGGTTCGATTATTATTCTTCGGAAAGATGGCTGCCGGGTGACCGTGTCCTGGATATTACGGCCGGCGAAAATACGGATGTATGGGTCCTGACCGATAAAGGCCTGGCAAAGATCACGAATGCTCCGCTGACCTTGTATGAAAAGGCGATGTATTATGAGACGATCATCCGGGAGCGGCATATCCGGTATGGGTTCTATGCCGACTATGCCAATATGAGCCAGGGAGATGTCGCTACTTCGGAGATGGTTCCGCATGACAGCGACAATCTGTGGACGGCGATGTATATGGGCGCCGAGCTGTTCCGCTACCTGGTGACGCACGATCCCGGAGCGAGGCAAAATTGCATCGAGTCTTTCGAGGCGATGGAGCGGTTGCATAATATCCATCACATACATGGGCTGTTCGGACGTTCTTTCGAAAGAGCCAACGCCGTGACCATCAGGAGCGCGCACCATGAGAATATAAAAGCCTATTGGTACCCGGGATATGTGAATACGGTAAGCTGGCAGGCAGTCGGGGACGGCGAGTGGGACTGGCAGGCCGAATCGAGCAGCGACCAGGCGGACGGTCAGTACTTTGCACTGACCCTGATGGCGCAATATATGGACGACAAGGGACTGCGCGACCGGGCCGTCGAACTCATCGACCGGCTGACGGGGTATATCGTGGATCATGACCTGACTTTGATCGATTGGGACGGGCGTCCCACGCTATGGGGTATTTGGAACCCTTATTATGTCAACAGGATGCCGAAGATGGTGGGCGACAGGAAGCTGTATTCCTCCAATATCATCAGCTATTTGCAGACCGCCTATCATTTTACCGGGAAGAAGAAGTACAAGGACTGCGCTATGGATCTGTTGCATAAACAAGGATATCTTTCGAACCTGACGATGCCCGTTAGTAAAATCGCCCAGGTCCCCGATACGGCCGATGCCTGGGTCAGGGAACTTTCCGGCGGATGGAACTATTCCGACAACGAGATGTATTTCCTGCCATACTGGGGACTGACGCCTTATGCATTCAACGATTCGCTAAAGAGGCAATACAGCGAAGCCATCCGCGACCATTGGGACGGCGAAAGGGGATTGAATGACGCGCTTTGGAACTTCATGTATGCCAGGCTGACCGGCGCAAAGGAATTTGATCTCAAAGGGAGCATCTGGGAACTGCAGGAGATGCCGATGGACATGATTACCTGGAATATCAGGAACAGTGGGCGAAAGGACATTACCCTGCTGCCGAAAAATTTCAAGGATCATTTTACAAAGGAGGTGCTCCCGCCGGATGAAAGACCGGAGAATAAACACAACCGCAACTTATATGACCTGGATTCGAATGGCCGGGGAGAATCTGAACTCGGAGGAGGAGACACCTACCTGCTGCCCTACTGGCTGGGCAGGTATATGGGGGTGATCAGCGCACCGGCGGGCCATTGACCGGTGGAATAAAGTGGAATAGAGTTGTTGATAGTCGTTCCCGGGCGGGCCGATGCGGATGGGGATCGCGACGGACAGGATGGTGGCATGATTTTTTTGATTTTTCCGGTAACTAAAAAATCAAACCATGTCAAATCTTGCATTAAAAGGAAAGTGGAACGAGATAAAAGGAAAGGTGAAACAGGCTTATGGCGATCTCACGGAGGATGACCTGAAATATGAGGAAGGGAAGGATGATGAGATGTTGGGAAAGCTTCAGCAAAAAACCGGTAAGAGCCGGGACGAACTGATAAAATGGCTTGAGAAACTATAGACAGGCCTGTCTTTTTTGCGTCAATGCTTCCGGGTAACCGGAAGCTTTTTTATTTAAAAACTATTCATTTTCGAAGGGTTATTGTACTTTGTGCCCAAATTACACAAAAGCCGTGTCTCTACATCATTCGGATCACTTCAAGAAGGTCTCTACAGCCGGATTACTTATCGCATTGGGAATCATTTACGGAGACATCGGAACTTCCCCTCTTTACACATTTCAGACTATACTTTCGGAAGGCGGGCATATCGACAAAGGCTTGGTATTCGGGGCCATATCCTGTATTTTCTGGACCCTGACGCTCCAGACGACCTTTAAATATGTTGTGATCACATTACAGGCTGACAACCATGGGGAAGGAGGCGTTTTTTCCTTGTATTCCCTGGTCAGGCGTTTCGGCAAAAAGCTGGTCTACCCGGCCATTATCGGCGCGGGGACCTTGCTTGCAGACGGCATCATCACTCCCCCCATCACGGTCACTTCGGCTATCGAAGGGCTGAACATGGTTAAGAAATTCGAATCGGCTATCGTGCCCGGCAATAGCCTGGTCATAGAAATCGTGCTCGTGATTTTATTGCTGCTGTTCATTTTTCAACGTTTCGGCACCAAGATCGTGGGTGGTTCTTTTGGCCCCATCATGCTTATCTGGTTTTCGATGCTGGCGGTATTGGGCATCAGCCAGATCATCCATTATCCGGGGATCTTTGCCGCGTTAAACCCTGTTTATGGGTTACAGCTATTGACTTTGCATCCGAAAGGATTCTGGTTGTTAGGCGCCGTATTCCTATGCACCACCGGGGCGGAGGCCTTATATTCCGACCTTGGTCATTGCGGGAAGAAGAATATCCAGACCAGCTGGATCTTTGTCAAGATCACCCTGGTCCTCAACTATCTGGGACAAGGCGCCTGGGTATTGCTGCAAAATAGCGGGGATCTGGGCAAGGTGAATCCCTTTTTTGCCATTGTCCCGCATTGGTTCCTGATTCCCAGCGTAATAATAGCCACGGCCGCTTCCATCATCGCCAGCCAGGCCCTGATCAGCGGTTCCTTCACCCTGATCAGCGAGGCGATCAGCCTGAATTTCTGGCCGAAGGTGACGGTAAAATTCCCCACCAATGTCAGGGGGCAGATCTATATTCCCAGTATCAACTGGATCTTATGTCTCGGGTGCTTCCTGGTCGTCCTGTATTTCCGGACGAGTGAGGCCATGACGGCCGCCTATGGTTTTTCCATCACCATCGCCATGCTGATGACGACCTTCCTGATTTATTATTTTCTTCGCTATGTCAAGCGCTATCCTTTCTGGATCGTAGGGGCCATCGTCACGGTCTTTGTTTGTGTCGAATCCTGTTTCTTTGTGGCGAACGCCATCAAGATCGTGAAAAGACTTTTCTTCCTCGTCTTCGAGATCGGTCTGATCGCCACCATGTATATCTGGTATCACGCCCGGAAGATCAATAACCGGTTCCTGATGTTTGTGAACTGGGATCAGTATCTGCCCCTGCTGGAAACATTGAGTAATGATGAAAGCCTTCCAAAATTCTCATCCCACCTGATCTACCTGACAAAGGCGAATAACCCCAAACAGATCGAAAAGAGGATTGTCTCCTCTATCTTCGACAACAATGCGAAGCGCGCCGATCTGTATTGGATGATCCACCTGGAGACTACGGACCAGCCCTATACGATGGAATATGGCGTGGAAGAATTAAAAAACGCCAAGGTCATCCGCGTGGATTTCCGTTTGGGTTTCCGCGTGCAGCCGAGGATCGGTCTGATGCTGCGGAAAGTCGTGGACGAGATGATCAATAACAAGGAATTGGATATCGTAAGCCGCTATCCTTCGGTGAATAAGGAAGATCTCCAGAACTTCCGGTTCGTCGTGCTGGAAAAGTTCCTGTCCTACGACAACGAGTTTTCTGTCCGGGACGGCTTCATCCTCAACAGTTATTTCAGCATCAACAGGGCCGCGTTGAGCGATAGCAAAGCCTTCGGCCTGGACAGCAATCAGACGATCGTCGAGAAGATCCCGCTGGTCGTCACCCCGGTCTCCAGCATCAGCTTAAAGAGGGCCTTTTACAAGATCGACGAAAAGTGCTGATCAGGAGGAATCTCTAAACAGGATATCGCTTATAGAACATCCTGGTATTGCTTACAGAACATCCTGGTATTCGGGTGTCTTATCGATGATGGCTTTGGCATAAGGGCATATCGGTTTGATTTTTATTCCATTGCTCCTCGCATATTGTACGGCCGCCGATACCAGCGCCCTTCCCACACCCTGGCTTCTGTAGTCAGGGCTCACTTCGGTATGGTCGATAATCATCTTGTGGGGCCCGGCCATCCTGTAAACCAGCTTAGCCGTCGGCGCCTCCGCGGATCCGAGATAGAATTGTCC
Source organism: Puia sp. (assembly GCA_031292515.1). Lineage (GTDB taxonomy): Bacteria > Bacteroidota > Bacteroidia > Chitinophagales > Chitinophagaceae > Puia. The sequence goes on along the minus strand of JARLGZ010000172.1, from coordinate 179,883 downwards.
GCCTCTTTGGGTGTGGTCGTGTTGTAGTTCCATGCTGTTTTTCGTTTTCCAGGGAGTACAAATTTGTTTTTCTTTAGTGGATTTGTTTCCTCCCATAGGACAAAGTTAGATTAAAAGATAACTTTGCGTGCGATATGGATAAAACCAGGAAGAGCATACCTGTCTATTCGATCTGCACGATCCGCGAAGCGGGTGGAGGCGACGGGGGCATGGACTTGCTGAATGCCGACCGCTTTGGCCGGTACCTGTCGGAAAGAGGCTTTCTTTTTCAGCCACACCGGCATTCTTTTTATCATCTCGTCTACTTCACCCGGGGAGGCGGAGAGCATAGTATCGATTTTGTGAAGTTCCCCGTTCGAAGCGGCCAGATCTATTTTATGAACCCGGGACAGGTCCACCACTGGCAGTTTTCTCCGGAGGAGGAGACGGATGGGTATATTATCAATTTCCCCAGGGAGCTTTTTCACGGGCCGCCGTTTGCGGGGTCCGGGCCTGAGGAGTTCCCTTTTTTCAGCGGGCATTGCGAAGAACAGGTGATCCAACTCTCCCCGGCGACACAAGACGAGGCTGTAGCCATTTTTGAAAAGATCCTGCAGGAGACGGCCGGCAACCCCGCTTTTGGGGCAGCGATGATCCGTTCCCTGCTGTTGGAATTGTTCATCCGGGTGGCCCGGGATACCCGGTCCGGGATCCGCGGGCCTGTTTACAGGACGGACTACCCGATCCTGCGGCAATTCGAGACCTTGGTGGACGAGCATTATACCCGTAAAAGATTACCAAGGGAGTATGCCGGTCTGCTCCATGTCACACCCAATTATCTCAATGCGCTGTGCACGGAGGCATTGGGAAAGTCTGCCGGAGCGGTGATCCGGGAACGGATCCTCCTCGAGGCCAAGCGGTTGCTTGTAAACGCGGGTCAAAGTATTTCGGAGATCGCTTTTCAGCTGAATTTCCCCGACAATTCCTATTTTTCGAAATTCTTTAAGAAGTATACCGGCTATACGCCGGAAGGATTCCGGAAGGCGAATCAGGTCGGTATTGCATACAATTAGAAACTATATGCATTCAGGAGGAATAGCCTATTTTTATTTTATTTTTTATAAAACCGTCATGACAAATTCGAAACGACTGCAATATTTCCTGCTGGTCATCCTGATCAGTGCTCCCTGTCTTCTTTTCGCACAAGACCCCAAAATCCTCATCAACCAGGTCGGCTATTCCTCCCGGTCGGTCAAACATGCCGTGGTGATGTGCTCCCAGCCGGTGCCGCTCTCCAATTTTTCCGTCGTGGACGTGAATACGGGCAAGTCGGTGTTCAAGGCCTTTGTCAATTATAAAGGTCCGGTCGACAAATGGAAGGACTGGAAATTCTGGACCCTAGATTTCAGCCCGGTGACCGATTCCGGGGAGTACCGTCTGCAAATGATCAGCGGCGGAAAGATCGTAGCCAGTTCGAATTTTTATATCGGCCCGAACGTGCTGGAGCGGTATACGCTTTCGGACGTCATCTATTATTTTAAGGGGCAGCGTTGTTCCGGGTTGCTGGATAAGGCCGACAGGCATATCCCGATTTTCGGCCAGGTTCGGGACAGCACGGGCGCCCCGTTGACGGCCGATCTGCATGGCGGCTGGTATGATGCCACCGGCGATTACAGCAAGCATTTGTCCCATCTCACGTATTCCACCTATTTCAATCCCCAGCAGATCGGGCTGACCGACTGGGCGCTTTACAGAACCTATAAGCTCCTGGATCAAAGGAATGACCCCAATTTCAGACAGTATAAGAGAAGACTGCTGGACGAGGCGATGTTCGGCGCAGACTATCTCTGCCGCCTGCATGTGAAAGACAGCTCTTTTTATCGCACGCTCGCAGGATTCGGCTATGAGAAAAAGGCAGAAGACCGCATCATCCTGCCGGAAGAATCCGCCTACCGGGAGAGGGGCGTGGGGAGTAACTACCAGGTGAGCTATCGTTCCGGCGGCGGGATGGCGATTGCCTCCCTTGCATTGGCTTCCACCTTCCCGGTTTCAGGGGATTTCAGCCAGGCGGATTATCTCAGGGCAGCCGAGGATGCATTCGCTTTCCTGGAGAAGAACAACGCGGCGCACACGAATAATGGCGTGGAAAATATCGTCGATGATTATTGCGCGCTGATGGCCGCGACAGAATTATACAAAGCTACCCATCAACCCGTATACAAAGCAGCCGCCGATAAGCGGGCCGGCCAGCTGATGGCCAGGCTGACATCCCGGGGACTGTCTATAGACTACTGGCGCGCCGATGAAGGCGATCGCCCCTTCTTTCATGCCGCGGATGCGGGCCTGCCGGTTGTCAGCCTGCTGGAGTATATGTCGGTCGGGGATACTGCCCTTCAGGGGCAGGTGCTGGACATCGTCAAGAGATCCCTGCAGCATGAACTGTCCACTACGGATGACATCATCAATCCTTTCGGATATGGAAGGCAACTGGTTCAGGATACGACGGGTTCACGCTATACTTCGTTCTTCTTTCCGCATAATACGGAGACCTCGCCCTGGTGGCAGGGCGAGAATGCACGCCTCGGCTCCCTGGCAACGGCGGCCAGGATGGCTGCCGGGTATTTTGCCGGCGACTCCCTGTTCAGTTCCCGGCTGAAGACATACGCCCTCGACCAGCTAAACTGGATCCTCGGCTGTAATCCTTATGATGCCTGTATGATGCAGGGGCATGGGCATAACAATCCTGCCTATATCTTCCAGGGCCATTACGAATATACCGCGGCGCCGGGCGGCATTGTGAACGGGATCACAGGCGGAATGACGGACCTGCACGATATCGATTTCAACCTTCCGGATGATCCCGACGGCGCCGACAACGGGTGGCGCTGGTGTGAGCAATGGCTGCCGCACGCTACCTGGTATATGCTGGCGGTTTCCGTGCCGACAGAATAATTACTGCGGCGAAAGATATTGCGCAAAAGCATACCCTTCTTCTCCTGCGTTGGTCCGGATAAGCCACCATTGGTCGTTTGTCTTGCTGATCAATGTTACGGTGTCATTATGAGCGGCTTTGCCTACGATGGGCTGATCCGTGCCCGGACCTTTGCGGATATTCAGGTTAGAGGTTTGTGTCGTGACTGTGGCCCTGGCACCCGGGGCCATGGTGGAAACATTGATATTCATCACGACGTCGCCGGAACGGAAATCGGGATCCAGTTTGCCATACACGTCCCATAGTTTGTCTTTGGCCGCTCCGTTGGGAGCTTCTCCATCGATATAGAGCACATTGTCCTGTTCCCTTACCTGCAAATTGACGATACCGATCGATCCGGCGGTGTCCGTCAGTTCTTTGTATTTATCCTGTAAAGACATGGGGGCTCCTTTATTTTATGGTGAGTTGATTGTCGATCTTTTTGGGTTTCAGGGTATGAAGCCCCATCATGAGGGTTTTAAGATCTGCCCTTTTGATCTCTCCTGTCAGGGTGACTACGCCGTCTTTGACATCGGAATGTACGCCAGGGTAATCTTTCGTGGCATCGGCCACTTCTTTTGTCAGCGGGTCGTCCGGCGCGATGACTACGGATGCTGGCGGCGGCGGTGGTGGCGGGGTGAGCGTGCAATTGTCGATGACTTGTTTTACTCCCTTAATGACGGTCACCGCCTTTTCGCTGATGGCTTTTGCCGCATCATCCTTGCATTCGCCCGTGAGCGTCACGACGCCCTGGCTGACCGAAGCCACGACACCGGTCATTTCGGGTGTCGTTTTCCTGATGGCGTCGATGCTGGCCTGTATATCGCTGTCTTTTGGCTTACAGGATGAAAGTAAAAGCATGGCGATGACGATGGCAGGCAGGATCCGGCCGGAGAACCATTGATATTTTCTCATGATGATGATTTTAAGTTATTGGCGTTTGTTTCGGACTATTGGCGTTCGTTTCGGACTATTGTAGGAAAGGGTCACTTGCAGGAAGAGGCCTATTTCTTTCTCACACTGACCGCAATTCTCCGGTCTGTCTTTCGGTCTGCATCGGGTGCGTCGGCGGCGGCTTTGGCAAATTGGGAACCATATCCCTGGGCGCCAACCAGTTGGGCGGGATCGCTGCCGGCGGTTTTTAAGGCGGCTGAGACGGCATCGGCCCTGGACTGGGAGAGTTGCAGATTAGATACGCTATCTCCCGTCTTATCGGTATATCCGCCTATCTTGATGGCGGCATTCGGAAAGGCCTTCAGGATCGCCGCGATATTGGCGACCTGTTTGTCGCTTTCGGGAGTGATGGTTGCGCTGCCCGTGGCGAAGTTCAGGTTGTCGAAATCGAACCAGGTATTATTGTCCGGCATTTTTGAGGGATCGTTCAGAAAGGCTACCAGCTGATCTTCGATACCGCCTTTATAGGCATCGAGCTCCACGCCATTCGGAAGTTTCACTTTGATGGATTCCGGCATGGAGGACATCGCGGGTGCGGGGGGAGCGGACAGGGTGTCCGGGACAAGGGCCATGTTCTGTTTAGCCGGGCTGCATCCCCTGATGATCAGCCAGATGATGGCGATGACCGCGATGGAGAATATCAATGGCAATACCCAGCGGGTGCTGCTCCTGGCGCTTTCTGCTATTTCGTGGGTGGCATGGCTCGCACTGCCGCCGATTCCCGGCAAAGCTCCCGATAATTTACTGCCGATCGTGCCGATGCTTCCCAGGCCCAGGGCGCCGGCCAGGTTGAGACCCGAAGGCAGGGCGCCGAGGATACGGTCTTTCTGGCTGTTGAGGAAAGACAGCAGACCACTCTCACCCATTTGTGTCGAGTTAACATGTTGCCCCAATACCCCAAGCGCCGCCGGTGCTGCAACGCTCAGCAGAGAGGCGGCGGAAGAGGTTTTGATACCCGAAAAACCCGCGATCGCCGAGGTGACGTTGTTGGTGTTCTCCCCGAACAGACTTTTCAGCATTTCTGAGCCTTTACTAAGCAGGGTGCTGTTGCCCGCGATATTGGCCAGGTTCGAGAGCATTCCGCTGCCGGCGGCGTCTTTGGCGAGATGCAGGATGCTGCCGGCGTCACCCGATCCTGCTTTATAGAGGATGCCGGCCAGCACGGAGGGGACGAGACCGGATATTGCTTTTTGAACGGAGCCTTCACTTTCTCCCAGCATGGAACCGGTTTTCCCGATAAGGTCGCTGCCGAAGAGACCCTGGACGGAGTCGAGTAAATTGAATGACATAAAATTTTCGTTTAGATGAATAATAGATCGAACAGTAAACGGCGAGGGGGGATTAATGTCTGGTAAAATAGGGGGGATCTGCTTTGGGTACCTGACAGAGCCGGTCGAAAAAGAATCGATCCAAAAAAATTGCTAACGGGGAGGACTGGTTGCTAAGAGGGGTCAATAAAAGTTAACTCTTACTAAAAATAAGTGATTCCAGCGGTATTCCAAAAAAAATGCTATTTTTTTGGCAAGAAATACTGCTCTTCCCGGTTATTATCATCGTGTTACCGTGTTATCAACGTTCGATTATTTTATCGGTATTTCTAAAGGTTTTTGGGTAGGCCTCCGGCGGCTGTCAGACTATCAGGCACAGACAAGCGAACTGAAGGAACCGTCGTTGAACAGGGGGAAGACCGCAGGAACTGCGGTAAAGCGGGGAATGAGGCAAGACAGGGCTCCCGGTGACGGCCGGGGTAAAGAGGCCGGGGCTCCTTATTAAATTCTGCCTTCATTTTGCAAAAAACTATTTTTAATTCCCGGTAAACGATTATTTTTGTAGAGTAAGTATTCCGCTCGCTCTTCCTGGTCAAAAGATACTGCGGTTCCCAAGCAATTCATTCAAAAGCCTATCCATTAAAATTTCGATTTCGTGTGTTTACCACGGTCTTCGGACCGAAAGTTCCCATACTGGTAATCCGTATAGGCTGCAGATAATTAACTTTTTCTCATGTGACTATTAACATAGTTACAATCCAGGGATTGTTTCTACTTTCCCTGCTTATTTTTGCCTTTTCCGGAATCTTTTTCATCCGGACCCTGCTGAAAAGCCCGTTTCGGGGCTTCCGGGCGCCTGTTTTGGCGTTTTTTCTTCTTTTTGCGGGGTTTCGTATCCGTTTGCGCGCTTTTCGTGCGGGGTCGCGTCCTTCCCTTTCGGGTTTTCCCCCCGTTTTCCTGTTTTCCTCTTTTCGGCTTTCCGCTTGCATGGCCGGGTCAAATGTCGTATATTGAAAATAGTTTATCCAATTCCATGAAAGCCGGTCCTTATATCGTTCCGCTGCTGGTCTTCCTGGCGTGCGGTTATCTGAGGGCTCCGGGACAGTCTGTATCCGGGGTCGTCAACAGCTATTTTTCCATCACTGCGGTCAATACCACCACCAATTCCCTGATGCTGGATAACGCCAGCGGCCTGGTTTCCGGTCAGCGGGTGCTGATCATACAAACGAAGGACGCTACGGTTTCTTCTTCCAACGACGCCACTTTCGGGAATATCACGGCTATCGGGAGCGCCGGAAATTATGAATTCAACACAATCTGCACGGTCATCGGGAACGAGGTCTGGTTGAAGGGGGGGCTGGTGAATGCCTATGATCCCGCGGGTCAATTGCAAATGGTGACGGTTCCGGTGTATACATCGGTGACTGTTTCATCGGCCGTCAGCGCCCTTCCCTGGGACCCGTCGACGGGCAAGGGAGGGATTGTCGTGATGGAGGCTGCCGACACGATCTACCTCGACGCGGATATCGATGTCAGCGGACAGGGTTTCCTGGGCGGAGCGCTGGTCAATTATCCGATTCCTCCCTATGATTGCAGCTGGGCCGTGCCGGTCAGCAATTACTATCTGCCCCTGCCTGCCTCCGGGGATTATACGGGCGGGAAAAAAGGCGAGGGGATCGCTGCCTATATCCTGAACGAAGAGTACGGACGTGGCAAACTGGCCAATGGGGGCGGGGGAGGGAACAATAACAATACAGGAGGCGCCGGAGGGGGACATTATGGGGCCGGTGGCGCCGGTGGGCAGCGGGCCGGAGAATCGGCTTTCGATTGTCACGGGGCATACCCGGGTATCGGGGGGCTCAGCCTGGCTTCTTATGGGTATACTCCTGCTCTCAACAAGATTTTTTTTGGCGGCGGAGGGGGGAGCGGGCATGAGAATAACGGCGTCGGGTTACCCGGGGGAAACGGCGGAGGGATCATCCTTCTTACGGCGCGGGTAGTGGCAGGCGGTGGCGGTAGCCTCGTTGCCAACGGCCTGTCTCCCGTCAATGCCGGCAATACGGATCCCGCCCAGGCGGAAGGGGATGGAGGGGGAGGCGGCGGAGCAGGCGGGGCGGTCGTCATCAACGCGTCCATCGTTACCGGTTTTCTTACGGCGGCGGCAAACGGGGCCCGCGGTTCGAATGCCAGCAACCTTGTCAACGACTGTACCGGGCCCGGCGGCGGGGGCGGGGGCGGGGTGGTATGGGCTGCCGGAGCTGTCTTTCCGGCCGCCGTCAATTCCTCTGTCAATGGCGGCGGCAATGGCGTTGTCAGTTTGGGCTCCTCCAAGACATCCTGTGCGGGATTATCGAATGGCGCCCTGCCGGGCGGGGCCGGGATCAGCCAGACAGGATATAGCGCCCCGCTACCCGGGGGGGACATCTGCAGTCTGCTGGCTTCGCCCGTCCTTCAAAATTTTACGGGGTCTCTCACCGGTCAGGGCAACCTGTTGTCCTGGAATCTGTATCCTTCTTCGGCCGCCGCCTCCGAAATCCTGTTTTTTACTGTCGAGCGGTCCGTCGACCGGACAGCCTTCACGCCGCTCGCGACCTTGCCACTGATGGAGGATACCACGGCTTACCGGTATGCCGATCCTTTTACAGCAACGGGAATGGTCTACTACCGGCTTGTAGTGAACGACAAGAGCGGGTCGCTGACCTATTCCCCGGTTATCGCGTTGAACCGGCAGGGAGACATTCCCTTCGGGTTTACGGGTCTTCACCCAAACCCCGCCGGCGACTGGTTATCGGTGGATCTGTCTGCAGGGAAGGGGGGAACGGCGATTGCCAGGGTTTGTGATGTCTATGGCGGCCAGGTTGGGCTTTTTTCGTTCCCTTTATATCCGGGCCCGAATACTTTCAGGTTGCCGGTACAAGGCCTGGCGGCAGGCGTCTACTTCCTGATGGTAGCCGTGGATGGCCGCAAACAGGTCAGATCGTTTATAAAACAATAACAATTTTAGCAGACCGGAGGGGAATACGGAGCGTGTATAACGGCGGGGTATATACATTACAACACTTATGAAATGTGTATAGGTTAACCAATAGAACCAGCGGAAAAAAAGCTCCGGTATCTCTTTTTTGTAAGATATTAGATTAGATTTTCCATCGATATGATTAGGTTATATCGAGCCGATTGTTTCCTTTTGAACCTATCCTTACAAACGCCGTTAATTTCCACTGTGTGATGCCTCATTTGATAAAGGATGACGAGCTGATAGCCAGGTTCCGAAAGAATGACAAGCAGGCTTTCGAGCAGGTGTTCCTCCTTTATGACAAGGCCCTTTACTATTATACTTTCAGCAAGATCCGCGATAAGCAGCTTGCGGAGGATATCGTTTCCGATTGCTTTTTAAAGTTGTGGGTCCGGCACGCAAGTTTCGAGGGACTTCCCGCCCTCAAGTCATTTCTCTATAAAACGGCCGGCAACGCGGTGATAGATCATTGGAGGGGCTTGCAAAGAAAAGGAGAAATGACCAGGCGACTCCCGCTGACCGATGATATCGAAGACAAGGAAACCGACGAACGCGCAAAGATCGAAGCCGAGGTTCTTCGCGAATTGAACGGGGAGATTGAGCGGATACCGGGAAAAGCGGGGACCGTATTCCGCATGTATTATTTGCAGAAGATGACCACCGGGGAGATTGCAGAACAGATGAGCCTTGCGGAACAGACCGTATTGAATCATAAGACCTATGCAATCAAGCTGATACGCACGTCTTTTTTGAAGAAGGGTTTGTTGTTTGCCCTGGCTGCGAACTGGATATTGACGCGGGAGGGTATAAATATATTTTAAAAATCTTTTAGTTAAAGGAGTTTGCCGGACGTTTTAGCTATACGTGGAAATTTTTGAGAAAATATCTTCACTGATCCTTAGCAGTCTGAGAGAGGATATTGAAAAAGAAGATGAATGGGTGCTGGAGGAGTGGATCCGGGCTTCGGATGAAAATGCCGCTCTTTTTCATGGGCTGTCGGACCAGCAGACGCTGGTCGCTAAGATAGCGGCATTCAGGGAAGCAGACTCCGCTGCTATCTGGCGAAAGACGCTGGAAAAGATCGAATCAGACCCGACCCGGATGCCCTGGAAAAAAGGGCGGCGCATCGGATATTTTTATCAAAGCTGGAAGTTTGTAGCAGCAGCCATCACCCTGCTGATCGCAGGAAGTACTTACATACTCTTACGTTTTCTCCATCCGGTACAGGAAGGTGTCTCCCCAACCAGTGGACCTGCTGTTGTTTCTTCGGGTAATGCCGTGGCGCCGGGCTGCAGCAGGGCGGTCCTGAAACTGGCCGACGGGTCTGTTTTTGTCCTGGATAAGATGAAGAACGGTTTGCTGGCTGAACGGGGAGGCGTGAATATCGAAAAGACTTCGGACGGGGAACTATCCTATATACCTGGAACAAGGCGATCCGGGATGCCACGGAGCCACGCGGGCGAAGTCATGGAGAATACGCTGACAACCCCGCGTGGAGGCCAATATAAGCTGGTCTTGCCGGATGGCACCCGGGTGTGGTTGAATGCCGGCAGTTCATTGAAATATCCTGCCGCTTTCGGAAGTCGTGGGCAGGGTGTCGAACGGAGTGTAATATTGAATGGGGAGGCTTATTTCGAAGTAGCCAGCCTTCCGATACCTTTCAGGGTGAATATCCCGGCGACGGGGAGGACAGCAGGAGACCGCGGATCGGGTGGGTCTGTGGAGGTGCTTGGCACTCATTTCGATATTATGGCTTACGACGATGAACCGGATATAAGGGCCAGTCTGCTCAAGGGTTCTATTAGGGTCAACGACGGGTTAGCCCCCGTCATACTGAAGCCGGGACAGCAGGCCGTCTTCACCGGCGCCAACGGGATACGGGTGATCAATACACCCGGCGATGCGAGGGCTTGGGTGGATGGACACATACAGCTCGATGGGCAAGACCTGTCGTCTATTCTGCGGCAGTTGTCGAGATGGTATAATATGGATATAGAATATAGGGGGAAAATCCCCTCCATGAGGTTATCGGGTACGATTTCCCGAAGTACCTCCATTGGGGAGTTGCTGAAGATATTGAACATCCAGGGTGGTAGAGAAATATCGTTTCGGATGGAGGGAAGAAAAATATGGGTCACCAATAAAAAATGAAAAATTAAAGCGCCTATGCTAATAAGATAGTTCCATTAATCATTAAACCTTCCTATTTCGCTGCGTACGGGATCACAACGTAGCTTTGGTTACAAACTGCGGCCATAAGCGGGGGATTCTCCCTCTCTCATGGTTTGCAGTATGTGGCCTATTTTTATTTCATCAAAACACGGCTTCGATTGAGACCCATAGGAGTCACTGTTCTGCTTATTGTGCTGTCCTGTCTGCAAGCGAGCATCGCCCTCTATGGACAAAGTGTATCCGGTACACAAGGCATTACTCTCCGGGAGGATCACGCCACGCTGAAAAAAGTATTTGAAGATATAAAAGATCTGACCGGATATGATTTTATGTCCCGGTCTGAGCTGCTGGAAATAGCCGTTCCCGTGAGTCTTTCGGTGACCGGCGCGACGCTGGAGCAGGTACTCTACCTGTGCTTCAGAAACCAGCCCCTGGACTATACCCTCATCGGGCATACCATCGTTATACAGTTGAAGGAACGACCGTCCGTGCGCCAGGAATCCAATCTTGTCACGGTAAGCGGAAGGATCGTCGATTCCCTGGGTATGCCGGTGCAGGCGGCTACTGTCACCCTGGAGAGCGACGGTCATCAACAGGCCGCCGACGACAGCGGACGTTTCGTCCTGGCTGTATACGATTCCAACGCTGTTCTCCTGGTTAGCAGTATCGGCTTCGAAACTTTGCGGATCGGGTTGGCAGGCCACAGATCACTGCTCGTCAGGCTCGGCGGCAGTTCCCGGTCGCTGGAGGATTTCCCGGTAGTTTATGATGGTTTTCAGGGGATCTCATCGGAACGCGCTACCGGCTCCTTTGTAAATATCAATCGTGAACTATTTGACCGCAGCGCCTCGCCCGACGTGTTGGACCGGCTTGATGGCGTTACCAGCGGCATGATCGCTACCAGCAACGTCGTTACCGGGCTCAACCAGGCCAGCCGCTCGATACGTGGACGCAGCACAATATTCGGCAACCCGCAGCCCCTGGTCATCCTGGACAATTTCCCGTACGCAGGTGACATCCGGAACATCAACCCGGAAGATGTCGGGAGCGTCACCATCCTGCGCGACGCCGCGTCGGCTTCTGTGTGGGGCGTATTCTCCGGCAATGGGGTGATCGTCATTACCACCAAAAAAGGAATGCACGGACAGGCGCCGCAGCTATCTTTCAGCAGCAGTGTCACCGGTACCCAACGACCGAATTTGTTTTATATGCCCATCCTGACCTCACCCGGCTATATAGACATGGAAGAATATCTTTTCGGCCAGTCCTTTTATACCACCGTTGCTCAAAGTCCCGCACATCCGGCTTACTCGCCGGTGGTAGGTATCCTGCTTCGTGAACAGCAGGGACTCCTGGGATACAAGGAGGCAATCGCGGAAATCAACAGGCTACGGACCCTCGACACCCGCTATGACCTTGAAAAATATTTTTACCGTGCCCATACCACCCAGCAATATACGATAGGTCTCAACGGAGGGAATGCCAACGATCAATATTATTTGTCGGCCGGTCTCGACAAAGACCTCTTCAGCCGCGACTATAACAGCTTTCAACGGGTGACCCTCAACGGCAGGAATTCCTGGTCTTTGCTGAAGGACCGGCTGATCTTCTCCATGGGTATCTATTACACTTTTTCGAAAACGACCGATGACAACAGCGGAACATCCGGTTCGGTGTACCCCTATCTTCAACTTGCCGACGCGCAGGGAAGACCGCTTGCCATTCCTTATAATCTCAGCCAGACCTACCTGGACACCGCGGGGAACGGTCAGTTGCTGAATTGGCAGTACCGGCCGCTGGAGGAAATCCGGTTGGCGAATAATACCACCCGGCTGACGGACTACCGCATCGATCTGTCCATAAAATATAAGATCGGGAAAGGGCTGGACCTGAATGTACTGTATCGTTATGGCAGGGGGCAGTCCGATCAGCAGGATCTCCATTCCCTGCAAAGCTATTTTACCCGTAACCTCGTCAATGAATATTCCGAATCTGTCAACGGCCAGTGGGTGCGGAATATTCCTCCCGGAGACATCCTCGACGAGGTCTCCAATATCTATAACTCGAACAATCTGCGGTTGCAGGCAAATTATACCTATTCCGACAGCCGGGACAGCCACCGGTTTTCCGTCCTGGCCGGGGCCGAGGGGAGCGATCTGGAAACGGTGTCTTCCTCGGTACGCCTGTATGGCTACGATCCGGCGACCCGGATCAGCCAGCCGGTGAATTACAGTACCGAATATCCTTTGTATTCCCAATCATATATTTCCGCGCAGATCCCTTATAATGACCTGAACTCCGCCGGTACGGAGCGCTATCTCTCTTATTTCGCCAACGGGAGCTATACTTATCGCAGGCGGTATGTTGTTACGGTAGGCGCCAGGAAGGATGAATCGAACTTTTTCGGATCAGCCGCTAACAAGCGGGGAGCTCCTTTGCTGACGGCAGGCCTGGCCTGGGATCTGACGCGGGAAGAATTTTACAGGCTCAGCTGGTTGAAGCGGTGCAAGTTGAGGCTGACGGACGGCTATAGCGGCAATATAGACAAATCGATTTCGGCGCTTACGACCATCACCCTCAATAGTCTCAACAATTATGGGGCGCCCACCGCCAGTATCAACAACCCACCCAATTCCTCCCTGGGCTGGGAAAAGACGCATATCATCAATATCGGGTTGGATCTGGCGACCGCCAGCGACAGGATCACCGGCAGCCTCGACGGATATATCAAAAGAGGGAAGGATCTTATCGGCACCAGCCCGCTGGACCCTACCACAGGCAATACCCAGTTTATCGGCAACACAGCGGATATGAAGAGCCACGGGATCGATCTGCAGTTAAATACCCGAAACAGACTGGGCGTCCTGGAATGGTCCGTGCATTTCCTGTTCAGTTATGTCGGTAACGAAGTGACCCGGTACAGGGCGCAACTCTCTTCTATTGGCAACTATCTGCCGCCGGGGGTCATCAGCCCGCTGGCAGGCCACCCTCTCTATTCCGTATATGCGCTTCGCTGGAAGGGCCTCGATCCCTCCGACGGTGACCCGCGGGGATGGTACCAGCACCAGGTCAGCAAAGATTATGCCTCCATCCTTCAATCTGCAGACTTTAACGACCTTCTTTATAAGGGCTCGGCTACCCCCACCATTTTCGGAAGCTTCCGCAATGATTTTGGCTGGCGACATTTCTCGCTCTCCGTAAATATCGTCTATGAGGCGGGCTATTATTTCAGAAGGACGTCTATCGATTACGGGAGTGTATTCAGCCAGGTGTCCCTGGGTTCTCCCGACTTCTATAAACGCTGGCAACAGCCGGGCGACGAGAAAACGACGAATGTGCCTTCCATGATTTATCCGGACAATACCCAGCGAGATGCTTTCTATGACTATTCGGAGGTGTTGGTGGAAAAGGGCGACAACATCCGGTTGCGGGATATCCGGCTAAGCTATGGACTGGACAGGCAAAAGTATAAGAAGCTGCCTTTCCGATCCCTGGTATGCTATGCTTATGCCAACAATATAGGCATTCTTTGGAAGGCTAATCATGCCGGTCTCGACCCCGATTACCTGCTCAGCTATCCCAGACCGAGGAGCCTGGCGATAGGGATAAAGATGGAGTGGTGATAGTGAGTGGTGAGTAGTGAGTAGTCAGTGGTGAGTGGTGAGTGGTTGGTGGTCAGTAGCCAGTAGTCAGTGGTCGGTGGTGAGTAGTGAGTAGGCAGTAGGCAGTAGGCAGAGGTGAGGAGAGGAGAAAGTGGCGGGTGGTGAGCGGCGAGGAGACGGTAGGGAGTGTCGAGACGGGAAGGTCCGGTTGGGAGAGGTGAATCGGGAGAAAAGGGTGGGAGGAGTATGAGTCGAAGCGGAGTAAGTGAGGGTGGGCAGAGGGGGAAGAGCTGGGATCAGAGAATGGAGAAGCAGTTGGAAGCAGTGGACAGAGAATCAGTTCGTAGCAGGGAATAGAGAGGCAGTGAGTAGAGAAGTAGTGAGTAGAGAAGTCGTGAGCAGGGTGTAGTCAGTAATGAGCAAAAGAATGATAAGCGCATGAATACGAAAATTTTGAAGCGATGGGTTGTCCGGATCACCGGGCTGGTGATGGCGGCCATGCTGTGTTGTTGCAATAAGACGGCATTCCTGGACAAACCTACCAGTACGCAGTTAGTACTGCCCAATACGCTCTCTTCGCTCCAGGAACTCCTGGACAATACCAAGATCATGGCCCAGACACCGATGCTGGGAGAACTCTCTTCCGATAACTTCTACCTGGCTTATTCTCTTTGGCAAGGCCTGAATTCGGAGGAACAGAACGGATATGTCTGGGCCGCGGACGTCTACCAGGGCCAGACCGGGATTGCGGATTGGGATGCGCCTTACCAGCAGGTTTTTTACGCGAATACGGTGCTGACTTCGCTCGGCGGCATCGCCGTGGACGCAGATAGTCTCCAGGAGGCAAATGCGATCAGGGGAGCCGCGCTCTTTATCCGGGCCTATGCGTTCCACCAGCTGGCGCAGGTGTTCTGCAATGTATACGATCCGGCGACAGCCCCGGTTGACCTGGGTCTTCCGCTCCGCCTTGACCCGGATATCAATTCCCCATCCGTTCGTTCGACGGTGCAGCAGACCTATGACCAGATTTTGCGGGATCTGGAACAGGCTCATGACGTGATTGCCCGAACGGTCCCTTCCAATTTTCGCAACCGTCCTTCTTTTCCGGCGCTGCTGGCCCTAAAAGCCCGCATATACCTGTCGATGCGGGAATATGACCTGGCGGGTCTCTGTGCAGACAGTTGCCTTCAACTCTACGACTCCCTGATCGATTATGATACGATCGATCCCACGACTTTAAAACCCTTTTCGGTCCTAAACGCAGAGACGCTTTACCAGGGCAGTTTCCAGTTGAATACCCAGGCCTTGCTGGGAGTAGTCAACGCGGGCTGTATCGTCGACTCGATGCTTTACCGGTCCTATGCCCCGGGGGATCTCCGCCCCTCCCTGTTCTTTGTGACCGGCGGCCTGGGACAGCCCGTCCTGAAACGGAGCTATAATGGCACGATCTTCCCCTTCTCGGGTCTTGCCGTTGACGAGATCCTGCTGATCCGGGCGGAATGTCACGCGCGGGCAGGAAATGTCTCCGCCGCGATGTCGGATCTGAATACGCTGCTGGCGACCCGGTGGAAGACCGGGTTCTTTGTGCAGATAACGGCGAGTGATCCCGAAGATGCATTGGGAAAGGTGCTGACGGAGCGGAGAAAGGAATTGCCGATACGCGGCTTGCGGTGGACGGATCTCAGGCGGTTGAATAAAGAAGGAGCCGGCATCGTCCTGACAAGGGTAATGAACGGGCAGCCCATATTCCTGGCGCCTGGCGACAACAGATACACACTACCCATTCCCCCGGATGTCATTGCCAGCAGCGGCATGCAGCAGAATCCGCGCTAACAAAGGGGAGAATGGGTGTGGTTGGGTGGTTTAATAAATCGGGGTATAAGCGCCAATTACGCAGGGTGCATACGAATTAGGCTCGGTAAGGGGGTTCGGTTTGTAATACGTGCAGTCAAACGGCGCTTCCTGGCAGTAATAATCGTCCCCGTATCCGCCGGCCTGGAAGTAATTCTGTCCGGCCAAATAATACTGCGTATCTGAACTGCAATCGGTCTTGGCCCTGATTCTTGATGCGAAGGCGCCGCCGATTCCCAGGAAGATGGCCGTAGCCATAAAGACAATTTTTAGCTTTTTCATACAATTTGCTGTTTTAAATGGTGAATGGTGATTTGTTTTTTTCTGCTGCGTTGTAAATAGATGCCGGCTAAAGCGATTGCGGTAAAGAAGAGATTAAAGACGAAGTGTTGCCGCCAGTTCAGTTGCCTGATCACGCCTCCACAGGAGCAGGGGACACGGCTAAAAAGATGCAGGAGTACGGCGAGGGTATAGGCCGTGAAGAGGCCCATCAGGACCACGGACGCCCAAAATCCTGCCGTTCGGGTGAACTCCATGACCAGCGCGATAGATATCAGCACTTCCGAGATGGGGACGATAAATACCAACCCACGCTTCAGCACCTTTGGCAGGGGCTGGTTGTTCATTTCACCGGTAAAATGTCTGAAGTCAATGAATTTGCTTACGCTGGCGTAGAGGAAAAGTAGGATTAGCAGGCCTGCGAATAGCTCGATGAGCAACTGCTTTCTCATAAATTTAATAAGATTAAGGTTTAGAAGGTCGTGGGCGAATAATGCCAGTGTAAATGTCAAAATAAAACAAATTCCAAGAAGAAATAGGTAGGGGAAAATTGATTTCATAAAAGGAAACAATTAGGGGTAAGTCTCTAGCCTTTGCGGCCGGAAGGAGGTTTTCGGCTGTTGCCGCCAAACTGCCACCGAACTGCCACCGAATGGACACCCGGCTGGCTGTCGCCAGGTCTTTTCTCAGGCGGGAGGAGATTAAAATTCCATTAAGTCTATAAAATTAGTAGAATATATATAAATTATTGTATTTTAATCAGAGACGCATGATTCGGCAGGCGAGACGAGGGCCGCTAAAATAATTAAGTCTATCTTTTTGGTAGACTAAAATGATTTACCATATATTTGCTGTCTCAAATGATAAACATTTACGCCATGAGCAAGCGCCGTTGTTGTTGCTGATCCGGGTTCCGATTCGGAGATCCCTTTTCACATCAGACCATTAACCCTCATCCTGCCATATTTTTCAATCCCAATTTTTTTCGGATGAATACATTGTTATACGCCAGGCGTGAAGAGTTGTCGTTCCCTAAAGCGGCGCCCTCTCATTCACCAGTACACAAAAATTCGATAGACAACCCCATTACCATGTACAGAAAATTTTACGCCACCCGCCGGTCCGCGTTGTTTGTGATGACCGGATTTTTGATTTTGCCCGTATTGCTGTTTTTGCCGGCCTTGTCTTTTGCACAGGCACAGGCGTCCAACCTCTCTATCAACGGGGTTGTGACTGACAGCAAGACCCGGGAGCCGCTTGCCGGCGCCACCGTTCATATTCAAGGCACCACCCACGAAGTGCTGACGGACGCCAAAGGAGAATTTAAATTCGTGACCGGACAACATGTTCCGCTGGTGTTGCTCGTATCCTTTGTCGGTTATGAGACCCGGACCGTCTCTGTTTCGAATCCCGCCAACATCGATATTCTGTTGAAGGAAGGCAGCGCCACCCTCGCCGATGTGGTAATTTCATCCGGTTATTCTACGCTGCGTAAGAGTGAGTATACGGGGGCGGTAGCCCAGGTCGGAGCAGCGAAACTGGAGAACAAACCGGCTCAGAGCTTTACCCAGCTCCTGGGCGGACAGGCCGCGGGCGTGGACATTGTACAACCGGGAAGCGCCCTGAACAACCCGCCTGTATTGCGTATCCGGGGCATAAACTCCATTTCCTCGGGGATCTATCCGCTCGTCGTGATCGATGGAGTGACGATTTTTACCGGTTCGGGCGGAGGCGCCGTGGGCAACGATCCGCTGGCGGATATCAACCCGTCGGACATCGAGACGATCGATGTGCTGAAAGACGCTTCGGCAACCGCCATCTATGGGTCCCGTGCGGCCAACGGCGTCCTGGTCATCACGACAAAAAAGGGAAAACATGGGAAGGCACGGGTCGGATACGATACCTGGGTCAGTTTCAGCAATCCTTATAACCTGCCGAAATTGCTGAATGCCGAACAATATGTGACGATCAAGAATGAGGCGCGTGTGAATGCAGGCCTCAGCCCGGGATTCGCCCTGCAGAAGAATGCGGACAGCAGCGTCGTCAATACCGACTGGTATGATGTCGCCTATCACACCGGCGTATCGCAAAGCCACAATGTGAATATTTCCGGAGCGACGGATGCCACCAGCTATTATTTTTCGACCGGATATACCGATCAGAACGGGTTCATCCGTACCAACAACTTCAACCGGAAGATCGTACGCCTGAACATCGATCACAAATTGCTGAGCACCGTCACGATCGGCGCAAATGTCTCTTATAGCAACTCGCTGAACTCCGGCCCTAATACGGGCGCCATTCCCCCCAATTCGATCACCGGAGCGACGGGCAATAGCGTCAATACCCAGTATATCGGCACCGAGCCGTTAGCCAGGCTCACCTATATCCTGCCGCCGAACGTACGCGCAGTCAACCCCGACGGCAGCTATAATATCAATGCCAACAACGGTACGATCGGCTATGGGGCCAACAGCTCCGCCCTGGGCGTATTCAACGCCTGGAACCTGAAAACCGTGCTGGACCTCGATAAGAATACCTCTGAGAATAACGCTTTTATCGGAAATGTATATGGAGAATGGAGCATATTGAAGGACCTGAAATACCGTCTCAGTTATGGGTTCGACAACCTGACCATCAACAATACCTCTTTCCTGAATCCCTATAGCGGCGACGGCGCCACGGCCCGTCCCAATATCATCGGGGGCGGCTCCGCGACCAATACCAGCACCACCCTTAAAAACACGGACTGGACCAATACCCTGATCTACAATCCTACCATCGGTCAACGGCATCATTTGAAGCTGTTGGGTGGCTACGAGCAGATCCATAAGACGATCAACGGCTGGGGCGCCGTACGGACCGGTATCACGGATCCCTACTATACGAGTTACCAGGGAGGCTGGTCCAGTATCAGCCCAACGGGGAACGTACAGACCGAGAGCGGGCTCATCTCCCTTTTCAGCAGCGTCAATTACGATTATGACAGGCGCTATCTGCTGAGTTTTAATTTCCGGCGCGACGGTCTTTCCGCACTGGCTCCCGGTCATAAATGGGGGAATTTCGCAGGCGGCTCCGTAGGCTGGAACATCTCCGAAGAGCAGTTCTACAAGAATTCTTCTTTCTCCGAAGTCGTCAACGCGCTCAAGATAAGAGGCAGCTATGGTGTGGTTGGCAACAGCTCCATCGCGGATTATGCCGCCCTCTCCCAATACACGTCCGCCACTTATGAAGGACTGGCTACGCTCTACTTCTCACAGGCCGGGAACGCCAACCTCAAATGGGAGACCAGCAAGAAGACGGATGTGGGCTTGAATGTCGGCCTTTTCCAGAACCGGATCACGATCGATGCCGACTATTATAACAACCTGATCGACGGGCTCATCCTGAACGCGCCGCAGTCTTCCTCACAAGGGATTCCCGGTAACTCGATCGCGGCCAACGTGGGATCCCTGTATAACCGGGGAGTGGAACTGGGTATCAACGCTCATGTGCTGAACACGGGCGCCTTTCGCTGGGATGTGAATCTCAACTTCTCCACGCTGACAAACAAGGTCACCTCCCTGGGCACAGGCGGCGACATCTACCCGACTTCGCTGACGACTTTCGGGATACAGAACATGACACGGGTGGGATATTCCCTCGGTTCTGTTTTTGCCGTGCCGACCACGGGTGTCAACCCGGCCAATGGAAACAGGGTGTATCTGAATAAAAGCGGCACACAGGTGCAATACAATGCGGTCAACAAGAGCTGGACAAACCTCGACGGTACCACGGCTACGGCAATCGACAACTATGCCGATGGCCGCATACAAGGGCCCTCGTTGCCGACTTATTTCGGAGGATTCAACAACACATTCAGCTATCATCATTTCGATCTGAATATCGGCTTTACCTATTCCGGCGGCAACAAGATCTATGACGGCACGATCGCCACCATTTCCGATCAACGCTATTTCAATAACGGGACTTTTGTCCTGAACCGATGGACCAAAGCGGGGCAGGTGACAAATGTGCCTAAACTGGTATACGGGGATAACTTCTCTACCGGGTTCTCCTCTTCCAATTCGGCCCGGGTGGAAGACGGTTCCTATATAAAGCTGAAGAATGCGTCGCTGGGATACAACATCCCACTGGAAGGCGACCTCCGTTCGAAGATATCCTCCATCCATGTATATGTGCAGGCCAGCAATATTTTCACGATCACCAAATACAAGGGGTCTGATCCCGAAGTCTCCATCAACGGCAATTCCATCAATTCCGGGAAAGACCAAAACGTACCGCCGAACGCGCGCGTGGTCACGCTGGGCCTGAACGTCGGATTTTAAACTACAAAAAGTATTATTTATATGAGAAAGATATTTATGACAATATACCCAATGAACAGGCGCCTGAACGGGCGATCCGATAAGGGCCTGTCCGCGCTGATACCTGTCTCTGTTCTATTTATAATAGCCCTGTCTTCCTGCACGAAGAATCTGCTGAATACCGTGCCGAAGACGACTGTTTCGGATGCCAATGCCTTCAGCACATCCGACAAGATCCTGGCAGGTGTCAATAACCTCTATTCACAGGTGCAGACGGCTTCGTATTTTGGCGGCCGTTATATCGTCTTTAACGAACAGCGCGGCGATGAATTCAGCCAGAACGACGGTAACAACTCCACGGGCGCCAACGTATGGAACCAGTCCATCACGGCGTCGGGGAATTTTGTGAACGCGGTCTGGACCGACGCCTATGCGGCCATCAATTCCGCCAATATCCTCATCGCCAATATCACCAATACCACGGTGATCGGCGATTCCCTGCGGAAGAATTACCTCGCCGAGGCAAAGTTTATCCGGGCCTTCAATTATTTTAACCTGGTAACGACCTATGCCGCGCCCTATGCACAGAACAGTTCCGCTGCAGCGTTGCCGCTGCGGCTTACGCCTTCGACGTCCGGCGGGAATAATAACTTTGCTTTCAGCAAGGTATCGGATGTCTACACGCAGATTCTCCAGGATCTGAACGACGCGGAAACGGATCTTCCCGCGGCCTACGCCACGGCCCTTCTGAACGAATCCAGGGCACACAAAGCCACGGCTATTGCGCTGAAGACCCGGGTATACCTGGCCAAGGCGGACTATGCAAATGTCATCGCGGAAGCCTCCAAATTGGTACCCGCCGCGGCGCCTTATCAATATGTTTCGGGATCGACCACCCATCGGCTGGAAACGAATATTGTCACCGTTTTTAGCGGCACCTACACCGGCCCGGAGGCCATCTTCTTTCTGCCCTTTGTAAGCCCCACCGAGGCGCCCGATAATCAGAGTTCGCTGGCTTACAACTATCTGTACCCGATCCTGCCGCTCAATACGGCGGGGATCGTCTCCGACCCGGTCTTCGGAAGTACGTCTGCTGATGCGCGCAAGGGCCTGGTGATCACCAACACGGTCGGACAGCAGCTGGTCAACAAATTCTCCCACAATTCGGTGCCCTACAATGACTATATCCCCGTGATCCGCTATGCGGAGGTATTGTTGAACTATGCGGAAGCCGCCGCCAATAACAATGATCCGGCTACGGCCATTGCCTTGTTGAATGCGGTGAGACAGCGGTCCGATCCCGGTTACACATTCGATCCCGCCAGTATCGATCCATCTTCCACGCTGATACCCACGATCCTGAATGAGAGGAGGATAGAGCTGCTGGGAGAAGGTTTCAGAACACCCGATCTGCTCAGAAGGGTACAACCGCTACCCGCCAAGACGGGAAACGCCGGCACGGCCCCGGAAGTATTGCCGACCGACGCGAACTATGTATGGCCGGTACCCAGCAGCGAGACGGCTTATAACCAACTGGCTCCCTGACAGGATCGGGGGCGCTGAAATGGTCCATTCGATACGGGACACAGACGATATAAATGGAGCGGGAGACAAATGGAACGGGAGACAAATGGAACGGCTGGAACGGCGATATAAACTATACGACGATAAAAGTGATACAATGATAAAAACGATAAGACAATACAAACAAACGATGGGACGGTACAGCTGATACGGTCGTACAACTGATACGGCGATACTTCGAACTAAACTTCAAACGATATAATGATACGGTATATGCAATACAATCGATTTTCGGCCTTTGCCGCCGGGCTCTTCCTCCTCCTCTCCGGATTCCGGGGACCGGGGAAACCACCGGCCAGGACCGCTTACGCGGACATCATTTATATCGGCGGCAGGATCCTTACGATCGATTCAGCTAACAGCCTGGCCGAGGCCCTGGCCGTGAAAGATGGCAGGATCGAGGCTATCGGACAGGCAGCTGTCGTCAGGAAGCTGAAAGGACCGGCCACCCGCGTAATCGATCTGCGCGGGAAAACACTCTTGCCTGGTTTTATTGACGGGCATAGTCATATCATGGAATTTGATCCGGGTGCCTATGTCAACCTGGGTTCGCCACCCATGGGTCCTATAAAGGACATTCCCGGCATCGTCGCGGCATTGCGGCAATTCAAGGAGGTACATCATATAAAGCCGGGGGAATGGATCAACGGATACGGCTATGACCAGGACCAGCTTGCCGAAAAGAGGCATCCGCAGAAAGAAGACCTCGATGCGGCCTTTCCGGACAACCCTGTGGGTATCACCAATATCAACGGTCACATGCTGGTCGTCAATTCCTTTGCCTTGCGTATTTCGGGTATCGATAGTTCCACCGCCAATCCTCCCGGCGGTTTTATCGTTCGTAAACCAGGGACCCGCGAGCCGACCGGGCTATTGCAGGAACATGCTTCCTACCTGTTGAAGATCGCCCCGGTGAAGGAGAAGACGCTTCCCGAAAGATTGGCGGGTCTGAAGCAAAAAGAGGAGTATTATGCCAGCTTTGGCGTTACGACGGCGCAGGACGGTTATTCAAGCCTGGCATCGGTGGATCTCCTGGAAAAAGCCGCGGACAGCAACCTGCTTATCATCGATATCGATGCGTTGCCGGGTTATCCCATTCTCGACAAGTTGCTTGCAAATCCTTATTATTCTTTTAATACCTATAAGAACCACCTGAAGCTCGCGGGTTTTAAGCTCATTTCGGATGGCTCCCCGCAGGGGAGGACCGCCTTTTTCACGGAGCCCTATACGACACAGTTGCCTGGCGATACCGCCGGCTACCGCGGTTTCCCGAACTTTACCCAACTGCAGTTAAACGAGGCCGTTATAAAGGGCTTCAGGAACCATGTCCAGGTCTATGTGCATTGCAACGGTGACGCAGCGATAGACCGGTATATCCGGGCCGTCGAAAACGCAGATAGCGTACTTGGTACGTCCAGCCTGGATCGCAGACCGGTAGTGATCCATGCCCAGTTCACCCGGCCCGACCAGCTGGACAAATACAAAGAGCTGGGTTTTCTGCCCTCTTTTTTTACCAACCACACTTTTTTCTGGGGAGATGTGCATATCCGCAACCTGGGAAAGGACCGGGCTTTCTTTTCCAGCCCCGTAAAGGCCGCGCTGGATAAGCAGATCGTTTTCACGAATCATTCCGATTTTCCGGTGACGCCGATCAACCCCTTATTTATCCTGTGGTCGTCGGTCAACCGGGAATCCCGCAGCGGGGTGACCATCGGGCCCGGTCAGCGTCTGACGCCGCAGGAAGGCCTGCGGGCGCTGACGATCAATGGGGCTTACGAATACTTTGAAGAGAAGAGCAAGGGATCGCTGGAGAAAGGTAAGCTGGCTGATCTCGTCATTCTTTCCGACGACCCGACGACGACGGACCCGGAAAAGATCAAGGACATAAAAGTGCTGGAGACCATCAAGGAAGGCAAGACGGTTTATAAGAGAAGCTGATTGATATTATAAATTTTAACCACCATTTCATGAACAAGAATCTTTTTTTACTGGCCCCGAGCCTCTTCGTCCTGTCCCTGGCCGCGGTCCAGAAGGCGAACCAGTCGCAGGAATCCCTCAGCTCGCCTATTCCTCCTGCCACGGAATCCCGTGTTGCTTCCATGGAATCGGCTGTTGTTCCCAGGGAGACCGCAGACATTATTTATATCAACGGCAGGGTCATCACGGTAGACTCCGCCAACACGGTCGCACAGGCCCTGGCCGTGAAGGACGGCAGGATCCTCGCCGTAGGCGCCACGGCTTCCATCAAAAAACTAAAAGGGACCGCGACACAGGTCGTCGACCTGCAGGGCAAGACGCTGATCCCGGGGTTTATCGACGGTCATAGCCATTTTATGGGACTGGGCCGTTCAAAAGCCGTCGACCTGTCGGCGCCTCCTGTCGGGACGGTGAAGAGCATCCCCGATATCGTCGCCGCCCTCCAGGCGTTCAAGGAGAAGAATCATATCAAAGACGGGGAGTGGATCACCGGGTTCGGGTACGACCAGGATCAGCTTGCGGAAGGCCGTCACCCCGTAAAAGAAGACCTCGACGCGGCATTTCCCAATAACCCGGTGGCCCTGCAGCATGTCTCGGGACATATGGTCCTCGTCAACTCCTATGCCCTCAGGGTCTCCGGAATCGACAGCACGACAAAGAACCCCGCCGGCGGCATGATCGTCCGCAAACCAGGGACCAACGAGCCCACCGGCTTACTCCAGGAACATGCGGGCGCCTTATTGAAAAGGGAGCGCAATAAAAAACCGACCTGGGAGGAGCAATTGCAGGAGATCAAAGACCAGGAACAATTCTACGCCAGTAACGGCATCACCACGGCCCAGGAAGGACGGACGGGTTTCGAGTCGCTCGAACTGCTGAGAAAGGCTGCCGCCGCCGATGCCTTGTATATCGATATCGAATCCCTCCCGGCCTATGAGACCGTCGACAGGCTGCTCGCGGATACGGCCGCCTATCATTTCGGGGTGCTGGACCACCATCTGAAACTGGCCGGCACCAAATTGATCGCCGACGGAAGCCCGCAAGGAAAGACAGCCTACTTCACCCGGCCCTACCTGGTGGACGTTCCCGGCTGCACCGGTGACGATTGCAGGGGAATTCCGACAGTTACGCAGGAACAGTTCAATGCGGCGGTAGCAAAGGACTTTAAAAACAATATCCGTTTCTTCGTACACTGCAATGGCGATGCGACGATTGACATGTATATCAAGGCCATTGAAAATGCGGACAGGGAGTTGAATACCACCAGTCTGGGCCGTAGACCGGTAGTGATCCATGCCCAGTTCACCAGGGCCGACCAACTCGATAAATACAAGGAATTGGGTATGCTGCCTTCTTTCTTCACGAACCATACTTTTTTTTGGGGGGATGTGCATGTGCGTAACCTCGGCAAGGAGCGTGGCTGGTTTGAGAGCCCCGTTAAGTCAGCCTTGAAAAGAGGCATCGTCATTACCAATCATACCGATTACGGGGTAACGCCGCTGAGCCAGCTTTTCCTCCTCTGGACATCGGTCAACCGGGTGTCCCGTACCGGGCAGGTCATCGGTCCGGATGAACGGCTGACGCCGATAGAAGGGCTCCGGGCCATCACGATCAACGGCGCCTATGAATATTTCGAGGAGAAGACGAAGGGTTCGCTGGAGAAAGGGAAACTGGCCGACCTGGTCATTCTCTCCGACGATCCTACGACGATCGATCCGCTGAAGATCAAAGACATCCATGTGCTGGAGACGATCAAGGAAGGCAAGACGATCTACCGGAAAAACTGATAGTAAGATTTTTCAACCACCAAAATAGATACCGTGTTATCCACAATTACTACCGTTCCGATACGCACGCCCCGACGCGTAGCGGAAATATCCTGGTTTAGCGACCTCTGCGGGGGCGACACCGAATACCTGGGCGTCCTGGACAATGAGCGGCGCGCCAATTTTGAACATAGCAAGGACATCGTGCTGAATGCGGAAAGGCTGGCTTTTGACAATGTGCTGCTGCCCAGCGCCTATACTGTGGGACAGGATGTACTGAGTTTTGCCAATGGGGTCGCCCCGATGACGTCGACGATCAATTTGCTCACCGCGATACGCACCGGAGAAATGCATCCGCCGATGCTGGCCCGTGCGATCGCCTGCCTGGACCATCTGCTGAAAGGAAGGCTGACCATCAATATTATCAATTCCGATCTGCCGGGTTTGCGGGAGAACCCCGCCCTGCGATATCAGCGGTGCTCCGAGACCATCGAAATCCTCCGGCAGGCATGGACACAGGAGAGGATCCAGCACCGGGGCGAGTTATACCAATTCGACCTGCCTTCGGATCCGTCCAGGCCTTACCAGCAGAATGGAGGTCCGCTCCTGTATTTCGGAGGTACCTCGGAGGGCGCCAGGGACGTATGCGCCCGTCATTGCGATATGTTTCTTATGTGGCCGGAGACCGAAGAGAGCATGTATGAGACCATGCAGGACATGAGCACCCGGGCCGCTTCCTATGGACGGACCCTGGATTTTGGTCTGCGGATACATATCGTGCCGCGGGGAACTGAGAAGGAGGCGAAAGCCTATGTCAGGAAGCTGATGTCGAAGTTCGATGAAAAGCGCGGTCTTGAGATCCGGAGCCGCTCCGAAGATTCCCGTTCGCTGGGCGTAGTCAGACAGGACCGGCTGCGGGATGAACTGGCCGACGAAGAAGGGTATATAGAACCACTCTTGTGGACGGGCATCGGCAAGGTCTTCTCGGGCTGCGGAGGCGCGCTGGTCGGAGACCCCGACCAAATCCTGCAAAAGCTGAACCGTTACATGGACATGGGTTTCCGGTCTTTTGTATTCTCGGGATTTCCGCTGATCGAAGAAGCAGGGGAGTGCGCCCGGCTGATTCTGGGGCAAATTCCCCATGCGAAGATGTCGGTTCTGCAGGGGCGTACCCCGGCTACCGAACCCGTCACCCCGCTCACGACTGCGGAGCTGCGGTAAAACGCGTGCAGGCTGGAGATAGGCAACAATAATCCAGCATCCAGCAGAAATGGATACAACATGCAAAAAATAACTATGTCAAAGGAATCTGCCGGTCAGGCAGCGGAATCAGCCGATCAGGCGGCCGGCTGGAAACGGGAACTGGGTTTGCTGGACGCGACACTGCTCGTCGCCGGCAGTATGATCGGATCTGGTATTTTTATCGTCAGCGCCGATATTACAAGACACACGGGCTCCGCCGGCTGGCTGATCGCCGTATGGCTGATAGGGGGCTTTATGACCCTGACGGCGGCGCTTAGCTATGGGGAGCTGAGCGGCATGTATCCCCGTGCGGGCGGCCAGTATGTCTATCTGAAAGAAGCCTACAATCCCCTCGTCGCCTTTCTCTATGGCTGGAGCCTCTTTACCGTGATACAGACCGGTACCATCGCCGCGGTAGGCGTATCATTTTATAAGTTCCTGGCCTATTTTGTGCCGGCTGTCAGCGAGGACAGGGTGCTGTTTTCGGTGGGAAGCTTCAGGGTCTCTCCGGCCCAGGCGCTGGCTATCGCTACGATCGCGCTGCTCACCTGGATCAATACCCGCGGAATACGAAACGGGAAAATCATACAGACTACGTTCACGTTGACCAAGGTGCTTAGCATGGCCGGGCTCATCCTGTTCGGGCTGGTCTTTTTGAAACACGATGTCTGGAGCGCCAATTGGTCGGATGCATGGAAGCTCCGGTCGATCGATCTGTCCGGATCCTTCCGGGAATATACGGATAAGCCCGCTTTATGGGGCGCCGTCGCCGCGGCGCTGGTAGGAGCCATCGTAAGCTATGATGCCTGGAACAATGTCACTTTCGTCGCCGGGGAGATCAATAACCCCAAACGAAATATCGGTCTTAGCCTGCTCCTGGGCACCGTGATCGTCACTATACTTTATGTATTGCTGAACCTGATGTTTACAGCCGAATTGCCTTTGCATGCCATCGCGTCTGCTGAGAAAGACCGGGTGGGCATCGTGGCCGCCGATGCGACTTTTGGACCTGCCGGTACCGCGGTGATCGCGGTGATGATCATGATTGCGACTTTTGGATGCAACAATGGTCTGATCCTCGCGGGTGCCAGGGTCTATTATAGTATGGCCCGGGATGGGCTTTTTTTTCGCCGGACCGGTGTCCTGAACAAGCAGGCCGTACCGGGCTTCGCGCTGTGGATGCAGGCCGGAATGGCATCGGTCCTCTGTTTGAGCGGAAGATACGGGGACCTGCTGGACATGATCAGTTTTGTAGTCGTGCTTTTTTATATCCTCACCATTTTCGGCATCTATATTCTCAGGGTGAAGAGGCCCGGTCATGAGCGGCCTTATAAAGCGATCGGCTACCCGGTACTGCCGGCCGTCTACATCCTCATGGGGCTCTGCTTTTGCGGACTATTGATCGTCTATAAACCGGGGTTCACCTGGCCGGGCCTGATCATCGCCCTGCTCGGAATACCCGTTTATTATCTGCGGAGAAATGCGTTGAGGCGGGAAGGCTCGAAGACATCCGCGGGGGCCGAAGTCACGGCGGGATAGAAATCCGGAGGTATATTCAGGTACCCTGTGCGTTCCTGGCATTCCCGGAAGGGTTTTGCAACCACGGTTCCCGGAAAGTTCTTACAGCCATCTGGCCTCAAAGAGGCCGAACTCTTTTTTTACAGTATTGAATTTTTTCCGGTAGGTGGTATATCGCTTTTTGAGCGCCGCATGATCGGCCGATAAGGCGGGTTTCTTTTTTCCCTTTGCAGCCTCTTTCTGCGTGGATTCCCGCGCGTCCGCTGCCAGCGACATTTTGCAGAGATGCATCTCGTGTCTCAGCTCGTCGATCTGGGTCCGGAGACCCACGAATTCATTTTTGAAATCGGCGATTCCCTTCTTTACGGCAGGGTCGCTGTTCTTGGTGGCCAGTTCGGCTGCATAATCTTCGAAGATCCGCAATACGTTGATATCGGCATTCATTTCAGCTATCCAAAGCCTGTAACGGAAATGAAGGGCCATGATGGAAGGAGAGGTCGACATACGGGGTATTTTAATTACTGAATGTAGAGATTCATTATTAAAATAATGACATAACGGGGAAAATTATTTGCCTGCTGTATTTCTTATCTTCATATAAACTTTTAATATGAAGAAGTCATTTTTCATTTGCCTGGTCCTGCTGACCGGGGCTTTTGCGGCCTCTATACCGATGGGCGCCCGCGCGCAGAGCGCCATCCAGCTTGCAGACGCCGGTAAACATGTCGGCGACAGCGTAACTGTCAGCGGTAAGGTCTTTGGCGCGCGATACCTGGAGAGCGGCGCGAAACAGCCAACCCTGATCAATCTTGGCGGAGCCTATCCGCACCAGCTACTCACGGTGGTGATCTTCGGACCGGAAAGGAAACTTTTTTCCTTTAAACCCGAGGAGCAATTCCTCAACAAGAACCTGACCGTTTCGGGCAAGATCGAATTGTTCAAAGGCAAGCCCCAGATCGTGATCCACCAGGCGGCGCAGGTGAGGGAGTGAGTAGTCAGTAGTGAGCGGGGAGTAAATTGTCCGATTTTTCAATAAAAAAATAAAAAATATGCCACATGTAGCTTTGCCGGAGGGTTTCCCGGGAATCCGGAGCCTCTTTATGTACAGCCCGGTCACCGCGCTGCCTTTGAATCACCTGGTCCAGACACTCCTGCACGACCCGGCGACTTCCACGCTTACCCCTGGCGAACGGGAACTGATCGCCACCTATACTTCCAGTCTGAACCAATGCAAATACTGCGCTTCCACACATGGGGCCATCGCCAAGTATCAGCTGGATGGTGACGGAGACCTGGTGGAGCAGGTGGTGCGTGATCCTGCGAACGCCGCCATCAGCGACAAATTAAAGGCCTTGCTGAAGATCGCCGCCAAAGTGCAGCAGGATGGCAGGAAAGTGCTGCCCGCCGATATAGCTTTTGCCAGGGAGCAGGGCGCCACCGATAAAGAGATCCATGATACCGTACTGATTGCCGCGGCGTTTTGCATGTACAACCGGTATGTGGACGGGCTGGCAACTTGGGCGCCGGATGATCCGGCGATCTACGACGCCATCGGCAAACAGCGGGCTTCCGAAGGATACATGACCGTCCCGTTCCGGGTCAGCACACAAGGAAAGGAGACCGCCACCGGCAAATGAGGGCCGTCAGGCCGGCCCTTCCCGACCTGTTTCTCAGGACGTCTCAGGACGCCACCTCGAGGATCTCATCCATCGAAATACCCGTATGGCTCTCGTCGTATACGCATTTCCCATCCCGGATGAGCAATACCTGCGGCGATTGGTGGGTGATCCGGAAGGTTTCTGCCACCTGGTTGGAAACGGGGCGGTATTTTAAGAGGTCGAGGAAATAAAAATCCAGCGAGGCCGGTGCTTCGTTCCTTTCCAGGCGGTTCAGGACCATTTTGCTGATAGAGCAGCTGGTGCTGTGTTTAAAAATGACCTGGGGACGCCCGGCCGAACGCGTCTTGATTTCTTCCAGCTGGGTCGGATCGTTGAGCGGTATCCAATTCATGATTGTGTTGTTTTATTGCCGCTACTATAACAACGGCAAAAGAAAAAGGTTATCTTTTTGAGATAACCTTTGTATATAGTTCGGAATTTCCCGGACCACTCCGGTTGAAATGCCCGTTTCAGTCAGCTTCTAGCGGCTGCCGTAACCAACGTAACCCTGTGTGGACTTACATCCGCCCATGCCCCTGGAAGAAGCGCAAGAGGTAAAGATAGCGGTAGCGGTGACAGCGAGTACGAGGATTAAAATTGTCTTTCTCATTTTTGTGGTATTTAAAATTGAACAATAATTGCCTGGACGAAAGAGGATATTTCCAGGTAATTCAAAGGAGGGGACGCGGAATAAAAATGAGTGTTTCGAAGGATAGAGAGAAGACGTACAGATGTACGGAGAAGTAACTAAGAATATACAAAGGAAGTAAAAAAAAATGATTCTTGCAAGCCCCCGGGCGGGCAGAATGGAAAATTTTGGGTAATCCCCTGATCTTGAATACTTTTAACCCCATTAACCACGTAAACATTTTATTTTGAAGTTACACTTTATAGCCATCGGCGGCAGCGTCATGCACCAGCTTGCCATCGCCCTGCACAGAAAGGGGTATACGGTCACCGGAAGCGATGATGAGGTATTTGAGCCGGCCAGGGGCAATCTCCAGCGGGAAGGGATTTTACCGCCTGCCGAAGGCTGGTTTCCGGCGAAAATCCAGGCTGGCCTGGATGCCGTCATCCTGGGCATGCATGCAAAGGCCGATAACCCGGAATTGCGAAGGGCGGAAGAACTCGGTCTGCCTATCTATTCTTTCCCGGAATACATCTACCGGGAGAGCCGCGACAAGACCCGCGTCGTGATTGGGGGAAGTCACGGGAAAACGACGACGACGGCGATGATCATGCATGTGTTAAAAGCCGCGGGCAGGGACTTCGACTACCTGGTGGGCGCGAAGCTCGAAGGCTTCGACCAATCCGTCAATATTACCCATGCGCCGCTGATCGTTTGTGAGGGTGACGAATACCCTGCGAGTACCCTGGAGAAGAGGCCCAAATTCCATTTTCTGTTCCCGCATATCGCCGTCCTTACGGGCATTGCCTGGGATCATATAAACGTCTTTCCCACATTTGAGAACTACCTCGACCAGTTCCGGATCTTTATCGACAAGATCGAACCGGGAGGGGTGCTGATCTATAATCAGACTGATCCCGTTTTGGCGGAGCTGGTGGAAAAGCATCCGCACCCCGTCAGGAGGATCGGTTACTCGATCCCGGTACATTCCATAGAAAACGGCACAACTGTTGTATTTTTGGAGGGGCATCGCGGAAACTTAAAGGTCTTTGGGGATCATAACCTGTTGAACCTGCAGGCGGCTTTCCTGGTTTGCGCGGAGTTGGGACTGAAGGCTCCTGATTTTCTATCCTTTATCGGTAGTTTTACGGGCGCGTCCAAGCGGCTGGAACTGCTGGCCGCCAATGCAAGTACCAGTGTGTACCGGGATTTCGCCCACGCACCTTCCAAGGTGAAAGCGACGATGGAAGCGGTCAGAAAGCAATTCCCCGGCAGACGGCTGATCGCCTTGCTCGAACTGCATACCTATAGCAGCTTGAACGAGCAGTTTATGGATCAGTACAGGGGAGCCCTGGATGCGGCGGACAGCGCCGCGGTATTTTATTCCCGGCATGCCCTGGAATTAAAACGACTGCCCGACCTGCCCCGGGAAAAAGTGGCAAACGGTTTTGGCAGGCCGGATCTGGCAGTGATCAACGGGAAAGAAGGTCTGGTGGAATGGTTGGGGCAGCATTCTTTTGAAAATGCTACCTTGCTCCTGATGAGTTCGGGCAACTATGACGGGTGGGATATGGCCGGTTTTGCCAGGGATATTACGCAGGGATAGAATATTGGCCAGGTCAGCATGGAGA
This sequence comes from Puia sp., assembly GCA_031292515.1. Lineage (GTDB taxonomy): Bacteria > Bacteroidota > Bacteroidia > Chitinophagales > Chitinophagaceae > Puia. Next base: position 147,480 of record JARLGZ010000172.1, on the reverse strand, counting down.
CGTTCACGACGATGGGAACGTTCGCGACGCAATGATAAGCCGGAGATAGGCTGGTCAGAAAAAACGATAGGCAGGTCCGTAGAAAAGAGTTAAATTTCTCAATAATAATTACCAGGAAGGAATGTTACAACTAAAAAAACCGCTGGCCGTGATCGATCTGGAAACGACCGGTGTGAATCTTGGAAACGACCGGATCGTGGAGATTGCTATTGTTAAGATCATGCCGGACGGGAAGAAGATCGTCAAGCGCAAGCTGCTCAACCCGGAGATGCCGATCTCGCAGGTTTCCATCGATATTCACGGTATCACCAACGAGATGGTAAAGGATGCACCCACCTTCCGCCAGGTAGCCAACGAGTTGAAGCAGTTCCTCGACAATTGTGACCTTGCCGGGTACAATTCGAACCGGTTCGATATCCCGCTGCTGGTAGAAGAGTTCCTGCGTATAGGGATGGAATTCGACAGCAAAGGGCGGAAGTTGCTGGATGTGCAAAAAATATTTCATATGATGGAACCCCGCACGCTGAGCGCCGCCTATCGCTTTTATTGCGATAAGACTCACGAAGGGGCTCATGGCGCCGAAGCAGATGCGGCGGCCACCTGGGAGGTGCTGGAAGCCCAGGTGATCCGGTATCCCCAGTTAGGCACTGACGTGGAAAGCATCCTGAAATGCATCGGGGAGGACCTGACCGTGGATTTTGCCCGTCGTTTTATCTTTGAGAATGGGGTGGAGGTCTTTAATTTCGGGAAGCATAAGGGAAGGCCCGTTGCCGATATCCTGAGGGCCGAGCCCCAATACTACGACTGGATGATGAAAGGGGATTTTCCGCTGCACACCAAACAGAAGCTCACAGAGATATTTAATCGTACCCTGTTAAAAAAGGGATAAAACCACCCAATCACCCTGAAAAACCCTACTTTTGTATCACAAGCCACCATTGCCAGTTGGAAAAAATAGTTATCATACCTACCTATAACGAGAAGGAGAATATCTCCAATATCCTCAAAGCGATCTTCGACCTGAACGAGGGCTTTCACGTGCTTGTCATCGACGACAGCTCGCCGGATGGGACTGCGCGGATCGTAAAAGATCTTCAGTCCGTCTATCCGGGGATTCTTTTCCTGGAGGAGCGGGCGGGCAAACAGGGGCTCGGGACCGCTTACATTCACGGTTTCAGGTGGGCCGTACGGAACGATTACCAGTTCATCTTCGAAATGGACGCCGATTTCTCCCACAACCCCAAAGATCTCAGAAGGCTCTATGAAGCCTGTAAGTTCGAGGGCGGCGATGTGGCTGTCGGGTCACGCTATGTAAAGGGCGGCGGGAATGTGAACTGGCCGAAGAACAGGGTCTTACTGTCGAGAGGGGGGTCGTTATACACCCGCCTGATCACCTGGATGCCGGTGCAGGATCCCACGGCCGGTTTTGTGTGTTATAAAAAGAACGTGCTGGAAACGATCAATCTCGACCAGATCCGTTTTGTCGGATACGCTTTCCAGATCGAAATGAAATTTGCGAGCTGGAAGCTCGGTTTTAAAATAAAGGAAGTGCCGATCATTTTCGAGGATCGGAAATACGGCGTATCTAAAATGAACAAGGGCATCGTCAGAGAGGGTATCCTCGGCGTGCTCAACCTGCGTTTCCAGGCCCTTTTCAAGAACTATCGCAGAAGGGTCAAAAATGACTCCGTCGTGCCCATGCATTCTTTCTCAAACGAGGCCGTCGCAGAGAGCAAATAACCGCGAAGGCAAAGAATCTACCAACCGCAAATGATCCGCGGAAAGCAAACAATTTGAAAAGGTCACTCATCGAATTACATATTGCGGTCTTCTTAGCGGGATTCACCGGGGTGCTCGGGAAACTCATTACGTTGAATGAAGGATTGCTGGTATGGTACCGGCTGCTGATCACCACGGTGACCCTGTGGATCCTTGCGATCCTGGCCAAACGGTTCGGGCGGAGACGGGTCGCCATTGCTCCCGCCCCAGTCTACGCCGCGAAGGTCGGGACGGCTGCAGACATAGCCGCCTTCTCCGTCCCGGAGACCCCAGCCGCTTCGAATGGAGACGGAAATGCTGCCCCGCCTGCCCGGAAGGATTTGCTGCGAATTACAGGCATCGGCGCAATAGCCGCGCTTCATTGGGTCTGTTTTTACGGGAGCATCAAATATTCCAATGTGTCGGTCGGCCTCGTCTGTCTTTCGTCGATCGGTTTCTTTACCGCCCTGCTGGAGCCTCTTATCCTGGGCCATCGCCACAGCCCGGTGGAGTTGCTGCTGGGTCTCCTGGTCATCGCGGGTATCGCCTGTATCTTCAGTTTCGACCCTCATTATAAGACGGGCATCCTGATCGGGATGCTCTCTACGCTGTTAGGGAGCCTCTTCCCGATTCTCAACAAACGGATGCTTCAACGGGTCTCCGCATCCACCCTGACCCTCTATGAATTGAGCGGCGGCTTTGTCTGTCTGAGCCTGCTGATGCCGGTCTACCTGTATTTCTTTCCCACCCGCTATCTCTTCCCCAATGCAGGCGACTGGGGATGGCTGCTGGTACTGAGCTGGGTTTGTACGGTCCTGGCCTTCCGGCTTTCCATGAATGCCTTGCGGCATGTCTCGGCTTTTACGGTCAACCTCAGCTACAACCTGGAGCCCGTCTACGGGATCCTGATGGCGTTTGTCGTTTACCGGGAGGACCGCACGCTCAATGCGGGCTTCTACGCCGGGTTCGCCTGTGTCATCCTGGCTATTGTCCTGCATATGGGGAGGCTCTGGTATTTGCATAAGAGAAGGCGTCTGAAGACGGCGATCTGATTTATTCGGAGCGCAGACTCTCCACGGGGTTGGCCGTGGCCGACCGGATCGTTTGAATACTCAGGGTGATCAGCGCGAATAGCAGGAGCGTGATTCCGCTCAGCGCGAATATCCACCAGCTCATTTCGGTGCGATAGACGAAGTTCTCCAGCCACGCATAAGATGCCCATCCCGCCAGGGGAGCGGCGATCAGGAAGGCGAGGGCGACAAGCCGTATGAATTCCGCTGACAGGATGGATACGATATGGGTTACCGAAGCCCCCAATACTTTGCGGATGCCTATTTCCTTGGCGCGCCGGTCCGTCGTGTAGAGCACCAGCCCCAGCAACCCGAGACAGCTGATGAAGATCGTCAGCCCGGTCGCCCAGGACAAGAGATGAGAGACACGCTTTTCGCTCTCGTACCATTTTGCGATGGTGTCATCCAGGAAGGCATATTCGAAATCGGCATCGGGATAAACATGCAGGAAGGCATTGTGGATTTTGGCGATTCCATTTTTCCAGTTTTCTCCGGACGCATCGCGGGGCATTAAACGGATATGGAAGATCGGACCGGGGCTGCCGGCAAAAACGAGCGGCCCGATCGCTTCATGCAGGGACTGCTCATGGAAATCCTGCAGGATACCCACGATGGGATAATTTTTTGCATTGAAAACCAACTGCCTGCCCAGGGCTTCTTCGGGATGCCGGAAACCCAGCAGGCGGGCATAGGTTTCGTTGATCAGGAATTCCCGGATCGTATCGCTTTGTCTGACATTTCTCCCCGCGATTATTTTCACCTGATAGAGTTTCAGGTAGTTGCTGTCTCCGAGACGCAACTGCACGGGAGCATGTACATCTTCCCCGCCCGCCATTTTTATATTCGTCATCGAACCGCCGATCGGGGGGACCAGGCCGACACTGGCCATCTCTACTTCCGGGATCGATTTGATCTCGGTTAGCAGCTGCATCCGGTGGGTCAGGACCGAATCGAAAGGCGTTTCAAGCGTTAGCGTCGCCTGCTTGCTGAAACCCATATCCGCGCTCAGCGCATAATGGATCTGTTTACTGACCAGCAAGGTCGCGATGATAAAGAACTGGGCGATTACGAATTGCGAAACGGTAAGGGTCTTTCGTATCCATACACCGCTTCTTTGGCCGGAGACGGTAAAGAACTGGTTTTTTAAAACCATCACCGGGTTGAAGCCCGATAGCACGAAGGCGGGATAGATGCCTGACAAAAGGCTTACCCCGGCAACCAGTACCAATCCGAAAAGCATTACTGCGGGCTGTCTTAAAAAGTCAGTATGCAGCCCGGGTGGTATAAAATCGGCAAAGGCCCGCAGTAGCAACGGGGTGACGGAGATAGACACTGCTGTAGCGAGACAGACCGTAAAGAGCGTCTCACCCAGGAACTGCATGACCAGCTGCCCTCTGGAACTGCCCATCGTCTTCCGCACACCGATCTCTTTCGCACGCCGGGAAGCCCGGGCTGTCGACAGATTGATAAAGTTGATACAGCCCAGCAGCAGGATAAAGGCGGCGATGGCCATCAATCCGTATAGCGTGGGCAGCGTGGAAACCCGCTGGTCGAAAGCCTGGTAGCCCGGGTTGAAATGTACGTCCTTTAATGGTTGCAGGTGGAATGCCATCGTATTGGGGGAGTTCGGCTTGCCCATGCTGCTGTATTTGGTCACCAGTCCCTTCAATTGCCTCTCCGTTCTTTCCGGGCTGACACCCGCTTCCAGTTTGACATAGAGATGAGAATAAGCCATCCAGTCGTCCCAGACAGACATCATAAAATCATCCTTGAGATTCGTTTGGGAGATGGTAGGCAGGGAGATGAATTCCATCCCCGCAAAACTGCTGTTTTCATGCAGGTCGTTGACGATCCCTGAAACGGTTACGCGCAAGTTGTCGTTGTAGGTGAGCATTTTGCCAGGGATGTCCGCAAGCGGCAAATTTGGGAAGTATTGACGGGCCCTGCTTTCGGCAAGTACCACGGAAAAAGGATCCTTCATGGCTGCGTTGGAAGATCCGGCGATCCAGCGGTAGGGGAGCAGCTGAAAATATTGGTCATTGGTAAAAACCACCCCCGGCTGTTTCCGGTAGACGGTCGGTTTGTCGGAGCCGGCGGCCGCTGTTGCGACCTTTGTCAAACCATCTCCCTGGAATTGGAAGACGGGTACCGTCAGCCCCACACCGGAAACTTCTTTTTGTACCGCGGCCCCCAGCGGGGCAGGAACCGCCGCCTGGTGAACAGGCGTCCCCGAAAAACTGGCGTCAAGCACGACCCGGTAGATCCGGTCCCGTTCCTTTTCAAAGCGGTCATAGCTGAATTCATAGGAGACGATCAGGTAGATGACCAGCGCCGCACTGATGCCCAAAGACAGGCTGAGCAGATTGATCAGCGAAAAAATCCTGTTGCGCCAGAATGTCCTCCATGCGGTAAGAAAGTAATTTTTGAACATACTATCAATTTATTGGGTGATAGCTCAGTATGTCGGGCATTATCGGCTCTCTATCGGATAAGGGAGGGGCCGGCCCCCTCTCAATACGGTGTCTTTAAATAGAACCTGAATAGATAAACAGAATCGGAATATATTTTTTCCGGGATAGATGCCTGCCCGCCATGTGAATAATCGTAATACGTATTGCCAAAAAAATGCCTATTCTTTAAACGGCTGATAATCAAATTACAGCAATTAGATCTGAGACCCGGTATGCCCGCTTTCGATACAGGCCCTGTCTGTTTCCGGAAATGTGAAAGCCGGGAATTTGTAAAAAACGATAACTGCCTGAAAAATTGTAAATTCATTAACCACCAAAATTCAGAAAGTGCTAAGACAATTCATCCGCATTTTATTGGTTTCCTCGTTTTTCGCGACCCTGGGTCTGGCCGTCGCCGCCCAGCCCAATCCCACCAGACCCGATCTCTGCCAGGGCAAGTATTTTACAGAAGAGGAAGGGGCAAATTTCCTCCGGGGGCTTTCCGCCATCTATAACGACCGGGCTTCCTGGGAGAAGCGGGCGACATTGATCCGCCAGGGTATCCTCGACGGCGCGGAACTGAACCATATGCCGCACCCGGCCCTGAAAGTAATATATACAGGCACGCATAAAGAGAAGGGGTATATCGTAAAGAACGTCGCCATCGAGACGCTGCCCGGCTTTTACCTGACCGGGAATCTTTATATGCCTGCAAAAAGATCCTCCTCCATGGCCGGGATTCTTTGTCCGCATGGCCATTTCGCCAACCCCGATCCACGCTTCCAGGAACAGATGCAGAAAGAATACGCTACGCTCGCACGGATGGGCGCCGTTGCCTTTATCTATGACATGGTGGGCTATGCCGACAGCAAACAATGTACCCACAAACTGCCCAAGGCGCTAAAATTACAGACGTATAACAGCATACGGGCGCTGGACTTCCTGCTGTCGCTGCCTCATATCGACACCAACCGTATCGCCGTAACGGGTACCTCCGGCGGAGGAACACAGAGCTTTATCCTGACCGCCCTGGACAACCGTATAAAAGTATCGGCTCCGGTGGTCATGGTCTCGGCCCATTTTTTTGGCGGCTGTACCTGCGAAAGCGGTATGCCTATCCATCACCGGCCCACCCACCAGACCAATAACGTCGAGATCGCCTCCCTGGCCGCTCCACGGCCGATGCTGCTCGTATCGGATGGAGCCGACTGGACGAAGAACGTGCCTGTTGTAGAGTATCCCTATATCCGCAAGCTCTACAGTTGGTACGGGGTTCCCGAAAACGTGGAAAACGTACATCTGCCCAACGATAAACACGACAATGGCCCTCACAAACGGCAGCCCGTCTATGCCTTCCTGGCCAAACGCCTGGGCCTCGATGACAGCAAGATGATGAAAGACGGGTTGGTGGATGAGACCGACAGCAAGACACTCAGCGTCGAGGATCTGACCGTTTTCAATGATGCCCATCCCCGGCCCGCCGACGCCGTCATGGGCGACGACGCGGTGATGAAACTGCTGGAGTGGTGATAGAGTGAGTGGTGAGTGGTCAGTAGTGGGTGCTGACCACTCACTGGATTTTGATAGGGAGGAGTTAGTGGTTACGCCGCTTTGCTGATATACCTGACGAGGCTCCTTTTGGCGATGGGCAGCAGGGTTTCGTCGACGGGGTATTTCAAGTCCGTCTCGATCGAATAAACAGCGGGGTTGGGCATCTCAGCCTTGTGCCTGATCAGCTCCGCCTTGATGTTCTCGTACGTATTAACCAGGCTGCGTTGCCATTTGTCGATGTATTCCGTGCGGATGCTGCGATATTTTTCATCCTGTCTTTCGAAAAAGCTTAACCGGTACCGGTAGACGCGGGTATCGCTGTATCCGCCCTCGCTCAGGAAGAAGTATCCTTCGCGGATGTCGAGGGGAACGATGCCTACCGGGAAGATGACCAGCTTCTCCTCGACAAACTCGTAAATCTCGGTACCGCTGGTAATGGCATTTTTCATCTCGTCGGCGGAGTAATTGATGATCTCCTCCAGTTCCCGCATCAGTTCGTCGTCTTCGATCATTTGCTCATAGAGCACCTGCAGCTTTTCGATCTGGATGCCCGTGAGTTTTTTGGGGAACTGCTCCTGCAGATATTTTTTGTTCTCGCGGAAGGCAGCGAGGTTGTTATAGTGGAAGATGATATCCGCCAGCTGGGGATATAATTTCTTCTGGTCGAAGCATTTGTTTACCTCCTGCAAATAGGCGAGCAGGGTGTATTTCTTCAGTTCGAAATCTATATAGCCGTCCGCGAACCAGGTTTCGGATAATGTTTTCATACTGAGTATTTTTTGGTTTAGGGATATTTGGTTTGGGCACGAAAAACTGCTTCGATGCACGGTTTCGGTGCCTCTTTTTTCAATTTACGGAAATTCCGGCGGATTGGCAATGGCTTCGGGGAAAATATTCCCGATTACCCAATCCGATGCCTTACGCCGCTGACGTTCCAAACCCTAAACCGGGGATGGTAAGGCCTCATCAAGCAATATTTCCCGGCCCCGGAAATTTTATTTGTCAATATTTGTCCTTACAAACGGAGCAATCCTCAGGGTGCTCATAACAGTATTATAAAAGTATTTAAATACTTTTATTGAGGAATATACGTATCTTTATGCTAAAATGAAGAACTTAAATTTTGACTTATGCTGATTATAAATGAAGATATCCTGGATCTGACGCTGTTGGATCCTAAGCAAAAACACTCCGTCATTTTTGTACGCTTTGACGGACTGACGGAAGGAGAAAGCGTATGCGTCCATAACGATCATGACCCTAAGCCCTTGTATCACCAACTGCTGGGTGAGAGAGGAGATGTCTTCGACTGGGAATATTTGGAAAAGGGGCCCGAATGGTGGAAAGTGAAGATTACCAGGCGCAAAAGCGGCGAGCGTGACGAAACACTTGGACGCGTTGCTGCGAAAGATTTTCGGAAAGCCGGGGTGTTTAAAAAATACGGTCTGGATTTTTGCTGCGGAGGCAAAAAAACAGTAAAGGATGCCAGTGCGGAAAAAGGTTTGGATGTCGACAAAATAGAGCAGGAATTGCTACTGGCCGATCAGACGCCTGTCACACGGCCACTCCCGTATAATGAGTGGGGATTGGATTTTTTAGCAGATTATATTGTGAATACCCATCATCGATACGTAAAAAAAGAATTGCCCGATTTGACGGAATATGCCGGCAAAGTGGCGAAGGCGCACGGCGAAAAACATCCTGAATTATTAATCATCAACCAGTTGGTAAATGATATCAATGCTGAAATGACTGCGCATATGGCAAAAGAGGAAAAGATTCTGTTCCCTCATATCAAGAGCCTGGTTGCGAATAAAGGAGATAATAGTTTCACTCCGGATCCGGGCTTCGGAACTATGCAAAATCCCGTCTGGATGATGGAAATGGAGCACGAGAGGGTGGGTAAAGATCTCGAGCGGATAAGAACATTAAGCAGCAATTACGGCATGCCGGGCGATGCGTGTGCCACATACAGCTTGCTTTACAGGAAACTGTCGGAATTTGAGGACGACCTGCATCTGCATGTGCATCTTGAAAACAATATCCTTTTCCCGAAAGCGGTGGAACTGGAAAACAAATAACAATATGAAAAAACATGCTCCTATAAAACGACACCAGGCCCTTGTTTCATTTTCTAAAGACCATCATTTCGGGCTGCTGTTGGTTTGGAAAATACGACAGGGCCTGCAAAATGCCGTAACTGCCGAACGCATCAGCAATTATCTATTATATTCCTTTAACGAACAACTTGCCCTGCATTTTAAAGAAGAAGAGGAATCGCTTTTTTGCCAATTATCCAGTGAAGACATTCTAAGAAAAACGGCGGAAGAAGATCATAAGGCCATTTATAATTTGGTCGCGGCCATCAGCGTAAGCAAAGATGATCCTGGTCAACTGGATCAATTCGCCACTAAGCTGGAGAAACATATTCGCTTTGAAGAACGGGAGCTGTTCATTCACCTGCAAAATAAAATGGCAACGGTGGAGTTGGAGAAAATTGCTGACCGCCTTTCAAATAGCAGCACCGCCGCCGACAATGATTGGGAAGATAAATTCTGGGAAATAGGACTGTCCAAAACGAAACAGCGTGAATAGGCTGCTAACAATCCGATAATTATGCTGAGCCTAACCTGTAAAACAGCCATCAAAGCGGTCATTTACCTTGCTTCAAAATCTGAATCTGGCGAAAAGTCTGGTGTAAAAGAGATCTCGCAATATATTAGTGCCAGTGAACACACAGTTGGTAAATTATTGCAAACTCTTGTAAAAGAAGGCGTCATCAATAGCACAAAAGGCCCGTCTGGCGGGTTCCATATCTCTAAATCTCAACTGGGGCAACCGTTGATCCATATAGTAAAATCAATCGACGGAAAACAGGCTTTTAAGGAATGCGGATTAGGATTAAGTAACTGCTCTGCCCTCCATCCCTGTCCGCTCCATCGTGAGTATAAAGAGGCCAGGCATCTCATGGAAAGGCTTTTCAAAGAAAATTCTGTCCTTGATCTTTGTCAACCGGTCATCACCGGACTGGCATATTTAAAAGATTGATGGGCATTCATTCCCGGATTTTAATTTCATCCGGGCTGGTTTTTTTCTTTGAACTGGTCAATAAACATTAACGCCAGACCGCAGAAAATGATCGTTGCGGCACCCAATAAGAGCAATGGGGCATAGGGCAAATTGTTGCCATTTATTGCCCATAGGGCCTGCAAAAGCAGCAGAAATTCGTTCAGCAAGACCCCTGAAATAAAAATGCCCCATCCTTTTTTCCATCCGGAGGGCCCGGTACAAAGCAATTTTTCATGTATAAAATAACCGACCAGAAAAAAACTCAGAAAACCCAGCGTCACGAGGTGCAAATAGCCGATGATGACCGGCCGGAAACCGAAAGCAAATCGTCCCAGGAACGGGATCACCGACAAAGCCTGTAATGTCAGCTTGATCAAAAAGGCCAGATAGGCTAATCCCCAGAATAGCTTTGTCTGGAAGGGTAAAAGAAGTGACCAGTGTGTCCATGAACTCCTCACCAAAAGAAGGAAAAGTACGAGGGCCGCCACCTGCAAACAGGCTGCGCCTGCCGCAATGGCGAATACCCAATAGGGAGGATCCATCCAAAGGAGCGATAAACAATAAGCCGGAACGCAGGCGGTCACTAAAAACCAGAAAAACATTCGGCCCTTTTTGTCATTTATTGGGAGCTTGTAATAATGCGCTGTAAAGAAAAACAAGGCCAGCACACCGAAACTAAACCACCCGTTATACTGAAAATGAAGAAAAAGGTACACGGAGTTATAATATAATTCCGGGCTAACCAGTTTATGGGACTTGATATAGGCCAGTAAAAAAGGTCCCGCGCCGGATAATACGAAGAAAAAAAGAGCGGCCCTTATCCATCTTTTAATTGACGGGGGCAGATCGGTGATTCCAATATCTTTCCAATATTGCCAGGTGAACCACCAGGAAAAAATAATGGACAACACTGAAAAAAAGATGGAAACTGGCCCATATCCCTCAAAAGGAAAGCTGAGCAGCATGCCAAAACTGGCGGTCTGCAATAGCCAAAATTGATAACTATAGGTCTTGTTGACCCGGCCTCCCGACCTGGATAGCAGGTATAACAAAGCCGTAAAAAGGGCTGTCGATATCCATCCTGCAAAGGCGAAATGGGAATGGGCGTGTAAAAGGAACTTGTAATTGAGGCCAGGCAAAGGGAGAGCAATCTTATAACGCAGCAGAATGCCAAGTAGCGAGACAAGGACGAGATTAAGGAGGCTCAAGACAGACCAGCGCCGGAATTTTTCAAATTCAGTTCCTATCATCAGCATGTGTTTTATATATATACTTTTCCCTTTTCCAATATCAGGTCCCCCTTTTCATACAAAACGCGGATGGCTCTGATTACCGTTTCCACCCTTAGCCCCGTCATATCCGCAATTTGTTGCCGCGTCAGGTCAACTTTGTACCTGAATTGTTCCGGGATCCTGCTCATTAATTTAAAGTGCTTAATCAGCGTATGGATACGATGTTCCGGACCGTAACAGGAAAGCTCTTTTAATAAAAGGGAATTAAACCGAAGACGTTTTGCCAACAAAAGAGTGAACGCGGAATGAATGACAAAATCCTGTTTTAATAAGTCAAAAAAGCTCGCTTTATTGAGCCTGATCACAGTGGTGTCTTCCTCTGCCACGGCGCTGACCGGGTAGCGCTCTCCATCGAACAAAGCGGCTTCACCGAAAGTTTCTCCATCGGTATAAATGGCCTGGATGAATTCCTTTCCACTCTCGTTGCAGCTTACCATCTTCACCTTTCCCCTTACGACCTGATAGTAAAAATGAGATTCTTCGCCCTGGCAAAATATAGCCTGGGCTTTCCGAATTCTTCGATGGATCGCCCCGCAACATAATAATAAGTTTATATCGATCATCATACCGCACAATTTTGAAACAGTTTTGAAAGGATGATCAAAACTAATATCGCTGCTAATCAGGAAGGATGACGAAATGCTTTCCGGGAGATGACATAGGTCAACCTGGGAGGTGATCTGTGTCAGAGTATTGTTTATTTCATAAATATATTCCAAATAATGGGAATAATAAAGTATTAAATATGATTTGGATCATATTTAAAGAGGAAAGAGTGACGTACTCTTGCATCATCGTTTAACCTAATTATCGGGGTTGGCATTGCGGTCCTGCTATATTGTTTTACTGCTACCGGATTAATATTAGTCGGCGTTGGCTTATTGTTAACCCTGGTATTTGTCGCTATAGCCTTATTGGCGGCCGTGTACACAAGAGATAAAGCGAAAGGTATTGGCGTTGCCGTTCTGCTTTGGCTGTATTTTTCTTTGATTTTCGATAGTTTGGTGCTTTTCGTTCTTTTTCAATTTGCGGATTATCCGCTGGAAAAGCCAATGATAGTTTTGAGTGGTTTAAACCCGATTGATATGGGCAGGATCCTGATCTTATTAAGAATGGACGTATCGGCGTTGATGGGTTATACCGGCGCCGTATTTAAGGATTTTTTTGGCGGCAAATGGGGAAGCCTCTATTCCTGTTGCATAATAATGACGTGGATAGGAGTGCCGCTATACTTGTCTCTTCGAAGGTTCAGCCGTAAAGACTTGTAGGGTTCTTAAGTAAAGCTTATGAAAAAAGATATCGCGGGAAAACGGGAAATCCACCTGCTGGTGGATGCTTTCTATGAAAAGGTAAAAAAAGACGATATTATCGGTTTTATTTTTACTGACATAGCCCGGGTGAATTGGGAACAGCATCTCCCCGTCATGTACGATTTCTGGGACAATGTGTTGTTTCAGACCGGAGACTATTCTGGCAATCCTATGGTTACGCATGCTCAGTTACATCATCGATTCCCGCTTACCGGGGAACATTTTACACGATGGAAGAAATTATTCCTGGAGACGATCGAAGAGCATTTTGAAGGGCCCAATGCAGAACTGGCCCGGCAGAGGGCTTTGTCAATAGCGACCGTAATGGAAATAAAAATTTCAGGCAGATAAAAGCAAAAAAGTCTCTCACCTTCTGCAGGAGGATGTCTTCAAAGTCCTGGCCCTCTATTGCAGGCAATGCCGGTTCAGTTCATCGTCCGGCTGCGATCATTTTTTCCTCCCGTTGCCCAGCCACAAAAGACTATTTATGATGAAGCGGTCCTGGTCTTCGCTGTCGAAGGTGCCGGAGAGATCCTGTTTGGTTTTGGGGTCCAGGTCGTTATGCCCCATATTCGTGTACACCATCCGGTAGTTTTTATTGGTCCAGGCGATGGGGTAGTAGCCGCTATGCCAGATTTCGCTGGGCTTGGGGCCGGTGCCAAGCGGGAAGCTGGAGGAGTCCACGGCAAGTAGTATATCTATATCCGGGTTGGTCCGCAGATCGTTGGTCCACCGGTACCATTCGCTGGCGGACGATTTGAAGGTCTTCGGAAGATGGCGGGTGGCTGGGTGTTTCCTGTCTTCGACGCGCAGGATGGCGGGCACGGGTTTCCAGGTATTGCTGGCATAAGAGCCCGAACCCAGGAATTGGTTATGATACCAATCCCAGTCCTGGGGGTAGAGGGAGGGTGTCAGCGCGAATCCCGCGAAATGGAATCCCATCCAGGCGCCGCCATTCTCCATATATTTCCGGAAGGCTTCGCGCTGGTCCGCAGAGTCGGGCCTTGTGTCCAAAAAAAGCACGACCTGGTATTGGGCCAGGAAAGCAGCGTTGAGGTTATTCCAGTCGTTCGTGGAGTCGTATACGAAATGGTATTTCTCCGCCATCTTCGGGAACCACCGGTTGGCTTCATGGACAAAGCTGATATGGGCATCGTCCCTTTTGGCGGTGTAGAAGGCGATCACTTTGAAGGCCGCAGGCTTGCTTTGCGCAAAGCCGGCGGAAAAGATCAGGCATAGTGCTAGCAAGGCAGTCAGCCGGATCCGGGTGTTGATGGGGCAGTTTAGTTTTGACATAGAATAAAGATAAAAGATTTTGAGGCTTATCCGGATTGCAAACTTCCAGATCCGGACCTGTCAAATCCCTGGCGATGAATTTCAGATCGGAAACCTGGGGCCGGCTCAGGCCATAGATTGACGGCTCTGTCAAGTTAGATAAATTCCCGGAACAGGGAATAATTTCTACACCGGCGGTCAAGGACAGGAAAGTTCGGCGCAGAGTGTTCATGCTTATCATGGCCCGATCCTTTCAGGAGTATAGGCAAATACCCCAACGGGAATCATATGAGAGTTGCATATTTTGTCTTAATAATAGCCGCATTGATGGTGTCCTGTGCGACCCCCGGGCTGGTTACCGCCCGGCCCGATCCCAATGCCGCAGGAAGCGGAACGCTCGGTTCGGTCAGGGCAACCGATGGAAGCGTATTGAACCAGGAGGGCCAGGATGCGGCGATCCGGCGCGAGGAAGGCGTAAAAAAGTGAGGGAACGTCGGAGCCTTTGCGGTCCCGGTCTAATATGCTTTTTCGGGATCGAAATTCTCCAGCTCCTTGGCTACTGCCGAAAGGAAAGTGGCTCCCAGGCTTCCGTCGATGATCCGGTGGTCATAAGACAGCGACAGGTACATCATGTGACGGATCGCGATGGCATCGCCTTCGGATGTTTCGATGACCACGGGACGTTTCTTGATGGCGCCCACCGCCAGGATGGCCACCTGCGGTTGGTTGATGATGGGGGTTCCCATGAGACTTCCAAAGGTTCCTACATTGGTCATGGTAAAAGTGCCGCCCTGCGTATCTTCCGGTTTCAGCCGGCTATTGCGGGCATTCTCCGCCAGGGTGTTCACCTGTTTGGAAAGACCGACCAGGTTCAATTGATCCGCATTGTGAATGACCGGTACGATCAGGTTTCCGCTAGGGAGGGCCGTGGCCATGCCGATATTGATATCTTTTTTTAGGATGATCCGGTCGCCATCGAGCGAGCTGTTTATCAGCGGATACTTCTTTATGCAATGCACGATGGCCTCGATAAAGAGCGGTGTGAAGGTGATCCGGGTATTTTCTCTTTTTTCGAACTCGTTTTTTATCTTGTTTCTCCAGTTCACCAGGTTCGTGACATCGGCTTCGGAGAAGCTGGTGACATGCGGGCTTGTGTGCTTGCTGCGGACCATGTGTTCGGCCACCAGTTTGCGCATGCGGTCCATCTCGAGAATCTCGACGTTGCCTCCCCCGCTATAGGTATAGGCCGGGCTGGCCTGGATGGGTGACTGGGTGGTCGTGGGTTTTACGGCGGGCTGTGAGCTTGCTGACAGGTTGCCCGTTTGAAGCGGAGAACCGGTGGATCCTGTGGGGCCCGCAGGGGCTCCGGAAACCGGTGCATAGTCTATCGTTTTTCTGTCCGAGACATATTGCAGAATATCCTTTTTGGTGACCCGTCCTTCATTGCCGGTTCCCGGTATCTTTTCCAGCTCGCCTGGCGGAATGCCTTCGTTGGAAGCGATGTTCAGCACCAGCGGGGAATAGAACCTGGCCTGTGCAGGATTGACCGGGCGGGCAGTGGTGGTTGCCGGAGATGTTGCCGCGACAGGCGCATAAGCCCCATGCTGAGAGGATCCCGCCGGCTGGAAGCCGGCATTTGCCGTTTGGGCGGTGTTGTTTGTGACGGATTGGCTGTATCCTGTCAGGCTGCTGCCATTGCCGTTCCTATTGACCGGGGCTTCCGCCGCGCCGGTCCGGATGCGGGCGATCACGGCGCCGATAGGCACGACATCGTTCACCTGGAAGAGCCATTCTTCGAGGACACCTTCCGCAGTGGAAGGCACTTCGGAATCCACTTTATCGGTTGCAATCTCCAATACGGTCTCGTCCTGCTTCACGATATCCCCCGGGCGTTTATTCCATTTGAGGATAGTGGCTTCCATGATACTCTCACCCATTTTTGGCATAACCAGATCAACAAGGCCCATAGGTCATATATGGTTTTACTGTTAACGGAAGTTGTAAAGGTAGCGATTTGACAAAGAAAATTCTCTATTGCCAAAAATTCAGCCGGACGGTTCTCAGGATATGGGTTTGTCGATATTATTGCCCGGTTGTTTGAAATTAGTCAGTATAATTAGGGATCTTTTAGTATTGTTAAAAACGCAATTTGCCGGTTCTCATTGTGCTGCGTCAGTGGTGTCCCATATAAATTTCCTCAGCATGTTCAGTGCGTTGACCGCCGTCAGCTCTATATTCCTCTGCCTGTCGAACCGGAACCGGAAGGAGCGTACTTCCATTTTTTCGCGGTTGCCTACCCCGATCCAGACCCATCCCACCGGTTTTGCGGGGGTGCCGCCGTCGGGTCCCATGATCCCGGAAGTGGCGATGATGTAGTCGGTATCCAAAAGGATGAGTGCGCCCTGTATCATTTCACGGACCGTCTCCTCGCTTACAGCCCCTTTTTCTTCGATGGTCTCCGGATCTACATGCAGCACCTTTTCTTTGATCCCGTTGGCATACGAGACGACGCTGCCGTTATAGTATTCGCTGGCGCCCGGAATGGCGGTCAGCAGGTGTGCGATATACCCTCCTGTGCAGCTTTCCGCAGTGCCGATCGTCCTGCCTCGCTGTTTGAGCAACCGGCCGACGGCCTGTTGCAGGGACAGGTCTTCGTCGATGACCATCCATTCGGCAACCAATTCCTTCAGGGTATCGAATTGCGTCTGTACGAGTTCTTCCAGCGATCTCTTGTCGGCGCCGGTTGCGGTGAGCCGGAGACGTACCATCCCATAGTTTGGGAGATAAGCCAGTTTGACGGATTCCGGCAGTGCCGATTCGAACCGGCTGATGTGTTCGGCCAGGAATGATTCGCCGATACCCGCCGTCAGCAGTGTACGGTGGGAAATCGCAGGCAAGGTGAAATGCCGTCCGAGCGCCTGCAACACATATCCGCTCATCATCCCTTTCATCTCATGGGGAACGCCCGGCATGGATACATAGATCACGCCGTTCTTTTCGAACCACATCCCCGGCGCTGTGCCGCGTTCGTTAGGAATGACGGTGCAGACATCGGGTACCTCGGCCTGTTTGAGGTTTCTTTCGATCATGGGACGCTTCAGGACATTTTCGAAGATATGCCTGACATTGGCGAGCGCACCCTCGTCGAAAACGAGCTTCCCGCCGAAATATTCGCAAAGCAGCGGTTTGGTGATATCGTCCGCGGTCGGACCGAGCCCTCCGGTGATCAGGACGATGCGGGACTGCCTGCTCTCATCGTCGAGGGCCTGCCAGATATCATCCCATACGTCGCCTACCGCCAATCTATGCCTGACCCAAATGCCATGCTTGTTTAATTCCTGCGCCATCCAGGCGCTGTTCGTGTCTATGACCTGACCGATGAGTAGTTCATCACCGATCGTGATGATGCTGGCCGCAATTTTTTCCATGTTTCTTTTGTTCGCTGCAAAGGTAAGTGGGGAAAAAGAATACGCTAATAGTATTTGTTCCTACGAAGCGACTATTTTGTCTTTTTTCGGTGGTTAAAAAACGATACGGATCCGTAAATTTCAGTATCTTTTTGTTCAAACCCATTGTATGAAGCCCCAAAACTACCAAAACCATAAAAGATACGTATACCTCTATCATGGAGTCACGCTTCTTGCCATTCTGGCCCTCTGTATCGGATCTCTCGTCAACCTTTCTTCCTCCTCACACGAAAATCTTTATTCTGCGTCTCTCCTGGTGTTGGTGTCCTTTATCCAACTGAGTCTGTTTTGCTATGCCCGCATTTTCCCGCTGCGTGCCCAGGACCGGGCTATCCGGGCCGAAGAGAACCTTCGTCATTTCGCCATGACCGGACAGGTCCTGGACAAAGAACTGACCATTAAGCAGATCGTCGCCCTCCGGTTTGCAAGCGATGAGGAATTTGTGCGACTTGCCAGGCGGGCCGTCGACGAGGCGCTCAACAGCGACGAAATAAAAAAGGAGATCAAAAACTGGAAAATGGATGCGGCAAGGGTATAAGCATTTGATCGTTTAAAATTCATTACGTATATTTCGGCGGGTTTTGTGGTGGCTTCCTACAAGGCGGCATTAAGTTTTTGTTATCCCGTGTGAGTATCAACAGACGGACCTATCCTTTTAATACATTTGCGCCCGAATCGGGTACGCTCCCGTTTTCGACGATCAAAATCCATCTATCCGGTTAAAAACCAGTTTGTTCAAGAGTATTTTTCGACGATAACCAACAACTGTTTAAACGCTAACGATTCACCGTATCAACTTCCTCTTCTTGTCTGAAAACCGCCCATATAAAGAAGACGATCTGTTACTGCTCATTTCCGGGGGAGATGAACAGGCTTTCTGCCGGTTCTATCACCAGGCGAACAGTGGGATCTATAACGCAGTGATGACTTATGTCAAAGACGAGCATGCCGCCCGGGAGATCGTGCAGATCGTGTTTATAAGAATCTGGGATCAGCGCCGGCTGCTCAGGGATGTGAGGAGCCTGAAGGACTACCTTTTCATCCTGGCCCGCAATACGGTATTCGACCATTTCAGGAAAATAACCCTCGAGACGAGCCGGCTCGCGTATCTGCGCGAAGACGTTCCGGCATTGCATAATAATGTATTGGTCAGCATGCAGGAACGCGAGTGCGGGCAACTGCTGCGGCAGGTGATCTCCCGCCTTCCTTCCCAGCAGCGGCAAGCCTACCTGATGGCCAGTGAACAGGAAATGAGTTACGAAGAGATCGCGGACCGCATGCAGGTATCCAGGCTGACCGTCAAACGGCATCTCGAACTCGCCCGGCGTTTTGTCCGGAAATATCTTCATCATCACCTGCATCAGCAGGTCATTTTCCCCTTGTTTTTCTTTTTTTCCGCCGCGCAAATCGCCGGGGACATTTTTTCTGTTTTTCCGGGGTGTTAAAAATTTTTTTAGGGAATGGTTGGGCCGTTCCTTTTCCGGGATCGTCTTTATGAACGAGAGAGTCTCATTTTAACCATCTATTCCAAAACAACGCTTATATGAAAAGACAAATTTGTCTGTTGTCCTTGCTGGGTTCCATGGCCTTTTGCCTGTTTCTTTTCTCCTGCAAAAAAAACAATGGCCAATCCGGGCAGTCTGAAAAAGCCCAGATCGTGACAGGGGTCTGGAAGCAAACCGATATTGTGCTCGGTGTTCCCGTTTCGGTCAACGTGGGCGGAACCGACTACGATTTTCCTTCCGGGACCAGTATGATCACGGATCCTTACCTGACTGCTTTTGGCGTCACATCTTTTTTTGTTCCGACACAGAATAACGTCTATACTTTTACCGACAGCGGTACCTACCGGATCAATGGTGCGACGGATGTCATCCTTCCGGTGGCAGGGAATTCCGGGAAATGGTCTCTTGCCGTATACGACGCCGTTTTAAAGTTGACGAACGCGGCTGATTCGGCCGATCCCCATTGGATCGATGGGATTACCAGTGATTCCCTGGCGCTCTCCCTGACGGTGAATATTCCGGGTCTCGGTACGGCGCCCCTGACCTTGCTCCTTCAAAAACAGTAATTTTTTTTCGGGAGAGTTGGGCCGTTTGGACCGGAGGATAGTCTTTATTGTGAATTACAACTGTTTATGACGAGGCAACGTTTCGAATATCTTTTTGGGTTATACAAGACCGACCGTCTTCCACAGGAAGATTGGGAGGAATTGCGCGGAGCCATCCGCGACGGGGGGCATGATGCCTGGATGAGGGATGATTTTTTGCGGTTGCTGGAGCGTGGCGGCGTTCATGAGACCTGGACCCCGGAACTGCAGGAAGCCATGTGGAAAGAGATCATCAGGGAACGCAAGCCGCCGCAAGGGGTGCCCGTCATGAGGATGGAGAACCCTGTCATGAGGACGGACGAGGAGACGGCGCCGGTGGTATCGATCGACCCGATGAGCAGGAACGGGTTTGTGCGCCGCCGGGTCATACGGTATGGTGTCGCCGCGGCGATCTTGCTGCTGGTCGCAGGAGGCATGCGATTGTTCAGGCCAGCTTCCCGTAATACGGGCCAGGGACCGGTTGCTTCAAAACATAAGGCGGATCATGATATTCAGCCCGGCGGCGACAAGGCTATCCTGCTGCTGGCTGATGGAACACGGATCGACCTCGACAGCGCTCAAAACGGCCAGATCGCCAGACAAGGGGCTGCTACTTTCAATAAATCGAACGGGGCCTTGTCCATTTCTTTTGCCGGTCTCAACAGGGGCTCAGACAATCAAAGAATAAACGAGCAGGGCCTTTCCCATCCGGACGATGCAGGGGAAGCCTTTATCTCGACGCCCCGGGGCGGCCAATATCAGCTGATCCTGCCCGATGGCAGCAAAGTCTGGCTGAACTCGGCGTCTTCGTTGCGGTTTCCGACCGTCTTCAGGGGAAAAGAACGTTCCGTGGAGTTAAGCGGCGAGGGGTATTTCGAGATTGCAAAGAATGCCGCGATGCCTTTCTGTGTGAATGTGAATCATATGAAAGTGAAGGTATTGG
This sequence comes from Puia sp., assembly GCA_031292515.1. GTDB lineage: Bacteria > Bacteroidota > Bacteroidia > Chitinophagales > Chitinophagaceae > Puia. The sequence continues at coordinate 127,206 of JARLGZ010000172.1, read as the reverse complement.
GAACTCATTTTAATACGATGGCCTATCCCGATGAAAAGACGATCAATACCACCTTGCTGGAAGGGGCCGTGGAAGTTTCAGCCGGAGATCTGTCAAAGCGATTGACGCCCGGGCAGCAGGCGGCGCTCAACCCTGCCGGTCATCAACTGGCTGTCGGTCAGGCCGATATTCAGAAAGCGGTCGCCTGGAAAAACGGTCTTTTTGAATTTGATCATACGGACCTGGCTACGATCATGCGTCAGCTCGCCAGGTGGTATGACATCGAAATAGTATACCAGATCACCCCGGATAGAACCTCTTTGGGAGGTAGTATCAGCAAGAACCTGGGTTTGACGGAGGTGCTGGACTTGTTGGAGGCGAATGGGATCAATCATTTTAAAATAGAAGGCAAAAAAGTATTTGTGCTTCCATAGCTCATAAAAAAAGCCCCGCCTTGCAGCGGGGCGACCAGTTACGGCGGCAACCGGAACTGTACATGGGCAATGGCAATATAAATCTGGCTGGATCACTATTACATCACCCAAACTGTGCAAAGTTATGCAATTAAGGGCTTTTTGCAACCCCGCGTCTTTTGGGCGACGGTTGCCTACCAAAACTACGCATGCCATGAGATTAACCCCGTCCGATGAGGGGGAGACCCATTGCAACAGTAGAAGAAGTATAAACAAGACATTTATACCCGCAATGAGATCGACCGAAGGGAGATCCCGTCGCGCCATTGACAAGACATTAATACTTGCGATGAGATCGAATGAAAAGAGATCCCATTGCTCGCTTGGAAAGACATTTATACTTGCAATGAAACTAACCGCTTTCTGCCTCGTTGCTATTTGTTTACAGGTGAGTGCCAACAGCTATTCGCAGAAGGTCACTCTCACTGTAAAGAATGCCTCGCTGCAACAGGTCTTCAAGGAGATCACCAGGCAGACGGGGGTTTCTTTCGTCTACAAGGAGACCTTGCTGGAAGGGATGGATCCTGTCAGTATAAAGGTAAAGAACGCCACCATAGAACAGGTGCTCGATATGTGCCTGAAAGGCCAGGCTGTCGGTTACCTGTTGAGAGGACAGAGCATCGTCATCAGGAAGAACGAGCCGCCTCCCGTACTTTTCCCTCCGGCAGCCGATCCGGCCGCATCCTTGCCTCCTCCCGTGGAGATCAGGGGAGCTGTCCGGACGGTCAACAGCGCCCCGTTGGAGGGCATCACGGTCACCGAAAAAGGAACTTCCAATGCCACGACGTCTAAAATCGATGGCAGCTTCCGGCTAAAGGTCTCGGGGCCCAACGCGGTGCTGGTATTCAGCTCCATCGGTTTCAAGACGCTCGAATTCCCGCTCAATGGTCGTACGCAGGTGGAGGTCATCCTCGAGACCGTGCCGCAGGAGTTGTCCGGCGTGGTCGTGACCGCGCTGGGTATCACCCGTGAAAAGAAGTCGCTGGGGTATTCCGTGGAAGAAGTAGGTGGAAAAGAGTTCACCCGGGTATCCCAGGAGAATATCCTGAATGCCATGGCCGGGAAAGTAGCGGGTGTCACGATCAGTTCCACGGGCGGGACCGGCTCTTCGGTCAGCATGATCATTCGTGGCGCTACGTCCTTGTCCACAGACAACCAGCCGCTTTTTGTCGTCGACGGAGTACCGTTCGCCAACACCCTGAACAATATCAGCCAGGTCGGGATCGACAACCGGGTGGACTATGGAAATGCCTTGTCCAGCATCAACCCGGAAGACATCGAAAGCGTTACCATCCTGAAAGGCCCCAGCGCTGCGGCCCTTTATGGATCCAGGGCGGGTAACGGGGTCGTACTCATTACTACCAAATCCGGCCGGGGCGTGAAAAAGATGACCGTCACCGTGACTTCGAATAATGTCCTCGACAACCCCTATAAGTTCCTCAAGTTTCAGACGAAATTCGGGCCCGGACAATTCTCGGCCATTCCCGTATCGGTGAGCGGAAACCTGCTGACCAACCCCTTTGGCAGTCTGATCCAGGAGAATATCGGATCGGTCTGGGGTGCGGAGCTGGACAAAGGATATTCGGACGTGCAATGGTGGAGTCCGCTGGATGCCAACGGGAACCCCATCCCGGAACCGCTGGTCTCTCACAAGAACAATGTGAAGAATTTTGTCCAGAGCGGCATCACCAGCACCAACGGCGTGTCCGTCTCCAACAACAACGACCAGGTATCCTACCGCCTCTCTTACGCGAATATGTCCAACCGGGGGATCATCCCCGGTTCCGATCTCTACCGGAACAGCCTGGATCTGAATACCGGCGCCAAGATCACAAAGAATCTGCGTCTGAGCAGCGATATCAACTTCAGCAGGAATAACTCCAACAACCGCCCGGCCGGTGAAAGAGGGACCAACCCCCTGGAGTGGGCCTATAACGTCGCGCCCAACACGGATATCCGCCAACTGAAAAATTATTGGATTCCCGGCCAGGAGGGCATTCAACAGCTCACGCAATCCAAGGGGGTCTTCAATAACCCCTATTTCCTGGCTCATGAAGTGAAGAACAGCTTCACCCGCGACCGTGTATTCGGCAATGTCAAGCTGGACTGGCAGGTCACCCAGGGCCTGAGTGTCATGCTCCGTTATACACTGGATACCTATAACGAGACCCGGGAAACCAAGATCTCTGAAAGTTATACCGAAGATCCCGGCGGATCTTATGGGCTGATTGGGATCAAGACTTTTGAAAACAACGCAGACTTCCTGGTGACCTATAAAAAAGAGGTCAAGGACTTTAGTTTCTCGCTCTCCGGCGGCGGCAATACAAGATACCAGACAGGCTCCAATATTACCGATGCAACCAAGGACGGTACCGGGTTGATCGTGCCGGGCGTGTTCACGATCCAGAATATTCTGCCCAGCAATCTCAACTATTCCAGCACGTATTTCAAAAAGGGCGTAAAAAGCGTATATGGTCTGCTGAATATCGGCTATAAGGACCTGGCCTTCCTGGATGTCACAGGCCGCAACGACTGGTCCAGCACACTGCCCAATGCCCAGCCCTATTTTTATCCTTCCGCTTCTTTGAGCCTGCTCATCAACGAGATCGCAGGTCTGAAGTCGAAGACCATCGACCTGATCAAACTCAGGGCCGGCGTGGCCCAGGTGGGTAACGATGCGAATCCCTACCAGTTGCAGAGCGTATTGACCAATGCCGGGACCTGGAACAATATACCCAGGCTGACGACTTCCTCGACCCTCCTCAACCCTCAGCTGAAACCCGAGATAGCCACTTCCTACGAAGGGGGCCTCGATTTCAATATGTTCAAGAACCGGCTTCGCTTCGCGGGCACTTATTACATCGCGGAAAACAAGAACCAGATCTTAAGTACGACGACACCGCCATCCTCGGGCTATTCCTCCAAGAGCATCAACGCAGGTCTGCTGCGGAGCAAGGGAATAGAATTATCCCTGGGCGGTACGCCGGTCAAGACCAAAAACTGGCGCGTGGATATAAACGCCAACCTCACCCGGAACCGCACTACCATCGTCCAGCTTGCGAACGGCCTGCCTTACTACACGTTGTGGACCGATGCGGAAGGTGGTGCCTGGACCTATGTCGGCGAACAGATCGGCGATATCTACGATGCAAAGATGGTCACGGTCACCGATCCGAAATCACCTTACTATGGATATCCGCTGTTGGACAATACCGGCAAATGGCAGTCTATCGACGCGATCAACACCAAAAACAAGATCGGCAATTTCAATCCGAAGTTCATCATGGGCATGCAGGCTTCCATCTCCTATAAGAGCTTTACCCTCAGCTTCACCCTCGACTGGAGAAATGGCGGCGACTTCGTATCCCAGACCTATCGCTATGGTCAGGAGAACGGTCAATCCTTGCCCTTCTATAGCAATTTGATCAACCAGGGCGCCAAATCCCCGCAACAACTGCGCGACTACCTGGTGAAAAACCAGAATTCGCTGATCATCAGCAAGGGGAACCATTTCCCGCTGGTCGGCGGACCTACGCCCCAGTATGGCGGATATCCCTTTACCTATGGATCCTATACGCTTCCCTACGGCGGGGTTTTCGTTCCGGGCGTAAGGGCATCGGGCTTCGATGCACAGGGCAATCCCACGGGCTATATCGAAAACCTCGGAGAGAATGTCAACGAGCCGAACGGCACGGATATCCTCCCCGTCGCAGGCGCCACTTCCTGGAGCTTTACAAGGGCGAATATGTTCCCGGCTTCGTATCTCAAGCTAAGGGAGATCTCCTTTGGTTATGACCTGCCTGGCAAACTCGTCAAATCGCTGAAGATGCAGGGGGCGACCTTATCGGTGTATAGCCGGAACATCATCCTCTGGACGGCCGCCAAGATCAATATCGATCCGGAAAATGCCTACCAGCCTTCTACCAACGTACAGGGGAACGGTATACAGTTCGAACAGGGAATTGAAAGATATAACGTCTATCCGTGGGTTATTCCCGTCGGTATCAAGTTAAACGTAATATTTTAAGCCACTACAAATTATTACTATGCAACGTATTCATAATATGCGAAGTATTCATAAGAAAACGATTCCGGCGTTGAGCAGATCGATTCCGGCGTTGATCCTGGTCCTTTTTTGCCTGGGGTCTTTGTCCTCCTGTAAGAAACACCTGGAGGCATTAAACGAGAACCCCAACGGGGCGGATCCCTCCTCGACCAACCCGAACCTGGTGCTGTCTACCGTGCTTACGACCGCGGGACAACAGGTTGTGGCGCTGGGCTTCGGCGATCCGGCCGGGGTCATGCAGCAGACGCAGAAAGACGGGTGGACAGGCAGTCACAACGAATACGACTGGAGCGGATCCAACGACTGGACCCCCTACTATACCATTCTGCGGAACAACCAGTACGTATACGACAGGGCGGTCACCCTGGACTATGATCTGCAGAAAGGAGTCTCCTTGGTCATGAAATCCATGATCTTCGGGATGATCGCCGATCTGTACGGAGATGCGCCGTATTCCCATGCCCTCGACGGAGACCAGGCAGGAGATGCCAACCTCTTCCCCGCATACGACAAACAGCAGGATATCTATACCGGCGTGCTCGCCGATCTGGCGACCGCCAATACCCTCCTGTCCAAATCGAAGAACGATTACAACAGCACCATCTCAGACGTGGACGTCTATTACGGCGGCGATCCCTCAAAGTGGCAGAAGCTGGCGAACTCCCTGTCGTTGCGGTTTTTGATGCGGATTTCCGATAAGTCACCCGATGTGGCAAAGGCGGGTATCGAACAGATCGTCGCGAATCCTTCTACGTATCCGATCATCACCTCTGCATCGGACGATGCGTTGATGGGTTTTGCGGGCAACAGTTCGGCGGATTCCTGGCCCTCCAACGTCAATTACGACGCGGATAGCATCAACTACCGGGTAATAAAAATGTGTTCCACCTTCGTCAAGACGATGGTGCCGCTCAATGACCCGCGCTTGGGAGTCTATGCCAATAAGGTCCAGATCTTCTTGTATGTCAATAATTCCTTTCCACCCAACACCGATGTGATCGTAGACACTACGTTGAACGGCGAGGCCAGGCAGGTGCGTTATCTTTCGCCGGATGTGATCGCTTCAAAGGGCGTGACATTGAGCGATGTCGACCAGGATCCGAACTATGTGGGTATCCCTCCCGCCATCGTGGGCGGCCCGGTATATAATCTGGGCTCAGATCCCAGCCAGGCCTCTCACAATCCCCATGTATCGTGGTTGAACAGCATGTATATGAACGCCAGCGGCCCCTTGCTGAAAGCAAGGATCATGACGGCGGCCGAGGTGAACTTCATTCTGGCCGAGGCTTCCCTGAAGGGATGGGCCGCGGGCGACGCCCAGACAAATTATAACAACGCCATCCAGGCCTCCCTTGCATCCTGGGGTCTGTCCGGCGCTTATAGTGCATATATAGCACAGCCGGCGGTAGCCTATTCGGGCAGCCTCGAGCAGATCATGACCCAGAAGTGGATCTCTTCCTGGACGGTGGCTCATGAGGCATGGTTCGACTTCCGGAGGACAGGATTCCCCGCGTTGGTGTCCGGCCCCATCGCGAAAGGACCCGTACTTCCCGTTCGCTTCTACTATATGCTGACAGAGCGAAACCTAAATGCGGCCAATACCCTGGCGGCAGAGAACAACCTGGAGGTCACGACCTACTCGGGGTATGGGTCAGACGCCACCAATGGTTATAAGAACAGCGCCTGGTCTAAGCCCTGGGTCAGCCAGGGTACCGGGCAACCGTGGTAATCGTGGTAACGGTAATCGTGGTAACATTCATCAGATTGTTCAAATGGTATTGAAATGAGAAATATTTTTCCGGCGATCCTCGTGGTAGCGCTGATTGCCATGAGTGTGCAGTCAGTGTCTGCCCAGGATAGCCATGTGCTGAAAGCGGGGGCCGCGCTGCGGGTCCTTACGCCCGACCCTTTGCTCCCTGTATCGGGAGGCATCGGAACCCCCAAGCCCTCGGTGGAGAAGAAGGGAGACCTCTTCGCCCGCATCCTGGTCCTCGAAAAAGGCAATACGCGGATAGCCATCGTCGGGGTCGATAACCTCGGATGGTCTTCCATACTCGGCGACCGGTCACGCGCCCTGATCAAGGGTATTCCACCGGAGAACGTCCTGATCGGCGCTACACACACGCATAGCGCGCCGGATGCCTATGCTTTCCCGGATGAAAATGGTAAGACGGGAGCCGACCTGAAATATCTCGACTGGTGTACCCATCAGATTGCGGACGCCGTCAACGAGGCGATAAAGAACCTGGCGCCGGCCTCCCTGAAGATCGCCGTCGGTGAGGCAAAGGGCAAGATCGCCTATAACTACTATGCTCCGCAGCTGTATGATCCGCGTTGCGGTGTGATTCAGGCGATAGCCACGACGGGTACCAATAAGGGAAAGCCGATCGCGACCCTCGTCAACTATGCCATCCACCCCGAGGTCATCGGGTCCGGAAGAGGCATTTTAAGCCCTGATCTCTGCGGCCCTCTCTACACCCGGATCGAATCGAAAGTGGGAGGGATGGCGTTGTTTATGAACAGTGCCCAGGGAGGGATGGTGACCGCAGACAACCGCCGGGAAAAAGGCGAAAAAGACGAAAAGAACGGCGAGGCCAATACCTACGAGGAGTGTACGCGGATTGGAGAACTGCTCGCCGACGAAGCCCTGCGGATCGTAGCCGATGCACCGGTACAGAACGACCCGGTCTTATATTGCGGCTCCCGGATGATCCGGTTCCCCATCGACAACCCGCTGATGAGATATATCCTCAGCAAGAGCCCGTTAAAGAGTCCGCTGGCAACCGGCGATTCGATCGCCACCCGTCTCAACTTATTGGATATCGGCACGGCCCAGGTACTCACGGTTCCGGGAGAAGCCTTGCCTAATATAGGATACTATGTAAAAAGGCATATGAATACGAAACAACCCTTTCTTTTCGGGCTCACCAACGATGCCTTTGGTTACATGCTGACCAAGGTCGATTTTATGAGTTTCAAAAGGTATGAGTATGTCAGCAATACCAGTCTCGGCGAAATGACCGGGGAAATCTATATCGAACAGGCCTTGAAGCTGGTCGGAGACAGCCCGGCTGCGACGGCTCCATAGCATTCGCTGTTTAATCATTGAATAGGTATAAACTACAATAAAAACATATGAAGACAATATTCCCGCTGCTTGCCTTTCCGTTTCTGGCTCTTACCACGATCACCGGTTTTCAGTCCGTCAACGCCCAGTTGCAGTATACTCCCGCACAGGCCAAGACTTATCCGGCGGGGGAGCCCACCAATCCTTCCAACGCCTTGCAACACTATCTGCACAACGGAGATACCACCTTTCATTGGGAGCTGAAAGACAGCTATACCGAAGGGGATGTTACCGTCAACAACCTGCTGCTGGTATCGCAGAAATGGCGTGGCATCACCTGGGTTCACCAGTTGACGATCGTCGTGCCAAAGGAAAACAACTATGACGGCGCTTTGCTGCTCATTACCGGTGGATCCGTAAAGGACGGGATGCCCAACTGGTCGGATAAGAACGACAAATTCCTTTTAGCCGCGACGACCATCGCCGCCAAAGACAAGGCCATCGTAGCCGTGATCAGGCAGACGCCGAACCAGCCATTGTACGGCGACCTTACCGAAGACGCCCTGATCTCCTATACACTTCATAATTTCCAACAGGATGGAGACTATACCTGGCCCTTGCTTTTCCCCATGGAGAAGACGGCGTCACGCGCCATGGATGCGATCCAGCAGTTCGCGGCGGGCACCTTGAATCATCCCGTGTCCCGTTTCGTGGTTTCCGGCGCTTCCAAACGCGGCTGGACGACCTGGCTCACGGGGGCCAACGATCCAAGGGTGGAGGCGATCGGACCGATGGTCATCGACATCCTCAATATGTCCGTCAACCTGGACTACCAGATAAAAGCCTGGAAGGAATACAGCATCGAAATCGAGGACTATGTAAAGCTGGGCATTCCACAGCAGGCCCATACCGCGGGCGGCGGCGCGATCAATACGATGGTCGACCCGTATTCATACCGCAAGAAGCTCACGATGCCGAAGATGATATTCATGGGGACCAATGACGAGTATTGGGTCGTCGATGCCATAAAAAACTATTATGACAGCATCCCCGGGCGCAATATGATCATGTATTCCCCGAATGTCGGCCATAATCTCGGCGGAGGCAAACAGGCGTTTGCTTCGCTGAGCGCCTTTTTTGGACTTACACTCGACCACAAGCCCTATCCGGCCTGCAGCTGGCGTGTAAAAACCGAAAAGGGACAGACGACGATCGAAGTGAAGTCTACGGGTGATGTCCTGACAGGAGCACGCGTCTGGTCTGCCAACTCGGAGAATATGATCTTCCGGAAAGCCGTCTGGACAAGCCGCGAGCTGCCGGGGTCGGCAGGAAAAAAGAAGATCGTGTTCACCGAGAAGTTCCCGGAATCCGGTTTCAGGGCTTTCTACCTGGATCTTATCTACAAGGATCCGAACGGGGGTGAGTATACGGAAAGCACCCGCATGTTCGTGGCCGATAAGGACGAGTTGAAACTGCATTAGTCACCGGGCTGTCAAAAGGATACTGCCATCAAATGAGTATAGTCAGTCAAAAGAAATATTAAAATACCAATTGTCGAATCATGTCCAGGTCTAATCCATTTTTGTCTTTCGCCGCCGCTTGTTTTTCGACGGCTTTCACCCTGGTGGCGCTCTCCTCGACGGCACAACAGACCCATGCGCCCTTGCCCCAGACCAAAGACGGCTTTATCGTGATCGCCCACCGGGGCAACCATGTCAATGTTCCCGAGAATACGGTGGCGGCCGTCGAAGAGGCCGCTAAAAGCGGGGCCGACTACGCGGAAATAGACCTTCGTACCACGAAAGACGGCTTCCTCGTGCTGAGTCACGACGCGACGGTAGACCGGATGACCGACGGGAAAGGGAATGTAAAAGACCTGACGCTCGAAGAAATAAAAAAGCTGAAGATAGTGGGTCATGCGGGTCCCGGTGACCAGAAGGTCTATCGTATCCCGGAGTTTAAAGACGTGCTTAGCGTCTGTAAAAAGCGTATCAACATCTACCTGGATTTCAAAGATGCCGATCCCGCGGAGACCTACCGGCAGTTAAAGGCGGCAGGCATGGAGAAGCAGGTGGTCGTCTACCTGAACAAGCCCGCGCATTATAAACAATGGAAGGAAGCGGCGCCGCAGATGCCCCTGATGGCGAGCCTGCCGGACGCCATCAACACGCCGGAGGCGTTCGGATTGTTTCTGAGCCAGGTGCAGATCGAAGTGCTGGACAATGTGCAGGATTCTGCGATGCTGGCCGTTGCCCGTCAAAATGGCGTGGCCGTATGGCTCGACGTAGAGAGTCCCGTTGAGAACGCCGGGGTTTGGGAGCAGGCATTGCATAAAGACATACAGGGTGTGCAAACGGATCATCCGGAAGCGCTGGTCAGTTATTTAAAACAAACAAACCAGCGAAACGGGGCGGCTGCTTTTAAGGGTGCGCATCCGGCAGCTCCGGAAGGATATAAGCTGCCTGCCTACCGGAAATTGTCGGATGTGGCTTATGGTAGCGATGCGAAGGACAATGTGCTGGATGCTTATATTCCGAGCGACTATGACCAGGCAAAGGTGATCGTATATATTCATGGCGGAGGCTGGACGGGCGGCGACAAAGGGGAGTTCCCGGCTCCGCTGATCGACGAACTGGTCGGGAAGCGGAAGTATATCCTCGTTTCGATGAACTACCGCCTGATTAAAGACGGGAAGAATATCTTCCCCGCACAAATGGAAGATGTCTCCGGGGCGCTGGCTTTCCTGTCGAAGTATTCGAAGAAGTACCATTATAACGGTAATGAATTCGCATTGATGGGTGGCAGTGCGGGCGCATATATGGCCCTGTTGTATGCCTACGGATACGATACGGCCAGGCAGGTAAAAACGGTTATAGACTATTGGGGGCCTACCGATCTGTCCGACAAAGCCATAAGAGCCGAAAACAAAGACGCGGACAGCAAGGTGGTCAGGCTGCTGGGGGTAGAGGATCCGCAGGCCCGGATCTGCCAGGACGCGAGCCCCTACTACCGGGTCTCGAAGACGACCGGTGTTCCTACCATCCTGTTTCACGGTGGCGAAGATCCGCTGGTGAACGTCAGCCAGGCGGAGAAACTGTATAAGAAACTATTGGAACTGGGTATACCCGCTCAATATGAGCTCTATCCCCATGAGAAACATGGGATGAGCCCGGTAGCGTCCGTGGATGTTTTTACAAAGACATTGACCTGGCTGGAGAAATACTACCCGGCGAAGAATTTATAATATATAATCGGACAAAACACACAATACTATGTATTTCGGAAAAATTTCGATGCCCGTTCTCGCGCTGAGTTTGTTGCAGGTTGTCTCCTTCGCGCAAAAGGATACCCGGACCTATGCGGAGAAACTCGGATTTCCAAAAGGCGCCAAAGTGATCATCTTCCATGTAGACGATGCGGGGATGTCCATCAACTCCAACGAGGGTGCGATCAATTCCATTGAGAAGGGCGTCGCGACTTCGACCAGCATTATGATGCCTTGCCCCTGGGCGGCGGCTTTTGCGAAGTATGCCGCGGAAAAGGGATATGACGCGGGGTTACATCTGACCCTCACATCCGAATGGCATAGCTATCGCTGGCCGCCATTGGCCGGCATCAAGCAGGTCCCCGGCCTGGTAGACAAAGAATGGAATTTATGGCCCGAGCCCGAAGACGTCATGCAACACGCCAGCGCCGATGAGGTGGAGGCAGAGATCAGAGCGCAACTGGGAAGAGCCCTGGCAGTGGGATTAAAGCCTACTCACCTGGATTCCCATATGGGCACGCTGTTTGCCAGCCAGGCTTACCTGGAGCGGTATATTAAGGTAGGCATTGAATACCAGATACCCGTCATGTTTCCGGGCGGCAACAATAAGATGCTGATTTTTGGCACCAACGAAGCCCTTAAGAGGCAGCTTATGAAAGCCGGCAAATGGAAGGAGGGAACCGTATTGCCTATGCCGGAATCCCTGAAGAAAGCAGCCGTCGTCGGCGAAATGATCTGGAAGGCGGGTCTTCCCGTGCTCGATGACCTGGTCACTTATAGCGGGGAATGGAAGCCGGAACCCGTGAACGGGGTCGTCACCCCCGAAGCCTATGCAAAATACAAGGTGAAGATGTTCGAAGAAACCATCGACCAGATGGAACCCGGCGTGGCCATGTATATCGTGCATAGTACCGTTGTCACGGATGATTTCCGTCATATCAGCGGATCCGGCGACTCTCGTTTTGCCGACATGAATTCCATGATGGATCCGGAGTTTAAGGCCTGGCTGCAATCGAAAGGGGTTATCCTGACTACCTGGAGGGAACTGATGGAAAGAAGGAAGCAGGTGAAATAGGAGGGCTGGGAGAAAGCAGCAAAAAGAAGAAAATAGCGCAAAGAACAAAGAAGAAAACAGGGGATGAAAGGGGATAAAAACGACTGACACGGATAAAAGACAATAGAGAGGGAATAAAATAGACATGAGAGGATGTGAAAAGGGAATCGCGTGGATGAAATGAGGAATGAAAGGGAAAACAGGGGATGTAATGGGGAATTAAAGAAGAATAGAAAGGAATGATAGGGGAAGAGAGGGAAGACGAAAGGGAAGAAGAAAGGAAAAAGGGGATGAGAGGGAATAGAAGGATAGAAGGACAATGAGCACAATAGGAAACCGGTTACGGCGTTTACTAATATTGTCTCTTAAAATCAATCGATCCTTATGAAAAAATCCCCATTTCTGATGCCCCTTCTCGCACTGGGCGTTGCCTCCTGCGGACTGAATACAGGCAGCAAGCCGGACGTTCCCGATTCTTCCAAATCCACCGTCAGGGATACGATGGTGATCGTCAGAGATTCCTTTATCAATGCCAGGAGCTATGATACGATACCGGCCGGTTTTTACCAGGGCATGCTGCCTTGCAAAAATTGCGAAGGGATTCAGCGTACGATCATGTTCTACGGCGACGACCATTTCCGGATGGAAGAGCTGGAATGGGGAAAAAGCACGGACTCCAGGAAAACGGAAGGTACCTGGGTACGTGACAAGGAAAGATTCACGCTTTATGTCGGCGACAAGGTATTGTCAAAATATAAACTCGTTAAGGATAGCCTGATCAATACTGAAAACAGCGGATCGAGGGTTCCGGACTCCCTGTTCCGGCAATACGTGCTGTTTAAGAAGAATATCGCTCCCGAGAATCCGCTGTGGAAGAAGAGAAAATCCGAAGGCGTCGACATCATCGGGAACGGCAATGAGCCCTTCTGGAGCATGGAGATCGACAATGATAAATTCATCTTATTCAAGTTGTCGACCCTGGCAAAACCAGTCATCGTTCCCATCGAAAAACCTTCGATCAACCGGGACAGCACCGTTTATTCCGTGCTTACGGAAGCCGGCAACCCGCTGAAAATATCCATTTCCTCAAAATTCTGTAATGATGGCGTCAGCGACCACCTCTATGAGTACAAGATGAATGTCTGGTACAAGGGGCAGCTGTATAAGGGCTGCGCGGTCATCCTGAACGATGCAAAGGAATAATACCGGAGACACTCAGTTCCCATAATCGATTTTTCCGTCACTGGTGTAGGTGAGTTCCATGGTCCCCCGGCCGCCGGCCGTGCCCTGGATATATTCATACCCCGAGAAGTTATTGGTCGATAGGCTCCTGTAGAGCAGATCATCCCAGAGGCCAAAGCCATGTAATGGATTTGCAACGGCATCGAACCCGCTGAAATTTTCTGTTTTGAGTGCAACGGTCGAGCTGTCCCAGGTATTAAACCGGGTGGAGTTGACTTGCGTTAGATTGCCATTGCCGTCATAGGAGAAGGTCTTACGGAATACGTTATAGCCCAGGACCCTTTCGGTCCTAGAGAGCCTGTTCCCGCTATAATAATAAGTCGTCGTGTCCGACACGGTTGCCAATTGCTGTATCCGGCCATTTGCAATAGTAAAATCCCGCTGATTGGCGGAGGGCGTATAGCCCGGTTCTCTTGAAATGGTCTGGATGAGGATATGGTTGCCCGCGTACATCACCGTATCAAATACCTGCAGAGACAGATTGGTGAAGTTATAGGCGGAGATATAGACTTCTTCTCCCTGCCTGCGTATAATCCGGCCGTTCTGATAAAGGAAGTGAATCCTGATCAAGCCGTCGGGACCATAGGAGCTTGCATCGGAAAATAAATATCTTGCAGCGATACTGTCGATTTGTACCGGGAGGGGATAACCCCCGTCTGCGTTGGACTTCTTACAGCTTGCGGCAAATGCCAGGCATATACCACAGGCCAATACCAGCCACCAGGAGCCGCGACGGGTCCTGGGAAAAAGGGGGGGATTGGAAGACTTCATATCGTCAGCGTTTAAGGAATTAGGTTAAAGATAGGAAATTTTTCATTTCCGGGCCGGTCTTGGCCCTGGACTTCAGGTTGCCTACAGGTTGCCTTTCTTTAACTCCGACACCGCATAGTCCGCCGCCCGGGCCGTGAGGGCCATATAAGTGAGCGAGGGATTCTGGCAGGCGGAAGAACTCATACAGGCCCCATCGGTGACGAATACGTTTTTTACGTCGTGCAGCTGGTTCCATTTGTTCAACACGGATGTTTTCGGATCCCTGCCCATCCTGGCCGTGCCCAGCCCGTCGGGGAATACCTCGGATGTGGAGTTTAGCAGGATGAAGGCGGACCCGATCGTAGAGGCGTTCAGGAAGATGACCTTCGCGTAATACTCTTTTGTCCGGAGCGTGGCTGCGTCTATGATGCGGACACCCGTCGCTTTTTTTGTATCCCGGTCATAGAGGATCTCCTGTACGATGGAAAGGGGCCTGATCCTGAGATTGCCCGTCTTTCCGGCCGCCGGCAGGGTTGCCGAATGGCTGCTGAAATAGCCCTTGAAAGGGCAGCCCTGGTTGCAACGGTCCCTGTATTGACAAGGGCCTCTGTCGCCGACCTGCCGGGAGAGGTTCGCGGTCCTCCCGATGATCAGACAGCGTCCGTCGGCATAATGTTTTTTTATCCGGGCGGCTACGTCTTTTTCCACGCAGTTCAGCTCCATAGGTGGCAGGAATTTGCCATCCGGCAACTGCGGCAGACCTTCCATAGAACCACTGATGCCGACAAAGGGTTCCACATAGTCGTACCAGGGTTCGATATCCTTGTAGCGGATAGGCCAGTCCACGCCGTGACCATCCCGGGCGTTGGCCCCGAAATCGAGATCACTCCAACGGTAACATTGCCTCCCCCATATAATACTCCTGCCGCCGACCTGGTAGCCGCGGATCCAGTCAAAGGGTTTCTTTTGGATATAAGGGTTTTCCAGGTCGTTTACGAAGAACTTCTTCGAGACCTCGTTATAAGCGCCTTTTTGAGATTGTATGGGGCTGTCGACGGCATCCTGCCGGGTGGTATGGCCCCTGTGCGGCAATTCCCAGGGGTCTTTTGAAGAGTCCGCGAAATCTTTTACCGGGTCGATATCCCGTCCACGTTCGAGGACCAGGGTCTTCAGCCCTTTTTCGCATAGTTCCTTTGCCGCCCATCCGCCTGTTATGCCGGACCCCACCACGATCGCATCGTATAGATTGTCAGCCATTCCTTGTTCAGCGTTATTTTGTTATCGTAATAGTCGATCCTTTTCTCGTCTTTTTCAAATTTAGACAGCATCGGACAGGACATGGGTTAAATCTGTATTAAGATAAAGCCTTTCCCGGGGCGTCTCTAAGAATTAATTTGGAATCAACAGGACAGGGTTTAAGTTTGCAGGGAAGCGAAGGCTACCGTCATTCATCATACCGTCTCAACCCCAATCGTCATGAATCGAATCGCCAGGATCGCCAGGAACCAGACCAGGCTCTTATTCGCCTGTTTAGGTATAGCTCTTGTTTGCATGTCAGTTTATGCGGTCAGGGATATGAATATTTTCAGCAACCGGAAAGTTGGCCCCCAGCCCGACGGTAGTGTCCTGGTGCCATCCAACCAGCTTTTGCGGCCTGCGGGGTTCCAGGTGAACCTGCCCGGGAGGCCGCTGGGCCTGGTGCTGACGCCTGACGAGAGCCGCCTGGTCATCATGAACAGCGGCAGCCTGGATCTTCTGCGGGTCAGCGACCGGACAATCCTGCAGACTTTACCTTATGTTCATGAAGCGTCCTCGTTTACCGGGATTTGCATGTCCGCGGATGGACGCCGGATTTTTACGGCCGGTTCACGGGATCGCATCTTCATCGCGGAGATCGGCCCCGATACGGCGGGTATGCGCTGGGACGCCCCGATCCTGTTGCCAAAGCCCTCGATTGGCGGAGATCCCGTACCGGGCGGCCTTGCGTTAGACCCGTCCGGGAATAAGATCTATATCACCTTGAGCAGGAGCAACACCCTCGCGGTGATCGACCTCCGCGACACTGCCGGAAAGATCCAGGTGCCGGTGGGCATCGCTCCGTATGATGTCGTCCTGGCTTCTTCGAAGAAGGCGTATGTAAGCAACTGGGGCGGTCGCCGCCCTTTACCCGGAGAATCTTCTTACAACAGTTCCGGTTCGCAGATGCTGGTAGATCCGAGGACCGGCGTAGCCGGCAGCGGCACTCTTTCCGTCATAGACCTCGACAAAAACACCGAAGTCAAATCCATCGAAGTGGGATTGCATCCTTCCGGGATGGCGTTGAGCCCCGCCCGTGACAGGCTCTACGTAGCCTGCGCGAACAGTGACAGGATCTTTGTGGTCGACACAAAGACAGACCGGGTGATCGATTCGATATCCGTCCACGCGGCCAGTGATATTCCATTCGGAAGCGCGCCCAATGCCCTGACCGTGTCACCGGACGGAAAATACCTGTATGTGGCCAACGGTACCGAAAATGCCATCTGTGTGATCCGCACGGGCACAGCGGCTAAAGTGCTGGGATATATGCCGACGGGCTGGTATCCCGGAGCGGTGATCCTCGACAAAGCGGGAAAGACCTTGTTTGCGGCAAACCTCAAGGGAATAGGCTCGCGCAACAAGCCGGCCGAAAGAAGGGGCTACAATTCCCACGACAACATGGGAACGATTTCCATTATCCCGGTGCCGGACAAAAACGGCCTGGCAGCGATGACGCAGACCGTTCACGAGAATAACTCCTATGCACAGATGCTGAAGAAACTGTACCCTCCCGCGGCGGCCAGGGAGCAGGTGGCCGTGCCGCAGCGGCCCAACCAAACCTCTTTCTTCAAACATGTCCTCTATATCATCAAGGAAAACAGGACCTATGACCAGGTCTTCGGAGACCTGCCGCAGGGTGACGGCGATACCAGTCTCGTGCAATTCGGTCGTGACGTGACACCCAATCAGCACCGGATGGCGGAGACATTCGTCCTGATGGACAATTTCAATTGCAGCGGCATTTTGAGCGCCGACGGACACCAGTGGACCGACGAGGCGTATGTGACGGACTATCTCGAAAAATCCTTTGCCGATTTTTCCCGCAGCTATCCCTATGACGGCGATGATGCGATGGCCTATTCCCCGACGGGATTTATCTGGGACAATGTGCTGAAACATGGATTGACGGTACGCGATTACGGCGAATTCGTGAAGACGGTCGTCGAACCGAAGACCGCCCGGTTTACAGATATCTTAGACGATCTGCAAAACGGTTCGGATAAGATAAAGATCCGCGCCGAAGCGAATATCGACCAGCTGGCTCCCTATATCTGTCCGGGTTTCCCGGGGTTCACAAACAGGATCCCCGATGTGTACCGGTCCGCCGAATTTATCAAAGAGCTCAAAGGATATGAGAAGAGCGGGGAACTGCCCAATTTTATGATCATGGAGCTCCCGAACAATCATACCACCGGCACGACACCAAAAATGCCCACGCCGAAGGCCGCCGTGGCGGATAACGACCTGGCGCTCGGACAAATCGTGGAGGCGGTCTCTCATAGCCGCTTCTGGAAGGAGACCTGCATTTTTGTGACGGAAGACGATCCACAGGCCGGCCTGGATCATGTCGACGGACACCGGACCGTCGGATTGGTCATCAGTCCCTATACAAAGCGGGGCAAAGTCGTCACCACCTATTATTCACAGATCAATATGGTCAGGACCATCGAAGACATCCTCGGCATCCCTCCCATGAACCAGCTGGATTGGACGGCCGATCCCATGCTCGATTGCTTTACCGATCAGCCAGACACGACGCCCTATACGGTCCTGAAGAACAATATCCCTCTCGACCAGTTGAACCTGACCCTCGACAAATTAAAAGGCAGCCAACTCTACTGGGCGAAGAAGTCGCTGGAGCAGGACCTCGATGAAGAAGATCGCATCGAGGAAGATGTATTCAACCGGATCATCTGGCATTCGGTCAAAGGGTATGACCGGCCTTACCCGGTTTTGAAGAGAGAGACACGATACTGACCGCGCTCGGTAATCGTGCAGACGCTTGATGCAGTTTCTGCAATTGTTTGATTGGACGGGCTTCGATTCGGCTGCGGCGCCCTTACATTTTGGCTATGGGCCAGCGAATTTCCCTATCTCCGGATTTCTGTCAGACAAAGGTTGGCAAAGACAGTTTCCGGGAGATGAGCCGGAGCGAAGTATTACGACCGGTGGGCGCTAATCGTAAAAACGGCGCTGAGATTGACGATGTTTGGGCGTCTGACCATGCTGCCGTATTGTCGGCCTTCGATCTCATGGGACCGCCTCAAAAATGAGGCGGTCCGGGTATTTAAAAGATCGATCCACATTAGCTTGTTGTACAGTCATCTAGCGCGTGGTGTATCCGCCATTGGCGAAAATAGTCTGGCCGGTAATCCACCAACCATCGGTTACCAGAAATTCTACCAACGAGGCAATGTCTTTGGGATTGGTTAACCCGCCTAATGCGGAAGCCGACTTGTGATAGGCAACTGCTTCGGGACTTTCCTGGCCATAGAAAAAAGGTGTGTCCATAGGACCCGGAGCTACCGCCGTCACGGAAATGCCGCGTCCGCCAAATTCTTTGGAGGCCGCACGGGTAAAATGTTCTACCGGGGCCTTCATCCCTTCATAGGTAGAATACAGGCCGGTATAGGCGGCAAGTAATGAGGTAACGATGGTGCAGATCTTTCCATTGTCGTTCAGCTTTTTGCCAGCCTCCTGGATGAAGAAATAAGCCACCTTGGAGTTGATGCCGGCCATGCTATCGTATTCCGCTTCGGTTGTTTCCGTGTAAGGTTTTTTCAACACCTTTCCGACGGTATTAATGGCAATATCAATACCCCCGAATTTTTCAACTGTTTCGTCAAAGAACCGGGTGATATTCTTCACCTCTGTGAGATCTGCCTGGAACAGGAATGCTTCGGAACCCAGCACCCGCACGGCTGCCAGTGTTTGTTCCGCATCCTCTTTGGTGCTTTGACTGTTATAGTGGATAGCCAACCTGGCGCCCCTTTTCGCGAAACCGACGCTTAATAAACCGCCCAGGTTTTTTGCACCTCCTGCGACGAGGATTACCTTGCCTTTGATATCATTCCCTGACATATAGAATCTGTTTTGATATTTAAAAGGCAAAGGTCCGGACAGTCCCGCCATTGATTACGGTGAACTTTTCGTATTTTTTAGCGGATGCTACTTTTTTTAGCGGATGCTACTTTTGCATTCTCCATTGTCTGGGCGTTTGGCCGACAAACTTTTTGAAGAATTTCGAGAAATTGGATGGATCATAGGTGAATATCCTGGCGATTTCGGCGATGGACAGATCTGTTCCGGACAACTTTATTTTAGCCTGTTCAATAATCTTCAGGTCATAAAAATGGCAAGGGTGATTTCCCGTCGCTTGCTGGATGGTAAAGGTCAGATGTTTATGTGAAACAAACAGGGCGCTTGCAATCTGGTTCAGTTCCATGAATTTTGAAACATCCCCATTTACAACTTCCTCAATATGCTTATCCAGCAATGAAAAATAGTTCCGGGTGATTTCTTCAGCACGCTTATTTTGTCGTTTGCCATTGACGCTCATGATGGTACGTTAAGCCATTCGATGCAAAAGTGGTATTCCGGGACTGATTTCTGTTGCAAATCGGGCCGGAAGAGGGGGTTCAGACAGTCGATTCTACTTCTACTTCTCATTCACAAAATACTTCTCCAACGCCTGCCGCAGCGGTTCCGGCATGACGGTCTTTTCCATCGTTTCCGCAGCCATAAAATAGAGCAGCACCCTGCCGACCGTCAGCAGTTTGCCTTTCTCGTTATAGACTTCCTGGTGGAATACGATCCGGTGGTCGACGGGCATTTCCTGTAGGATCGTCCGGACCGTGAGGAGGTCGTCGTAGTGGGCGGGCCGCAGGAATTTGGCGGTCCATTCCACCACGGGCATAATCACGCCGCCGGCTTCCATGTCTTTATACCGGAACCCGAGGGCACGGATGGCTTCGACCCGGCCGACCTCGAAGTAGGGGGCGTAGTTGCCGTGGTACACCACGTCCATCTGGTCGGTCTCCGCATATCTTACGCGTATCTGTGTATCGCTGGTGAACATATTTTTATACTATTTGCCCATGGCCCCATCCACGCTCATTTTGCCGGGTCCCACCAGGAGTATCGAGAAAAAGGCGCCCAGGTAGATGATCCCCATCTCGTGCACGGCAATGGGCTGGCCTTTATGAACCAGGAAAACGACGATGGACAGTTCAACCACGAGGATCAGGGCCGCCAGGCGGGTAAACAGGCCGAGCACCAGCAAAATTGCACAGAATATTTCGGCAAAGACTACCAGCACCAGGGACCAGCGATGGCCGATATGAAAGGGATCGGGGAAGATCACTTCCTGGGATTGGAAATGGCTGAGTTTCTGCAGACCATGAACGATACAGATGAGCCCTCCGAAGACCAGCCTTAACAACAGGGTTGCGATATTGAAAGCGTTTTCCGAGTAGTTGGTCGATAGAAACTTCTTCATTGCAGATTGGAATTTGAGCCGAAGATAGCCGAAGAAAATGAAAATTTTAAAAGGAAATGTTAATCCTTGTAGTTATCCACATCTGTTTGGAACGATGTTTGGTAAAAGGCAAAATAATTAGAACCTTAGCACGTTGATCGCTACAGACGAGATACATAAAGATCCGAAGTAAAAGACAACTATACGCATGAGCAAAAAAGCGGTATTATTTTTTTTCGTCGTCCTTCCCTCCTGCGCCCTGTTCGCCCAGCAGACCAAAGCCCTCAATGACCCGGATGCCGAATTTAAGCAGGCAAAGGAATATTTCCAACAGGAGTATTATAGCCTGGCTTATCCCATTTTCAAGGATCTGCAGGCGGGCCTGCGGGAAACGGATCGAAGCAACCAGGCGCTCAATACCCAGGAGATCCGGTATTATACACTTGTCTGCGAACTCAAGCAGAACGAAGCGGAGGCCGTTGAGCCGGCGAGGGAATTTGTAGAGCTGGAGGATAATGTCGCCCGCGTTCAAATGATGAGTTTCCACCTGGCGGAATACTATTTTCGCCAGAAAGACTATACGTCCGCGATCCGGCTTTATGAACAATCCGGCATCGACAACCTGAGCAATAAGGAAGTGGCCGATATGAAATTCCATGAAGGGTATGGTTATTTTACCCAGCAGAAATTCGACAAGGCCAAGCCGCTTTTTAACGCCATCCGGCAGTTGCCGGGAGACCCCAATTATTTCGATGCCAACTATTACTACGGGTTTATCTCTTTTTCGGAGAAGAAATACGACGACGCGCTGACCGCCTTTCGGGTTGTGGAAGACCGCCCCGGCTATAAAACGGTCGTCCCCTACTATATTGCCAATATCTACCTGGCGCAGGGACAGAAAGACAGGGCCGTGGAATATGCGGAAAACCGTTTGCGCAGCGGCAACCAGTATTACGATCTGCAGATGCGGCAGCTTGTGGGGCATGGATACTATGAGAAGCAGGATTTTGTAAAGGCCCAGCCTTACCTGGAGCAATATGTAAACCAGTCGAAGGCGGTTTCCCGGGAAGACCTGTATGAGCTGTCTTATTGCTACTACCAGAACGCCAATTGGAACAAGGCGATCGCCGGTTTTAAACAGCTGGGCGGGAAAGAAGATTCCCTGGCGCAAAACTCCATGTACCTGCTGGGAGATGCCTATCTCCGGACCGGGCAAAAAGCCAATGCGAGAAATGCCTTCCTGTTCTGTTCTTCCAACAGCAGCAACGATAAACAAAAGGAGATCTCCAAATACAACTATGCCAAGCTCTCCTATGAACTGGGCTACCAGGATGTGGCGCTGACGGAGTTCCAGGAATTCCTGCAGCAATATCCCCAATCGACATACAGCAAGGAAGCCAGGGAACTGCTGGTAGGGGTCCTGGCCAATACCAATAACTATAAAGATGCGCTGGACCTGATCGACAGCCTGGATCATCCATCCGGGAATGCGCGACGCCTTTATCCCCGGATACTCTATGGACGTGCGGCGGAATTGGTGAACGACGGGCTGCTGGCAAATGCGAATGAGCTGCTGGATAAAGCTCTTCAGGACCCTTATAATGGTTCCGTATTGCCCTATATCAATTTCTGGAAGGGAGAAATAGCTTACCGGACGGGTAAGATCGACGATGCGATCCATTTCTATCTCGAATACCTGAAGAGCGGGAATGTCAATGGCGAGGTCAACCCGGTGAATGCGAAATACAACCTGGGGTACAGCTTCCTCAAAAAGGAGAATTATCGCCAGGCGCAGGGATTCTTTGAGCAGGTAGGCAGGACGCCGCAGATCGGTTCTTCCTCCCTGGCGCAGGATGCCTATGTCCGCGATGCGGATTGTTTTTATATGTCCCGCGATTTCAAGACCGCGCTGGCGATGTACAATAAGGTGCTGGATCTTTCCTGGCCTTCCAGCGACTATGCGACTTTTCAGAAGGCCATGATAGCGGGCGTCAACAACGGGAATGAAAAGATCAGTTTACTGAACGGCCTGATCCGTAAATACCCGGGTTCCAGCCTGATCCCCGATGCCAACATGGAGATCGCCGGGACTTACCTGGCAAACGAACAGTTTAAGGAAGCGCTGCCTTACCTGAAAAATATTATCTCCGCCACGGGCGCCGATGCCCTGAAGCCGAGAGCGTACCTGCAATCGGGGATCGCCTGGTACAACCTGAACAATAATAAGGAGGCCTTGAACCAGTATGACGCACTGCTCAAACAGTATCCCAATTCCGCGGAAGCGCAGGATGCGCTGGACAATGCGAAGACGATCTATGTCGAGGAGGGGAGGAGCGCGGATTATGTGAATTTTGCCAAGTCGATGGGCGTCGAGATCTCCGCCAGCCAGGAAGATCAGCTCGCTTACGAGGAGGCCGAGGTCCAGTTCAACAATGGCAGCTTTCCCGCGGCCGCCCAGAAATTTGAACAGTATCTCACCAAATTCCCGCAAGGCAAGTATTCGCTCGAAGCCAATTATTATAAGAGCGAGATCTATTTTAACCAGAAGGACTGGATCAAAGCTGCTGCGGGCTATGGCGAGGTCGCCGACAGGGTCCCCAACAAATTCGGGGAGAAATCCCTGCTTCAGGCGGCCCGCCTGAACTTCTTCAACCTGAAGGACTACGCAAAATCAGAGAAATATTTTAGCAAGCTAAAGGACTTTGCCAGCAACCAGGAGAACAAGATGGAGGCCATGAGAGGGTTGTTGCGGAGCCAGTACCAGTTGGGTAAATGGCCGGAAGCGACGGATAATGCAAAAGATTTGCTGACCCAGAAGGGGGTGAGTACCGACGACAAGGTATTGGCGAATATGGCGATCGGGAAATCATATGAAGTAGGCGGCCAATGTGAAACGGCCTTGACCTATTACCGGACGGTTGTGGCCCAGAATAAGGGCGCCTATGGCGCGGAAGCCCGCTATTCGATCGCCGCCTGCCTGTTCAGCCAGAACCAGCTGAAAGATGCGGAGAAAGCCTCCTTTGAAGTCGTCAATAAGTCGGGATCCTATGAAGAATGGGTGACCAAAGCCTACCTCTTGCTCGGGGATATTTATTTCAAAGAGAAGGATTATTTCAATGCAAAGGCAACCTTCCAGAGTATTATCGACAACGCGAAAATCGAGGATATCCGGCAGCAGGCCCAAAAGAAACTGGATGATGTGGTCGCCGAGGAGAAAAAGACCAGCAAGGTAGGGGGTGACGGCAGTAATCAATAAAACAAGTGAGTAGTGAGTGGTGAGTGGTGAGTAAGACCTTTAAATGAAGCTAATATAAATGACGAGCGTAATGAATAGTAAGGCTAGTTTCCTTTTTGGCTTGTGTTTGCTGGCGATCGGCTATCGCTCGAATGCGCAGGATACGACCAAACGCAGAACAATCGAGATCACTTCTTCCTTCAAGCCGGTCCTCCGTGAGGCGGTGAAGATCAATTTCACCGCTGTTCCCCCTGTCGCGGATACGGCAAGACCCAGGCTGACCTATAATATCCCCGCTCAATATCTTTTTCTGACCTATCAGCCCGGTGAACTCAAACCGGTGGCCTTGCGGGCGGACAGTCTTTCCCCCTGGGTCAATTATGATTATATAAAGATAGGCGCTGGCAATACCGCCCTGCCTTATTTCAAGACAGCTCTCAGCTTCGGGGACGGCAAAAACACGTTCTTCAATATTTTTGGGGATCTTCTCAACTCAAAAGGCAGCCAGGAATTCCAGAAGAACAGTCTCACCAGGGTGAAGTTGGAGGGGACCGTGAAGACGGAGAAGGACCTTGAGTGGAAAGGGTACCTGGGTTTCAAAAATGACCAATACTATCTGTACGGCTTCCGGCCCGATACGCTGAAATATTCGCAAAATCAGCTCAGCCAGGCATTCCAGACCTTCGAGGGTGGTCTCAGCCTGCGGAACCTGGACCCGACGGAGTTTGGCCTGACTTATCACCCGAATATGCATGTGTCGGTTTTTGACGACAATCATAACCCCAAAGCTTCGGAGACCAACGCCGTCCTAAACCTGCCGCTCGAAAAGGCTTTCGGCAGGAGCTTTGCCTTCAACCTGGGTTTTACGGCCGACATCACCAACTATGCGTTGAATACCCTGCCCAAATCGCAGCAGAACAACCTGTATTCCGTGACGCCGGCGTTCCTGATCAAGACCCCCAATTTATACCTGCAGGCATCGGTGATGCCTTCCTGGGATAACGGCGCCTTTACGCTGCAGCCGAATTTCCTCGCCGACATCAAGACGAATGACCAGCGTTTCGGAGTCCAGCTCGGCTGGATCGGCTATTATGACAAGGGGTCTTACCAGCGTTTCGAATCGATCAATCCCTGGCTGGCGCAACCGGGTTTCCTGCTGAATACCCGTGTACAGGAGCGCTATGCGGGTTTCCGGGGGGCTATCACGGACCATATCACATATTCGGCCAAAGTAGGTTTTGTGGATTATAAAAATATGCCCCTGTTCGTCAATGACAGCGTCGACGGGAAGTCCTTTGTGATAAGATATG
Source organism: Puia sp. (assembly GCA_031292515.1). GTDB lineage: Bacteria > Bacteroidota > Bacteroidia > Chitinophagales > Chitinophagaceae > Puia. The sequence goes on along the minus strand of JARLGZ010000172.1, from coordinate 102,209 downwards.
AGTCTTCGATGCAGGATCTGCAACTGCATGGAGAAGTGATCTATACGCAAGGCGAAGTATTCAGCCTGAAGGCCGCGCTCAGCTTCAACCAATACACGAATCTGAAGACCGAGGAAAAAGCCTGGGGCATGCTTCCGCTCGAGTTCACGACCACGATGAAATGGCAGGTCATCAAAGACTTCTGGGTCAAGGCCGATCTTTGGGCCTGGGACGGGGCCGAGTACAGGGGGCGTACCGGGGGAGCTTATAAGGGCAATTCCGCCGCGGACCTTAACGGCGGTGTGGAATTCCGCATCTTCCGGCAGCTCAATCTGTGGTTCCAGATGAACAATATCTTCAACAACAAATACGAGCGTTGGCATCAATATCCTGTCTATGGCTTCAATTTCCTGGGCGGGATCGTGTTCTCATTCGGGCAAAAATGATAGATTTACAGGAAAATCCGGCAAAACAGCATGTTTAGAGTCTTGAATGCCTATTTATTTCAGCACAGGAGCATCAGCGTTCCCGGGCTCGGCACCATCTACCTGGAGACACATCCGGCCAATGTGGATGTTGCCCGAAGGGTCATGCTGCCTCCCCTCTATCATTTTCGGTTCGATAAATACTTCGATGCGCCGGATAAGGAATTCTTCTCCTATATCGCCAACCAGCAGAACCTGCTCGATTATGAGGCGATCAAATGGTATAATGAATTCTCCTATGATCTGCGCAACCAGATCAGGTTGGATGAGCAGGTGGAATGGGAAGGCGTAGGCACGCTCAAGAAGGACGTATCGGGCAATATCGTTCTTGAATCCGTCCACGACGGCCTGCCCTTTATGGAAGCCGTTCCTGCGATCCGTGTCAACCGGCAGAACGCGCAGCATACATTGCTGGTGGGAGACCAGGAGCGGACGAATTTCGAGATGAACGAAATACTCGCCGATGAGCATGGCAGGAAGAGAAAATATTGGTGGATCGTAGCCATCGTGCTGGCCATCCTGGCCCTGGGAGTGCTGGGCTGGCATTTCTACAATAATGGCTGGCAGATAGGCAATCAACTGCACTGGTAGTTTTTACGATTAATTTTTTAACGAGCGATGCAAGAAACATTGATACACTATAAGACCTGCCCTGGTTGCGGGTCCGAAAATATAAAACCCGCCCTTACCGCCACCGATCATACCGTCTCGCACCGATCCTTCGGAATTGCGGAGTGCGGAAATTGCACGCTCCGGTTTACGCAGGATGTCCCGGATGCTTCGTCAATAGGAGCCTACTATCGCTCGGATGATTACATCTCGCATACGGAGACCAGCGAAGGCTTGATCAACCGGCTGTACCACATGGTCCGCAAACAGACTTTGTCGGTTAAGCGCAGGCTGATTTCGCTGGCCACCCGCCATAACAGCGGCACGCTGTTGGACATTGGAGCGGGGACCGGTGCTTTTGTGAAATACATGCATGACAATGGATGGACCACGACCGGCCTGGAGCCCGACGAAGCGGCGAGGGAAAAGGCCAGATCCGTGCATAAAGTGAATCTTTTGCCGGCGGAGGAACTGTATATGCTTCCCGCCGGGCATTTCAATGTCATCACGCTATGGCATGTATTGGAGCATGTGCATGATCTGCATCCTTACCTGGAGCAGTTGAAGGCCTTGCTCAAACCCGGCGGACGTATTTTTATCGCGGTCCCTAATTACACTTCTTATGATGCCGGGAGATACAAGGGTAATTGGGCGGCTTATGATGTCCCGCGGCATCTTTATCATTTCTCGCCACTATCGATAGACTACCTGCTGGAAAACCACGGTTTGTTATTGCACGCCACCCAGGCTATGTGGTACGATAGCTTCTATATCAGTCTTCTAAGCGAAAAGTACAAACGGGGGAATAGCTCCGGAAATTTTATTGGGGGCGCCATCACGGGAGCTCTTTCCAATCTCAAGGCCTTTGTCGATAAATCGAAGTGCAGCTCGCTGATCTACGTCATAGGGAAGTAGACGCGTGGCCTGGCAACGCACTTACTCCGTCCGAAGGCTCTTCACCGGGTCGTTAATAGCTGCTTTGATAGCCTGAAAACTTACCGTGATCAATGTAATCAACATCACCACAATTCCGGTTACAATAAATACCCACGCAGAAATATCGATGCGGTAATTGTAATTGAGAAGCCAGTTCCTCATGAAATAATACGCCACTGGTATCGCGATACAGAATGAAATGAAAACAAGCACTAAAAAATCCTTTGATAAAAGCGTCCAGAGATTGGCCACCGATGCGCCAAGCACTTTTCTGATACCGATCTCTTTTGTACGCTGTTCTGCGGTAAATGACGCCAATCCGAAAAGCCCAAGACAACTAATGAGAATGGCGAAGATGGCAAAGAAAGCAGCAAGACTGCTGATGCGTTCCTCGGTGGCAAATTTTTTCGCGTACTCATCATCGACAAATGTATAATCGAATGGAGCGCCGGGGTTATATTTTTTAAACACCGCCTCCACTTTAGGCAGCGCGTTGCCCATGCTTAATGCCGGGTTTATTTTTACAATCACCACATTTGCATTTTCATAGTCGGGCGTATACAAAATGGGTTTCACAGGGGTAAAAGGAGATTCCACTATCATGTTTTGGACCACGCCGATAACCGTGTAAGTTTTGAATTTGTTATCGCCTTCATTGTGTTTTATTGTTTCTCCAACCGGATTGGTAAGCCCCATATATTGAGCGGCAGCTTCATTCATCACCATCCCGTTGCTGTCCGTCGGGTGGTCTCTTGAAAAATCACGGCCTTTTTGATAAATAATAATAGTGCTGATAATCAGCGAAACGGATACGGTGAACTGGAGCACCACTAATATTTTTCGGGGGATGGCGCTAAACCTCCCAACCTTGAATGTTCCTTTCAGGACTTTTACAGCATTGAAAGAGGATAGATAAAAAGCCGGATAGGACCCTGCAATCAGACCCGTGAAAAGAGTAAAGCCGATGGCCAGTAACCAGAACAAGCCATTGCCCCATGCAATGCTCATTTGTTTATCGGATAAAAGCTGGGGACCGGTTTGTTTATGATACAGATCGTGTGCGGTTTTGATACAACTGTCAACTGCACCTAAAGGGGGAACTTAATTTCATAAATATTGGGCCAGAGTTTGCCTGTGACATAAATTTTGCCTGTTGCGGAGTCGTAGGCGATGCCGTTCAGGGAATCGCTGTCGGGGTATTTGTTTTTTGCTTCGGCGACCAGGGAGCCGAGATCCAACCGTCCTACAACTTTTCCGGTGGCGGTATCTATCTTCAGAATATAGCTGGTCTGCCATTGGTTGGCATATAGGTAACCGTTGATCAGTTCCAATTCATTGATATTTCCCACGGGTCCGTTGTTGTCCGAAACCCCCAGGATCCGCTGAAGCCTGAAAGTGACCGGGTCCAGGAAGTTGATATTGCTGCTGCCGTCGCTCATGATGAGACTCTTGCCGTCGGTGGTCATGCCCCATCCTTCCGTGTTATAATTGAATGTTCCCATCTGCTTGTAGGTTTTTGCATCGTAGATGAAACCGATCTTTGTCTGCCAGGTCAGTTGGTAGATTTTGTCGTTTACAAAAACGATGCCTTCGCCAAAATATTTATTCCTGTCGAGCTCGGCCTTTTTGTCGATTTTACCCGTTTTGCGATCTACGATGCCGAAAAGGGACCGGCGGCTTTCCGGCATGTCCGGTTCGGTGCCGGTGCTCTCAAAAAGCTGCCCGTCGTGCACCAGCAATCCTTCGGTGAAGGAGGACGTATCGTGAGGCAATGAGCCGACGACAGTGTAGTTGATGAGCGGCGGGGTATTGTTCTCCTGGGTTTTATCGGAAGTCGTAGTATCCTGTTGGGGGGTATTTGTACAAGCGGCCAAAAGAAACAGGGTAAGGAGACCGGCGATATGCTTTCTGTTCATATATGATGGATAGATCGCAAAAATAAGATTCGCAATCCTGATATCGTGCCGGCCCCCCGTAAAATTTCTCTTAAAAGTATTTCCACGGGATTTCGGTCTGCCTTCGTTAGCAGGGAATTACCACAAAGAGGGTATTAAAAAAAGCGCTAAAAAGCTTTGAAATGCGGATAAAATTTTGTTGCTTTACAGTAGCTTACATTCTGAATACCGCCTTCCCGCGCCATCTGACCGATGTACCTCCCGACAGGTGATATTCAACAAACAAGAACAAATTCGACAAAAAAGAGCAATAGAACCCTTATACCTGTAGATATCCTTCCTGATAAGCCTTGCCAATCTCCTATCATTTGTCTTACGTGCAGCATCCTGGTTTACCTGCGGCATTTTGTTTTGTGCAGCCTTGGGCTTGTGTGATAACGTGTTTGTGCGATGTCCGGTGAGCTCTGTTGTATGTCCCTGTATACTGTTATACTGTTTTGAGTTTCTTTCTCCGATATCCTTCCTTAGTTCTTCCTGTTATTTCCGGTGACTTCTGATATTTCCTCCGATATCCCCCCAATACCTATTGAGATACCTCCACGAAAAGAAGGTATAAATGAGAAGAATTCTATTTTTGATCGTATTGCTGCTGACCCGCTTCCTGGCGGTAGCCCAAAGGGACTGCCGTTCTACGGAATATGCGCAGAACGCTCTCCGCAAGGACCCCTCGCTGGCCCTGGCGATGCAACAGGTTGAAAGCTTTACCCGCACGCAACTGGAGCGCAAACCTGCTCAGCAGGCCGCCGGCGGCATTTCCGCTTATTCGACGGGGATTCTTTCGGACAGCGCCCATAGCTTGAATACCGATACTGCCGGTGGGACGGGTAGTGCCGGTGGAATGACCATTATTACCATTCCCGTCGTCGTTCATATCATTTATAATTCGCAGGCGCAGAATATCGGCGATGCGCAGATCCTTTCGCAAATCAAGGTCCTGAATACCGACTATCGTAAACTGAATGCGGATACCGCCGCTATCCCGTCTTATTTTTTGCCGCGGGCCGCGGATTGCGGTTTTCAGTTTGCGCTGGCGAAGGTTGATACCAGCGGGTATGCGACTTCGGGTATCATAAGAAAGCATACCAGCATACAGGCTTTTGCCCTCGACGACGACATGAAATATTCGGCTACGGGCGGGGATGACGCCTGGGACCGGGATAGCTACCTGAACATATGGGTGTGCAGCATGGCCAACGGGGTTGTCGGCTTTTCGAGCGTACCCGGCGGTCCCAGGTCGACGGACGGCATCGTAGTAGACTACCGGGCATTCGGTACCTCCGGCACGGCAACGGCGCCTTTCAATCTTGGCAGGACGGCGACGCACGAGATCGGCCACTGGCTCAACCTGATACATACCTGGGGAGATGCCTATTGCGGAAATGACTATGTCGACGATACTCCCCAACAGCAGGCTGCCGATCTTGGGGATCCCAAGGGGATCATCGTCTCCTGCGGCAACGGGCCTTATGGCGATATGTATATGAATTATATGGATCTTACAAATGATGACCGGCTGAATATGTTCACCTATGGTCAGCGGGCGCGGATGCTGGCGCTCTTTGTTCCCGGCGGATGCCGTTTGCCGATCCTGCATTCCAATGGTCTCGGAACTCCTCTTCAATCTTCTTCCGGCGGCTCTTCCCCGAATACTCCTACTCACGAACCGGGATCAGCAGCCGTCAGCATCTATCCGAACCCGAGTGTGGGCCCTCTTTCCATCATCCTCTCCGACCCAACCCAAATCGGTTCGGTGATGGACATCTACAACCAGCTGGGGCAAAAAGTGATGAGCAGGAAGGTGGACCAGCTTCAAATGCAATTGGATATTTCCATTCTCCAACGCGGCGTCTATTTCATCAGGATCCGCGACGGGATTCAGGGCTCCGCGACAAAGCTGGTAAAGATATAGCGGGCCTTTGGTCCCCGGCCATCGGCTGGTCGATTTGGAAGTGAGAGCGTGCCTACTGTGTCCGACTACTGGCGGACGGCTCCGCAACAATTGCATCGCTATTCCCTAACTTTGGCCATGGCCAATCCCTATCTCTCGCTTTTAAGGGTCTCCTGGCGCTATGCGCGGCAGGAGAAAAGAAAATACCTGCTTGTATACGGGATGTTGCTTTGTGCCAATATCGTCTTTGCGATGTATCCCCTGCTTTTTGGATGGTTTGTGGGGAAATTGCAGGAGGAGAGGTCCCGGGTCATGCATTATACCCTGATTTACGCGGCCGCCTATATAGGTTTGAAATTCCTGCAATGGTGTTTTCATGGGCCCGCCCGTATCATGGAACGGACCCTCGCTTACAGCCTGAGCAGGAATTTCCTGCAGGAGCGCTACCACCAGCTATTGCACCTGCCGGTAAAATGGCACCAGGATCATCACAGCGGGGCTACGATCAACCGTATCCGAAAGGCCTATGAAGGACTCCGGGAGTTTTTCGACGGCGGTTTCAAATATATCAACGCGCTGGCGAAGTTCCTGTTTTCGGTAACGGCCATGTTATATTTCTCCCCGCTCTTCGGGTCCATCGCCGTCGTCATGGGGATGTTTACCATCCTGGTCATACGAACCTTCGACAAGCCCTTTATCAAGGCGCTGGTGGAGGTCAATGAACGGGAACATGTCGTTTCTTCCACGCTGTTCGACAGCCTTTCCAATATTATGACGGTTATCACCCTGCGGCTGGAGAAGAGCATGGAGAGCGGCCTGATGGCAAAGGTGGCGCATATCCTGCAACCGTTTCGCAGAAACGCGCTGATCAACGAGTGGAAGTGGTTCTGTGCGGAAATGCTGATCGTAGTCATTTACGGCGTAGTCACGATCGGGTATGTCTACCAGCACTGGATTCCCGGGGTCCTGTTTAACGTGGGCGGGCTGGTGACCTTGCTGGGGTTTACGAACCAGTTCACCAGCGTTTTCCAGGACATGGCCTGGCAGTATACTTCCATCGTGCAATACAATACTTATGTGGAGACGGCTTCGAATATCTCCGAGGCCTATGCGAGCCAGCACAGGCCGGACGATTCGCCGGCTCTTCCCGCAGACTGGCAGCATATCGAAATTGAAAAAATCAATTTTTCCCATCGTGGGTCTTATAAGGATCGCCAGGCCCCGCATAGCCTGCACGACCTGCGGATCGATATCCGGAGAGGACAGCGTATCGCATTGATCGGGGCGAGCGGCAGCGGCAAGAGTACACTGCTATCCCTGTTGAGGGGGTTATACAGTGCGGAGCCGGGGCTGGATCTGCGGGTAGACGGAGAGGCGGTGTCGATGGACCGGCTAAACGAAGCGGTCACCCTCTTTCCGCAGGAGCCGGAGATCTTTGAAAACACCATTACCTATAATATCACGCTGGGACTGCCCTTCTCCGAAGAGGAGGTGGAGAGGGTCTGCGACAGCGCCCATTTCACCGAAGTGGTCCGGCAGTTGCCGGAAGGATACCAGTCGGATATCCGGGAAAAGGGCGTGAATCTTTCCGGTGGACAAAAGCAGCGGCTGGCGCTTGCCCGGGGTATACTGGCCGCCAGGGACAGCGAGCTGGTCCTGCTGGACGAACCTACCAGCAGTGTGGATCCACACACCGAAGCATTGATCTACGAAGGACTGTTTGCGGCATTTGCGGACAAGGCGGTCATTTCTTCCCTGCACCGGTTGCACCTGCTTACCCGATTCGACTATATCTATATTTTGCAGGAGGGCCGTATCGCGGACCAGGGGAGTTTTGAACACCTACAGGCTCACAGCGTACTTTTCCAGCAGCTATGGAAGCATCAGAGGGATGCAGCGGCGAGATAGTGAGTAGTGAGTGGTCAGTAGTGAGCGGGATGAAGATAGTGAATAGTCAATAGTGAGTAATGAGCGGGGATAGATAGTAGTAAGGGGTGAATGGAAATAGATAGTGGTGAGTAGACATTGACGGACAGATTTTGTTTACGTTAGCGGATATAAATACTGATATCCGTTTTACTGTTCCATTTCGGCGTTTGCAGGGCTTTACCGGCGCCGGTCACCATTTCGGGTACGCGCGCCTTTATGTATTCCACCAGCTCCCGGATCCGGATGATGCCGTTTTTGTCCTGGTCGGCCCGGCCCTGTTCGAGCGCTTCGCGGATCGCTTTCGTGAAGGCGCCGTTCTGCCAGGCATCGTCCTCCCAGCTGACCTGGTCGTCGCTGCTGGAAGTGATCACATTGACATCGTTGCCGGCATTGATGAGGTTGTTGATCGCGGTATTCACTTCCAGGTTGCTGGCCGATTTTGAGCCGGTAGCCATGTCGTTGGCTGCCCCGCTATGGCAGGCGTCCAGGAAGATGATCCTTTTGCAATTCATATTTTGCAGGGGTTCCGAAATCTCGTTCCGATAGTTTACGCTGGTCCTCGACCAGAGACGGCTGTCGAAATCGCTTCCCATCAGCCGGAGGCCATCGCTCTGTACGATGCCATGTGCGGAGATGAAGATGACGAGCACATCGTTGCCGTTGAAGGAGCGGGACGCCAGCTCCGCCATTTTTGCCGCGATATTGCCCGCGGTGGCGGCGTCGCCGATCAGGGTGTCTACCTCCACGGTCCGGAAGAGTTTTCCTTCGCCGGCCTGGGTGCTGAAGATCCTGGCAAAGTCGCGGGCGTCTTTTTGCGGATATTTCAGGTTGCTGCGGGTGCCGATCGACAGGATGTGGAGGTTCACCTGTTCGGGATAGTAGTCGACCTGGAGTTGCTGGGTGATCTTTTTATAATTATTGTATTCTGCCGCCACGCTGATACGGCTGGACCCTCTTTCCAGTTTCAGGGTAGAATTGTATTCATACTCATATTGGTTTCCATCCTGGGAATTGGAAACATCCTGCAGGTCGACGACGGTCATTTTGCTCCCGCTGATGTCACGGCCATCCATCACCAGGTGGAAATTGTCTGCGCTCAGCCGCATGCTGGAGAGTGCCTTTACACGGATCTTCAGCTCATTGCCTTCGGCTACTTTATAGACGCCGTTGGGGAGCTCATTGATATTGTCCACGGGTCTGATCCACTGCAGGTTCACAAAATAGTTATTACCGGGAGTGGTACGGGGATCTTCTCTCCTGTTTAACGAAGCCGCTGCTTCGTCACGGTAGACATACTCGGGGTGATAATGAAAGCCGCCCATTTTGATGGCTTCATCGTAGTCCTGGATGGCATTGCTGTATTGTCCCATCTTGAAATAAATATAGCCGCGCCTGTTCAGCCGGATATCCGCGATCTTCAGGTCGATGGCCTTGTTGACCGCTTCGAGTGCTTCGGGCAGCTTGCCCAGCCCCAGATAGATCTCAGATTGAGAGGAATAGGCATTGTCGCATTTCGGATCCAGGGCCAGGGCAGTCCGGCAGTCCTCCATCGCCGATTCGAATTGTCTCAGTTTCGATTTGGAGATGGCCCGGAAGGCATAGCCATCGGCTAAGATCGGATTTAGCTGGATGGCTTTGTCGAAGTCTTTTACGGAGGCGCTGTACTCCTTTGTATAGCGTTCCGCTATGCCCCGGGAATAGTAGTAAGTGGAATTATTGGGATTCAGCAGGATGGCGCGGTCATAGTCCAGGAGCGCCTCGTCGAATTCATACAGCAATTCTTTTGCGCGTCCCCTGTTGGCAAAATAGTCGGCATTCTTTGCATTTTTATTGATCGCGAGGGTATAGTCGACGATGGCCTCATCGTAATGCCCAAGGGCGTTTTTTGAGACACCCCGGGTGTTCAGCCAGGCGTCATTGCCCGGTGACAAATAGAGGGCCTGGTCGTAATCGGGGATGGCGTCCTCATATCGTCCCGCCGCGAACTTGGCGCCTGCCCTATTGGCATATAATACGGCTTCTTTCGGGGCCAGGTTGATCGCCATGGTGTAGTCGGGGATCGCGTCTTCGTAGTGTCCCAGGGAGTATTTGTTGTTCCCCCTGTCGTTGTAATGATTCATATTGCTCGGGTCCAGCCGGATGATCTGGTCGAGATCTGATATTGCATTCTCATATTCTTTCAGGAGGTATTCACAGCCTGCCCGGTTATTCAGCATCACCGCATTTTTCGGATCCAGGTTGATGGCCAGCGTATAGTTCCGGATGGCTTCCGCGTACTTCCTCTGGTTATAGTAGATGATGCCTTTGGAATTATAATAGGTGGGTTCATTCGGCTTGTACCGGATCGCCATGTCATAGTCGGCGAGCGCTTCGTCATACTTCTCGAGGCCGTAATATTTGGCATAGGCCCGGTTCGCATAGTAAACGGGTTCACGGGGGTTCAGCCGGATGGCTTCGTCATAGTTTGCAACGGCATCCGAGAAATTGTACGATTTTACATAGTCGTTCCCGCGGACATTGTATTTTTCTGCGGTATTTGCATCACCAGGATAAGTCTGTGCATGTGCGTAACAGCTTATAAATACCAGCAGAGAACAGCCAATCGATTTCATAAAACATTTATTGAGTAAGCAATAAGTTGGTCATTATTTTTCCGGTCTTTGTTTATCCGGTCTTTGCCGTTTGCGGATACGCGGGCGTCGATCACGACGGGCAGGACCTTGTTTTCCAACGCCTTGCTGCCCGCATCCGTAAGCGTTATACGGATACCCTCGGTCCCGCTGTGAACGGTATAGAGGGCAGGATCCAGCAGCCGGCTGCCGAGCTGGTCTTTCACCCTTCTCGCAAAGACTTCATTCATGGTCATTTCCAGACCGGCGAAGTCGTGGAAGAAATTTGTGTCGATGGGCGTCGCGCTGAAAATCAGGATGAAGTGTTCGGTGCCCTTGTCGTCCAGTTTGAAGGACTTTGACGCTCCGGGTGCGTTTTTTTCACTCTTCAGGGTGCCGGACTGGTCATATTGCCGGTAATTATTTTTGGCGTCGATTCCTACCAGGTACACAAAATTCTTGTCCGATCTTACGGAGAAAGCGATCCCGTCGCCCCGGCTCATGGCCCTTGAGGTCCTGAAGGTCGCGATACCGCTGGTGACAGAATCGGCGGGGATCAGCAGGAGCCTGTTCTTTTTTAATTTTTCGTGGTTGACCCCGCTCGCCTGGTAGGATTTTATCCTGATCCGCGAATCCTGGGCCGGTATCCGGTAGGACACGCACAGCAGCAGCAAGAAGATCCCGAGTCGTATACCATCCGATTTGCCAGGCATATGCATTTGTTTATTGAAGTTTCTGTTTATTGAAGTTTCATTTTTTTATTTGTTTATTGAACGTTCATTTTCAGAATGATGGGCACGATGTCTCCGGTGGCCGAGGCGCCCGACACGCTCATCATCCCTGATTTATAAACCAGGGAGCTCTCGGGCATGAGCCTGGAACCGAGGACGTCGCGGAGTTTCTCCCGGAATGTCATCTTCCCGCTGTTCCGGATGGACTGGACGACCTGTTCAATATTCGGAATCTGGTTGAAGGCATACAGGATGCAGAGATGATCTTCTCCCTGTACGTCCGTCTTGATGACCTTGTTGTTTCCGGGGATCTCGACGATTGAGTTCGCATAGACACGCGGGACTTCGACGACTGTCGCGTTCAGGCTGTATTCGCTTGCAAACTGGCTTTTTCCAAAGGGGAACAGCACTTCAGCTTTGTTGTTCGGGTCTATGCTGAATACATAGATATAGCAATCCTTTTTTACGTTTTTTGCAATGAGCCGGTAGTAGTCGTCCTTTTTTATGTCCGAGCCCGAGAGGGTATATTCCCTGCCCGTCAATTGGGGAAAGACCTCGTTGAAGAGAGGCTTCTTCTGGTCGTCGTCCCATTTGTAAAATTTTTCGAGCACGAAGTCGCCGCTCACGGTTACGGGATCGTCGGCTTTTTTCCGGTCGTCGAGGGTGATCTGAAAAGCGTATTTTACGACTTTTGCGTAATCGGCATAGCTGATGTTGAAATATCCGTCATTGCCCCAGTCCCGGCCCCAACTGTTCATGATCTCAAAAGTCCTTGTATAGTCGTTATACCCGATGACACACATGGCGTGTCCGCCCATTACTTCTTCGTTGCCGGGGTCGGGGGCCCACAGGGGATTGAAACGGTTCACTCTTTTTATACTGGGATATACGACGGCGCCTACGAGGACCGGCTGGTTATTCTGCAGGCTCATCTTTGTTTCCGCGATCTTTGTCTGAGCATCGGCGTTAAGACCGAATACGGCCGCGAAATCCTTTATGCGGTAGGGATAAGCCTTCGATCTGAGCACCTGCAGCATGCCTCCTTCTATCTCCTGGAAATAGGCCGGGTTGAAATCGGTCTTCAGACAGTCGCCGCCATTCTTTATCACCGCCAGCGCGTCTTCGACCCTGGAGCCATGCTGGCAATCCTGGGAGATCTGGCAGTAGATATACATCGGAGAGTTCGCGCGCCGGGTAATCTCATCCCGGTCCGTCAGGTTATATTTTATGGCCCATGATGTGGACAGGCAGGCATACCCGGAAGCCCATCCCACGCAGGATCCGCAATTCCGCTGGTCGGCGGGGTAGGGCGTGAATTGTTTGAGCGAGACCTGGGGTAGGGATGCCGTCGCCTTGCCTCCGAGTGCGAGACGGGGAGAACTCTCATAGCCCTCGTCGTTAAAGACCAATCCCGTGGCGTATTGGCCAAATCCGGCAACCCGGGCAAAGGCAATGCAGAAAAACAAAACGAATGCTTTCTTCATAACTCTATTTTGAATAAAAATTTAAACAGACAGGCGTTTGGATCGGGTTCTTTCCTATTGTGCTCGCGGAGGTCGATAAATATACAAATCTTTTGGTGAGCTTGCAGGAGGCCCGGGGCCTCGCGCATATTAAGTATTTGTATAAAAAACCGGCTTCCTGAGGATAGTTCCCCGGCCAGGCAAATAGTCTACAGGGCTGCGGAAGTTTTTTTCCCGGGACCCGCCCGAAAAGGAGGAGAATTCTTTATATGTTATCTTATTTTGTTATATGATTTGGGCTGCATTCCGGGTGCGGGGAGTTGAAGGATTGGCCGGATTGGCCGGGGCACTGTTCCTGCCGCAGATACCTCTAATAAAAGAATACCGCCCTGCTGTAGACTTTTGGCCTTTGCGGGGTACTGTATGGGAAAGGTGCATAGTATCAGTCAGCCCCAAACGGGTGTAGTCAACCAGATCCAACGGGCATATGGGTCAGATCCAACGGGTATATGAGTCAAACCCAACAGGCATTTAAAGAGAATAAAATTTGCGTAACTTTCTCGGACTAAGCATTCATCGTCATTTCAAAGCAGCAATACAATAAAAGCAGCAACACAAAAATGGAAACGGACTGCAGCTATTATTTTTTAAGTGACACGGCCATCCGGATATGGAAGGGGGCGGACATAGAGGGGCAGAACAGGATGTTCGAATGTCTTTATTCGGTGCATAAGGCATCTTTTTTTCGGCAGGTCATTTTTAAGAAGAGTCGCATACCCGAGCACCGGCTCGAGGAATTTGCAGAGACGGCTTTCCTGGTGGCCTGGGAGTCTTTCAATGAAAGGGGCAAGGCAGGGAAGATCAGTCTCTCAAGCCCGGAGTATACCGGTTTTTTCTTTTGGGCATTCAAGAATAATTACCTGAAGTTATTTGAAAAGGAATTGAAAAGGGTCCTGGCTGAAAAGGAATTCGGGAAGGATCAGCCGGAGACGGAGGCTGCCTCGTTCGAGCTGAAACCTGCGGGCCTGCTCTCTCCCGCGACGGAGAAGGTCTTGCTCAAGATCAGCCCCGACTGCAGGCAATTGCTGACCTGGAGATATATGCAGGGGGTTAGTCATGACGAGATCGCCAAAAGAAAGGCGATCGCGCGGCTGTCTTCCATAAAGATGATCAGCAGGTGCAAGAAGCGGTTCCTGGAGATCTGGCGAAGTAATAATTAAGCCCAATGCAGAAACACGTAATCCCAATGCAAAAACATGGACAACTTTGAAAACAACGAGATAAAGATTGCCAACTACCTGGAGAATAAGATGAGCGCCGCCGAGGAACTCGCTTTTATGCAGGAACTGGATGGTGATGATGAGCTCAGGAAGCAGTATGAGGAAGAGCTGTTGGTCCGTGTGCTGCTGGGTGATACGGAGGCCTCGCAGGAACCACATTTCGCGGAGGAGAAAGCCGCGCCTGTCATCCCGATGTATCGTTCCTATAAGATGGTAGCAGCGGCAGTGCTGGTGATCCTTGCGGGATCAATCGTTTTTTGGGCCGTGGAGAGGAAGGGACGGCCGGGGGCCGGAGGCGACGATGGAAACAGCAGTGGGATCGTGAAGGGTACGACCCGGTCTGTCAGGCCGGATTCTCCGGTGGTCGTGAACAGCCCTGTTCTGCCGGACAGCTCCGGACAGATCGTAAAAGACAACCCGAAGAGCAATCCGAAAGGAGCCACCCCGAACCCGAAAGAGGATTTCCTGGCAACGGGTCATGCAACCGCGGCCGATACCCTTTATAAAGAGTTTTACCGGGTCTATTCCACGCGGATACCCCCCGCGGAATTGGCGATATTATACGGTGAGTACCAGGCGCGGAATTACCAGGCGGTGATAGAGGCGTCGGTATCGGATTATCTGACGGGAGTAAGCGAGCGCAGAAACCATTCGCTGGAACAATATATCGGGCTTTATAAGGGCCTTTCCTACCTGGCCAAAGATGACCCCGACGATGCCTTGCAGCAGTTCGACAAGATCTTGCAGTCTTCCCCGAAAACCGGTCCCGTCTATTACGACGGGCAATGGTATAGCGCACTGGCCCGGATCCGGGAAGATGAACTTGCCAAAGCGGCCGATCTGATCAAAGATATTCCTCAGAGCGCGTCTCCGTACGCGGCAAAGGCGGCGGCCTTACAAAAAAAATTAAAGGAACTCCTTGCCAGATAGTTTACATCGTCTCCTGGCGGAAAACATCATAAGAGATGACCGAGACGATCGCGCCGATGTTTTCGGTTCCGGGTGTATGCGTGCCTTTCTCCAGCTTATAGGCGATCGACTTCCTGAAATTCCGGATTTCCTTTTCTTTCAGTAGTTTCCGGATATCCTTATGGGGCGTCAGCATATCGATGGCTTCGATGGAGGAATTTAAAGTGGTGGGGACATCGTATATGACCAGATCGCCGCTCTCTCCCATGGCCTTTTTTTTGAGCCTCAGCAAGGTAATGGAGCGGTTTTTGCCCGGGAAGCTGATTTGCAGGAAATTCTCTTTGGTGAAATGCGGGACGAACTGATCCTGGCGCGCGCCTTCCAGCGAGGTGGGGATCACGATCCGGAGCTGTACCGTCGTGGCTTCCCGGATCGCCTTTCTGAACTCGTCCAGTTTTTCCAGGTTTAGCTCCTGTTTATACCATTCTTCGGGATAGGGATCATCCGTTCGCAGCAGATTCAGGTTCCTGACAAAGGTCTCGATAAAGTTGTTGTAATACCCGAAGGCCAGGGTAGTCGCGGGCAAAAAACCGATGTCGACGTCCTTGAAATTCAGCTCAACGGTCAGTTTTATTTTTTCGATGGCAGCTTCGATGCTGTCCGTATCATAGGGCTGTATGGTAAAACCACTCCTGACGTATTCTTCATAATGCCCCTTATAGGGATACAGTTCTATCCTGAAATCATCGTGGATTTCCATGGAAGTCCTCGTGTCGTCCAGGTTCTCCTTCAGGTCCGTAAAGAACAATTCTATAAAATCCTTTACCTCCTCGTCGAAGAGAATAAAACTCTTCTTCGCGCCGATCCTGCCCAGGAACATGCCGTATTCGAATACCACGTTATGGCGTGTCACATGCGCTTCTATGGCGTTATTGCCTGCCAGGTTCCTCCTCGTGGCGCTCACCAGCGTATCCTCGGGCACGAAGATGAAAATGGCATAGTCATAGATATCCGTGAAGTTCTTCAGCCATTCCATATTCGACATCGTCCCCGCGCCTGAGCGGGTAGGTCCGAACACACCGTCATACCAGATATCGACCTCGAAATGATCGGTCGGAAAGCACTGCTTCAGTTTCTCGGCGATGGGTTTCGACTCCCGCGAAGAGCCGACGAACAGGGTGGGCCTGCCGATATTGGCAATCTTCTCGTTGAGAGCTTTTACAGTGCCCTCCTCCAGTATGGGATAGGGGCCTTTAAGGTTTGTGGGACTTTGGGGTTGACTATCGCTCATGAAGACCTGGTTTTATCCCCGGGACCTGTTTTTACTCCTGGCCGTTCCCGGAACCGGCAAGGAATTGAATGGCGCCTTTATAGACGGGAAAATTCGACGGATCTTCCGGTTTGTATTCCAGCAGGGCTTGCCAGGCATCGTGATAGAGGGCGCGGGCAGTCTCCGAATGCAGGAACTTGGCCAATATCTTTTCGGGGTCCGTTCGAAGGAATTCCCGGTAGGCGCTATCCAGCCGCCCCGTGAATACGGAAGGGGAGGGCTCCGCGATGACCTGGCGCGGATAGGGTGGGAAGCCTCCGATGGGTCTTGTGTCGACGGCCAGCCTTTCGAAGGCCTTGCTATATTCGACATCATGCTGACCATAGACGACCCTTTTCACCGCAGTCATCGTCATCATGCCGGCACACATGATACAGGGTTCCAGGGTCGTGTAGATCGTAAACCCGTCGAGATTGAAACATTTCTCCCTTGCTATATAGGCCGTGATCGCCCGGACTTCTCCGTGCTGGGTGGCGTTGTCCAGCGAGTTGATACAGTTTAGCCCGTAGTAGACCGGCCGATTCTCCTTGTCCACGAGAAGGGCCCCGATATTGTATCCCCTTCTTTTATCGCGCGGCAGGGTATCCGGCTGCCAATCTCTGTAAACCAGGTAGTAGACGAGCAAAGAATAGATCCGGTCGATTTCCTGTTGTCTTGCAGAGATAGCCGGTTGCTGGTTCACGGGATCGATGATTTGTTTTTCAAAATGCCGGGTCGGATCACAGGCTGTCAGACAGAAAATAAAAACGATATAGGCGTATTTCCAGGTCATTGTCTGATTTTAACGTCATTCTCCGTTTACATTGTCCGGCTGTTTCTAATAGTCTTTTCATGATAGCTGTTCATAATGGCTCTTCATGATCGCTTATAGAGTGATCGCTTATAGCAGTTTGCACATTTTAGCGATGATCCCGGCCAGCAATAGCAGTATAAAAGAAAGATAGAACCATTTCATCTGGTCCAGCCACATAATGCTGCGGACCGAGTCGGTATGATCGTTCAACTGCGCGGGGCTGAGATCGTAGCGCACCCGGTCTTTGGCCTCCGGGTCATGGATCACTTTCCGGTAGATTTTTCGGTAGATGCGCTCCTGGAAAAGGTAAAAGGAATCCAGCCACCAGAAGGGGATCAGGATGAGGACGATGACCGCGAGGTAATAGGCGCCGTCCGGCTTGGTAAGTATGGAATCCTTTCCGAAGGCGAAGAGGGCGGACAGCAGGGTCATGGCCCAACCCCTTATCAGAAAAGAATTATGCGCCATCCGGGAGATCACCGACTGGATGAGATCCAACTCCTTGTGCAGGTTGTCCTGTTTTTCAAGGCTCATTGCAGGGGTATTTTACAATGAATATACGAAATAGGAATGCAATAGGCAATAGGAATGCTAAGGCCGGGTTATTATATTCGTTGGAATAAAGGCCCCGGTGAGGTGATCGATCTTCATTTCGCAGGGGACGGAATAACCGGAGGCCGACAATAAACTCCCGGCGAGACCGAGCATCAGGCCCGCCGCCATTCTGTCGCCGGCCGAAGGCGGGCGTTTGTACCGGCCGATAAAAAAGAAATCGTTATCGCTGTTTTTCCCAACCTGGAAATAGCCGGATGGCGTCGATACGTATAGGTTTTCCTGGTAGACGATCGCATAGATCTCGTCGTTCTTCAGCTTTTCGCTTTTACCGTTTTTGCCGGCGACCCGGATGGTGGAGATCCTGCCGGTGTCATAAGACACTTTCAGGATCTGGTAGTCGGGCGTCTGATCTTTGAGGGCTTGGTAGCTCATATAGGCGCCCTCTTTGTATTCGGTGCAGTTGTAAAGTTTTATATCCGCTTTTTCGAGGCTGTCCAGCCGCGTCAACTGGTAATAGCTGTAGGTCTTTTCGTCGTGGTTTGGAGGACGGGCGCTCGTGGAATCCCCGGGAGAGACGACCAGGTTTTTGGCGATCAGGCCGGTGATCGATTCGCTGGCGGCTTTGTTTAATTGTTTCGACGCGACGGGGAACTTGGCTTCCACCACCGTGTCCAGCAGGTCCAGCTTTCGATAGCCATCGGGTGTCTTTGCGTAAAGGATCAGCCGCAAATAGCAGCAGCCCCGCTCGCGAATCCCCCTGATCTCTTCCGCAAACCTGAATCCTCTGATCTGCAGCAAGAGAGAGCCGTTGCCCGCCGTGCCGCCCTTCAGCGAATCTACCAGGGTTTGCAGTTGACTTGACAAAGGGATTTTGGGAACGATCCGTCTCTCGTCACCTTTGGTCATCCCGAGATTCGTAGTGTCGGATCTGGAATCCAACACCAGGATCTTTCCATAGAGGCTGTTAGACACCTGTCTGCCGGGCGGTCTTAGTTCGAAGTCGACTGGTTTCAATTGTCCTTTGACGGTAAACAGGCTTAACAGAAGGAGCGACAGCAGGAATAGAGGTTTATGCATAAGAGGATAAAGATATAAAAATAGTCCAATGGTCAAAATCCCCTTGTACTAAGCGCCGGCTCCGCCCAGGTGCTGCTCGCGATCCCGGATGTTTTGATCCTGCGCATGCGCGATATCATATTCCAGTTCCGGGTCTATATTCTGCTCTTCGACCTTGCGGGCTTTTTCGATGAGTTCATCATGGTGTTCCTGCAGCCAGGCAAGTTGCTTTTTCCCATAGGACCACTTTGTAAAAAGTACATACAATACGGGGACGATGAAGATCGCGATCGAAGACGAGGCGATCATCCCGCCGAGGACGACAAAGCCGATCGTCTTACGGGCGACCGCGCCGGCGCCTGTTGCAAGCACCAGGGGCATTACACCGAGGATAAAGGCCAAAGACGTCATGATGATAGGGCGGAGACGGAGACGTACGGCTTCCAGGGTCGATTTTATCAATTCCTCACCGCGGTCCACGCGCAGTTTGGCAAATTCCACGATCAGGATCGCGTTCTTTGCGGAAAGGCCGATCAGGGTGATCAGCCCGATCTGTGCATAGACGTTGTTGGTCAGCGGCGGGATCATCGTGAGCGTGAGGATCGCCCCGAAGGCGCTGATCGGGACAGCCAGCATGACGGCAAAGGGCACCGACCAGCTCTCATACAGCGCGGCCAGGAACAGGAAGACGAAGACGATGGAGAAAATGAAGATATAGACCGTCATCGAGCCCGCGCGTATCTCTTCATAGCTGAGGCCGGAGAATTCATAGGTATAGCCTTGTGGCAGGACCCGGGCGGCCAGGGCTTTGAGCGCGTCGATACCTTCGCCGGTGCTGTAGCCGGGCGGGGTGGCGCCGTCCACTTCGGCGGACCGGAAGATATTAAAATGCGTGATCAGGGGGGCCGTCTCCACCGGGACGTATTTGATGAGGGTGCTGAGCGGCAGCATCTGCCCGGCCTGGTTGCGCACATAGTATTTGTTCATGTCCGAGATCAGGGCCCTGTAGTTGGTGTCTGCCTGTACGACGACATGGAAGGTTCTGTTGTACAGGGTGAAGTTGTTTACGAACAGGCTGCCCATATAGGCCTGCATCGTATTGAATACATCGGAGATGCTCACACCCAGTTTCTGGCATTTGTCACGATCCACTGTCAGCTGGTAGCTGGGCGTATGTGCGGAGTAGTAGCTGAAGGCGGTGGAGATCGGCGGGATCTTATGCGCCTCGGCGACGAATTTTTTTACGACGGTCTCGAACTGGTGGATATCGTCATTGGTGTTGCCCTGCTGGATCTGCATGCTGAAGCCCGCGGCTACCCCGATCCCGCGTATGGGCGGCGGCGGGATGACCACCACATTGGCGTTCTTGATGCCGGCGGCGGCGATCTTGTTGCGGATCACGGTGAGCAGGCCCGGAACACGTTCTTCGGGTGTTTTCCGCTCTTCCCAGGGTTTGAGCATGACGAACATGGACCCGTTGTTGGAATTGGTGCCTCCGTTCAGGATATTAAAGCCGGATAGCGCTGCAAAGTGATTGATACCGGGTGTCTTGCCGACGATATCCATCAGTTTTGTCATCACGGCTACGGACTGCGCCACGGAAGAGGCTTCCGGCAGTTGGTAGGTGACGTAAAGACGGCCTTCGTCTTCGGGTGGTATAAAGCCGGACGGCTTCTTCTTGAAGAGCACCACAGCGGTCACGCAGATGCAGACCAGCAGGATGACGATATAACGGGCGCCATTGATACTGTGTTTCACGCCATTGGCATATTTACCGGTAAACCGCTCGAAACCTTTATTGAACCATTCGAAGAACCGGTCGAACCAGTTCCTCTTCTTGTGATGCGAAGGACGAAGCAGCAGCGTGCAGAGCGCCGGCGTCAGCGACAACGCGATAAAGGCGGAGATCACCACCGAGATGGCGATGGTGATGGCGAATTGCTGGTAGAGCCGTCCTACGATGCCGGGGATAAATCCGACGGGTACAAAGACCGCCGCCAGGATGAGGGCGATGGCGATGACGGGTGCGGAGATCTCCTTCATGGCCTGGTAGGTCGCTTCTTTCGGCGACATATGCTGCTCGTCGATATAGTGCTGTACGGCCTCCACGACGATGATGGCGTCATCCACCACGATCCCGATGGCCAGCACGAAGCCGAACATGGTCAGGGTATTGATGGTGAAACCGAGCGGGATGAAGAAGCAGAAGGTCCCCAGGATGGATACGGGGATGGCGAGTACGGGGATGATCGTGGAACGGAGGTTCTGCAGGAACAGGAAGACGACGACGGCCACCAGCCCCAGGGCCTGGAGCAGGGTCAGCAGCACCTCGTGGATGGAGACCTTGATGATCGTCACCGATTCGAAGGGCACCGTATAGTCGACGTCCGGGGGGAAGAACTTCTTCAGGTTGGCCAGTTCCGCATAAACATTATTGGCCGTCTGCAGGGCGTTGCTGCCCGGGGCCTGGTAGATCATGAGGTAGGAGGCGCGTTTCCCATCGACGAAGGAGTTGCTGGAAAACGTGAACTTACCCAATTCGATGCGGGCGATGTCTCTGAGGTAGACTAGTTGCCCACCCCCGGAGCTGCTGTCCGGGATCGTTTTGACAATCACCTTCTCATAGTCGGCGGCTTTCGTCAGCTGCCCGTTGGGCAGGATGCTGAGCTCATACGACTGGTTATTATTCTGCGGAGGAGCCCCGACGGCGCCGGCGGCCACGTAGACGTTTTGAGCGTTGAGGGCGGTAACGACATCGTTCGGCATAAGGCCGTAAGCCGCCATTTTATCGGGGTTCAGCCAGACACGCATCGCGAACTGGTCGGTACGGACGCTGATATCGCCTACGCCGGGAACCCGGAGCAGGGCGTCTTCGACGAAGATATTGGTATAGTTGTCGAGGAAGGTGATATTATGGGTGCCTTTTGGAGAAAAGATCGCCACCAGCATCAGCTGGCTGGGGTTGCTCGCACGAACGGTCAGGCCGAGCTTGCTGACCACGGCGGGTAACAGGGGCGAGGCGATACCGACCCGGTTCTGCACGTTGAGCGCGGCGATATGGACATTGGTGCCGATATTAAAGGTCACGCGGATGCTCATGCCGCCGGAATTCGTATTGGTGCTCTGCATGTATTCCATGCCGGGCGTTCCATTCACCTGTTCTTCGATCGGGATGGCCACGGTCTGTTCCACCGTTTCGGCATCCGCGCCTGTATACGAACCATTGATGCCCACGGAAGGGGGGGAGATATTGGGGTACTGGTCGACGGCCAGGTTGAATATGCAGATCGTGCCCGAGATGGCCAGGACGATCGATATGACGATGGCCGTTACCGGCCTTTTTATGAATGTATTGGCAATCATCCTTGGGCAGGTTGGTTTTGACCTTCTTTCGGATCCATTCCGTGGAGGTCGCGTGATTTTTGAATTTCAAACTCGAGTTCGGGGTCGATATCCTGTGCTTCCACTTTCCGGGCTTTCTCCATCAGATCGTCGTGATGCGCCATCAGGTATTCCAGCTTCTTCTTACCATAGGATGCGCGGGTGATCAGCACAAACAGCACGGGTACTACAAAGATCGCGATGGTCGAAGCTGCCAGCATACCGCCCAGCACCGTATAACCAATGGTCCGGCGGGCTACGGCTCCGGCGCCGGAGGCAAATACCAGCGGGAGCACCCCCAGGATAAAGGCGAGGGAGGTCATCACGATTGGGCGCAGACGCAGGCTGACGGCTTCCAGGGTCGATTTTAGGAGGTCTTCTCCGCGGTCTACGCGAACTTTTGCAAATTCCACGATCAGGATGGCGTTCTTGGCCGCCAGGCCGATGAGGGTGATTAGCCCGATCTGGGCATAGACGTTGTTGGTGAGGCTGGGCACGAGTACCAGGGTTAGGATCGCTCCGAAGGCGCCGATGGGAACCGCCAGCAGCACGGAGAAAGGCACCGACCAGCTTTCATAGAGGGCTGCCAGGAACAGGAATACGAAGGTGATCGAGAACAGGAAGATATAGATCGTCGTCGACCCTGCCTTGACCTCTTCAAAGCTCAGACCCGAGAACTCATAGGTATATCCTTCCGGCAGCACACGTGCCGCGATCTCCTGGAGTGCCGCCAGGGCCTGGGTGCTGCTATGACCCGGCGCGGGTATCCCATCCACTTCCGCCGAGCGGAAGATATTGAAGTGCGAGATCAGCGGCGCCGTCTCGGTCGGGTTATAGCTGATCAGCGTACCCAGCGGCAGCATGTTGCCGGCCTGGTTGCGCACATAGTATTTGTTCATATCGGAGATCATGGCGCGATAATTCGTATCGGCCTGGACCACGACGTGGAAAGTCCGGTTATAGGTGGTGAAGTCATTTATATAGAGGCTGCCCATATAGGCCTGGATGGTCGTAAACACATCGGAGATATTGACACCCAGCTTTTCGCATTTGTCGCGGTCGACGATGAGGTTGTACCCCGGCGTCTTGGCGGAGAAGAAGCTATAGGCGCCCGTGATGGCCGGGTTCTTATTGGCTTCAGCGATAAATTGCTGGAGGACGGTCTCGAATCCGTGCAGATCATCGTTGGTGCTGCGCTGTTCGATCTGGAAATTGAAGCCCACGCCTGCCCCGATACCGGGGATGGGAGAGGGCTGGATGACTTCCACGTTCGCATTGCGGATGCCGGCGTCGGCGATCCGGTCCTGGAGGACGCTGAGGATACGCGGGACTTTTTCGTCCGCATCATGACGTTCGTCCCAGGGTTTCAGCTGGCAATAGATGGTGCCGCAATTGGAATTGGTCGCGTTGGTGATCACGTTCAGACCCGACAGGGCGGCATAGTGCGCGATGCCCGGCGTTTCGGCGATCACTTTCATTAGGCGCTGCATGAGTGCAACCGACTGGCTGGTGGAAGACGCGGGCGGCAGTTGAAAGGTGACATAGATATTGCCATCGTCTTCGGAGGGGATAAAGCCGGTGGGCTTGTTCCGGAACAGGAAGACCGCGCCGACGCACAGACAGATCAGCAGGATCAGGATAAAGCGGGATGCCTTAATCGAGCGGTTCACCCCTTCGGAATACCTGTCGGTCACCCGCTGGAACCAGCTGTTAAAGCGGATGAACAGTTTTCCAAGTCCTCTGACTTCTTCCTTCGGTTTTGAAGGCTTGAGCAGCAGGGTACAGAGCGCCGGCGTCAGCGACAGGGCGATAAATGCCGAGATGAGCACGGAGATGGCGATGGTGATGGCGAATTGCTGATAGAGACGGCCGACGATGCCCGGGATGAAGCCGACGGGGACGAATACCGCCGCCAGGATGAGGGCGATGGCCACTACCGGCGCCGAAATATCCTTCATGGCATAATAGGTGGCTTCCTTCGGCGACATGTGTTCGTTGTCGATATAGTGCTGGACGGCTTCCACGACGATGATGGCGTCATCCACCACGATGCCGATGGCGAGCACGAAGCCGAACATGGTCAGGGTGTTGATCGTAAACCCCAGCGGGATGAAGAAACAGAAGGTGCCGAAAATGGAGACGGGGATAGCCAGTACCGGGATCAGGGTCGACCGGAAGTTTTGCAGGAACAGAAACACCACGAATGCCACCAGCCCGAGGGTCATCAGCAGCGTATCCACGACATCCGACATGGAGACTTTTACCACGGTGACCGACTCAAAAGGCACTTTGTATTCGACGTCTGCCGGGAAGAACTGTTTCAATTGTGCCAGCTCCTTATAGATTCCGTCGGCGGTACGGAGGGCGTTGCTGCCGGGCGACTGGTAGATCTGCAGGTAGGAAGCCCGCTGCCCGTCTACAAAAGAGTTGCTGGCGAAAGTGAACTTCCCGAGCTCCACGCGTGCGATGTCCCTCAGGTAGACCAGTTCGCCGGTGGCGGGCAATGTTTTGACGATGATATTCTCGAATTCCTTGACCTTGCTCAGACGGCCGTTCACCAGGATGCCGATTTCGAAGGTCTGTGTTTTCTGCTGGGGAGGGACACCCGCGGAGCCGGCGGCCACCTGGACATTCTGCGCATTGAGCGCGTTGATGACGTCCTGCGGCGTCAGGCTATAGGCGGCCATCTTCTCGGGGTTCATCCAGACCCGCATGCTGAAGTCGTCGGTAAAACGGGTGATGGTCCCTACGCCGGGCACGCGGAGCAGGGCGTCCTGGACGAATATGTTCGCATAGTTGTCCAGGAAAGTAATATTATGAGACCCTTTTGGCGCATAGATGGCTACCATCATCAGCATGCTGGGGTTGACCGCACGAACGGTAATGCCCAACCGGCTTGCGACGGCGGGTAGCAGGGGGGTGGCGATGCTGACACGGTTTTGTACGTCCAGCGCGGCTACGTCGATATCGGTTCCGATGTTAAAGGTCACGCTGATGGACATCAGGCCGTTGTTGGTGCTGTTGCTCTGCATGTATTCCATCCCCGGCGTGCCATTCACC
The DNA here is from genome assembly GCA_031292515.1 of Puia sp. Classification (GTDB taxonomy): domain Bacteria; phylum Bacteroidota; class Bacteroidia; order Chitinophagales; family Chitinophagaceae; genus Puia. The sequence goes on along the minus strand of JARLGZ010000172.1, from coordinate 77,261 downwards.
TGTTGTTCGATGGGGGTGGCAACGGTCTGTTCTACGGTCTGTGCGTCCGCGCCGGTGAACTGTCCATTGACCTGTACGATCGGCGGCGTGATGTCCGGGTATTGGTCGATGGGCAGGATGAAGATACAGATAGCGCCGGTGAGCACCAACACGATAGAAATAACGATAGCGGTTACCGGCCTTTTTATAAAAGTATTAGCGATCATAGATATGTTGTATCAGGTGTTACCCTTAGTTACTCTCTTTGTTGGCGCAGACGTCTTACTTCCTGGTGTCATGTGTTTACGATCCACACGGGCTGTGTTGCCTCCGGGCCGCGTCTTTCCGGACCACTTTCCCTGTTAACGTCCGCCGCGTCCACCTTGTGCCGGCCCCGCTTTGTTGGCGGTAGTGATCGGGGAACCGTCATGCAGGGCTTGTACGCCGTCGACAATCAGACTGTCCCCGTCCTTCAGACCCGCTTTGATAAGGATATTGGAGCCGATGGTCTGGCCTGTCTCCACCTTGATCTGTATGGCTCTGAGTTTCGGGCCTTGTTGCGAAGTGGTATCGGCCCCTTCTTTTTTGGCGCCGTCGCCGCCTTTCGCCTCGCCTGCGCCGCTTCCGGTTTTGTCACTGCTGCCTTTGTCATTTCCGCCGGCCGTACCGGCATTCGAGTCGGAACCGCCGTGCATGACCGTGTCTTTCGCGATATATACGAAATATTCTCCCATCTGTTCTACGATGGCCCTGCCGGGGATCACGATCTGCGGGGTGGTTTCCAGGTTATGCACCCTGACGACGCAGCTCATACCTGCCCGAAGCTCCAGCTTGGGGTTGGCAAAGACCAGGCGCACCCGGATCGTTCCGGTCTGCGGATCGACGGCCCGGTCGATGACCGAAATCTTACCCAGTTGGGAATAAGTGGAATGATCGGGAAGGACGATGCTGAACAGGGAGTCGAGCTGGTGCTGTTTTTCCCGTTGCAGCTGCTGGTAGTGATTCAGCTGTGCTTCGTTGATCAGGAAGTCCACTGCCATCGGGTTATCGGTAGAAACGGTGTTGAGGATGGTTGTCCCCACGGAAACGAGGTTACCCATCTTCACCTGGCTGAAACCGATGGTCCCGTCGAAGGGAGCGGTGATCACCGAGTAAGTCAGGTTCGTCGCGGCGGTCTTCACGGCTTCCTGTGCCGCCTGCGTCTGGTTCTTGGCATTCTGAAGCGCGATGACGGCGTGGTCGAGCGTCTGCTTGGCGACCGCGTTGTGTTCGATCAGGTACTGGTAGCGGTCCGCATCCTGCTGGGCCTGGACCTGGTTGCCCTGGGCCACTTTTACATTGGCCACGGCCTGGTCGTAGGCCGCCTTGTACAGTCTTTCGTCTATTTCATAGAGCTTCTGTCCCTTATGGACATGATCGCCTTCTTTAAAGTAGATGCCGGTGATATAGCCCGTCACCTGCGCGTGCAGGTCCACCTGGCTCAACGCCTGGGTGGTGGCCGGGTAGTCGTCATAATAGAGGACGGGCCTCGACGATACCTTAATCAGGTTAACGGGGGTAGGTGGGTTGGGTGCCGGCGGTTTTTGCTGGCAGGAGAAAAACGCCAGACCACTTATTAGAACCAGGGTCAATGCCAGTCTGCTCATACTGATGATTTATATTATACTTAATTGATTAATTCGATAACGGATCCGTGTCTGACCACTCCTATTGTACGGTAATGACGCCCATCGATTTTTCCAGGTCTATCTTGCTGGAAAGCAACTGGAAGAGCGCGTTCTGATAGCTTATCTCGGATGTGATCAGGTTCGATTCCGCCGTGATGACGTTGAGATAGGCGACCACGCCCTGCAGATACTGCAACGATACGATATCATAGGTCTTTTTGGCCAGGGCGGTATTCTCCCTGGAGATGCTGAGATTGTACAGGTTGCTTTTATAATTTGCCAGAGCGGTCGTGTATTCGGTATAGATCTGGGAGCGGAGGGCCACTTCTGACCAATCCAGCTGCTGGTATTGCAGGCGTGCTTTTTTGATATTATTGGTACGTGCAAAACCGGTAAAGATCGGCAGGGTCAGGGAGAGGCCTGCATAAGAATAGGGATAGGCCTGGGAGAACAAGCCGCCGAAGGAATTGTTCTGGAATTCGTAGTCATAGTCGAAGAAGGCGCCGAGTGTTGGCAACCAGGCCTTCCGGTAGTAATCGACGAGCTGTGCCTGCAGCTTTTTTGTCGTCACCAGTTCCTGGAGTTCTATCCTCTTCTCATATTGCAAACCCTGGGTCGTATCGAAGCCGATGTCCTGCATCATGCGGGTCGTGTCATAAATGACGTTAAACTGTTGCGCGGGCGGATACCCCATGACTTGTTTCAGCGTGGCATATTGCGGGATCACGCTTTCCGTGGCCTGTTTCAGCTGGAATTTTGAATTGTTGAGCGAGATGACCGCTTCATCGTAATCGGTCTCGTCGACGATCCCGCCGATATACTGATGATAGGTGTCGCTGACGTTCTTGTTCAGGCGGGCGGTATCTTCCTTCAGGACATTGATCTGCTCGAGCGTGAGCAGCAGGCTGTAGAAGGTCTTGCTGACCGCCGAAACCATCTCGATTTTTACGCTGTCGCTGATCTGTTCGGCCTGTTTGACATACAGGGGCGCGCTTTTATAGGCATAGAGGAGGGACGGGTTAAAGATCGTCTGGGTGACGGACCCGATCGGGTTCACGGTATTGATGACACCGGACTTCTGTTGGGTCGTGGCCCCTGTCTGCGAATTTTTTATAAAAGCGGTGGGCAGGGTGTTATAGTGTGTCAGGTTCGCCGAGATATTGGCCTGTGGAAGCCACCCGGCAAGGCTGATCGAGTTATTCACCCTGGCTATCGCGATATTCACGACGCTTGATTGGATAGTCGGCTCATGCTTCAGCGCAAAATCCACGCATTCCCGCAGGGTCAGATTTTGCGTGGTGTCATTGGCGTTTTGTGCAAAAGAAAGGGAAGGCGACGAAATGAGAAGAAACAAACCAATACGTAAACAATAATAATGATAGTTCATCCGGTAATTTTATCTTATCAATGGCCGGAATGAATCGGGGATCCATCCGGAATTTCGGGTGCTTTAAAATTTTAATAAAATTATAGCATTCCCGCATCAAATCAGGCTGCTAAGGTTGTTAATGATCTCCTAATAGATTGATTACCAGTATTAAAAAGTGATTAAATTAGGCGAACGGGTAAGTCGGGGGGCGGGTGTGTCTGTCCGTTGAAATTGCATTTTATGGATAATGGCCTTATTGCCAGTCCTCTACGGGTGGGAACGGGCATGGCTGGCAGACAGTGTGTTCTTCTCGCAGCGGGAGGGTTTGAGGATAGACGGAATGCGGATTTAGCAGATTGAGCCTGGCCTGATCGCGGATCGGGCCGGGCATGGCGGATCCTGCCCGTATCAGGCGGACGGATGCCGGTTTGATAGACGGAACGCGGGTTTTAGAAGTAAGTCGAGAGGCCAAAGTTGAATCCCGCGGTCGGGCCGATGGAGGCTCCGATGGTATTTCCGGTGATATCACGCGACTTCTGACGGCGGTAGTTGAATCTCAGGACGGTTTGTGAAGAGGGTCTGAAACTCACACCCGGCATAATACTCCAGAGGTCATTGTACATCCGGGTCCCGGTGGACCTGAATTTGCCGACATTCCAGTCGACATATTCGCCACGGACGGCGAGATTGAGGGAGGCGTTGTCCCAGCCCAGTATTTTCCCCCTGACAATGGGTTGCACGATATCGATAAAACCGCCAAACTGTTTGTTACTGTATTCCGGCGTATAGTTCGGAGGCATCTGTACGAATATCCAGGCCCATTCGGTCGTGATGGCGGTGTGGCTTTTGGGCAGCGTCGTATTAAAATCCACATCGTAGACATGCAGACTTCTTTTACTGTCTACAGGTGCGCCTTCAATCTCCCAGGTGTTATAGACATCGCTCATAAAAGACAGACCCAGTTCGCCGATCCGGTCGTTGCGAATGGAGATCTTGCCGGTATACATCGGTGTTCCGCTGGCGCTGGAAGTGAATCTGGAAGTATTGCTTTTGGCGGCGGGCAGGAATGTCTTGCCCTGGGTATTGTCGATGATGGAGTCGTTAAATCCGCCGGTCAGATAGAATTCATAGCCGAACATCCAGTGGTTTGTGTAGTGCTTGCCATAGATCCCAAATCCCGTGTTGCTCCAGGTATCCGGGAGCATCTGGGTCATGGCGATGGGCCTGTCCGTAAACTCCCATTTCGGTCCGTCGTGATTCTGGTTGAAGGCCCCGATGGGGTTGACGATCATGCCGCCACGGAGGTTCAGCAGCGGATGCAATTCGATGTCCAGCGCCGCATATTCGATTTCGAATTGAGGTCCGGCCGCATCACCAGGATCCCCTGTCGGGTCATTCTCGTATTCTATTTCCGACAGGAATTTGATCCGGCTGCTGATGGTAGAGGCCACGAACAGGCTGAATCTTCTGAATTGAAACTGATTGCCTGCCGAGATTCCGGACGTGGACACTTTCTGCCAGTTGGACTCCACATATCCGCCGATGGAGACGGGTGTCTTTCCCAGTTTGAGGAAGGGCCTGTTATAGATGGCATCCATCGTCAGGCTCCGCTTTGCGGTATCCCCCGGCGTGGATGATTTCAGCAGGGTGCTGTCGATCTGGGCGTACACCGGCTGGTGAGACAAAAAGAGGACAGAGAGGGTTGCAGTCAGGATGGTTATTTTCATTTCAGGGAGATATAAAGTTGATTATGCTGGATGGTCACCGGAAAAGTCCGCAGGTTCGTGTCTGCGGGGCCATTCTGGACGACCCCTTTATCGTTGAATTCGCTGCCGTGCGCCGGACATTGAAGCCTCGCTCCGAATACCTGCAGTTCGGCTCCCTGGTGGGTGCAGCGCATGAGCAGGGCTGTATATTCTTTTTCGCCGAACCGGTAGACGCAAACGGGGTACTTCAATTTTTCGTGTTGGATGACCACATACCTGCTGAATGAGCCGTTGTGTGATTGAAACGAAGAAACAGGCACCACCAGGTCGGAGTGATCGATCGTTCCCGCAATCATCTTCGTTCCGCCGCAACTTTCGAGCAGGGACGCCACCAGGGTTCCGCCTAAACAGGCAAAGCCGCAATTTTTTATAAAGGCCTTTCTTTCCATATGGCTTTAAAGCGATTTCAGGAAGGTGAGGAGTGCGTTTTTGTCCGTCTGGCCGAGGCTGTTGAACCGGTTGGCGCTGGCCGTCGCTTCCCCGCCATGGAGCCGGATGGCTTCTTCGATACTATGTGCCCTTCCGTCGTGCAACAGGTACGTATAGCCGCCCTGTACCTGGGGCGCCAGCCCCAACCCCCACAAGGGCGCCGTCCGCCATTCGGAAGTCTTTGCGTTGCCTTCCGTGTAGCCGTCATCCAGTCCCGCTCCCATATCATGCACGAGCAGGTCCGTGAATGGATTGAAGGTCTGATAGGCGAGGGCGGCGATCGGCGAATTGCCGGTGGTCAGGGTCTGCTGATGACAGGTCCCGCAACCTATTTGGGTGAACACCAGGTTGCCGCGTTGCACGGTCGGATCATTCGGATTGCGTTGCACGGGTGTCTGCAGGCAGGTCACGTAGAATACAACCGAATTGAAATCGTCGGACGTTACTTCGGGCGCAGCGGGTGGGGCCGATGCGGGGTCCGTCTGGTCCAGGTAATTATAGGGGTTATAGGGCAAAAAGCTGGAGGTAATCCCCATATCGTGATTATAGGCGTCCGCCACCTGCTGTATCAGGCTATGCACGGCTCCCTTGCGGCCGAAGCGGCAGATATATTTCCCGTCGCTTCTCTGTATGGCCCCGTTCAGCGGTGTGATATTGGCGGGGAGGGTATTATAATTTGGATGTCCTCTTACCCCATCCGGGTTGTTTTCATTGGCGGCAGCCAGGGCTAATATTTCAGAATCGGGAACGGCTTCCAGGAAACCGACCCCGGCGGTGATCGGCGCGATCAGTTTTGTACTCGAAGCGCCGGCGGGGATTTGTTCCGGCGTATAGCCCGGCAGATTGAAGGTCCCCAATTGCGGGGCTCCTTCATTTAAAAAGGTATTGCCGGTAGTATCGGATTGGCCGAAGCGGGTAAGGATGGTAAAAGGATGTCCCCTGTTATCGCTGGAATGACAGCTGCCGCAGCCCGTCGCGACAAAAAAGGGTCCCAGACCGGTAGCGGCGGTACGATTCGCAAAAAACTGGTCATTCCCCTTCGAAAAAAAGATGGTTTGTGCGCTGGAAAGGCTTACTGGCCCGCAGAGACCCTGCGAGGGATCGATCATCGAAGGCAGTAGCTTGGAACAGGCGGAAAAAGTGGTGACTGCCAGAACAATGGAAAGGACCACCAATATTGTTTTTTTTCTCATTTATATAGGCTGATGCTGGTCGAAATAAATAGTCATTAATTAGTTATCCAATTATCAATTACGATTAACAGGTCATTGGGTCGGTTTTCAGCGAGGCTTGGGTCGGTCATTTTGGAGTTCAAAATAAATAAGGAGGCAAAGCTATGATTGACAATGACTTTGGCATTTTCGAAAAGAGGAAAAGCCTTTACGGAAAGCGGAAAAACTCTTTGCAAAGCGGCAAATTCATCCGGAAAAGGGGGAATTCATCCGGGAAACGGCAAATTTATCCGGAAAAGGGGGCTTCTTATCTCATCAACGCCGCCACTTTTTCCGCCGTGACGGGCGCCAGGGCGACGCCCATCCCACTCATGCGGACCGCACAGAACAGGTTATCATCGACGGCCTTTATAATCGGCATTTTTTCCGTGCCCATCCCCATGATCCCGCTCCACCGCTGTTCGATGGCATAGGTTTGGCCGGGCAGGATTGTCTCCTGCAGGAAGCGTTCCAGTTCCTGTTGGATGGTGTCGGTGGTGACGGGTTCAAAAGTCTGTTCGGCTTCGAAGTCTTTGTTACGCGCCCCTCCCAGCAGGACGCGATCGCCCAGGTTGCGGAAATAATAGTATCCTTCGTCGAAATGGAAGGCGCCTTTAAAGGGAAGGTTGCTGATGGGGGAGGTCAGCAGGACCTGTCCTCTTGCCGGCCGGATGTCGAGATCGGGGAGGAGCTGTCTGGCAAAGGCATTGGTACAGACGAGCAATTGGTGGGCAAAAAGGGGGATGGTTTGAGTGGGGCGCTGGTCCCGGGGGGGCGGTCCGGATGGAACCGGTGCGGAAGGGGCGGCTGAAGGAGTGGTCTGGAGCAGGATGCCATCGGCGACTTTTTCAAAATGGTCGATGGATATATTATTCAGTACCAGGACGCCCATCGATTGTACTTCCTTCAGAAGGGCCAGGCTGAGTTGGCCGGAATGAAGTTGCCCTTCCAACGGATTTTCGATAAGATGCCGGATGCCTGCGAAGCCAAATTCTTTTATTTTATCGTCGTGAAGCCGGAAGATCTTGGCATGGCCGGTAATTTTTTTCAGTTTCCGGTTTAGCCGGTCGATATTGCCGCGCAGGATGTCCATGTCTGTGCCCTGCTCTTCGGCAATCAGTTCGTACCCGCCCTGCTTTTCGTAGGCGATGGTTTTGGCGCCGAATATCTTACGGATCTTCTTCAGCCCTTTGTATCGCATCTCGACCAGTTCGAGCATTGGGTCTTCCCCCAGGTTCATGGTGTCTGCTATCAATTCCGTAGCGCTGCCAAAACAGGCAAATCCTGCATTGCGGGTGCTTGCCCCGGAGGGGATGATGCCTCTTTCGAGGATGGCTATCGAGAGGGCGGGGTGTCTCTTCTTGAGAAAATAGGCGCTCCAAAGGCCGACCAGGCCGCTGCCGGCGATAACGATATCGCGCGGTGCAAAATAGCTTTCCTTTTCCCATACGGAGAGATCGGCCATAATAAGATTTTAGAGCAACGAATGTACTATTTTTGGTATATGCCTGCAATAAAGAAGATAAGGAGCTTACCGCTTCGAAGGACCATACCGCTTCATAAGCTGGAGGAGACCACCGATCTGGGTATCCACCTGGAGCGGGCCGAAAAGGGCAACCAGGCCAGGGCCGATGCCGTGCTGATGGGCGCCCACCGTGACGATCACTATATCTTTCTTTTCCAGGAGCAGGGAAGCTCCCGGTTCATGGCGGATTTTCTGACTTATACGCTGGAACCCGGCAGCATTTTTTTTATGCTTCCCGGACAGGTGCACCAAGTCATCGACATGCCGGACGCGAGTGGCTATTTTATGGCCCTCGACACGGGCCTGGTGCCCGCCCGGTTTCGAAAAGTATTTGAAGATCCCCTGCTTCCGAAATCGGTGATCCGGCTCACCGACCAGAAAGCGGAACGCCTTCTCGAATGTCTTCGGCTGCTCCATAATGTCTTTACGGAGCTGCCGAGACCTACTTATTATGAGCCGGTTCTGCATGGTCTGCTGTCCGCTTTTACCGGCCTGGTGGCGGCCGCTTACTCGGATCTGAAAGACAGCAGTATTCCGGCTACGCCCCGGTCGCTGCTGATCACCCAGCAGTTCAGGAAATTGCTCGCCGACGGCTTCCGGACGATGAAGGGCCCCAATGAATATGCGCTCGCCATGAACCTTTCCCTGTCCTATCTGAATGAGGTCGTCAAAGCGTCTACCGGGTTTTCGGTAAGCCACTGGATACAATACGAGATCTTGCTGGAAGCCAGGCGGCTGCTCTATTACAGCGATCAATCGGTCAAGGAGATAGCTTATGAACTGGGTTATGAGGATCCGGCTTATTTCTCCCGTCTTTTCCGGAAGATGACCCGCCAGACGCCCGGGGAGTTCCGGAGACGTTACCGCGAATAGTCCAATGATTCCCGCTTTTTATCTATTTCCTATCCGGCTTGCTTGTCGGAACTTCACGGTATGAATGTATTAAAGCAAAGCGCGGAAGCGCTGGAAAACAGGCTGCTGAAAACAGGCAGGGTATTGGCGACCCGTTCCTGGAGTCCTGCCGGGTTTGTAGAAGTAGATCTCCATCTCCCGGGTTGTGATATGTCGGGCTGGACGGAAACCAAACATATCAAGTGCCGGGTCGCGCCGTTCACCTACCGCGATTATACGCCCGCGGGCTGGGATGCTGAGACACAGACCTGCACGCTATATATAGAGACGGGTCATGACGGCCCGGGAAGTCATTGGGCGCGCCGTCTCAAAAGGGGGGATTGTATCTCCTATCTGGGTGTGGCAAACTCCCATCAGCGGGCAGAGAGCGACCGGCAGCTGGTCTTTCTGGGCGACGAGACGGCCATCGGCCATTTTTTTGCGCTCTCGGGGCTGGCCGGGCCGGGTGCTCCTATCACGGGCGCCTTGTCGATCCTTCACCAGGACCATCAGCAACAGTTCGCCGAGTACTTCCCCCGTCTGCACTTACAGTTACTCAAAAAACGGGAAGCGCAGGATTATGAAAGCCTTCTTCGATGGGTAAATGACACGATCCCATCGGGACAAAATGCCGTGTTTCTCCTTGCCGGGTATGGTTCGGCCGTCTCGCAGATGAGAAGGCTGCTACGGCAAAAGGGATATGGGAATGACCGGGTCAGGGCCGAAGGATTCTGGAACTAGGGCAATAGGTTTTTACGAAAAACAGACTTATTTTCATGCCGGCTTTTCCTAATCAGAGCCTCCGGTCTTATGTTGACAATAGGAAACTATGGTATTGTTCAATCGGGCAATGTTACGACGATCGATTACAGACGCGGTATAAAAGATTGGGTGGATAGCGTTAGTTCTACCGTCATAGGCCTTGCGGCGCTCGGTTTTTCAGTTGTATTGTTTACAAGAACCCATCCCGGCAATTTCATTTTTTTGTTTATAGGCGGACTTTTCGGCCTGGTAGGGCTATACAGGCTGTGGGTCGGGATTGTCCTGCTGTTCAAGCCTACCCAACACATCGTGGTGATCTCCAAAGACAAAAAGCAATTGACAGCCAAATACCCCGCGTTTAAAACGACGACGGTCGATTTGGGAAGTATCTCGGAGGTTGTACTTCGCGGTACCCATGAATCTATAAAAGCCGGGAACACAAGGAGGTTAAGAATCTACGTGACCGTCGACATTGCCACCAAAGGCGGATCTTTCATCCCTGTTTTGACAATCAACCCGACTCAAATCGTGAGGATGTCCGATGAGGAAATTGAGCTCGGCATCCGGGAGACCGGCGAGGCGCTGTCGGCGTTGCTGGCAGGTGAATTGGGGGTCAAACATCAATGGACAGGGTTTCAGCGGATCTATAGTTGAGATACAGGAAATTTTTCCACAAAGAGGCGAAGAAGGGCTGTTTTTGTCTTGGCTTTGTAATTTGGACGATTCTTTGCGGAGACAAACTTTAAAACAGCCATATGATCGACAAGGAGAAGCTAAAAAAGGCCGCGCAGCAGTGGATGAATGCCTGGAATGACAGGAACATGGAAAAAGTGATGGCCCACTACGTAGACGATGCGATCTTTTATAGCCCGACGGTAGTGAGCCGGTGGAATACGCCCGACGGTAAATTAAAGGGCAGGGCCGCCATCGAAAAGCATTTTCGGAAAGGGCTGGAAGAGAAACCGGATATGCATTTTGAATTCCATGCCATTCTATACGGAACCGAAGGCGTCATTCTCGTTTATAAAAGAGAGACCGGCGTGCTGGCAGCCGATCTCGTTTTGTTTAATAATGAGGGGCGGGTAAAGGAGGTGAGGTGTTACTACGGGCAATGAGAGCCGTCTCTTCTGGTCCGGACCCGGTGATCCCCAACCCCGGCCTCTATTTCGAATACACGACGACTTTCACCGGGCGTTCTCCTTTCTCTACGGTCAGTCCCAGTTTTTCAACGGCCGTCAGCGTATTTTCCTTTGTACTCAGTTCATTTACCGTTTTGATATCATAGCGTGCCTTCAAGCCGGTTTCGTCGATGACGGGGATTCCCAATTGGCTGCCCAGGTAATCGGATGCAAATTCCGATACCAATACGCCTTCCCCATCATATCCATGACCGTCAAAGCTATAGCTTGGCGTAGAAGCCGAAGAAACAGTCATATTCAGGGGCTCATTGCCCTTTCTTTTCAGGATGTACACAGGGATCGTGCGGTATTCGATCCTTGCCTTAAAAGGCACGATGGCCAATAGCTTCTTTTGAAGGATGGGGTATAGGCTGTCTTTCTCTTCGGGTTTGACCAGGAGGTCGACGCAGCATAGTGTGTTTTTGTTGTCGAAATCGCATATCTCGTCTTCACGGGTCTCATAGACCACCTGGCTTGCTGACCGTATTCCGTAAGTCTCGTTTAAAATCGTCGTGGCGCAAATATTAAACCAGCTGACCCTCCTGTGCGCGAAGGGCCCCCCGTTATATCTTTGCCCCTTGGTCTGGCTCCCCTTCCTATAGCCTCTCACCGTAAAACTCTCCCGGGCTAAAGAATCAAGGCCAAACGGATCTTCACCCGTATTGACGGCTTTCAGGATATTAGCGTTGGATTGTATGCTTTCTCCTCTCAGCAGTTTATCGATCAACAACTGGTCGACGGTCGAGGTTTCCAGCACCGCGATAATCTGCTTATCGGCCCCGATGACAAGGCAATTCCCGACAGCGGGTAACCCCAATAATTCATACAGGAAATAGCTGGTGTCCGTAGCCAGCCAAAGCGTCGACGGTTTTGTACGGATATACTTTCCCAGCCGGTCCGGCAAATCATTCGAAATGCCGATGACCCGGATCTTTCCTGCATTGGCTTTTTGCAATTTCGCCAATCGATCCATTTCGGGTATGCACGGACTACACCAGGTCCCCCAGAAGTTGAGGAGCACTATTTTACCGTCTCTCGCATCATTGATCGAAAATTCCCTGACGGGAGCATTGATGATGTTTTTGATGACGAGGTCCGGCATCCTGTCTCCTGCCTTTAAATACGCCATCTGCCCAAAACAAAAATGGGTCGATACCATACAGGTCATGACGATACAAATAAAACTTATTGCTTTTTTCATGCGGTTACATTTTACACACGAAGCTGCGCATCTTATTTGCCACGCGGTGTTATCGGAGGGGTTAAGGAATGTTATATTATGTTATCGCAGTTTTCCACGCTCGTATATTTTGTATTTTCGGGGATATGAACAGGCAGGCGCGGTTTCTGATACTCCTTTGTGCGGTGGCGATTGCCGGCTTGCTGGCATTGCAATTTTATTGGATCAGGAATTACTATGCCGTAAACAAAGCCGGTTTTGAAAAGGAAGTAAACCTCGCTTTCGAAGATGCCATCAAAAAGGAGTTCAGCCTGCGCTGCGACACCGTGGAGCAATTGATCGTCGGCAAATTGATGGACACGGACGAATTTGCAATCAGCAGCGTATTGAGAGACGATCATCGCACCTGGCAATACAATATTGCGAATAAGCACGATGAAAAAGACCGGTTCTCCGTCTCTTTCCCCCATTTTAATATCCCGCTCGCCGCAAACGATACGATTGCCAGAAGAAGGATAGCGACCCTGCATGCAAGAAACCTTCGCAGCGAAGACCTGGATCACCATACGGTCTATTACAATACACGAAACCTGGGTAGTTTTATAAACGAAAAAGTAAGGCAATATGATTTTGACACGGCGAGGCTCAGGCCGGTTCTTTCTTACTACCTGGCTCAAAGGGGGATCGCCGTTCCTTTTCAGTTTTATATGAGGGCCAACGACAGCACGATGAATAACAGCCTCTTTCCAAAAGAGCTGCTGGCAAAATATCCCGTTATCACGAAATCTTATCCAACGTATAAGCTGGCCGATGACGGCCACTATGTGCGCGCCTTGTTTACGGATCCTTTTTTCCATATTATTTCAAAGATGAAGTTTGTCTTCATAAGCTCTTTTCTGCTCATCGTTATCGTACTGGCAAGCGTCTTTTTATTGGTCAGGATGTGGTTCCGGGAAAAGAGGCTGTCCCTCATAAAAAGCGATTTTATCGCCAATATCACTCATGAATTCAAAACGCCTATCGCCACCGTATCGGCGGCGGTGGAAGCGTTATTGGATTTTGACGCGCTGGAAGACAAAGAAAAGACAGGCCGTTATCTCAGGCACTCGAAGAACGAACTGCAAAGGTTGTCCGGGCTGGTGGATCAGCTGCTGACAATGTCCATCTACGAAAACAACAAGGTGGAGTGCAGGCCGGAGCAAATCCGGATAGAAGAGACGGTTGGGATGATTGTACAGTCTCATTTGGTGGCGGCCGCCAAACCCATACACCTCTCGTTCACGAATAATACCGCCGTCGAATTCATAAAGGCTGACAGGAGCCAGTTTCATCACGCTATAAACAATGTGATAGACAATGCGGTCAAGTATTCCGGGGCTGCCGTGACCATATCCATCGAATGCATGGTGAAAGATCATTTCCTGGTTCTTTCGGTTACCGATAATGGCCGGGGGATTTCTTCCAAAGAACTGCCGTTTGTCTTTGATAAATTCTATCGGGTCAAAGCGGGTAATGACCACTCCGTCAAAGGATATGGCCTGGGGCTGAATTATGTGCAGAATATTTTGAACCTGCACGGCGGATGGTGTTTGTTAAAAAGTAAATTGGGACAGGGTTCCGTAGTTTCCCTGGCATGGCCGATATGAAAGAGACAACCGTATTACTGGTGGAAGATGAACCGTCACTCGCGGAAATCGTTAGAGAGAGTTTGCAGAGCAAGGGGTTTGCAGTGATTCATGCGCCCGACGCCGCCACGGCCTTTGCAGGATATTACGCGGCAAAACCGGACATCATCGTGCTGGATGTGATGTTGCCCGATGGCGACGGGTTCGGGTTGGCAACCCGGATAAGGTCGACGGACAGGGAGACCCCCATTTTGTTTTTGACTTCCCGCTCAGCTTCCGAAGATGTGGTGAATGGTTTTGAAAGCGGAGGGAATGACTATCTGAAGAAGCCGTTTAGCCTGGCCGAATTGATCGTGCGCATCCGGTCCCTCCTGAACCGGAACCGCTTGATAATGCAAAAAGACGCTGCAATGCAGGAGCCGGCAGCAATCGGAAAATATACCTTTCATTACCCGGCGGGCATATTGAGGTTGGCGGGTGCCAGCCGTACGCTGACCTCCCGGGAGACCGAAATTTTGCAGATACTGCTGCTAAACAGAAATCAGATGCTAGATCGGAAATCGTTGTTGCTGAAACTATGGGGCAATGACGACTATTTTTCCGGGAGGAGCCTGGATGTTTTTATCTCCAAGCTGAGAAAATATCTGAAGGCCGATTCCACGATCATGCTTATTAATGTCAGGGGGAAAGGGTATAAGCTGGTGTATTGATCCCTAGAACCTGAACCGCAATCCACCCGTGACAGGCAAGGCAATCGGATGATAGCTCGATACGGCGGAGTTGGCGGCAAAATACTGGCCGCTGAACGCGAAGCCGAGGCCGAATTTGCAGGTGAAGAAATAATTCAGGCCCATCTTATAACCCGCGGTGAAGCCCCCTTTCATATCGGGCTTGGTCGTCAGGGTCGTGCCGCTATTGGTAATCCCGCCGCCGCTGACAACGGCGTAACCAGCCGAGAAATTCACATTGGCCTGCCAGCCGATCTGTTTTCCGATATTGAACTGCCCGAATAACTGGATCGGTATGATGGGTTTGCCGGCTGTGATCGTGTTATAGGTGCCCGCTACCGAGCCGGCGTAGGCGACGTCGTCCTGGTAGGAGAGGGTCATATAGGTGGCCGAGACGCCCAACTGGAACCAGGGCTTGAAGATCCTGGAGATCGCGAAGGTGCCGGCGAAATGCGAGCCGTCGGTTTGCGTATGAGCGGCCGGGTTGTTGAAACGGGGAATCGAGTTAAACGAGATGCCCCCATCCACGGCGATTGCCCATTTGTTGTTGCAATCCGACTCTTTGTTCTCATCCTTTTTTGTGGTATAGGTCGTATCGGAGATCACGAACCGGACGGCTTCGAGCCGGCCCGACTTGAGCGTGTCAGGTACGAATATATGCGTGTAATATTTTAGCACCGTGTCTCTGCAGATCACGAGTTTGTCCGATTGGGAGCTTGCGAAGATCTTCAGTTTTTTGCCGGTGATATCTTTAAATGATTGGGTCGTGTCGATATGATAAAGCAGAGAGATGACAGTGTCCTGTTTTCCTTTGGAGGAGACGATGCGTCCCTGGTAGAAGTTGACCCTGATATAGATGGGGCGGTCGACGGTATCGTTTTTGAGGTCTACCGGCGCCATATTGTTTTCGACAGTGATCGTCTTGCAGCATCCGCCGCCACCGGCTGAAACGGGCAGGTCGGCGGGGCCGGCGCCCGGGTTCTTGTCTGAGGACTCCCTGCGGTCTGTTGAAACACCGGTCTCGGGTTGCGGGTAGAATGCATTTCCGCAGGTATGCAGAATAAAGAGCGAGCATCCGTTGGCATTCGTCAGTCTCCAGGCAGCGACGCCCTGGGCGGGTTCACCGGCAGGGTTGAGCCGGACATAGATATAATCGATGCGGTCTTTGACTTTATCGTAGAAGCCGAGGTTGCCGATCGTTTTTCGGGGGACGAAGGTGTTTTCAACGGTGGCTTCGGTCAGGTCTTTATAGCCATGCGCAAACCCGGAATTGCGGAGCAGCAGGTCGAAGGCTTTGAACTCGCGGGCATATTTTTTCTGGTTGTCGGCACTGTTGATCGATTCGACAAAGAAGGCGGAGGTGGTGATCCCGTTGATCTCCTGGAGGAAGGGGAATTGAGGATGGCGTCCCAACTTCTCGGTATAGTAAATAGGATGGTATTTCGTGTCAAACCAATATAAACTGGAATTTTTGCGACAGCCTGTGGTGTTACTGGACTTTGCCTTTGAAGACGGTGCCGGGTTTGTCGACTGGGAAAAACTTTGCAGGAAGAAAAGGGCTGATAAAAATACCAGGAAACATCTCATGGAAGCTGATTATTAAATTGGTTTATCATACGATTTGGACGCCGCACCGGAGTACAGCGGAAAACTACGATTCTGGAAACGTAGAAAATCCCATTTTGTTATATATAAAAGCGATAGAATGATAAAATAGGATCACCAATGGATAAATAATGGCAGGCGGACCCTGAGAATTAGTTCTACATTAAGTCACGAAATAAACAGGGGCAATAGTAAAAAATCTACACCTTTTCATCAATATTAAAAACAGCTTCCATTATGACACCTTCACAGAAATATCTATCCAGGATGGGATTGCGGGAAAACGATGGCTATGCCGGTCAGGACGATACCCCCCGGGGGCATGCCGACCCCTTCAAAACGGCGCCGGGCGAAAACCGCGATTCCGGACTGGCTCCCGGTACCGCACATCCTTCCGGCACATCCGGCGACGGCGCGGGTGGTGATCGCCGGTCTTTTCTGAAAAAAACCGCGCTGGGCGGTTTAGCGCTTGGGGGCTTCCTGTTTGCGCCGATCGAAGACACGCTGGCCCATAGCACCTCAAAGGTCAACCGTTATTCGGCTCCTTCCGATCTCAGGATCACGGATATGCGGTATACCACCGCGATGAACACGACCGGCCGCTGTACGATCATCCGTATCGACACGAACCAGGGAATCTACGGTTATGGTGAGGTGCGTGACGGGGCCGACTGGCGATATGCGCTCTTTCTCAAGAGCCGGATACTGGGGATGAACCCCTGCAGCGTGGAACAGATCTTTAAGCGGATAAAGCAGTTCGGCGGTCCCGGCCGGCAGGGCGGGGGTGTCTGCGCCGTCGAAATGGCTCTTTGGGATCTGGCTGGCAAGGCCTATAATGTACCCGCTTATCAGTTGCTCGGTGGAAAATACCGTGACCGGGTGAGATTATATGCCGATACACCCGAAGAGGAGGATCCCAAGGTGTTCACGGCCAAACTTAAGGACCGCCTGGAAGGAAAGGGCTTTACCTTCCTGAAGATGGATCTGGGCATCGAACTGATCCGGAAGATACCCGGTGCGCTCGTGGGCACCAATTTCTGGGATGTGGAAAGGCAGTGGAATATGGCTCCCATGACCTATGGCGCCACCCAGCATCCTTTTACCCAGATACAGATCACACCTAAGGGGCTCGAGGAAATGGCCAAATACGTGATACAGGTCCGGGATGTGATCGGGTATGAAGTTCCGCTCGCCTCTGATCATTTCGGTCATTTCGATATGAATAATGCGATCCGGCTGGGGAAGGCTCTCGACCCTTATCGCCTGGCCTGGCTCGAAGACCTTATTCCCTGGCAGATGGCCGAAGAGTGGAAAGAGATTACCCGCTCCATCGACACGCCCACCAATACGGGTGAAGACATCTATCTGAAAGAAGACTTTATCAGGATGATCGACATGCATGCCACCGATCTGATCCATCCGGACCTGGCGACTGCCGGCGGTCTGCTCGAGACCAAGAAGATCGGGGACTATGCCGAAGAGAAAGGCGTGGCGATGGCCATGCATTTTGCCGGTCTCCCCATATCCTTTATGGCGAACGTGCACTGTGCGGCGGCGACCCAGAATTTTGTGGCGTTGGAGCACCATTCGCTCGACCTGCCCTACTGGAGCGATTTCGTCAAAACCAGGGACGGTAAGCCTCTTTTCGAGAAGGGGTTTGCCCATGTTCCGGATACCCCGGGTCTCGGCGTGGAACTAAATGAAGATATGATCAAACAGCACCAGGACCCGGACAACAAGAATTATTTCGGCCCTACGCCGGAGTGGGATGCCGTAAAGTCCTGGGACCGTACCTGGAGTTAACCGGTCGCCGATAAAAAATAAGTTTGAAGGAATTTCTACATTCGCTATATTGACCACCCGTTCAATATAGCGGATTTTTTTTGTCAAAAACAAACTCTTAACTGCCCCATATGACAGTCTCCCGTCGTCCTGTTTATTCGGTTTTGTATTGGCTCGCCCTCGCATTACTCATCCTTTATGCCATTATCACCTTCTCCGGCAATCATAAACTTGGCGGATGGGTGCTGATGGCCGTCCTCCTAAACCTGGCCTTTGCATTCCGCGGGCATCATTTCCTCAGGGGGTTCTCTTTTACCGTGATGATCCTGGCGGGAGTGAGCCTGTCACTGTATTATCCGCAATACTTTGTGAAGATCGGCGATTTCAAACTTTCGACCCTGATCGTCCCCCTCTTGCAGATCATCCTTTTTGGGATGGGCACGGAACTGAGCCTGAAGGATTTTGCACGGGTGCTGGGTATGCCGAAAGCGGTCTTGGCGGGCGTCATCTGTCATTATGTAATCATGCCGATGGTAGGATTTCTCATTGCCAATCTCTTCAATTTCCCACCCGAAATAGCGGCAGGTATCATCCTGGTAGGCTGCTGCCCGAGCGGACTCGCCTCCAATGTCATGTCCTATCTTGCCAGGGCCAACCTGGCGCTGTCGGTGTCGGTGACGGCCGTTTCGACCCTCCTGGCGCCCTTTCTAAC
Source organism: Puia sp. (assembly GCA_031292515.1). Lineage (GTDB taxonomy): Bacteria > Bacteroidota > Bacteroidia > Chitinophagales > Chitinophagaceae > Puia. The sequence goes on along the minus strand of JARLGZ010000172.1, from coordinate 58,852 downwards.
GCCTTTGCTCATGCGCCTTTTGGCGGGTCGTTTTATCGAAGTCCGGTTTACCGCGATGCTCTGGGACATCACAAAAATTGTGATCCTTCCGATCGTCGCCGGTTTGTTGTTCCATTATCTCGTGCGCGGCAAATTCAAATGGCTTGACAAGGTATTGCCGCTGGTCTCGATGGGCGGCATCACCCTGATCATCATCGTCATCACCGCCGCGGGCCGGGAAAGTCTTCTGAAGGTAGGCGCCCTGCTCGTGGTAGCCACCCTGCTGCACAACCTGATCGGTTTCTTTCTCGGCTATTGGGTCAGCAGGCTGCTGCGTTTTTCCGAGAGGGACAGCCGTACGATCTCCCTGGAAGTGGGCATGCAGAACGCAGGCCTGGCTTCGGGCCTTGCCCTCACCATGGGCAAACTGGCCACTGTGGGCCTCGCGCCGGCCGTTTTCGGACCAGTGATGAATATGACCGGGTCTTCGCTGGCGAGTTGGTGGCATAACCGCATTCCGGAAGGGGAAACAACCGACGAGGAAAAAATAGATTAATGTTATATTTCAATCGATTGGCATGAAAGGCAACATAAACCGGTTAGGCAGATTTATTCGCTCAGGCAGATTCTTTGGACCAGGCGGATTCACGATAGGATTCATTCTTGCGGCAGGGATATTCGATCCTTCGGCGGCGGCGGCACAGGAAAACAAGCCGGCGCCGAAAGACGGCTCCGTCATTTTTTCCGAAAGCAAGCGTCCTCCTACGAACCGCAGGAATTCTTTTTATGTAGGCAACCGGGCTCCTCTTGCGCCGCTGTCTTTTATCAAACTTCCGCCCGGAAGCGTCCGGCCATCGGGGTGGATCCTCAAATGCCTGCAATTGGAGCGCGACGGGCTTGCCGGTCATCTCGACGCCATCAGCGCCTGGCTGGACAAGAAGGACAATGCATGGTACAGCGGGAATGGTCAGGGCGATCACGGCTGGGAGGAAGTACCCTATTGGCTCAAGGGATATGGCGACCTGGCTTACCTGCTAAAGGATGAGCGCATGGTCAATATCACCAAAGACTGGCTGGAAAAGGTGTTTCAAAGCCAGGGCGTCGACGGATATTTCGGACCCCGCTTCGTAGACGGCGAGCACCAGGCAAATTCCGGGGCTACGCCCGACCTTTGGCCGAACATGATCATGTTATGGTGCATGCAGTCCTATTATGGGTACAGCGGGGATAAACGGGTCATCGATTTCATGACCCGGTATTTTCGCTGGCAGATGACCGTACCTGACAGTAAATTATTAAAGATCTATTGGGAGAACAGCCGGGGAGGAGACAATCTGTACAGCATCTACTGGCTCTATAACATTACCGGCGAGACCTGGCTGCTGGACCTGGCCACAAAGATCCATCGCAATACCGCGGACTGGACTCAGGAGGGTAAGTTGCCTAACTGGCATAACGTGAACATAGCCCAGTGTTTCAGGGAACCTGCCGAATATTATATGCAGGCAAAGGACTCATTCTATCTCCGTGCGACCTATAAGGATTTTTATCTTATCCGTCAGCTATATGGCCAGGTGCCCGGTGGTATGTTCGGCGCCGACGAGAATGCGCGGCCCGGTTATACGGATCCGCGCCAGGCGGTGGAGACCTGCGGGATGGTGGAGCAGATGGCCTCCGATGAACTGCTGGCGGGGATCACCGGTGATCCCTTGTGGGCAGACAACTGCGAGGACGTCGCTTTCAATACCTACCCCGCCGCATTGACGGCGGATCAAAAAAGCCTCCGCTACCTCACATCCCCCAATATGGCCGTCAGCGACAGCCGCAACCACAGTCCGGGTATCGAGAATGAAGGGCCTTACCTGATGATGAACCCTTTTAGCAGCCGTTGCTGTCAGCATAATCATGCACAGGGATGGCCTTATTACAGCGAGCATCTCTGGATGGCCACGCCCGATAACGGGCTTGTCGCCATGCTGTATAACAGCAGTGAGGTGGTGGCCAATGTGGGAGATGGAATACGCGAAGGCAAGCGCAGGACAACCGGTGTGGTGGCAAAGGGGCGCGGCCCGGTGGTGACCCTTGCCGAGGCGACACAATATCCTTTCAACGACCGGATCCTGATCACCGTGAAAACGGATCAGCCTGTCGATTTTCCTCTTTATCTGCGCATACCGGGCTGGTGCGACAAGGCATCCGTGAAGGTCAATGGGGTACTCGTCCGGGCTGGTCTCGGGAACGCCTCCTATGCCCGGCTTCAAAAGAAGTGGCGTTCCGGCGATTCCATCGAATTATTCCTGCCGATGAAGCCGGTTATAAAAACCTGGACAGCCAACAAGAACAGCGCGAGTATCTATTACGGGCCCCTGTGCTTCTCGCTGAAGGTCCCGGAATACTATAAAAAGATGGACAGCCGAAATTCGGCGATCAGCGAAGCCCGGTGGCAGCCGGGAGCGGATCCTTCCCGGTGGCCGTCTTACGAGATCTACCCGATCGGCAGCTGGAATTATGGATTGTCACTCACAAGCCGCCCTGCGGAGGAACAATTCGAGGTCGTAAACAGACCCTGGCCCGCGGATGGATTCCCTTTTACACAGGATGGCTCACCCTTGCTGATGAAGGCCCGGGGCAGGCTCATCCCATTCTGGACGCTTGACAAATATGCCTTGTGCGATACGCTGCCGCAGAGTCCCGTAAAAGTCAGTACACCGGAGCAGCCGATCGAACTGATCCCGATGGGCGCCGCACGGTTGCGGATAACGGCGTTTCCCGTCGCTGAATACGAAGCGCGCGAATAGTGGAGGACGCGAGTGAGGAGACCCGAATCACGCGAATATTGGAGGAAGCGAATGAAGAACCGTGAAGGACGCGGATCGTGATAAGATGCTATAGCGTGATAAGATGCTATAAAACGATACCGGAATGCAAAATTTGTCTAAATTAGTCTGAAAGAAACCAAACTGATAACCCTTAAATTACACCACCATATGTTTATCGTCCGATCATTTAGCACCGGGAGCCGGAAACGGATTCTTCTTCTAGCCACCTTCGCGATCTGCTTTCTCATCACGCCGAGGGCCCAGACGGAGAGACCCGTGTGGTCGAAGGAGAAGGCGGTCCAGTGGTATAAGCAATGGGGCTGGTTATGCGGCAGTAATTTCATCCCGAGCACAGCGATCAACCAGCTGGAGATGTGGCAAAAAGAGACTTTCGATCCGGCCACCATCGACCGGGAGCTGGGCTATGCGCAGTCTATAGGGTTCAATACCATGCGGGTCTTTCTCCATCACCTGGCCTGGCAGGAGGATCCGGAAGGATTCAAGTCGCGGATGAAGCGCTTCCTGGAAATAGCTTCGAAACATCATATTACGCCTTTGTTCGTGTTCTTCGACGACTGCTGGAGCGAAACTTACAAGGCAGGCAAACAGCCTGCGCCAAAACCCGGGATTCACAACTCCGGCTGGATCAGGGATCCCGGAAAATTGTACTATGACGATCCTACGCTCGTCGTATTGCTCGAGAAATATGTGAAGGATGTCTTGACGACTTTTAAGCATGACAAGAGGATCCTTTTATGGGATCTTTATAACGAAGCGGGCAACAGCGATTATAACACGAAGAGCCTGCCCCTGCTAAAAAAAGTTTTTAGCTGGGGACGCCAGGTCAATCCCGACCAGCCCCTTTCCGCCGGCCTGTTCAGCTCCGACGAGCACGAGATGAACCGGTTTCTCCTGGATAACGACGATGTGATCACCTATCACAACTATGATCCCGAGCAAGGGCATGCCGCGGCCATCGATACCCTGGAAACCTATGGGCGTCCGCTGATCTGCACCGAATATATGGCCCGCACCCGTAACAGTACCTTTGCCGGCATCATGCCGTTGCTGAAATCCAGGAACGTGGGGGCGATAAACTGGGGATTCGTATCCGGCAAGACCAATACGATCTATGCCTGGGACACGCCGATACCCGATGGCTCCGAACCGAAGATATGGTTCCACGATATTTTCCGCAGGGATGGGACTCCGTTCAGCAAGGATGAGATCACGCTGATCAAATCGCTGACGGGAAAGAAATAGAGATTCGGCGATGCCCGGTTGCCGATGCCCGGTTGCGATAGGGGCTCCCGACAGGCCTATTCGACTTTTTTGTTCCCCGTCCGAGCCTGCGTTTGCGCCAACTCGCTGCCGGGCGGAGCCGACGCGGGAGTGGTGACGAGATTGAATTTGTTCTCGTTATTCTTTTTCAGTGCCAGCAATATACCCCCGAAGGAGGGATATCTCGCCGCATTGTCGCCATTGACCAGGATATTCATCTTTGAGTTGGCGAAAGCCGATACCGAGGCGGCGATCCACTCCGTCAATTCGTTGTGCAGACTATCGGTCACGGGTATGCCGGTATAGGAGGCGTCTTTCAACTGGGCAGGAGGATGCTGAAGATAGGATTTTAGCTGCGAGAAGGGGACGGCGATATAGGCACCCTGCATTTTTGAGAAATTGGCTTTTTCGCCATCCGTCAGCCCCAGGTTCCTGGATAGGTTGATTTTGTCTATGATGTCCGCCTTCTGCGAGGTGTTGGCATCCGAAACTGAAAAAAAGACCCTTCCCCCCTTATCCATCGTGATCATCACGATATTTTTATCTTCCAGCAATTTCGTGGATACGGAGCCGGGAGTGGTGATCTCGATCTTCTCCGGTTTCTTGAAGTGCGCCACGATGATGAAATATGACAATAACAGGAACGCGACATCGCACATCGCTGTCATGTCGATGCTCGTGCTCTTGCGGGCAAGCTTCGCTCTACGCATGGGGATTGTATTTGAGACTACAGATTCACGTATGGATAAATTCCATAGCCCGGTAAATTATTTCTTAAAAAAAATCGAATCAGTGAGGGTTGGTGATCGAATCGGTGAGGGCTTCCAGCAGGGTCCCGAGTTGTTGCCGGGTTGCGGGATCGGTAAGTTCGCCCCTCTCATTTATTTTTTTGCCGGCCGCCGGGATGCTAAAGGCGTTAAGGTTTAGTATCGGGTTCGGGTTCGTATCCGTTCCCGGATGGCAGATCGTGTTCATTGCCGAAGCCGGGATCGTCATCCTCGTTCCCAGTGCTTTCAGGGTCCACAAAAGGGAGGCGAGGGCTTTGTCGCCACCGGCCGGCAGAGGAGAGGCGCTGATGGCAGCGACCGGTTTGTCATTGAGTTCTCCCGAAGATACCAGCCAGTCCAATGCATTCTTCAGGGCGCCGGGTACCCCGAATGCATATTCGGGAGTGCAGATGAGGATTCCATCCGCGTCTTTTACCCGTTGTCTCCATTGCCGGACCGCTTCGTCACCTTCCTCTTTGTCGGGATTGAAGGGCGGGAGCGTCTCCAGGTCTTCATAGATTGTATAGCTGACATATTCCGGTGCGAGTTCCGCGGCCGCCAGCAGGATATTCCGGTTCGAGGATGTCTTGCGGAGGCTCCCCGATACGGCGAGGAGGTTGATCGTCTTTGCATTTGTCGAAATCATGGGCTATGAAAATACGTATACTTTTATTATTTTTGTACGTAAATAAAATTTATGGATACGAAGCTCACGCTTTCTTTGGATAAGAAGGTCATCGAACAGGCAAAAAGATATGCTAAAAATAAAAATATCAGTTTGTCAAAGCTAATCGAGGGCTATCTTAATAAGGTCAGCCTGACGGAAAGGGCGGAACCGGAGATATCTCCATTGGTTAAAAGTTTGTCCGGGATCATGGATTTGCCCAAGGGCTATGATCGAAAGAAGGATTATGGTTCTTTCCTGGCGAAAAAATATAAGGGTTAACATGGACAAAGTGTTTGTCGATACAGATATTGCGTTAGATATGCTTGCTGAAAGAAAACCACATTATCAGCCTGCTGCCCTGTTGTTTACGCTTGCCGATCAGGGAAAATTGACCCTTTTTGTATCTTCGCTGTCTTTTAGCAATCTGCATTACCTCTTATCAAAGATGTACACACAGGCATCTTCCAGGAGGATTTTAAACACTTTTAAGGTTTTGGTCAAGGTTTTAGCGGTCGACGAGAAGATTATCGATCTGGCGCTGAATTCTGCCTTTAAGGATTTCGAAGACGCCATCCAATATTTTACGGCTGTGGAAAATCATGTCAGCATCCTGCTGACCAGGAACCTGAAGGATTACAAGGCCGCGGAAATAACCGTTATGACAGCGGAGGACTATTTGCTCTCGATTTAGCATTCCTTTCCTGTTTTGCCCTCTTATACGTATTTCTTATTTCTATTTGTACAGAGCTTGTTTGTATTTGTACGAAGCTTCCATTTTATTATAAGGCAGTTTCTGTAACCTTTTAACAGGTCCGCGGTTTTTATACAAAAAATGAGCATCATTTTTTGTAAATCCTGGGAATATGAATAAGGCATCCCTGAAAATCGCATGGCGTAGTCTTTGGCGGGACCGGAAATATACGCTCCTCAATTTATTGGGTCTGGCGACCGGCTTGGCCTGCACCCTGCTGATATATCTTTGGGTTGCCGACGAATTGCATGTCGACCGGTTCAACAAGCACGACGGACGGATTTTCCAGGTCTTGCAGAATACCGAAACGCCAACGGGGATCGTGACCTCCGAGCCCACGCCCGGCTTGTTGGCGGCTACCTTGCGCAGGGACATCCCGGAAGTCGAATACGTCGCCGCCGTCATCCCGCCGTCCTGGTTCGATAAGAATGGGATCCTGACAGAAGGGGGGCGGCAGGTCCCCGCAGCCGGGCAATTCGTGGGAGAAGACTATTTCAAAATCTTCTCCTACCCGGTTATCAGGGGGGATAAGAACGGTATTTTCCCGGATAAATATTCCATCGCCCTCTCCGAAGAACTGGCAATAAAGCTATTCCATACCACCGAAAATATAGTCGGCCGGACCGTCAGGTGGGATCAAAAAGACTATAGCGGATCGTACCGTATCACCGGGATCTTCCGGCAGCCACCGGCTCATTCCGCCGCGGCATTCGACATCGTGTTCGATTACCGGCTCTTCCTGGATAAAAACCCCAAACTCCAAAGCTGGGGGAATAATGATCCGGATACCTATGTGATGATCAAAGAGGGGGCCGATGCCACGAGTTTCAACAGCAAAATCAGGGGGTTGATAAAAAGCCAGTATAAGGATTCGAGATCCACCTTGTTCGTTCAGCATTTCTCGGACCGGTATCTCTATAACCACTATGAGAACGGCGTACCGGCGGGAGGCAGGATCGGGTATGTAAGGTTGTTTACCATCATTGCCGTCTTCATCCTGCTCATCGCTTGTATCAATTTTATGAACCTGTCTACCGCCAGGGGGGAACGGAGGATCCGGGAGATCGGCGTGAAGATGGTATTGGGGGCCAACCGCGGAGGGATCGTCCTGCAATACCTGGGAGAGTCCCTGTGTCTTAGTGTTCTTTCGGTATTGATCGCGCTGGTCATCGTCGTCCTGTTGCTTCCGGAATTTAACGGGATTACCGAAAAAAACCTGCGTATACATGCCGGCTTCTCTTTTGTCATGACCGTTCTGGCCATCACCGTTATGACCGGCGTGCTGGCGGGCAGTTACCCCGCGCTTTATCTTTCCGGCTTTAAACCCGCGCTCATACTGAGGGGAAAAATCAGCCGCCGGATCGGGGAACTGCTGGTCAGGAGAGGGCTGGTGGTCTTTCAGTTTACGCTATCGGTCGCGTTCATCGTTTCTGCGGTCGTCATCTACCGGCAGATGCGCCTGATCGAGACAAAAAACCTGGGTTACAACCGGGACCACCTGCTCTATTTTGAAAAGGGCGGCATCCTGCCCGATAACAAAGATACCGCCGCAGTAAAGGAGTACGACAGTGGGCTTGAGAGCCTGCTGCTGGCGGTGAAAAATACGCCGGGTGTCCTGAATGCAGCCTGTTTCAGACACAATATCACCAACCGCAATGGCGGGACTTACGATATCTCCTGGCAGGGTAAGGATCCCGACACGCACATCGATTTCACCGACCTGGCCGTAGGTTATGATTTTATCGAGACAGCGGAAATAAAAATGAAAGAAGGTCGCTCTTTCTCAAGGGCTTTCGGACAGGAGAGATCGCATATCATCTTTAATGAAGCGGCCATCGCGATCATGGGCCTTAAAGACCCCGTCGGAAAGATGATTCATCTCTGGGGAGAAGACCGGGAAATCATCGGGGTGACAAAAAATTTCAACTTCCAGTCCCTGCATGAAAACCTGAAACCCTGTTTTTTTGATTTTACCGAAGGGCCCAGGGCGTCAAAAATCATGGTGAGGATAAAAACCGGGAGGGAGAAAGAGACGCTCGAAAGGCTGTCGGATCTTTACAGGAAGCACGAATCCGGGGCTTCGATCGACTACAGGTTCCTGGATGACGACTACCAGGTGCTGTATACTTCGGAGGAGAAGGTGGCCCTGCTCTCAAAATATTTTGCAGGTGTCACGATCGTCATATCCTGTCTGGGACTTTTTGGCCTGGCTGCTTTTACGGCGCAGAAGAGACAAAAGGAGATCGGCATCCGGAAGGTTGTCGGCGCCAGCACGGGCAGTGTCATCCTTTTGTTATCCCGGGACGTGTTAGGATTGATCGGGTTTGCGCTCTTGATAGCCTTCCCTTTGTCGGCCTGGCTGATGACCAGATGGCTGCAAGGTTTTGCCTATCATGTCGACCTGGGGATCGGGATATTCCTGGTGTCCGGTATTTCTACCGTCCTGATTGCGCTGCTGTCCATCAGTCAACAGTCCTTGCGCGCGGCGCTGGCAAACCCGGTGCAGGCGTTGAAGTCGGAATAAGGCTTTCGGGCGCGCGGATCGGGATGTCTTGGGTCGGAAGTCAAATGACCGGGCTCCCCGCTGATGGGCAATCCCGGATATCCGTATAGGTTGTCATGTATTTTAACAGGATTTTTTGATTTTCCGTCGTCATTTTAGCCGGTTTTGCGTTCTAACTATCAGAGAACTTTAAATCTCATAGTATGGAACCGAAATCTACACAACAGGAAATATTATTGTTGACGGGCACCCGGTTTTCCGGACGTCAGCAATACCAGTCAATGGATCCGGATGCTACGAATAATAACCTGACCCGGGACGAACGGCTCGAAGAAGCCTGTTGGAATGGCCTGTTATACGATATGCTGCCTGAGATTTCCGCAAAGGCGGCCGACGGTAAGAATCTGCGTCTCTGGCAGATAAGGGCTTCGGAATCTTTCCTGGAGCTGGAACTCGGTGAATCGCCGGAAAGTAAGGATCAGGAATATTCCATCGATCCCCCCTGCATTTTATCCGCGAAGTGTATGAACTAGGGCGCCGTTTGACGGAAAGGCAGGCTGCTGGCCTTTGCCGCTGTGCGAAGAATTTTCTTTTTAATTTCTGCAAAAAATGATAACTTCTCATAAATCTCCATTTATGAGACATTGCTTGTCCGGTCCTGGCTTGTCCGGCCTGGCGGCTGTAGTGCTGTTAGGAGGGGCTGTGTCCGCCGCTGCTCCTTTTTCTGATCCTGCGAGCGCCCGGCTCTTTGTTGCATCGGTTGCCCCGCTGCCTGTTCCGCCGCCTTCCCCGCCGTTTACAGCTTATGCTCTTCAAATCCCCGCCGATGAACACAAGACCCTTCCGATAGGCGCCCGGGCGCCGGACTTCAGCCTGCAGGGCGTCGATGGCAGGACTTATACGCTGTCGTCGTTTAACGGGTCGGCGATCCTGGTGATCGTCTTCACCTGTGATCACTGTCCGACCGCACAGGCCTATGAAGATCGTGTGATCCAGCTGACAAAAGATTATAAAGACAAGGGGGTGGCTGTCGTCGCCATCATGCCGAACGATCCCGGCTCCGTCAATCTCGACGAACTGGGTTATACGGATCTCGGCGATTCTTATGAAGAGATGAAGATCCGCGCTTCGGAGAAGAACTACAATTTCCCTTATCTCTACGATGGCCAGACCGAATCCACAGCAAAAGCCTACGGACCCGTGGCCACTCCTCATGTCTTCATTTTCGATAAGGATAGGAAGCTTCGTTACCAGGGTCGTATCGACGATGTCGAGAAGCCCGGAAAGGTTCCGCATACTTTCGACGCCCGCAACGCGATCGATGCCTTGCTGGGGGGACGGGAGGTCGCCGTTCCGACCACGAAGGTCTTTGGGTGTTCCATAAAATGGGCTGAGAAAGGGGGCTGGGTGGAGAGATCGAAGATAGAATGGGCCAAAGAGCCGGTGAAGCTGGATAGACTGGATGTGCCCGGGATCCGGGAACTGCTGGCCAATAAGACGGATAAACTGCTGCTTCTCACGATATGGTCTGCTTCGGGCGAGGCTTCTCTGAACGAATTACCCGAATTTATCACGATCAACCGGATGTACAGGAAAAGAGATTTCGGGTTGGTGACGATCAGTACGGACGGTACTGCCGGAATGGATAAAGCTTTGCAGATCCTCCAAAAGGCACAGGCGTCCTGTACCAATTATATTACCGATGGCGGCACCCTTTCCAATGGCAATGGCGGCGGGAGCCCCCTGGTCGAGGCTGTGGATCCGCATTGGCAGGGAGGCCTGCCTTATACACTCCTGGTAGAACCCGGCGGAAAAATAGTCTACTCCAGACAGGGGCTCATCGATCCCCGTATGTTGAAAAAGACGATCGTGGACAACCGGCTTATCGGGAGATATTACTAGATCCATTCATCGGGAGACACTAATGAATCAATGAACAGGAAATACTACCGATGATCGGGACTTACTGCCGGTTCAATCGGCGGAAAACGTTACCGGCTGTTGAGCGGGCGACCTGGTTGAGCGGGCGACATTACCTCCTCATTTAAAGTACGAGGCCGGGATCGTCTTCCACATGCCATGCGACAAATTGCCGGTCAGGAGTTCATAAATCAGGTAGACCGGCCAGAAGATATAATGGATGATCAGGAGCAGGAAGGAATGGTTGTAATACCAGCTGATCATGAGCGTATAGAGACCCAGAACCAGGTAGAGGATGCTTTTATCCCTGTTTTCCATCTTATGTATATTTATCGGAAGTTAGGATTTATTGCTCTTAATTCCCGGGTTTTTTCCATTAAATTTAGGGCCATAAAAAAGCGTCCGTTTGACACGAACCAGACTACCCGAATCAGAAGATCAGGCTGTGCTTCTCAGGAAATGCAGCCTCTGGGCGGAGCTCAGCGAAGAGGAGTATCATGAACTGGACGTCCTTGATAATTTTAAAGAAGTGAAGAAGGGGGAGTATGTCTATTTCGAGGCCTACAACCACAATATCATCTATTTTATAAAAAAAGGGCATATCCGCATCGGGCGGATCAACGAAGATGGGACCGAACAGACGAAGGATGTTTTGAACCCGGGAGATTTTTTTGGCCAGTTCACCCTTGAGCGGAACAACCTGAACGGAGAGTTCGCGCAGGCCATTAAATCGGATATCAGTCTGTGTTCATTCACCCTCGAAAACTTTCTCTACCTGTTGAAAAAGAAACCCCAGATTTCCATCAAGTTCAGTAAACTGGCAGGCTTGAAATTCAGGAGGTTTGAGAACCGTCTCCAGAATATCCTGCAGAAGGATGTCAGGACGCGGCTGCTTCTCTTCCTGAAGGAACTCCTGCAGGACAATGGGCAACACCGGAAGACCGTGCTGGATACGGCGATCATCCCGAATTACCTGACGCATGAAGAAGTGGCCCAATTGATAGGAAGTGCCCGGCAGACGGTCACTACATTGCTGAACGAATTAAAGGAAGAAGGGATCGTCGATTTTTCCCGCCGCGAGATCCGGTTTCTGAATGTCCCGAAATACTGGACGGACGCCCCCGGAATCTTTTAGCAGGGCTCACGGGCTCTCCCGTTCCCCTGGTTGCCATCTAATCACCCTTGTCTTCTTCCAGGTCGTCGTGGTCGTCGCCGCCCAGGCTATAGTAGTTGTTCTCCTCGTCTTCTTCTCCGATCTCTTCGTCCGCATCGTCCAGTTCCGATCCCGGGACGTCGAGGTCTTCACCCGTTTTCGTGTTTTTTATTTTTTTACCGCGCGGCACGGGAGACTCTTCGGATTCGTCGAAGGGTTCTTTTTCCTCACGGCTATAGATATCGTCTTTTTCGGAATATTCGGGATCGCCCCAGACACGGGGTTTGCCGGTTTCTTCTTCAGGGCGGTCTTTTGTTTTTTTTGCCATAAAATGGAATTTTCGGTTGACATTGCGATGGTAAGCGCTTTGTAAAGGTATTACTATATTGAATCTCCCGGGAGACGAAATTATGATGGAAGGCCGGATAAAAGAGACAAAAGGCTTTTTCCGTACCGCAGAACCCGTTAATTTGACAGGATGGAAAAACCCCCTTCTTTTTCGACCCGCGCTTTTTGGATCTGCTGGCTTTTAATCGCCACCGGGTGTAACCGGAAGAATGCCGACTGGGCCGTATACAAGGCGGATGCCGCCAGCAGCAGCTATTCTCCGCTGGACCAGGTGAATACCGGGAATGTCGGAAGGTTAAAGCATGCCTGGACCTTTTCGCCGGACGACGCCCCGGCCGGCGCCCGTTGGGGCCGGAGCGAGTGCAACCCGATCGTCGTCGGAGGGGTTTTGTATGCCACGTCGGCGAGACATAGGGCATACGCCGTCGATGCGGCCACCGGTAAACAGCTATGGTCTTTCGATCCCTTTAACGGGGAGCATGGGGGCGGCGTCAACCGCGGCGTCACTTATTGGGAGGATGGAAAGGATCGCCGGATATTATTTACAGGGGGAGACAACCTGTATGCGCTGGATGCCGGAACCGGCAAGCCCATCCCTTCATTCGGGCAAGGCGGCAAGGTGAGTATGAACGTCGGCATCCGGGACGATTCCTCAAAGATTTCCGTGAAGCCCACTTCGCCGGGAATCGTGTTCGGAGACCTGTTGATTGTCGGGAATGAAGTCTCGGAGTTATTTGGCGCGCAACCCGGATATGTCAGGGCCTATAATATCAGGACCGGAAAGCTGGAATGGACGTTTCATACGATCCCGCATCCGGGAGAGCCAGGATACGAGACCTGGCCGAAGGACGCCTGGAAATATGCCGGGGGAGCCAATGACTGGTCGGGCATGAGCGTGGACGAAAAGAGGGGGATGGTATTCCTCGCCCTGGGCTCTCCCTCATACGACTATTATGGCGCCGACAGGAAGGGGCAGGATCTGTTTGGCAATTGCGTGGTGGCCCTCGATGCAAAAACGGGAAAGCTGATCTGGTATTTTCAGACCATTCATCACGATCTGTGGGACTATGATCTCCCGGCTCCGCCAAACCTGGTCACCGTCCTGAAAGACGGTAAGAAGATAGACGCCGTCGCGCAGACTTCAAAAGTGGGCTTTCTATATGTGTTAAACAGGGAGACCGGCGAGTCGCTGTTTCCCATCGAAGAGCGAAAAGTCCCCGTCTCCGATGTGCCGGGCGAGGAGACCTGGCCCACCCAGCCCTTTCCTCTGAAGCCAAAACCCTATTCACGTCAATTGATGACCGAAGATGATCTTTGGGGGCAGACGCCTGCCACCCACGACTCCCTCGTCCGGCGCTTCAGGGCCCTTCGATATGATGGCTTGTTCACCCCGCCCTCGACGAAGGGCAGCCTCGATCTGCCAGGTTCGACGGGCGGCATCGAATGGGGCGGGGCTGCCTACGACCCCGCTACCGGCTTGCTCTATGTGAAGTCCAATGAGGCGCCCGAGATCGCCCACCTGCAGAAGGTCGGGCCGGAAATCGTTGGAGGACAGGGAGGCACAGAAAAATTGTCCGGTTACCATGCGGGCAGGACTTTCTATATGAGCTTTTGCGCCAGCTGTCACCGGGAGGACAGAAACGGCCAGGAGGGCGTTTATCCTTCGCTGCTAGGCCTGGATAAACGGTTGAAAAAAGAGGAGGTGCTGAATAAGATCAGGGAAGGCGGCGGGAAAATGCCTCCCTTCGCCAGTGTGCTGAAAGGCCATGAAGATGCTATCGTCGCATTCCTGTTCAATATTCGCAACGAGGAAGCCGACAGCCGGGAGGCCAGCCTGTCGGAGATCCGTTCGAACCGCCTGGCGAATCCCGGGCCTGCGAACGGCAAGGGTAAAGACGACACGTCCGCGATCTATTTGAACCTGAGCGCTTATGCGCAATTCGAAGACGATAGCGGTAACCCGGCCATCCGGCCGCCGCTGGGCAATTTAAACGCCATCGACTTGAGTACGGGTGAATATGTCTGGAAGATACCCGTCGGTAATTTTCCGGAGCTTCAGCAGAAGAACGGTCCTGTCACGGGGATGGAGAGTTCTCCGGGGCCTATTGTCACCGCGGGGGGACTGATATTTCTGACCGGTACGAAAGACAAGAAGCTATGGGCGTTCGACAAGGCTACGGGTCAGTTGAAATGGGAGACCGATCTCCCCGGGAGCGGGTCTTCCACGCCTTGCACCTATATGGTGAACGGGAAACAATATATAGCCCTTTCGGTGTCGGGATGGAAGGATCACGCGGCCGGGTATATCGTGGCCTATGCGTTGCCGTAATAAATCCGAAGACGCCGCGGATCAAGGAGAGGACCGGTCCCCGGGAGCGGGTAGAGAATAAAGGGAGGGCGAACAAAAAGGATAGAGCGAATACGGTAAATAGAGAGGATAGGACAAATAGGGAGGATACTGCAAATAAAGAGGATAGGGCAAATAGGGTGAATCGGGAGCATGGGGCAAATAGAAACCAGAGCGGACAGAGGATCGGCGCGAATAGAGAATGGAGCGGATTGCTGATAAAGCGGCTTGCTAATACACGGAAGACCCGGTTCTTCTCAGCGATTCTTTCTGAGATACGAGGAGCATCTTTGCGAGGTCTTTTGAAGATGACGAATTTTGACCGGTAATGACATTGCCATCCATTAAGATATGGCTGTCGAAGTCTGGCCCCTTGCTATAGACGGCACCCGCCGCGATAAGAGCCGACTCCAATGAGAAGGGCAGGGTGTCCGTGAGCCCCAATACCCGTTCTTCGCTGTCGCAGGCGGCAGTCAACTGCCGCCCTTTTACGAAAGTCTCGCCCTGTGTGGTCTTCATGGATAGGAGCGCGGAGACTCCATGACAGATCGCCCCGATAAATCTATGCTGGCGGTCAAAATCTTCCAGTAATGATCGCAGCGGTTCGTTGCCCGGGAAGTCCCACAAGGCGCCGTGTCCACCGGTGAGGTATACCGCGTCAAAATCCTCCGCTTTTAAAGTATGGAGGGGGATGGAATGAGCCAATTCCGCGAGGGCATCCGGGTCTTTTTGGAAGCGGCGCGTCGAGGTGTTGGCCACGATTATCGACTCGCTTTTACGGTCCAGCGGCACGGAACCGCCTTTCGGGGACGCCAGGACATGGGTCGCGCCGGCCTCTTTAAAGATATAATAGGGCACTGCGAGCTCTTCGAGCCAAAGGCCTGTCTTGCGTCCGGTATCGCCCAATTGCTGGTGCGAAGTCGCGATGATCAATATTTTTGTGGGTCTCATTTTTTTTCGGGATAATCATCCGTTCATTCAAATCATCTCACTCATCCCTACCCTTTTGGGGGTGGCAGGCTGAGTTTGACCGTGCTGGAAATTTTTTTCGTAGTCGATGGTGGTACGCAGGATTTTGATGCGTTGAGTGATTTTTTCGCTGAATCTGTCGTGCAGGTTATGTTTCCGGATCTCGCTGAGCGCATCCTCATAGTTGTGCAGGGCGAGGTCATAGTGCCCGTCATTTTCATTGCGCACGCCTTCGCTGTATAGTTCGGTGTGGTTCTTTTTATTCAGGAGTAAAATCAATCCGAGAGCACAAGGGATGGCCAGGGAAATAAACAGGAGAAGATAGGAGGAAGATGACATTGTTTGCCGTTTTTATACTTGGCGATGTCTGTAAGCTACGCTTATTAATCCGCATCCCAGGAAAGTATAATAAATTGGCGGTCGAGAGCGGTTTTGCAGAAAGAAGGGAGTAAATTTAAGAAAGGGGCGTGGAAGGGTATACAGGGGATAGTAGGGTTAAAGGGGGTATAGAAAAGAGGAAGAGGTTAGAAACTGTGGGGGATGAATCTCGGGCATGAAAAAAAAGGGACGAAAAAAGGGACGAAAAGAAGGAAAAAAAAGAAGGAGGGATTTGAAAATGAATGATTTGACAAAGGCAAAGAAGGTCATCGTCGCCGGGGCCGGTATCGCCGGTCTTTGCTGTGCGTATGAATTAATGAAAAGAGGGCACGAGGTTACCGTCCTGGAAGCGTCGGGGCGGCATGGAGGGCACGTCTATACCGCCCACGATGGTTTATCCGATGGCCTTTACGGGGACTACGGCCAGGAGCATATTACCCGGCCGGGATACGACAGGTACTGGGGATATATCCGGGAATTCGGTCTCGAGGCATTGCCTTATCCCCGGCGTAAGAACCTGGTCAGAAGGATCGGGGGTAAGTTCTATACGGAGACGATGCTGGCGGATCCTGTCATACTGAGGTCTCTCGGGTTCAACGAAAAAGAAACGGATTATTTAGCTCATCATCCCTGGACCGACCTGCAGCTGCTCTATCAGGGGCCCTACCTGGACAAATTCCGGGACGAATATCAGCCCTTCGGCCTGGGGCTCGACGAACTGGATAAGATAACGCTGGCAGAACTTTACAGGAAGGACGGCGCTTCGAAAGCCGCGCAGGAGATCCTGGGCGGAGAAGGATCTTCCGCCTTGTCTTCGTTATGGGGGAGCGCTGTTTTGAAATTGCGGGGAGTGCCTCCTGCTCCCACGGAGCTTTTCAGGCTGAAAGGAGGCAACCAGATGCTTCCCAATGCTTTTGCAAAGAGACTGGGAGAGCGGGTGCTGCTGGGTACCCGGGTCCTGTCTATCGAACAGGGGGCAGCCGGCGTCACCGTCACCTGCAGGCAAAGCGACCGGGAGAAGACTTTTTCCGCGGAATACCTGGTGAACTGTATTCCGCTGACCGTTTTCCGGAATATACCCATCACACCAGCCCTGCCTCCCGAGAGGCAATATATAATCGACAACACCAGCTATGATTCGTACCAGCGATTTGTCTTCCAGGCCGCCTCGAAATTCTGGCTGGAGGATGGCGTCAGCATCAATATGGAACTGGGTCATCCGGATCTTTGGGAAGTCTGGCAGTCCGCGGAGGAGGTGGAGACGACGCGGGTCATCGTCCTGGCTACCGGAGCCGGCGGCATCTCACCGCAGCGGGCTCTTGCCATCTTCCGCGAACTTTATCCGGGGAAAAGGGATACGATCGAACAGGCCATCAGCAAAGACTGGACAAAGGACGGCTATTCCCCCAGTTGCGAAAGAACCGCCTTCCCGATCGGAGAATTTCATAAATTCTGGCCGCTTATCATCCAGCCCCATGGCCGTATTCATTTTGCGGGGGCTTATGCCGATAACCTGAACTGGGGGACGGAAGCGGCGACCCGTTCCGCCAATCGTGTAGCCGCGGCCATTGATGAGGCATGACACCTATTCATGAGGGATGACTTCATGAGGGATAACACCTGTTTTTAATCGGGGATTTTGACCGGCAGGCTCAGCCAGGCGAGACCGATGTTCCGGTGCATATGATTTATGCTGGTTCCTCCCGGCGCATCATATAGCAGGGCGAGTTTGTCGCCAACCCGGATGACGGAAGGCATCCCGATCGCTCCTTTTGCCCAGGAGCAGTTCAGGCTGTCCAGGACGACGGCTTTATTGGCAGCATCCCATTTATTCAGGTCTTTCGACCAGTAGACCCATATCGCATCGGTATATTCCTCCCCTGTTTTGTCCAGGCCTATATGGTTGGTGAATAGCAGCCAGTAGCCGCTCGTCTTCTCAAAATAGAGCGAGGTGTTCTCTACCTGTTCTTCCAGGGGGACCACCGGTGTCGGATCGACCGTCCAGGGGGTGTTCAGATCTTTTGTCCGGGCGATGCCCAGGGTTCTTTTTGTCCTTCCCGCCGAATCTATGATCGAAGGGCTGAAGAACTGGAGGTATTCGTCGTCTTTTTTTACGATGAAACCCGGCGCCGCGGTCGCGCTGTAATAGGTGCCGGGCTTTGTAAAGAAAGGGGTGAGCGCATAGTCTTTTACCCAGGGACCTTCTATCGACTTTGCATGGGCCTTCATGGTAAGATAGGGAAAGGAGGGGATGCGATAGGGCGGCGGACTGGTGTGCGGCGTGCCGAGGTAGAACATATGCCAGCCGTCTGCCGCTTCGATGACCCAGGGAGAAGAGGCGCTTTTGCTGTCGTTTGCGCCGGCGGCTCCCAGCGCGAGGATGGCGCCTCTCTTCGTCCAGGTACGCAGGTCGCGGCTTACCGCCAGACAGGACTTCCAGCCATCGCTGCCGGCGCCGTCGTAGAAGAGGTAGTAGAGATCGCCGACGTGGTTCACATTGGCTTCCCGGGCGCCGTAGACATCGCAGCTATCGGGGCCATTCCCGTATTTCAGCACGATCCCCTCATCATGACAGGGGATCCGCTTCCAGGCAAAGGGTCTTCCATCGGCATAGATGCTTTTGCGGGCCGGCGGGTCGGGTTGCTGGGCAAGCAGACCCATGTGCGGATAAAACCAGCAGAAGATCCATAAAACGGTAAATAGTCCGTTTTGCAGGCGGCGTGTTCGGGGACGAACCGCTTTGGTGGAATAGGGGGTGACTGGCATAGCGTGCTTTTCAAATGAGCTTTGTCTGAGCTTTTTCGCGAATTGGTTCTCAAAATAAGTTTTTCGGTCGGGGTATGTACAACCACCCGAAAATAAAAAACCCCGGATCCGTTAAAAAGGGATCCGGGGTATAGATGAACCTGAATTTCTTGACCAGGCGAGTGGGCTCCTTTACAGGTGGATGGCCTCTCCGTAAGCTGCTTCGACGGCATCCTTGACCCCTTCGCTGATAGTCGGATGGGGGTGGACGGCGTTGAGCACCTCGTGGTAGGTGGTCTCGAGCTTGCGACCCAGTACGGTTTCCGAAATGATTTCGGTCACATTATAGCCGATCATATGCGTACCCAGCCATTCGCCGTATTTCGCGTCGAAGATCACTTTTATGAAGCCTTCGGTATGGCCGACACCGGTGGCTTTTCCGGATGCCGTGAGCGGGAATTTCCCGACTTTCACTTCGTAGCCGGCGTCACGGGCCTGTTTCTCTGTCAGCCCCGCGGAAGCGATTTCGGGTGTGCAATAGGTGCAGCCCGGGATGTTACCATAATCCAGCGCTTCGGGTTGATGAGCGTATTTCTTTTCCATATAGGCGATGTTCTCTACGCAGATGATACCCTCTTTCGAAGACACATGGGCGAGGGCCTGGCCGGGAACGCAGTCGCCGACCGAATAAATGCCGGGGACATTGGTCTGGTAGAATTTATCGACGCTGATCTTGCCCTTGTCGGTTTTTACGCCGAGGGTCTCGAGACCGATATTTTCGATATTTGCGCTGATGCCGATGGCACTCAGGACGATATCGGCTTCGAGGGTCACTTCCCCCGTGGGTGTTTTTACCTTTGCCTTTACGCCGTTGCCGCTGGTATCGACACTCGTCACCTCGCTGTTGGTGAGTATGTCGATCCCGTATTTTTTGTAATTTTTTTCGAGTTCTTTGGAGATTTCTTCATCTTCCACGGGTACGATACGGGGCAGGAACTCGACGATCGTGACCTTTGTACCCATGCTGAAATAGAAGTAGGCGAACTCCACACCTATCGCGCCGCTGCCGACGATGATGATGCTTTTGGGTTTTTCCGGAAGCGTCATGGCCTCGCGGTATCCGATGACTTTTTTGCCGTCCTGTTTCAGGTTGGGCAGTTCACGGCTGCGGGCGCCTGTGGCGACGACGACATGCCTGCCCTCGACGATCAGGGTCTTGCCGTCTGCCGAAGTCACTTCCACCTGGCCTTTGGCCTTCAGTTTCCCGATGCCGTTGATGACGTCTATTTTATTTTTTTTCATGAGGAACTGAACGCCTTTACTCATTTTATCGGCTACCCCGCGACTGCGTTTGATGACGGCAGGAAAATCGGGCTGGCCGCTGGCTTCGATGCCAAAATCTTTTGCATGGAGGATATCCTGGTATACCTGGGCGCTCTTCAGCAACGCTTTGGTAGGAATACATCCCCAGTTCAGACAAACGCCTCCAAGGTTCTCTTTTTCAATGACTGCTACTTTAAAGCCCAGCTGTGCAGCACGGATGGCGGCTACATATCCACCGGTGCCGCTTCCGAGAATGACTACATCGTATGCCATGTCTTCCAATATTTAATTAAAAAATCTATTTGTGTGAAAATAAGACCTGCGAAACTACTTCACAATGACCAAATAGCCAAATAACGCCCGACAGCGGGAAGCCGGCCGGATTGCCGTCATCCTATCGCTAAATGAGGTAGTTTTGTGCCCTCAAAACGAATAGTATTATGAAGTTGGATATTTTGGCAATCGCCGTACATCCGGATGATGTGGAACTGGGATGCTCGGGGACGCTTATGATGGAAAAACTGCATGGGAAGAAGACGGGTGTCGTAGACCTGACGAGAGGAGAACTCGGCACCCGGGGAACTCCTGAGCTGAGGGCCGAAGAGGCGGCGCGGGCCGCGGCGATCATGGGGCTCGATGTCAGGGAAAACCTCGGCATGGCCGATGGGTTCTTCCGGAATGACGAGGCGCATCAGCGGCTACTAATCCGGTCGATCCGAAAATACCGTCCCGAGATCGTCCTGTCTAATTCACTGGCCGACCGTCACCCGGATCACGGACGGGCCGGTCACCTGATCGCTGAGTCCTGTTTTCTGAGCGGGTTGCGTAAAATCGAGACCGTCGACACCGATGGGATCGCGCAGGAGCACTGGAGACCGAAATATATATTCCACTATATCCAGGACCGCTACGCCAATCCGAACTTTGTTTATGACGTAACCCCCGTTTTCGACAGGAAGCTGGACTCGATCCGGGCCTATTCATCTCAATTCCACGCTGCCGGCTACCAGGCCGATGAGCCGCAGACCTATATTTCGACGCCGGAATTCCTGCAGGCGATCGTCGGGCGGCACCAATTGTTCGGCAAGATGATCGGGGTGTCTTTTGCAGAGGGTTTTATCACCGAAAAAATGATCGGAATAAGTGATTTTGATGCATTTGTACAGAAAGACACTTAAGACCGGCCGAAAGCCGACCCCGACAAAACAAAATCCCTTTTAAAACGTTTGTCATATTGTGCGCTTTTTAACACTATCTCTTGTATTAAAAGGCTAAATTTGCTCAATTAATAAACTTTCAACCGGCTCACCATGATGTCCATGCCAAAATTCACCCCGAAATTCACGACTGTCCCTCACTCTTTTCATACGGAGCTGAAGAGCAGAATAACTGCGTATTTTGAGGAAGTCGGCAAGGCTACCACCGGGGATTATAACCTTTTTCTCAAAGCGGTGATCCTGATGCTGAGCACGGCCGTCGTATACATACACCTGGTCTTCTTTACACCCGGAGTGATTTGGGCGTTGCTGGAATGTGCGCTGATGGGTTGCCTGGTAGCTGCGATCGGCTTCAATGTCATGCACGACGGCGCGCACGGGAGCTTTAGCAAATACAAATGGCTGAACCATTTCGCCGCTTTCTCGCTGAATATCCTCGGCGGGAACAGCTTTATGTGGAATATGAAGCACAATGTGATCCATCATGCATACACCAATGTGGACGGTGTGGACGACGATATCGATATCCAGCCCTGGATGCGGATGAGCGCAACACAAAAGAAATATAAGCTGCATAAATACCAGCACCTGTATTTCTGGTTCCTTTACTCCCTGTTGTATATTTTCTGGATTTTCGTCCTGGACTATGCCAAATATTTCAGGAGAGAGGTTGGCGGCATGCCCCTTAAGAAAATGACCCTCGGCGATCACTTTGTATTCTGGGGCTTTAAAATATTCCATGCATTTTTATTCGTCGGCCTGCCGATCTATATGGTCGGATTTGCGTCCTGGGTGATCGGATTTGTCACGTTCACCTGTGTGGCGGGGTTTGTGCTGAGTATCGTATTCCAGCTTGCCCATACGGTTGAACATACCGCTTTCCCGGTCCCCAATGCGGAAACCGGAAAACTCGACGACGAGTGGGCCGTACACCAGATCAAGACAACCGCCAATTTTGCCACTCACAATAAGATTGTCTCCTGGCTGGTAGGCGGATTGAATTTCCAGATCGAGCACCATCTTTTCCCAAAAATATCCCATGTACACTACCCGGCTATCAGCAAGATCATCCGGCAGGCCTGCCAGGAATATGGTATTGTCTATATCGAGTATCCGAGGGTTCGTTATGCCGTCGCTTCGCATGTAGCGTTCCTCCGGGAGATGGGCAGGAAATAGAAGTTATAAGGCCTGCAGTTTCTTCAGGGCTTTCTCCATGTGTATGGCTTTCCCCAGCACCGGTTTAAAAAGATCCCCTACCGATTTCAGCCTCGGCAATATCGTTTGGATGGTAAAGTCTCCCGGACGCATACCTTTCTTCACTTCGTCCCAATGTAGCGGGGTCGATACGGTGGCGCCAGGCTTTGGGCGAACCGAATAGACGGCGGCTATCGTAGCCTGGGGACGATTCTGCAAAAAATCCAGGTACATTTTGCCTTTTCGACCCGAAACGGTGCGCTCGATGGTGGTAAAATCCGGAATTTCCGCGTTGACCTTCTGTACGATGAGGCGGGCGAACTCCTTGGAGTGTTCGTAGGTATAATATTCCCCGCCGAGGGGAAGATAGATATGCAGTCCAGTCGACCCGGAGGTTTTACAATAGGAGTCGACCCCTATGGAATCCAGCAGATCCCGGGTCACCCTGGCTGCTTCGATCACCTTGTCAAAAGGGGTCTTCTTGTCCGGATCGAGATCTATGATACACCAGTCGGGATTATCGGGGCGGCTCACGCGGCTGCTCCAAGGGTTCATCTCGATACAGCCCAGGGACGCCATATAGAGCAGGCTCGCTTCGTCGGTGCATACCAGGAAGTTTTTGTCGCGTTCGTCCTCGGCGCTGTGATAGGGGAAGGTCTTTATCCAATCCGGTATTTTGCCGGTGACATCTTTCTGGTAGAAGCTCTTGCCGGTGATCCCATTGGGATGCCTGTTCAGGGATTGGGGCCTGTCTTTCAGGTAAGGCAATATATAAGGAGCCACCTGGTAGTAGTAATTGAGCAGATCCCTTTTTGTAATCTTCTCTTTTGGCCAGAAGATTTTACCGAGATGGGTAAAGGACAAGCTATGCCCGTTGATTTCCCGGGTCTGCAATTCGTCCGTCGGATTGAGGAGGGTCTTCCTCTCTGTTCCGGGGGCCGGCGGCGTAAGTATTTTTATCGGTTCCATTTTGCCTGGTTTTTTCGATTTTTGGACCGGATACTTCCGGCCTTTTCGACTCTTGCTATCAGGGACAGGCTTTTGCCGGGCTGGTCCGGTCTTCCCGTCGCCTGATCGTGTTTTGCTCTTCCGGCTGCTGTCTCCGACCAGTTCTTTTGTGGGTAGGGGGGTCTCCAGGACCACTCTTCCGGGATCTTTGTCTTCCCGCATGCCTTCGAAGGAAGGATGTCGCATGACCCCGTCTTCCGTCATTTCCCGGAAAGATACTTCACAAAGCAACCGGGGTTTCAGCCAGACGGCTTTGGCATGAGGCGGGTCGGGGCGGAACCGGGAGGGCTTGTTGACATCGGGTTCGGCTGTAAAAGGGCTTTGCTTCTGTTCGAGGGGTTTGAATTGTCTGAGGAGGTCTTTCTGTCCGTCGATGCTGAACCCGGTACCGATCTTGCCGGTATACTTCAATTTGCCTTTTTCGAACACGCCCACCAGGAGCGCGCTGAACGGTTTGTCGCTTCCTTCGTTTTTCGTATATCCGCCGATTACGACTTCCTGTCTGCTCGATGTTTTGATCTTCAGCCATTCGCGGGACCTTGCGCCGGGGGCATAGAGACTGTCTGCTTTTTTCGCCAGGATGCCTTCCAGCCCCATTTTTGTCGCGGCTGCAAAGAAAGCTGTGCCGTCGGTATTAAAATCTTCGCTGATCCGCAGGATTTCGTCGTCGTCGGGCGCAATAGATCGCAGGATTTCCCTTCTTTCGGTCAGAGGCTTATCCATCAGGTTTGCTCCATTCAGCCAGAGGATGTCGAACAGGTAATAGACCAGCCTTCCATCTGCTTCGCTGCGCCAGTTCTGCAATTTATTGAACCGGGATAATCCTTTGTCGTCGATCACCACGATCTCTCCGTCCACCACTGCGTTCACCTTCCATTTCTGCAGGGCCTGGTATACGGGGTAATATTTTTCAGAGAACGACTTGTTGTTGCGGGATCTGATCTCTACCTCTCCTTTTTGCAGGTAAGACAGTGCGCGGTAGCCGTCCCATTTCACTTCATAGATCCATCCGTCTTCGTCGAAGGGTTTGTCTACCAGGGTCGCAAGCATCGGGGAGAGGTCTTTTGGGATGGGGGTCTTCCCCTTCGGGATCTTTATTGCCGGATTTTGAGAACCGGGGGCTGTTTTCCTTTGAAGATCGATAGCCGTTTTATCCCGATGGCCGGCTGGTTCGGCCTGGCGGTTGCCGATCCACTGTTTTGATTTTGTATTTCCCGCTACCTGTTCGAGATTCTTGTCGGACAATACCGATTTGTCTTTTTCAATGACGGGCTTATCATTGGCGTATCGGTCCCGGTGTTTGATCAGCAGCCAGGCGTTTTCCCCCTTGCCTTTCATTTTGACCAGGGCAAACTCTCCTTTGAGTTTCCTGCCTTTCAGGGTGAATTTCAGGGAGCCGGCTTTAAATGCCTTTTTCATGGCTCTTTCCTGCTCCGTTTTTATGTTTTCTGCCTTTTTATTTTCAGTCTTTGTCTTTTCCCCTTTTGCATTTTCCGCCGTCTTGTTGCCTGGTTTACCGGGCCGCGTCTTTGGGGGCTTTGTTGCCTGCGGATCCAGGGGTTCGTAAGTCCCTTGATCCCAGACGATCACGGTGCCCGCTCCATAATTCCCTTTTGGGATGATTCCTTCGAAATCCTTGTAATCGTAGGGATGGTCTTCGACCAGCATGGCGAGCCTTTTGTCCTCCGGGTTTAGCGAAGGTCCTTTTGGGATTGCCCAACTCTTCAGCACGCCGCCCATTTCCAGCCGGAAATCATAGTGAAGATGCGAGGCTGCGTGCTTCTGCACGACGAATTGCAAGGCGCCGGCCAAAGGCTGTCCGCCCCGGGGCTCCGGTGTCTTCCGGAAAGATCTCTTTTGTTTGTATTTTGATAATCCCATGACTCTTGCTGTTGGCGTTAATCCTGCGTGATACCCTTAAGCGATACCCCTGCGTGATATCCCTAACCTATAAATCTCATGCCCGCGCTATCTTTTGATGTTGTCACTTACTTCATGTTCCCGGGTCTGTTCCGGCCATTAGCCCGTTCCGGCTCATTTTGCGTCTGCCAGGTCCTGCACGGATTCCTTTAGCACGGCCCGGTTCACGGGCAGGGACTCAGGATAATTCCCGGTTATATATTTTATCAGCCCTTCCCGGATATTACAGCGAAGATCGAATGCATCGCCGGAGCTGGCCGCACTCATCAGCGCCCTGACTTCAAGGGTCTTCTCGCTGGTATTGGTGACTTGCAGGACATTTGTTCTCTTATCCCAAAGCGGATCTTTTTCCAGCAGCCTCGTCAGCTCTTTGCGGAGCTCATCCAGCGGCACCGAATAATCAAGGTATAGGAATACCGTTCCCAGGATATCGGCGCTGTTCCGCGTCCAGTTCTGAAAAGGTTTTTCCACGAAATAGTTGATCGGTAAGATCAACCGGCGCTGATCCCATATTCTCAATACGACGTAGGTGAGGGTGATTTCTTCCACCCGGCCCCATTCTCCTTCCACTACCAGTACATCGTCGATCCGCAGCGGCTGGGTAAAGGCGATCTGGAAGCCCGCCAGGAAATTACCCAGGGATTTCTGCGCGGCAAACCCGATGATGATCCCGCCCACGCCGACCCCGGTGAGCAGACCGGCTCCGAGTTTGCGAAGATTGTTGAAACTCAGGAGGATGACACAGGCGGCCAGGATGATAATGAGGCTGACCGCCAGCCGCCGGATAAACTGCAATTGGGTGCGGATCTTCCTCTCCTTCAGGTTATCGGCTTTTTCTATGTCGAAGGTATGGTATACATAGTCCTCAAAGACTTTGACCGACCCGATCAGCACGCTGGCAAAGGAGATGACCAGCAGGATCTCCACCGTCTTATTCAGGGCGGGGTAGAAATTGCTCTTTACCTTCATCAACGGCAGCAGGAAGTTAAAAGTCAGCAAAGGCAGGAAATAGCTGAAGGGCTGGCCCAGGCGCGCCAGGATCGACCGGGCGACGGAAAAGGGCGGTCTGCCGTCTTTCGGTTTCTTTCTCAACAGCAGGGACAATACGAATTTCAGGATCAACCCGATCACGATGGCAATGCCTGCCAGTATACAATCCCATACGAAATCGGGAAACTTATCGAATTGGTCCAGGAACTGATCCGGCATATTGAAGGTATTAGGAGCTTAAGAAGGTATCACGCGTTTACGAAGGTATCAGGAGTTTACTGTGACAGGAGGCTTTATAGCTGGTTCCCGTTTAATGTCGTCTCAAGAGGCTTTCCGGCGCTTCCCCTGGTCGGTAAGGCTGGCCCTGAGCTGCGATAAAAGGTCTTTTGCGTTCGAGTGCACCACACGCATAGCGGGTCTGGGGGCCGGGCGGCCCTTGGCCTTTGCTTTTATCAGTTTCATCAACTCGCCCGAATAGGTGTCTTTGTATTTCGATATGTCGAAGGGGCCGGAAAGCCGGTTGATCAGCTCGATCGCCATCTTCATTTCAGCCGGTTTAGGACTGCCTTTGGGGATGTTCAGGTCCTCCGGTTTCACGATCTCCGCGGCAAAACGGATCTTGCTCAGCAGCAGGAGGTCGTCCAGGGGTTTGATCAGGCAAAGGCTCTCTTTATTTCTCAGCACGAAGCTGCCGAATCCAACCTTCCCGGTTTTGTGCAAGGCGTCTCTCAACAGTGAATAGGCTTTAGAGCCCGATTTTTCGGGTTCGAGGTAATAGGGGGTCTCGTAATAGATGCCGTCGATCTCTTCTTCTTTTATGAATTCCCGTATCTCTATGATCTTTGTCTTTTCCGGGCTGGCTTTTGCGAAGTCTTCGTCCGTCAATACGACATAACGGTCATCCAGCTTGTATCCTTTTACGATATTTTCCCAGGCTACCTCTTTGCCTGTTTTTTCGTTGATCCTTTTAAAGCGGATGTTTGAAAGGTCTTTTTTATCGAGCATGTCGAGATCCAGGTCGCTGCTGTGGGTGGCGCTGTAAAGCTTTATGGGGATGTTGACGAGCCCGAACCCGATGGCTCCCGTCCATATAGATCTCATAAACTGGGTTTATAATAAATATACAAAACTTCATGCCAGAAAAATAATTTACCTGTTTTCGGCGCCTGTGCGCGGCATGACAATTGAAAGGTGCCAGAAATAAAAATAATCTGTTATGAAAAAGCAAAAAAGTATTTTACGGAAACTAAGTGTGTTTTTTGTGGCGGCCTCGCTGACCGCGATGGCCCTGTTCTTCCCATCGTCGAATGTTTGCGCCCAGGAGCAGCAGGCGCCCGGCGAGCCCTCGATGACGGCCAAATTTGGTATCAAAGGGGGGCTCAACCTGACGAGCCTTTATGTGGACAACGTGTCCAGCGAGCATGTCAAGGCCGGTTTTAACGCAGGGATCTTTGCCAAACTGCCCGTCACCCGTGGTTTTTCCATCCAGCCCGAGCTTCTCTATTCGGTAAAGGGGGCCAAAGATACCTACAACAATTTTACGGAGGGGAGCGGTGAATACCGGTTCAACCTGGGGTATCTCGAGTTGCCGGTGCTGGCCGTGATCAACCTGGCCCCGAATTTCAATCTCCATGCGGGGGGGTATGCCGCCTACCTGACATCTGCTAACGTAAAGGATGTGAATAGCAACGGGGATATACAGGGTGCCACGGAACTGAGCCCCGGGGATTTCAACCGCTGGGATTTCGGCCTGGTGGGCGGACTGGGTTTTGATATATCCAATTTTACGTTGGGAGCCCGGTACAATTACGGGTTGAGTACGATCGGGAAATCGGGTAACCTCTCGGGCGATCTTACAAAAAATTCAAAAAATGCCGGAGTGTCCGTATATATAGGATTTGCATTTTAGCGAGGCGCCGTCCGGTGGCATAGGTTTTGAAGAGGTTGCTAAAACTTGATTTATGAAAAGACTATTAGATTATACCATGGCGGCGACATTCGCAGTCGCCTGTTTCGGTTGCAACAACAACGGGCAGGAAGATGCTGTAAAAGACGCAAAGGACTCCAATTCCGTGAAGATGGACAGTTCTTCTGTTTCCAGGGACAGCGCCGCGGTTAAACCGGCGATGGCCTCCACGGTGTCAAAAGCGGATGCCGATTTCGCGGTAAACGTGGCCGATGCAGGGATGACGGAAATCCAGGCGGGTCAGCTCGCCCAACAGAAAGGAATGGCTGGAGACGTGAAGGAATATGGCGCCATGATGGTAAAGGATCATACAGAGGCGGGGGATAAGCTGAAAGCCCTGGCCGCAAACAAGAATATTACGCTCCCGGGGTCGATTTCCCCCGAAATGCAGAAAAATGTCGATGGCTTGCAGAAAAAGAGCGGCAGCGATTTCGACAAAGCCTATATCGATATGATGATCAGCGACCATAAAAAAGTCATTGCGGCATTCGAGAGCGAAGCAAAGAACGGGTCGGATGCGGATATAAGGGCTTTTGCAGATAGTACCCTTCATACTTTGCACAAGCACCTGGACAAGGCGGAAGAGTGTCATAAAATGATGAAAAAGATGTGATGCGCCCAGCGGCGACCTTATCTGGTGAAAAGTGAGAGGGTGTCTCCTGTATTTAAAAATATGGGAGGCGCCCTCCTCATATTTATGAAGTCAGGTCTTTATGAAGTCAGGTCGGCAGAAGATGATCCTCCCGTATTATAGTGATTATAGTGTCAGAATTTCCCCGGATTGGCGCCGATAATGTAAATTTGCACCGCATTTGAATGAGTTGGTCATTTTGAATCGTATAATATGAGTAAAGTCCAAGTTGGCCTGGTGCAGATGAGTTGCACGGCAGATCCGGCGGCCAATCTGAAAAAGGCTGTCGAAAAGGTGAGGGAAGCGGCTGCCAAAGGAGCGCAGATCGTTTGCCTGCAGGAGCTTTTCACCTCGCTGTATTTTTGCGATACCGAAGATTATGAGCATTTCAAGCTGGCGGAGCCTGTTCCCGGGCCTTCCACCGGGACCCTGGGCAATCTGGCCGCCGAGCTGAATGTCGTGATCATCGCCTCCCTCTTTGAGAAGAGGGCGCAGGGACTCTACCACAACACGACCGCCATACTAGATGCCGACGGCGCCTATCTGGGGAAATATCGAAAAATGCATATCCCCGACGATCCCGCCTATTATGAGAAATTCTATTTTACACCGGGCGATCTGGGTTACAAGGTATTCCGGACAAGATATGGCACGATCGGCGTGCTGATATGCTGGGATCAGTGGTATCCGGAGGCGGCAAGGATCACGGCTCTCATGGGTGCCGAGATCCTGTTCTATCCTACGGCCATTGGCTGGGCTACGAGCCAGGACGAGGATACCAATACAGAACAATACAATGCCTGGCAGACGATTCAGCGCAGTCATGCCGTGGCGAATGGCGTACACGTGGTGAGTGTCAACCGGGTGGGTTTCGAGCAGGATGGGGCGATGAAGTTCTGGGGCGGTTCCTTTGTCTCCAATCCATTTGGAACATTGCTATACAAAGGCTCTCACGACCGGGAAGAAGTGACGGTGGTGGAAGTCGATACGGCCAAATCGGACCGGTATCGCACCCATTGGCCTTTTATGAGAGACCGGCGTATCGACTCTTACCAACCGATCACAAAAAGATTTATAGATGACGAGTAGTTTTCGGACGATGATGAAAACCGGTTTTTTTTGGGTCCCGGCCGTCACCACGCTATTCTTCCTATCCTCCTGCGCACCAAAAATAAAGATCGGTATCGTCCATCCGCTTCCTGCGTTGCCGGATACGGCAAGACTGGTATTGCTGAGTTTTGAAGACAGCCTGACGGGTCAACCCGCCGTTTATATCGGCAATATCCGGTTTGGAGACGCAGGCTTATCTACGAACTGCGACTATGACGAAGAAGTCGGCATGCTGACGAACGCCGCCCGTAAAAACGGTGCCAACCTCGTAAAGATCACTTTCCACAAGGCGCCCGACAGGTTAAGCTCCTGCGACCGGATCCAGGCCAATCTATATTTCGACGAAGGATGCCGGGATTTCGAAAGACAGTTCCCATGGTCCTCCAAAAGAAGACTGGATTGGAAGGATTTTAAAAGTGCCGGCGGAGATATGAAAGACACTGGCTCAGCCGCCGCTTATACCCATTGCGGCATCGTCTATCGATATCATGTGCTCACGAATTTCTCGAAGCCCTATTTCTCCGTCAAGGCTTATATGAACTGCCGGTCTTCATGGGTCAGGGCCGACCAGCAATACCGGCCGGATCTGCTGGCACACGAGCAGGCTCATTTCGACCTCTGCGAGGTCTATGCGAGAACGCTCCGGAAAAAGCTTCGGGAAGAAAGGCCCGGACCGCGTGAGTTCCCGCGGGCATCAGAGCGAATCTACCGGGACGTCCTGCGCCAACTGACCGCACGGCAGCAGGCTTATGATATCGAGACACATCATGGGTTGAATAGGACTGTGCAACAGGACTGGCAGGAACGGATAACGGGAGAACTGATTAAATTGCATGATTTCGCCGACTAACAAAATTTACTGATATGGCAACACCCGGACAGCTCGGATACTATTTTCCCGCGGAATTTGCACCCCATAGGGCCACCTGGCTTAGCTGGCCGCATAAAGAAGCGTCGTGGCCCGGCAAGATCGACGCCATCTATCCTTCCTACAGCCGCTTCGTCAGGGAACTATCCCGTCATGAGCGAGTCTGTATCAATGTGCGTGACGAAGCCATGAAGGCTTTTGCGCTGGGCTACCTGCGGGAAGCCGGCGCCGATCCGGAGCAGGTCGATTTCTTTTTTCATCCTACAAACGATGCGTGGTGCCGGGATCATGGTCCCGCCTTCCTGGTCAACCCCGGAACGGCACAACCGAAAATAATCGTGGACTGGGCGTACAACGCCTGGGGAGGCAAATACCCCCCCTTCGACCTCGACGACCTTATTCCGACCCTTGTCGGCAAGGCGCTGGATCTGCCGGTCTATTATCCGGGTATCGTTATGGAAGGGGGCTCCGTGGATTTTAACGGGAACAAGACCCTGATCACTTCTACCTGCTGCCTGCTCAATAAGAACCGCAATCCATCCCTGGATCGCGGACAGAT
This sequence comes from Puia sp., assembly GCA_031292515.1. Lineage (GTDB taxonomy): Bacteria > Bacteroidota > Bacteroidia > Chitinophagales > Chitinophagaceae > Puia. Next base: position 27,439 of record JARLGZ010000172.1, on the reverse strand, counting down.
CGAAAACTTCCTGGTGGACTATTATGGGGTGGAGCAGGTGTTATGGGTCAAAGAGGGGATAATCGGCGACGATACCGACGGACATATCGATGACACGGTGCGGTTTGTCAATGAAGATACAGTGCTGGCGGTCGTAGAAGAAGATAGACAGGATGAGAATTACTCCTTGTTGCAGGACAACCTGCGGGATCTTTCGACGATGCGGCTACTGAACGGCAAACAGCTTACGGTCGTGGAACTGCCGATGCCCGACCCTGTCATTTATGAAGGGCATCGGCTGCCCGCTTCTTACGCCAATTTCTATATCGCCAATGGGGTAGTGATCGTGCCGACCTTCCGTTGCGGCAAGGATGAAAAAGCCTTACGGATCATTGCCGATTGTTTCCCGGGCCGGGAGGTGGTCGGCATCGATTCCACGGATATCATCTGGGGATTGGGCAGCTTCCACTGCCTCAGCCAGCAGGAGCCGCTGTAATGGTCACCGGGACCTTCAACACTACGGCATAGCCGTTGCCGGTCTCGAAACCTGCTTCGCCATTTATTTCCTGCATTCGTTTTTTTATGTTCTTTAACCCGTTTCCAAAAGGGTTTCCCTCTGAAATTCCTTTTCCATCGTCATGCACGGCTACAGTCAGCAGACGATCTGAGATATGTATGACGATCCAGGCATTTTTTGCACCGGAATGTTTGTATACGTTGTTGAGCGCCTCTTTCACGCAAAGGAAAATGTTTTTACGTTGCAACCCGCTCAGCTGCACGTCTCCATTCTGTTCGGGCAAATTGCTCCTGAACCCGATCGGGCTGTCTTCGAAAAAGGAACTTCCGTATTCCCTGATGTATTCGATTAGGTTTTGCAGCGTGTTGTTTTCCGTATTTAAGGCCCATACGATCGTATTCATCCGCTGTGTCACTTCTTTTGTGATACCGGAAATCCTCAGTGCATATTGGTTCAGCTGCCCTGTCTGTTCATTTTGCTGAGCAATCAGGTCGCTGACCATCCTGATTGTGCTGAGACCGCCGCCTACATCGTCATGCAGGTCGGCTATGATCCGTTTTCTTTCCTCTTCCTTTGCGTTATCTATCTCCTGCCGGGTCTTTATTTCATTTTCAAGCAGGATGTCCTTTATCTTTTGCCGCTGTTGCTGTCTCCTGACTTTCAGTATGGTATAACCTGCAACAATCAGCGCCAGCAGCAATCCGGACACCGCATAAAGGATAGCGCGCTTTCTGGCGATATTGTATTCCTGTTGGATGATGGTGTTTTCCTTTTTTTCCACCTCGTACCTGGTCTGCATTTCCGCCAGTGCGGTGCCCGAGTTCGCCTGGTAGAGAGAATCTTTGATGGAGATCAGCGTGTCCAGCATCTCCCCGTAAGCCTTGTAATTTCCCACGTCTTTGTAATCGATCGCAAGGTCCTGGTATTGGCCGATGTCGATCGGGACATGATTGCTGATGCAATAGTCTCTTTCAATGAGATCATATTTCAACGCGCGCGTATAGTCTTTTTGCTGGCGATAAATATTCCGTAAGGCGCTGTAGGAGGTGGCAATCCTTACGGGGTCGCCGATCTGCTGCTCAAGGGCGACTTCCCGGTTATAATAATATATGGCGGAGTCCGTTTTCCCCATGTCATTGAAGATATTGCCCCTGGCGCTTGCACAGGCTGCCAGGATGCGGAGCTGTCCCTGCTCCCTCGCATAAATTTCAGCCAGGTCGATATAATACAACGCGGAATCATTTTTCGATTTCGGCAATTGAAAATAGGTCATTCCCAGGTTTGCCAGGATTCGGTCATACTTCCTGAAATAGCTGCTGTCTTTAAACAGGGCGATCGCTTTCAGATACCACGAAATGCATTTCCTCAAATAGACATCGCTGGCATTGGGATTGTCAAACCCGTATAACTGGCCGGCTACGATGGTAAGGAGGTTGTAGGCATTAATCTGCCCATCCGGGTCGTTGTGCTTGTCGGCGCTGGCCAACATCTGGTAGGCTACAGCCACCGCTTCTTTGATCCGGCTTTTCGCTTTTAAACAGAGGGCCTGTAAACACAGGACATCATGATAGAGGGAAAAATTCCTGTCAAGGTCCCTGATCGTTTTTATCAGCTCGTCGCAGATCCGTAGCGAGGAGTCTGTAAGGGATCGCTGTTGCAGGGAAAAAGCGTATATATATTCGGCTTCCCATATTTTCGTTTCCTCACCCAGGTCCAAAGCCAGTTGCAACGCCTGTCCCGCATAGGTTTTCAGGGAATCAACGGGCATGGCGCTGCTGTGCCTGCAAAGCATCTGCAAATAAATGAGTTTCCCGGTATCGCTTATAGCGGAGGAAACACGCTCTTTCAGGCTATCGACGAGGCGGGCCTGGACTCCTTTGACATGGATCGTGCTGGTCCCGGCGCCATTGACCCGGTCCCTTCCGATCTGGGCTGAGGTGTCGGCAGAAACCGCCATAAAAAGAAAAAACAAAAAGATGGAAACTTTAAGCATAATTATCGCTATCTCTTCAGGTATAGATTGACCGCTTCCACCCTCGTATTCACCTGCAATTTTTCGTAAATGCGCTGAATATGGGTACGTACGGTTGCAGGGCTGATATCCAGTTCGCCGGCAACTTCCTTGTTCATCATTCCCCTGGCAAGGAGGTCCAGCACAGATTTTTCCCGTTCGGTAAGGATCATCACCATTTCATTTCTCACTTCCTGGCGCTTAAAGCTGTTGACGACCTGCCGGGCGATGCTGCTACTCATAGGACTTCCTCCCCGCAGCATTTCTGCCAGGGCTTCCATGATCTTGGCGGGACCTTCGCTTTTCAGAATATAACCACTTGCCCCCGCTTTCAGGGAATTAAAGATCTTGTCATTGTCCTCATAAGCCGTACACATCAGGAAAAGTATTTTCGGAAAGAGATTTTTTAAAGCCAGTACGCAGGAAATGCCGCTGTTGCCGGGCAGGTTGATGTCCATCAGGACGGCATCCGGCCGTACTTCGGAGATCGCCGGCAAAGCCTCCTCGGCGTTGGCATAACTTCCGCCCGCGATAAGCCCCTCTGTCATTTCTACCATGGTCGTCATTGCATGGCGTAACTCATCCTTGTCTTCGACAATGCAAATAATTTTTTTATCGGACATCCGGCAAATTTAAAACATCTGTGAATTCCTGAATGTACGTAAAAGGTATGATACGGATCTTCGATTCCGGCTTTAACGGGCATCGATACGATTAATTGCGTATTGTTCAGCTTCCCCGGGTGATACATATTTGCTGCTGTAAACGATCATAGTACTTCTAATTTTTAAAAAAACAGACAATCATGAAAATGCGTTTTCAAGTCATCAAAGTTACCTGCTTATTGTTGCTATTATCACTTGCCATACTGCCAGCCAACGCACAATTTTCGGTTGGCGCCAGGGCCGGCGCCAACCTGGCGACAGAACCGGTTCCGGATCTCTATCATGTGTTTTTAGCGAGGCCCTATTTCGGCCTTTTTGGTCAATACAATGTGTCCACCCACTTCGCTTTGCAGCTCGGGCTGAATTATTCCGGGGAAGGCGCCAACTATAAAGACGAGGGAACGGGAGATGCCTACCAGGTCAGGCATGCTTTCCTTACGATTCCCCTGATGGTCCAATACAAATTCTCATTCGGCGGCTATATAGAAGCAGGTCCGCAGTTTGGCATTTTGCTCTCTGCAAAGGAGCGAATGGACGATGAACCGTTTGCCGACAGCAAGCAATACTACAAAGGAACCGATTTCGGTGCGGGTGTGGGGGGCGGTTACGAATTTTCCCATAAGACCCTCAGGGGATTCGGATTTAGTGCGCGCTACATGCGCGGTATAAGCGCGATTAATAAAGTGGACGTAGTTGGAAGTGACATCAAGACACGCGTGCTGAGCATCGGCCTGACCTACAGATTTATAGGCAATGGATCAAATAAGAAATAGCAGGAATAAGAGATGCAAGGAATAAGAGATAGCAAGGAATAACAAATTACAAGAAATAAGGATGGCAAGAAAAGAGGAATAGCAGGAAATAAGAAATAGAAAAAAAGAAACAATGAAAACTATTTGTCTTCCGGTTTTAATTTGCCTGTTAAGCCTTTCTGTGCTTATCGGCTGTAAAAAGAGCAACACCGCCAATAGCAGCCTATCCGGTGATTTTCCGACAGCCATCACCGATAATATATCTGCCGCATTGATGGATACCCTGAGAAATGCAGGAATGATTATTCATCCGGGTACCAGGCCGCCGGTCGTGAACGGCGTCTATGCCATGAAATCGGATAGCACGATCTATGCGGGAGGGAGGAAAATCGACGATACGGAAAAATTCGGCGACCCGCTGATATTCAACTTCTATGATCAGGACACCACGGACAATTCGATAAAAATTGAGTACAGGGATGAACTGGACGCATCTTTTACAGGTTCCGGCATTTCAAAAACCTATATCTCGGGGTCCGGAAATGATTTTACGATTTTTTCAAGTGCCGCCTATTTGTCCGGCTATGGCGCCTCGGTAACTTTCCTGTTCGTAATCAGCGGAACATTGACCAGCGGGGGGATCAACAACGGTCAATCATTGTCTTACGTACTGAGCAAGACGGACGGAGTGAATTCCAGCTTCGACAATCCGGTAGGTTATATTTCCATAGACGAAGAGGCCTACCCGTTTTTCACGCCCCGGGTCGATTCCTATCAGCAGTCCGGTATCCCCGGCAGGCCGGCCACCCGATAGATCCGGTATTCCAACCGTTTTCTCTTGTGACCCGTTGATATGTTCGGATAGCAGTAAGTTCGAACAGCGAGGGTGTCTCAGAAATTGAGGCACCCTCTTTTGTTTTTATGCATTGATCGCCACGATCGGAACATGGCTATGGTAGGCCAGTTTCGATGTGTGCGTGCTCTTGAAGAGATTGGTAAGGAAGGAATGTTTCTTCGGGATCGTGATGATCATATCGATTTTTTTATCCGCGACGAACTGGTTGATGGCTTCCATGAAGTCGAACATGCGGATGAAGTAGAATTCGGGCTTGAATCCGGCCAGCATGGTTTCCAGCTTTACCCGCTCTGCCTTATATTCTTCTGTAAGGTCTACATAATGTTCGCTGTCCACGTTGACGACGTGCAGGGTCGGGTTGAAGATCTGCAATACTTTTTTGACGGATTCGATGGGGACCGTGTTCTCCACGTCCTGCAGATCCGTGAGGAGCATGATGTTTTCGGCGGATTTGGAACGTGCGTCCGGGGGTACGATGACGACCGGCACCAGTCTCCTGTTTACAACGTTGAGGGTATTGCTGCCCATAAAGATTTGTCCCAGGAGGGTAGCCCCGGTGATGCCCATGACGATCAGCTGGATCTCATTCTTTTTGACATAGTTTTCCAGCGTATCCACAAAATCGTCGTTTTCCTCCGCTACGCAGGAGATCCGGGCGGAGGTGATGGTAGCCAGTTCGGTCTGCACGCTTTGGAGGGCGAGTTCCATGATTTTCTTTCTTGCGGCATCTTCCCCTTCTTCGGTGGTTCCCAGGGGGCTTCCGTCGGTGCCGCCTTCTATTTCGTCAAACACATTATATAAAATCAAATGTACGTCCGGGACGCGGTTGGCCAGATGGGCCGCAAAACGGGCGGCATTCTTGGACGTCTCGGAGAAATCGATGGGAACGATGAAGTTGTTCATGAGTGATTGTTTGGGTATAGAATCCTTATTTTTTTTAAATATAAAAGAATTCCGGGTCTCCGGCAATGACAAAATTATTTTACATATGCAGGAGCGGATGGCCCGGCGGGACGGCTGGCGGGGGTAGAGACGGGAAAATCCAGTGTTTGCGGGCTATTCGGCGAATTATTCACTACTTTTCAACAGCCCGGACCGACCCCGCTCAATTTCCCGCATTTTTAAACTTTATTAGTGTAGGTTTGCCGATTGACTAAATATTCTTACCGTGCGATTAAAGAGTCTAGAAATAAAGGGGTTTAAGAGTTTTGCGGACAAGACCCATATCAGCTTCGACGAGGGCATCACGGGGATCATCGGTCCGAATGGTTGCGGGAAGAGCAATATCATCGACTCCATCCGTTGGGTGATCGGGGAGCAGAAGATCAGCCATCTTCGCTCCGAAAACCTGGAAAGTCTCGTTTTCAACGGGAGTAAGACCCGTTCCGCCTCCGGCCTGGCCGAGGTGAGCCTCACCTTTGAGAATACACGCAACCTGCTGCCTACCGAATTCAGTACGGTCACGGTGACCCGAAAATTCTACAAGAGCGGTGAGAGCGAATACCGTTTGAATGATGTCACCTGCCGCCTGAAGGATATACAGAACCTCTTCATGGATACGGGTGTCAGCACGGATAGCTACGCCATCATCGAACTGGGTATGGTGGATGATATTATAAAGGACAAGGAGAACAGCCGTCGCCGGATGCTGGAGCAGGCCGCCGGCATCACCATTTACAAGACCCGGAAGAAAGAGGCCCGGCAGAAACTGGACGCCACGGAGCAGGACCTCGCGCGTATCGAAGACCTGCTTTTTGAAATCAACAACCAGCTGAAGAGCCTCGAAAACCAGGCTAAGAAAGCCGAGAAATACTACGAGATCAAGAAAGAATACCGGGAGCTGAGCATCGAGCTGGCTAAAGCCGCGCTGGAAGGTTTCAACCTGACTTACCGTGACCTTAATGAGCAGTCTGAGCTGGAGACCAACAAAAGAGTCCTGCTGGAAGCCGTGATTGCGCAGGAAGAAGCGGATGTCGAACAGCAGAAGCTGGGGTTTATCGAGAAAGAGAGGGCGCTCCAATCCATGCAGCAGGAGTTCAACGGACTGCTGGGCGATCTGAGGACGAAGGAAAACGAGAAAAACCTGGCCTCGCAACGTCTCAACTTCCTCCGGGAAAAGGAGAGCAGTCTGCAGGAGTTCCTGCTTAAGGGGGAAGGACAATTAAAGGGATTGGACGAGAGCATCGTATTCACCCGCCAGCAGGTCGGCGAAGAAGAGAATAAATTGTCCGGTATCCAGGAGCAATTGGAGGCCCTCAAGGCGTCGGTAGACGAGACGCGCCAGGTCTTTGACGCCAAAAGAGTGTCGGTAGATGCCCTGCGCCGCGATAATGCCCAGGTTCAGCGGAACCAGTTCGACGCGGAGAAGAAAGTGGCCGTAGCGGATACTTCCATCCAGAACCTGCAGCGGTCCATCCGGCAGTTGGAAGAGGAGAGGACGGTGAGGGACAGCCAGCTCAAACAACTCGAAGAAGAGCGCATGGTCAAGGAACAGGAACTGGAAAACAAAAAGACAGACCTGCAACAGCTGCAGGAGCAGCACGAAAGGACCAAGGAAAATATCCTCCAGGCGCAGGGGCAACTGGAAAAACTCAGACAGGAGCTGGCCGATGAAAGCCGTAAGCTCGACTCCAAGAAAAACGAACACGATCTGCTGAAGAGCCTGATCGATTCCATGGAAGGGTACCCGGAAAGCATCAAGTTCCTGCACAAGAACCCGTCCTGGAATCACTCCGCGCCGATCCTTTCGGATATCATCTACGTAAAGGAAGAGTTCCGCACGGCGGTTGAAAATGTGCTGGAACCCTACCTCAACTATTATGTCGTAAATAACCTGCAGGAAGGCCTTCAGGCCGTCCATCTGCTGGACGCAAATAAAAAGGGGAAGGCCAATTTCTTCCTCCTCGACAGGCTGACGGGCGATTCTGTCGCGCCGGCTCATACCCCCGACGGCACCATCCCCGCGATGGACGTCATCGAAGTCGATAACCAATACCGCAAACTCGCGGAACACCTCTTGGGGAATGTCGTCATCGCCGAAAACGAAGAGGCCCTCGAGAACAGCAACGGCGCCGTCGTGCTGGAGCGTCACGGGAAATATGTAAAAGGGAAATATTCCCTGACGGGCGGCAGCGTTGGCCTCTTTGAAGGAAAGAAGATCGGACGCGCCAAGAATCTTGAGAAACTGCAGGAGGAAGTGGCAACCCGGGAAGCCGTTGTCAGCCAGCTGAAGGCAGCCATCCAGGCCAAGCATAACGAGGTGACAGGCTATAGCGAACAGCTCCGGGAGCATGCGATCCGGGAGACCCAGGACACGATCAACCGGCTCACCAATTTTGTGTTCTCCCTGCAGAATAAGATCGAGAACCTGCATGCCTCCCAGGACTCTTCGAAAGACCGGCTGGAAGAAGTCCAGCTGAACCTGGAAGAGACGATCGCATCGATAGAAGATACCCGGAAGGAATGGAACGAACTCGTGCAGGTCGTAGCCGGTCTGAAAGAGAAGATGCAGGCAGCCGAAGAAGACTACCGGGCGGCCGAAACGGCGTATAACAACGCCTCCGCGGGATATAACGAATGCAACCTCCAGTCTACCCGCCAGCATAGCCGGATCAACGCACTCAGGCAGGAATTGGAATTCAAGAGCAAACAGCTCAACGACCTCCGCAACCAGCTGGAGGCGAACGCCTCGCAGCTCAAACAGACCCATGAGAGCATTTCCGAAAGCGCGGAATTGCTCGACAGCGCGGAAAGCTCGCTGGTCGCCCTGTTGCGCAGAAAGGAAGATGAGGAGAAGACATTGAACGAAGCCGACCAGGCCTATTATAACCTGCGCAATGCGCTGGGGGAAAAAGAGGGCGAACTGCGGCATAAGGTAAAGGAAAAGGAGCAGTTGGAGCACCTTCTCGCGGATATCAAAGACAAGCTGAATGAGCTGAAGCTGCAGCTTGCCGGGATGAAAGAACGTCTCAGCGTAGAGTTCAGGATCAACCTGGACGATATCATCGACCAGCCCCGTACCGGCGAAGTGCCCGTCGAAGAATTACAGGAGAAATCCGACAAGATGAAGAAAAGGCTGGAAAATCTCGGCGAGGTGAATCCCACGGCCATCGAGGCATTCCAGGAGATGAAGAAACGGTATGAGTTCATCCTGGAACAGAAGAATGACCTTGCCGGAGCCAAAGAGAGCCTGATGCAGACTATCCAGGAAGTGGAGGCCACCGCTAACCAGCAATTCCTCGATACTTTCAACAAGGTCCGCGAGAACTTCCAACGCGTATTCAAGGCCTTGTTCACCGAAGAAGATACCGCCGACCTGATCCTGGAGAACCCGGAGAACCTGGCGGAGACGGGGATCGATATCGTCGCCAAACCGAAAGGGAAAAGACCTTCTTCCATCACCCAGCTCAGCGGGGGAGAGAAGACGCTGACAGCGACGGCCCTGCTGTTCTCCATCTACCTGATCAAGCCTGCCCCCTTTTGTATCCTGGACGAAGTGGATGCACCGCTGGATGACGCGAACGTTGGAAAATTCACCAATATGATCCGCCAGTTCAGCGAGAATTCACAGTTCATCATCGTGACCCACAACAAGATGACCATGAGTTCGGTGGATGTCATCTACGGGGTTACCATGCAGGAGCCAGGGGTCAGCAAGCTGGTGCCGGTGGATTTCAGGGGGTTGAATTAAACTAATAGAGTTGATCAATCCTTGCGGCCATCGCCATTAGTCGATCCTTTTTAATTCACATCTTTGATGCAAAATAAGATTCAGCTTCAGAGGGGGCTATGAATGATATCGTAAAATCCGATAACGGAGATGTTTTGAAAGTTTTATCAACGGTGACCCAGATCGTGCGAGACATTACGAATCGGTTTCCGGATGCAAAAATTATCTTCACTGGCAGCATAGATGAACGAACAAAGTTATATGTTCCAATAGCAACCTCCAGACCGCAGGTTCAAAAATTTTAATTCGGTTTCTTTTGAAAATGAAACTACTAAATTATCTTTAGAAAAGTGTCCGGTTTATAGGGGGATCGAGGCAGTAGCAAGCCGTAAACATAGCCTGCAATATCAATAAAATCAAACTCATAAATGAAGCCCCTTCGAAAAATGACAAAGCTTATCCTTATTCCTTCGTTCTTGCTGACATTGTTTGTAAATGCTCAAAAAAAAGCAGTGACTGAATCTGGTGAAGAGGTTATTCTTTACAACAACGGGACCTGGAAATATTTAAAAGATTTCGATGCTACTGATAGCAGTAGAGAAATATCGACAAATCCTACGGAATTTATTAAGCCTCCGGCCGCAACTTTTCTTTTAAAAGCTAAAAATGGGAATATTGGATTTTGGATAAATCCAAGAAAATGGACTTTTCACAAAGGAGCCGTTAACGCTGCCGCTGACTTTGAATTGCAGATCCCGGGCGAATCTTTGCAAGCAACCATACTCTCAGAAGCGACATCTATCCCGTTGGAATCATTTCCAGATATTGCTTTGGCAAACGGAAGATTAGCAGCTCCTGACCTGAAAATCGTTGAAAGGGAGTATAGACATGTAAACGGGCTTAAAATTCTGCATTTGAGAATGGAGGGAACGCAGCTTGGCATAAGATTCAACTATTTTGCATACTATTACTCCACTTCAAATTCGACGATCCAATTTGCTGTGTCCTCGTATCCCAGCACTATCGTCAAATACTCAAAAGATGTCGAGGATCTGCTAAATGGATTGACAGAGCTTAGTGAAGACTCGTCTCAACAAAAATTGCATCGGCAAATAGCGCCCAAAGCCCTCGACTCGATTGCTGAAGGCGCCTACTCTCCAAATAATAACTGTCGCAAGTTTTTTGAGGGAACTTGGTCTTACACGGCAAACAGCCAAACAATCGATATAGAAAGAACCTTTGACAAAACCATAGAATATACAGAAAATAAAAAGTACAAATTTGAATATGAAAACAGATGGTTAGACGATTGCAAATATGAAATCAAATTCATTAAAACTAATAGACCAAATTATAATCTCGAACAAATTGGAGAAATAATAACAGTTGAAATATTGGAAATTGACAAAACGCAAATGAAATATACCGCAGTATTTAGGGGTAGAGAGACACCTGGTGAAATGCGCAGAATTGATTAAACAAAGTAGATTTAAAAAAACAAGTAAATTTGACTGTATGCCGGTAGCAAAAAAGAAAAATATCAGAAAGAGCGGCAAAACTCCCCTGGTGCATTCATCTAATGCAGTCGTCGTTATGCTTACTAATGAGAAGAAGACGTTATTTTCCGGAAAATTAGAAAAGGTTAACGAAATGCTCAGTAATGCGGAGTTGATGGATTGAGAGTGCGTTCGCAAATCATAATGGCTTTGCCTCTCTCTTTGATTGTCTGCTAATATTGGCCGTAGGTTGACTTAGGGTTAATTACCTGTAAAGCGAATACTATGGAAGCTGAAATTCATAAGGTACCATTGCACGAGATTCAGGACTTGCGCGATTTATCTCTTCGGGAAAATAATTTTCAGTTTGTTCATGACAAATGTCATGGCGCCGGCTGGGCGGATACCTACCTTTTTTCAATGGCAAACGAGCCGGTGGGCTACGGTTCGGTATGGGGAAAGGATGACCGCAAGGCCAGAGACACCATCTTCGAATTTTACCTTCTCAGATCATACCGGAAATTTGCCAATATGATATTTCCGAAATTCAGAATCATCTCCGGAGCCGGTTTCATGGAGTGTCAGACTAACAACAAGCTGCAATCGGAAATGGTGTTTGCATACACCAGAAACATCTATGCGGAAGCAATCCTTTTTGAAGATGGTTTTCAGACCGGGCTAAGTATACCCGGTACCTCCTTCAAAAAGCATGCAGACGGGAATGGGCCGGAATATGTTTTGGAGCAGGCAGGGCAGATTGTCGCCAGCGGGGGTTATGTGAGGAACTATAATTTCCCCTATATCGATATGTATTATGAAGTCGGGGAAGATTACAGAAGAAAGGGGTTTGGCAGCTTGTTTACCCAGGAGCTAAAGAAGGAGGCTTATCGCTTAAAACGGGTTCCGGCGGCCAGATGTAATGTAAAAAACGATGCGTCTAAGGCGACCCTGCTAAGAGCCGGGATGAAAGTTTGTGGCCATATGCTGATTGGAGAGTTGGCTTTGTGAGCTGGAAATTCACGATACGTCGCTATAAAGCAGAACATAGAGTGTGCGAAACCGAACAGGCAACAATCAATCAGAAATCGTAACTAATTGACTATCATACTGTAAGAAAATCGGCATTTTTCTCGCTGCAATTGAGCCGTATCTCAAAACAAACACACATGCTCCGTCACTTTTTCCAGATCGCCTGGCGTAACCTCCTGAAGCGGAAATTGTACAGCTTCATCAATATCGCCGGACTCGCCATCGGAATGGCCTGTTGTGTTTTGATTACCTTCTATGTAAAGAACGAGCTCTCCTATGACCGGTACCATGTCAAACGCGACCGGATATACCGGGTGACCCAGACTTTCCGGAGCATACAGAAAGGAGAGAATCCGGGCCCCCCTGCTCCCCAGGACTTCCAGGTCTGGGGCTGCGCCCCGGTCGGCCCCGCTCTTCAGGCCGATTTTCCCGAAATTGAAAAAGTAGTCCGATTCATGAGCCCGGGCAGCCTCTTGCTGCAACACGGCGACCGGCGTATTCAGCAGGAGAACCTGGTCTGCATGGATTCCACCGCATTTGACGTGTTCACCTGGAAAATGCTGTACGGCGATGCTCATACCGCCCTGGTCGCGCCCAATAGCATCGTGCTCACCCGGACAGTGGCAGCCAAATTCTTCGGAAATACCAATCCCATCGGTCAACTCCTCCGCGCGGACAACCATCTTAACCTGCTCGTCACCGGCGTAATGGAAGATGTGCCTCCCAATTCACAGTTCAGCTTCAGTGGCCTGATCTCGATGGCGACCGACCGGTTACAGGAACCGGATGTTTATAATGAGTGGGGTTACGTCGATTTCTATACCTATGTGCTGCTGAAAGACAACACCAAAATCCAACACCTGCAGACACAGGCGGCTGCCTTCGTCAAAAGACACGATCCGGATGATAAAGGATATGCGATCTCTTTTGAAAAAATGACGGATGCCTACCTGCACTCGGCTGCGACAAGACAACCGGGCCCCACCGGCAGCCTGACGAATGTCTATCTTTTTTCATGCATCGCAGTGTTCATTATGCTGATTGCCTGTATTAACTTCATGAACCTGTCCACCGCCCGGTCACTTGAAAGGGCCAAAGAAGTGGGCGTCCGGAAAGTACTGGGGGTAAGGCCCTCCAGCCTCATGTGGCAGTTCCTCGCCGAATCCGTCCTGATGTCCATCGGTGCAGCGATGATTGCGTTTCTCCTGGCCAGGACCGGCCTTTCGTTCATCGGCGGCTTATCGGGCAAAGACCTTTCCGACGTGAATTTCTTTTCTCCCCTTGTGCTATCTTCCATGCTCGCCCTGGCCGTGATAGTCGGTATAGTGGCAGGCGTCTATCCGGCCCGGTTCCTGTCCGGCTTCAAGGCGATAGCCGTGCTGAAAGGGAAATTCAATCCCTCAGGCCAGGGCATTTCGTTGAGAAAAGCGCTCGTCGTTTTCCAGTTCACCGTGTCTATCGTCCTCATTGCCGGAACGATCATCGTATACAGGCAATTGGCTTATCTCAACCAGCGCGATCTGGGATTCCGTAAGGATCAGATGTTGATCATTGACTTTGCAGGCGACGACCAGGTGGAACAACATATCGAATCGATCAAGGGTGCCATTGCCGGAGATCCGGGCGTCATTTCCGTCGCAGCTTCCCGCGCCGTACCCGGCGAATTTCTTCCGAATGCCTGGACGCTGATCCAGACACCGGAAGGCAACATGGGCTTCCGGATCCCTTTTATCTATGAGGTCGACTTTGACTTCATCCCCACCTATCATATTCCCCTCCTGGCAGGCAGGGCCTATTCCCGCGCCTTCCAGACGGATAGCGCGCAATCCATGGTCATCAACGAAGCAGCTGCAAAATCATATGGCTATCAAAAACCCGCAGACGCCATCGGCAAAAAATTTGACCAATGGGGGAGAAAGGGCGTCGTCATTGGCGTCGTGAAGGATTTCAACTTCCGGTCGCTTCACCAGACCGTAGAACCGCTGACATTGAGATACGGATACCCTGGCAGCCTCAACCGCATCTCTGTTGCCGTCAAGGCTGACAATATCCCCGCCACCCTCGCCCGGCTGAAAGCAACCTGGGACAAGCTGGCCCCGCAACGTCCATTCCTCTATCATTTTCTCGACCAGTCCTTTAACCAGCAATACCAGGCGGACCAACATTTTGGGCAATTGTTCACCTTCTTTTCCTGCCTGGCCATTTTGATAGCCTGTCTCGGTCTGTTCGGCCTGTCCACCTTTATGGCGCAACAACGCGTAAAAGAAATAGGCATCCGTAAGACGCTGGGTTCCTCGCAAACCAATATTGTTATGCTGTTGTCAAGAGATTTTATCCGGCTGATACTCGTCGCCATCGTCATTTCGGTCCCGCTTTGCTGGTGGGTGATGAATGACTGGCTGCAGGGCTTTGCTTACCGCATCCATATCGGGCCGCTTGTATTCATAGAATCCGGGCTTATGGCCCTGGCGATAGCCCTGGCAACGATGACATGGCAGGCCCTTAAGGCGGCGATGGGGAGCCCGGTGAAAAGCTTAAGGAGTGAATAACAGTCATCCCATGCCACTCCATTTCAATTTCTTCAATGTTCTTATTCTCGCCGGCTGCATACAGCTTGTCCCTGGCAGGAACGGGCTGATGATGGATACACAGTTTATGGGAAAGTTTTATTTGCAGCAGGTCGGAGAATCTCTTTTCAGGTTGAAAGACCGGGGAGACTGGATCAATTTTATTTTCGATAAGCATGGAAAGGCCATCAAACTCATTTATCATGAACATTCAAAAATCAGTGTTTCAAAAAATTAAAAACACGCGCACGAATAAGGACAGGTTCCCCAACTATCGGAGCGGGGCGACAACCAACTGCATTGGCGTCCGGTTCCTCGCCATGGCCTTCTGTATTACGATCGGGATGGCAGCACGGGCACAGACAAAGCCAGCCTTGCAACCGAAGAGGCAGCCCACTACCCGGCCGGAACAACGACTGCTTGAACTGACCGGGCAGTATGGGATACCGGGTATGCAACTTGTCTGCATCAGGGACGGCAAAGAGGAAAGCTTCAATCTCGGGACGATCGGTGGGGGATCGGATAGACGAGTGACCGCAAATACCATTTTTGAAGCCGCTTCGCTTAGCAAATGTGTCTTTGCCTACACCGTGTTGCGCTTATACGACAAGGGGATCCTCCGCCTCGATACACCGCTCGTGCACTATACCGGCGCCTATGAGCAGTTCGATCCAGCCGATCCGAGATATGCAAAAATAACCGCGAGAATGGTGTTGCGTCATACTACCGGGCTGCCAAACTGGGGCGATGACAAGGGCGCCAAACTCATCTTTACACCCGACAGCACATTTTCTTATTCGGGCGAGGGGTTTCAATACCTGCAACGGGCGGTCGAAAAATTGACGGGCAAATCGCTGAATGAACTCGCGCAACAGGAAGTATTCACCCCGCTGGGTATGACCCGTTCGAGCTATACCTGGACCGATCAATTTGATACCCTGTCTGCCTTCGGGAACAGCCCGGATGCAGTAAATGGGCATAGGAGGCAGATGGCCGCCGCCAGCCTCCTGAGCTGCGCGCATGACTATGCCATCTTTCTGCGGGCCCTGATGGCCGGCACGGGTTTGAAACCCGGGACCCACCGGATGATGTTTGAAAAGCAATCGAAGGGGTATTGGTTCGGACATAAAGACAAGGAAGCCAATAAACATATCTGGTGGGGATTGGGCATGGGCCTGCAGGAGAATGAGACCGGCGAATGGGTATGGCAATGGGGCGACAATGGCGACTTCAAGGGCTTTTGCATTGCCAACCCGGCAAAAAAAGAAGCCCTGGTTTACTTCACCCATAGCAATTGGGGATTGCATATTACGACGGATATACTAAATACCTTTTTTCCCCCGCAGACCTGGTGGGCGGATATCTGGGCAGGATACCAATTCGAAGAAAGGGATCATATGAGCGCGTTTTGGACGCGGCTGGAGAAACAGGGCTATGATCATGTTTCAGAAATTGCCCGGGATTTGAAACAACAGGACTCCTCTTTTTATCTTCCCGAGGGAGACGTGAACGATCTCGCTTTCATCCTGCTTCGCAAGGGCAGGATGAAAGAGGCAATCGATGTTTTCAAATACAACCTTGCGGCAAACCCAAACAGCGCAAATGCCTATGACGGCCTGGCAGAAGGCTATGACGCCATTGGCGAAAAGCAGCTGGCTATCGAAAACTATAAAAAATCGGCCGGGTTGAATCCCCGGAACAGCTATGCCGCAGATCGCATAAAAAAACTGGAGGAACCGAATAAATAATTCTATTTCTCGAACACCAGCATCGGGTATTCGCCCTTGAGCCCGTAGACTTCAGGCGATTTTTCTTCCTTTTCGTAGAGCCAGTCGAGGATCTTCTTTCCGCCCAGCCAGGGGTGGATATAGTAGCGCATAAAGGGAACGCTGACCGTACGCCATACCTTCAGCTGGTAAGGCGGCAGGTTCTCCTTGAAGTATTCGGGGGTATGAGCGTAGAAATAGAGCCTTCTTTCCGCGCCCTTGGTGCCGGTCATCTTGCCGAAGGTGTCGAGGATCCTGTTCTTTATGAAGACAAAACCGCGGAAGGGCAGGAGCCAGAAATTCATCCAGGGCGAATGTTTGTACCAGTCGTAGACCACCACGCCTTTGCCGTTTGTGGCCAGCACACGGTACAACTCTTTGATGGCCGTGGCCTGTTCATCCTTAGGGATATGATATACGGTGTTCAGGGAGACGAATCCGTCCATGACTCCGTCTTTAAAGGGCATATTTGTCATGTCGCAAAGGATGCAGAGACCCTTGTCGCCGAGTTTTCTCTTGGCTTCACTCAGGGCCTGGAACGAGAAATCCACGCAGACCCTGTATTTATAGTTGGCGGAGTATTGCAGGTAATCGGAAAACTGCAGGGCGCCCGACGCGGCATCCAGCATATAGGTACCCGAAGGATTGAGGAACCTTGCGACGCGGTCATGGCATTTCCTGAGGTATTCTTTTGAGACGTCACGGAGGTCTTCATAGATGACGGCGTCCTCATAGTTGCCGGCTTCATCCGTATGCCAACCCTTCTGGTCATAGAAGTTTTTAACCAGCTTTTTGTCGTCGCTGATGGTGTCCTTTATGATTTTGTCTTTCGAATCGACGACGACGAGATCTTTCAGCAATAAGACGATCTCTTTGATGATGGGGTAAATATAGGTTCCGTCGGAGGTGATAAGGCCCTTTTGCAGGGGTTCAGTAAAGGCTTTTCCATCTCCTTGCCATACCTGTCCTTGTGCAATTTTGCTGTTCAGCGTATTTATCTCTTCGGGGGTCAGGGCTCTCAGGTCTTTTCCGGTGATCGGGCACTTCAAAATTGCTATCCATTCCATGCTGTTGAGGGTATTTTTTAATTCCCGGCTAAAGTAGTTCAGGAAGTCCAATTAAGCAAGCGGCGGACGTTATTTAAGCGGTTTGACCGTGCCGGAAGGCCTGATCATAGCACCAATTTGCCAATTTTGCCGTTGTTTCCTGCCAGGAAGACGGTTTGGCCTTTTTTTGCCCTGCGGCATACGTTAAAGCTTTCCGTGGAGATGAGCTGCCAGTCGACGCAGTCGTCCCGGGAGAGGTCGACCCCGGTCAGTCCGCAGGCCAGCACATCGGCTTTATCCAGGTATTCCACACAGCTCCGGTATCCGTGGGGAGGGGTCCGGGGGAAAATCCAGGTTTTACCGCCATCCTGGGTAAAGGCGCAGTTACGGTATGTGGAGCTGTCTTTTGCAAAATCGCCGCCGACGACGACCAGGTGGAGACCGCCCTTCAGCTTATCATGGTCCTTTATCGCCACCGAATTGGCGCCTGTCGTCTCCCGGCCCTGAACGATGGGCAGGTCGATCACCCGGTCCCTGATAAAGAGCCTCGATTTCATGCCGCCGCTGACAAAACAGGCTTCCCCGCGGTCGAGGCTCCTCACATTGGTGCCGCTGGCGGCAAAACAAGCTTCCCCGGAATCCGCAAGGGGGAGACGCGGAAACGGGATGTCTTTCCAGGTCTTCCCTCCGTCGAAGCTGCGGGTCACAAAGAACCGGCCTTTTACGGGGTCTCCGATGACGATGCCACTGTTCACATTCCAGAACTCCATGGCATCGAGGAACATGCCAGGGGTATCGTTCTCATAGACGGTCTTCCAGATCCTCCCTCCGTCGGTCGTGAGGAGGATATCAGCCGGTTCGGCTACGGCCATGATGACGGCCGTATTCTCATCGAAGGCTTCTATGTCCCGGAAATCCCTCTTTTCAAAACCGGTCACCGTCATCCAATCCCAGTTCTGTCCGCCATCGATGGATTTTCCCACCGTACCATTGCTTCCGCTGACCCAAATGATGCCCTCGTTCACGACGCTCAGCCCGCGCAGGGAGGTGGTCCTGGGTCCGTGGGTTAAGACTTCGATCCTCTGGGCATGGAGTGGCAGGTTACCAAGACAAAGGCAGGAAAGAAAGAGGCTATAAATGGGGCTGCCATGCAGGAGCATGCGACAAAGGGTCATGCGACAAAGAGAGATGCAACAAAGAGAGACGCGGTCATGTGAGAGGCCGTAAAGAGAGAGGCCGTAAAACAGCCAAAGCGGCAAGAGGCGTTTTCGCATGGGGGCTTTTTACAAATGATGATATCTTTGCGAACCCGGATGAAAATGTTCCCAGGAATGCAGAAACTCCTGGTAGGATTGCACGGGCTGCAGTTGCGACCCCTTCAGACTACCGTCAATGCACAGACCATCCTCATTCCAGGTAGAATGCGTGTTGGTATCCATGAGGAATCCGCGGGATCCGGGATCGGTTGGCCGCTCGAACTGCAGTTCCACACCATTGAGATTTCTATTCCAGGCGTGAAAAGAGACGGTATCTTTTTCCAGGGTCAGCAGGATCGGCAGGGTGTCCAAGCGGTCCTGCAGCATAAAATGTTTTGTAAGATCATTCCAGTTATAAGTCCTTGCCTGATGACCCAGCCGGATGCCAATCACCCAGGATTTGAAATGCCAGTCGCCACTGTCCCTTTTTTCCAGGCTGCTTTGCAGTGTTCCCTGATCATAGTCCGCCAGTTTTGCATACTTCGCGGCATAGGCAGGGTCGGGCTGCATGATAAGCGAATGCGGGTAGCGTCTGAGCCAGACGCCCAGTCTGCACTGTATGGAAGGAAGCTCCGTCAGGGATTGCCCTTTCAGCGGGCCTGCAACGGCTTCGCCTGTCGCCTGCTGCCACCAGCTCTTTGTCGTATTATCTTCGAACATCGCATTAAAATGATCCATTCCTACTAACCGGAAATGCTCCCTTTTGCCGTTTATAAAGGGGCTGAACGCGCGACCGGTCCTGCAAACGGTGCAGTAGGTGATCATAACGGGGGTCTGACCGATCGTATCGACTACCTGGTGGTGATAGCCTATGAGATCGATCGGGAATGCCCGGGCTTCGCCGTTGAGCACGACACCGATCACCAGTTTATTGGTGTCGATTTTATTGTCGGCGGCTTCGGCGAAGATCTTTACACCGGGCTGGTAGAACATTTTGTCCGCTTCGAATCTCGCATTGAAGAAATAGAAGACGACGCCGTACAGCACCAGGATCAGCGTCAGAAAGATCTTTTGCCCGCTCCGGCCTTCGGACAGCAAGGTATAAACGGGGTAGAAGAGCAGCAGCAGGAGCGCCAGTCTCATCCAGACAATATTCCTGCTGATAAACCACGCCAGCCCGATCGTATTATGGCGCTGGCTGCCGGGAAAAGGCATGATAAAATATACCCGCAATATTTCTAGGGCGAAGAGGAGCAGGATCCCCAGCACCAGGAATAGTCTGTTCATAATGAGTTTTGGTACCGGAAGGTAAGTGTTTTTTCAAAGCCCCGGGTCATTACCCCCGACAATACTAAGATGCGGGGAATCGGACGCGGGGATGGCGTCTTTTTTTATGGCTGTTCCCCAGACGTAAACCGTCGCGAGGTTTTTCATCTTCGAGAGCCCGGCGAGACAGTTCCGGGTGACCCGGGTGTTATAGAGATTGATGCTTTGCATTTGCCCCAGTGCGTTGAGCCTGGCGATTCCTTTGTCTGAAAGAGGCGTCTTCTGCAGTTTCAGGATCCGGATGTTTTTGCATTGGTTGACGATATCCATTTGTTCGTCGGAGATATTATTGCCGGAGAGATTCAGCCAGATGATATTCTCTTTTACGGCCAGCAACGCATTCAAGATGGCGGGATCTACCGGTTTCGACAGGTCGGAAGCCCTGGCCGGGCTACCCGTTTTGTCCGGGGCCGGCGCCTGGCTGGTGGTCTCTTTGGTTTTGACAGGCGGAGGAAGGGTCACATCCAGCAGGATGGGCTCCCGGTCGATCAACCTGACGACGAAACCGGCCTGTTGCAGTTTCAGGAGCTTCTCCTGGCTTACAGGGGGCACTTTTGGCACAGCCATTCTTGCCGAATCGGAGAGGCCTTTGCCAGAGAGGTTTCCGGAGGAAAGACTCCCGGAGGAGGGACTACCAGGGGAGAGTGCGTTGAAAGACGTCTCCACGTACTTTTTGACTTCTGCGGGGATATCGGAAGCCGTTGCCAGTTCGGTCCATTTCGCGTCGGTATTCCCCATGTTCCTGCCGATCCACCATTTTAGCAGGGCCGCCTCTTCGGCGCTGAGGGGCGGCTTTCCGTCCGAGGGCATGAATTTTTTGTCACCAGGGTCCAGGGAAACCCTTTTGATCATCTCGCTTGCTGTCGGCCGGCCCGGCACGATGATCGGACCGTGTTTGCCTCCTTTCAGCAGGGCGTTGAGGTTTTCCAGGGAGAGGCCGCCTTTCTGCTTGGCGCCGTTATGACAACTCCCGCATTTCCTGTCCAGTATGGGTTGAACGATGTCTTCGAATACCAGGGCATCTTTGAGGCTGGAAACGGTATGTTTCTTTTTTCCGCCATCGAATAAGGTTCCGGCGGATAGATAGCCGGCGCCATGTGTCAGGGTAGCGCCCGCATGGCCCGCAACCATCAGGATGCCGGTGAGCCCGGTCAGGGTCCATAGCAGGGACCTCCGGGATTGCAGGACGGGTGACTTTATCTTTTTTGTGCTGACCAGCCAGGCGAATAAAGAAAGAAAAGGGATCGTCAGGGCCGTCCATTTGTGAAGGTTGAGGGCTTGCAGATCGTAGCCGCCCGTCGTTGACAGGGTCCAGCCGGTGATACAGGCCAGTACCGCGCTGAGGGTACCCACCAGGAGGACAAAGGGTACGGCGGCCCGGATGGCTGCCTGCTTTTCCAGGATGCCGGCGCATTCGAGCAGGAGGGCCAGCACCAGGAAACCGATCGGCAGGTGCACCAGCAGCGGGTGAAAATGGCCGAAGAACAGGGTGAGGTCCAAAAGGAAGGGGGATATATCTGACAGACAAATCAGCATGGGTATCAATAAGGTTTGGGTCTTTTTCGTTATGTCAACAAATCCTTTACAACGTTTCCGCTTACATCCGTCAGCCTGAACCTCCGGCCCTGGTATTTATAGGTCAGTTGCTCGTGATCGATGCCGAAGAGGTGGAGGAGGGTGGCGTGAAAATCATGGACATGGACAGGGTCTTTTGTGATGTTATAGCCGAAGTCATCCGTTTCGCCGTAGGTGAACCCGGGTTTTACGCCGGCCCCGGCCATCCACATGGTGAAACACTTCGGGTGGTGGTCGCGGCCATAATTGTCTTTCGACAGCTTCCCTTGTGAATAGACGGTCCGTCCGAATTCGCCGCCCCATACGACCAGGGTATCTTCGAGCAGCCCCCGCTGTTTGAGATCTTTTATCAGGGCGGCCGTGGCCT
This sequence comes from Puia sp., assembly GCA_031292515.1. Classification (GTDB taxonomy): domain Bacteria; phylum Bacteroidota; class Bacteroidia; order Chitinophagales; family Chitinophagaceae; genus Puia. The sequence continues at coordinate 5,622 of JARLGZ010000172.1, read as the reverse complement.
GGTCGGTGGCCTTGCATTGCCCTTTTATCCCACCGGGCAGGTTGGAATGCTGGTCCCAGCCCTGGTGGTACAGCTGGACAAACTTCACGTCTTTTTCCAGGAGACGGCGTGCCATGAGACAGTTGGCGGCATAGGTTCCGGGGTCCCGGCTGTCTTTCCCGTACATATCGAATACCCAGTCCGGTTCGTCGGAGAGGTCCATCACCTCCGGCACGGAGGTCTGCATCCGGTAGGCCATTTCATATTGGGAGATGCGGGTATTGATCTCCGGGTCTCCATAGCTGTCGGATTGCAGCGTATTTAATTTTTTCAGATAGTCGAGCATTTCCCTTCTGTCCGCTCCGTCATATCCTTCCGGGTTGCTGAGGAACAGGACGGGATCTTTGCCGGCGCGGAACTGCACACCCTGGTGTTTCGAAGGGAGAAAACCGTTGCCCCAGAGCCTTGCGAACAGCGGCTGTCCGCTGCCGTTCTTCGAGACGAGGACGATAAACGTCGGCAGGTTTTCGTTGTCCGACCCGAGGCCATAGCTGAGCCACGAGCCGATACAGGGTCTCCCCGCGATCTGGTTGCCCGTCTGAAAGAAAGTGGTAGCCGGGTCATGGTTGATCGCGTCGGTATTCATGGATTTTATAAAACAGAGTTCATCGACAACCTGCGCGGTATAGGGCATGAGATCGCTGACCCATGCCCTGCATTTACCGTATTGCTGAAAGTTGAAAAGAGAGGAGGCGACGGGCAGGGTGGCCTGGTCGGCGCTCATGCCTGTCAGGCGTTGGCCTTTTCTTACAGAGGCCGGCAGGTCCTGGCCCTGGTATTTCTCCAGCATCGGTTTATAGTCGAAGAGGTCCAGCTGAGAGGGGCCTTCGGCCTGAAAGAGGTATACGATACGTTTGGCCCTGGGCAGGAAATTGGGGAACACGGTCGCCGCGGGTTCTTCCTGCGGCGCGGGTTTCGGTCCTCCAAATAATTTCGGGCCTTCCAGGAGGGAGCCCAGGGCGAGGGCGCCGAGGCCGAGGGTCGTCTTCGTCAGGAAGGTCCTTCGGTCGAGCTGTTTTTTTACAGCATCGAGGTCCTTGTTATGCGGATCGAAGGGGGCCGGATCAAAATGATGGGGATCCAGGTGATGCGGGTTGAAGTTTTCGAAATGATCGGGCATAACAAAATTTTTAAGGTTAAAACTATCTCTTCGAGATAGACGCGTCCATGTTCAGGATCGTGCTGGCCAGTACGGCGTCGGCGGCCAGCAAGGCAGGGTCTCCTGAACGGTCTGTCTTGTAGGCGCCTGCATTGAGCCAGCCTTTGGTCTTATTTTTATCCGATTTGAACTTTCGGTATTCTTTGTCCCGCAGTTCCAGCAGCAGGCTTAGTTCGTCCCCGGTGGGGCGTCGCCCGGTCAGCTCTCTGAATACCCGGACCGTGGCCGACCGTGTATCGGCGGCTTTGGTGATCTGTTCGCCCATTACTTTAGCCGCCTCCAGATAGGTAGGATCATTCAGGATCACCAGGGCCTGCAAGGGAGTATTGGTCTTCTGTCTGCCTACGATGCAGCTAGTCCGGATGCCTGCGTCGAAAGTGGCCTGTGTGGGGTTTGGCACCGATCTTTTCCAGACGGTATAAAGACCCCGGCGATAGAGGGCAGACCCGGAATCCTGTTTATAATCGGCGAGGTTGATCTTCCATAGTCCATCGGGCTGGTAGGGGTTTACGCTTGGACCGCCTATTTTGGGGTTCAGCAACCCGCTCGCGGATAGTGCGTTGTCGCGCAGCATTTCTGCCGTCAGCCTGCCCGAAGGTCCGCGGGCCAGCAATATATTCTCGGGGTCGGCCGCCACCGAGGGGCCCTCCTGGTTGGAGCGTTGGCGATAGGTAGCCGAGGTCACGATGAGTCTTTGCAGGGCTTTGACATTCCAGCCCGACTCCCGGAAGTTTACGGCGAGCCAGTCTAGTAGGGCGGGGTGAGACGGCATCGCCCCCTGGTTGCCGAAATCTTCGGCGGTCTTTACCAGCCCTCTTCCAAAATACAGCTGCCAGTAACGGTTAACCGCAACCCTTGCCGTCAGCGGATGATCGGGAAGGGTGAGCCATTTGGCCAATCCCAGCCGGTTATGGGGAAAGTCTTTCGGCATGGGAAGGATCGTTTCGGGAACGCCGGGGAAGACCTGCTGTTTGTGTGCATCATAGACGCCCCTGTCCAGGATATAAGTAGGGCGTGGGACAGGCATGTCCTGCATGATCATCAGTTCGGGGATCTTTTCCACGCTGTCGTTGCAGCGGGTGCGTATGGCCTGCAGAACGGCCAGCGTCTGTTTATAGGGGATCGAGTAGTTGGCCAGGTAATAGTCCCGGAGGCCTGCGATCTCTTCAGCCGAGAGCCTGCCTGCAGGTTTTTCGAAGACCTGTTTGTAGACAGGCTGGCCCGCCAGTTGCATGACTTCGAGGGGGGTGAGGGCCCGGTTGAATACGGTGATATCGTTCGCCGCGCCACCCGTCAGGCCCTTGCCTCTTTCCCAGGCGCCGAACTGCAAGGGGGGATGCATACTGGTATCGGAGAAGATGATGTCCTTGTACAGGTTGTCCTGGTCCGTGTTCGTCTGCATCTCGTTGCCGTTAAGATAGACTTTGAATCCCGCGGCCGTGGAGGAGCCATCATAGGTCGCCGTTAGCTGAACCCAGCGGTCGCGGGGCACATCGTCTTTTGTATATTTGATGATCGCATCGTAAGGGGCGGTATGGGCCATCTCCAGCTCGAGCTTGTGGTCTTCCACCGCCAGGTGGAATCCCCGGTAGTTATATAGCAGGGTGGAGAGGCCACGATGGAAGATCACACCGCTTTTCAGGGCAGAAGGGATCTTTACCCAGACGCCGACGGTGAAGGGAGTGCTGCGGGTGTATTGGCTTCCTGTCTTGCCCAGGTCGAGCCAGCTATCTCCGCCAAACTGCAGACAGGGGCCTCTTTCGGACACGCCCATCACGGCGGCCTCTTTGGAATTCCCTTCCCGCATCATCACTCCCCGTTCCTTTGGTTTCAGGGTGTTCCTCATAAAAGTGTCGGCCAGCGGGAACCAGGCGGCCAGTCCTTCCGGGAATTTTTTTGCGGCATCTTTCCGGTAGTCTTCCCGGTCCAGCCAGCCCCGGAAGTTTTTTTCGGTGACGGGGTCTGTCTGTTGTGACTGCAGCTCTTTCTCTTTTGCCTCTTCCTGTTTCTTCATAAAGGCGAGGAGTTGTTCTTTGTCTTTGCCGGTCAGCAGCATCGTCGGCACGGGCATGGCATTGTCCCAGGATATCTGTCCGGCTTCCTTCAGGTTGTTGAAGTAGCTGGTCAGCTGGTAATACTCCTTCTGCGAGATGGGATCGAACTTATGATCGTGGCATTTTGCACAGCCCACGGTCAGACCCATAAACGCTTCCCCGGTCGTATTGGTCCTGTCGACTACGTATTCTACCCGGAATTCTTCCTCCACGATGCCGCCTTCCATGTTCTCCTGGTTGTTGCGGTTGAAGGCAGTCGCGATCAGCTGGTCCCTGGTGGGATGGGGTAGCAGGTCGCCGGCGAGCTGCCAGGTGATAAAATCGTCGTAGGGCTGGTTTTCGTTAAAAGACTTGATGACCCAATCACGCCAGGGCGACATATCACGCAGCCGGTCGACCGTATATCCATGAGAGTCGGCGAACCTTGCCACGTCGAGCCAGTCTACGGCCATCCTCTCCCCGTAGTGGGGGGAGGCGAGCAGGCGATCTACCTGTTTCTCGTAGGCGTTTGGGGAGTGGTCCGCGAGAAAGGAGTCTATTTCCGCAATCGTCGGGGGCAGGCCGGTTAGATCCAGGCTCACCCGGCGAAGAAGTATCTCTTTGTCCGCCTCGGGAGAGGGAGCCAGGTGTTCTTTCTCCAGGCGGCTCAGTATGAAATTGTCGATGGGGTTTTTGACCCATGACCGGTTCTGCACGACGGGAGGATCGGTTTTGACGGGTTTTATGAACGCCCAGTGCGGTTTATAATGGGCGCCCTCTTCTATCCATTTGACGAGCACGGCTTTCTCATAAGCGGTCAGCTCGAGGTGCGAGGAGGGCTGGGGCATCACATAGCCCGTATCCGTCGAGATGATCCTCTTATAGAGTTCGCTATTGCGCAGGCTACCGGGGGTGATCGCTCTTTTGCCGGGGCTTTCGGGGAGTTCTCCGAAGGCGGATTCGGGTTTGTCGAGACGCAGACCGGCTTTTAGCTTGCCTTTATCGGGTCCGTGACAGGAGAAACACCTGTCTGACAGGATTGGTTTCACATGGAGGTTGAAATCCAGTTCTTTGGGAAGCGTCTTATATGCTTTTGCGATATCGTCCGGCAGGGGAGCGTTACAGGAAGCCAGCAGCAGGAATGCAGCGAGGAAGGCGATCGCCCTTGTCGAAAGGATGGAAATCATCCCTTTTGCAAGGAAGGGAAATACCTTTTTCATCATACGGCCACTGGTTTAGATCCTTAAAGTTAGGATATATTAGAGAGGAGAGATGTCCATAAATAGGACCTTTTTTTGTACATTTCCGACTTATTTAGCTCATTATTTATGTACAAATCCCTAATTCGTGAGTTCTTGCTTGCCGGACGCTTTTTGCAGAACCCTGTTTGCAGAACCTTGCCTGCGGAACCTTGCCTGCAGAACCTTGCCTGCGGAACCCTGCTTGTAGAACCTTGCCTGCGGAACCCTGCCTGCGGAACCCTGCCTGCGGAACCCTGCCTGCGGAACCCTGCTTGTAGAACCCTGTTTGTAGATTCCTGCCCGTAGATATAAACCTTACATCTATGTATAAGTCCCCGCTTCCGTTACAGCTGACCTTGTTGAATACCGACCGGGTGACGCTCGATAATCAGTGGAATTATGACGATGTGCTCAGCCCTTTTTCCAGATTATACCTGATCCTTTCCGGAGATGCAAAAGTCTATCATCATGAAGAGACCTTTCACTTACGCGCGGGAAGACTGTACCTGATACCCAGCTTTACCTATAGCCGTTATCGTTGTGAACGGTCTATGGCGCAGTATTATGTGCATTTCCTCGAAGAAGTGGGTGCGGGCCTTTCTGTTTACAACCTGAAAAACTTTATCTACGAGCGGGAGGCGTCTTCCCGGGATTTCGGGTTATTCGAGCGACTGCTGGCGCTTAACCCGGACCGAAGGCTTGAGCGGGATGATCCAAAGATCTATGACAACCGGTCCTCCCTGCATCATTTCGAAGCGTTGAATGACCGGCTATCGGCAGCTGACCTGGTGGAGACGCAGGGGATCCTGCTGATGTTGTTTGCCCCTTTCATGGAAGGGCCGGGCAGTATTCCCAGGGCCTCGGGGCAGAAGGCCGGCAAGATCATCGATGCCTTATATTTTATCGGGGAACATATACAGGAAGAACTGACGGTCAAAGCGCTTGCCGGGAGGGCTCATCTGCACGCAGACTATTTTTCGAGACTGTTTTATGAGCAGACCGGTGTCCGACCGCTGGAATACATTCAGCAGAAGCGAATCGAAAGGGCCCAGCTCCTGCTGGCTACCACCGGCCATTCGCTGCAGGAGATCGCCAACCGGGTGGGGCTGCCCAATATCTCCTATTTCAGCCGTCTTTTCACCCGGACGAC
>JARLGZ010000016.1 GCA_031292515.1 Puia sp. | reverse complement strand
TCAGGGACATCCTTCGGGAATAGCGTCTTCTCAGGATACCCGTCTTCCCGATAGCCGCCTTGCTGATACAGGCACTCTCCCGATACAGGTTCCTCCCTGATACAGGTTCCTCCCCAACACACCCTCCTTCCTTACTTGCGTTCCTTCCTTACATACCTTCCTTCCCGATACACGTTCTTTCGTCATACCACTCTTTCCTGATTGCCGGTTATTGTATTATAAAAAGTACTTTTGCAGGTACCGGTAATCGCCGAAAGATCCGTAAGACAGCCGTCATAAAAAATTTTCAATGAACAAAACCCATACGCCCAACCGGAAAATAATCGTCCGGTGGCTAAAAGTCATTATTCTGCTGTATTGCGGGATCGGCATCGCCCTTTACTATCTGCAGGACCGCCTGCTCTTCCACCCGGTTGCCGTCGACCCGGGAAAGCCCTATGACTTCGCGCTTCCCCACGATGAGATCAATATTCCCTATGACAACGACACCCGCCTGAACATCGTCCGCTTCCCGCCGGCGCACAGCGCGGATCTTACCGACAGCTCGACCCGCGCCCCGAAAGGCGTCGTTTTATATTTTCATGGCAACAAACAGAACATCAGCCGGTATGCGATGTATGCACCCAATTTTACCGCCAAAGGGTACGAGGTATGGATGCTGGACTATCCCGGTTTCGGCAAAAGCCGGGGCCCCTTCACCGAACAGAAACTATATGACTATGCGCTGATCACCTATAAACTCGCGAGAAGCCGCTTTAAACCTTCGGAGATCATCATCTACGGCAAGAGCCTGGGCACCTGTATAGCGGCGGAGCTGGCCGATGTGCGGGACTGCCGGCGGCTCATACTGGAGACGCCTTGTTATAGCATGCAGTCTCTTATCAGCCACTACCTGCCCATTTATCCCGTAGGCAGGATGTTTCGCTACCGGTTCCCCATCAACGAATTCCTGCCGGCCGTCACGGCGCCGGTGACCATCTTTCATGGTACCGACGACGGGATCATCCCCTATAGCAACGCGGAAAGACTGAAGCCCCTGCTGAAACCCGGAGACGAATTCGTCACCATCGAAAAAGGTTCCCACAATAACCTAAACGACTTTGCACTCTTTCACCGGAAGCTGGACTCCCTGTTGGAACGATGACCGGGCGCCGGAACGATAAAATGATTAGTATTTGCCGGTCCTTTCCTGGAAGTGAGTGGGCTTGTTGATCGTTTTACCGCCGGCTTCCAGCCATTCCGCCAGCAATTGAATGATCTTTTTCGGCGGGGTACGGGGATATCCGAAAAGAAGCGTGCATTCGGCCGCGTTACTAAGGATCGCCGTAGGCTGCTCCTCTCCTTCAAAGGACGGATCTTTGCCAAAGATCTCCCCGAATTGCCTGGCAATCCATCGCACGGACAAGGTCTCATATATACATTTGATTGTCAATTAGGTAAAAAACTGGTATCATCTTTGGCCCGTGATATCAGATTACCTGTGTATGCATGCGAAAGGAAGATTTTATAAGACTTCTCGACAGATATCTGGATGGGACAGCAGACCCTGGTGAGCGTCTGCTGGTGGAAGAATATTATGACCGCGCCTTCCAGGTGAAGTACAATTACAATAGCCATTGTCCTTGCGGTAACCACCATTAGCTTCCAGGCGATAAAAGCGGCCGTGATGAATCCTGTCAAGTCCTTGCGGACGGAATGAGGCAGTGGTGCATGGCTATCACAAATCAGGACCTCGTATCACTGAACAGGTGACGAAACTCCTCGTCATCCACCTTGCTTTGGGGAATAAAATAATGATTATGCGCGATGGCCTTCTTATCGGAATAGATATCGAGGACGCGAAGCTTGCCTCTTTCGAGCAGATAAGCCTGGTAGCCCAGCTCGACGATCATCTCATAAAGCTTGATCCTTTCGTTCTTATCGGCCAGTTCGCACAGCAGGATCGGATGATGGGTTCGCAATACCTCCGTCATAGAGGAGAAGACCGGAACTTCCAGTCCCTCTACATCGCACTTGATAAAATCGATCCGGGGTTCTTGCAGGAAGAGTGCATCACCCGACATGTTCTTTACCCGCTCGGACTCCGCAAACTCCAGGTGAGCGCTCGACTCCTTTACCCGGGCGTAGCCATGCCGCTTCATATTTCCGATCAGCGGTATACCCATTTCCACCCATTCTCCCTGACCGCCTCCTAAGGCCACCTGGTAGACAGTCGTATTTTTAGCGCCCTTTGCATTCAGCAATTTTACAAGGGTATCGTGAATCTTAGTCATGGGTTCCACAGCGAAGACCCTACCCCCGGGACCCACCAAACGGCTGAGTTCGAGGGTATAATAACCCAGGTGGGCGCCGATATCGACACAATAATCACCCGGACGGACGAGGTTCTTCAGGAAATAAATATCCTGGTAGGGCTCTCCTAATTTTCCGGTCTTATAGAGTCCCTGAAAACTAAAGGCAAGCAGCGCGAAATACCTTTTCTCACCCAAAACAGTCATTAATAACTTCTTAATGATCTTCATGCGGTAAAAATAATGAATTTATACCGGCTTATATCGGTACGACATGATGGTTCTTGTTATTGCGGACTTTCTCGGGAATGGCCTGGATAATCTCCTGCTTCAGGGCCTGTACCAGCCTTTGCTTGACAAAATCCCGGTGAACGACCAGGCTGACCTCCCGCACCGGCGCGGGACGTTTGAAATGCCGGACCAACTGCATCTGCCTGGCGGAAAGGTCCTGGATGGCCAGTTCCGGCAGGATCGTAATCCCATCGTTGAGTTCTACCATCCGGCGGAGGGTCTCGATGCTCCCGGCCTCGTAATCAAAATGGCTCCCTTCCCTGCTGGCTTTCCGCAATTCACAAAGCTTCACGATCTGTGAGCGGAAACAATGGCCCTCTTCGAGCAACCATAGTTTGTTGGGGTCTATGTCCTGGGTCAGCATATAGGTCTTTTTGTAGGCCGCATTCTTCCGGGATACATATACCAGCAACTCCTCGTAAAAGAGCACATGTTCCCGGATCCCGTTCTCCTGCAGGGGGGTCACCAGGATCCCCACATCGATCCTCCCCTCGCGCAACCTCGCCACCAGTTGCTCCGTCACCATTTCTGAAACGATCAGCTTGATCAGCGGGTATTTCTCCGTAAAATGCTGGATGAATAACGGCAGGAGATAAGGAGCCAGCGTGGGGATGATCCCGATCCGCAGTTCCCCCGTCAGAACACCCTTTCTTGTCTGGATAATCTCGTTGATGACCCCCGCCTCCGACAAGATCTTGCGGGCCTGACCGATGATCTCGGCCCCCGCCTCGGTCGGGATGACAGGCTGTTTGCTGCGGTCGAATATTTTTAATCCCAGCTCCTCTTCCAGTTTCTGCACCTGCATGCTCAATGTGGGCTGGGTCACAAAACAATGCCCCGCGGCGGTGGCAAAATGACGGTAAGTATCCACGGCCACGATATACTCGAGTTGTACAAAGGTCAATTTTGATAGATTTTGTCGATGCGAAGATAAAACTAATCAATCTTACCAATCAAAAATTTATCATCCCGGGGATACCCTGCCCGCGCTGCCTGTCTTGGCTTCCCGGATCAGATCGGCCCGATTAGTTCGGGAGGATCCGCAGTTTTCCCTCCCAGCCATTCCCGTTGATCGTAGAGTAGTAATAGATGAGGTCTCCTTCGATCCGATCGATCCGGACATGCATCACATCTCCCGGGTGATAGACAAAACCGGGAATGTCGACGGAGGAGAGAATCAGATTGTATTCGCATTCGCCTGCCCATTCGAGCCTCGCCGTAAGCCGGTATTTGTCATAGTGGTGGTATTCGATGGCACTATCTCCGTTGAGGATGATATAAGCGGAAGAATCGGCAATGCTCAGGTATCGCAATTTGTGCGTTTTCAGGAGCCCGCAATGCTCCCTGGCATCCTGTTGGCAAAACAGGGACGGGATGGCGGTAAGGAGCGGAACGGCTATCAATAAGAGCTGTTTCAACATATTTTGAAGATGAATCGGTTCTCTATCATTTTTTCTCACTTGAAAGTCAGGTTCATCGATACTATATCCGATACCAGATCGGTCGTCTGCGTATAATGCCCGTAGCGGAACTCAACCACTTTGACGGGCGTCCCCCACAAACCCTTCGGCAATGCCAGGCGGAAACCGGTTCCAAAAAATTGGGCATTGAAGGCGGAGAGTGAATAATTGCTCGTATAATAAGCGTCTTCCGAACCATGTTTCCCGTAGGGTGCGAAATACCTGGCCGCGGTCTGCGTATAGTATCTGTAAAATGGCGAAACGGAGAAGAAGGGATTGATCTTGACAGGAATCTCCAGAGAGGCCGTATGGGAGACGATGCCCCAGCTATCGGCATAGATCCGGTAGTAGGAGCGGAGGATTATATTATCCCCCAGAAAATAGTTCAAACGGAAACCGATCGGAAGCTTTAAGCGGGTGGAAGGCAGCAACTCGACGGCTTCGGAACCGTTTTGAAAATAGACCCGGTGAAAGGGAAGGCTCAATTCTCCGCTTTGAAATACCAGATCCGTCGCTATGCTTCCCTGCATCCGGCCGTTGATCACCTGCATAAAGGAGAAAGAACCGTCCAGCGTCACCCGGGGATCGGAAGGGATGCCGGAAGACCCCGAACCACTGGCGGAAGTCACGATGACGGTTCCTGGCCTCAGCTCAGAAGGATAAATCAATTTCACGCGATCATAAAAGCCGTTGATCTTCACATCGAACTCGCCATCCCGTTTCGTTTTCCAGGCATAGCCCGCGTCGAGACCCAGCGAATGATAACTGTATTCTCCCGAATAATAAGCGCCCGCTTCGAAGCGGGTCCCTTTTCGCAAATTTTCGACTGACCAGTTGAGAGAAGGGTAGATGCGCTTACCATATGATTTGGACGCGCCGGTCTGCGAGACATTGGCCTGCGAAGCCGCCGTATGATAGTCGACGCCCACGGAAGCCACCAGCGATCTCCGGACCGTATCCTGGTCGTACCCTATCCATTTCACTTCCACGCCATTCGCCAGATCGGTGCCTTGCTCGGTGCCTTTCCCCCCGGTAACAGCCGAATGATCTCCGTTTTGCCAGTAATAACTGGAGACCAGGTTCACTTCATCGAGTTTCAGGGAACGGGGTGAATACTCTGCGCGAACGACCGGGTAGAACTGCGAAAAGGCCTGCAAAAATCTCACAAAAAGCCCGATAACAGTCAGGCAGATTCTTCTCATAATGTTAAAAGTTGCTACTGCTGCTGTATACGGCGGCCGTCGGAAACGAGTTGCTTGCGATCTATTAGAGAGTTATTATAAATTCATTAGAAAAAAATTAGATTTTGGCCATCCTCCCGATCACGGCGGCTTCATCCTGACCGGACGCCGTCTTGTCTTCCCCGATCGCTTCTGCAAACAAGGATGCCGCGACTTCTCCCAGCGCCACCCGGCTGCTCACATCCTTTGCGAGCGCTACCGCGTATATCGCATCCTTGTGACGAAGCCCGAGGGTAAAAGCAGGGTCGGTCGCATAATTCCGCTCGGCCATCTTACGGGTATACCTAACCACCTGCGGGCTCGCAGCCGCACTGTTCTCTATAGCCGCGATCACCGTCTCCCGATCCAGGCCGAGCTTTTCCGCCAACGCCAGGCCTTCCGCCAATGCCGCTATCTGGACGGCGCCCATCAGGTTGATCATCAGCTTATAGGCGGTACCGGCGCCGACCGGTCCGAAATGCCGGGTCGTAACCGAGAAGGAATCCAGTACCGGCCGGATCTGCTCCAGGTCGACCGGGTCGGCCCCTGTCAAGAGCGTCAGTTTCCCGGCACCAGCCATTTCGGGTACACCGGTAACCGGGCAGTCGATATATCGCAGACCGAGGCTGGCCACCTTCTCATACAGACGCGCTACATGTCCCGCGGATAAAGTGGAACATTCGATCACGAATGAGCCGGGCGTCATGGCATCCAATCCACCACCCGATTTGCCTGCGAACGCACCTTCATCGGCTCCAAACCACACCGCCGAAGAGGCATCGTCATCGGCCACCATCGAAATGACGGCCCCTGCCCCGCGTACCGCAATCGCGGGGCTCTCCGCCCATAAGGCCCCGCTACCCAGCAACGTTTCCGCTTTTTCGCGGGTACGATTCCAAACCCGGACGGTGTAACCGGCTCGCAGAAGACAGGATGCGATGCCCTGGCCCATCCTGCCAAGACCCAGTACGGCAATTGTTTGCATAAAATATCATATTTATTGATTCGAACGAATACCGAGTTTTCAGAAAGCGGGAGGTCTTTTTTAAAACTTTATTTCGATTTACTGGTAAATCGTTTTTTTTCGAAAAAAAGATACCCCACTGGCCCGCTTTTTATCAGTTACCGCTAGCTGTTTGGATCAGGACGGATTCGCCCCAGGTCATTGGCAATACCTTATAGTTCGATTGTTTCAGTTCGGAATAAGTCAAGCCGAGAAAATCATTATCTCCCCAAAAAGGCACCCTGTCATCGACCGGATGCCCCAGCTCATTCTCGTGACCCGGTATCACCAGCCGGGGATTAAACCCTTTGACGATCCTGAAAAGTTCATTCGTCCAGCACGGCGGCATCAGCACATCCACCTTATAACGCCTGGAAACGCTGTCGATCCATGCGTAGTCGATCATAAAATCCCTTTCATTGATCTGGTCACCCATATGGCAAAATGAAAGGCCCTCCGGGGTAAAAACGAGCGGCACATTATTTTCGACATTCCCCATCTGGTGACCCGGGTATAAAACCACTTTCAGCCGCTGCACTCCTCTCCCGACGGGTAATACCTGGATGGAATCGGCCGTCCGGCGGAGATGCGTGATCATCGGATAGATGGCCCTGTCCCGCCATATCTCCGGGGGCGCCACTACCGGCTTGCCGTCATCGATAAATTGCCGGGCGATCTCCTCCTCCGCATGATCCTGATGACGGTGGCTGATAAACAGCACATCACATTGCCCGGTTAGACGCTTCATCAGCGTTTCGGGAATCACAAAACCCGCCGATCCGGCGCTTTTGCCATCCGTCAGGTCGAAAGTCAGCGTGACGGTCCTGGTCCGGACGACAAATCCCATATTATACAATTTCCAGATCATAGCCCCCTTTCCAACCTTCGTATGTTCGAGCTCATCGACCACCGTCTCCACCCGCCGGTGAAAAAAATCCTGTACAGGCTGCCGGTGAGCGGCAACCCGGTCATGCAATACCGCATCCAGCAGAAGCAGTGCCAGATAACGTTCCCGGCTGCCGGCAATGTTTGCAAGAGAAGGAGGATGCAGGCGCAGGGTTGAATCGACCTCTTTCAAAAGTGCATCCGCCTGCCTGTTCATATAGGCATTCCCTTTGGCATTCAGACAGGAATCCATGAGTTCCGGATTCGGCAGTTGATTCGGCAGTTGATGCGGCGGTTGATTCGGCAGTTGATTTGTCGTTAAAGCCGGCTGCCCGGAACCGATGCAGGGAGACATTGCGGTGAGCGTTAAAATGGCCAATATTCTTTTCAGCATTTTATTATTTTCTTAAAAGTACTACTGTTACCCAAATTTGTTTGATTTTCACACGACCTGAAACCCCGCGGGTCGCACGTGCGCAAGCGTGGCTGACCTGACCGACTGACGACCGACTGCCCGACGACTGACTGATATGTCCTAAATGGAACAGGCGACGTATCAAAAACGGACACCTGCCGCCATCAACACGCCATAAATAGCTGACTATTAACATCCTAAAGGCTGGCATCTTCTTGGCTGCCTCTGAAGGGAGGCTTTCATCGCCGCAGAGGAGCCATTACATTGCCACGTTCAACCCGACTAAAAATAAACAGATGCTCAAAAACTATTTTAAAACAGCCTGGCGCAGCCTCCGCAAGAATCCGTCTTCGTCTTTTATAAACATCGGCGGCCTGTCGATTGGGATGGCGATTGCCATGCTGATCGGCCTGTGGATCTATGATGAATGGTCTTTTGATAAACAGTTCGATCATTATCACCTGATTGCCCAGGTCATGGAGAATCAATCGATCAACGGTGTGTACCAGACCCAAAAACAGATACCCATCCCCGTAGCCGACGAGCTGAGGGCTAAATTCGGGAGCGATTTTAAACAGATCATTCTCTCGTCGCAAACCGGCGAACATATCCTGACTTTCGGGGAGAAGAAATTCGCGAAAACGGGCAATTTCATAGAACCACAGGGCCCCGAACTATTTACGCTCCCGATGCTCGAAGGAAGCCGGGACGGATTAAAAGACCCTCACTCCATTCTGCTATCCGCATCGCTGGCAAAAGCTTTTTTTGCGGGCGCCGATCCGCTGGGTCAGACCATCCGCATCGATGACAGCTTGCCCGTTAAAGTGACGGGGGTTTACCAGGATCTGCCGGATAACAATTCGTTAAAAGACGTCAGTTTCCTCTCAACCTGGGACCTGTATGCGACCAACGACCACGAAACCCGCAATCAAAGACATGAGTGGGAGGACAATAACTGGCAGGTCTTCGTACAGATGGCAGACCACGCCGACATGGATCAGGTTTCCGCGAAGATCAGGAATATAAAGGCCGACAATGATAAGATGGTAAAGGCCGGGGACCCCTTCAAACCCACAATTTTTCTGTTCCCGATGAGCCGTTGGCATTTATATTCCGAATTCAAGAACGGAGTCAGCACCGGCGGCAGGGTACAATATGTCCGTCTGTTCGGACTGATCGGGCTATTTGTATTATTGCTGGCCTGCATAAACTTCATGAATCTGAGTACGGCCCGTTCCGAAAAGCGGGCCCGTGAAGTGGGTATCCGCAAGGCCATCGGATCCCTACGGGGACAGCTGATCACCCAGTTTTTCTGCGAATCGCTGCTCGTCACTGCACTCGCCTTTATAGTAGCCCTTGTATGGGTAAAGCTCTCGCTTCCGTTTTTCAACACACTGGCTGATAAGAAAATCTCCATCCCCTGGGTGAACGGCTACTGGTGGCTCTCCGGAATCGGCTTCAGCCTGTTCACCGGTCTCATCGCGGGGAGCTATCCTGCTTTGTATCTTTCTTCCTTCCAACCCGTCAAAGTCTTAAAAGGGGTCATCCGGGCAGGACGCCTGGCATCCCTGCCGCGCAAAGCACTCGTGGTGACGCAATTCACGGTGTCGATCGCGCTGATCATCGGAACCCTCATCGTATTCCGGCAGATACAGTACGCCAGGAATCGCCCGGTTGGTTATAGCCGCGAAGGATTGCTCACTATACAGACCCATACAAAGGATCTATACAGTCATTTCTCCGCCTTCCGCGAGGATCTGCTGAATACCGGCGCGATTGCCGAAGTGGCCGCCTCCACCAGCGCCACCACGGAGACGGGAGACGAGAACGGCTTCCTCGACTGGACAGGCAAGACTCAAAACGCCACAGCCGATAATTTTGCAATGAAAGGCGTAACCCAGCAATATGCAAAAACGATCGGCCTGCAATTCCTGGAGGGCAGGGATTTCCGGACAGGCCCGACGGGTTTTGACGCCATGACCATGATCCTCAGCGAATCAACCGTAAAAGGAATGGGGTTAATAGACCCGATCGGCAAGACTATCACCTGGACAGGTTATAAATTCACGGTGATCGGCGTGGTAAAGGATATGATCATCGGGTCTCCTTATGAAGCAGCCATCCCCACGATCTATTATATCGCCCCCTATCCGATCTACACCGTCAATGTCAGGATCGATCCCCGCACCAGCACAGCGGAGGCTGTAAACAAGATCGGGCGGGTGTTTTCCAAATACAGTCCCGGAGAGCCCTTCGACTATAAATTCGCAGTCCAGCAATATGATGCAAAATTCCGTTCCGAAGTCTTGATCGGGGAACTGGCCGGCGTCTTCACCGCCCTGGCTGTCTTCATCTCCTGTCTCGGTTTATTCGGGCTCGCCGCATTTGTCGCGGAACAGCGTATCAAAGAGATGGGGGTACGAAAGGTACTCGGCGCCACCGTGTTCAACCTATGGCGGATGCAGTCCAGGGAATTCGTCGTCCTGGTGCTTCTCTCCTGCCTGATCGCTATTCCGACAGCCTGGATCTTCCTGCATCAATGGCTGCAGCAATACCCATACCGGACGCCCGTCTCCGGATGGATCTTTGCGGCGGCAGGCGCAGGTGCGATCACGGTGACCCTGCTGACAGTCAGCTACCAGTCACTCAGGGCGGCGATGATGAACCCGGTAAAAAGCCTGAGATCGGAGTAGACCGCATACCCGTTTGAAGTATTTCCGGCCTGAACCGATCCCGGCTTTGACCATGAGCCGATACCGGCGCCGGTCATTTATACGATTTTAACCATTTTTACTTTTTTTGAGATATGTTGCAGGCTGATTAGCAGTTTTGATTATTTTTGTCGCCGGAGCCATACCGATGACAGGAGTCATACACACCGATAACGAATTGCTTGCCCTGCTTTCTCAGGATGATAGGAACGCCTTCGAGTCCCTCTACAAGCGTTATTGGCCGACCCTATACGACACAGCCCATCAAAGATTGAAAAACAACCAACAGGCCGAAGATATCGTTCAGGATATCTTCATCGATTTATGGAACCGGCGCGCCCGGCTCACCATCGCCAACCTCGCCGCCTACCTGCACACGGCCGTTCGTTTCAGGGTCTTTAACTATGTGCACCGGGATCTCGCAGCCGAATCCTTTTATGAGCCCTTCGAAACGATGGCCACCTATTATACCGGCGCCGACGGACAGCTTCTCGAAAAAGAGATGATGCGCCTCGTCCGGGCATATGCAGAGACCCTGCCGGAAAAAAGACGAAAGATCTTCCTGATGCACCTCACCGGGAATCTCAGCACCCGGGAAATCGCCGAACAACTGAGGGTCTCTCAAAAGACGGTACAGAACCAGTTGGGTAACGCCCTGCACGGCCTGCGCACCCATATCATCCCCACCCTCCTGCTTCTCCTTAGCGTCCTCGGATGAGTTCCGGCGACCACCCGGTTTTCCGGATTGGCTGTTGCCCCGAAAATAAATATATTTTTTTTGGGAGTTTTTTCCTTTTTCGTGACAGATAGCAAAGCTGCCATACGAATGTCACAACATCCGCGTAAAAACGAGCTGATCGAGCTGGTGAAAAAATACCAGCAGCACAGAGCCTCGCCTGAAGAAATCGCCTTCCTGGAACGCTATTATGACTATTTTGACAAAGAGGAGCTGACCTCTTTGGGCCTTACCGAAAAAGACCGCGATCTGCTCGGGAGAAAATTGTTTCAAAATATCACCCGACAAATCGATCGCCAGGATGCGGCCCCGGCGGATAACAGGATGCCTCCCCGGCCGGCCCTTCAAACCACTTCCCAAACCGGGCTTCAGCCTGCCGTGGAAACAGGCGGCAAATCCCCGGACAGGACGCGTGTCAGGACCCTGATCTACCGGAGAATAGCGGCGGCGGCCGTCCTCCTGCTGCTCCTGAATGCAGCCATCGACCTCTGGATAAGCCCCCGTAAAAAGAAGGAGACCGCGAAGACCGACCTCAAAACACCTCCCCTTAAAAATGATGCGCTCCCCGGTGGCAATAAAGCCATCCTCTTACTCGCCGACGGCTCCACGGTCGTGCTCGACAGCGCGCAGAACGGAACCATCGCGCAGCAGGGAAATGCCAGGATCCTGAAACTGAACAATGGCCTGCTGGCCTATAAAGGATCCTCCGACGATGCCTCGCCGACAGATGCTTCCGGCAGTTCATCGGGCAGTTCATCGGGCAGTTCAGCAGGCGCTCCTTCGTCAATATCTCCGGGCGCTTCCCCCGGAGCTTCTTCGGGACCACTGTCCTGCGCCGGCTTCAACACGATCCGCACCCCGCGTGGCGGTCAGTACCAGGTCGTGCTGGCAGACGGGACCAAAGTCTGGCTGAATGCAGCCTCCTCCCTGCGCTTCCCTGCCGCCTTCACGGGGAAAGAACGGAACATGGAGCTGACCGGCGAAGCCTATTTCGAAGTCGCCCGCGACGCCGCCCACCCTTTTAACGTATGGGTCGCCCCCCGCGCCATCAGCAAATCCGGCGCCACAAAAATCGAAGTGCTGGGAACCCACTTCAATATAAACGCTTACGAAGACGAGCCCGCGATCAGGACCACCTTGCTGGAAGGATCGGTGCGCGTCAGACAGGGAAATGCCGCCGCCTTGCTGAAACCGGGAGAACAGGCACGGGTAGGACCGGACGGGGAAATACACCGGGTGGAAGATACGGACCTCGAAGAGGCCGTCGCCTGGAAGAACGGCATGTTTGAATTCAAAAGCGCGGACATAGGAACCATTATGCGGCAGATGGCCCGGTGGTACGATGTCGATATAGAATATGACCAAAAAATAAATGAGAAATTCTATGCCGAGATTTCAAGGAACACGAATGCGTCGAACGTATTTAAAATGCTGGAGACGACACACGCCGTACACCTCAAAATCGAGGGAAGGAAAATCCTGGTGACGCCCTGGGCATCGAATCATTGATCCTTCGTTAGGATACCGGCCTGTATTGAATTGCCGGCCTGTGTCGAACCAACGGTCCCGACTAATTGAAACCGGTCCCGGGTATTTGCCGGGCTTGAATAGCTGTTAACGGTCAGAAAAAAACCGTCCCGCGTTGCAGGCGGGACGGAAGATATCTGTCAGGTTTAACGAATAAATACAATCGTTTGAGAACTGCTTATTGTTTAACCCAAACATCACAAATGTATGCAATTAACTGCTCTTTGTAAGGCTGTTAAAAAGGCCTTGATTGCCAGGCTGATAAACCGGCCTTACAACGCGATCGGACAAACCAGGGCTGCGCTGAAACACTTGGCGCGCCCGCTAAACCAAATGCTGCTGGTTATGAAGATAACCGTATTTCTAATCCTAGTCGCCACCTTGCATGTCAGTGCAAAGGGGTATTCACAAGAGGTGAACCTTTCGGGGAAAGATGCCCCCCTCGTAAAACTGTTCCGGGAGATCAGGAGACAGACCGGCTACACCTTCATCTACACGGAGACCATCCTGAAAGAGGCCAGAAACGTGACCATAGACATCCGCGGCGCCTCCCTGAAACAGGCCCTGGACGTCTGTTTCCACGAACAGCCCTTCACCTATGAGATCTTCGACAAGACCATCGTCATAAGACCCGTCGACGAGCGCGGGCAGCCCCTGCCGCCCCTCGACATCCGGGGAATCGTGACCGGCTCCGACGGGAAGCCCCTGGCCGGCGTGTCCGTCACCGTGAGAGGAACCAAAAAAGGGACCGAGACCGATGCCGCCGGCGCCTTTACGATCCGGGGAGTGGACAACCTGGCGGTGCTCGTCTTCTCATACATCGGCTACCAGCACCAGGAGGTCGTGATCCGGAACGGCAACGACCTGAAAATTAGTCTCGTCCCGACACCCTCCGCCCTGAATGATGTGGTCGTCATCGGATACGGTACCCAAAGAAGGGGCGATGTGAATGGCGCCATCTCCAGTCTGAAGGCGGCGGATATAGAAGATATCCCACAACCCAGCGTCGACCAGATGATGCAAGGCAAGGTGGCGGGCGTCACCATCACCCAAAATTCCGGTACGCCGGGCAGCGCTACGTCGGTGCATGTTCGCGGGATTACCTCCTTCGGAAACAGCGAACCTCTATACGTGATCGACGGCGTCGCCATCTCCGGGGATGCTTCCAACTCCAGCACCAGCGGCTATTCGGTGCAGCTGAGCCGGCCCGGCAGCGGACTAAGTGGTCAGACTGGCCAGGAAGAGACCGGCGTCAGCCCGCTTGCCCTGATCAATCCTAACGACATCGAGTCCATCGACGTCCTGAAAGACGCCTCCGCCACCGCCATCTATGGCAGCCGGGGCGCCAACGGCGTCATCATCATCACCACCAAACGTGGCAAGATCGGCCGGGGCCATCTCGCCTATGACGGCTTCTATGGCCTGCAACAGCAAGGCAAACTCCTCGATATGATGAACCTGAAGCAGTATTCCAACCTCGAGAACGTCCTCGCCGATGAATTCCAGGTCCAGCGAAGAGGAGAGTTTGCGGACCCCACCCTGCTCGGACCCGGTACCAACTGGCAAAAAGCCATCTTCCGCACCGCACCGGAACAAAGCCACGAGATCTCGGCCTCCGGGGGTAAGGACGGGCTCGACTATTTTGTCTCCGGCAGTTACTTTAACCAGGAAGGCACCGTCCTCGGCAGCAATTTCAACCGCTATGCATTCCGCACCAACCTGAACGCACAGGTCAAAGACTGGTTTAAAGTCGGCATGAACCTGGCGGCAAGCCGCAGCAACCAGAACGTAGGGCTGGGCAGCAATACCGGTATCATCTACAACGCCTTACTGAGCGCACCCGACAACGCGGTTTACAACGCAGACGGGACCTTTGCAGGCCCCATCGTGAACGCGGGAGGACTGGCCCAAGGCACCATCAACCCCGTGGCACAAGCGTTGAGCATCACAAACACCCTGCTCCGGAATAATGTCGACGGCGGCGTCTACGGCGACCTGAAATTCTTCCGGGACCTCTCGCTGCGGTCGGAGCTGAACGGGGATTTCAACTGGTCCAATGCAGCCACCTTTAACCCCACCTATACCTGGGGCGCCTTTACGAACCAGACCGCGAGCCTCTACCAATACAATACCAACAGCACCTATTGGGATTGGAAGGAATACCTGAACTATAACCACACCTGGAATAACAAACACAACCTGACCGCCCTGGCCGGACACGAAGTTTGGGAGTCCACCTGGAACGGCGTCACCAACAGCATTTCGAATTTCGTCGCCGGCAACAGTATCCAGACCCTCAACCTGGGCACCCAATCTTCGGCCCTCCTCAACCAGAACAAGGGCAGCCAGGTGATGGAGTCCTGGCTGGCAAGAGGCATCTATACCTACAACAACAAGTATAGCCTCACCGCGACCATCCGTGACGACCGGTCTTCCAAATTCCTCTCCGGTCACCAGACGGGTTATTTCCCATCGGGCGCCGTGTCCTGGCGTCTGTCGGAAGAACCCTTTATGGCCGGATTCTCCAATATCGCCAACAATATAAAATTGAGGCTGGGGTATGGGACGACAGGCAACCAGAATATCGCCAACTATCTCTACGGTTCTTCGCTGACCCCCGTGAGCACCGGTCTGGGAACGGGCTTCGTCGTCAACAACGTCGGAAATCCCCCGCTCACCTGGGAGACGGCCATCCAAAAAGACCTGGGGCTCGATTTCAGCCTGCTGAATAACCGGATCACCGCCTCCTTCGACTACTACGACAAGTCCTCGAAGAACTTCCTCTTCCAGACACCCCTGCCCGCCTTCCTGCTGGGAGGGATCGCCGAGTATTTTTCCGGCGCCGCCATCAAGCCTCCCTATGTGAATGCCGGACAGATCCGGAACCGGGGATTCGAGTTCAGCATCAACTCGAAAAATATCACGACCCGGGACTTCGCCTGGACCACGACCGTCATCTTCACCCATTATAACAACAAGGTGCTCTCCCTTGCCAACGGCGTCCAGTCGCTGATCGGCAGCGTGAACAGCAGCTTTATCAGCCTCCCCGTCACCAGGACCGTGGTCGGCGGACCCGTCGGGGAATTCTACGGGTGGAGGGTGCAGGGTATTATCAAGACCGCCGACCAGTTGGCGTATCTCACAAAGAATCCGCAAAATGTCACCGGCGGTACCTCTCCCTCACAGGTCACCAACAACCTCAGCGTCTCCAATTCGATCTGGCTTGGCGACCTGCAATATGTCGACGAGAACCACGACGGAAAGGTGGACGCGAACGACCAGGTCCCGCTGGGCAATCCCAACCCGGACTTCACCTACAGCATCACGAACACCTTCTCGTACAAATGGATCGACCTCTCCATCTTCCTGAACGGATCCTATGGCGGCAAGATCCTGAATGCGCTCGACTACCAGATCGCAGGCCTGTCGGGACTGTACCAGAACCAACTGGCTTCCTCCGCCAATTTCTGGACACCGGAAAATCCGAATTCGAATATCCCCGCGCCGAGGGCCGGCGTCGCCAACAACAACCTCGTCATGTCCGACCGGTTTTTACAGAGCGCATCCTTCCTGCGCGTGCAGAACGTCAGACTGGGTTTCAACCTGCCGGCTTCCTGGACCACTCGCCTGAAGATCGATCATATAAAGATCTATGCCAGCGGTCAGAACCTTTTTGTGTTCACTCCTTACAAAGGACTGGACCCCGAAATAGGATCCCTGAACCAGAACCCGATCCTCATGAATGTGGATATGGGCCGGTACCCGATCGCACGCACGATTACATTCGGCATCAACGCGTCATTCTAGGCCAACGGGCGCCTCATTCGAAAACCGACGCCTGTTTTTAACGATTCTAATAAAAACATTATGAAAGAGATAAAATATATGATGATCGGGGTGGTCCTGACAGCGATGCTGGCCACCGGCTGCAAAAAGGATTTCTTCAACAGACCTCCCGAGGATGCGATCACTGCTGCCAGCTACTATAAGACAGCCGCCGAAGTGCAGGCCAGCACCAACGCCCTCTATGCCGCCCCCTGGTTTGGATGGAACACCAAGGTCGGCTGGTCCATCTCGGAACTGGCCAGCGGCAATGGACGGACCTATTCGTCCGATGTATCCGCCTTTGGAAGCTTTGGCGTTTCCAACGGCAACTTCGAGCTGAGCGCCGCCTGGAACTCGCTGTTCACCGTCGTCGCACAAGCCAACGGCATCCTGGTCAACCTGCCGGCAAATGTCCCCTCTTCGGTGCCCGCATCGGTCGTCAACAACGCGTTGGGAGAAGCGCACCTGATGCGCGGGCTCGCCTATTTCTACCTGGTACGTGTATTCGGAAATGTGCCGATCATCACAAACCCCCTCGACGAGGTGGACAGCTTCCAGACGATCAACACCAACCCGGTTACGGATATCTACAAGTTTATCGTGAATGACTTCCTGTTTGCAGAAGCCAATTGCAGCCCCGGCCCGGCGAAGATCACGGGTCATGCTTCCAGCGGCAGCGCATCGGCCCTGCTGTCAAAGGTCTATCTCTACGAACAGGACTACGCGAACGCCCGCACAGAAGCGGAGAAGGTGATCAACAGCGGCGAGTTTGGCCTCTTCGGCATCGACGTTCCCGGGGTGGGATTTAACGATCTCTTCCGGATTGCCAATAACAACAATGCCGAGTCGATCCTGGCCCTGCAATGGCTGGCCAACGGCGGCTACGGCTACGGCAACGCGGTACAGGCTTCCTTTGCCTTCAGCAGCGCCATCACCCAGACCGGCGACGGCTATGGCGTGCTGGCGCCCACCTTCGATTTACAGGACGCCTACGCGGCGGAAGGCGATACGATCCGCCGGCATGCAACCATCATGCTCGACGGGGAGTATTATCCCGAGCTGGACCAGGCCCAGGGAGGCTATACGCTTCCCCTGAACGCCAGCTCGCAGGGCACCAACGCACAGATAAAAAAATATGTCGTGGGTTCTCCCGCCGATAATAACGGCAAGAGTGCGGCACAGTCGACGGGCATGAATACCTACCTGATGCGGTTATCCGACGTCTACCTGATCGAAGCCGAAGCCATCCTGGGAGCGGGAGCCGGCGCCACACCGGGAGCCCCGGGTCTCGACACCACCGCCGCGACCACGGACCCTACCGCCCTGAAATACTTTAACCTCGTCAGACAACGCGCCGGGCTGAACGCCCTGCCTTCGATCACCTTCCGGGATATCATCAAAGAGAGACGCCTGGAGTTCGCCATCGAAGGAGATTACTGGTTCGACCTCTGTCGCCTCGATGGATTCAATAACACCCATCACCCGAAAGCCATCTCCATTATCAGCAAGCAGGACAGGGGCACCGGAACGAATACGCCCCCCGTCGTCCGCTATGGCAATGGCTATATCACACCGACGGATGCAGACTTCCTGTTCCCTTACCCGGCCACGGAAGTCGCGGCCGATCCGAACCTGACCGCAGCGCCGGTGCCCTATCATTTCTAGCGACCGAAGAAACTACCCGAATAGACAGCCGAAAGAAGCATTCGAAAAAATAAGGTCAAAACGAACAGATCAAACGAACAGATCAAACGAACAGATCAAACGAACAGATCAAAAAAATAGATCAAAAAAATAGATCAAAAAAGATCAATGAACAGCTGAAACGAACAAACCGGAAGAAACAGCTGAAACAAATAACCGAGAGTCTTCAAACAATGAAAATATTCATGTCATGAAAAAGAAATTTTTAACCTATCTGCTGCTGCCGCTGCTCATCCTCTGCGGGCTGGCTTCGTGTAAAAAGAATAACGACGGCGGAGCGCCGGTCATCACGCGCGTCCGTACGGTAAGCAAGAGCGCCGTTGACTCTTCGTTGCAGACCGTGACCATCACCTATAGCGTCGATACGATCAACGGCAAGCCCGTCGTGGTAGCCGATACCGTGATCACGCCGAATACGACCCAGCAGGTCACGGCCTTCGACTCTACGACGACGGCGGGCATCCTGAACAATGAATACGCCATCCTCGGAAAAAACCTGGGATCCGTCACCCAGGTATTGTTCAACGGCGTCCCGGCCTATTTCAGCCCGGCCCTGGTCACCTCCACCAGCATCATCGTAACGGTTCCCTCCAACGCCCCCTGGGGCGCGGGCGCTTCCAACACGCTCACGGTGATCACCACGCACGGACAGACGACCTACACTTTCTCGATCGAACAACCGCCGCCTGTCATCAATAACTTCGCCCCGCTTTCGGGTAGCGCAGGCGATACCGTCACCATCAATGGAAGCGTCTTCAACGGGGTCACCAAAGTCACTTTTGGAAGCGGCGCCTCGGCACTCGACGCACAGATCATCTCCGCTACCACGACCCAGATACAGGTGCTGGTGCCGGCTGGTGTAACGGGCTCGGTCTATGTCTATGTGACCACCCCCGGCGGGACCATACAATCCACCGCCAAATACGGCTTTAAATATATCATCTATGATGACGCCCTGGCAGCCGGCTGGTGGACAGGCGGTACGGCGCCCGCGGCGGGTTGGAGCAATATCACCAATTTCTCGAATACCTCCCCCGTGGAGAGCGGTCAATATTCCATCAGCGTGAACTATACCGGCGGCTATGGAGGCTTCCAGGTGGGCAACGGCGGCCCCACCCTGAATGTGGGCGCACTCGGCTTTACCGCGTTGAAATTGTCCATTTATCTTCCGGCGAGCGGCAGCGCCGGTCAAAAGGTGAATATCGGCCTGAACGATGCGGAGTCTACCAACGGAGTGATCGTCGTGCTGACACCCGGCCAGTGGACCCATGTCAGCATCCCTTTAAGCCAGCTGGGGAACCCGGCTACCATCGGCGACCTGATCGTACAGGAATTCAGCGGCAACCTGGCGACGATCTATATGGATAATATCGGGTTTATTTAGTGAGTAGTCAGTAATGAAATCGACGAAGGAGATTCACTGAGACCATTGAAGAGACATTGAGATCGATGTCGGGATACTTCTTTTTTTATAAAAAAAACGATTTAGTAAATCGACAAAAATCAAAAAAACCATATAAGGGGGGGTATCAACCGTGAAAGATAGAAAATTCTTTTTTTGGCTCGCTTTATACCTTGCAGTTGTCTCCTCATCATGCTCCAAGGGTGAGAATAAAGCCTCTGCCGGCAACGGCGGAGGCTCTATTACCGACACGGTGACTACCGGGCAGACCGGGGGCTCCGGCGCATCCCATACCCAGACACCGCCTTTTGGCAATGGCGTCGATTTACAACCTTCTTATTATAATGGAGGCAATACCACATTCGGATGGGATCTCATGGCGCAGCATCCCGCCATCAGGACGGTCCGCATTGAAATAGAACCGGCTGTGCCGATCACCCTGTCGGCCTCCTGGATCCACCAGGCGGATAGCGCCGGCTATAAAGTGATCGCCACCTATCACAAGGCCACCGTCCTGGGCAGCGACGACCCCTCCGAACTCACGGCCGCGGCAAACTGGTGGCAGGCGCATTATTCCGCGCTGCGCCAGTCAGGGGGCGCCTTTGTCATCAACCTCATGAACGAATGGGGCGACCATAACCTTGCCGCGGACGCCTATGCGAAGGCCTATAACAACGCCATCGCCATCGTGCGCACGGTCTATGCCGATACGATCATCCTCGACTGCCCCGGTTGGGGACAGGAACCGAATATCGCTGCACAGGCCATCCGCGGGACGGGTGGCAGCACAAAAATCACCGACACCAGGCTCATCTTCTCCCTGCATATCTACCCCGGCGACTATAACCAGTTCAGGAACCGCGCCCTCGAGGCTTCGGACCTCGACAGCCTGGCCGCCACCGGCGCCACCTGTATGATCGGAGAGTTTGGCAACGCCCCCGCCGGCCCCGCCGACTGGTCGGGAATCGTAACGCATGCCAAATCCATCGGCTGGCCCGTGTTGGGATGGTGCTGGAACGGAGACGGGGGCACCATGAACATGGTCAGCCCTGCCTGGGATACGGATGCCGATGCAGTGTCTTATTCGGAAAGCCCTTACTTCGCCACGATCTATGGCTTGTTATAGTCTCCGATCGATCTCTTCCCGAAAGAACTTCGCCGCAACTTCTCACCTTCGCGTTAATCCGCGAAAATCTTCGTTACCCATTCGCGTTAAAACTATTTCTTCAGCAGTTTCAGGATCGCCTGCTGATTTTTGAGAACCAGCTCGAATGTCTTTTGGTTCTTTAAGATCGTCTTCTGGTTATTGACGATCTCCTTCTGGTTGGCGATGATCGTACGCTGGTTGCCTTTCAGGAATTTCTGATTGTCGACGATGACTTTCTGATTGGTCTTGATGACAGCCTGGTTCTTAAGGATGACAGACTGGTTGCCTTTGATCGTTTCCTGGTTGCTGATAACGGGATCTTTTTTCTGAGCGGTTGCCATGTTGTTTGATTTATATTTAAAAGTAGCAAGAATATCCCGTTTGATAAGGCCCGGGGGCTCACTTGTTTTTATTTGTAGATTTGTTATAAGCTTCAAAAATGAAAATGGTGAACCACTGTCGGCAAATATCGAACCGGCTCAGGGAGAGAGAGTGATCGCGCTTTCGAATCCTACTATATCCCGGGAAGGAATGCCATATTAGAAGCTCCGGGGCACACACAATAAATTCGCACAATAAATTTTTGGTTCTACCCAACTTTTTCTTCCAGCCGTCGCGTACAATTCTGGACCCGTAAAACCGGATTGAAAATGTTTGACTTTCACGCGGACAGGAGAAAGTATTTCGACATGCAGGTATCGAGCACAGAAAAATATGTGATCCCTTTTATTGAGGGGATATTCCCCATAGAAGCCGGCACGCGTGTCCTGGAGATCGGCTGCGGGGAAGGAGGAGTATTAAAACCCTTTGTTGACCGGGGCTGCCGCTGCATCGGCATAGACCTGGACCCCGCCCGGATTGAGCATGCAACCGCCTGGTTATCCGCCTATCTGCGGGAGAACAGGATCCGGTTCGTTACAAAAGACATCTATCTCGCCGCTGCGGAAATCGGGGAAGCGCTCGATGAGATCAGCGGAACAACCTGCGCGGCGTCCCATGAAGCCCGGTGGCCTTCGCCCCTCTTCGATATCATCATCCTGAAAGACACCATCGAGCACATCCCCGACCCATCAAGATTACTCGCGTTGTTAAAGACCTTCCTGCAACCCGACGGCGTCATCTTTTTTGGTTTTCCGCCCTGGCAGATGCCATTCGGCGGGCACCAGCAATTATGCAGCAACAAATGGCTGTCCTTGCTGCCTTACTATCACCTGCTTCCTCTTGGCCTTTATAAGGCGATCCTCCGGCTGTTTAAGGAACCCGTAAAAGATCTGCTGGAAATACGGGAGACGGGACTATCGATAGAAGATTTCGAGAGGATCACCCGGAAAAATGACTATACCATCGTCAGCAAATTGCATTACCTGGTCAACCCGATCTATGAATGGAAATTCGGATGGAAGCCCCGTCGGCAATGGCCGGTGATCCGCGACATCCCCTTCCTGCGAAATTTCGTGACCTCCTGCGTATACTATCTTATCACCTATTGATTGACGTGATGAGCGCCGGAGCCTCACTCGGTTCGCAGGCTTTTCGCGGGATTGGCCAGCGCCGCCCGAAAGGTCCGCAGCAGCAGGATCAGCCCGGAGACGATCCCCATGATCAAGCCCCCGGTCACGAAGATCCACCCGCTCAGCCCGGTCCGGTAGGCGAACCCGTTCAGCCAGGAATTGGCTCCCCACCAGGCCAGGGGCACGGCGATCAAAAAGGCCCATGCCAGCAGCTTCAGGAAATCGGCCGATAAGAGCACGATGATTTGCGCCACCGAAGCGCCGACGATCTTACGGATCCCGATCTCCTTGGTGCGTTGATGGGTGATATAGATGACCAGCCCGAGGAGACCCAGACAGCTGATAAACAACATGAGCCCGGTAGCCCAGCTGAGCAGACGGGCGATATTCTGCTCTCCCTGATAAAACTGGACCAGGGTCTCGTCCTGGAATTTCCAGTCGAAATCGTCGGCGGGATAGATACTGGCCCAGGCCGTTTTCATCTTCGCCAGGAGGGCTTGCAGGGCGGGGCCGCTGAGATGTTCCTGGCTGAGTGACACGCTGATCAGCTTTTCGTTGCTCAGGTCGCTGACAAGCGCCAGCGGCTTGATGGGCGTATGGAGGGACTGTTCGTGAAAATCCGCGACGACGCCGATCACCGGAACCATTTTGCCGCCGCCCCAGTCGAGCCTTTTGCCAAGCACCTCGCGGGGATCCCGGAAGCCCAGCGTGTGCAGATAGGTCTCGTTGATGAGGACACCTTTCAGCGTGTCACTGAAAGGCAGATCGGCGCCGGCCAGGATCCGGATCTCATACAGCCGGCAGAAATTGGTATCGGCAGCCTTCATCTGTACGACGGTCGTCAGGTCCTTTTTCCCATCGGTGTATTTCACCTCGTTTGACCAGACACCATTCGAAGACGGGATATCGCTGGACAGGCTCACCCCGGTGATGCCGGGCATCTCCCGCAGTTTCGCAAGCAGCCGGATCCGGCGGGAAACGGAGATGTCCCGTTCGTTCGTCTGGAGATAGCCGATTGCGTCCCTGCGGAAACCCAGGTCTTTATGGAGCGTATAGCTGATTTGTTTGGTCACCAGCAGGGTCCCGATGATGAATACCTGCGCGATGACGAATTGCGAGACGGTGAGGGTCTTTCGCAGCCAGAGTCTTCGACCCGGCCCACCCTCCGCCTGCAGCTGATTCTTGAGCACCAGCACCGGTTTATAGGCGGAAAGCACGAGGGCGGGATAGAAACCGGACAACAGGCAAACGCCAAACAATAGCAAGACACCGAAAGCCAGGATTCCAGGTTCCCGGATGATATCGAAATGGACGCCCGCGGGAATAAAATCCGCAAAGACTTTTAACAGCAAGGGTGTCAGCAGGATCGAACATACGATGGCGATCAGGGTCAATACGAATGTCTCGCCGAGAAACTGGAAGATCAGCTGTCTGCGGGAACTTCCGATCGTCTTACGGATCCCGATCTCTTTTGCACGCCTTCCCGCCTGCGCCGTCGTGAGGTTGATGAAATTGATACAGGCCAGGGCGAGCAGCAGCGCCGCCGTGATGAGGAGACCATAGAGCGTGGGCTTATGCGCGAGATGACTCCTCCCGTAATAGTTCCCGTAGAAATGGTTGAAATGCATGTCACGCAAGGGCTGCAGGAGATATTCGGACTTATTGCCATTTTTGGGATAGGAGTCTCCGGCGTCTTTTTTATAAAGTGCATTGATCTTCCCTTCCATCCCGGCCGCCGTCTCCCCCGGCGATAGTTTGACAAGCAGGGTGGCGGAAGACGAAGTGGCGCCCCAGAAATCGCGGAAAGGTGGCCGCAGGCTGGTACCGTCCAGCGTGGCCTGGGAAATAAAGGTCTGAAAGCTGAATTCGGAATGGTAGGGCAGGTCCTTTACAACCCCGGTGACCGCCGTCCCGACACTGTCATTAAAATAGAGCCGCCTGCCGACGATGGATTCGGGTGGAAGACCCGGGAAATACAGGGCCGCCTGGGAAACAGTGAGCACGACCGTATAGGGCTGGGTAAGCGAGGTGGCGGCCGTGCCCGCCAGCCAGTCATAGCCAATAATATGGAAATAGTCGGCATTGGCGTATACGATATTCGTCTGGTCCTTGAACGTGGCAGCCGTCTCTGCCCCTTTGGCGGCCGCTGCCGGCAAGGGAACGCTCACTTTCATAGGATCGGCCGTATACAATCTGGCGGCGCCGTCCAGCCCGGTCAGATCTTTTTGGATGGCGCTGGCGAGCGGCATGGGTAACCCCCTGCTATGGACCGGCTCCCCTGAGAACACCATGCTGCTGACGACCCGGTAGATGCGATCTCCCTCTTTCTCTCCCTTGTCGAAACCGAAATCATAGGAGACGATGAGGTAGATGACCAGGGAAGCGCTGATCCCGATGGAAAGACCGATCATATTGATAAAGGAGAAGACCTTATTCCGCCCGAGACTCCTCCGGGCCATTCGCAAATAGTTTTTGAACATCGGATGCGTTTTTTGTGAGTGCAACGGGTGCAGGAGCAACCTGCCCAATTCCCGGCAGAGGCAGACCCAAACAGTTACCCCGGCATACCCCGGCATACCAATTTGCGACAGAAAAGATGCCAAAAACACAACTATTTGAAAATCAATATAACTACGAAATAAAACGTACGAATGTGTTCATAAACGATACAGTCACTGTAGCGGAATCAATAGCCAGGGCCTGTTTGCCGGACACCATCCGGAAACACCCGCACCCTTTTTGCAAACCCGGCTTTTGTCTACTGTTTTGCCCGCTCTTGCCCCCCATCGGCTGTTTTCGATCCTCCGGGTCTCTTCCTTCCCCATTTTTCCCGGACATATTCGTATGCTTTCTTTTCGTCGGGCGTATGAGGCCGGGCAGTCTGAAGGTACAAAGTATAATATTTGCGGGCAAGCCTTTCATTTTTCAGTTCGCTCTCACAGACACGCCCGGCGTTGTAGTTCATTACCGGGTTCTTAAACAGGTAATAGGCGGTATCATATTGCGGGATCGCCTTACCATACTGTTTCAGCGCCTCATAATTCTCCGCGAGATTGTAATAGTATAGTTCCGCCGTAGTCGAAATAGCCTTCGCCAGGCAAGTCTCATAGAGCTCGTTGCTTTTGTCGTATTGTTTTAGTTTGGAACAGGCTTTTGCCTCGTAATAGTAGATAGATTCCTGGTCGAGGCCATGCCCGGTCATATACTCACACACCCGGATGCAGTCTTCATATTTTGTCAGCCTGTAGTAAGACAAGGCCACCTGGGTCAGGGCATTCACCGATAACTCTTCCAGCCGCATCAGCCTTTCGCCGGGAACCAGGGCCTGTTCATAATCCTTTGCGTTATAAGAAGACTTGATACGCAATTTGAGCAGCGGGATATTCAGGGAGTCTTTCGTCAGACCCCGGTCCAGGATGCTGTCCGCCTTCAGATAGTCTTTCTGCTCGATCAGCATCTCCGCAAGCCCGGCCGCATTTCGATAATCGTCAGGAGCGAGAGAGTAGGCCTGCCGGTAATCGGTCAGCGCCGAATCCGCCTGGTTGGTCCGATGGAGCAAATCGGCCATATTCCGCCACCACAACGCCTTCGCGGGCTGGAGACCGACCAGGCGGGCAGCATATAGCTTGGCTTTTTCATCGTGTTTGAAATTATTGATCCGCGCCAGGTAGCCGAGTGCGGAGATATTATTGGAGTCGAGGGAGAAGATCCGCTGAAAATATTTCCCGGCCGCCTCGGTATTGTCGGTCATATAATGAGCATAGCCCAAAAAACCCAGGAGTTGCAGGTTATTCGAATCCGCGGCGACGGCCGGCTCCAGGTAGCCCACGGCTTCCTCGAATTGCTGGTTCTCGAAGAAGTCCATGACCTTCGTTTTGTCCATGGGAGAAGGCTGTACGGCTGTCGGCGGCTCAGGATAGACGTTCCCGGTATACCCGGCGGATGGGCCGCCAAATGGACCCGCAGATAATCCCGCGGAAGGCCTTGCAGCCGGAATCCCGGCGAGAGATCCGGGAACAGGGATTCCAACAACGGAGGCTTGAGATTGGGAGCGGGCGCCGGAGATAACAAACAGGCATATCAAAAAGACGGCGATGGAGACAGCGGCAATTTTGGTCATGGCGAATGGGTTTTTATGGAAGGAATAATTGGTGACTCAAAACAAGTCAGATTCCATAAAAAAACAACCACTTTTTCAGCAAAGACGAGCCTGGATTCCCCGGATTTATTTAGGAAGAGGACGAGGCGGGAGGAGGCGTGTTGCCGGTACCGCTGCTATCCAGGGGGCAACCCGGTGTTCTGGTCGACGCCGGATTGGCTAACTGTCCGGCACAGGGCAAAAATACAGAAATAGACTATTCACCCAGCCTGTTCATCCGTTACTCTTCCAGCATCCCGTTACTCTTCCAAGGTCGTCCTGTGTTTGCCGACTTTCAGCTTGTGGCCGGCGCCGGATTTCAGCGCGTAGTTCTCTTTCCCATGACTGACCGGGAACCCGTAACAGACGGGGTAGTCGTATTCCTTTACCACGTCGCGGATGATCTCGTAGACGTCCTCTCCGAAAGGTCTTTCCGTATCCTTCAGGTCGGTAAATCCCCCGACGATGAGACCGCCCAGCCGGTCGAGTTTACCGCTGCGTTTGAGCTGGTAGAGCATGCGATCGATATTGTACAGGTATTCGCCGATGTCCTCCAGAAAGAGGATCCGGCCGCGGGTCTTTATATCCGAGCGGCTTCCGACGAGATGGGCAAGCAGGGTCAGATTCCCACCCACCAGTTCTCCGACGACCTCGCCCCTCCTGTTGAAGGGGTGGGCATCGCAATGGATCTTCGATTTCCGACCTTCCAGGGCGAAACGCAGGGACTGGATATATTCGGACGATACGCCCCCATCGTTAAAGGCGGCCGCCATCGGAGCATGCAGGGTGGCGATTTTATAATTCGCATAGATATGGGCGTGCAGGACCGTGATATCGCTAAAACCGATGATCCACTTGGGCGTCTTTTTGAATGCGGAGAAATCGATCCGGTCGATGATGCGGCCTACGCCGTAGCCACCCCTCCCGCAGAGGATGGCCTTTATAGCCGGGTCGTCCAGCATCTGCTGCAGGTCCGCGAGGCGTTGCTCGTCGGTTCCGGAGAAATAGTTGCCCGAGTCGGAGCCCAGGGTCGTCCCCACTCTTACGTGATACCCCCATTGATGCAAGGCTTCGATGCAGACCCGGGCCTTGTCCCCGGACATATAGCCCGCCGGGCAAACGAGACCGATCGTATCACCGGGTTGGAGGGCGGGAGGCAAGGTTACCATGATGCGAACTGTTTAAATTAATGAAAGATCTTCAAAGACCACCCCCTCCCTGCTCACCTGCAATTTATGCAGGGCGCCGCATTTCAGGGCGAAATTGTTTTTCTGGTGGCCCACCGGGAACCCGAAGCAGACGGGGTAGTCATAGGCGCGAACCCTCTCCAGCACGATATCGTAAAGTGTCCGCCCGAATTCCTCCCCCGCGTCGTCCGGCTTCAGCTTGAAGCCTCCCACGATCAGCCCCTTCAGGCCTCGGAGTTTCCCCGTGCGTTCGAGGTTCCAGAACATGCGGTCGATGCTATAGAGGTATTCGCCGGTATCCTCTACAAAAAGGATCTTCCGGTCGGTGGAGATATCCGAAGCCGTGCCTGCCAGGGTCTCCAGTGTCTTCAGGTTGCCCCCGATCAATTCTCCTTCCGCTATTCCCGTCCTGTTATTCGGATCGGGGGTCACGGCATAGTCGATCCGTTCCCCCGCCAGCAGCTGACGAATGGAGAGAAGGGTCGTGATCTGGTCGGGTTCCCCCCTGGACCAGTCGTCGGGAAAACTGTTGCACATCTTGGAATGAACCGAGGCGATCCGCAGGTTGCGGTTGAGATGGGCATGGAGTACCGTGATGTCGCTGAAGCCGATGATCCATTTAGGCTGCGATGCAAAATGGCTGAAATCCAGCCGGTCGACGATTCGGACGGCGCCATAACCACCCCGTGCGCACAGGATGGCCCCCAGAGAGGGGTCGTCCAGCATCTGTTGCAGGTCGGCGGCCCGTTCTATGTCGGTACCACCGAAGGTGAAGTCTTTTTTTCCGACGGTATCGCCGACGCGGACGGCCCAGCCCCAGCGCTCGAGTTGCTGGATGGCGGGCTGGATCTCCGCCTCCGTGATCCACCCCGCCGGGCAGGTGATGCCGATGGTGTCGCCATTGCGGAGATAGGGCGGAATTTGGGCGGAGGCGCCCGGTTCCGTCTTTTGGTCTCCTCGCTGCGGTTGTCCGTGAAGGGCAGATACCCGCCCGAAGGAAGGGAGGCTGCTGCCGGCCGCGAGAAGGGAAGAAAGAAAATGTTTTCGGTTCATTTGACTGCTATGCAAACACAAATTACACTAAATTGCTTCATTACAAACCCGACTCATCATACAACCTGCCTCATCACACAAACTGTCTCATCACAAACCGTCTCATCTTATGATCGATTATGCCCGGGTCTTTCTGCTGCTCTTTGGATGGCTCCCGGCTTTGCCGGCCTGGTCACAGGCAGACTCCTCTTTTTTCAGGGTCAGGGTCATCAACGAATCCGGGCGGCCGGTACACCTTAATTTCCTGACCGAAGACCATTCTATCGGAGCTGGTGAGACGGTCGACTTTAGCCGGAAAGTGCCGGACGAATTCTTCCCTTTTCACTTGTCGGTCTACACCGGAGACCCGCCTGCTGTGTATCAAAGCGCACACGCGGACATTTTATCGGATACGATCAGCCGTCAGGTTCATATTGCAAAAACAGGCGAAATCACCCTCATCTCGGGCTATTCCGAAAGAATGCTGACTTACTATACGGATCATCGCACGGAAGAACATTTCATCGACCTGAGCGACAGTTTGATGAATGCGCAAAAAGACGATATCGCCGCCGCCGGCATCCTCGCAATCGAATATTGCCGCTATGGGATCGATACGAAGGATATCCGTGATCGATATGACCGCCTTTCGGAGCCGGTGAAGAGATCCCTGCCCGGCAAAAAGGTACTCGGCTACCTGGAAGGACGCGACCGTTTGCAGGAGCACAAACTGTTTTCCGACTTTGCCCTGCCCGACAGCAACGATAAACCCGTCCGGCTCTCGGATGTAAAAAGCCGGTATATCCTGCTGGATTTCTGGTTCTCCCAATGTGGTCCCTGTCTTGCATCCTTTCCCGAGCTGATCCGGTTTTATCAGAAAACTACAAGAGACCGCTTCCAGGTGATTGGTCTGTCGGTCGATGGCCGGCAATTGATCCCCCTTTGGAAATCGACGATCGGGAAAGCGGGTCTGCCCTGGATCAACCTGCTGGACTCCGATTATAAAATCTGTCATGATTACTCGGTAGGCAACTTCCCGACAAAAATCCTCCTGGACCGGGATCGTCGGATCGTAAAGATCGACCCTTCGGTCGCAGACCTCGAACAGATCCTGCAACAGTCGGTCCCATAATCGCCGCCACCATAAATCAGAACTGCCACCACCATAAGCCATAATCCCGCCACCATAAGCCATAATCCCGGCGCCATAAGCCATAATCCCGGCGCCAGGGAGCAAACGATGGCCCGTTTTTGGCGGGAGAACGGATCGGCTATATTTTCGCTTTGATTTTCCCCCGGCGATTACGTAACTTAGCGTATCCGTTCACCATTTTGGACTTTCATGCGCTTTGTATTTGCCACTATCCTGCTGCTAAAGGCAGGTTTTTCTTTATATGCCCAGAACCTCACAGGACAATGGACTGGGCGCTCTCTATCCCGGACGACAGACGACCAGCAACGCCTGGTATTGGATATCTCGGCAACGGATTCCCTGTTTGGCGGTGTCATGCACTGGTATGATCCGGGCACACAGGATTTCCGGCATCGCGTCGTGAGCGGCCATTTTCACGGCGATTCCCTGGTTTCGATCGTGGAGAACAATACAAAGAAAGGAAACATCGATGCGGCATCGACGGGATCGCCGGCCGGAAGCACCTATTCCGGCGGAGGCAGCGACAAGGATCCCCTGAGCGGAAATTCGGAAGCGGACGCCAGCCTGAGCGCCGGCCCGGGAGTATATACCCTCCACTACAAACGGGTTGGCCATAAGGAAGTGCTGGAAGGCCATTGGCGGGGAGCGTCTCCCGATCACCCCGGCGAAGTCGTCAGCATGAGTATCCGGCTGGAAAGGAAGCTGGGACCCCTCATTCCGCCGATCGTCATCCCGAAACACCATAAAATGGATTCCGCCCAGCAGAAGCAGTTCCTGGCGGTCCTCTCCCGGGAGTCCCCCGTCGCCGCCACCATCAGCGTGCTGCACCAGGACTCCGTAGAGCTGGAGTTGTATGACAATGGAGCCATCGACGGAGATTCCGTATCCCTCTATATGAACGGGCAGCTCGTACTGGAACACCTGAAACTGGATTCCAAGCCGAAAATAATCACACTGGCCCTGGATAAAACCCTCTCCGTCAACAAACTCATCCTTTTTGCGGAGAATCTCGGCAGCCTCCCGCCCAATACCGCCCTGATGGAAGTGAATACCCGGGACAAAAAATACAATGTCTTCCTTTCCACCGACTTCCGGAAAAACGCGATGGTGGAATTTGCCCTCACAGAATAGACCGAACGCGCCAGACGATTGCACCGCTGAAATCATCGAAACGGCTAAATAGCCGGACACGCCAAATGACCGAACCCGCCATCACCGGGAACCGCTCCAATTCATTAATTTTGCAAACTATTTGCGTCCGGTCCGGATACATCTGATAGACTATTTACCCATTATGACTCAACCCAAAAGATATCTAATTACTGCGGCGCTGCCCTATGCCAACGGTCTGAAACATATCGGCCACCTGGCCGGGGCCTACCTGCCGGCCGATATTTATGTTCGCTACCTGCGGGCGCAACGACGCGATGTCGTGTTCGTATGTGGCAGCGACGAGCACGGGACAGCCATCCCTATCCAGGCCCGGAAAGAAGGCACCACTCCCCGGGCGATCATCGACAAATACCATGTCCTGATCAAGGAGAACTTCGCGGATCTGGGCATCTCGTTCGATATTTATCACCGGACGAGCGAGCCGATCCATCACGAGACCTCCCGGGAGTTTTTCACCTATCTCAACGACCGGGGCGAACTGGAAGTCAGGGAAAGCGAACAATATTATGACGAGGAGGCGCAGACCTTTCTTGCCGACCGCTATATCGTGGGCACCTGTCCCGTCTGCGGCAACCCCCGCGCCTATGGCGACCAGTGCGAGAACTGCGGCTCCACGCTGAGCCCCGAGATGCTGATCAACCCGCACAGCACGCTTAGCGGGAAGCCCCCTGTAAAAAAACTCACCAAACATTGGTATCTCCCGCTCAACAAGCACGAAGCCTTTCTGCGGGAGTGGATCCTGCAGGAGCATGGCTCCGACTGGAAGACAAACGTCCTGGGGCAATGCAAAAGCTGGCTGGACGGCGGCCTGCAGCCACGAGCCGTAACCCGCGACCTCGACTGGGGGGTCCAGGTGCCCCTGCCCCCGGAAGAGGCGGCAGGCAAAGTGCTTTATGTGTGGTTCGACGCCCCGATCGGGTATATCAGTGCCACCCGGCAGTGGGCCCTGGACAACGACAAAGACTGGAAGCCCTACTGGTATGACAAGGACACCCGGCTCGTCCATTTTATCGGAAAAGACAATATCGTCTTCCATTGCATCATCTTCCCCGTGATGCTGAAATTGCACGGCAATATCCTGCCGGGCAATGTCCCCGCCAACGAGTTCATGAACCTGGAGGGAGACAAGATGAGCACCAGCCGCAACTGGAAGCTGGACATGCAGGATTATATCGACGATTTTGTAAAGAAGGAGAATGGCGGTTCCCAGCTGGCCGATAGCCTGCGGTACTACCTGACCGCAATCTCACCGGAGAGTAAGGACAGCGAATTCACCTGGAAGGGATTCCAGGATGCCAATAACAGCGAGTTGGCCAATATCTTCGGAAACTTCGTCAACCGCGCCCTGGTGATGATGCACACCCTGTGCAAAGGGAAGGTTCCACCCCTTCATACCGACCTCATGGACGACAGGGACCGGGCCATGATCCGGGAAGTCGAAGAGTCGAAAAATAAGATCGAAGGACTGCTCGAACAATATAAATTCAGGGAAGCACAGTTCGAGGTGATCGACCTGTCCCGGAAAGGCAACCGCTATCTGCAGGACAAGGCGCCCTGGAGCCTGGCCAAAAAAATGACGGGGGAACCGGCGCCGGATCCGGCGGCACTGACCCATATGCAATCCCTCATCGATAATTGCATTCACATCTGCCTCCAGTTGACGGCGAACCTCGCCATCCTGATCAATCCCTTTCTGCCCTTTACCGCGAGGAAGATCCTCCATATGCTGAA
Source organism: Puia sp. (assembly GCA_031292515.1). Taxonomy (GTDB): domain Bacteria; phylum Bacteroidota; class Bacteroidia; order Chitinophagales; family Chitinophagaceae; genus Puia. The sequence continues at coordinate 17,086 of JARLGZ010000016.1, read as the reverse complement.
GGTGGTGGAGAAGATCCTGGACTGGGAGAACGCGGGGAAGATGAAACTGCTGAGCACAGGCTATAGCCTGCGGGCGCCGGAATTGCTGTTCCGGAAGATCGAAAACGAAGAAGTCCAGCGGCAGATCGACAAGTTACAGGCTGCTGCCGAACAGAAGGCCGCCGCCGACAAGATCGAACAGGCAGAACAAGCCCTTCAGTCCGGACAAACCATTCAGTCCGGACAAACCTTTCAGACCAGGAAAGCTGCCGCCGGTCAGCCGGGAAAGGGCGCCGCGAACACGACCGGACAGGCGAACACGACCGGAGATGCGAACGGGACCGGACAAAGCGATGGAAACAAAACCAGAAAGGCCTCCTCCGGTGCCGGGCCGGTTCCGGAAGCCGGCAAGACGGTTAAACCAGAAGACGCGCCGGCAGTCAAACCCTCCATCGTCTATGATGACTTCGCAAAGCTGGACCTGAAAGTGGGCACCATCCTGCAGGCCGTCAAGGTGGAAAAAGCCGATAAATTGCTTACACTCGAGGTCGATCTGGGTTTCGAAAAGAGAACCATCGTCTCGGGTATCGCCCTGCATTTCAAGCCGGAAGAAATCATCGGCAAACAGGTCGTGGTGGTCGCCAACCTGGCCCCCCGAAAGATGAGGGGCATTGAAAGCAACGGCATGATCCTGATGGCGGAAGACAAGAGCGGCAAACTCTATTTCGTTGCCCCGGATCAGGCCATCGAACCCGGTTCCGGGGTAAGCTGAGGGGAGCTCCCACCGACACCTGCACCGATACATCCTATCAGAAGCTGGCCGGAAACCGCTGGGAGCCGCTGGAAACCACCGGGAACTACTGGGAACCACCGGGAAGCCTCTGAGAAACCTCTGAAAAGCCGCAAACACATTAAACAAGTATACAATATATAAACTTCCCAAATACCTGAACGGGAGAATATGGCCCGACAATTGCATTGAGAAGGATTACGGGTAAACAGCATGGGAAGTAAGGGTAATTTCTTAAGAACCCCCTAAAAAAGAGGAGGATGCCCTGCTAAATAAAAAATTAGGTGGGCCATTTTGAGGCCAGTCCCGATTAAGTGCTTATTTTTGTTTAGAGCGCCTAGTTTCGCCCGACGATGTGTATTGGATTGATTCTTAAATGAAACTTCTTTTATCACTATGAAACAGAACATTCAGTCAAAATTGCTTCCCTACAGCCGGTATGGCTCCTTTTACAGGGAGAGGGAAGGCTTTTACAGAAGTTTTACGAATCAATACTATCTCGAATTTGCCCACGAACTGCTGGATCAGAAGGTCGAAGCTCCCTTTTTGACCAATACCATCATCGCTCCCAATGACATTCAGTTCGGCGCCTCTCCCAGGAAAGTGATCTGGAAGATCGGCATGCCTTCCTTCCTGGTAAAAGATATAAACGACTTCAAGGATCACAAGATACTTTTCTATAAGACGCGCCTGCTGCGTCAGAAAGTGCTGTTGCAGTTTCATTTCATCCAGGGCATCTTCTACTATTCGCAGCTGAGCTTTCTGTCTTTTACCGAAAAGACAAATGATATCCTTGCCAATTCGATCAAAGCCAAGTATCAATGCTCGGGAGACTTCACCGATTCGGACAAGACCCACCTGGTGGATATCTGCGGAAACCGGCTGGTCATCGAAAAAGGCGTATATCTCACCGTGAGCTATATCACCAGCGACACCTACCCCAGGAAGCTGATGGAAGAACAGATCCGGCTGAAAAGAGAGGTCCTCAATAAAGCGGACAACTACGAGATCAGCCGCCTGAACAAGATGTTGTAGTGAGTAGTCAGTAGTCAGTAGTGAGTGGGATGAAGACTCTGATCGGCCAGTAGTGAGTGTTGAGTGTTGTGAAACTTTTTTAAAGAGTGGGTGCTCCGCAGGGTGAGATTTTTTCATTGCTATCCGCGTTTTTATTTTTCTTGTTCTGACTCCCGTTCCTGGTCTTTGCTTCTCTCTCCTTTGTCTTTGCTTCGTTGATCTTTGCTCCGATGATCTTTGCTTCGTTGGTTTTTCACGGCGGTTCTCTTTATTTTCGTTGCTTCATTGATTTTTTCACGCCGCTTTTTTATTTTCGCTGTCATCGCCATTTTTTCGCTTTCATTTTTCATAGTCATTTTTTATTGTCATAGTCATGTCTACATCTTCCATGGGTACATCTACGCCAGCAAAAACGATCGGCCTCATCGGCCTGGGCAGTCTGGGCAGCGCCATAGCCGCCAATTTAGCAGAGAGAAAGCAACTTCATACCGTCTATAACCGCCACGCGGAGAAAACCCAGGCCTTAGTGGCTATGGGTGTGGTCGCAGCGGGCTCCGTGCGGGAGCTGGCGCAGGCCTGTACCATCGTCGTCAGCGTGGTCTCCGATGACGCGGCTGTAAAGGCGATCACGGAGGGCCCCGACGGGATCGCGGCTAACCTGAAACCGGGTGGTATCCATGTCTCGATGAGCACGATCCTGCCCTCGACCTCCGAAGCCCTCGCAACTCTTCACGAAAAACACGGGAATCAATACCTGGCCTGCCCGGTTATCGGGCGTCCGGAAGCGGCGAGAGCGAGGAAACTGAATTTCTGCGTGGCCGGGAAAGCCGCCGCCAAACAGGCCGTGATGGACCTGCTGACCGAAGCGGGCGCCGTGAAATGCTGGGACTACGGCGAAAACCCCGGCAGCGCCAATACCGCAAAACTCTGCACCAACTTCATGCTCATCGCAGCGATCGAAAGCATCGCGGAAGGCCTCGCCCTGGCCGAACACAGCGAGGTGGACAAACGGACGGTGATGACCATGCTGGGACAGACGATCTTTAACTGCCCCATCTATGTCAACTATGGCAATACCATCCTCGAAGAGAAATACCAGCCCGCCGGGTTTAGCCTGGCACTGGCACTCAAGGACATAAAGCTGGTCGGCCACCAGGCCGAAAACGTCCACCTGGAGATGCCCTTTGCCGGTATGCTACAGGATAAGATGGAACAATTTGTGGGCCTGGGCCTCGGAAACCACGATCTGGCCGCCCTCGCGCTCGAGATCGAACCCGCGGCGGGTCTCCGTTAGAAAATCCCCGTCTTTTCCCGCTTCCGAAATTTCCGTTTGAGGTGGCCTTCCAATTTTTTTGTATTACCTTCGGGGTAGATAGTTGTTTAGCTAACTATTTTTTTCAGCCATACAGAAAAAACTACCGAATGAACCGAATCATTAAGAAAGTAGCCGTACTCGGAAGCGGTGTCATGGGATCAAGGATTGCCTGTCATTTTGCTGGGATCGGCCTGCAGACCCTTCTGCTCGATATCGCTCCCACCACCCTGACCGATGCCGAAAAGGCCCGGAACCTGGCGCCCGACCACCCTTCCGTCAAAAACCGCATCGTGAACGATGCCCTGGCCGCCGCGCTGAAATCGAATCCTTCTCCCGTTTATACAAAAGATACCGCAAAGAACATCCGGACCGGCAATTTCACCGATAACATGAAAGACATCGCCGATGCCGACTGGATTATCGAAGTCGTGGTAGAGCGGCTCGACATCAAACAGCAGGTATTCGCGGAAGTCGAAAAATACCGGAAGCCCGGGACCCTGATCAGTTCCAACACCTCGGGCATCCCCATCCACCTGATGGCGGAAGGCCGCAGCGAGGATTTTAAAAGACATTTCTGCGGCACCCATTTCTTCAACCCGCCGCGCTACCTGCGGCTGCTGGAGATCATCCCCACTCCCGCAACGGATCCCGCGGTCACGGACTTTCTGCTGCACTACGGCGATCTCTATCTCGGGAAAACGACCGTGCTCTGTAAGGATACCCCGGCTTTTATAGCCAACCGCGTCGGCGTCTATAGCATCATGGAGATCTTCAAACTCGTCGACAAACTGGGTCTGACGGTCGACGACGTGGATGCGCTGACCGGCCCGCTGATCGGAAGACCCAAATCGGCCATCTTCCGGACGGCCGACATCGTCGGCATCGACACCATGATAAAAGTGGCCCGGGGCATCGCCGACAACTGTCCCGACGACGAGCAGCACTCCGTTTTCACCATCCCGGCCTGGCTGGAGAAGATCGCCGCCAACAACTGGCTCGGTGACAAAACCGGGCAGGGTTTCTTCAAAAAGACAAAAGGAGCGGGCGGGGAAAAAGAGATCCTCACCCTCAACCTGCAGACCCTGGAATATGGCCCGCGCCAAAAGCCGAAAGGAGCCACCCTCGAAGCCGCCAAGCCCATCGAAGACCTGGCGACACGCCTGAAGATGCTGATGCAAGGAACCGATAAGGCGGGAGAGTTCTTCCGGCAATTCCATTACGGGTTGTTTTCGTATATAGCACACCGAATCCCCGAAATCAGCGATGAACTCTACCGGGTCGACGACGCTATGATGGCGGGCTTCGGCTGGGAGATCGGCGCCTTCGAATCCTGGGATGTGCTGGGGGTGGAATCCACCGCGAAGAAGCTGCAGGAAGCGGGCTATACCCTGCCCGCCTGGGTCGGTGAGATGCTGGCCTCCGGCGCCAAAAGCTTTTACAAGGTAGAGAACGGGAAACGTCTCTATTATGATATCCCCTCGAAATCCTACAAGCCGCTGCCCGGCGGCGATTCCTTCCTCGTGCTAAAGAACTTCAGCGGTCAGACGGTATGGAAGAACAGCGCCTGCCGTTGCTATCATCTCGGCGACGGAGTGCTGGGGCTGGAATGGTATACCAAGATGGGGACGATCGGCGGAGAAGTAGTGGAAGGGATCCAAAAATCCATCGCCCTGGCCGAAGAGAAATACAAGGGCCTCGTCATCGCCAACGAAGGCGCCAATTTCAGCGCCGGCGCCAACGTCGGCATGATCTTTATGCTGGCCATCGACCAGGAATACGACGAACTCGACATGGCGATACGCCTGTTCCAGCAAACGTCGATGCGTGTACGCCATTCGGCCGTTCCCGTCGTCATCGCGCCGCACGGGCTGACGCTGGGCGGGTCCTGCGAGTTCAGCCTGCATGCCGACCGCGTGGTTCCTGCCGCCGAGTCGTATATCGGGTTGGTCGAGCTGGGTGTCGGGTTGATCCCCGGTGGCGGGGGCACCAAAGAATATACCCTAAGAGCCGCCGACGACATGCATGAAGACGAACCCGAGACGATCACCCTCAAGAACCGGTTCCTGACGATCGCGACGGCGAAGGTCTCCACCTCGGCCTTCGAAGCCTTCGAGACCGGGGTCCTGCGCAAGGGCCGCGACATCGTGAGCCTCAACCAGGGCCGCCGCATCGCCGAGGCGAAGCGTTCCGTGATCGAGCTGTTCGACGAAGGGTATGTGATGCCCGCTCCCCGCAAAGACATCAAGGTGCTGGGACGATCCGCCCTCGGCGCCCTGTATGCCGGCGTCAACGCGATGTGGAGAGGCAACTATGCAACCGACCACGATGCGCTCGTGGCCAGGAAACTGGCCTATGTCATGTGCGGCGGAGATCTCAGCGAGCCCACTGCCGTCAGCGAGCAATATTTGCTGGACCTGGAGCGGGAAGCCTTCCTCAGCCTATGCGGCGAGCGCAAGACCCTCGAAAGGATCCAGAGCGTGCTGAAGACGGGCCGGCCGGTGAGGAACTAACCGGCCAGTGACCAGTGGCCACTGACTACTGACCACTGACTAATGGTCACTCGCCGCTGATTATAGACTACCGACTACCGACCCTCGGTACCCTATTCGCTTCTCAACGCCTTCACCGGGTTGGCCAGCGCCGCCTTGATAGCCTGGAAGCTGACGGTTGCCAGCGTAATCAGCAGTACCGAGGCGCCGGCCGCCAGGAAGATACCCGCTCCGATCGAAACGCGATAGGCAAAGCCATCCAGCCACCGTTTCATCGCCCACCATGCGAGCGGACAGGCAATTCCCACGGCGATGGCTACCCACTTCAAAAAATCCACCGATAGGATCAGGGCCAGGTGCGCGGACGAGGCGCCCACCACTTTGCGTATACCCATTTCTTTCTCCCTTTTCTGTGCGGTGAAAGCGGCGAGCCCGAAGAGTCCAAGACAAGACACCAGGACGGCGATGCCGGCAAAATAGCGTGATAGTACGGAAACGCGCTCCTCTGAGGCATAGAGCCGATGGAAGTCCTCATCGAGGAAGCCATATTCGAAGGGCAGCCCGGGGTTGTATTGCTGATAGAGCGCGCCGAGGGAGGCCAGGGTCGGCCGTTCGGCGCCCGCCCGGATCCTTACGAGAATATTTTCCGTGTTCTTGCGATAGCTGTTTGTATACGACGAGCACCGAGACGATGAGGAAGACGGAGAGCGAGAATTGAAATACCACCAATCCCTTACGGGCCCAGGCTTCCCCGCCGGCTTGCAGCTTTCCTTTCAGGACTTCGACCGGCCGGAAGCCTGAGAGATAGAGGGCGGGATAGCTGCCGGCCACCAACAAGCCCCTTGCCCGTTATCTCCTTAAACGCGGGGAGCAGCAACCATACGAGCCCGATGGCCAACAAAAGTGAGAGGCTCGCCATCAGCATGGATTCGCCGAGATATTGTGCGATGAGCGAACGACGGCTCGCGCCGATACACTTCCGGACACCCACTTCCTTCATCCGGTTCGAGGCTTTGGCGGTGCTGAGGTTCATAAAATTGATACAGGCGATCACCAGCAGGAAAGCGGCGATCAGGGAAAACAACCTGACATATTCGATCCGGCCGCCGGCGATCTTACCATTCTCATAGCTGTTGTGCAGATATTTGTCCGCGAAGCGTTGGATAAACAGCGTGCCTGCCCATTTCTGCTTCCCCGGATCGGATTTGAATTTGTCCCGGATAAAATTCCCATCCGGAACTGTCCGTTTCCGACCGATCGATGTACGATTTGCCATTGCAGGATTCCACCCGGCTGCCGTTCGCAAAAGGATGATCCATTTCGCGTGGATATCTCTTTTCTGAAAAAAAACGGTTTACTAGTTAACTGACAGGGCCAGGAAAGACGACGATTTACATGTAAATCGAAAAAAATCAAAAGACAGCACACCCTTCTCCCGCGCCTGACCAAAATCTACCAACCACTCACTGCATTATTCGTTTCGCAACGAGTCGACCGGGTTTGCGAGCGCCGCACGGACGGCCTGGAAGCCGATCGTGACCCAGGCGATGAGCAGGGCCAGGGCGCCCGCCGCCAGGAAGATCCCCGCTCCCAGGGTGATCCGGTATTCAAAGTTCTTCAGCCAGTTCTGCGCCAACCACCACGCGACGGGGAAGGCGATCAGACAGGAGAGGGCGACCCATCGAAGGAAGTCCCGCGACAACAACCCGGTGATGCCTGCGACGCTCGCGCCGAGCACTTTCCGGAAGCCGATCTCGCGGGTGCGGCGTTCCGCCATATAGGCCGCCAGGCCGAACAGCCCCAGACAAGAGATGAAAACAGCGAGCACGGCAAAGACGCTGGCCATCCGGCCCATCTGTGTTTCGGTCTGGAAGGCGGCATTGAACTGGTCGTCGACAAAAACATATTTGAACGGATAGGCCGGGTTGGCCTGCTGGATAACGGCCTCTATTTTCGAAAGCGACTTTCCGGCATCGGGTCCTTTGCGGATCCGCACATAGACGAGATTCTCGTCCCAGGAACCCGGAGGTCGTCGGAAGAAGAGAACCGGGCCGGGAGTGCCGTTCATATCGCCAAAGACAAAATCGTTTACGATGCCGATCACGGTAAAAGATAAAAAGCTGGTTTTTTCTTCATTGGCGGGAAGGCGCAGAATGGTACCGGGCACTCTGCGGATATCGCTCTTGTCGATCAGGCGGGCCGACGATTCCGTGACCAGGATATTTCCGGAAGAGTCCTCCCCTTCGGCAAAATCGTGGCCCGCGAGGAGGTGCAGACCCGAAGTGGCAACAAAGGCGGCGCTCACGTTTCTTTTGGCGAACGAGACCTGGAGGTTGGCCGGTTTCCCTGCCCAATCGAACCGGTCATCGGTATTGCCTCCCATGATCGTCGAGCGGTCGATCATCGCGGCATTTTCGACTACACCTGTCTGCAGCAGGCTTTCACGGATCTGGGGGAATTGTCCGGCCATCGTGTGTTGCATATCTATTTCCACGAGCCGGTCCTTGTTAAAACCCAGGTTGCGGTCCTTCACATATTGTATCTGGCGGAAGATGGTAATCGTCGCGATGATGAAGACGATCGAAAGCGAGAACTGGAAGACGACGAGGGCTTTGCGGACCCAGGCATCGCTGCCGCTCCCGCCGGTCAGTCCCTTCAGCACGCGGATGGGGTTAAAGGAAGACAGGTGGAGGGCGGGATAGCTGCCCGCGACCAGACCGCAAATCAGGATGATCGCCGCCAGTGCCGCCACATGTGCCGCCAGATGGGTGGGTTGAAGGATGCCGAGCGTGAGCTGTTTTTCGACCAGGTTGTTGAAGGCCGGTAACGACAATGCCATCAGGAACACGGCGAGAATCGCGGCCAGCGTCGCCATGCAGACCGCCTCAAGCAGAAAGCGGAAGACGAGTTGTGCCTTCATCGCACCGAGGACCTTGCGTACCCCGATCTCCCGGGCGTGTTGCTGGCTGCGGGCGGTGGCCAGGTTCATGAAGTTGATGCAGGCGATGAGCAGGATGACCCAGGCGATCGCGGAAAGCAGCCGCACCTGGTCTATGCGGCCGCCGCCGGTGGGCTTCCCATTTTCGAACTGAGCGCGTAGCCGCCAGTCTTTCATCGGGAACAAAAAGGTCTGGGCGGTCTGTGAGGGATCCTTCCGGTGCGAGAGATTTTTTATTTGCCGGTTGATGGCAGCCACTTGCTTTTGAACGGCAGCGGCGTCGGCCTGCGGCGCCAGCTCCACAAAGGTCAGGGGTCCATAGCTGCCCCATATCAATTTCCCCTCGCGGAGGAGATCGATGCCGAAAGGCGCCAGCCATTCAAATTGCAGACTGGAATTGACGGGCAGATCCTTCAGCACACCCGTCACCGTGTAGTCCTGCTTATTATCCACCCGTAGGGTGCGGCCGAGCACGGATGCGGGCGATTGCCCCGGCCCAAAAAATTTGGCGACCGTCTTCTCCGTGGGGACGAGGGAATATAGCTCCTTAAACGCCGTTTTCGGATCACCCGCGACAAAGGGCAGCGTGAGCATGCTGAACAGCGACGAGTCGGCATATCGCCCCACGGCGTAGACGCTTTTCACTTCCGTGTCGCCGACGCCTCCGGCGCCACCAGGATTGATCCGGAAAAGCGCATTTTTGTCTTCGGGATAGACTCTCGCGGTGTTGAGGATACCGGGGACCTCCGTCTGCAGGGCGGCGGCCAGCAAGCGAGGGGTCGAACCCATGGTGTAGATCGTCCCATCGAAATTCATATTCACCTGGACGGAGTAAATCCGGTCCTTCTTCAGCTGGCTCTCATCGAAGCTGCGTTCGTCTTCGGCCCAGAGAAAAATCAGACCCGCGCAAGCGATGCCGACGGCGAGCCCGAATACGTTGAGAAAGCTGAAGGTCTTGTGTTTCCACCAGCCGCGGAAGGTGGCTCGAAAGAAGTTTTGGCTCATATGATTCTATTTTATGAATGTTGGTTTGCCGATTGCTGATTCTTCATCCCACTCACTACTGACCACTGACCACTGACCACTGACCACTGACCACTGACCACTGACCACTGACCACTGACCACTGACCACTGACTACTCACTGCCTCATTCCCTCAGCGCACCCACCGGGTTGGCTGTTGCGGCTTTCACCGACTGGTAGCCGATCGTCAGGAGCGTGATCAGGAGCACCGCGGCGCCGGCCAACACGAAGAGGCCGGCCCCGATCGACACCCGGTAGGCAAAGTGATCCAACCAGACTCCCAAAGCCCAGCCTGCCACCGGGAAGCCGATGCAGCAGGCGATCGCGACCCATTTCAGGAAGTCTGTCGACAGCATCGCCGCGATTTGGCTCGCGGAAGCGCCGACGACTTTCCGGATGGCGATCTCTTTCTGTCTCTTCCGGGCCGTATAGACGGCAAGACCGAAAAGGCCAAGACAGGATATCAGGATGGCGACGGTCGCGAAGTAACGGGATAGCACAGCCACCCGCTGTTCGGAGGCATAGAGATCCCGGAAGTCTTCGTCGAGGAAGCGGTATTCGAAGGGCAGCCCGTGGTTATACGCCTTATAGAAGCCGCCTTGTCCGCGGTCCCAGGACACGGGGCGGCCGAGGACGCCTTTTGTTGTGTGGAAGAGTTTCAGCGCCGTCTCTTCCGACAGGACGACCCCATATTCATCGGAGAAGACCCGGTCGGGGTCACCCTGCAGGAGCCGGAAGGAGAACGTATTAAAAAAATTCCTGGTGACATAGAGTTCCCGCGCCTTGATAAGTGTCAGGTCCCCGGTCCCCGCTACGGTCGGGTTTATGCCGCTCTTGCTATTCGAGGGGGCTTCGCCACTCGCGGTGTCGCCGTGAGTTCCGGAGCCGCCGTGGCCCTTAGGGTCGCTGCCGTTTGCTGAGCCGTCGCCACTTGCTGGGCTGCTGCGACTCGCTGAGTTGTTACCAGTCGCTGTACCGATGCCAGTCGCGGACAGTATCCCCGCAGGGTTCTCCATGCGGGCGGGGAAGCGGATCACGGTGGCCTGTTCCACCTCGGGCATTTCCGCGGCGAGGGCCTGGGCGAGGATGCCGGGGGTGTGATCGATCGTCTGGATACCGCCATCGCCAAGTCGTATGTTCTGCATCACCTGGTAGAGCCGGGGTCCTTTGTCGAAGCCATGGTCCATGGCATATTCGTCGCCGACCCAAAGGCCGATCAGCCAGACACAGGCGAGGCCCGTGGAAAGACCCAGGAGATTGAGGATGCTGAACTGGCTGTTCTTTTTCAGGTAGCGCCAGGCGAGTTTGCAGTAATAGCGGAGCATAGATTTAGTTTTGATGTAGTCCTTGTACTAACGACTTAGCCCTGGAATGCCGACACCGCATAAAGATCCTTGTGAAATAAGTGTTTGAGTAAGGACAGCGGCTTCGGAGCTTTGTTGCATGCCTTCGCTTTTTACCTGCTTTTTATCTACTTTTTTACCTGTTTTTTTGGCGGATTTTATTGACCGCATCTGCGATATTTTCCTGATTTTTGTGGCCTATGGGAACAGCGGAATTATACAAAAAGGAAGGCAAATTAGTTATCCGGTCGGTGTTTCATTTTTATGGCGGAGCTGCAAGCACGGCCCTCTCTCAGCAGGTCGCCGCGGAGATCGCCGCGGCCTGGAACGAGCCAAAGGCGGTTATCCGCATCAAACGGGGCGAATACCTGGTGGAATTCGAGATCGAAGGGCAATATGCCCCGGACCTGGTTCCCACGGCGGTCTGGCACAACACCGATCCGCGACGCAATTTCTTCCGGATCGAGGAGTTCTCGGCGCACGATATCTCGTTCGTCGACAGCATCAACTGCAATACGGGCTACTTTAAGTTGTCCAACCTGCTGAACGACTCCAAGACCGCTGCTCACGAGTATGGACATACGCTTGGACTGGACCATCCGCTGATCCTCGATATCCGCGGCAAGGGACAGCCCGGTATCATGTATCCCCGGGGCACCATCTGCGATCCCGCCTACCAATACGACCCTCACGCGCAGCCCCTGCAACCCGGCGGCACGCTCAATCCCGCCTTGCGGAAGGTGTTACCCGGCGACATCGCGGGTCTGCAGTTGCACCGCCTGTCTTTCGACCGGGAGGGATTGGGCATCGTCGGGGAGTTCTCGAGTATGTATCATGAGAGGCATGAGAAGGGATAATTTTTGTACTTTCACGCCCACTACAGCTATTGCAAAATGTACACATCCATCGACTTCGACCCGTTCACCGCGAACCCCGATGCCTGGGAGCAATATTTGCAACTTATGTCAGCCGGGAGAGACGGCGGCCCCGGAGACGAGCCCCTCCCTTTGACTAACTTTCGGGCGGCGGTACGGGAACAATTCAAAAGGAAGTCGATCCGGGGGAAGCTGATTTACAAAGAAGGAACTCCGGTGCTGGGCATTCAGTGTTTTTCAAAGACTTCCGCCGACGGGGCCTTGACCGCCGTCATCGTCTTCGAGGGAGTCGTCGATGAGATATCCGGAGAGCTGCGGAATGAGATAAACAGCGTCATTGCGGAATTCCTGCAACTCGTAGACCCCGGCCCGGACCGATCCTTCTTATGCACTTCGAAGGACCGCGTCATCTGGCAACTCCTGGAGAGCTACCGGGGCGCGTTGATCAATACGATCTGCTATTTCAGGCTGCTTAGACGGACCATTGCCGGGGATCCTGAATCCAGTCCAACGGGGGATCCTGAATCGGGTCGGACCGGGAATTCTGCCGGAGAGACTAATCGGCGTTTGGCAGTGAACGCTCCCCCGCTCGCCCAATGGCTGGCAAACAAAGACATCGAATCGGGCGAGCTTACCGTGGCCTTCCACGAATACGTACCCGAACGGCTATACGATTCCTTTGCCGCCCTTATGACCGAACTCATGAACGATATCATCCGGGAGGACAGCCAGGAGCAGTTTTCGGAGACCGCTGCCGGGGTTGCACGGAAGATGGAGCTTTTTAAGAAGACCCATACCCGCATGCTGCTGTTTCTCCTGCTCGACTGCAGCGGGCAATTGATCGGTCTCTCCTTTGTACTGGTCGACCCGCATTCCGCCGTCGCGAAACAAGAGATGACCGGGGTCAGGCGGGAATACCGCGGCAGGAAGTTGGCCTACTACCTGAAGGCGTTGGCTATCCGGGAGACCCTTCAACGGTTCCCGCATGTTCAGGCGATGGAGACCAATTGCTATAGTATCAATGAGCCGATTATTCATGTTAACCGGGCGTTGGGATACGAACCGACCGATACCGCGAGGCAGTATAGGGTCTATCGGCCAAAAATGTCAGCGCTCAATAATTCTTTAGATGGATATTTCTAAAAAGAGAGGATCTCGGCAATGCTTCCAAATCTCATGTTTATCCCTGTTTTGTTGGTATAAAATCCATTTTCATTTTATTGTTTATCAACTCTCTTCTTACCTCTTTCGTTAAAAATGTTCTTTTAAATGCGTTCGCTCCAGTACCAAACCGTTCCTTACTTTTCCACATGAATAAATTTGATATGGCGCCTTTAAAGCCCGGGAAAAAACCACGAAAGTATGGAGCATATTTTTTTACACCACACACTCCGCAAACCTCATAATCAAAATTATCCAATACTAACGGCACCTCGACTTCGGGCACTATTAATTGAACAGTACTCTCTATGACTGTGTCCTTTTTATGTAAAAGAACAGGCATGACTTCAATTCCATATTTTTTAAAAAATGTCTCATAAACATCCCTGCGAACGAAAAATTCGTCGAAAACCCAGTTAAGATGGAATATTTTTTTATTCCCCCAATTAGGCTCCTTTTTTAGTCTGAATGGGGCTTTTTGTGCACCCCTTATGCCACAAGCTTTGCAAGAACCTTCATCACTATAAGTGAGTCCTATATAACTAAATTTTTCTTCGGGTTGCGGACAACCATTTAGCCATTGCGCATTAGCAACGAGTATTTCAGCGGATTCGACTTCTTCGTCTGCAAACTCTGTCCCTATCATATCCATAACTTGCCACTTTTCGAAATAAGGCTTTAGTTTGATATACTCTTTACTATCTTCATACAATATAAATGAAAAGAAATTACTTACGGTGCTATTCATTACAGGCAATGAAATACCAGCTTTCGTTAATATATTTTGCTGATTGGAATCAGGATTAATACCGATCCGATGCGCTATCCTCATGATTATTTACAGTTTTAAAGCCTTTAAAATCTCTGGATAATCCTTATATAAGCCAGACTTACCCCTAACAGGAACTTTTTTGATGAACTGCACTACCTCCGTATAGTAAGATTATCTAGGGGGGTAACAAGCTATATACAAATAACAGTAAGGCTTATTGTAATATACGGCAATCTTTCCATTAAAGTTGGTGCTGTCTCCTATTCGTTTCTTCCTTCGGTCTTCAAAATAATTTACATAGAGGCTTTCAGGTTTCACGGTATTTCGAACATCCCACCAATCGACTTGATTATAGGCATGCAGATATTGTTTATCTCTTGCTAACATCCTGCTGCTTATATATAAATTCGCATCATTCGCGCCAGTCTGATCGCCGGCAAACATTTGCCTCCGGATAACCAAATAGACCTCACTGTCACATTTGAACCGCGAATAGGCAGAGGTTTTCAAGAGGCGGTTCGCAGATTTCTTTCACCTCCACAAGGGACGGCTTCCCAAACCCCCTTCACCGCTGTTGTTCACCGGTTCATTTCGCTGTGACGGAATCTCGTCTATACTGGGGGCCCGTCGCGGGTGTATCTCTCCGCCGGCGGCGCACAAAGGCGGCTCCGCGGCTCCGGGCCGCCGCTGCTGGCTGGAGGATATGGGGATGGCTTGTAAGGTTCTTCAATGCGGTTGTTACGGCTTCTCAGAGGACTGATGCGAAAAAATTAGATTCGTCGCCTGAATGATTGTTCCGCTATCAGCCATTCGACGAAAGCCCAACCGGCTTGACGAAATAAAAATGTATTCCGGAAATATTGCTTGGCCGCCGAAGTTTTTTTCGCCTTGTCGAATATCCGAACGCCTGATTGTCAAAAGACCGTAGACATTGCAGGGCCCTATAAAGCATTAAAATTTTGGGTTCCGAAAAACTGCTAATCTGATACATTACCCTACTGTCTTATAGCATTTCTTCCAAGTTCTTTAAAATTCTGCATATTTATCTTCAGGCACAATTTCTTCATATCGTTTTGAGAATCCCAATACAATTTCTTCGTCACGCGGCCATTTCGACTTGTTTCGTTAGATAATCCTGAGTTGAAATATATTAAAACAACGTCCAATTGAGATTTTCTTAAAGCCTCTGAGACTTCTCTTACCGTATTCACTGTTCTTTTTGTAAATAACACCTCTCCATAACCAACCTTTCTTAAAACTAGCGATTGATCAGGAAGTTGACAGGTCTCTGGCAACCGAGATTCGTTGCAAGTGCCAAAATAGAATTTCATGACCCTATTTAAACCGTATCTGCCCGAAAAATTGCTTAAAATGGTTGAGTCATGGAGCGAATCCTCTACTGCTATGTACCTCGGGACCGAATCGTTATTCTGAACTCGGAAGGTATAATCAAACGAATATTTATGATGAAAGTCATCAGCTATAATATTAGATATCTCAAACCTCACATTTATTCTGTTGAAATCACATTCTTGAATTATCTGCCCCTTAGCATGGAGGCAAGCAAAAATCGTCAAAACGATTATTGTTCTCATTTAAATGGTTTTATTTGATATAAAAATAATCACTCGCTTCGCCATATTTTTTGTTTCCAAAATTATCAAACCCTATTTTCTTTGCCGCATCAACTGCCCCCATATGAGCATCTTGGTATTGCATGGGCCCGACTGTTCTTAAGTAATTTTCAAACAATTCATGAAAAACCATTGACTCCCTCGAAACGATTACTTTTGTGCCGTTGACCATATTATAGAAATCGCCTTGCGCAATACTTACCTGACCCTTGTAAAAATTATATGGAGCATATGTTTGTCTTGCTCCAGGCAAATGTTGAAGGTTACCTTCCCATGCCTCTGTTCCTTTTAAAGTAATGGAAAGATTTGATATTGCCAAATTGACAATTGTAATAGTATATGTTTTGCCATTGAGTTCATGAGCGATCGCGGTATTTGTCCCATTTAATATGGTACCATGAGAATGATCCAAATATAAGCTTGGATGCGTGGGTCTAGAAATAGGAGCATCTGGAATAGTTAGATCCTTTGTTCTTTCGGCTGATTCACCAGATGCTGAATAGAAAAATGTAGTTTTTGCTTCGATCATACCCCGTAAAAGTTCGTAGCCAGGATCCCATTGAATACGAGCTAACATCCCATCTTCTTTAATTAAAGATTTATCGAATGCAACATGGCCAGCATCGTCAAATTTCAAATATTTAACATTACCTGGTTTCAGAATTGATTGTAAATCTCCTTTTGAAGCAGCATTCAAATCAGCATCCTGTTTCCAGGGTATATCCAATGTGTCGCCTTTTGGATCAGAATTAGCAATGGGATCATTTCCAAATGTTGCATATTGACTGATCCCTCGAGACGGCTTTGGATCTAAATTCCATCTTCTTCCCATTCTCGGATCATATTCCCAAAACTTCGCCGTATAGGAATTTCCTGTGCCGTCTATTTCATTATCTGCCTCTTGCCCATTAAACCCATAGCGATATCCTCCGGCATTAAACGCCCTATCAGGCATCTGCATCCCGAAAGAATAATAATCATTGGCACCGATCACATCAGAATTATAATAATCCACCGTCGATCCGTCAGACGTATGCTGCAGCTTCTTGTCGCTGATCGTAGCGAGTACATTGCCGAGATGATTGGATAGTTCAAAGAGCTTGTTACCCCGGATCAGGCTATCTTCAGCCGACGGAACCAGGTTCGTGCAATTTACGTTTAAATTCAATAGACCGAGCCTGCTGCTGCCATGGAGATCAGCCTCGATTTGGGTCAGTACGCCGCTGTTGTGAGTTGCATCGCCCTGGGTGTAAACGCTCATGACATTACCTTGG
This sequence comes from Puia sp., assembly GCA_031292515.1. Taxonomy (GTDB): domain Bacteria; phylum Bacteroidota; class Bacteroidia; order Chitinophagales; family Chitinophagaceae; genus Puia. The sequence continues at coordinate 478 of JARLGZ010000016.1, read as the reverse complement.
ACGTCGCGGACATACCAGGTGGTGATCCCGCCCGCCGACTTGCTGATCCGGTTGCCGGAGGCATCGTAGGTATAGGTGATCGTTCCGCTTCCTTTAGTAATAGTGAGGATCTTCCCATAGACGCTCCAAGTGACGCTTGTGATCGTATCCTGTACATCAGAGACCATATTCCCAATCGCGTCATACTGGTAATTGTACGCCGACTGGTTCTCGATATCATTCGGATAATAGCTGGTGGCGGCGACCGCATCATTGATACTGGAGAGCTGGTTGGTCAGGTGGTCCACCCCGGTAGTGGGGGCGGCCCCGGGGGTATATTCGCCCACACCGCCGCCGGTCTTCGCATACAGATAGTTGTACGTCAGGTTGTCCATCGCATTGTGCGAGCTGTCGCCATTCCGGCTGAGCGTCAGGATATTGCCGTTCGGGTCATACGTATAACGTTCCGCAAAGTCCGGCAGGGCCGACGAACCGGTCG
>JARLGZ010000015.1 GCA_031292515.1 Puia sp. | reverse complement strand
GCATTTTCGCCGCTCTCGGGCAGGAAATCCACTTATCGCACCGTCCAAATTTCCCCAGACGGCTCTCCGAGCGCTGCCTGACGAAGGCGCGTGTTCATGATTTGTCCAAGTTAGCGTGAATCTGGGTACAGCTCTTGTCACGACCAAGAAGCATGTTATGGTCTCGGGTAAGCACAAGGCCCGCTCGACCCATAAATGATGCTTGATAGCGTGTTGCACAGATACCCTGGTTGGGGTAAGGACGTGGAGCCATCGTCATCGGAGCGCGGCCGCCATGCGGTATAAGATCAATGCCGAAAAGCATCGAGGTGCTCCACGTGCGAAGCGCCGGGTGACGAACTGCCGGAAGTATGACCCGGCACCACGTCACCGAGGCAGTCTGACGACGTGGTTCACGGGCGAGGTGATACCAGCACGGCGGATCGTCGCCGCCCTTGTGACAGGCCGCGCCGTCGATGACGCCTCGCAGGTCGGTATATTGTTGGAGCAGAGCGAAGATGCCATCGTGTCAGCTACTGGCGACGGTGCCTATGATCGCCCCAATGTTTACGCCAGCGTTCATCAGCGCCACCCCGATACCACGGTGATGTATTCCCCTCAGGCCGAGGTTGTGCTCAGCCGGACGGCCGACACAATCCCGGCCCAACGCGATCGTTACGCCCAGAACATTGCCCTAAGAGGAGATCAGGTTGGCAGGCGGGTACGAAATACAATCTCCGCATTATGGCGGCGGCGCAAATCAGGCGATGTAAGACCGCCATCCGCGATGGCATTGCGCTTCTTTGACGATCAGACCCAGGTCACCGAAATCGTTATCGCCGTCGATGGCCCTCGACCGAATGTTCGATCTCGCACGCCCGCAACCCTTCCGATATTCATGCACCACGCTGTGGTAGGCGAGTGAGATCACCGAACTTCCTTTTCGTGGCCGGTTTGCGATAGACCTCTTCCGGAAAGAGGGGCACATCGCAAATTTGTGTGATTCGGGGTAGAAACTTTCAAGAGAGGCCTTATGTCAATCACCCAAAAAAAAATGGGCTCTGGTCCGCTTAAAGCTATCGCCAACATAATGGCAGGCAGTTCGTCGTCGAAAGATAGAAGGTTTGTTTCGCTAAATTATTTACGTGGATTTGCCGCTCTGCTTGTTTTTTATGGTCATATCGTTGGTGTTGGTTCGGGAGAACCGGTTGTGGCCAGGATGTACTTCCCCATGATCCAAAATCCCGTCGTCGATCTGTCCGTAACGTCGAAGGCGCATTTTTATACGAACATTCTTGACTTCATGGCAAGAAACGACGTCTCCTCGGGCGGCCTGGGCGTCGCGCTTTTTTTTCTTATTAGCGGATTCGTGATCGTTCGTTCTATTGAATCGATGTCGGCTATTCCATTTTTAGTTGGTCGTTTTTTCCGTATTTTCCCGTTATGCGCTTTCGTTATTTTGGGAACTGCCGTTGGCGTCAGTCTTCTCGACGCTTCGTACGGCGCACCCAATCCCTATACCGTTCGCAATCTTCTCTCCTCGGCTTTTCTGATGGCGGCCTGGTTGAGCGAGTTCAACACCTCACCTGTCACATGGACGCTTACAGCTGAGGTGTACTTTTACCTCTCTCTTGCCGTTGCTTTTTTGGTGTTCAAGAGGATCTCGCCCGCCGCCATCTTTTCGCTGACGATATTTTTGTGTGGTGTCATCGTCGTCTCGAACTTTTTTCTGGGAGGGATCACGGGGCATGATCACGCCGTAAACGCCATACGTCACGCGGGGTATAACAGCTTTTATGTCATATATATGCTTTTGGGTTCCTGCCTTTTCAAAATTCAGAAGGATCGAAATAATTTTCTACCTTATATTTTCGTAATGGCTCTGCTGGTCGCTGCTTATTTCCTCTGTAAAGGTATTTTCGATACGCACTTTCCCCATACCTTAGGATCGGACACCGCCTCGGCATGTCAAGGATTAGGCTTTTTCCTCTTGGCCCTTTGTTTCGATCACAAAATCGGGGTGAACCGGATCGCCAATTTTTTTGCCGATATCAGCTATCCGCTCTATCTGGTTCATGTGCCGTTTGGCTGGGGAATGTTGTTTGAATTGACGCATCTGGGCGTTGATCCTCGTCTGTCAATTCCCATGACATTGACAACGATTGTTTTTATGGCGTGGGTTTTGCATGTTTTCATTGAAAGGCCTGCGCATCTCGCCGGCAAGCGATGGGCCGCTCGCCTTAATTTCTCGAAAACGTGCGAACTTGTGCTACGTAAAGCTGTTTGATAGAATGCCGATTCACAATCTCTCGCTTCCACTCACGTACACCGAGAACCAAAATGCTTAGCTCACTTTGTAAAAAAATTCGTTGGCGAGACCGCGGCCCAAGAATCACGACCTATCTCTTGCTGGCTATCATGGGTGTGGTTTGGCTGACCTGTTCCAATTTTCCCTTTGTGACCGAGGACGAGGGTATTAATTTTCGTCTCGGTATACTGGGGGATATCTGGCCGGATGCCGGCGTTGTGTGGATCGTTGCCATCAAATTTTTTAGTTCGTTCGCGTCGTTAGCCGATATGCGTTATGTGATGACGGGATGCGTGATTGGTTTCGTGCTATGCCTTTATTTTTTTGTGCGCGATTTTGCCGGAATGGCGGTGGCTTTTGTCACGGCAATGGCTATTTTGATGGGCGACGACGTTCTGCTCAATCTTCATAAAGTCAGGCCGGAGGCTTTCATCGCTCTTTCCGCAGGTGGCGCTTTATTGTTTTTGCGCCATTTGGCGAACAAAGCCCTACGTGGCGACACCATTACGCTGCGCAATGCATTTGTCACGGCTCTTTTCAGCTTCCTCTTCTTTCATATTCATATGATCGGCGGCATTTTCGTTATCCCTCTTTGGCTGGGATTCCTGCTTATCGTCTGGCGCAGTGGAAGATCGCCTCGCGCAATCCAGCTTACCTGGGTGGTTTCCCTCTTCTTTCTTGCCGCTGCTATTTTGGGAGCAATCCCGTATTTGAGTATCGAAGCCTTGGGTCAAATCAAAAATAGAATTACCTCTGTTCCACTTTACAGTCACGATAATTTGCAATCGTCAATCCTCTCTCAGATTGTTGCCACGGTCTGGAACAATCGAGGTGACAATCTCGGCGAATTGGCCATTGGCTTGCCATGGTTTTTGGCACCAGAATTATTGCGTCGCCTCACAACACCTTTGGCGGCATTTTGTGTTATACTTGTATCGTTCCAAATTATTCCGAAGCTTGTTCGCTTTCAGGTTCTTGCAAGCAAAACACCGGAAGAATTCAAAAGGCTCGTTCTTCAGGTTTTTTGTGTTTCGTTGTTTGGATGTTCTCCCTATCCGGCTAAGGCAGGTGCGGCTACCATTGCGAGAATACGCGGCTTTCGGATGGCGCCACTGTCCATAGCCCCGGCGACAATCTGATCGTAGGTGATTGTGGCGCATTCAACGGCGCGGCGAATGAGATAGG
>JARLGZ010000171.1 GCA_031292515.1 Puia sp. | reverse complement strand
GAAAGGGCACGATCAGCCGCGGCGGATAGTGCCGTAAACCGAACAAAAATGAACGTGGGCTTTAGCCTCTGAGGGATGCTTCTCGGGTCTTACATCCGGCCTCTTTCCGCAGCTTGCTTAGTCTCCCACCGGCTTCACCATCCCGCGAGAGATGAAACCTCGCCGTTCCCCCTCCCGTAGGGAGGAAGTGAAAATAGCCCAGGCCGGACCGCAGCAAAGCGAAGGGGACGTCCTGGGTTAGTGGTGTCCTCTGAACCATGCGTCCCGTAGGGCCGCAGCGAAATCGTCCACTTTACTTAGGAAAACTCTGAATAAGTCGATGTTTTGAAAGGGCACGGTTTCACAGGCTGCGGAAAAACTCAATCCTTGCGCAAAAATCTCGGTGCTTTGTAACAGGGCACGACTTTAGTCGTGCCGAAAATGCCACAAAAAGGAATGTGGGCTTTAGCCCCTGAGGCCTGATCTTCGTTCCTAATCAAGTTCTTTTCCGCAGCCTGTCCAGCCCATGAGGAATGTTTCTTTATTCAACGGTGAATGACATTGAAATGCCGCCACCCGTCCCTGAACTGCGCAACAACCAGTCAAACTGGGCGAAACAATTCAATCCCGCCAGTCGCCGGTTTACCAAGTCGTTGCTGACGCTTGAGAGATGGCCAACCTGACCAGCAAAACAAGCCGAACCGCATCTGGAAACGTGCCTTGGCCTGTCATCGTCATTCGGAAAGATTTCTTAGTGTCTCCCGAAAATCTCTCTGAGATCTTGATCTAATACCCTACCTTCTTCCTAAACTCACGTGCTCGGTCTCGTGCAACGGTCAACTCAGTTTCTTTGGCGTCCCTGAGACGAACGTTCAATGCCCCACCTGTGAGCAATGCGACTTCCTTGATCCAACCCAGGTTTATGAGGGTACCGCGATGAATCCGGGCAAATTGTCTTGGGTTCAGCTTGTTCTCCAACTCGGCAATGGTATGGTCCAGGCAATAGACCTTGCCTTCCGAGACGGCAAAGGTCAATTTATCTTCGGCGTAGAAATGGGTCACACGATCCAGATCCAGAAACCAGAGCCGATCCCCCAATCGTGAAGCAATGCGGTCAGGGTATTCTGGCTTTGTCTCATGCAACGAATTCGCCAGGTGCCGAAACAACGTTTGAAAGTCCGATTGTGAAACCAAAAGCGAGCTTCGCAAACGCTCAATCTTCGTGAGCGCGCGTTCCAGTGCTTCTGGATCCACGGGCTTCAGCAGGTAGTCGACTGAGTTCACAGCAAATGCCCGCAGCGCGTATTGATTGTAGGCGGTTGTGAAGATGACAATCGGTTGGCTGGGCAGACGTGCAAGGACATCGAAACCGTTTAACCGAGGCATTTCAATGTCAAGAAAACATACGTCAGGAGGGTCTGCGGATAGCGCCTCCACAGCTTCTTCTGGCTCAGCCGCGCTTCCAATCACCCGCACTCGGCCAGTTTGCTCCAGCAACCGGCGCAGCCGCTCGAGGGCTGGCGGTTCATCGTCTACCAGATAAGCACGCAGCTTCATACGTGTGGTACAACCATCTCCACTATTGATTGGCCATCTCGACGAGAAACGTTGAGATGCGCCTTGGCTCCGAAAAGTGAGTTGAGCCGCTCTACGAGGTTATCTAGCCCGTGACCGGCTGGAACTGAAGTCAGGTTAAACCCTGATCCACTGTCGCGAACTTCGATCTTTAGGCTTCCATCCTTCAAAGAAGCGTCTACCTCGATTTTTCCACCGCCGCGTTGTGGAGTAATTCCGTGTTTCACGGCGTTCTCGACCAGCATCTGTACCGACATAGGAGGCACCAGAGCACAGCGAAGCTCCTTGGAGACGAGTGTCGAAGTGCGCAGCTTGTCGCCAAAGCGAACCTTTTCGATCTCTAGATAACTCTCTACCATCGCCAGTTCCTGCTCAAAGGGAATCAGGGACTGAGTGCTGTTGTCCAGGGAAGCTCGCAACAAGATAGCCAGTTGGCCAACAGTCTGTTCGGCGCGAGATGGGTTGACGGAAATCAGCGCACTAATAGAATTTAAAGTGTTGAAAAGGAAATGAGGGTGGATGCGCGATTCGAGAACACGCAATCGTGCCTCGGCAGTCGATTTCTGCGCCTGAGCCTCTGCGATCTCTTTTTCATGCAGGGTCGCCTCCATCCTCTGCACGCGATCTTGCAATGCCCCATAAGCAATGGCGCCCAGGCCAAACACCACAGACAGCGGCATACAGAAGCGTAACGTGTGTAAGTAGTCTGGCCAGAAGTACTGACGAGGCGCGTGGCCTGTCGCTGTCAGCATGGCCTGCACGATCAATATGCCTAGAGGAACCACAACAAAAAAGCACAACGCAAACGTCGGCGCGAGAGGAAGCTCGCGCCGAATCAGTTTCTGCACCACTACGCCTATCAGCAAAAAACCGAGAGCCGAACACAGGTTGGCGTACAAGAGGTCATACACAAGCGAGTGCAACAGATCCTGCGTATTCGAAATCTGATGCCAAAGCACCTGGAACACAACCACGGTCGCCACGGTCAAATTGGGCAGAACAAGTGGCAACATCCATTTATGTTTGCCGGAAATCATGACATGCCTCTGGTCAATGACAACTTTCTATTGTGCATCAACCGGCTGAAGAGTTCCGTTGCGGAAGATGTTGATGACCTGCCAAGATTCCTGGCTTGGTAGTTTCATCTCGCCGACCACGCTCTCGTACAATGTGCCGTATTCAATCTGCTTCGTCTCCAGAGATACCCAAATCTCTCCCCAATAGTCGCTGCGCCCAATCAGGGTCATTCCACCTGTCGCAATATTGACTGGATTGAAAAAGGCCTGGTACGTGATCAGGGCGCATTCCCGGCCATTTCTTTGCCCATGTCCGATCCACTTGAGAACGACGCTGTGGTTCTTGAATGTTCCCACGCCGGGCATGCTGACGTCTTGATCGGAGGCCATCTGGTAAGGTGCGTTCAGCTTCAGGTGATCGAAAAAATTTTGTCCGAACATCTCGATCATTCCCGTGTCCCAGACAAGGTTACGTTCCATGATTGCACTGGGCGGAAATCCCTTGAAGAAATCCGGGGCCATGGTGCTGCCCAAATCATTACGATAGCGGAATCCCTCCATGAAGGCGCGTTTCTGTTCCGCAGCGAATGGAGCACTCGTTCCTGTCGCGACCGACTGGGTAACGTTCTTCCACTCGGCCTCTCCGTCGGGCAAACCGCGCGTGTATTCGCCTGTTAAACGCTGACGAACTACGATTTCACCCTTGGTATTTGCTGTGTTGTAGTCTACAACGAAGCGGTAGGTGCGAGGCCCGATGTCCTTCACCGCTGTTCCCTGCGGCAAGTTCCAGGATCGTGCAGGCTTGTCCTGGCCAGGCAGACTCGTTGCCGTCCATAAAAGCAGTATCGCGATTAAAGTTGATTTAGTCCTGATTTGCATCGTCTTCCACCTCTCAGCCTGAATCTTCCGCTGCCGCATGCGGGATGTCATCTACTTTGCGACGAACCGCTCTAATACCCGACCGGAGGCTGTCAAATGAAGACAAATCGCGAGCCTTGAATTCTACGGACCTCATTCTGGTTGCCAGTGAGTCTAAGGGGAACCCCGAGGTGTTGGGAAACAGGCGCGACAGCTCGGACGACACTCTCCAGGAGCAAAGTGAGCGCTAAATCGCCAATGCCCGAATTGGCCGCTTGGGGAAGAATTCCACCGGGCACCCCATCCTTCCCGCCCGCTTTGGGCGAAGCGTGAGAGAACAAAACGCACAACCGGCCCGCTCCTCAGATCCTGTCCCCCTTACCGAAAATTACCCCTCATAGGCGCATACTTTACCTATGGAAGCCCTTACCCAACCCGCTCTGTCCCACCCGAAATTGGTCTTCCAAACCCGTTCCCAGACCAAAAACGAGGCTCACCCCCCCACCCCCCTCCCGTCAATTGCACTGATTATGGTGCACCTAAAAAATAACCCATTCATAATCAACGCGATACAAGAGTCATCCCGTGTATAAGTAGTAAACATGGTGTCGTTTTTCAGCAATTTTAAGGGCCTTTTTCGTCAAAATATGCCCTCCCAAGCCCCTTTTAGGCCTCGATTGCACATTTTTTGAACACCTATCCAAGGAATCCAATATAGGGAAAATCGGTGGGACGGAACCGGTGGGGAACTTCGTTTTCGGGATGGGCTCAGCGAATGGGGTGACTCGTCTGGCATCGACTCATCACCCCAATTTGATGTGATGTGTTCTTACGCAAAACGCAGCGACACGCTGCCCGCGGTGGAGAAGTGTACGTTCACTTGCGAGCCGGCCGCGGCGAGCGTGTTGCCGGTCCAGCTTCCCGTGGTGATCCAGTCTCCGCGCTTCAGGCCGCCGGTGCGCGCCGAGCCCTCGTTCGCCAGATAAAGCACCAG
>JARLGZ010000170.1 GCA_031292515.1 Puia sp. | reverse complement strand
GGGTCTGGAGTCGTAGACAGAATCGAAGGCCTAGCTGCAGATTTGCTTAAACTCGGGCATGGTGGAGCGTTAACAGATCCAGATCTTCCGTTTCTTACGTGGATCTACAAGAACAGCTATAGGCAGGCAGTGACGAGACACAATCCCGACATCTTCTTATCTGCGTCCCGACGCCTATTCTCGCAGTACATCTATTATCTGGAAAAGGACCCTCAACTGACGCTAGATGCCCATGACTTGGGAGCTATCGAGCAGGCCATTCGCTCGAATTCAAGCTCTGATCCAGCACGTCGTCATCAGGGCTGGTTGGGGCTCTTAAGAGATGGTACATTTTCATTCGGCTCCCTGTCAGAGCATGAGATGAAAGATCTCAACTATGCCCCGACAGGCGTCGGTTCTTGGAAGTTTGCTGCACTTGGAACAACAGAAGAGAAGGATACCCCTGGCAAGCCTTTTCACTACGACACGAAATTTGAAAACAGCGATTGGAAGAAGTTTCACGACGCTCTGAAGAACCACCAGGAGATGATTCTCGACGCCATTTTGCCGCGCTATTATTTACCACGATCGTACGATGAAGCTAGGGCTGCTGGTCTTTAGCAACTCTGTCAATGATTATTGGCGTAAGCTGACCGCATCGACCCGCCTAATCGAGGGGCATTATTAAAGGCACTTCACGATGAGGATAGGTCAAGAAGTTGGCTCACTCTTCGCGTCCAATAAAGCTGCGGCTTTTTTGCATTTTGTCGCCGAGTCAATCTGTGGCATTGAAATTTGGGCCGATCACCAACGAAAATGAACCTATGGGTGATATTTGGTTCACGTCCGATTTCCACTTCGGACACTTCAATATCATTCGGTACTGCAACCGTCCGTTTGCAAACACGCAGGAGATGGACGAAGCGATTTCGGACCGCGTGAATGCGTGTGTCGGAGGGCCTGCGCGCGCCGAGTCGGCGGAACTTGTATCACGTAGGAAGGCTTGCCTGCCGAAGTTCGCGGCGTTATTGCACGGAACGCTTCTTCAAACTGCGGCAGGGTTTCCATCTGATGTCCGAGACTGCCATTCCAAAGCGCCTTTACCCAGTTCATAAGGGGCGTCAGCCCCAATGAGGAGCCCTGTCAGCTGCGGTGATTCGCTCATTTGCTCTGGTTCCTAAAAGGCGGGCCATACACCACACCATGCGCTTAACTTTTACTTTCTGCCGGAGTGTCCCCCGACACGAGAGGGCTCAAGGCTATTCCTGAATGTAGCCGAGGTTTTTCAACCGGTTCACGAGCGCCTGAGAACTGACCCCATATTTCTTGGCCAGGCTCGACAGGAAGTCATCGTCCAGGAGATCAACGAACTCCTCATTGACCAAATCATTTTCCAGAAATTGCTTTGGCATGAGCAGAGCCGCGGCAAACCTATTTGCTTCCCGCTCCGCTTCGTCTGTTCCTTGGCTGGACACATCGTCCCTGAGACGAACACGGAAGCCGTGGTCGATATGAAGCTGCTCCTGATCGTGAAGCAACAGGTGCCCCAGCTCATGCGCCGTCGTGAAATTTTGCCTCACGGGCGCGTGATGCGTATTGACTCCAATAACGGCCTGAGCGGCATCCCGGTATAAGAATCCGGACACGTCACCTTCGAGGGACTGATAGAAAATCCGAGCCCCTTTTGCCTTGGCGATCCGCTCCACCGGCACAGGAGCCTCCGTGACGTTGTAGCTCGACAGTAGCTCCTCGATCAGAGACTCAATTTTCCGTCTTCGAATGGC
>JARLGZ010000014.1 GCA_031292515.1 Puia sp. | reverse complement strand
CGCGGATGGCGATATCTATTTTGTCGACAACCGCAGCGATCGCAGTGAAAAAGTTGACGCCACCTTCCGCGTGACCGGCAAGGCGCCCGAACTTTGGCGCGCGGAAACCGGCAAGTCGGAACCCGTCTCCTTCAAGATTGCGGGCGGGAAAACTACCGTGCCGCTGACGCTGGAGCCTTGGGGCACCGTGTTTGTAGTCTTCCGCAAGGCGACCCAGGAAACCGCACGTACACTGCCGGCTAAAACGGAAACTCAGTTGGCTACGGTGGAAGGCGGATGGAAGCTGGCCTTCCAGGCGGATCGCGGCGCGCCGCAATCCATTTCGCTGGACAAGCTTGCTTCATGGAGCGATAGCGCGGACCAGGGAGTGAAGTATTTCTCTGGAACCGGCACTTACACCAAGTCCTTTGAGGCCAAGGCAGACTGGTTCAAAAAAGGCGCTCACGTTTGGATCGACCTTGGCGATGTGAAGAACCTTGCCGAGGTGACGGTGAATGGAAAGTCTCTTGGCATCGTCTGGCACGAGCCGTATCGTGTGGACGCAACCGCGGCCTTGAAGCCCGGCGCCAACGAGATTTCGATCAAGGTGACCAATGCGTGGGTCAATAGAATTATTGGCGATCAGCAACCGGACGCTACGACGAAATACACTTTCATCACCGAGAAGCCCTACAACGCGCAGTCGCCTCTGCTTGCCTCCGGCTTGCTTGGGCCTGTGAATGTGTATTCCGTTGCGGCGGAGTAAGGCGAAGTTAGAACGACTCTGAATGGGTGAATGCAGTTGAACCGGACGCGGCGCACAGTATGTGCGCCGCGTCCGGTTTGGTTTATAGAGCCCGTTCAAAAAACGACCAAAGTAGCCCATAAAGGGGCTTGGAGGGGCAGATTTTGACGAAAAAAGCGCCTAAATTTGCTGAAAAACGACGGCATATTTACTACTTGTGCATGGGAAGGCTATTGCAACGCGTTGATTATGAATGGGTTATTTTTCGACTGCACTGTAATCGGTGCAATTGACGAGGAGGGGGGTGGGGGGTAGGGCCTCGTTTTTGGTCTGGGAAGGGGTTTGGAAGACCGATTTCGGGTGGGGCTGGGCGGGTTGGGTAAGGGCTTGCATAGGTAAAGTATGCGCCGGATGGGGGTAATTTTCGGCAAGCAGGACGGGGACTGAGGGACGGGGTGGTTGGGCGTTTTGTTCTCTCACGCTTGCCATAAAGGGCGCGGGAAGGAGGGGGAGCCTGGCGGAATCTTCCCCCTAACGGGCAATTCGCGCGTTGGGGATATTTCATGAATCCAGTCGATCTTTGTTGAGATGCGCTCTTCACGGTATCTGTGATTTATGATGCGTCATGCGATTTTTCCACTTGGCGCTGGTGTGTTGCCTTTGCGCATCGCTTTGTCACGCACAGGCAGCAACCGATGATGCGACGTTCCTGAAGCAAGCCCGGGCGAAATACGACGCTCCCTTTGGGAGGAATCTCCAATCCTTTAGCTGCGCTGTAGAGTTCAATTGGAAGCAGCACTTTACCGAGGTCGTACGCGTCGGCGACGAAGGCACAGACGAGGAGATCGCCAAACTCATTCAGCCGATTCGCACTCGGGTCACGGTCAGCCGCCAAAACGCCGCAGTGTCTTCCGGGATGACCGATGATGAAGAAAGGCGTCTTCCGCATGGTGGCATGGCTGAGGGTCTCCTCAAACACGCTGTTCAATTCAGCTTGAATAGCTGGTTAGTTGCCAGTAATAACGCATTGCTTCCGTCGGAAGGCACGCCTGTTCACGTCGAACCCGCCGCGTCAGGTTACAAGCTTGAATTCAAGATCCAAACCTTCGATGTTGAGATGTCGCTCGCGCGCGACATGAGTCTCCAGAGCGAAGGGGAAAAGGGATCTGCCTCTGATCGCCGGGAAACAGACTTCCGTTCTGGTCCCCAAGGCTTCCTTTTGACCTCCTACAGGCTGGGCGAGGATGGGGATTTCAGGCCGGGCAATCGAATCATCCTGACCTACACCTATCAAAACGTTGGCGGTTTTCAATTACCGGAGCAGGTTGCGATCAACCGGGAGAGCCATCACGAAGTCTGGCACTACAAATTAAGCGACTGCACCGTGCAAGCGACTAAGTGATTCGGTACTGGTGAGTCGGCTTGCCGGAGGCAGTTTGTTGTTGGCGTTTCAATTGGCGAGATCAAAGCACGTTTCCATTTGCGACTCGGTTTGGTTTTTTGGGGGGCAGGTTGACCATCTCCTAAATGTTAGCAACGATCTGGTAAACCGCCGGCTGGCGGGATCAGGTAGTCATCGGCGGTTGGATAGATAAACGCTTAGCGGGGCCAAACAGGCTGCGGAAAAAGGGCTGATGCGCTCGAAGAGGCCCAAAAGCATCCCTCAGGGGCTAAAGCCCTCGCCTATTATGTGGCGTTTATGGCACGACTAAAGTCGTGCCCTTTCAAAACATCCGTTCAATATGAGTTTTCCGCAGCCTGTAAAGCCCACGTTTATTTTTGTGGCATTTGCGGCACGGCTGAAGCCGTGCCCTGATACAGGGCATTGAGGTTTCGTGCACGGAACGAGTTTTTTAGCAGCCTGCAAATACCGCAGCTGTCATTGCATTAGATTGTACCGATCCGGGCCTAAAGGCCGCTGGTGCTTTGGGCTTTTTCCAGGGGGTTGAAACCCCCTGCTCCCTCCGTAACCACGATCGACTCAGGTAGTGACTCTGAAGTTCGTGGCACAAGTGGTAAAGAGCAACCGCAGATCCCTCGACTGCGATTG
>JARLGZ010000169.1 GCA_031292515.1 Puia sp. | reverse complement strand
ATGCTGAAGGTACACGTGAAGAAGTCGGGCAAGGATGACGACGACTAGGCGTTTACGGCGATTCTTGTGCTCGCCAAGATGTAATCGATCCTTTCTTGCAGAAATCGGCCTTGTCCCCCTGGATAAGGCCGATTTTTTGCGGTTTTTCTGCGAAAATCCGTAGTTGACGTCGAGGCTTGTTTTGCGTGCAAGTCGTTTTGTTAGTGTCGGTTAGGCTGTTAAACGGGGTGGAAGATGTTGCCTAGATGGTTACCGGGTCTCGGCGTGTAAGTGGTTTGTTTTCTATAGCTTTTTTGAGATGTCACACTTTCACAGGATATAGGGGGGAGGGGGTAAGGCAGGGGTCAGGGATCAGGGAACAGGGATCAGAAAGGCTGCGCGGGCGGGCGGCATGGATTTGGAGGGAGGTGGTCATGGATTGATTGTGCGCTTTTTGGCGGTAATTTTCGGCAAAGGGGCGACTCTTGGCTGCTGGTCTTTGGGTTTGCGGGGACGGGGATGCTTGCTGGCGGGAAGGGCGTTTCAGAGGAGCGATCCTGAACGACGCATTTTCTTCAATCCCCGGTCCCTCCGCCGCGGCGGACGAGGGATCGGGGGCACTCGCCAAACACGGTATTCCGCGGAACAAATCTCGGTCACGGTGCAATTTCGAAATGCCCGAATTTAGGATGGCTTGGCCTGCTCGACAAACTTTATCATTTTCGGGATCATTCCGTTGTATCCAAAAAGTTCGATGTCCAACTCGGTTTTCACCCAGTCTATGGGGCATTGCTGTGTCGCAGCCATATTAATCGGATTATAGGTTCCTCCGTAACCCATTTCTCTTAGACAGATACGTATCGCAATATCGACGAGATGTCGCGTACAACAAACTACATCCATAATTTCAATCCCAGCCGAATAATCAATGAATCCACGATGGATTGTGCCACCTCGATAAGAATCCAAGACCTGCGTCCAGCCAAAGCCGTCGCTTCGCGGATGCTTTGCATAGAAGGATGTAATCGCTGCTTCGTCATCGAGCTTGTAATGGCTGAGAATTCGCCCCAAGGATAAGCCAAATTTGTCATCCGTAGAATCGGCGGAGAGTGCTCGATCTGCAATTCGAGCCAGAGCAGATTGTGCTTTGGGATCAAGACATGAGCTTCCACCTTTTGACAGGCGACGGATAGATTTCGAAGCACCAAGCAGAATATTCCTAACCTGATTACCGACGATCTCAGAAAGTTCCGCTTTGAGGTTACTCCTCGCCAGTTTCAGATCATTCGCCAGTCCATCCAGTGCGCGAACGATAAATGCGAATGCATGATCAGGCGTCTCAAGTGCGTCTTGCGAAAGATCGATAGCCGCAGCCAGCAGGCGAATGCGCCGCATTGAAACGGCACTGGCTTGCAATAAGCAAGTGAGAAAGTGGCCGAGCCCCGAACCGGCCCCATCGGAATGAACCAAATCAGATACAGTCATATGGCCATCCGTGTAGCGCCCAGATGCAAAGGCTAAGTGAATGCGTGCATATAGGCGTCCGTCCTGAGTCCGAAGCTCGATCGGGCCCATCCCAATCCGCGAGCCAGACGCAAAGGTCAATCCGAAGAAAATATCCGAGGGAAACCATTCCTGAACTTCTTCAGGTCCTAGTCCGGCTTCACTCGGTATATTTCCAACCATCATACTTGTAACTCGGTTGAAGTTGCGGCGATGTTTTAGATCTGCCTCAGCATCATCGTAAGCTGCTAAGTGCTCAATGAATGCCGTAGAGCCATTGAACTCGAATGTGACAAGCCGGTTCTTGCTGTTGGCTATTAACCTAGCCATCGACATTTTGTCGCTAGGAAAATCTTCCGGAATCAGAGGAGTTGGATAAATTCTCAGTGGGTGGCGATCACAAGTTCCTGGCCTGAGTCTTAAGTCCATCAAGAAATTCGTTATGGGAACATTCCAAGTTGAAGGGACGGAATGCTCAGAGGCTGTAAGGGCGCAAGCAAGAGTCGAAAACTTCAGCGTTACAGAGCCACCTTGTGCCCCAAAACTTAAGGTCGGACCGTTGAGGTAGCACTGGCGGGCTCTAAATATTCCATCCCCTGTTACTACTCTCAGATCGTGAAACTTGTCGAAGTCTTCAGCAATTCTCATGCAATCGGGTAGCTCGATATTGGTTGGGGTGCAGCGGATGGAGAGTTTTCCTAAATCATCCCAGTCAATTAAGAACCTACCATCGATCGTTCTTCCAAGTGTTTCAGAAAAGACAGTGCCATTCCCCTCGTAAACGCCAGATGAACTGTACCAAATACTTGGCTTTGGTTTTAGAGCGTCGAACAGATCGTCCATAGTAGTCTCCGAGTGTCCCCTAGACAGTATGCGGCTTCACCTGATGGACATGAACTATGGGGAGCCATCGCGTGCGGCTGTCCGGTTTGACTCAGTTTACGCGTTATCGCTAATGCACTCACTGGGGAGATTAGTACCGTGATGTCGGCTTGTGGTTGGGAACTTGTGGTTGGGAATTCAGGATTGGGTTTGGGGTGGGGCGCGGGTTCGTCTTTCCGGGGAGAAAGCTAGAGAGGGTAACTGATCATCGTGCGGGGATAAGGGACCCGAGGGAGCAGGGGTAGTGTTTGGAATCCCACCCTAGCGGCAAAAACAAAGACGCCGCAAGGATGGGGCACCCGGAGTGTTTGGGCGGGCCAGCATGGGTTCATCTCTGGACGTAATGCGCCGCGGCTGGTCAGGCTGCTCAAGATGACAGTCAATTTTGATATGAACTTTTGACTTAGGACTAGCGGCAAAAATCCGCCGCGGCGGACCGCGAGGATGGGGCAGCCGGCAGTTGTTGCGAGGTGGACTGGATGGAATCCCGCCCTAACCGCAAAAAAACACGGTTAGGATGAGCACCCGGCAAGTCGTCCTGTGGCAGGGAACCGGTGGTGCAGGAATTCTGGATTGGGTCTGGATTGGCACGCGGGTTGGGTTTTCGGGGAGAAGGCCAGGGCAAGTGATCATCGCGCGGGGATAAGGGACCCGAGGGAGTGGGGGGAGTGTTTGGAATCCCACCCTAGCGGCAAAAACAAAGACGCCGCAAGGATGGGGCACCCGGAGTGTTTGGGCGGGCCAGCATGGGTTCATCTCTGGACGTAACGCGCCGCGGCTGGTCAGTCTGCTCAAGATGACAGTCAATTTTGATATGAACTTTTGACTCAGGACACTGGCGGCAAAAATCCGCCGCGGCGGACCGCGAGGATGGGGTGCCCGGTAGTTGTTGCGAGGTGGACTGGATGGACTCCCACCCTAACCGCAAAAAACGCGGTTAGGATGGGGTGCCCGGAGTGTTGGGGAGGTTCACGAAAAACGGAGGGATGGCGCACTGCTTCTCTCAGATGGCGCGCGCTCATTACAGATGGCTTCGCGCTTGTGTCAGAGAGTGATCAGGTCGTACTGATCGTTACCCATGTGGAGGGTCTTCATGTATTCGAGCTGGTGAAGGCCGGTGCGGGACTGAATGCGTTCGACGATGTCGTGGCGCT
>JARLGZ010000168.1 GCA_031292515.1 Puia sp. | reverse complement strand
CATTCGACCCGGTCAGCGCGTCGAAATCATTTTGAAGCAAGATCAACGAACCGGCCGCCGAACGGTCGGGGTTGTGAAGGATATACTCACGTCCGCCCCCTACCACTCTCGCGGGATCAAGGTGCGACTCGATGATGGCCGAGTCGGGCGAGTACAGGAGGTCCTTTCGGACCAGAGGCCGGATTAGACGGAATAGGCAGCGTACTTTTTTCACAATTTAGCAAATTCCCCGAAACTTTCAGGCCCCTAAGAGGACAGGGCCGGTTTTTACTGAAAGAATAAGGGTCTTGATCCTTTCCATCCCCGGGAGGTTGACCGCGCCTTTAGAACCTGAGCGAGCCGGAGAAGACCTTTTGACTCCGGCAAGTTATTGAGCTTCTCAACGCATGGTTTTCCCGCTCGGTGTGGAGTATAATCGAGTCGTGTTCCGGGTCCATGTTACAATCATCCTTACCATGCAAATCGAGACTGCAATGGACGATGGTTCGCTCGGTTGAACGCCGGCGGGTTGCACTTCCTCAAAAAGGACCCTAATCCGGATAAGCGGGGAGGATCTCGGATATGAAGTACAAGATAGTACTGAGGCATTCCGACCAGGGGTACAGTGTTTCCGTACCGGGACTTCCGGGTTGTTGGTCTCAGGGAGCCACAGAGGAAGAAGCCATTGAGAATATTCGAGATGCGATTAGCGAGTACTTGATGGCCATAAGCGACCTATACACGGGTGCTGAAGTCCGTGAGATAGAGGTCGCTATTTAGGAGATGGGTAAAATCCCCGGAATTAACCATCTGGATGCCGTTCGTGCTCTTGAAGGGCTGGCTGTAGCGTAGTCCGGCAGGGCAAGCACATCGTCATGTCGAATGGCGCTCGAATTATTACCATCACACGGCATAATCCGACCAACGCATATACCATGGGCGGTATCGCTGATGATGCCGGGCTTAGCGTTGATGATTTCAAAAAATTGCTATGAGATCTTTTCCCTGGCAGTAGCGGGACATTACATAGCTCTCCGGCACAGTGAAGGAGTTCAACGCATTCGGCGCATCCGTGGGAGTCACCACATATTCACCAAAGATGGCGTCGAAGAAATACTGAATCTGCAGCCAAAGGATGGTGGCAAGGTTAAAGGGTATCAAGTCAAGCAGATCAGGCAAGTAATCATTAAATACCGCCTTGGAGGTCAAGAGCAAAATGGCTAATGAATTGCGCTACGAAGTGATAATCTACTGGAGCGATGAGGATCAGGCGTTCATTGCCGAGGTCCCCGAGTTGCCCGGATGTGCCGCGGATGGAGCAACTTACCAAGAGGCAGTGGCCAATGCGGAAGTGGTGATCCGGGAGTGGGTCGAGACCGCGCTTGAACTCGGGCGAACTGTCCCTGAGCCCAGAGGACGACTGATGTATGCATAGGGTAGGCAGCGGGAAGTAATCTACCCGGTGATCAGGCGGACCGACGCCAATCTTTGGTTTCACGGCGGCCATAGATACCGGGGCGTTGGCCGGTTATCGCTCGTATACGGGCCGGTGATCAAGCCCGGAATAGCTCACACAGCTCTCCTCCATGCGCAGTTCGCTCTCCCGCCACAGCACTCAGCACATCCATTTCATCCACGAACTTTAGTGGAACAGGGTCACACCCGCCGGAAAGATCGCAACGAGCCACCTCCAATCAATCCCGAAACACTATTTGCCGGAGTTTTCCGGAGGCTCCTTAGGCACCAGGACCGCGATAGGCTCCTTTATGCCGTGGGTTTCCGCAAAGCTTCTGAGGCGCTCGCGAAGCGTGCGGTTGACTTTATATCCCCTGGGGGCGAGCAACCGCCCGTTTAGAAGGACGACATCGCCGTAGAGGACCATGCCGTCCCGCAACTCCGAGGCCTTAAGCGACGCTTTGGTGAAGGATTCCTCGGTTTTGATTACTTCTGCCAGGGCCGCCACCGCCAGGGGGTCGTAGAGGCCCGTTCTGGCTTTGAGTTGCTCCACCGACCCCAGCTTGTCATGATCTTTGGCCAGCAGTGTGTCAAAATCGAGAACAACCCGCAGGATTCTCGCCCCCAGGGGAATATCTTCGCCTTTTCGGGGGTCAGCCGGAGCTCCGGAGCCATCGAAATTCTTTTGCTGAAAGGCGATAATTTCCGAAACGGACTCCATCCTCGGAATATTGGCCAGCAGGTCCGAGGCAACAAAGGGATGCATGGAGAAAAGCTGCGACTCTTCGCCGCTTAGTTCCTGCCCGAGGTAGAGTTTCCGTAAGGCTTCCTGGGGCAAAATCACGCATCCAATCTGGGAGAGGGAAGCCGCGGTGTCGATTTGCCAGAGGTTGTCGACGCGCATCCTTTTGCCGACCGCGCGCATGTAGTGCCTTATGCGGGAGGCTCTGCCGAAGGCCTCCGGGTTGACCAGCTGGAGTATCTCCGAGAGCACTTTGACACTTCCTCGAAGCGTATTTTCGAGCAGTTCGCGCTCCGCGGTGATCAAATCGTATTGCCTCACGCCATCGGAGATCGTCTTGAGGAGGTCTTCGGGTTTGCAGGGTTTGGTCAGAAACCGGAAGATATTTCCCTGATTGATCGCGTCGATGGCGGTTTCCAGATCCGCATAGCCGGTCAGTAATATTCGCACGCTCTCGGGGGCCGTTTCCCGCGCCCGGGAAAGAAATTGAATCCCGTCCATTCCCGGCATGCGCAGGTCTGAAACTATGACCGAAAAAGGGCCTCCCTGCTCCAGGACTTCCAGCGCCTCCTTGCCGCCGGGAGCTGTGTCCATGGCCAGGGTTTTTCTGAATTGCCGCCTGAACCCGTCCAGTACATTGACGTCGTCATCAACAAAAAGAATTCTGGCAGCCATGAGGAAGCCCCTTTTCTAGCGATTAGCCCCGTTTGGTGGAGTTCTCGAAGAGCTTGTCGGAAAACCCCAGCTTCTTTAGATAATCGGTGTCCAGTCTGTCCTCGCCGTTCTCGCCGCGAGCGGCGTGTTCGGCATAGTCAGCCAGGTGCACCGCGGTAAGTGTGCTCAGAGAGGTGTTGGGGCACTTGCCGGGACAGTGGTGGAAGGCGACCGCTTCCACCAGTGAGCCGGATAGCCCCCATATACCCAATAGATAGGCGCCGACCTGTGCGTGGGTGGTCCCCAGCACGGTTTGTTCGACTTCCCAGACCGGGCGGCCGGCGGTTTCGCTTAAAGTCGAAACTTCCGCGTATTTTTGCGGCAGTTTGTCCAGCAGGATGAGTTTGCCTACATCATGGAGCAGTCCGGCGGTGAATGCCTCGTCGATCCCGGCTTGAACGAGGTTTTTCTGCGTGGCTATGCTTCTGGCGATCATACCGGTTTCAAGGCTGTGCTCCCACAATCTGGAAACGGAGATTAACCCGGGCTGGTCGAACTGAGAGAAGATTTTTACGGAAAGGACCAGGGTCTTGATGGTTTCAATCCCCAGGAGGTTGACCGCTCGAAGGACACTGGTGGCCTTTGCCGGAAGACCGAAAAAAGCGGAGTTTACCAGCTGGAGAAGCTTTGCGGACATCCCGGCGTCTTTAGAGATGATTTCGCCCACTTTTTCGAGAGAACCCTCTTCGGCGTTAACCTCTTCGATCACCTCCTGGTATAGCGAGGGCACACTGGGAAGTGAGTCGATGCTGGAGACGATCTTTACCAGAAATTCATCCTCGAGCAACTCCCGCATGGCGCTGGCGCGCGAGACGGTGGTCTTTAACGTTTCAGCATCGCAGGGCTTGGAAAGAAACTGGTGGGCAAGGCCCACCGAACTGAAAACCAAATCTCTTTCGGAATAGCCGGAGAGAATGATGCGAACGATTTGGGGGTGTAGCTCTTTTACCTTTTCCAACAGTTGGCAGCCGTCCATACCGGGCATTCGCATGTCCGTCACCAGGACATCGAAGGGTTTGCCCGCCAGGATCTCCAGGGCTTCCTGGCCGCTTTCGGCAAACTCCATATCCCATTCCGGGCGCATGCCTCGAAGAATTCTGCGGAGGCCGCCCAGCACGTTGGCATCATCATCTACGAAAAGTATTTTCTTTTTCATCCCGGTTTTCATTTCAAATCGGTAATTTTATAATGAAAGTAGTTCCCTCACCCAACTTTGACTCGAAGTCGATCGTTCCGCCATGCTTTTTTACAATGACCGAATGCGAAATGGCCAAACCCTGACCCGTTCCCTTGCCCACGTCTTTAGTCGTAAAAAAGGGGTCGAAGATCTTGGCTCTGATATCTTCCGGAATTCCGCTGCCGTCATCGCTTAGGGAGTGTAACGTAATAACATTTACATTTCATGAGGGGTTTGGATGTATCTCATAGTTCCATTCCCCATGGAATTCATCGCGGATGATGTTAACTTGTAGCAACTCCTCATCCGTGATCTTGATTCCCTTCGGATACATGTTGGTGTCGATCCCACAACGTACCGTGAGTCCTGAGCGCGTGGTCGTCGAAGCAATAAGGTTGACGATCACTTCGTGGCTGACAAGAGGCTTGCCTCTCCAATTTTGGCTAATGTAAGAAAAGAGCCGATGTTCGATTTTATTCCATTTGCTTGTTCCTGGTGGCAGATGACAGACCGAAACAACAAGCCCGGTTTCAGTGGCAAGCCTTTGCAGTTCCGTTTTCCAGAGTCGAACTCTCGATCCATTGCTGCCACCGCCGTCGGCTGTTATCAGCAGACGGGTTGCGTCGGGATAAGCCTCCTGCCCCATGGTACTCCACCATCGGCGGATACTCTCCACGGCAAAGGCCGCTGTATCATGGTCCGTTCCCACATTGACCCAACCGGCATTGAGGGTTTGGTCGTAAACCCCGTAGGGAGCCACCTTCCCAAGCTCGCGAATCTCAAAATCGTGAACACGGACTTTTTCAGGATCGCCTTTCGGCCGCAGTTCCCGACCACCATTTTTGAAATCGCCCACAAGCTCCTTCTTCTTTGTGTCCACAGAGATAACGGGGTGACCACAAGACTGAAACTCTTTAACCTTCTCGTAAATATACTCAAACTGCGCATTTCGATCTGGATGCGCGCTTCCTTCAAGAGTCTTTCGATTTGCCTGCAGGCTGTAACCCATGTCCCGAAGCAGATCGGCGACCATGCGGTGACTGGTTTTGTGTCCCATTTTTTGCAGTTCGTCCGCAAGCTTGCGCACACTTTTAGATGTCCAACGCAATGGCGATTCCGGGTCTCCTCTCGTAACTGGTTCAATCAGACTTTCCAAATCACTTCGAAGCGTTTCATCCAGATCAATGGTGCGTTTTCGCCCGCCACCAGGTTTTCGCACCCGGCCTGTGGCGGCGCTCGGAGTGGCCTCTGTTGCATTCGGCTCCAGAAGTTCTTTGCATCCTATCGTTATGGTTGGCCGGGAAATCCCGGTTGCCTGGGATATCAAAGAGATGCCGCCATGCCCAAGAACCAGCGCTTCTGCCGCGACGTAAAGGCGAAGTTGTCTCTCATCCAGCAGTGGGGCCAGAAGTTTGAATCGTTTGGTTATCAATCCCTTCTCCATGCCATCAGTGTATCATGGCAGGGGATATTGTAAAGGTTATTTTGTGTCACTTCCT
>JARLGZ010000167.1 GCA_031292515.1 Puia sp. | reverse complement strand
CTTTGTTTTTTGCGCCTAGGGTGGGATACGACAAACTCCCATGCGCCAAAGCCGACCAGCCCATGCAATGAGTTGATAAACAAAAACTGAACGGCGGTCATCCTCAGCGAAGCGCTTTTCAGCGGACGGGGTCCCCGACGAGCAGTCGTCCACCACTACCACCGACCCGCGGAGGATGAAACCTCGCCGTTCCTCCTCCCGTAGGGAGCAAGTGAGAATAGCCCAGGCCGGACCCGGAGCAACGCGAAGGCGACGTCCTGGGTTAGCAGCCCTCTCTGACCTTTGCGTCCCGGAGGGCCGCAGTGAAATCGTCCTCAGCTTTTGTCTTTGTCTTTACGGCGGTACCCAGCGTACCCAGGGACAGGTTTTCGTCCGTGGAGTGATAACTGGGGGCAACCCCCGCAAAAACCGACCCACCAGAATCTTGAAGGATCACTTACGCGTCGCAAGCCGCGCATAAACCCTATCCCTCTCCCGCACGCTTCCTACAAGCCGACTTAACAGGGCCTTCCCTCAGCGCCTCTCAACGCCACACCTCGCGCGCAACTTTTCCGGCACGATCCCTTTCCACGAGATCCAAGAATTGGAGTACCAATTTCTCGGCCAAATCCTGACTTGAAATCAGCTCACCTTTGCCTCTTTGCGGTCTCCATACATACTCTCTCGTTCGTGAGATATCCGGATCGTATTTATCCTCTTTGAGCATGAGGGGCTGCTGAAGGGGAATGTAGCCGGGTGGAATAATCGGGCTTTGGTTGAATTCGCGGACAAATAGCGCCGTATTGTTATCGAGGATATTTGAGTAACGCTGGAACCAGACGATTGCCATCCCCAACCTCTGCGTCCCTAACAAGCAACTCTGATCTATCTCTCCAAAGCAAAGTTTAGTCTGGTGTTCGATATTCAGGTGCCCGTTTGCGTTGGTGGCCTCAAGCTGTTTGGCTATTTCATCGAACAACGACTCTACGTTTTCGTAGATCTTCCGCATGCCTTCGTCGGAAGAAATCTGACGACGATCGCGCTGGTATTTTTCCTCGACTTCAAGCAATGCTACCTTCCTTGAAGGCGTCATAGGCTTGAACTGGCCACCACGCTCTTGAACCCGTGCTTTGATGGCTCCAACGGCTTCTTCGAGTGTGAAGTCAGCAAAATTGAATCGCACATGGGTTTCGGGAAGCCAAGTTGGTATTTCGGTGGTCGGTTCGATTACGAAAAAGAAAATACTCTTGAAGGAGGTTGCAAGGCAACTCTCTTTTATTGCAATCTCCTCGACGCCAGTCCACGGGGTTTTGCCCCATTTCGGACGATAGAGCACGAGATTTAAGCGTGATTGGCTGCGAAAGGGCGCCCGCATCGAATCCAGCCCATCACTGCCAGCGAGTTGCTCTTGATTACGTGGGGAGAAAAATACATCTAGTCCTTTGCTGAGTTCATCGTAAAGGGCCTGAGCTAAAGCAAGGTCTTGATAGAGGAAGGAAATGGCAACGTCATAGACGGGATCTTGGTCGTTCATGAAAGGATGCCTCGGAAATTCAGATCAGGCTAGCATAGTGGACCTAACCACCATCTCGATTCTCCTCCCCTACCCAGCGAATCCCTCCCGACAAACGCCCATGTCGCCACTGTCGCTTTCGCATACAATTACCCCCAAATCAAGCACAATAGTTCCAGGAGTCCCTCTGGCCGAAAGGCCAAAAGCCCGCCGAAAAGGGGCCGACCCCCTCCCCCCTACCCGTCAATTGCACAGATTATGGTGCAGGCCAAAAATAACCGCCCTATAATCAATAGTTTATAAACGCCTACCCGTTACCATAAAGTAAACTACCCTATGAAATTCAGCAAATTTCAGCGAAAAAACTGCCCCTTTTTGTCCAAAAAAGGGGGGTTAACCCCCTTAAATGTACTCCCGGAACAGCTCCCGCGAGGGCGCCGGAATCACGCCTTTGCCCACCAGCATTCCATCGTCGCCTGCAACTTTTGCGCCAGCCGCAACCGCCGCCTGCACGCTGGAAACGTCGCCCGCCATCAGCACAAATCCTTTGCCGCCCAAAGCCATCGCCAGATGAACCCGCAGTAGCGTCACGTTCGCCGACTTCACCGCCGCGTCCGCAACCTCGATTATGCTCGCCGCGGAAAACGTCTCGATCACG
>JARLGZ010000166.1 GCA_031292515.1 Puia sp. | reverse complement strand
TTCGCGCACAGCCAGCAGGAATGAATAACACACAAAAACTCTTTCGCTGTGGGAGCTACTATCCATGACTTTCTCGCATATAGCCCGGCTCGACTCGATACGTTACAAATTATTCGCTTTTCCGGGAGCTTTGCAGGTGCAGACCGGACACGTGAAAATGTCCTCGCCCCTGCGCAGAAAGCAGTTCGCATGCACCACATGCTTCCCATCACAGGTCATCCTGACCACATCTTCATCCGGCTCGATCCCCTCCATGCAGATCATACAGGTTACATACATCAGTCCCAGCTCGCTGAACTTCACCGGCGCCACTATGTAGGATTCAGTGCGCTCTTCCGGAGGCACCGTGGTATCCCCGCAGATCGAGCACGTGAACAATCGGTAAAGCGTCTCCACGCAGCCGACCGCGACGAACATCGCTGCGAAGACTATGCAGAGTCCGGGGACCGTCACCACGGAGACCAGCACGAACCCGACCACAAATTCGGCTGCTGTGGAGCCCCATATGACCAATACTATACATGGAATGGCGATGATAAGGACTCCATGCAGGATCCACGCGGTGATCCCGATGATCATGTACACATAAGGGCCCGGACAGAGTTTGGTTCTCGGGGCGCAGATTGCCACTGCGGGGGTCACGGCGAATATAGCGGCAATGATCATGGGGGCGAGCAGCACGGGGTCGGAGCAGAAGTCGCAGCCAAAGAGGGAGGCCACGAAATAGACCACGGTCGGCACGGATTGGAGGAATATGTAGGTCCCGGGGTGATTCTCATAGTGGAGAAGCGAGGCAAGATGCTTGAACGGCGCGACGGCGATGCGCCTAGTCTTCCACTTCGTGTTGAGATGGTGGATTGGTCTGGGGGCGAAGTACGTCACTCGATACTCGGTGGGCCGGGATGAAGACACGAATACGGGCTGATCGTCGATGCGTTGATATAATGCTGTTGCCATTTATTGTGTTTATATATATTCGACGAAATAACTCTGCCTGGAGCTTGAATTGGCGCATAACGAGCAATGTGTGTGTGTGTGGGGTTTTGGGGTTTTGGGGTTTTGGGGTTTTGG
>JARLGZ010000165.1 GCA_031292515.1 Puia sp. | reverse complement strand
GCATGAGGGCGTTATCCGAGAGCGTATCCAAGCAGCAGGTTGTTTATTTTTTAATGAAAACTCCGGGTCGGACCGAAGGTTACATGAATCGGGAAGATTCTCCGGGAAAAGGCTGCAAGGATGATGCGGGGAATGTATAATGATGATTATCAATTGATAATGAATGTATCCCGATTTTTTAGCTGTTCATTAGTGATACAGGGGATGTTTTGAAAGCGGGCAGCTGTCTTTTTTGAAAAAAGCGATTTACCGGTAAAGCGGGAGGACCGGTAAACTGCGATTAACCAGTAAATCGAAAGGACGACAGAAACTGTGATATATTGGTAAGTCAGGGGGTTAAACGAAGAATCCTTTGGAGAAGAAAAAGGATGATTGCCGATCCCAAAGAGGATGGCAATCACCGGTGAATGGAGACGGGTCGGCTCGTGCTTTCTCGTCAGGCTTTTCCTTTGATCAGCCTGCTGATCCAAACCAATAGAACGGCGCCGGCGAATGCGGTGATGAGATAGCCCAGGCTGCCTCCCAGGCTGATGCCCAACTTTTCTCCCAGGAATCCGCCTACCCATCCGCCGAGTAATCCAAGAATGACGTCGATGATTACGCCATATCCGTCTCCACGCATGACCCTTCCGGCCAGCCATCCGGCGACGCCACCCAGCAAAAGTTGAAATAATGTGCTCATTGGTTTTGGTTTTTATTAAGAAATAAATATCAGAAAAGGCTCAGGATACTAGGAACCGGGTTCAAACGCCCTCTTCCACAACAGGGCGGCTGTGATTCCCCCGGCCACGGGCGCTATCATAAAGAGCCATAGCTGCTGCAGGGCTTTCCCTCCGGCGAATATCGCGGGGCCGAAGCTTCTTGCGGGGTTCACCGAAGTGCCTGTTACAGGAATGGCCACCAGGTGAATGAGCACCAGGGTCAACCCGATCGACAAGCCCGCCATTGTGGTATTGCCAAGACGGGATGTCGTGGCAAGGATTACGAACAGGAAGAGAAAAGTCATGACGGCTTCCGTCAGAAAAGCGGCGCCCATGCTATAGTTGCCGAGGTATCCCGGGCCCCATCCGTTGGAGCCCAGTGCCCATTCTCCCATCACGAAATCAGGCGCCCCTTGCCGTAATGCATACAGGACTGCCGCCCCCAGCGTGGCCCCGGCAAATTGAGCGATGATATAGCCGAGGGTGTCCCTGGCCCCGATCTTGCCGGCGACAAGCATCGAAATCGTAATAGCCGGATTGATATGGCACCCCGAGACGGGGCCGATAGCATAGGCCATGACGACTACCGCCAGCCCGAAGGCTAAGGCAATACCCAGCAGGCCGATGCCCGAAGGGGCGTCGGGGAGAACGGTTGCCGGGATTGTCTTGCCTGCCACTACGGCTGCACCGCAACCGAATAATACGAGGGAAAAAGTGCCGATGAATTCGGCGAAGTATTTTCTCATACAGAATAATTAGGATATCCATAAACGTTAAATGCCGTATTTACGGATGATTTTGTGAAGATAAGCATGTAATCCTTTAGCCAGACTGCCGGAATGTTCCAAACGTTTCGCAGGGACCAGGAAATTTTTTACAGAGGGCCGGGAAGCGTTCGGCCTTGATCCCGCCGGTTATCACGCTTCGAGGCCCGCTTATCCTGATTGGATTTATGAAGTGCTTTGTAAATGCTGTGGTCTGCGGCAAAACGTGGCCGCCTTTGAGATCGCGTCGGGAATGGGGATCGCTACTCGCCGACTGCTTGAGCTTGGTGCTGATCCGTTGGTGGCTATCGAGCAGAACGATCGTCCCGCCGATTTTCTTTGCGAGAGCATAAAGTCAGATGCGTTGAATTATTTTTCGCATTGCAGCCTGGCATCTGCGGAGAATGGCAGTCATATTCTCCGCGCTTTCAGCGGAAAATAGATTGGTTTTGCGGAGAATAAGGCGTATATTTACCGCATATAATGCGGAGAATAGGCAATGGCAATCTATATTCATGGACGGAAAGAATGGCCAAATTTCTTTTGGAGACAAGAGCATATAAGTCCGGTATTGGCACAAGTTCGTCATCATCAAGGGCGTCTGTTGGGCCGAATGGAAGGCATCGGTTTCAATTTGCAAGCTGAAGCTAACCTGCATATCCTTACTCTTGACGTTCTTAAATCCAGTGAGATCGAAGGTGAAATCCTCAATCCCGATCAGGTCCGGTCATCCATTGCTCGTCGTTTGGGAATGGACATAGCCGGACTAATTGCTGCTGACCGTCATGTAGAAGGCATTGTGGAAATGATGTTGGATGCGACACAAAACTATAATGCTACACTAACAGATGAAAGGCTTTTTAGCTGGCATGCTGCCATGTTTCCAACAGGCCGGAGTGGAATGCACCGCATTGTCGTTGGCAATTATCGGGACAATTCTAAAGCAGATCCCATACAAGTCGTCTCAGGACCAATGGGAAAAGAAAAGATCCATTTTCAAGCCCCGGATTCCGATGTGCTTACCTCGGAGATGAATAAATTTCTTGATTGGTTCAATACCGAGAGCGATATGGACCCTGTCATAAAAGCGGCCATCACTCATCTATGGTTTGTGACGATCCATCCGTTTGATGATGGTAACGGCCGTGTAACAAGGGCGATAACAGATATGCAGTTGTCGAGAGCTGACCAGAGCCCACAGCGTTTTTACAGTATGTCCTCACAGATAAGAAATGAGCGAAAGGGATACTACGAAATTTTGGAAAAAACGCAAAAAGGAACACTTGATATTACTGCCTGGTTAGATTGGTTCCTGACCTGCCTGGATCGTGCTTTGACCAACACGGATGAAACACTTGGCATTGTCATGAAAAAAGCCCGTTTTTGGGAGAAACATTCTACGATATCGCTTAATGATCGGCAAAGAATAATGCTAAATAAGTTATTGGATGGGTTTGACGGCAAGTTGACCTCGTCCAAGTGGGCCAAAATCACGAAATCATCTCAGGATTCCGCTGGTCGGGATATCAATGATCTTATGCAACGAGGGATATTGGTAAAAGAGCCAGGAGGTGGTAGAAGTACGAATTATTTACTAGCTAACTAACTTCTATCTATTTATTAATAATTTGTTTTTTACAATATTCTGTAACCTTTTAACCTCGCTTAATTCAAGGCCCATGCTCCGTGATTTTTTCCCCTCGAACATTGCATCAGTCATGATATACTCTTTAACGGACTTCAACTGTTGAATTTCCGATTTATCATCCACAACTGCGATTTCTTCAGCGATTAATGAATTCATTCGCGGGTTTTTGCGATCTGCATCCGGATCGGGGCTGCGATGTTGTACCAAAAGAAAAGCGGCTACGTATTTTACTACATAACCGCTTGGTTCTCTTAGTGGTGTGGGGCGGGATCGAACCGCCGACACAAGGATTTTCAGTCCTTTGCTCTACCGACTGAGCTACCGCACCTCCTTCCCAAATTTTCGTTGGGGTGGCAAAAATAGGATTTCCCGATTAAATACCGAAATTATAAACGAATAATCCACAAAAAGCTTGTGCTTTTACATGCCATATTCGCTCAGGAACTTGATACGCATAATCTTCAGCTGCTCCCAGGAGAAATTGCCTTCCGAGAGTTCCTGCTGGGCTACCTGCAGACTGCTCGTCTCGCAGCTTTTGAAATATTCGATGATCTCATCCTGTTCGTATTCGTCCAGCATCTCGTCGACGGCGTAGTTGAGGTTGAGCTTGGTGCCGCTGGCGGCGATCGTCTCCATGTCTTCCAGCAGAGCGTCGAGGCGGAGGTCCTTGTTGCGGGCGATCGTTTCCAGCGGGATCTTTTTGTCGACCTGCTGGATGATATATACCTTGTTGACGCTCTTGTTCACCACGCTCTTCATCACAAAGTCGTCGGGCTTCTGGATATCATTTTCGGTGACGTATTTGGCTACGATGTCGATAAAGGGTTTGCCATAGCGGAGGGCCTTGCCCTTGCTTACGCCCTGGCATTTTTCAAGCTCCTGTACGGTCGTGGGATACAGTGTGGCCATATCCTGCAAGGACGTTTCCAGGAAGATGACGAAGGGGGGAAGGGCCTTCTTCTTTGCTTCCTTTTGCCGCTGTTCTTTCAGCAGCTCGAATAACTTCTCGTCGGTGGCTGCCGGTCCGGAAGTCTCGGAGCCTTCTTCTTCATCGTCCGCATTGGCTTCCTCAAAGAGGTTATTGAGGATGATCCGGAAGGACCTGGGCTTCTTCAGGAAGTCTTCACCTTTCTTTGTGATCTTCAGCACGCCATATTCTTCGATGTCTTTCTTCAGCAGGTCTTCCAGCAGCATTTGCCGCAGCAGCGAGTTCCAGAGATGTTCGGGTTCGTCTTTGCCGATGCCGAATTCGGCGATTCCTTCGTGTCTGAACATTTGTATCTGCGGCGTCAGTTTGCCGGTAATGATATTCACGACATAGCCGGTGGCAAAACGCTCGTCGAGTGCTTTTATCGTCTTCAGCACTTTCACGGCATTGTCTTTGGCTTCCACCCTTTCTTTGGGATGCAGGCAGTTGTCGCAGTTACCACAATTTTCAGCCGTGTATTCCTCTCCAAAATAGCTCATCAGGACCTTGCGGCGGCAGACGCCCGCTTCGGCGTATCCCACCGTCTCATTGATCAGCTGGGCTCCCACTTCGCGTTCGCTAAGCGGCTTGTCCTTCATCAGGTGCTCCAGTTTGGCGACGTCCTTATGGGAGTAGTACAGGATACAATTGCCTTCCAGGCCATCGCGACCCGCACGGCCGGTCTCCTGGTAATAGTTCTCTATCGATTTTGGGATATTGAAGTGGATGACGAAGCGGATGTCCGGTTTGTCGATCCCCATGCCGAAGGCGATCGTGGCCACGATGACCTGCACGTCTTCGTTGAGGAACAGATCCTGTCTCTCCGCTCTCAGCTTACTGTCCAGACCTGCATGATAGGCTACGGCTTTGATGCCGTTGGCCACCAGCATATCGGCCAGCTCTTCCGTCGTTTTGCGGTTGAGCGTATAGATGATGCCGCTTTTGCCTTTGTGCTGTACGATATATCGCACGATGCTTTTTATGGTCTGATCCTTCTTGATCTTTGGCTGGATCTCGTAGTAGAGATTGGGGCGGTTGAAGGACGACATGAATATCTGCGGGTCCCGGAGACCCAGGTTCTTCACGATATCGCTTTGTACTTTGGGCGTGGCGGTCGCTGTCAGCGCAATAACGGGTGAACCGGGGCTGATCTGATCCATGATTTCCCGGAGCCTTCTGTATTCCGGTCTGAAATCGTGTCCCCATTCCGAGATGCAGTGTGCTTCGTCCACGGCGAAAAAGGAGATCTTCAGGTCACTGAAGAACTCCAGGTTCTCTTGTTTTGTAAGTGTTTCGGGCGCCACATACAGCATCTTTGTATGGCCGTTCAGCAGGTCCTGGTGGACTTCTTTGATCTGCTTTTTATTGAGCGTGGAATTCAGGAAGTGAGCTACATTGTCTTTGCTGCTATAGCTGCGTACCAGGTCGACCTGGTTCTTCATCAATGCGATCAGGGGACTGACGATAATCGCCACGCCTTCGCTGATCATGGCGGGGAGTTGATAGCAGAGGCTCTTGCCTCCGCCGGTCGGCATGATTACAAAAGTGTCACGCCCGGATAACAGACACTGTATGATGGCCTGTTGAGGTTCTTTAAAACCGTCGAATCCAAAATGTTCCTGTAAATGTGCCAGGAGTTCGCCGGATACTTTTGGGTTAGCGGGTTTACTGGTGGGTTTGCCGGTGTCTGCCTTTACTCTCTTGGTATTGGTCTTTTTTGTTGCGGTTGTTGCCATGCTCTATTATTTGCCTTCTCACTACTACTTTGATCGAAGTAATTTATAAGATAATCAAAATGCCATAAACAGCCCGAAGTAGTTATTCACCAGGTGGCGAGTAACAGGTGGTTCTCACTCATTTTTAAAGGTTGGCGAAGTTACAAAAAAACGGGCTAGGGAGGAAGCCAAAACTGTTAAAATTCGGGGAAGGGTCTCTTTAGACGAAGAATCGTCGATTGGATGATTTGATTATAAGTGTTCCTATGGATATCCTCGTGTCATCCAGCTACTGGCTTGATTTACAACGTATCAGCGTTTTATGTCGGGAGGGCAGGATCCGGGTCCGGCGGCCGGCCCGTCTTTGCAGGGCAATCTCTTTCTCCGGATCTGCGGATAGGGGTTTTCTGATTTGGCGAGCTCTCCGGACGGACGGGCAATCAGGGAACGACAACTTTGTGGATTATTCCGGTTAAAAGGGGATTGCCGGTCGCGGGAAGGGGCGCCGCCCGCACTTGGCGGAGGGTTCCGGAATGAGATCCCGAAGAGAGGATACGGCCGTTTATGTAATCGTGGGTTAAACATTTTGCAGCAGGTTTACTTCGAATCATAATTGATTTCCAGCGGCCGGACGTGCGGGGTTTAATGATTCATCGCCAAAGGGGCGATTTAACGATTTTGGTGTACGTTTGCGAAATGTTCTATGCAAACAGGTAAAAAGATCATAGCAATTGCAAAAGAAACGATCCGGATGGAAGCTGCCTCGATTGCTGCGCTGGAGGCTTTGATAGACGAGCAGTTTGAAAAAGCCGCCGAGGCCGTCTACGCCTGTAAAGGCAGACTGGTAGTAAGTGGGATCGGAAAGAGCGCTATCATTGCGCAGAAGATCGTGGCCACCCTGAACTCGACAGGCACGCCCGCTATCTTCCTGCATGCCGCCGATGCCATTCATGGTGATCTGGGCATGGTCCAGGAGCAGGATATCGTGCTTCTGGTCAGCAAAAGCGGCGAAAGCGCCGAGATCAAAATGCTGCTCTCGTTTATAAAAAATTTCGGCAATACACTAATCGGAATGGTCGGCAACCTGCAATCGGTGCTGGCCAAGCAAGCGGATATCGTTCTGAATACCACGGTTTTAAAAGAGGCATGTCTGAACAACCTGGCTCCCACCAGCAGTACGACTGCACAAATGGTAATGGGGGATGCGCTGGCTGTTACACTCATGGAGATGCGCGGGTTCAACAGTGAAGACTTCGCCCGGTTTCATCCCGGCGGGATCCTTGGAAAAAAGCTCTATCTCCGTGTAGACGATTTGTATGTCCACAATGAAAAGCCCGCGGTCAGAAAGGATACTCCCTTGCGGGAAGTAATCATGGAGATCACCTCCAAGAGGCTGGGGGCCACGGCCGTGACCAGTGACGGGAATGAATTACTGGGTGTCGTCACCGATGGCGATCTGCGGAGAATGCTCGAAAAGAATATCGTAGCCGACGGGATGATTGCAAAAGAAATCATGAACGACGGGCCAAAGACGATCGGACCGGAGGCGCTGGCGGTCGAGGCATTGGACCTATTGCGCAAATACGACATCTCCCAGCTCGTCGTGACCAACGGGAAAAACTATTTGGGTTTTATACATTTGCATGACCTTATCCGGGAAGGGATCATTTGATCGGGGAAGGAGTTATCCGATAGAAAGGGGAAATAGAAGAAAACAGAATAGGGAGATGTCTTCCGGCGGGTCGGGTCAAAGGCGAATATTCAAAGGCGAGTCAGTAAAAGAAAAAAAACCGGATGAACAAACATTACTATGTGGTAATCATGGCGGGTGGGATCGGAAGCCGCTTCTGGCCTATGAGCCGCCAGAATTACCCCAAGCAGTTCCTGGATATCCTCAATACCGGGAAAACGCTTATACAGTGGACTTTCGAGCGCTTTTCGTCCTTTATACCCGTGGAAAATATCTATGTGGTGACTTCGCATGAGTATGCCACCATCGTCCACGAACAATTACCGGATCTTCCCCGCGAGAATGTACTGGGGGAACCCTCGAGGAAGAACACCGCCCCTTGTATCGCGTATATCTCGTTTAAGCTGCAGCAAAAGGATCCCAAAGCCTCGCTGATCGTGGCGCCGGCCGATCACCTGATCCTGGATAAGAAGGGGTTCAACAAGGTGTGTCTCGAAGCGCTCAGTTTCGTAAACAAACACAATGCCTTTATTACCCTGGGGATCAAGCCCACGCATCCCAATACCGGGTATGGCTATATCCAGCACGAACAGCATTCGGTATCGGACAATGTATACAAGGTCAAGACATTTACCGAAAAACCCAATCTTCAGCTGGCCAGGACCTTTCTTTCCAGTGGAGACTTCTTATGGAATGCAGGGATCTTTGTCTGGCAGGTGAAGAATATCATCCATGCGTTCGAGAAATACCTTCCGGAGATGTATGATGTATTTTCCGCCGACAAGGAGAAATTCAATACTCCCGAAGAGAAAAAGGCGCTCGAGCATATCTATCCCCTCTGCACGAATATCTCCATCGATTTCGGCATTATGGAGAAGGCGGATAACGTATACGTCATCCCTTCTTCCTTTGGATGGAGCGATCTCGGCACCTGGAAAAGCGCCTATGACAACCTGGAAAAGGATTATCTTGACAATGCCGTGGCCGGCGACAATGTAGTGGTCATCGACTCTACGAAATGCATGGTCCATGCGCCTAGCGGAAAGCTGCTGGTCTTACAGGGCCTGGATGATTTTATCGTCGTCGATACGCCCGATGTGCTGCTGATCTGCAAAAAAGAAAAGGAGCAGGACATCAAGGACTATGTTGCGGAAGTCAAACGCAATAAGGGAGATCAATTCCTGTAAGGCCGGACACGTAAAACTTAAACCAGCATCCCGGATGTCACTATATCCCCTTCATAGCATCCTCTTCCTAGACATCGAAACGGTTTCGCAATATGCCGCCTTCGAAGAACTCCCGGACGCGGGGAAGGAGCTTTGGCGTCACAAGGCCGATCTGCTTATTAAAGACAAGGACACCACCCGGCCCGAGGGGATCTATGACCGGGCGGCGATCTATGCGGAATTCGGCAAGATCGTTTGTATCAGTTGCGGATATATCCAGGGCATGGGCCCCGATAAGAAGATCTCGCTGAAATCGTTCTACGGCGATGATGAAAGGACGATCCTTTTGCAATTCTGTGAGATGCTGGAGAAATGGACGGTCGGCAACCGCTGTCTGTGTGCTCATAACGGCAAGGAATTCGACTTCCCCTATCTCTGCCGGAGGATGATCATACAGGGTATTGAAATCCCCGGTCTTCTCCGGATCGCCGGCAAGAAGCCCTGGGATATACCTCATATCGATACGTTGGAATACTGGAAATTCGGGGATTACAGGAGCTATACCTCTCTCAGCCTTCTCGCCTATGTCCTGGGTATTCCGACGCCTAAAGACGATATCGACGGGAGCCAGGTCGGCAAGGTGTATTGGCTGGAGCACGATTTGCAGAGGATCGCAACCTATTGCCAGAAAGACGTGATTACGGTAGCGCAGGTATATCTCCGGCTACAGGGTGAGGTACTGATCAAACCGGAAAACATAGTTTTCAGATGAAAAAAACGCTTGTATGGCACCACCCCTCTTAAGTAAACTTCCCCGGGTCGGCACCACTATTTTTACGGTGATGAGCTCCCTTGCCACCGAATATGGAGCCGTCAACCTGGGCCAGGGGTTCCCTGATTTCCCGATGAGCGAAGCGTTGGTGGCGCTTGTGAACCGTGCCATGACCAGCGGGTTTAACCAGTATACGCATATGAATGGGTTCCCGGCATTGCGGGAGGTGCTGGCCGAAAAGGTCCGGTCGCTTTATGGCGCCATCGTCGACCCCGACAGCGAGATTACCATTACTCCAGGAGGGACTTATGCGATCTACACCGCGCTGACGACGGTCTTGCAACCCGGAGACGAAGTCATCGTATTTCAACCCTGTTATGACAGCTATATCCCGAATATACTGGTCAACGGGGCTATCCCGGTGCTGATAGACCTGCCTTTCCCGGACTATCAAATCGACTGGGAGGAAGTGCGGCGCAGGATCACGCCGCGTACCCGGATGATCATGCTGAACTCCCCTAACAACCCAACGGGGGCTGTGTTGCGGGAAACGGACATGCAGGTCTTGCGGTCCCTGGTGAAAGATACCCCTATCCTGATCCTGTCCGATGAAGTCTATGAACACCTGATCTTCGATGGTATTCCGCACCAATCCGTTCTTCGTTACCCGGATCTGGCGGAAAGGAGCCTGGCCTGTTATTCTTTTGGAAAGACCTATCACTGCACCGGCTGGAAGCTGGGCTATTGCGTGTCTTCCGCTGCGCTGATGAAGGAGTTCCGGAAAGTACATCAGTTCAATTGCTTTAGTTGTCATACTCCTTCCCAGGTAGCCCTGGCGGAATTCCTCGCTGACAAGGATTCTTATAATACCGTGGGCGTCTTCATGCAGCGAAAAAGAGACTACTTCCAGCAGTTGATGCAGCAGACGAAATTTACGCCCCTTCCCAGTTATGGGAGCTATTTCCAGCTTTATAAATATGACCGGATCAGCGATGAGTCGGACAAAGAACTGTCGATCCGGATCACCAAAGAGTATGGGGTTGCGTGTATCCCGGTGTCTGCTTTTTATATCGGAGAGAAAGACGACAAAGTGGTCCGGTTCTGTTTTGCGAAGAAGGAAGAGACGCTGGAAAAGGCCGTGGAGAGGCTGGCTAAAATTTAAAGTAATATTCAAATAAATAAGGTCTGATGAAACCGATAAATACCCTTGTTTTTGATCTCGGCAGCGTACTGATTGACTGGAACCCGCATTACCTGTACTCCCGGATCATCCCGGACGAAAACGAACGGAAATGGTTCTTTGAGAATATCTGTACCATGGAATGGAACGAAGAACAGGATGGCGGCAGGAGCCTGCAGGAAGGAACGGAGCTCCTGGTTGAGAAATTTCCGGCCCATGAAAAGGCGATCCGCGCCTATTATGATCACTGGGACGAAATGCTCGGGGATTCCATCAAGGGTACCGTGGAACTGTTCCGTCACCTGAAAGCGACGACGAATATGAAGTTCTATGCACTGACCAACTGGAGCGCTGAGACTTTCCCGCTGGCCCTGGCCCGTTATGAATTCCTCCATTGGTTCGACGGGCGGATCGTTTCCGGAGAGGAAAATACGCGAAAACCGTTTGAGAAGATGTACCGGGTGCTGATCGAAAAATTTCGGATAGAACCATCACAGGCGGTCTTTATAGATGACAATGCCCGCAACCTGGCGCCCGCGCGGGAGCTGGGGTTTCATACCATTCATTTTAGGTCTTCGGAACAACTTACACAAGATCTGAAAGCGTTGGGAGTGTCTTAGTGAGTGGTGAGTGGTGAGTAATCAGTGGGGTGAGGCTTTGTTGACGTATTAAGACATAAGAAATGTCTGTTTAGTACTCAGTACTCACTACTGACTACTCACTTTTACGCTACTCACTTGAGAAGTTGGTATGCCAGGAGGCTTACGACATACGCCAGACCGGTCATATAAATTACCTGGATGAGCGGCCATTTCCAGCTTCGGGTCTCCCGTCTTACGACGGCCAACGTGCTCATGCATTGCATGGCCAGGACATAAAAGATCATCAGCGATACGCCGCTGGCGAGGGTATAGACCGGGCTTCCGTCTTCCCGGCGGGCCGATTCCATTCGTTGTCGCAGGGTCTGCTGGTCGGCGTCTTTTCCCCCTTCGACACTGTAAAGCGTAGCCATCGTGCCTACAAATACTTCTCGGGCTGCAAAAGAGGTGATCAGCGCAATGCCAATTTTCCAATCGTATCCCAGGGGGTGGATGACGGGTTCGATGGTCTTACCCAGCAATCCCGCATAGGAGTTCTCGAGAAGGGCAGCCTGTTTCTGTTTCTTTAGCTCGGCGGCCTGGCCGGGGTGCAAGGCGGTTTCGCGTCTATATTGTTCGGTTACGCCTTTCTGCCGTCCCTTCGGTCCATAGCTGCTCAGGGCCCAGAGTATGAGGCTGATGACCATGATGACCTTCCCCGCGTCCATGACGAAGATCTTTGCTTTGTTGATCATGGTGACGATGACGTTTTTCCATCGCGGCGCACGATAGATGGGCAGTTCCAGGATGAAGAAGCTTTTCTCCTGTAGCCGGATAAACCATTTGGCGACATAGGAGACGATCAGCGCCATGACCAATCCCAGCAGGTACAATCCCATCATGACGAGACCCTGGAGGCCGAAGAAACCGAAGACCTCTTTTTTGGGGATGACGAGCCCGATCAGGATGGTGTAGACCGGTAGCCGGGCGCTGCAACTCATCAGGGGTGTAATGAGGATGGTAAGCAGGCGTTCCTTGCGGTTCTCTATATTCCGCGCGCTCATAATAGCCGGTACGGCGCAGGCGAATCCACTGATCATGGGCATTACGCTTTTCCCGTTCAAACCCACTTTGCGCATGAGTTTGTCAGTGAGGAAGCTGATCCTGGCCATGTAACCGGTGTCTTCCAGGATCGTGATCAGCCCGAAGAGGATCATGATCTGGGGCACAAAGACGAGGATGCCGCTTAACCCCGCGAGCAGTCCGTTGACCAGCAGATCGCTCCACCACGCTTCGGGCA
Source organism: Puia sp. (assembly GCA_031292515.1). Lineage (GTDB taxonomy): Bacteria > Bacteroidota > Bacteroidia > Chitinophagales > Chitinophagaceae > Puia. Next base: position 59,158 of record JARLGZ010000165.1, on the reverse strand, counting down.
GCAGGCCCGAGACCCAGGTGTTGAAATGGGTAAAACTCCAGTCGATCGCATCCATCGGGAACTGGGCGATAAAAAATACGCTTTGGAACAGGAGGAACAGGACTGCCAGCAGGATCAGGTAACCCCAGGTGCGATCCAGCAGCAAGTTATCCAGCTTCTCTGTAAACAGGGTCTTTTGCAGGGGATCCGGTTCCGATACGGTATGCTGCATGATCTGTTTGATGCGGCCATAGCGTCGCATGATCTCGTCGGCCTGTATCCGGGTGGAATTAAAGAAATGGGTATTCCCGATCCGGACGATCTGGCTTCGCTGGTCGCCGGAGAGGTTAAAATGTTCGTGGTTGATAAGATAGTGGATGGCCGTGTAGTCGCTGATATCCGGAAATATCTTTTTTACGTCTTTGATCGCGGTCGCCGCCAGCTCATGATTGCCGATAAAATCGCGTATGGGGGCCTGGTAGAGTTGCCTCGCCGTCTGTTCAATGACCTTTTTTAGCTGCGGGATGCCCCGGTTCTTTCGGGGGTTTACGGATATGACCGGGATGCCCAGTTCCCTTTCCAATCCATCCACGTCGATCTCGATCCCTTTTTGCTTGGCCAGGTCCATCATGGTCAGGGCGATGACGACGGGGATCTTCAGGTCGATGATCTGGGAACAAAACAGGAGATTTCTCTTCAGGTTGCTGGCATCCACGAGCAAAACGACCATATCGGGTTTTACAGATGGGTCCTGTCCGAGCAATACTTTATAGGTGACCCATTCGTCCGCCCGTTTTGGATAGAGGCTATAGGTGCCGGGCAGGTCTACGATATTTACGGAAAGCCCGGGCGAGAGTTCGCTGCTGCCTGTCTTTTTGTCGACGGTCACCCCGGGAAAGTTGCCTACTTTCTGGTTCAGTCCGGTCAGGGCGTTAAAAAGAGAGCTTTTGCCGCTATTAGGATTGCCTACTAAAGCTATATGGAGGGTTGATTTTTTCAAATCGAATAATCCGAATCCGCAAAAATAGCGGATAATGGCGTACTCCATTTACGAAATAGGGAACTGTCTACCGATGGATCGTCAGTTTCCCGTTGTCATAGAACGGCAACACATTGGCGGTATCGGGGCTCAGGCAGTAGCGGATGTCTTTTTCGAGGCCGTAGCCGCTCAGGCGGAGGTAATGAGATGCTTTTTTCTCCTCCATAAACCCGTAAAGATCGTTTTGTGCATCCCGGTAGAGGGTCGAGGCGATCGAGGATGAATCACAGTTGATATAAAAATGCTCCCTGACCCGTTCGATAACCGCGCCGGCAAACAGGAGATCTTCTATATTGACCCGGTCTTTCCAGGCTGCGCAGCCAAGGATCACGGGTTGCTTACAGGATGACAGGTAGTCGCAAACGGCGCTCAGGTTTGGAAAAGATCCCGTAATGACCTGGCCGGCGCCCCGGTCCAGCGCCATATGAAGCAACCGGGTGCCGTTGGTGGTGGTGAGGACCAGGGTCCTGCCTCCGACGAATGCCGGCGGATATTCAAAGGGCGAATTGCCATATTCGAGCCCTTCGGCTATATGGCCGTCCCTTTCACCGGCGGTGATGCCGTCGATCTGTTTACCGATCTCGATGCATTTGGCCACGCTGTCTACGGGGATGACGCATTTTGCGCCGTTATACAAGGCCGTGGCAATGGTAGAAGTTGCACGGAGAACGTCGATGATGACGACGACGGCATTGCTGACATCATATAAATGTAATAAAGCGGGAGATAGGGATGTATGTAAACTCGGTTTGGAATGATTCATAGCGACTACTAAACCGCAAATGTAGGCAAGAATTTCTTTTTTACCGGGTTAAAACGAACTTCCATTTATCGGATTCCGCGTATTCTTTGATCATATGGTTTCTCTTTTCGAGGAGAGATCTCATATAGTTTGTAAGGAACAGTCTACCCGCCAGCTTTCCGATCGCGCCATAGGGAGCTTCAAAGCTGAAGAGGTCGATCAGCAGGGTCCCGTTTTCTATGGTCTTAAAATGGTGTTCATGCCGCAGCATTTTAAAATCACCATCCACCATCTCATCGGTAAAAGAGACGGGGCGGTTCATGGCCGTGATCTTCGATTTCAGAATCCGTGTCTTGTAAAGGTGTTTTGCCTTCCAGGTTACGGTTTCGTCCAGACCGATCAAGCCGCTGGTCGTTCCGGCGATGGCCTGTTCGTCGGTATGCGTCATCGATTTTTTATGCAGCTCGATACTCCGGGAGAGATCGAATATACGATCGGCGGGGGCAGCAATGAAGGTCGTTAAATGGATGGTTGGCATGCGTCGGAAACGCGCAAAAAATGGGCCATTAATTGAACATCCACTAAAAGACCATTCAAAAACATCAATTAAAAGGGAGTTTCACGACCCTTGCCTGGAGCAATTTATCGCGGATCTTTATATAGATGCTGGAGTCGATATTGGCGAATGCGATGGATACATAGCCGAGGCCGATCGCTTTTCCCAGGCTGGGAGACTGTGTGCCGGAGGTCACCTTCCCGATCGTCGTCCCGGAGAAATCCTTTATTTCATAGTCGTGGCGGGGAATCCCTTTTTCGATCATTTCAAAGCCTACCAGCTTCCTCCGGAGGCCCTCTCTCTTCTGGGTTTCGAGGATCCCGCGGGCGGTAAAGTCTTTGCTGAATTTTGTGATCCAGCCCAATCCGGCTTCCAGGGGCGTACTCGTATCGTCTATGTCGTTTCTATACAGGCAGTACCCCATTTCCAGGCGCAGCGTATCTCTTGCGCCCAGCCCGATCGGCTTTAATCCCAGGGGGCTTCCGGCTTCAAATATCTTGTTCCAGATGATGTCGGCGGCGCCATCCCGGTCTTCGAAGTAAATCTCTATTCCCCCCGAGCCGGTATAACCGGTTGCGCTGATGACGACATTGTCCACCCCTGCGAAACGGCCTTTTACGAAGGTATAATAGGTGAGGTTGAGGATATCGATTTCGGTCAGCGGCTGCAGTATTTTTGTGGCATTGGGCCCTTGTATAGCCAGCAGACAGGTCTTATCGGAGATATTATGCATTTCGGCATTCCCGGTATTATGTTTCGAGATCCAGTTCCAGTCCTTTTCGATATTGGATGCGTTGACGACCAGCATATAGACCTTGTTCTCTTCCAGGCAGTATACGATCAGGTCATCCACGATGCCTCCCTTCTCATTTGTCAGCGCACTGTATTGGGCCTTGCCTGCCGTCAGTTTGGAGGCATCATTTGTCGTTACCCGTTGGATCAGCTCCAGTGCATGCGGCCCTTTCACGATAAATTCACCCATATGGCTGACATCGAAAACTCCCGCGTTGGTCCGTACGGCCTGGTGTTCGTCGTTGATGCCGCTATAGCTGATGGGCATGTTATAGCCCGCAAACTCCGCCATTTTAGCGCCCAATGCAATATGCTTCTGTGTGAAAGGGGTATTCTTCATGCCGGGATGGGTTGGTTTTGAGGGGCAAAAATAAAGTTTGCTTGTAAGGTGACCAAATTAGTCAGTAGTCAGTAGTGAGTAGTGAGTGGGGTGAAGAGTTCAGAACGGGATAGAGGGGCCACGATAAAGCCCCCTGCCAGAAGGCGAGAGGGCTTGTGTTCCAACTTCAACCGACTATAGAAATAGTGCTGATAAAAGATAGGAAGGGGGAGCGTCCTTTTCGGGAGTTTCCAGCTTCGAGATTTTTTTTATGTTTATGGTGTCAGTGTTTTTGTTGACGTTTGTGGTTTTACCGGGTTTTGCGGGTTTTACGGAATCGGTATTCTTTTTATAGCGGTAGCTGCCTCCTGTTTCGGGCGTCTTGTCTTTTGACGCCGGGTTTTCATCCTTTGTGGCCGGGCTTTTGTCATTGTCATCATCGTTGTCGTCGCCGTCAGCATGTTTACGCGGATGTGTCCTTTTCAGACCGTTTTCGGTCATGACGTATTCCGTATTCGTGTCGTAGGAGTAGCTGTTATCCCAGTCGTTGTTATCGTCCATGCGGATCCCCTCGTCAAAGAAGTCGTTGCGATTATTCATCTTGATATTAAACCAATGGTAGTTGTCGATATCTCCGCTAACCCAGATCTTTTTGCCGACCGGGATGGCTATATTCACCAACACCTGCTGGTTGCGGAATTTTTCTTCTTTTGTGATGACGAACCCCTGGGGCAGATAGAGGTTGCTGTCCTGCTGCCGGATATCGAATTGGATCTCCGAAGCAACCGTCTTAGCGATCGCGGGGTTGTTGCCCCTGCTGAATTTCACCCTCTGCATATGGAACTCTCCGTCCTGGCTTTTTATCAGCCTTACCCGTACCGTGTTCATCATGACGGTGTCCTCGGTGAGGTTATAAAAAGGGGCCTTGTTATTATCCCAGTCGATGCCGAACCAGTCGTTGTCATAATAGTGCACCCTTCCCTCGTTGATCCTCACGAGCATTTTGTCCGGCGTCGAAGGGGAGAGGCTGATGGTGTCTTCGATACCGGCTCTGGAGCGGAAGTTGTTAAACACCATCCCCAACAAGGTGATCAGGCAGATCAGGCCGATTACCCAGAGACTTCCCAGCGTATATCCCAGGTAGTTATTCCGTGAGCGGACGCCCATCATACGACGGATCAGCCAAAGGACGAGGGCGATAATCGGAACCCCCATGAAGAGAACCAGGCTGGCGAGCGCCATAAAATTCTGCCAGAAACCGGAGAGAATGTAGTACTTAAAGGGGAATACGGTTGCCCCGTTGAAAAGCAGTACTGCCAGTACCGATATCATGGCCAGGGCGATGATTCCCCCTATGAATAGAAAGAATGCCTTGAAGATGATCCCGATGGCATGACCCAGCCCATTGGACCGGTTGCGGACGACCGGGCCTGCCGTGTTGGCGAACTGCGAGCCCGCCTGTTTCAGATCCTGCCCTGCCTGCTGAAACCGTTCCTTCACTTCATCGCCCATGTCGCGGGCCTTATTTTTAAAACCTTCAAGATCGCTTTTGATGGTATTCTTGATGGACTCGAGGTCTACTTTTTCTCCGCGCATTTCCAGTTTCTCCGATGCTGTTATGGCTTCAGGCAGTACGATCCAAAGGACGATATAGGTTATGAACAGGGTCATGCCGAAACCGCCGGTGACGAATAAGGGGCCCCGGTCGAAATCAAACCAGGCGTGGCGGAAGACGGAGGTGATCAGGCTTAGAATCAGCGGCAATGCGAAGATCAGCCGGGGTATCCATACTTCAATATGAAAGTAAGAGGCCAGCCCGCTGGCGACACCGGCAATTACCCGATCGTCGGGATTGCGATAGAGGCGTTTGCGGACATTGTCGGCCAGCGACTTCTTGGGCAGAACGATCCAAAGGATAAAATAGAGGGGAAAGCCTATGCCAAAGACGAAACTGAAGATTACAAAAAGGATGCGAACGACGGATGGATCCAGGCGCAGATAGTTTGCCAGACCACCGCAGACGCCTCCCAGCATTTTGTCGTTTTCCGAACGGTACAGGCGCCGGGGTTCTTCACTGGCGAAAGGCCCCGACTTTTGCTGATCATAGCCCGGTTGCCGCGAGCCGGCAGCCTGACCGGTGTTGGAAGTTCCCGGGTTTGGACCGGCCGAACCCGTTGAGGATGCAGAACCGGATGAAATATCATCCTGTTCGAAGTCTTCGGGCCGCCCCATGCTGGCGATGATGCTGTTCACGTCCGCGTCTGTGATACAGGTCGAACCTTTTTTAAGGAGTTCCGAGAAGAGTTCGGCGAAGCGGTTCTCGATATCATTAATGATCTCATCACGACCTTCTTCATTGGCAAAATACCTGCGGAGACTATCCACGTATTGTTGCAGCAATTCATGGGCAGATTCCTCGATCGGCACCACCCTGCCATGAAAGTTTATGTTGATGATCTTTTTCATTGTAACTGTATTTGTAGGTTGAAGTGTAGGTTAACGATTAGAGGTTGGGGTTTTCACGGGTTTTGCCTTTATTGTCAGCCAGGGCGTTTACTGCGTTGGCCAGTTCGTTCCAGGTGGCTTCGAGTTCCCCGTAGAAAGCCTCTCCTTTCGGGGTCAGGGAAAAATATTTACGGGGAGGGCCGGAATTGCTTTCTACCCAGCGGTAGGCAAGCATGTCAGCATTTTTCAATCTTGTCAACAGCGGGTACAGGGTGCCTTCCAGGATGTTCAGATTGGCTGCTTTCATTTCTTCCACGATGTCCGAGGGATAGGCTTCGCCGCGTCTGATGATGGAGAGAATACAAAACTCCAGGATGCCCTTTCTCATCTGGCTCTGGGTGTTTTCGATATTCATGAGTTTCTTTTTTTTAACACGACCGGCCTTTGTTTCTTCCTGTTTGTGGGCTTTTTCAGGCCAGTCGGTAGTTATTGAATCGGCTTGACAATTCAAAAGTAGGTATTTTTTTAGTACTATGCAACACAAGGTACTATTTTAAAGGAGCTATTTTTCATAGACAAGTAATGAAAATAGCCTCGGAACCAGCCTGGCAGGCCGTTTACAAGCATTCACCGGCAAAAAACAGTTCCCTCTTCGTTTGATAAACGGCAAAAAAAGACTATGAACGGTCGTTTCGTAAATGACAAAAGCTTCAGGCTTAACCCAAAAACAAAGGTTCTATTTTTTCAACCCGATTTCCCGAAGGCGTTCGTCGAGGTATTCACCGGCTGTCAGGTCCGCATAGGCCTTAGGGTAGATCTGGTCAATGCAGTCTTCCAGGCAGGCCAGGCTCATGCTGCTTTTGGGGTGGAGGAAGAATGGGATGGAATAGCGGGAACTGCCCCATTTCTCCCTGGGCGGGTTTACAACGCGGTGGGTTGTCGATTTCAATTTGTTATTGGTCAGTCTCTGGAGCATGTCGCCCACGTTTACGACGATCTGTTCGGGCAGAGAGGTGACGGATACCCATTCATTCTGTTTGGTCAGGATCTGGAGGCCGTCGGCGGAGGCGCCCACCAACAGGGTGATCAGGTTGATGTCTTCGTGTTGTTCGGCGCGTATCGCGGAACTCGGCTCCTGTGTGATGGGCGGGTAATGTATGGCGCGTAAGATCGAGTTGCCGTTGTGTACAAAGGCTTCGAAATAGTCTTCGGCCAGTCCCAGATAGAGGGCGATCGCCTTTAGCAGGATCCTTCCCGAATCTTCAAAGGCCCGGTAAGCTGCCTGGAAAGTGGGCGAAAAAGAAGGTATTTCCCGGACCTGTATATTTTCCGGGTACTCCGAAGCGATGGGGTCGCTATCGGTAACGGTCTGTCCGAACTGAAAGAATTCCTTAAGGTCGGGAGCGGTGCTGCCTTTTGCGTGTTCTTTTCCGAAGGAAGTATAACCTCTTTGACCGGCCAGTCCCGGTATCTCATACTGTACTTTTTTTTCCCGCGGCAGGGAAAAAAAAGACTGTACATATGTGTACAGGCCGGCAATAAGCGGGTCGGGTATCCCATGGTCTCTTACGGCTACAAAACCGGTTTCTTCGAAAGCCTTGCCCAGCGCCTTTACAAGAGCGGCCTTTTTTGCCGGTTCTCCGGAGAAGTCCGAAAGGGTGACCACGGGAATATTCATAACAATTGTTTTAGAAACAGGAAGGGAATTTGTAAGTAGATTTACCCCGTAAAAATAGAAAATTTGGCACATAAGACCTCCGGTCGACTGTTTTTCAACAGCTCCCTGCTTTTTATTCCTTCTTTTTTTGTCGTATCCTGTTCCCCGGCATATTCCTATCGTGTTTCTGCCGAAAGGGCCCCGCGGGATACCGTCGCGCCGGATTACGGCAATTTGAAATATTGGGCCGCCAATCCGGATAAAACAGATCCTTCCGATAAGGTTCCCCTTCCGTTACAGGCCGAGACACTAAAAGACACGAGCGTGGATGTCTTTTTTCTGCATCCCACTACCCTGACCTCATCACAGGATGATCGCTGGAACGCGGATGTCGATGATGAAAAGATCAACGAGAAGACTGACAGTACCACCATTCTTTTCCAGGCCAGCGCCTTTAACGAATGCAGGCTATTTGCACCGCGATACCGGCAGGCTCATGTGCGTGCCTATTTTGCTGCCGACACCCTGGCTGCTCAAAAGGCTTTCGACCTGGCGTATACCGATATCCGGAACGCTTTCCGGTATTATCTGGATCATTATAACCACGGCAGACCCATCATCATCGCGTCTCACAGCCAGGGTACCACGCACGCTCTCCGCCTGCTTAAGGAATTCTTTGATGAGGGGCCACTCCGGAACAGACTGGTCGCCGCGTATATTATTGGAATGTCGCTGCCCCGCAGTTATTTCTCCTCGCTGTCGCCTTGCACGGATTCGACAAAGACGGGCTGTTTTGTAGGCTGGCGTACCTTCCTGGAAGGCTATGAGCCAGAATACATACAGAAAGAGAATCCGCCCTCCTATGTCGTCAATCCGCTGACCTGGACGATGACGGAAGAATCCGCTCCGCGAAGACTGAACCTGGGGTCCGTAGTGGACACAAAGAATTTTAACAAAGTCCGTTATGGACTCGTGGATGCGCAGATCCATGAAGGGGTGTTATGGATCCATCATCTGCATGTACTGGGGGGCTTCCTGTACCGCGAAAAAAACTTTCATCCCGGGGATATCAATCTCTTCTATATGAATATCCGCGGCAATGTCCGCACGCGGATTCGCAACTATCGACAGAAAAGCGCAGGGCATATGGTCTATACGACAGGCGATGATCTCTTTATCCACGCCGACAAAACACCCCGCGCCAGTGAGACGGATAGCCTGAGGGCGGGCAATAGGTAATGGGCTACAGGTTCCTGGCGGTCAGGAGATTCTTTTCTTCCGGATTCAGATCCACGATGGCATAGCGGGATACACCGTTGATCAGCATTTCATCGAGCAATCCCACGACATTCTTATAGTTTGCTTCCGCCGAGGGTTTGATGAGGACCATCATTTCCTTTCTCCCTCCTTTAAAGGACCGGTCCATCGCCTCTTGTTTCCGCCGGATAATCTCCCCGATGCCGCCGATCTCGCCATAACCGGCCGTCCCGTAGTTTCCCGTCCTGAGCGCGTCCTCCCAATCGCCGTGATAGTAGAATACTTTGTTGTTGTTTACCGCCAGGACCGTGAGTGCGGCGTCTTTCCCGAGCGTGGCAGGGTCTCCGTCGGCAGGCATCCTCAATTCGGTGGTCCTGGGTTTGGACCAGGTGGTGGTGAGAATGAAGAAGGTAATCAGCAGGAATCCAAGATCTACCATCGGCGTGAGATCGACGCGGGTGGACAATTTTTGGCTGCGCCGGACCCCCTTGCGGGAGATTCCGGCCTGTGTGTTTACTTCTGCCATATGGAGTCTATTTGCAAATTAAGACTCCTGAAAGGCATTATTCCATACGCGCAATGCGCAACTGCATTTAAGTTACAGACTTTTGAGTGCTCTTTGATTTACGTGCATTTGTATTCCTGGTTGGCGTCTGCCGGCGTCTATCAAAACTCAGCACTCTTCGGTGTTCTCGGGAATGCGATGACATCGCGGATATTGGTCATTCCGGTGACAAAGAGCATCATTCTCTCGAAGCCGAGGCCAAAGCCTGCGTGGGGTACGGCGCCAAACCGGCGGGTATCGAGGTACCACCACATCTCTTCGGTCGGGATATGCATTTCCTCCATCCTTGTTTCGAGTTTTTCCAGTCTCTCTTCACGTTGGGATCCGCCGACGATTTCCCCGATGCCGGGAACGAGGATGTCCATTGCGGCTACGGTCTTACCGTCATCATTCTGGCGCATGTAGAAGGCCTTGATGTGTTTGGGGTAGCCTGTGACGATGACAGGTTTTTTGAAATGCTTCTCCACGAGATATCGCTCATGCTCACTTTGCATGTCGATGCCCCATTTCACTTCGTACTGGAATTTCTTCTTCTTATAAGCAGGTGATTGCAGCAGGATGTCGATGGCCTCGGTGTAAGTGATCCGTTCGAATCGATTGTTTACCACGAATTCCAGTTTCTCAATCAGTCCCATGTCACTGCGTTCGGCCTGCGGCTTCTGTTTTTCTTCGTCAGCCAGTCTTTGGGCCAGGAATTCCAGGTCTTCGCGGTTGTGTTCCATCGTGTACCCGATGAGATAACGGATGAAATCTTCCGCCAGGTTCATATTGTCTTCCAGGTCATGGAAGGCCATTTCGGGCTCTATCATCCAGAATTCGGCGAGATGCCTGGCCGTATTTGAGTTTTCCGCACGGAAAGTAGGACCGAAAGTATAAATTTCGCTGAAAGCCATTGCGCCCAGTTCCCCTTCCAGTTGCCCGCTAACGGTCAGGTTGGAGGAACGGCCGAAAAAATCCTCCCTGAAATCGACCGTACCGTCCCCGTTGCGGGGAGGATTGTCGAAAGGCAGCGTCGTCACACGGAACATCTCACCTGCCCCTTCCGCATCAGACGCCGTGATAATAGGCGTATGCAGGTATACAAATCCCCGCTCATTAAAAAACTTGTGCACCGCGAAAGCCAGCGTATGGCGGATCCTGAAGACGGCCCCAAAGGTATTTGTGCGAAAACGCAGGTGGGCGATTTCCCTGAGGTATTCAAGGCTCGGTCTGTTCTTCAATTGCAAAGGATATTTTTCGGGATTGCATTCACCGAGGATTTCGAGGGAAACCGCTTTTAACTCCGATTTTTGTCCTTTGCCCAGAGAAGGGACGAGTTCTCCTGTCACTTTCAGGGAAGCCCCGGGTGTAATGCGCTTCAGGAACGCTTCATCATGAGATCCCAGGGCTACCACGACCTGCAGGTTGCTGTTGGTGGAACCGTCGTTCAGGGCGATGAATTGGTTATTGCGGAACGTGCGTACCCATCCCATCGCTGTAACCTGTTGACTTTGTGGCTCAGCGGCCAGCAAATCTTTCACTTTCACTCTTGTGTTGAACATATCTTGACATTAAAGGTTGGCAAAGATAAGAACGAGATTAGTCCGATTATCCCGAATGTTTTGGATCAACGGCATTTTCCCTTTTGTGAAGACAGAATTTTGAGCCCGCATCGATAAATGCTAAGCCGGTTAGTAAAGAGGAGGAGGCCGCTTTTCTCAAAATATAGCTTTTTTAAAGGCCATAAAAGGCTGAAATGCAAGGAGAGCCAAAAATATTTTTTTGATTTTGTGCGTTTTTGTACTAAAATTGCATTGGAATTAAGCTGATTAGTTCATATCCAAAGCTCACAGCTCATCAGTTTTAGTCTTCCGTTCAATCAATAATCAAAATTCATTTCAAAACATTCTCACGTAAACAGGCTGACTGTTTTTGAACAATGTTTAACTTTCAAGGCACTTTATGTACGATATTCTTCAATTGAACGACATGCTCGTTCCTGAACTCCTCGATATAGCGGAACAGTTAAAAATCACGGGCGCAAAGAAGCTGGGAAAACAAGATCTGGTCTATAAAATACTCGATAAACAAGCGGTTGTGGCAAGTGAGACAAAGGGGAGCGCGACGGACGAAAAGCCAAAGCGGAAAAGGATTGTGAAGACCGCTACGGCAAATACCAACGAAGAGGCCATTGTGGAGAGCGATGAGGAAAAACCAAAGAAACAGGAAGTAAAAGAAGTAAAGGAAATAAAAGAGGTAAAAGAGATAAAGAAGGAGCCGCGCAAGAAAGAAGAGAAACCCCTTATCCGGAAGGCGAAGAAGAAAGAAGAAGGTCAGAATCAGGTTCAGCCGCCTGTTCAGAAATCTTCCCCCGTATTTCACGAAACCGATATGAATTCGTCAGGGTCCGAAGAAGATGATGAGGATGAAGACGACGATCAGCAGCCCCGGGAAGAGAATGGACAGCAGTCTTCCGAAGACTCCGAGTCTATTCCCGAAGTGAACCGGTCTTCCGACTCCCAATCAGGCAAGATGTACCCTCAACGCCGCAACGAGGTCTTTAACATCGAATTCGACGGTGTGATCCAGGCGGAAGGGGTGCTCGAAATGATGCCCGACGGATATGGATTCCTGCGCAGCAGTGATTACAATTACCTCTCCTCCCCGGATGATATCTATGTTTCTCCCTCGCAGATAAAGCTTTTCGGCTTGAAAACGGGAGATACCGTTCACGGAGCCGTCAGGCCTCCGAAAGAGGGTGAGAAATATTTTGCTTTGCTGAAGGTCGAAACCATCAACAGCAAAGGACCCGAAGAAGTCCGCGATCGCGTGCCCTTCGATTATCTGACACCTTTATTCCCTTTCGAGAAGCTGACGCTTTTTACCACGCCCAGCGATTATGCCACCCGTATCATCGATCTGTTTACTCCGATCGGTAAGGGCCAGCGCGGTCTGATCGTGGCACAGCCTAAGACGGGTAAGACTATGCTGCTCAAAGCCGTTGCAAATGCCATAGCCGCCAACCATCCGGAGTGTTACCTGATGATTGTGCTGGTAGATGAAAGGCCGGAAGAAGTCACGGATATGGAACGCAGCGTGAAAGCGGAAGTGATTGCCTCCACGTTCGATGAGCCGGCTGAAAAGCATGTAAAAGTCTCGACCATCGCGCTGCAGAAGGCAAAACGCCTGGTTGAATGCGGACATGATGTGGTGATCCTCTTGGATTCGATCACCCGTTTAGCACGTGCGCACAATACGGTCGCGCCGTCTTCCGGGAAGGTCCTGTCCGGTGGTGTCGAAGCGAATGCCATGCAAAAGCCGAAGCAATTTTTCGGCGCCGCCCGTAAGATTGAGAACGGCGGCTCCCTCACGATACTGGCCACGGCCCTGATCGACACGGGTTCAAAAATGGATGAAGTCATCTTCGAAGAGTTCAAGGGTACCGGTAATATGGAACTTCAGCTGGAGAGGCGCCTGGCCAACCGGCGCATATTCCCGGCCATCGACCTCGTTTCTTCCTCTACCCGCAGGGACGACCTGTTGCTGGAAAGGGATGTGTTGCAACGCATGAACCTGTTGCGTGTCTTCCTTAACGATATGAATGCCGAAGAGGCTATGAACGAGTTGCTGAAACGCATGCGCGGAACCAAGAGCAATGAAGAGTTCCTGGCAAGTATGAACAGCTGAATGGGGACTGCCAGCCGAAAGAATCAAAGTCAACAGAAAAGTCAGACTCAGCAGAAAGCCCAGCATCACCAGCATTCGCAGCATCAACAACGGAGATGATACGGCGGTATGAAGATGTCACCCGGATGAGGGCGCGGACAATTCTATAATCTGTGTCAGGTTAAGGCGTCTATCTTTTTTGACAGTTTCCTGTCCTTTTCGGTTACGATATCCCCGGCGTCATGGGTAGAGAGCCAGATTTCCACCCGGTTGTATACATTGGTCCATAATGGATGATGATCCATTTTTTCTGCTTCGAGGGCCACGCGGGTCATAAAAGCGAAGGCTTCGGAAAAATTCCTGAACTCGAATTTCCGGTATAGGCTGTTATTTTTCTCTTCCCACATAGGTTTGTTTTTTTTGTTTACAAGATGCAATCTTTGAGCCACGGGGAGAACCGTCGTTAAAAGAACCGTCGTTAAAAGATCAGGTGCCCGCGGCTCTTTATTTTCTCCTGTGCCAGCAGGGTCACCAACTGTACTCCGCCGATCGTTTTTATGGATTGCAAAAGATCTTCGAGCGTTCCTTCCTGAACCGCGTCCCCCTTAAGGAGCCATAAAAAATCAAGGTGTCTGAATTCGGGTAGCAGGTATTCCCCGTCGAATTGGTTGTTGTACAAATAATGTCTCAGCGAGCTATTGGCTTCTATATATTCGTAGACGCAGAAGAAGTATTTTCTTTGTTTTTTTGTCAGCTGTATTTCGATCTCGTTGTTGATGCGGAAATCGAAACGAAGGCGATTATTGAGCTGCCAGCAAAACTGGTAGTCCCTGACAGGCGCGACGATCCCCAGGAGATGTGTCCCCTCGAAAAAGTCATTTGCCAGTTCTTCAATGTCCAGTTTTAGTTTCATTCGTTCATATTCGTCTTTTCAATGGTCGAATGCAGTCGCTGTCGCTCGTGTCATTCGTTCATATTCGTCTTTTCAATGGTCGAATGCAGTTGCTGTCGCTCGTGTCATTCGTTCATATTCGTCTTTTCAATGGTCGAATGCAGTCGCTGTCGCTCGTGTCATTCGTGCATATTCGTCTTTTACTTCGAACCATTTTTGTCATTCAATGGCCTCAGTGATCCCTCCTTTGTCGGGATTCAATGGTCGAATGCCGAGCTTCGTCGGACCGACGTCCCTTGGTCCTCCTCGCTCCTAACCTTCGCATTCGCTCGGTTACCTTCGCTCGTGTCATTCAATAACTATATCTGTTTAAAACTGCACAGCGGTTTCCGCCGTCTTCGAAGCACGGATATATTTCAACTTTGCCGTGTCCCCCTTTTTAAAGGCGGATAAGGCGTCCATGTAATTATCCAGTGACGAGACGGTAAAATCGCCCAGGCCGATGATGATGTCGCCGGCCTGCAGCCCTGCTTTCTGTGCCGGGCGGCCTTCGCTGATGGCGTCGATCCTTACCCCGCCGCCGCTAAAGCTGTAATCCGGCAATATGCCGAGGGTCACACTGAAACGGGCTTGGGAGAATTGGGTATCACGGGTCTTCGTAAAAGCGATCCGCCCCCTGTTATTCAGGCTTTCCACCAAGGCATAGATATATTTTACGACCTGGAGTTCGCCGGAATAATTGATCTTGTCGTAGTCGTCGGTGGGTTTGTGATAATCCGCGTGAATACCCGTAAAAAAGAAGAGAACGGGAATATCTTTGCTATAAAAGGAAGTGTGGTCGCTGGGGCCCATGCCGCTGCTGTCATAACGAAAGGCAAAATACTTTTTCCCGTTGATTTTGCCTGAGACCTCTCCCCATGCCGGCGAAGTGCCGTATCCCCCAAGCGTGAGCGCATGACTGGTGTCATTCAGCCTGCCGATCATATCCAGGTTGATCATATAGTTCACCGACGCCAACGGGACGGTTGGATGTTCCACGAAATAATGCGATCCAAAAAGACCCAGTTCTTCACCCGAAAAGGCGATGAAAAGGTAGTTATTGCCTTTTAGCTTTGATTGTTTCAACAGCCGGGCGAGCTCTATCATTCCCGCCGTGCCGCTGGCATTGTCATCGGCGCCGTTGAAGACCGGCCGGTCCGTTCCGCGGTATAGCGAGTTGCTGTCTTCTCCATGACCCAGATGATCGTAGTGAGCGCCTATCACGACGGTGGTGGAGGCTCCGTTGTCCAGATATCCCAATACGTTATGCCCGGTCCGCTTCATTTCCGATATTCCGACCCGGATCTTTATGTCCTGGGAGGCAGACTCGTCCTTCAGGTATTTTCTTTTCGCCTCTTTTGTCACATAGAGAACGGGAACCTCGAGTGCAGCCGCGGGATCTTTTGGGTCGAAGCCAAGGTTGTCGGGGGTTTTCGAGCTGTTATAAAAGATGATGGCGGTCGCCCCCTTTTTTACGCAGTCTTTTACCCGGCCTTGCACGGCTCCTTCCAGGTCGAAATGCGGGTTGCCCTGTCCTGCTTCCAGGAGGTCTTTCAGGTCTACAAACCAGGGGGTGTCTTTTTCGTGCAGGGCGATGGCCGGAGACCCCGTCACGGTCCCAATGGCGCTGAAGGGAAAGGGGAAATAATCCCTTCCGGGCAGCAACTCCTGGTTGTTGATAAAAAAATGGGTATCGTCGCTTATCTTTTTACCGTCATTGACTTCGAAAGATTGCAGCCAGCCTCCATTTTCCCCGCGGGGCTGCAGTCCTGCCTTCCTCAATTCTGCGCTTATATATTCGCCGGCCATTTTTTCCCCGGGACTGCCGGTCCTGCGGCCCTCCAGCTGGTCGTCCGCCAGGTAACGGATATGCGTTTCCAGGTTTTCGAGCGTGAGTTTGTCGGCTTTTTTCAGCTTTTGCGAGAATGCAGACGGAGCAGTCAGTACCAGGAGGAGAAAGGTAATCTTCATTCGCTGCATCATAGTGGTTCTGTTTGCCAGGGTGATTCTTTTGATCCGTACAAAGGTATAGCCGCCGAAGCCTATTCGGAAAGCAGGGAAAAAGAATTTATAATTATTTTTAGGGCAAAAGGGCGGAAACCGGCTGTTTTTTGCTTTACTTTCCTTTACTTTTGCAGATTGACCTTTTCGGAGCCAGGCGACAGACGGGAATTTGCCTATGCAGGTTTTCAGGAACTGCCGCGAGGTCAAGTAAACTATAAAGAATGGCGTTACCGCATCTCATCAAATATGTGTATACCAACGGGACCGATGAAGTAATTCGCAGGGGAAAGAAGATCCACGCCATTGGTTATGTAGAGCTGATCGAATATGATGAATTATTTGAATCCGTCACTTTCCGGGTCAAGGATGACAGCTATGCCACTTACTATAAAGTCTATGTGCAGAAGTTCAAGGATGCGAAAACGCTTTCCGTCAGGTGCAGCTGCCCGTATAACCTGGGCGATATCTGTCGCCACGAGGCCGGAGCCCTGATCCAGTTGCAGGAACTCCTGGACAGAAATATGCTGAAGGCGGAGGATGTAAAATACGACCAGCAACATACGGTGGTGAAGATGAAATTCATCGACCTGAAAAGCATCCGCCTGCTTTGCTCGCCCGAGACCCTGACCCAGGCCGAGACCTACCTGCGCACACAACGTGCGAACATAGAATATGCCCGCGATGAAATCGTCAAGGCCACAGTGGGCCTGGAGGACAAGACTTACCGGGTCGTCATCCGCAAGAACGAGGAAAGGAACTTCGATACGAGTTGCGATTACGAAGACAGCACCCATCCCCTCTGTCTGCCGAAAGTGATCGTATTCCTGCAATTGCTGCATGCGCACGGCGCTTACTATTTCGATTCCATCAGGAACTGGGATAAAGAGAAGAACAAACTCCTGGAAGCTTATGGGTATTCTCTCGATGACGACCTCAAAGGCAAATTCGAATTCACTTATAAGGAAGGGAAGCCCTTTTTACGGGTGCTGGATATCTCCATCAAACGGGTGGCCCCCACACCCGCCAGCCGGGCCAGGCCGGTAGAAGCCAATCTGCAGCCCGTGATCGAGACCGAAGAAGAGAAGGCGGCCGGCGCGGCACAAAGACTGGGGATCGTCTTTAATTTTAACTACAACCCCTATCCCGGTTTTGCACTCGACGCGATTTCGGGAGAGAGTAACGAAGAGCAGTCGTCGTATACGGGCAAGATCGAACAGATGGACCTGTCCAAATTTGTGAACGCGGAGGCTTTTACCGAGCCGGACAGACAACTGATACCCTTTCTGCGAAAAATGCAGGGACCGGAGATCAATAAATACCTCAACCGCAATTCACCCTTCAGCGGTATCTGGGAAAATATCATCCATCATGATGAAGATGATCTTCCGGAAGAGACCAAGGCCCTGATGGTAGAATACCTGCATCCCAAGCTGAAGAAACTGTTCGTGGATGTCAGTTCCAACCCCTTTGTATTTTTTCTGAATGGTCACAAACCTTTCAAAACCGCAAACCTGCAGCCGATCGGTATCGCCGCGGAGCCCATTATCCCCTTTTTCAAGGTGGCATCCAGGGGAACCCATTTCGAGGTGATGTGTTTTGTCAAGATCAATGGTCAGCCCGTCGAAATACTACTCAACGAGTGCAATACGAGCCTCCTCTTCTTTTATAACAGCAACCTCTACCTGTGGAACAGGCCGGAAGATATCACGCTCATCGAGAAATTCATGGGTAAGGGTCGAATGACTATCGCCAAAGAAGACTGGGCCGCCCGGTTAAAGGAGTTTGTGCTGCCGCTGACCCGGGAGTATCATGTCGAATTCGATGAAGAGCTGGTCAAAGAGGTAAAAGACGGGGAGCCCGAGAAAAAACTGCTGCTGCAGGAGAAGGGTGATTACCTGGTATTCCAACCCCTGTTCTCCTACAAGGGTTTCGAAACGAAACCGGGGGGCAAGGACGAGGTCATCGTGCCGGATGCCGGCAAGGTCCTGATCGTGCATCGCAACAGGGAGGCTGAGTTACAGTTTGTCAGGAAGCTGGAATCCCTTCACTCGCAGTTTATCCGGCCGGAGGGTTCGCAAAGCCTGGCGTTGAAAGGAAGCGACGTATTGAAAAACAACTGGTTCTTCCTGTTCGTCGACGCGATGGAAGAAATGAAGATCCCTGTTTATGGATACGATGCGCTGAAAAATTTCCGGTTCAATACGGCCAAACCCCAGACCAAGATCCATATCAGCAGTAATACCGATTGGTTCGACGCCCGGGTCGATATCGTATTCGGAGACCAGAAGGTGACTATTGCGGATGTCAAAAAAGCGCTTGCCAACCGCCAGCAGTTTGTGCCGCTCGACGACGGCACTTTGGGCGTACTTCCCGAGGAGTGGATCAAAAAATATTCCTTGCTGTTCCGGGTAGGAGAAGGCAAAAGCAACCAGTTACGCCTCTCGAAATATCACATGAGCGTGATCGATGAGCTGTATGAGGGCCGTAACGAAGAGGAACTGATCATCCGCCTGGAGGAAAAATACGAACAACTGAGGGAGTTTAACCGTATCAAGGAGATCCCTCCCCCCGCTCACCTGGAACCTATTTTGCGACCTTACCAGGTGCATGGCTTTCACTGGCTGAATTACCTGCAGGAGGTCAACTGGGGCGGTATCCTGGCGGACGATATGGGTCTCGGTAAGACCGTGCAGGCCCTGTCGTATCTCCAATATTTTAAAGAATCGCATAAGGGGCTGAAGGCGCTGGTCGTTTGTCCCACCACCCTGATGTTCAACTGGGAGAATGAAATCCGGAAATTCACGCCGGACCTAAGCTATTATATCCATCATGGCGGAGACCGGACCCGGAACAAACAGGCGCTGGATCAATATCATATCATCATTACCACTTATGGCACCCTCCGAAGCGATATAAAGCTGTTGCTTGAAATTCCTTTCGACTATGTCGTGCTGGATGAATCCCAGGCCATCAAGAACCCGGCGAGCAAGGTTACCAAGGCCGCCTGCCTCCTGCATGCCAAACACCGCTTGTGTATGAGCGGTACCCCTTTGCAGAATAACACTTTCGATATTTTCGCACAGATGAACTTCCTGAATCCCGGCATGCTGGGCAGTATCGAGTTCTTCCGGCAGGAATTCGCCGTGCCCATCGATAAATTCGGGGAACAGGACCGGAAGGATCACCTCAGAAAACTGTTGTATCCTTTTATCCTTCGGCGTACAAAAGAGCAAGTGGCCAAGGATCTGCCCGAGAAAACAGAGACGATCCTGTTCTGTGAAATGGAAGACGAACAACGGAAGGTATACGATGCCTACCGAAACGACTTCCGGGATAAAATCCTGGGAACTATCGAGACCCAGGGCATTCAGAAATCACAGCTTACCATTCTGCAGGGCCTGATGAAGCTGCGGCAGATCTGCGATTCCCCGGCAATCCTGAATGAGACGGATAAATACCCCAACCATTCTATCAAACTTGACGAGCTGGCCCGTGAGATCACCGAAAACATCGGAGATCATAAAGCATTGATTTTCTCGCAGTTCCTCGGGATGCTGGCCCTGATCCGGGAAAGGCTGGAGCAGCTCGGCGTCAAATATGAATATTTCGACGGAAGCACCTCTGCCCAGGACAGGGAAAAGGCCATCCAGAGCTTCCAAAAGGACGATACCCGCCGCGTATTCCTGATCTCCCTGAAGGCGGGAGGTGTGGGGCTGAACCTGACCGCAGCCGACTACGTATATATCGTTGACCCCTGGTGGAACCCGGCGGTTGAACAGCAGGCCATCGACCGGACCCACCGTATCGGTCAGACAAAGAATATCTTCGCCTACCGCATGATCTGTAAAGACACCATTGAAGACAAGATCCTGCAGTTGCAGGAAAAGAAGCGGGTGCTGGCGAGAGACCTGATCGCTGACGATGACGGATTCGTCAAGAGCCTCACAAAGGCCGATGTAGAATACCTATTCTCCTAGAAATGACTATGAATTTCACCGCCTCAGGCTATATTCACCGAAAGACCGGTGAGACGGGGCGCCTATTCACCCATCGGCAATGTAATTTTTGCCACTTGTATATCATCCCGGGTGAAGCACTAAACGGGCTGCTATTTTAGCAGTCTGTTAGATTAAATTGTAATTAAAACTGATCGGGATCCGGGGGCTAGAGCGCCGGATAAATCGAAGTAAATCAAAGTCTGAATCAATGAGAAAGTTCGTCATTTTGCTCCCTCTCACCTGCCTTTTCTTTGTAATTAATTCATTTTCACAGGGAAAAGTGAAAGGGACGGTAAAAGGCATGATCGTTGACACAGCCGGCAAGATGAATTTAAGCGCGGCGACCGTTTCGGTGACGCCGATCGGCGATTCCTCGGGTGCGCAATTTGTCGTCACCAACAAGCAAGGTGCTTTTTTAGTCAGGAACCTGAAAACCGATAAATATCGCCTGATCATCACATTCGAAGGATTTCAACCCGTCGTCAGGACTTTTTCAATCGATACGACCAGCCTGAACGTCGATTTTGGAACCTTCTATATGCAAAAAGCCACGGAAGAAATGGCGGCGGTCATCGTGCAAAGACCGCCCATGGCGATCAAGGGAGATACCGTGGAATATAACGCAGCGATGTATACCACGAAGCCCAACGCGGTGGCCGAAGACCTGTTGAAGAAATTTCCCGGGATACAGGTCGATGCAAGCGGCAATATTACCGCGCAGGGGGAAACTGTCCAACGGGTTCTGGTGAACGGCAAACGCTTTTTTAGCGATGACCCCAAGCTGGCAACACGCAACCTTCCGCCGGATGTCATCGAAAAGATACAGGTCTTCGATGACCTGGACGACCAGAGCAAATTTTCGGGTTTTGATGATGGGAATCGTGTGAAGACCATCAATATCACCACCAAGAAGGCCAACCGCCAGGGTTACTTCGGCAGGGTGGTTGCAGGGGCGGGCACCAACGAGGACTATGACAACAGCATCAATATGCACCGCTTCGACAACGACCAGCAGGTCTCCGTCCTCGGGCAGGGCAATGATATCAACAAACAGAATTTTACCATCCAGGACATCTTAGGAGGCTCCGGCAGCAGACGCGGCGGCGGTGGTCCGGCGGCGGCAACCAACCAGACGAGCCCCGGCGTTACCACGGTCTGGGCCGGGGGTATCAATTACAAGGATACCTGGGGGCCTACTGATGCCACCGGGAGCTATTTCTATAATTTCCAACATGTGGCCTCTAACGGATCCACGCTGTCCGAGAAGAGCTTTCTGGGCAGCGATAGCTCCAACATGACCAGTTCGAGCCAGTTAGCCTATCAGCGGACTACGAACCAGCGGATCTATCTCAACCTGGAATCCAAGTTCGACAGCAGCGACGACCTGGTGTTCCGACCCAACCTCACTTTTCAGACCACCAAGCCAAACGGTTCGTCCAATTCGAGTACCGTCGATCAGAACGGCAATCTGATCAATTCCACAAACGGCTATACGTCCAGCATCAACAGCGGTTTCAATATCAACGGGTCCAACCTGACCTACCGGCATAAATTCAAAAAGCCCTACCGGACCCTTTCCCTGGATCTTACCGGGACCGTGAATGTGAATAACGGGGACGGTTATAACTATTCGGTCAATAAGTTTTATAATCTCAACCGGACCGATTCCCTGAATCAATATTATAATGATTCCCTGCATTCCTATAATTTCAGTCCCACGTTGTCTTATACCGAACCCGTGGGGAAGAACCAGGTTGTCCAGCTAACCTATAATTACACTTATAACAAGAGCAACACGGTCAATAATACCTATGATTTTGTGGACTCGGTACATGGTTTCAAGTCTTTTGACAGCCTGTTCAGCAACTCCTACAAGTTTACCTCCAATTCGAACCGGTTTGGTCTTAACTATCGTATCCAGAATGCCAAGTTCAACCTGAATATGGGAACGGGTATCCAGTTTATGGATTTCGATAGCCACAATACCACGAAGGATATTACGGTGACCCACAACTATGTCAACCTGACTCCGACGGTCAATTTTCAATATTCTTTTTCAAAGACGCAAAGGCTGCGTTTCTTCTATATGGGCAGGACGGGAACGCCGACAGCCTCCCAGCTGCAGCCTTTGACGACCACCACGGATTCGATCAACTATACCGTGGGTAACCCGAACCTGAAACCGCAATTCACCCATAGCGTCCGGATGCTGTATTCCTCCTTCGATCCCGGCACCCAGAATGTCATCTTTGCGACGATCAATGCCAGCACCATCGTAAACGATATCCAAAGCCAGGTCTTGAATCACCGTACAGGCGGCCAGACGAGCACCTATGTAAACCTGAACGGCACCTACAACCTGTCGGGTTATTTTAATTATGGGATCGCGTTGAAGAAGCCGAAATCGAACCTGAACTTTATCACCAATATAAACTATTCTCAAAGCCAGACCCTGGTTGGCAGTGATTCGAGCACCGTCGTGTACACCCACGACTATTCGAGGAATACGCTTTTGGGCGAGACGATCTCGTGGACGACGAATATCAAGAAGAACTTCGACATGAACTTCAGTTCGGCCTCGTCCTATAATATCGGGAGCAATACGTTGAACACTTCCCAGAACCTGGATTATTTCACCCAGAAGTTCAGCGCCGAGATAACCGCCTATACGAATAGCGGCTGGCTGATCGCTACGACCTTTGACTATACGTATACCAATACCCATACGGCCGGTTATAATGCAAGTATACCCTTACTCAGCCCCAGCATCGCCAAGTCCCTGTTTAAGAAGAAGAACGGAGAGATCCGGCTGACGGCCTTCGACCTGCTGAATTCGAATACCTATGTAAACAAGACGGTCTCGGGACAGGGCTATACGGCTACCCGGAATAATACGCTTTCCCGTTATGTCATGCTGACGTTCACCTGGAATCTGAACAATTTCGCCGGTTCCAACCAGCGGCGGATGCCGGGTATGTTCCCCGGCGGTGGTCGTTTCCGCGGTGGTGACGGTGGCGGAGGAATGAGAGGAGGAGGCGGGGGCAACTTTTAGGCCGGTTCGGGAGAGTCCTGCAGAATGATGTCCTTTTTGTTTTACTCCGGTAAGGGCATCAAAAATAAGAGGCCATCCCTTTTGCTTCGGGACGACCTCTTCAGCACTTTGTAAAAATTTCAGAGGTAAGTGCTTTCTACTACAAGCAAACAACCGGCCATAAATAACCGGCTGCCGGAATGCTTTTTATTTTGACTTCTTGGGATGTAAATAAGAACCGCTGCCTACCGGGGACTGTCCCATCAATATCACGGATAATAAGGTTCTGAGGAAGCGTCCGGGGTTTGTCGAGGGACGATAGATGTCTTTGTAAATCTTCGCTTTGTGGGTGTCATGCTGCATGTTGTTCTTCTTCATTGGTATTGGTTTTGAACGGGTTTTGTTCAATAATGGAGAAAATAACGTCTGTTTCTTCGGTTTAGTATGTAAGATTTGTTAAAACGAGTACGTATTTTTTCTATTGCTTTACCCTGTAATTTATGGTATTTTGTTGAAAATCCTTACCATGAGAATCTTAGTTTTAACAATTGCTTTGCTACCAGTTTCTGCGATGCTTCTCGCGCAAGGGGTTTTTTCAAACAGAACCAACGCCGTTCTTGAAGAGGTCATCCAGGATTATCCCAATGGATTCCGGGACCTGAAGGGAGAGGTAATTGCGGAGAATCATCAAACCGCCGAATACCGGTCTACGGTACAGCTGCCGGGCTCCGCCTCCTGTGTTGTTTCCCGTTATACGATGGCCCGTCTTGACGAATATAGCTGGACCTGCACTGTTTTGGAGACACGGAATTTCGAAAATGCCAGCAAAAAGTTCAAGGAACTTTTCGACCAGATCCGCAATACGATCATCAGGACCGGGGGTGACAAGCATTTTATCCTGAGCGGCCAATATGAAGCGCCGTTGGAAGACAGGAAGACCAACCGGGTCCTTTTCTCGCTGCTCCCGGGAATGAGCGATGTTAAAAAGCTGAAAGTCGACCTGACCCTCCAATCCGATCAGAAGGGCTGGAAGATCCTTATCAGCGTATATGATCATCCCGGGGAAGAAGGCCAGGGATCCATCACAGATAATAAATAGTATTTGTCATTCAATCAGCCCTTTCTCATTCAGTCAGATCCTATTCCCGATGCCGGCCTGCGGGTATAATACCATGCCCAGGCGATTAAGACCCCTTGCAGCGGTAAACGAACGAGCGTTATCCATAGCGAAGGATTGTGCTGTCTCACATAATTGAGGGTCATCTGTATATTGGCGGGGAATATGGCGATCAGCAGCAATACGATCAACCAGGCCGCCGCAGGCCGCGTTCTCTGCGGAATCAGCAGCGCGCCGAATACAAACTCGAAGATACCGCTCAGGTAGATCAGCGGCAGATGATAAGGCAGCCACGGCGGCATGATCGCCGCATATACGGGAGCATTCGCAAAATGATTGATGCCCGCCGCCATATAAAACAGGGCCATTATATAGAGTAAGCTTCTTTTCATGGTCAAACCAGCAGCGTATAGTTCTTCAGCATCTCATCGATCTCTTCGAGGCGGAAGGGTTTGGAGATGTAATTATTCATACCGGCTTCCAGGCATTTTTCACGATCGCCTTTCATCGCATCGGCCGTAAGGGCTATGATCGGGATATTACAGTGGGGCTCCGGCAGCTGCCTGATGAGGCGTGTCGTCGTATAGCCATCCATCTCGGGCATATTTACGTCCATAAAGATCATTACCGGGTCGCAATGGGGCAGCTTATCCAGCGCTTCCCGCCCATTCATCACCTGTATCACCTCGAATCCCAGCCTGCGTAATACTTCGGAGATCAGCAGCATATTGATGGGGTCGTCGTCGGCCACCATGATGCTGGAAGGCTCCGTGATTTTTTCGATGCTGGGCAGGGAAGGATGCAGAAGATCGTTTTGCATGTTCTTTTCGAAGAGTGACAAGAGGGTGGCATGAAGCTCGTGCATTTTTACCGGCTTGGACAGGAATTTGCTGATCCCGGCTTTTCCCGCCTCGTGCTGATAGATATTCTTTTCGAGTGAAGACAGCATCAGGACAAAAGGCTGTTCCGAGTCCGGCCATTCTTTTTTTATCTCCTTTACGAGCGTGATCCCGTCCATGCCCGGCATCTGGTGGTCGGTGATGATCAGATTGAAGGGCTCATTCCTGTGCGTTGCCTCGGCTATGATCCGCAGGGCCTCGATGCCGCTACCTGCTGTTTCGGCTGCAATACGAAAATAATCGAAACTCTCTTTCATCAGGCGGCGATTGGTTTCATTGTCATCGACGATCAGCACCTTCTTTAAAAGAGGTCTTCGCGGCAAAAGCACTTCCGACTGTTCGTTGGCGACTTCCAAAACGAGGTGAAGGGTAAAGGAGCTGCCATTACCCGGTTCGCTTTCCACGGACAGGTAACCCCCCATGAGTTCCGAGAGGCTCTTGGAAATGGTGAGGCCCAGACCGGTACCCCCGTATTTCCGGGTCGTCGATGTATCTGCCTGCGTAAAGCTTTCGAATATCTTTTGGAGTTTCTCGCGGGGGATGCCTATCCCGGAATCCTTGACCAGTACGGCCAGCTTCATAAATTTTCTCCCGTCCTGGGTGTAGATTTCGCTGGTCTTCGTGAGCGAGACGAATATTTCGCCGTCGCTGGTGAATTTGATGGCATTGCCGAGCAGGTTGACGACAATCTGGCGAATTCGCACGGGGTCGCCGAGGAACTGGGAAGGGATCGAGGGTTCGATCCGGCAAAGCATTTCCAGTTTCTTCTCAAAAGCCTTTACCGTCAGGATGTCGATCGTCTCTTCGATCAGTTCATCCAGCTTGAAAAGGGTATTGTCGATCAGCAGTTTGCCCGCCTCGATCTTTGAGAAATCGAGGATATCATTGATGATGCCGAGGAGGCCGTATGCCGATTTTTTTACGTTCTGAAGATATTCCCGCTGCGCTTTCTGCAGTTCTGTCGTAAGCACGAGGTCCGTAAAACCGATGATCCCGTTCATAGGGGTGCGTAGTTCATGGCTCATATTGGCCATGAATTCACTCTTCGCATGACTGGCGGATTCAGCGAGCTTTCTGGCCTGGACCATCTCTTCGGTGATCTGCTTCCGCTTGATGGCCGCGGCAAGGGAAGAGGCATAGGAACGAAGGATAGAGAATTCCGCTTCCGACCATTCACGCTCTCTTTTATAAGCGTCAAAGCCAACAAAACCCCAGAAATGGTCCTGCAGGAAGATAGGGACCGCGACTGAAGACAACAGACTGCTCTTCTCGAAGATGGCTTTTAGCTGGGGGTCCCGTTCATCTTTCTTATAGCTCAGGAAAGGACGCCGCTTTTGCAAGGGTTCGATGATCTTTTTGATATTTTCAAAAGGGATGTTCTTCACATTGATTTCGGGGTTCGTCAGCCGGTAAGCATAAGCGTCGTCGGTCCATTCATGCGTCTCGGTGGTCAGCCATTGCTGCAGGTTCTCATCAAAATGGTTCTGGAAAATATAAACCCTGTCGACGAGGGACTTGCTCCCGAGGGACTGAATGGATTCTGTGATGGCCATGTCCAGGTCGGTATTGATCAGCAGGGAATGGGTAGCCTGAGCCACCGCCTGGAGGAGTTGATCTTTCTTTTTCAGTTTCTCGTGCGCCTGCTTCTGTTCGGTAATATTGCGGGAGGTACAGATCAGCTTGACGATTTCATCTTCGTCAAGGATCGGCTTGATGATACTTTCCAGCCAGATATAATCGCCTTTTTTGCGAAGTACCCGGTAACGGATGATGATGGTCTCGTCCTGGTTGTATTTGTTTTTTATCAGGTTACCGGACGTCTCCCCCCTGTCCTCATCATGAGAGAAAAAGGCGGTCTCATCGGCGTTTACGAACTTGTGCCGGTCATCCGGGTGGACATATTGTTCGATGGACCGTCCGACTACTTCGTCCACATCGTAACCCAAAACCGTGGTCACCGAAGGGGAAAGATACCAGACCGTTCCGTCCAGTGCGTGGACGCTGATGATGTCCTCCGAGTTTTCTGCCAGCAGCCGGAATTTCTGTTCGCTGTTCAACAGCGCATTTTCCGCTTCTTTCTGCGAGGTGATGTCCTGGGCGATCCCAAAGCTGCCCTGTTCGTCGGTTATTTTGCCTTTTACGGAGAGGTAGCGCATCCATCCCTGTTTGGTGATGATCCGGCAGGAGAAGGATGTCTCATATCCGATGTTCTCTTTGTTCCGCATGGCTTTCGAAAACTCCTGCGAAACGAGGCTAAAGTCTTCGGGTACTATATACAGCTGAAGAAAATCTTCGAGGGAGACATTATCCGGATCTTCTTCGTCAAGAGCCAGCAGCGCTTTCAGCTCCCGGCTGAACAGGAAGTCGCCGGTCCCGAGGTTGAGTTTCCAGGAACCCATTTTCGCATAGGTCATCGCGTAGGAGAGGGTCTGAATCGCGTCCTCCTTGACTTCCTGGATCTGTACCCTGTCCGTTACATCCAGGCCTATACCCTGTATTTCGTCCACCAATCCGCTCTCATTGGTGAGGGCGAGGAACTCCCATTCGGTCCAGAGGAAGCTCGGGGTGTTCCGGATGGGTTTCCGGATCAGCAGGCGGCAGATCTTTCCCGGATTTTTCCAGCATTCGTCGGCGACCTGCCGGCACCGCTGGAGGTCTTTCGAAAAAATGGTGGTGTTGAAATTGATATGGCGGATTTCATCTTCCCGGTAGCCGAAGGTATTCAGGAAGGCGGTGTTTGCGTAGGTGAACTGACCGGTCCGGCTCAACCGGATCACATAGTTGGTCTGGGACCGCAGGATGGAAGACAGATATTTTTTATCGCTTACCAGTTCGTTTTTGGCCTTCTGCAGTTCTTTGTAGTTATTCTCTCCTTTTTTGAAGGCGGGTTCGAGTACCAGTACGATCAGGCATCCGATAGCGATGACCAGCAGGACGAGCTTTCCGATGTCGATCCTGGACAGCTCGGAGTTTTTCTCGTTGACCATGGCGGTATAGTGCTGGGTGATCCCGTTCATCCGCGACTGGAATTGCTGGTCATTGTAGAGGAGGTCACGCAGGAATTGCTGTTTGTTGTTGTGCAATACGGCGGAATCGGCCGCCGCAAGCTCTTCCCCGATGTTTATAATGGCATTGAAATAGGGGTCGGTCCCCGAAAGCAATACTTTGATTGCTAAAAAATGAGGAGGAACAGGAAGTTCGGGAGATTCAATCTGTTTTTGCAGCACGCTCTGCTGCATTTTGAACCCTGCCAGCTCATTGGACAGGCTATCCTTGATGGCATTCGTCTTGGGATTGTTGCCTGGGCTTTCCAGCAGCAGGAAGGCGTTTTTTGTGATCAACTGGCTGATCGTCTGTTGGTTTCCGGAAATGGAAATACTTTCGACCAATTCCTTATTTTCGACCGATTTTATGTGGTTTAGATAATATCCGAAGAAATTAAATAAAATCACCACGACAAACAGGACAATCGAAATGCGAATAAGTTTGCGAAAGGGGCTTTTCATCAAGTGCTGGGTCTCCTGTCCTAAGAACGTAAAACTGTCATTTTAAGTTTCTCAACAGACAAATAAAACCAGTGTAACTACTTAGTGTCAAGTCCGGACAGGGCCTTATCTAATATAAAATATTGATATATATAATATTAGCTCAATAATCGATCACCTGTTCTTCTATCGCGGCCGGAATTTCCCTCCATTCATACTGCTGATTGCGCAATTGGGGTTCGAATCCCGCCTCCCGGATGGCCTCTTGTATGCCTCTGGCGGTAAAGCGGTGGGGGGCGCCGGCGGCGCTTACTACATTTTCCTCGAGCATGATGCTTCCAAAATCGTTGGCGCCGGCATGGAGGCATAGCTGGGCGGTCTGTTTTCCGACCGTCAGCCAGGAAGCCTGGATATTTTTTACATTCGGCAGCATGATGCGGCTGATGGCGATCATCCGGATATATTCTTCGGCCGTGGTCAGGTTGTGGACGCCCCGGATACGGGTCAGCAGGGTATCGACATCCTGGAAGGTCCAGGGGATGAAGGCGAGGAAGCCTTTGGCTTCGGCCGGTTTTTTGGCCTGTATATCCCTTATTTTAACCAGGTGCTCGAAACGTTCCCGGATTGTCTCCACATGACCGAACATCATCGTTGCGGAGGTGGTGATAAAGAGTTTGTGGGCTTCGTGCATGATATCCAGCCATTCCTGGGCCCCGCATTTGCCCTTGCTGATGAGGCGCCGGACGCGGTCCACCAGGATCTCCGCGCCTGCTCCGGGCAGCGAGTTCATACCCGCTTCTTTCAGCGCCGCCAGTACATCGTGATGGCTCATTTTCTCCAGTTTGCAGATATGTGCCACTTCGGGAGGTCCCAGGGTGTGCAATTTCAGGGTCGGATACAATTCTTTCAGCTGGCGAAAAAGGGAGGTGTAAAAATCCAGGCCGAGTTCCGGGTGATGACCACCCTGCAGGAGCAGCTGGTCTCCGCCCCACCGGAAGGTCTCCTCGATCTTCCGCTTGTAGGTGTTTATATCGGTGATATAGGCATCTGCGTGTCCGGGGATGCGATAGAAATTGCAGAATTTGCAGTTTGCGATGCAGACATTCGTCGTATTTACATTCCGATCGATCTGCCAGGTGACTTTGCCATGAGGAACCTGGATCTTTCTCAGTTCGTTGGCCAGGTACATCAGTTCTGTAAGCGGCGCCTGACCGAAGAGGAGCATGCCTTCTTCTATGGAGAGAAACTCTCTTTCCAGGGCTTTGTTATATAATCCGGACAAGTTCATGACGGTGTGCTTTGAATGAATAGGGATCGGCAGGCAATGAACAGGCAAATGTAAGACAGGAGGACCGGACTGCAAGATTTTGTGTAATTCGCTTGGGTGAGACCTGAATTCGTAATACTTTTAGTATACTGAACGCTAACTATGTCTTGCCGAACGCCTCTCCCGGAAAAACGTGCTACTGTTATAAAAACTGAATCACATCCCTGCTTCCGGTTTCTCCTCCTGCTGGTCATGGTTATGGGCTTTTGTCCTGCGCATTGCCAGGAGGAGTTCGTCCAGCCCGTCTCCCGGCTTCTCACCCGTTTTCCGTTCTCCCTGTTCACGGGCGGCGTCATCCTGGTACGGGCTCAATTCGAGGACTTTCCGGATAGCCTGAGTTTTATCCTGGACACGGGCAGTGGGGGCATTTCGATGGACTCGACCACCTGTACCAGGCTCCGGCTGGATCCCCAGCCCTCCGAAAAGACGATCCGGGGCATCGCCGGCATCCATAATGTGAAATTTCTCTACAACAGGACCTTGCATCTGCCGGGGTTGACGATGGACAGCCTCAATATGCATATCAACGATTACGATATCCTCAGCAGCGTATACGGTGAAAAAGTCGATGGCATCATCGGGTTCAGCTTTTTT
Source organism: Puia sp. (assembly GCA_031292515.1). Lineage (GTDB taxonomy): Bacteria > Bacteroidota > Bacteroidia > Chitinophagales > Chitinophagaceae > Puia. The sequence goes on along the minus strand of JARLGZ010000165.1, from coordinate 28,776 downwards.
TCCCGATATATCGTCAAGATCGATTATGACAGCTCGATGATCTATGTCTACTCCCGGGGATCCTTTAAATACCCCAAGGGAGGGCATCTGCTGCGGCCGATCATGAACAGCATTCCAATACAGACCGCCAGGCTTACGGATGCAGTACCCATCAATTCGAGATTCTATTTTGATACCGGGGCTGGTCTCTGTCTCCTCCTGTCTTCCGATTTTGTGACCGACAGCGCCCTGCTGAACTCAAAAAAAAAGCCCGTTCTCACACAGGCGGAGGGGCTGGGAGGCAAGGCCAGCATGCGGCTTACCACTATCAAAGAAGTCAGGCTGGGGCCCTATCATTTCCGGAAAGTGCCCACCTATATTTTCGATGATGACTACAATGTCACCTCCTATCCCTATCTTGGCGGTTTGCTGGGGAACGATATCCTCCGACGGTTTAACGTCATTCTGAACTATGACCACAGGGACATCTACCTGCTCCCCAACTCCCATTACCACGATTCCTTTGACTATTCCTATACGGGGCTGGGTCTTTACTGGATAGACGGCGAGGTAAGGGTCGGAGATGTCATGAAAGACTCGCCGGCCGAAAAAGCGGGTTTTAAAGTCGACGACATCATCCTGGGCGTTGATAATAACTTCAGCAAGAACATTCAGGCTTATAAAAACGTTCTACAGAATACAGGAGAAAAGGTGCGGGTGGTGGTGAACAGGAACGGTGCGTTGGAACAGCTTAGCCTAAAGGTCAAAAGTATTCTTTGAACGCGAATGAGGAATACGAATGAGCGCCAATCGGTCCCGAAAAAGGCACGAATAGACGCGAATTATAAAGTTTCCATAACTTGCAACCCTTTTACGGTACCCGGAAGGCGGGAAAGTCCGATTCCTGATAGAAAAAAGGATTAAAACATGATACAATTCGAGAGGTTTCAATTGGCAAACGGGTTAAGGGTCATTGTGCATGAAGACGATTCCACTCCCATGGCCGTGCTGGATGTACTCTATGATGTCGGGGCCCGGGATGAGGATCCCCATAAAACAGGTTTTGCCCACCTGTTCGAACACCTGATGTTTGGCGGATCGGTGAATATCTCCGATTTCGAGACACCGTTACAGCTGGCCGGCGGGGAAAACAATGCCTACACGACCAATGACCTCACCAACTATTATATCCAGCTGCCCGCCGAGAATATCGAGACCGCTTTTTGGCTGGAGAGCGACCGGATGCTGTCGCTGGCTTTTAGCGAAAAGAGCCTGGAGGTTCAGCGAAAGGTCGTCTGCGAGGAGTTCAAGGAGCACTATATCAATAAGCCCTACGGGGATGCCTGGTTTAAGATGCGCGAGCTGGCCTATAAGACACATCCTTACCGCTGGATGACCATTGGAAAGGAGCTCAGTCATATCGAGGATGCGCAACTGTCGGATGTCAAGCAATTCTTTTTTAAGCATTATCGCCCGGTCAATGCGATCCTCGTCGTAGCAGGCAATGTCAAAACCGCTCAGATCCGTCAATTGGCAGAGAAGTGGTTCGGGGATATCCCGGCCGGTGAAAAATACGACAGGCAGTTGCCGCAGGAGCCTGTTCAGAAAGAGGCGCGCAAGCTGGAGGTGAGGGCAGAGGTGCCGCTGGATGCGCTTTATAAGTGTTATCATATGGCGGCCCGTACGGAGCAGGGATACTATGTCGCCGAACTGATCACCGAGGTGCTGGGAGGGGGCGGTTCGTCGAGGCTGCACCAGGTGCTGATCAAGGAGAAGAAGCTTTTCAGCCAGATCGAATGTTATCACACCGGCTCGTCCGACAAAGGCCTCCTTATTATAGAAGGAAAACTGATCAAGGGAGTGAAGATGACCGATGCGGACAAGGCCGTTGAGGAAGAGCTGGAGAAGATAAAAACGCAGGCGATCGACGAAAAGGAGCTTGCCAAGGTGAAGAACAAGACCGAGTCGGCCATTCTCTTCGAAGATATGAGCGTCATGAACCGGGCCAATAGTCTCGCTATTTATGAGTTGCTTGGCGACGCCAATATGATGAATACCGAACTCGGGAGGTACCAGGCGATAACAGCCACGGAGATATTGGAAACAAGCAAACAGTTGTTCGATCCCGCAAACAGCAATACTTTATATTACTACAGCAATAATTAAACCGGGAAAGGAAGATATGGTTAACAGAACGATCGCACCGAAAATAAAAGACGCCGTCGAATTTGAGCTGAAACTCCCTCCTTATCGGAAACATACCCTGCGTAATGGCGTGGAAGTATTTGCCATCGACCTGGGAAGCCTCGATACCCTGATGATCAACTGGGTATTCTATGCGGGTAATTGCTATGAAGAGAAGAACCTGGTGGCGGCGGCGGCCAATTCCCTGATAAAGAACGGCACGTCGAAACACAATGCCTTTGCCATCAACGAGCATTTTGAATATTATGGTTCCTATTTTAACAGGAGCAGCAATCACGAGACGGCGGACCTCACCCTTCATTGCCTCAGTAAGCATGTAAGCGAGCTGCTGCCGATGGTCTCTGAGATCCTCACCGACTCCGTCTATCCGGAGGAGGAACTGTCAATCTATAAAAAGAACAAACAGCAGCATCTGCAGGTCAGCCTCAAGAAAAGCGAGTTTGTCGCCAGCCGCCTGATCGATGCCTATCTGTTCGGAAAAGAACATCCGTATGGACGTTATAGCTCCCTGGAGGATTATGCAGGGCTCGAAAGAAGGGAACTGCAGGACTATTACAGGAAGTATTACCAGCAGGGGCGCTGTCTGATCTTTGTCGCCGGGAAGCTGCCGCCCGGAATTCTGGAAGAGCTTGAAAAGAATTTTGGCTCGCTTCCCCTCCGTCCCCATCAGGATGAGGCCGCGGTGATCAATCACCCCATCGTTCCCGCCACACAAAAGAAATACACTATCCAGAATGACCCCAATGGCGTCCAGGGGTCCATCCGCATCGCCCGGAATTTCCCCAACCGTCATCATCCCGATTTTCAGAAGATGCAGGTATTGAACAATGTTTTCGGGGGCTTTTTCGGGTCCCGGCTGATGGATAATATCCGCGAAGACAAGGGATATACCTATGGGATCTACAGCTACCTGATGAACGGCAAACAGGAGAGCGCCCTGATGATCAGCACGGAGGCGGGGAAAGAGGTGGCCCCCGCGACTATCGAAGAAGTGTATAAAGAGATGCAGTTGCTGCGGGAAGAGCCCATCGAAGAAGAGGAGTTGCAGATGGCCCGGAACTATATGATCGGAACCATCCTGGGTGATCTCGATGGTCCTTTCCAGGTCGCAGGCAGGTGGAAAAACCTCCTTTTGAACGGGCTTGACGAGCGCTATTTCTATGAGAGCATCCGGGTCGCAAAGACCATCGGGCCTGCGGAATTGCAGGAGCTGGCCAACAAATACCTGGTTGCAGAAGACTTTTTCGAACTGACGGTCATCTAAAAAACATCCGATGAACTTCCTGATCAGGATACTCGTCACAGCGGTCGTCGCCTTCGGGCTGTCATCGGTCCTTCCCGGCGTCCGGATCGACAGTTTCGGCGCGGCGATCCTGCTTTCGGTCGTCCTGGCCATTCTGAATGCCTTGCTGAAGCCCGTGCTCATCATCCTTACATTCCCCATCACGATCATTACGCTTGGTTTATTTCTTTTTGTCATCAATGCCGGGATCATCCTGCTTGCAGCCGGTTTTGTACAGGGTGTCCGCGTGGACGGTTTCTGGCCGGCCCTTTTATTCAGCCTGCTTCTTTCTATCCTCGTTTCGATCCTGTATAAGGACCCGGACAGAGACCGGGGCAGGGGTCGGACTGATTGACGGGGTTTTTCGGAAAAGCAGCCCGGGGCAGGGGCCCGCAGGTGGGATGGCGGATTTCGGTATAAAAGTTTTAATTTCAAGGATATGAACTTTGACAGGAAGTCTATTTCCGGCGAGGAGCTCATCCTTTTTTATAAGAGTCTCCTGTTGCCCCGGATGATCGAAGAGAAGATGCTGGTCTTTTTAAGGCAGGGGCGTATCAGCAAATGGTTCAGCGGAATCGGCCAGGAGGCTATCTCCGTGGGCGCGGCCCTGGCCATGGAAAAAGACGAGTGGATCATGCCCCTGCATAGAAACCTGGGTGTCTTTACGACACGTGGCATGCCGCTCAGCCGGTTATTCCTGCAATGGCAGGGCAGCCGGAACGGTTACAGCAAGGGTCGGGAGAGAAGCTTCCATTTCGGAGATAAAGAACACGCCATTTGCGGTATGATCTCGCATCTGGGGCCGCAGCTGGCGATAGCCGACGGGGTGGCGCTGGCTGCCAAACTGCGCAAGGAGAATAAAGCTGCCCTGGCTTTTACGGGCGACGGTGGGACCAGCGAAGGGGATTTTCACGAAGCGCTCAATACGGCTGCCGTTTGGGGGCTGCCCGTCATCTTCCTGGTGGAAAATAACGGCTATGGGCTGAGTACGCCCGTCTCCGAACAATATGCCTGCGAGAGCCTGGTCGAGAAGGCTCGAGGGTATGGTATGGAGGGGGTACGGATAGACGGAAACAACCTCCTGGCCGTCTATGATACGATAAAAGGGGTCAGGGACTATTGCGTCCGTGAGCAGAAGCCATACCTGGTGGAGTGTATGACTTTCCGGATGCGTGGTCATGAAGAAGCCAGCGGGTTAAAATATGTTCCGCCTGAATTGCTGGAAGAATGGGCCCAAAAGGATCCCTTGGACAATTATGAGAAGTGGCTGTTGGAGGAGGGCCTGCTGAACCCGGGTTCGGTGGCGCTCCTGCGGGAAGACACCCGTCAATATATTGAGACCTCGCTGAACGAGGCCGCCGCTGCCGCGACGACGATGATCCCGGATACGGAAGAAGAACTGAAGGATGTATACGCAGTGAGTAGTATAGTCAGTAGTGAGTGGTCAGTAGTGAGTGGGGTGGTGAGTAGTGAGTACTCAATAGTGAGTGGACCTTCGAAACGACTGATTGATGCTGTTAAAGATGGCCTGTGGCAATCGATGGAGAAGCATGCCAACCTGGTCCTGATGGGGCAGGATATTGCGGAATATGGAGGCGCCTTTAAGATCACCGAGGGGTTTGTCACGGAGTTCGGAAAGGATCGCGTACGCAATACCCCGCTTTGCGAAAGCGCCATCATCGGCTGCGCGCTGGGGCTGAGCCTGGAGGGATTCAAAACTGTGGTGGAAATGCAGTTTGCCGATTTTGTGACCGCGGGTTTTAACCAAATCGTCAATAATCTGGCCAAGATACACTACCGCTGGGGGCAGGTCGCGGATACGGTCATCCGGATGCCTGCGGGCGCTGGGGTCGGGGCGGGTCCTTTCCATTCGCAGAGCAATGAAGCCTGGTTTGTTCATACGCCCGGTCTGAAGGTCGTTTACCCTTCGACGCCCGGGGAGGCCAAGGGCCTCCTGATAGCCGCGATCAACGACCCCAACCCGGTACTGTTCTTTGAACACAAGGCCCTTTACCGGAGCGTGAGCGGGCCGGTGCCCGAAGAATATTATGAGACGCCCATCGGTAAGGCCCGGTGGGTGCAACCTGGCGGGGATCTGTCTATTATCACATACGGGGCAGGCGTCCACTGGGCAACGGCCTATGCGCAGGAACACCCTGATCTCTCCATCGGGATCCTCGACCTGAGGACCTTATTGCCTTTGGATGATGAGGCGATCGGAGAGGCGGCCCGGGCAACCGGGCGGGTGCTGATCCTGCACGAAGACACGCTGACGGGCGGCATCGGGGGGGAGCTTGCCGCCCGGATCGGTGAGCATTGTTTCGAATGGCTGGACGCGCCGGTCATGCGCTGTGCTTCGCTGGATACGCCCGTGCCCTTTAACCCGGACCTGGAGAATAATTTCCTGGCCCGTGCCCGGCTCGACGGGTGCGTAAAGAAACTGATGCAATATTGAGCCCGGGGTCGCAGAAAAAGCGGAACTACTGAACTACTCTCCCGATCCTTTCTCGCCGACAAACCATTGTTCCTTATTCCGGAAAAGCACATTAAAAGTGGTAAAGGATCCATAGATCCGGGTGATGTATTGCTGGAGATTGACCTTGTCTTCATCGCTGAGGCCCTTGTGGCCGTTGATCTGTTGTTCGAGCACCCGGAGGCGGTCCCGGGCCATGACGATCTTATGAAAAAAAACATCGATCGGGACTTCTTTGGGTTTTATGGACTTGTCGCCTGAATGAAGGACCAGGGTACCCCCTCTCCATTTATCTCCCAGCGGCACGATCTCCTGCTGGCCGCCCCAGAGCCTGAGGATCTTTAGCAGGGACTTCTCTATTTCGGAATGGGTCTCGATGTCTTCCGAGACATTTTCCGGGATGATCTCTTCCAGGTGGGCGTCCGTCTTGTCGATTTCCTTAATTCCGTGATGGATGAAGGAGATCAGGTAGACGGCGTATCTTACTCCGACGATGACGCCGGGTCCATATTGGGTATGTTGCAGCCGGGTGCCGATTCCGAGGGTCTGTTGTTCCATATTGGAGGTTTTGGGAGGCAAAGGTAAAATTCTACCGGGGACAATCCATCCGTCGACCTGGAAAAGCGGAGATTTCCGTGTCCGTTATTCCAATGTTAATCGTGTTCTTATTAACCGGCCGGTGAAGGGAAGGCAAGGGAAATGATTAAATTTAGGGTAGTAATTTCTTGCCAATGAAAAAGCCGGTAGCTATATCTGTTCCGGTTGTCAATCCCGTCGCCGGCTATCCTGTATTCCCCTTCGGGTACAGATGCCGCAAGCCGACAGCTTTCAGGCTTTTTTCTCCCCACAGCGGGCTGTTCCCTTTTTCTTTTTTGTCACCAAAAAATTTACGATATGAAGATGTTATTTTCTCTCGTACTGGCGGCAGGGTTTTGCTCTTCGCCAGGTCTCATGGCCCAGCAAGGCTGCTGCGGTGTCTTTTTGACTGCCGGTGATTTTTCTGCCGGCAAAGCGCTTCTTGTCGAAACGGGCAAAACAGGCTCCCAGGTCTCAGCCGGTGATCTATTGAACGGCAAACATCTTTTTGTGAGCCAGTCCGGATCGATCCGGCGGATCGATACCCGGAACGTTTACGCCGTGCAATGCTGCGACGGCAGGATCGTCCGGATTTACAGGGAAGGATACTATACACTGGTGAATCCCGGCGAAAGGATCCTCCTCTACAAAGTCACCAGGAACCCGGTATGCAAGGGAGATATCTTCCGGATAAAGTATTTTTTCAGCAAGGATGCGGGCTCGGATATCGAAGAGCTTACAAGGGACAATCTGAAGGCCGCTTTCCCCGATAACCACGCTTTTGACGATGCGGTAGATAATCAGTTCAGAGCGGACGACGAATTATATGCTTATGACAATTTTCACAAGTGTTACAAGCTGAACCGGGTCTATAGCGTAAATAATTAGCCTGGCCCCGGATTAGCCTGTGCCCGACGAGGTGGTTATTCTTGCCGGGGCCGGAGGGTTCTAATGTGCCGGTGAAGTTGGCTGCCTGGGGGGAGCGGGAGGAGAGGCCCCTCCCGGGTTCGCCGAAGCCGGTGCTTTCGGCGGCGTGTATTCGATGCTTTCTTCGTCGGTAAACTGCTGGTAGGCCAGTTTGATATAATCCATCATCTCATAGTCGGTGGCCTTTTTGGAAAACTCATAGGAGGGCCGGTAACGGACCATAAAATCCGGGAGACGTTCGTCGCTGATATGCGTGATGCGTTTGATGACGGCGCCGCTGAACTTGTGGTCGATGAATTTTTCATGTTCCTCATCCACCAGCCGGTGTTGAAAGGCGAGCGTCCGGCGGTTCTTATCGAACCGGAACATATTGATGATCGCGTCGAGGTCCAGCCCGACGCCCAGCCCCTGCCCGGGGGAGTTGATGTGCAGGCCGGGTTTCTTATAGTCGAAGATCTTCGCATAGTCCTTCCGGTTTTGCAGGGAGTCCATATGGTAGTCTTTGGGGGAGATCCGGACCTCTTTCAGCTCGGTAGGGTCCACGTGCAGGGCCAGGTCGAAATTGTTAAACACATTCATGTCGTGGACCGGGTATTTCATGGTCGCCTTGCCGAGGTAGGAGAAGTACAGTGAGTCGTCGTCGCGGACGACGATCATATAGTTCCCGTTGGAATCCGTGGTCGTGAATTTTCCGGAGGTACTCATGACGCTGACGGCTGTGAGCGGCCGGGTCCTGTACATGTTAAAGACCGTACCCCGGATGGTAACCTGTGCCTGCGTTTGTTCGCCGGCCAATAGCAGCCAGGCACAACATACGATCCCTAAAATGCTGAATACAGAACGAGGCAAAGGCGAAAATTTGAGTGTTACTGTTTTAAGCGGTGATATTACTACCAAAACCGGGAATATCGATTTCAAACGGATTCTTTTAACGCCAATTTTGCAGATCGGCGGTCCGTTCGATAGTCTGTCCGATGACTTTTGGAAACCATTCATGTTCCAGCGAATGGATCTTCTCCGCCAGGGTTTCGGGCGTGTCCGTTTCTTCTATGGCGCAACGGGCCTGGAAAATGATCTGTCCGTGATCGTATAGCTCGTCCACATAATGAATAGTGATCCCGGATTCCCGATCCCCGGCTGCTATCACGGCGCGGTGTACATGCATCCCATACATGCCTTTTCCGCCATATTTTGGCAGCAGGGCGGGATGGATGTTGAGGATCCTTCCGGGATAGGCCTGTACGAGGGCCGACGGAATCTTCCAGAGGAAACCCGCCAGCACGATAAAATCGATTTTTCTCTGTCGTAGTTCCTTTATATAGGTGTCTCCGTTGAAAAATCCCTCTTTTTCTATCAACAGACAGGGGATTCCTTCTTTTTCCGCGATCCGGGTCACCCCCGCACCGGGTTTGTTACAAACAATCAGGCCAACTTTTATGGAGGGATGTCCCCTGAAATGGTCTATGATTTTTTGCGCATTGCTTCCGGCTCCGGAAGCAAAGATGGCGATACAATGCATCCGCCAAAGCTACAGGAATGAAATCACAAAATAAAAGCCGCCGGAGCGCGTAAGACCTCTGAAGGCGGTGAGGATAATTTTCTACAGGAGGATAGCGCCAAAATCCGTTGACAAAAACATGACAAAAGGGAATGACAAACTAGCGCAATCGGCTGAAACCCACGCCAGATACGGGAAAAAAAATTTTTCCGATGTTGATATTTTGTTAAAATCCTGACTTATTTTTGCACCCTGTCCAGGAGATTTTTCCACATTTATACAGAATGTATATATGATCAACCATAGACCGATCGTTAAGAAGCTATTCCTCAGTATCCTCCTCTCTACCGTAGTCGTTATAGGTAATCATTTGTTCGCCCAGGATGGAAAAGCTCTCTTCCAGTCAAATTGCGCCTCCTGTCACAATCCTGTCAAAGTAGTCACCGGTCCGGCCCTGCAAGGGGTTACCTCCAGGGTAACGGACAAGAAACTGCTCCATGACTGGATCCATAACAATCAAAAGGTGCTGGCATCGGGTAATAAGTATTTCAACGACTTGTATGTCCAGTTCAACAAGACCCCGATGACCACGTTTCCCGCTCTTACGGACGGGGAGATCGATGCGATCCTGAAATATGTGGAAGATTACAAGGCACCTGCGCCGACTGCGGGGGGACCTGGCACCAGTGCCGAGCCCAGCAGCGACAACACGCTTCTGTACGGAATCCTGACGCTGATCCTGGCGGTCATTATGCTGGTCCTGTTGCAGGTGAACAGCAGCCTGAAGAAACTTTCCGACGATAAAGAAGGGATCCCCGCAGCGGAGCCGATCCCTTTCTACCGCAATAAGGTCTATATCATGTTTATCATCCTGCTGCTGTTTGTAGGCGGCGGGTATCTGCTTGTCCAGGGCGCCGTCGGCCTGGGCCGCACAAAAGGCTACCAGCCTGAACAACCGATTTTCTACTCCCATAAAGTGCATGCGGGCACCAACCAGATCAGCTGTCTGTATTGTCACACCAATGCCTGGGAAAGCAAGCATGCTACCGTCCCTTCGCTGAATGTGTGTATGAACTGTCATGCAGCTATCAATGAATACAAGGGAGCCAAGCTGCTCCGTGAAGACGGCACGGAAGTAGACGGTACCCAGGAAATACAGAAACTCTACAGCTACACCGGCTACGATCCAAAAGCCGGTAAATATACCCAGCCGGGTAAACCGGTCGAATGGATAAAGATCCACAACCTTCCCGACCATGTCTTCTTCAGCCATGCGCAGCACGTTCGTGCCGGCAAAGTCCAGTGCCAGACCTGCCACGGTCCGATCCAGGAAATGAATGAGGTCAAACAATTCGCCGATCTAAGCATGGGCTGGTGTATCAACTGCCACCGCACGACGAAGGTCGATTTCCCGGACTCTACGGGCAATGGCAACAAATTCTACAGCATTTACAAAAGCTTCCATAAAGATCTCCAAAGCGGTAAAATGGATAGTGTGACCGTTGAGAAGATCGGTGGAACCGAGTGTCAGAAATGCCATTATTAATCCCGTTGCCTGCAAACCGGCCCAGGTTACCGGCAGTATCGAACGCGACCGTTAAGTTTTATACCGAATAATTATAGATAAAAGAGGTTGGCCTGAACTGCAAATCAATAAATGCCAACTGTTTAACTTCTCAAATATGAGCGACAAAAAATACTGGCAGAGTTTCGGAGAGCACACCAACAGCGAAGCGTTTCAGAAGGCGTCGGAAGACGAATTCAGCGAAGACCTCCCGCTGGAGGGCCTTACTGACGGAAAAGGGCTGCTCGACGCGAAGACCCCCCGCAGGGACTTCCTTAAATACCTGGGTTTCAGTACAGCCGCAGCGACCCTGGCAGCCAGTTGCGAGATCCCTATCAAAAAAGTGATCCCTTATGTCAACAAGCCGGAGAACATGATCCCCGGTGTTGCCGATTACTATGCCACCACCTATATTTCGGGTGGAGATGCTGTATCGATCGTCGCAAAGGTCAGGGATGGCAGACCTATCAAAATAGAGGGCAATGAACTCTCATCGATCACGGGTGGGGGTACTTCGGCCCGTGTGCAGGCTTCCGTGCTGGACCTGTATGATATGGCCCGTCTTCACTATCCCGTTCAGATTGTAGATGGTAAGCCACAGGAAGTCAGCACTTTCGAGGCTTTTGACAAGCTGATCGGAGAGGCCCTCCCCAAATTGGGCGGCGCTCCCATCGTGTTGCTCACCGGCACGATCAATTCCCCTTCCACCAAAAAGATCATCAGCGACTTCGTGGCCAAGAACCCCGGAGCCCGCCACATACAATACGATGCCGATTCTTATAGCGGCATACTCCTGGCCAATGCGGATTCCTATGGCAAGCCGGCGATCCCTTCCTACCAGTTCGACAAGGCAAAGGTTATTGTAAGCCTGGGCGCCGATTTTCTCGGAACCTGGCTGTCGCCGGTCGAATTTACCCGGGCCTATGCCAAGGGCAGGAAACCCGATGCGAAGAATCCGGTCATGAGCAAGCACTACCAGTTCGAAAGCCTCCTATCCATGACAGGCGCCAATGCCGACGAACGGTTTACCCATCGTCCCTCCGAGACCGGTGCGATAGCGCTGGCCCTGCTGGCCGAACTGGGTGGAAATGTGACTGCGCCGGCCCTGAACGATAAATTGAAGGCATCTGTCAGGAAAGCGGCAAAAGATCTCTCTGAAAATAAAGGCAACGCTCTGGTAGTTTGCGGCAGCAATAATCCTGCAATCCAGACCGTCGTCAATGCGATCAACGAAGCGATTGACGCCAATGGCAATACGATCAACTGGGCCACCACGGTCCTTTATCGCCAGGGGATTGACAAAGAGATGGCCGGGCTGGTAGCGGATATGAATGACGGTAAGGTAGGCGCTCTCCTGATCTACGGCGTCAACCCTGCTTATGATTATTTCGATGCGGCCAAATTCAAGTCGGGTCTTAAAAAAGTGAAGACCAGCGTCTCTTTTAACGAGCGCCTGGACGAGACCACGGAACTATGTAACTACGCGATCCCTGCCCCTCACTTCCTGGAAAGATGGGGTGACGCGGAATTGAAGACGGATCATTTCAGCCTCCTGCAGCCTACGATCTCCCCGATTTTCAAGACACGGCCCTTCGAGGATTCCCTGTTGAAATGGAGCGGAGACACGACCGATTTCGAAGCGAATTTTAAGAAATATTGGGTTGCAAAGCTCGGCAGCGTCGACGAATATGAGAAAGCCTTGCAGAAGGGTGTCGTGGAACCGGCCAGCCCGGCTGTCGGCAAAGCTCCTTACAGCAATGCGAAACTCGCCGATGCCGTCACGGCTACCGTTGCGACCGGCTCGAAGAAAGGAGCCCTGGAAGGGGTTCTCTACCAGAAGGTGGCCACCGGCATCGGCGCCCAGGCCAACAACCCCTGGCTGCTGGAACTGCCGGATCCGGTCACGAAAGCGACCTGGGACAACTATGCCGTCGTTTCCCCGAAATACTTCAAGGACAATTTCCATATCGACCTCGCCGACAGGCGCCAGGCGGATAAATATGAGGTGCACCCTGAAAAACAGGTGGTCAAGATCACAGTTGGCGGCAAGGAATTGAGCCTGCCCGTGGTCGTCGTACCGGGTACCCACAACGACGTGATCGGGATCGCCGTCGGCTATGGCCGTGAAAGCGCCAAACCGGAAAACACCCCGGATTTTATCGGACGCGCCGCTTACGGTGCGGGCAGGAATGCCTTCCCCCTGGCTGTCTTCAACGGAACTACGATCGAATGGTCTATTCCCGAAGTGGTCGTCACGCAGACCAACGAGATCTACCAGGTTGCGCAGACCCAGACCCACGGATCCTACGAAGGCCGTACGGAGGCCGTAAAGGAGACTACGCTCGGGGACTTCAGGAAGAACCCGGATGAGATATTGGAGGACAGGAAAAAGGAGTTGAGCCATTTTGGAGGGACCGAAGACTATGCCGCTCAGGGTACGTTGTATCCCCAGATTTACGACAAGCCCGGTATCAAGTGGGGTATGTCCGTCGATATGAACTCTTGTGTCGGTTGCGGCGCCTGTGTCGTGGCCTGTCACGCCGAAAACAATGTATCCGTTGTCGGTAAGAGCGAAGTACTGCGGTATCACGATATGCACTGGTTGCGCATCGACCGTTATTTCTCGACTCCGGAGAAAAATATGGACAACCCGGACGACGTGCAGGTGGTGTTCCAGCCTATGCTCTGTCAGCATTGCGACAATGCGCCTTGCGAAAACGTTTGCCCGGTGGCCGCTACCAACCACAGTTCGGAAGGATTGAACCAGATGGCTTATAACCGTTGTATCGGTACCCGCTATTGCGCCAACAACTGCCCCTTCAAGGTCAGGAGGTTCAACTGGGCCGACTATACCGGCGCGGACAGCTTCCCCGACAACCAGGACCAGACGACGGTCGGTAAGTTGGATCCGGTCGTATTCCAGATGAACGACGATCTTACCCGTATGGTGCTGAACCCGGATGTCACCGTCCGCAGCCGCGGGGTGATGGAAAAATGTTCTTTCTGCGTACAGCGTCTGCAGGAAGGCAAGCTGAAAGCGAAAAAGGAAAGCCGCCCGCTGAAGGATATGCAGGATGTCAGAACGGCCTGCCAGCAGGCTTGTCCGACCGACGCGATCGTTTTCGGGAACGCAAACGACAGCAAGAGCCTGATCAGTACGACCCGGGCAGACCATAACGACCGGCTTTTCTATGCATTGGAAGAGTTGCATATAATGCCCAATGTCAATTATCTCGCCAAGATCCGCAATACGGACAGGATCCTTGCGGAAGCGGGTAAGGAAGAAGGGGAAGCTGCGGAGCCGGCGGAAAAGCATTCCTGATCCCGTACGGGAAGGAAGCAGGGGACTTTGAAGAGCGTTTGAACAGCGTTTGATTTTGAAGAGTGTTTGAAGAGCGTCGGTAAAGAGTTTGAAAAGGATCCGACAACATAAAGACGAATTGACTAGATAATAAAAAATCCGGGAAATTTAACAGCCAAAGATGGCCGGAAGGCGACCGCGGCTAAAAGCTTAAAGAACTATGGCATCAATTAAGTACGAATCACAGGTAAGATCCCCCTTGGTGAATGGACAGAAGGATTATCACCAGGTCACGGAAGATATCATACGTCCCATCGAGGCCGCTCCCTCGGTTCTCTGGTGGACCGGCTTCCTCATCTCCGTGGCGCTGCTGACTTTTGGCATCATCTCGGTGACGCATGAGGTGATCTACGGGGTCGGACAGTGGAATCTGAACCGGACGATCGGGTGGGGTTGGGATATCACCAATTTCGTATGGTGGGTAGGGATTGGTCACGCGGGTACCCTGATTTCCGCGATCCTCCTGCTGTTCCGTCAGGGATGGCGTACGGGGGTGAATCGTGCCGCGGAAGCCATGACGATCTTTGCGGTCATGTGTGCGGGCCAATTCCCGATCTGGCACATGGGCCGTGTGTGGATGGCCTTCTTTGTAATGCCTTATCCCAATACAAGAGGTCCTCTCTGGGTGAACTTCAACTCGCCACTGTTGTGGGACGTATTCGCCATCTCGACTTATTTCACTGTATCGTTGCTCTTCTGGTATTCCGGTCTGCTGCCTGACCTGGCTTCGGTTCGCGACCGCGCAAAGCTGAAATGGAGAAAGGCGTTTTATGGCGTGGCTTCCTTCGGATGGAGCGGATCCACCAAACACTGGCAGCGGCATGAAGCGCTTTCCCTGGTGCTGGCAGGTCTCAGTACCCCGTTGGTACTCTCGGTACATACCATCGTATCTTTCGACTTCGCCACCTCGGTCATTCCCGGCTGGCATACGACGATCTTTCCTCCCTACTTTGTGGCGGGTGCGATCTTCTCCGGTTTCGCCATGGTGCAGACCCTCTTGCTTGTCACCCGCAAGGTGCTGAAGCTGGAAGAATATATCACCATGGAGCATATCGATGTCATGAACAAGGTGATCGTGCTGACGGGTTCGATCGTGGGCGTGGCTTACCTGACGGAGCTCTTCATCGCCTGGTACGGTATGAACAAGTTCGAGAACTGGGCTTTCATGCAGAACCGGGTAAATATATTCAGCCCGTATGGCTGGAGCTATTACCTGATGATGGGTTGTAATGTGCTGTCTCCGCAGATCTTCTGGTTCCGGAAGATGAGGAGGAACCTGACCGTCACTTTCTTTATGTCCGTCATCGTGAATATCGGGATGTGGTTTGAACGTTTTGTGATCATCGTGACTTCCATCTACAGGGATTACCTGCCTTCCAGCTGGTCGACCTATTACCGGCCGAGTATCTGGGAGGTCGGATTCTATCTGGGTACTTTCGGGTTGTTCTTTACCTGTTATTTCCTGTTCTCGAAGTTCTTCCCGGTGATAGCCCTGGCGGAAATCAAACATATCCTGAAGAAATCGGGCGGTGTTTACAAGGAGAAGATGGGAGCGATAGAGGAAGAGCCGCTGGAAGAGTTCGCGCACGAATATGCACATGCGCATTAATTCGCGGCCAATGGGGACGATCTGCTTTCGTTCGCGTTGGAGTTGGACAAGGAAATTGGTATTTACGTTTCGCGTTTATTTGAGTTTACATTTAGCGTTCATTCGCGTTAAATAAAAAAGTATGGCAATAAAAAAATTCGTTGTAGGCTGTTTTGATGATGAAGACGTACTGTTTCCCGCGGTGAAGAAGGTTCGTTCGGCCGGTTATAAAATCCATGACATTTATACGCCCATGCCTATTCATGGATTGGATAAGGCGATGGGGCTGAGGGATACCAGTCTGCATACGGCGGGGTTTATCTACGGCATCACGGGTACCACGACCGCTCTTTCCGGCATCGGCTGGATTTTCAACAAGGATTGGCCCATTAATTTCGGCGGCAAATCCCATTTCGACCTGCCCGCCTGGATACCTATTACATTCGAGTTGACGGTTTTGTTTTCCGCAGTCGGCATGGTGTTGACGTTTTGCTATCTCTGCCAGCTCGCTCCTTTTGTCCGCCGGCATCATTTCAACCTCCGGTCAACGGATGATCAGTTTACCATGGTAATCGAATGTACCGGGAAGACCAATGAAGCCAGCCTGGAAGCCTTCCTGCAGAGTATCGGCGCCAAAGGCATCAATGTACAGCATGCGGAGACCGGATGGTGGCTCGGAAGCTATGCAAATGATAAGAAACCGTTTGAGAGCAAAGCGGCCGTCACAGTATAATCGTTACAGTACAGTACAATAAAAGACAAAATAGATTCGGATGAAAAAAATCTCCATCACATTATCGATCCTGTTCACCGTGACGATCTTTGTGAGTTGCAGCGATGATATCAGGCGCAAACCGGGTAGGGTGTACATGCCTGACATGGCCTACAGTCGTGCCTATGAGACGTATTCGGTAACTGAAGAGATGAAGGATTCCCTGCTCAGGCATGGTGTTCATTTCAGCAATACTCCCGTGCCGGGAACCATCAAGCGTGGTGAACTCGTTCCCGGCTTCCTGCTGGCTAAAGACGAGGCGGGGGATACCGCGAACTATGCTGCTTCAAGAAGCATACAGAACCCGCTTCCTGCGCTCGACTCGATGCAGATGATCGAAGCCAACCGTCTGTACCTCGTCAATTGCGGGATCTGTCATGGACCTGCGCTCGATGGCAACGGCCCCCTGTATAAAGGCGGCGATGGTCCCTTCCCTGCCAAGCCTGCCCAGCTGGTCGGCGACAAGAAATACGAATCGATGCCGGAGGGCCAGATGTTCTATTCTGTGACCTATGGAAAGAATAAGATGGGCAGCTATGCTTCCCAGTTGAATACGGCACAACGCTGGATGGTGATCAGCTATATCAAGTCGAAGCAACAGGCGGCCGGCAAGAGCGCCGCACCTGCAGCAGGTTCTGCGGATTCGACTGCCGCAAAAAAGTAAAGAAAACGGATAAAGAAACATATTAAATCGTTGAGAATGTCACTAAGAGAACATTTTGAAATCCCGGGCAGGTATAAACAATGGTCATTTGGCCTGATGGGTGTGGGCGTCCTTTCCCTGATCATAGGATATATCATGTATGGCGGGCATGAGCAGGGAACCCGTTTCTGGGCCACCCTCCTGCAGAACAGCGTATATTTTCTGCTGATCACCAATGCCGCCATGTTCTTTTTCTGTGCCCTGACCCTGGGTATGGGCGGCTGGCAGCTGACTTTCCGCCGGGTCACCGAGGCGATTTCTACGTCTGTCATACCGATCGGGATCATCACGTTTGTCATCCTGATGTGTATCGTATTCGGCGGGAAGACTACGATTTACGAATGGCTCGATAAAGCAGCCGTCAGCAAGGACGCGGTCCTGAATGGCAAAAAGGGATTCCTCAATCCCACGTTCTTCACTGTCTGGGCAATTTTATCGATTGGTTTATGGAGCCTGCTCGGGATCAAGATGAGACAGCTTTCGCGCTCCATTGACGATACCCCCCTGAGTGTGGAAGAGGGAAAGAAATACATTTTTAAGAATACCATCTGGGCGGCACTTTATATCATCTGGTTTGCCCTGACGGTGGCTTCGGTCACTCCCTGGCTCTGGCTCATGAGCATCAACGCACATTGGTTCTCCACGATGTATAGCTGGTATACTTTTGCGAGTTCCTTTGTCGCGGGCATCGCGCTGATCACCTTATTTGTGATCTACCTGAAGAACCAGGGTTATCTGGAGTACACCAATGAAGAACACCTGCATGATCTCGGCAAGTTCCAATTCGCCTTTTCCATCTTCTGGACCTACCTGTGGTTCGCGCAGTTCATGTTGATCTGGTATGCCAATATCTCGGAAGAGACCATCTATTTCAAGACCCGGTTCGATGGCGCCTATATCGGCGTGTTCTACCTGAACCTGATCATCAACTTCCTGGCTCCGTTGCTGATTTATATGCGGAGGGGTTCCAAACGCAACTATGCGACAGTCACCTTTATGTCTGTCCTGATCATATTCGGCCATTGGCTGGATTTCTACCAGATGGTATTTGCGGGGCCTTTTCCGGACCACGTTCCATTGAATCTCTTTGATTTTGGCGTCGCACTGGGATTTGTGGGATTGGTGATGTGGCAGACGGGAACGGCATTGAGCAAACATCCGTTGCTGGCAAAAAATCACCCTTTCCTAAAAGAAAGTATTATCCATCATACTTAAAATTTCTTATATCTCATGTCAACTATTTTTCTGTTACTGATCCTGTTATTGGGCTTCCTGATCACCTTCCAGATTGCAAAGGCCAGTGAGTATGTAGGTGTTCTGAAAGGCGAGAAGAAGAATTTTGAGCAAAACAACCGTATCAACGGTTTTTTGATGATCGTGTTCCTGGTCCTGGGATTGATCGGGGTCTACTGGTGTAATGAGCTGTTCCGGGGCAAGATCCTGGGAGAATCGGCTTCCTTACAAGGGGAGAAGATCGATACCATGCTCTATATTACGATCACGATCACCGGTATCGTATTCGTGCTGACACAGGTCCTCCTGTTCTGGTTCGCCTATAAGTACCAGTATAACGAAAAAAGGAAGGCTTTCTATTTCCCGCATGACAACAAGCTTGAACTGATCTGGACGGTGATTCCCGCGATCACGCTGACGGTGTTGGTCGGGTTCGGGCTTTACTATTGGTTCAATATCACCGGGGAGGCCCCCAAGGAGGCCCTGCAGGTGGAAGTGACCGGGAAGCAGTTCGGCTGGATCTTCCGCTATCCCGGTAAGGACAATGTCTTCGGCAAGAAATACTACCAGAATATCAGCGATAAGGACGGTAATACCCTGGGTTTGATCTGGGATGATCCCGCTACCCATGACGATATCGTAGTCCAAAGCGAGATGTATATTGTTAAAGATCAGCCTGTAAAGCTCATCATCAACTCAAGGGACGTGGTACATGACGTGGGATTGGCTTATTTCCGTATGAAGATGGATGCCGTTCCCGGTACGCCCACGACGATGTGGTTCACCCCGAAATATACGACGGACGAGATGAAGAAGAAGCTGGGCAACCCGGATTTCGAATACGAGATCTCCTGTGACCAGATGTGCGGAAGAGGGCATTATACGATGAGGGGGATCATAAAAGTGGTCACGCAGGATGAATTTACGCTCTGGAAACTGAAACAAAAGCCGAACTTTGTACAGGTTTTCCCTGACAAGGATCCGGCTAACCCGCCAAAAACGGATACGACAAAAGGCACCGCGGCCGTCGTTAACCCGGATGCGGCTAAAATGGTGGTAAGGCGCTAATAAGCGATAAGGAAGACACGAAAGACGCGAATATTGAATGCGCAAGAGGACGAATGGCAGGATACGAATGGACGAGAAGAGAGAAGCGAAGGGATGCAAGAGGAGGCGAAGGGATGCAAAGAGGAAGCGAAGGGACGCGGGTTAAGAAGATGCTGTAAGGTGCGCGGAAAGAATTGAAATGTAAAAACAGAACAGGACCGATACCGGAATAACCAAGAAGGGTACTCAAATAAAATTTTTCTCATGAGCAACGAAGCAACATTGCACGGACACGGAGAAGTGATTACCACTCATGATGTTCATCATGACGATCACGACGTGCATCACCACAAAGAGACGTTTATTACGAAATATGTGTTCAGCCAGGATCATAAGATGATTGCCAAGCAATTCCTGATCACGGGGATGGTTTGGGCGATCCTCGGCGGTCTGATGTCGGTCCTCTTCCGTCTTCAGCTGGGCTATCCCGATGCCACTTTTCCCTGGCTGGAGGATATCCTCGGCAAGTGGGCAAAGGGGGGCAAGATCCAACCCGAATTCTACTATGCCCTGGTGACCATGCATGGTACCGTGCTGGTGTTCTTCGTGTTGACGGGTGGTTTGAGCGGTACTTTCGCCAATTTCCTGATACCGCTGCAGATCGGGGCCCGGGATATGGCTTCCCCGATGCTGAATATGTTGTCCTACTGGTTTTTCTGGGGCGCCAGCGTGGTGATGATCTCTTCGCTGTTTGTCGAAACGGGGCCTGCGAGTGGAGGATGGACTTCGTACCCACCCCTTAGCGCGCTCGGCGACGCTTCAGAGGGGTCGAAGACTGGGATGGATCTGTGGCTGATCGCCATGGCTTTGTTTGTTGTGTCTTCGCTGCTGGGCGGCCTTAACTATATCTCGACGATTCTCAATATGCGTACAAAGGGGATGAGCATGACCCGTCTGCCACTGACGATCTGGGCGCTGTTCTTTACCGCCGTCCTGGGCGTTCTCTCCTTCCCGGTATTGTTGTCGGGTTTCATCCTCCTGTTATTCGACCGTCATGGCGGAACGAGCTTCTACCTGTCGGATATCTTCCTGACGGAAACAAATAAAGCGCTGCCAAACGAAGGTGGCAGTGCGATCCTTTACCAGCATCTGTTCTGGTTCCTGGGTCATCCTGAAGTGTATATCATCATCCTTCCCGCGATGGGTCTGGTCTCGGAGGTCATGTCGGTGAATGCGCGCAAACCCATCTTCGGATACATGGCCATGGTGGGCTCGCTGTTTGCTATCGCCATCCTGGCCTTTCTGGTATGGGCGCACCATATGTTTGTAACGGGTCTGAACCCTTTCCTGGGGTCTGTGTTCGTGTTGCTGACCCTGTTGATTGCGGTACCTTCCGCGATCAAGGTTTTCAACTGGCTGACGACCCTCTGGCGCGGCAATATCCGCTTCACACCGGCGATGCTTTTTGCTATCGGCTTTGTGAGCATGTTTATTTCCGGTGGTCTGACGGGTATCTTCCTCGGGAACTCTACCCTGGATATCCATTTGCATGATACTTATTTTGTGATTGCGCATTTCCATATCGTAATGGGAGTCTCCGGCATTCTCGGGATGTTCTGCGGGATCTATCACTGGTTCCCGAAGATGTATGGCCGCTATTTGAATAACACGATGGCATATATCCATTTTTGGGTGACTTTCGCAGGCGCCTACCTGATCTTCTGGCCGATGCACTATGAGGGTCTGGCCGGTATGCCGCGTCGTTACCTGGACTATAGCAACTGGATCTCCTTCAACCAATTCGGCGACCTGAACCGGTTTATCTCGGTTGTCGCGATGGTTGTGTTCGCCGTTCAGCTGCTATTCATATTCAATTTCTTCTATTCCATTTTCAAGGGAAGAAAGGTGATCTCGCAGAATCCCTGGCAGTCCAATACGCTGGAGTGGACCGCGCCGATCCGTCCCGGACACGGCAACTGGCCCGGAGAGATTCCCGAAGTCTATCGCTGGCCTTATGACTACGCGAAGGATGGCAGGGATTTCATTCCCCAGACCGAACCTATCGGCGGTAACGAGAGCAAACACTAAAGGATCATAGTGAAAAAAGAATAAAAGTGACACTATGCCCTGATGCAAGTCGGGGCATTTATTTAGAGACAGAGAGGTTCAGGGGTGAGGAACAAAAACAAAGGCGTTGGCGCCGGATGTTGTGTGTATCGGGACAGGGAGCAAATTTCGGGATGAGGTAAGACAAATCAATGAATGTGAAGCAATCGAGTTCTTTTAAAATAGCCGGCAAACTACGGGATTATAAGCTGCTGATCAAGTTCAATTTAAGCTTCATGGTCGTTTTCTCAGCAGTGATCAGTTATTTGCTGGCCCCGAAAGTAAAGGAATATGACTGGAAGGCCATCCTCCTCTTTTTTGCGGGGGGCATGCTGGTCACGGGTAGCGCGAATGCCATCAACCAGGTCGTGGAAAAGGATACGGATGCCATGATGAAGAGGACGGCCAGCCGTCCCGTGGCTTCGGGGAGAATGAGCGCGACGGAGGGTTGGATCTTTGCGGCGGCGGCGGGCGTGACGGGTGTGCTGATCCTTTGGCATTTCAATTTCCTGACGGCAGCCCTCGCAGCCTTCAGCTTATTTGTATATGCTTTTATCTATACGCCGCTGAAGAAGGTCAGTGCTATCTCCGTGCTGGTGGGAGCCGTTCCTGGTTCGCTGCCCTGCCTGATCGGGTGGGCCGCGGGGAATGACGATCTCAGCGCGGGCGGATGGGTGCTTTTCGCCATTCAGTTCTTTTGGCAGTTCCCGCATTTCTGGGCGATTGCCTGGGTTGCGCATAAGGATTATACGACGGCGGGTTTTAAATTGCTGCCGTCGGACCAGGGACCTACCAAATATTCGGCGATACAGGCGATCATCTATTCCCTGTTGCTGCTGCCGGTGGGTGTTCTTCCTTATCTTACGAATATCAGCGGTATCGTGGGATTGTGGATCGTACTGGTAGCTAACCTCTTCATGGTATGGCAATGTATCAGGCTCTACCGGGAGATGTCGGTGAAAGCGGCGAGGCGGGTGATGTTCAGCAGCTATATTTATTTGCCTGTAGTGCTGCTGGCCTTGCTGGCAAATAAGGTAAGCGGGTGATGTAGTGAGTAGTGAGTGGTCAGTGGGATGAAGATAGTGAGTGGCGAGTAAGATGAAGATAGTGAGCAGTCAGTGGTGAGCGGGCGCCTGATTGTGTTGGGAGTTTTGTTTTGTGGCAGAGGCGTAAAAAAATGTTTGAGTTGGAATGATTAAGATTTAAGTGAGAATGATTAAGATAAGTATGATATGATCACACCATCTATTGAAGGAAAGGAAACAGTGAACGAACAAAGAAAGAAAATACATCCCCATAAGTTTACATTATGGGTGGGTCTTGGCAGCATCATTATGATGTTTGCGGGTCTTACGAGTGCATATATCGTGAAGAGAGATCAGGCGGGTTGGACGACATTTGAGATACCCAGGGCATTCTGGTATTCTACGGCTGTGATCCTTCTTAGCAGCCTGACGGTGCAGATGGCTTTAAAATCTTTTCGTGACCGGGAGATGCAGAACTACCGCCGGTTGATCACGTTGACGGCGGTCCTGGGATTGCTCTTTATGGTTTTGCAGATAGTGGGGTTCCGGCATATCTGGAACAGCGGCGTAACGTTGAGGGGGTCGGGTGCGGGGCAATTCCTGTATGTCATTGCGGGGCTTCATATCCTGCACGTACTGGGTGGTGTCATCGTCCTGGTCATTATGTTCGTGAAGGCTTTTGCAGGCAGGACCCGGAGCTATAATATCGTGCCGGTAGAGTTGATCAGCACGTACTGGCATTTTGTGGACCTGCTTTGGATCTATTTGTTCATTTTCTTTTTGCTGATAAAATAATTTCGAGTTTTGTTAGATAAATTTGCAAACCAACTAAAATAAAAATATGGCACAGGCAATACCAGCAGGACAAAAATGGTGGAGCGGGGGTAAGAGCCCGTTCAATGTGGAGTATGGTAAGTTGATGATGTGGTATTTTTTGATGAGCGATGCCTTTACTTTTGGCGCTTTCCTGATCTCTTATGGCTCTATCCGTTTTGCAACCAATGGATGGCCCGACCCGAATGAAGTCTTCAAGGCTTTTCCGTTTGTTCCCGAGAGCATCCATCTGCCCCTGGTATTCGTGAGCCTGATGACCTTTATCCTGATCATGAGTTCCGTGACGATGGTGCTGGCGGTTGCCGCCGGTCACCGGAACGATCAGAAAGGCGTGACGAAATGGATGATCCCGACGATCATCGGCGGCCTGGCTTTTCTGAGCTGCCAGGCCTGGGAATGGACGCACCTGCACGGCGAAGGCGCCTGGTGGGGATTGAATCCTTTCCTGAATGCGGATGGCACCAAGGCCACGACCAATTTCACCAATTTCTTTTTTACCATTACGGGTTTTCACGGTTTCCATGTATTCTCCGGTGTGATTATCAATATCATCATGCTGATCAAGAATTTACGGGGAGACTTTGCTAAGCGCGGGCATTACCTGATGATCGAAAAGGCTGGTCTCTACTGGCACTTTGTGGACCTGGTCTGGGTATTTGTGTTCACTTGTTTTTACCTGTTGTAGGTCGTTCACAGGCAGCCCTGCTATGCGGCGCGGGCGCCGGGATTATTTTTGAAAAACGTCATTTTTGAATTTATCAGTAGGACTAATAATATTTATATGGAAAATACGCAGACACTTGCCAGCCATCACCACGAGCCGGAGTTTTCAACAAAGCCGATCTGGCGGACGTTCTGGATCCTGCTGGGCATCACCATGGTGGAATTGTTGCTGGCGACCATCCACCTGAAAACGGGATTTCCGCCGAAATACGTGTTGAACGGCATCTACCTGATCCTGACCTGCGCGAAGGCGTTCTATATTATCGCGGAATTCATGCACCTTCGTCATGAGATCAAGAACCTGATCATGACGATCGCCATACCCGCCCTGCTGTTTGTATGGTTTATCATCGCCTTTCTCTGGGATGGCAATTCCTACAAGAACCTGCGGAACGAATATGATCCGCATCACCTGGAGCAGAGTACGATAAAGGTCGCCCCGCAGCCGGAAGCGAAGAAGCCCGGATCGGTGGAGTAGTGCCGGAATGGATTATACTATAAAGAGATTATCAGCATAGGAACCACCGCCACGTCGCGGTGGTTTTTTTATCAACCAGCCGGACCATCGATCGGATTTGCAGCGTGGTTCCTGAAAATAAAAATACCGTGAGTAAGAAAGCATTATTGGCATTGGTGGTCGCGGTGGTGGTTCCCCTGGCTTTTTATATGATGGCCAACAGGTACAGCGTACCGATGCCGGGGCGGTTTTACCCGGATTCTGTCGTCACCCGGATGCAGGACGGGAAGGCGATGACCGATACGATCTGGCACCGGGTGAGGAATGTCGATTTGCAGAACCAGCTCGGCGCAGCGGTGTCCCTGGATTCCCTGCATGGCAAAGTCATCGTCGCTGATTTCTTCTTTTCCCATTGTGCGAGTATCTGTCCGACATTGATGCGTAATATCAAAAGATTGCAGGATGGACTGAAGTTAAAGGACGATACGCGGATGATCGACACCACTTTTGTCCAGTTTCTTTCCTTCAGCGTCGACCCGGTGAGAGATTCGGCCCCTGTCTTAAAAAAATACGCCGATCACTATGGCGTTAATTCGGATGTGTGGTGGTTGCTGACCGGTCCGAAAAAGACGATCTATGATTTTGCGCTAAACGAATTGAAGCTGGGTCTCCAGGACAGCGTGAGTGTAGATTCTAATTTTGTACATACCGATTATGTTACTTTGCTCGACAAGGATCGTGTCATCAGGGGCTATTATCACGGGACGGACACGGCAGCGCTCGCGAAACTGGCCGATGACATCGTTTTTATCATGCTGGAGCGGGACAAGAATAAAAAGTCGACCCTATTCGACGAGTTGAAGCCCCTGGCAATTCCTATCATCGTCATCCTGCTAGGAACTGTCGTGACTGTTGTCTATTTCAGCAGGAAGCGGAAGGATGATCCGTTTGAAGGGGCCTGATCAAGGCAGTACAGAAAACAGATCCCGTATAACTGACAGGTTCATTTTAAAAAAGGTTTATAAAAAGGTTTTTGTAAAAATATTTCCCATGAAGGAGAAGAATCTTACCACCCCCATCATCATCGTATCCATCGCCATCCCGCTTGCCGTGGCTTTTTTGATACTGGTGCCGCAGGTCAAAATGGACTTTGGTTTCAACACCCGGTCCCTTCCGCTTTTCCATGCGATCCTGAATGCGAGCACGGCGATCCTGCTGATTGCCAGCCTGTATTTTATCAGGAACGGGCAGACCCGGGCGCATAAGACGGCCAATCTCGTAGCTGTCGCCTTGAGCACGGTCTTTTTGGTGTCCTATGTGATCTATCATGCTTCGAATCCCTCTACCCGGTTTGGCGATTTGAATCATGACGGGCTGCTCAGCGAAGATGAGAAAGCACAGGCGGGCTCCTTGCGGTATGTTTATTATTTTATCCTCAGTTCTCATATCATTCTTTCGGGGGTCATTATCCCCCTCGTCCTTTTCACGCTGCAACGTGCTTTCCAGGAGAAATTCGACAAGCACCGGAAGCTGGCCAGGATCACCTGGCCGGTCTGGCTGTATGTCGCCGTTACCGGGGTCATCGTGTATTTGATGATCAACCCGTATTATTAGCGTGAGTAGTCAGTAGCGAGTGGTGAGTGTTTTGCAGATTCTGCCGCAATCTTTTCTATTCTTCGATCAGTTGCAGGATATCTGGAAGAGATTTGTTTTTAAACGCATATTTTTCCCTTTTTCTCTCCTCGGAGTCCCACCATTGGTAGTGTCCATTGGTGATCTTGCACAGACGTTTCCTGAAGTCGTTCCTTTCCATCAGGTTTCTGATCTGTCTGATCCTGGCTTCCAGGACGGCGTCTATTTCCCGGATCTTATCGATCATATTCGGTTTGACTTGTAGTCTGAATCTCCAGGGCTCGCTGAATACAAACCAACTGATCAGGACGATGTCTTTTCCCCGCCGCTCATAACCGGTTTCCATGTGGAAAAAACTCCGCTCTTTTTCGGTGAAGCCCATCTTATCGAATTGAGACTGATAAAATCGTTTCAGATACTGAGTTTTCGCGACAAAAATTTTCCTGCCACGCCGTCTTTTCCTGACCTTGAAGTCTTTCCGGTGGCTCCAATCATGTGTATTGATCTTCTGCAGGAGGTTTTCGAAAAATGCCGCATGCCGGCCTCTGGCCAGGTCATCCCGTAGCACGAAAGATCGTTTCCAGCCTTTTTGTACAGGCGGGATCAGCGGATCCCATCCCAGGGCATATTTTTGTCTCTGTAAGGCTCTTTCCTCCCGGCGCAATGCTAAAAGATATTTGTCGAAGTCCTCCCGTGCCGCCCGGGTCTTTTGACGGGTTGCCCGCAACCTGTAGCTGAGGACCTCCTGTCCGAATTGTCTGATAAGTTTTGTGTCCATAATGGTTTATTTTGAGATAGCCATCCCTGGCCGCCACATGACAGCCCTTGTCTTATTGACATTATGAACACTGAATTCCTTTTCATTTTTTTGAATTGAGGACCGGCCACCGCGGTGGCCGGTCCGGTTATTAATATGGATGGGTTATCGACGGTTATTGAACGACTTTGTTTGCGCAACTCGAACTGGCAAATGCATGCGGTTTGGCTTTGAAGGCGAAACCCATCCCCAGGATATAGCCCATCGCTTCTTTCAAGGCGACATTGCTTTTAAAGTGGGGGTTTGTGTTGATGTCCGCATGTACCTCCAGGTCGATGCCGTATTGGGTAAAGATCCCACAGAGTGAATAGGCGATGTCGATACTTTTAGCTACTTCCAGGAGCATTCTCTCCTTTATACTCATCTTTTGGCTAAGAGTCTCATGATTGATGTATATGAAACCACCTTTCCCTTTCCGGAGGAATACGATGACCGTTGCGAATTCGATTTCCTTTCCTTTGACCTGGCTGTCGGTCCCGATGCAGACCTTCAGTTCGTGTCCCATTTCTTTTTCCCTGACCATCGCAGACCGGATCTCTTCTTCGATCGGCCTGCTGATGGCGGCTCCGTTGAGCCTTCTCCAGGTTTGTACCGCTTCCATGATGATTTTTAATACATTTTGTGTCAACCGTTTTATCAGGCCAATTGGAGCTATTCGTCCTTATGGCGGATGAAGAAAGATTCGAACTCACAACCCTCCGGTTAAAAGCCGGGCACTCTGACCATTGAGCTACAGACCGTCCATTGAATTCCTGGTTGACCCCGGGACTCGAACCCTGTTCTCCTCATTCACAGTGAGGTACTTTACCCGTTAAGCTAGGGCCAACGATTGTCGTTGAGGTTGGATTCGAACCAACTCCATCAGTGTCAAAGACTGTTATGCCGCCGATACACCACTCAACAGAAACCACAAAGTTGCGACTTCCGGATTCGAACCAAAATCTTCCACCTTATGAGAGTGGCGTGTTGCCAATTACACCAAGTCACAATATTGTGATCTGTACGGGAATCGAACCCATATTCCAAGAGTGAAAGTCTTGGGTCCTGGCCATTAGACGAACAGATCATGACACAAAAAAACCCGGTCGTTTTGGGACCGGGCTCTTTTAACTAGGCGTATATGCGCTTAGATTCGTTGATACCACGGTCCGTATAATAGATACACCTTCTCCATCCGGCTTATAAAGCCGTTATGATAACTGAGTATGACAGGCCGGCCTTGTTGCCGGAGCAAAGTGTTTTTATTCTGCATGCTGCTAAAATAAAAACCCCGCAATCTCTTGCGGGGCGTGTGTTATATTAAGTTCGTCAATTGCTTATTCATCGACGAGACACGCTCCGCAAACAGTCGGATTACCCCAAGGGCAAAACCGCTCTGTTGATTTGATATGTTGACTTAGTCGAAGCATGTTTTGTTTTTTGTGAACAATTTGATGATGCAAAGATGTAAATATTTTTTTGATTGCACCAAATTTTAACGAAAAAAATTTTGACAAATCATTTTTGCATCTGATTTTCCTGTGTTGCGGAGCAGGAGACATGACTGAACGCCGTGGCACTTACAGTGTGTTTATAATTCCTTGGCAGGGTCCCAGAATAACCTGTCGAAGTCTACTATTTTATCATCCAGTACCTTAATGCCTTCTTTCTCGAGAGCCTTTTGCATGGCTTCCGGAGGGCTGAAATGATGTTTGCCTGTGAGTAGTCCGTTCCTGTTGACGACACGATGCGCAGGAACGGGTATCTTCGCATATCCGCTGACGTTCATAGCCCATCCTACCATTCTCGCCGACAGACGGGTTCCGAGGCAGGCTGCGATAGCGCCATAGGAGGTGACTCTTCCGTGGGGTATCTGCCTGGCGATATCGTGTACCCATTCGAAAAAGGAGTCGTCCTTTTTCCCGGAAGGTCTGATGGCCGACAGCCTTTCGGTTGTTTTTTTATTTGGATCATTTTTATTTGAGGCGTTCTTTT
>JARLGZ010000164.1 GCA_031292515.1 Puia sp. | reverse complement strand
CCCGCAAGGCCGGCATGGATCTCACCAACCCTCAACTCCTCCATGTCGGTGCGGAGGCACGTACCAAGCTCAAAGACTGGGCCGAAGCCGAAAGCGTCAGCGTCAACGCCATCGTCGTCAGCCTTCTCGATGAGTTCTTCGCGCGCCTCAAGAAGAGCAAGGCGCTGCGGGAGGAACTGCGGCTGGAGCTTCGCTCGCACCGGGGATTTCTGCCAAGTTGAGAATCGATCTGGTTTTAGGTTGTTACCGTAATTTGCAGTATCTACCCTAATTCGATGAGCCGTACCGTCCATTTCAATTGTGCAACTGGCTCGGTCGACAGAAGGTAGAAAGCACAAGCGACAATATTTGCGAGGTGTACGATATGACTGACCGTGAATGCATTCAGGGTATTTCGAAGGCGATTGGACTTGAATTCAGGGTGGACAAAGAATACGACGGATCCCGTCTCGATAGCCACGCGCCTTCGTTCTATCAGGATGAATACGGCAATGTTACTAGCCTTAACTTGACCCGCCTATCACTTAACAGAGCCCCACTGGAACTCGGCAATCTTACCCATTTACGCTCGCTTCGCTTGAGCGCAAATCGTATCGAGGAACTGCCCGATTCACTCTTTGAGAACTTGAAGTCTTTGGAGATCCTGGGTCTCAACGGGAATTTCCTTTCCTATCTTCCAAAATCGATTAGCTCCCTTAGTAGCCTAAAGATACTGAAACTGAATAACAATATTTTCGATGAACTTCCGACTGCGTTGGGAGACCTGAAGTCTATCGTTGGTATGTTCATTGGCTCGAATCGACTTGACCAACTTCCGGAGTGGCTGGGAGACATGGAAGCCTTGGAGGAGATTAGTTTCGCAGCGAACCCTGCCGACGCATTGCCACTATCCCTAAAGCAACTGATACGGCTCCGTCACATTAACATATCTGGAACTAAGATCCACGATCTTACACCTGCTGCCGGACTATCAGAGATCACTGCTCTGAACATTCGTGGAACACCGGTGAGCCAAATCTCAGATTTGTTAGGTTTATGGCGACAACTTGTATCGCTCGATATCAGCAGTTCGATGGTAGTTGACTTGCCTCCGAGCATCGGCAAATGTTCTGCACTTCGAGAGCTGAGACTTGCAAACCTACAGCTCACCTCACTCCCAGACGAGCTATTCGAACTCCCCCAACTGGAGCTTCTCGACCTGAGTGGAACGCGCGTTCGGACGATACCTGAAGCTATCGGAAGATTGCGATCACTTCGCTACGTCGATTTTGGTGGAATGGGGCTTTCTTCCGTTCCAGCTCAGCTGTTTACCCTTCCAAATCTATCTGATATCAACCTATCGGGAAATCGATTGCGAGAGTTGCCGATGCAGGTTGTGGAGCCGGAATTGACATGGTTTTTCGTCGGTCATCAGGATGACGATGGACTCCATCTGACGGGAAACCCGTTTGAGATCCCTCCGCTGGAAGTGGTAAAGAAAGGTCGTGCAAAAGTTGCGACATACTTTCAATCATTTAGGGGATCGAAGCGTTCAATCGATGAAGTCAAGGTAATGTTGATCGGCGATGGGGGGTCTGGCAAAACTTCTTTAGTGAATCGCCTGCTGGGGCGAGACTATGATCCAAATGAAAAGCAGACTCATGGAATAAATATTGATGACTACGCCGTGTCATTTGCTAACCGCCGTCTCACTGTGCACGTATGGGATTTTGGCGGTCAGGAAATCATGCACGCTACTCATCAGTTCTTTCTGTCAAAGCGTAGCGTTTATGTGCTCGTGCTCGATGGACGGCGTGAAGAGAAGACGGAATATTGGTTGAAACATGTGGAGGCATTTGGAGGCGATTCTCCGGTAATCATCGTAATCAACAAAATTGACGAGAATCGTTCGTTTGATGTTAATAGGCGGTTCCTTGCTGAGAAATATCGCAATATTCGTGGAATTCAGCGTGTATCCTGCGCCACGCCCGAGGGCATCGCTCAATTTGAACGGCTACTCGGTGCGACACTAGCGCGCTTGGATCACGCAAGAACGGTGTGGCCCGCATCATGGTTTGCTGTAAAGGAGCGGATCGAGCTGCTCCGCGACGACTTCATAGGTTCTTCAATGTATCGAGCAATCTGCGAGGAGTGCGGAGTGAACGAAGCGTCCGAGCAGGAAGCATTGATTGAGTTCCTACATGATCTCGGAATAGCACTTAGGTTTTCGGATCTTCCTTTAAGAGATACCAATGTTATCAACCCACGATGGTTGACTCAAGGCGTCTATAAGATCGTTAATTCCGAGCAGTTGGCTTCTTCAGGCGGCATACTCGATACAAGGAAGATCGGGTCGATCTTGCCACGAAAAGTATATCCCTTAGAAAAGCATCACTTCATGATTGAGATCATGAAGAAGTTCGAGTTGTGCTACCAACTGGACTCATTCCACGTTCTTCTTCCAGCACTGCTCCCCATTGATGAGCCGTCTATCAGTATCGCCAACGAGCCATCGACACGCTTTGTTATTGAATACGACTTCTTGCCAAAATCAGTCTTACCGCGTCTCATCGTTCGCATGCATCATGATATTGATGACAACCTCCAGTGGCGAAGTGGCGTTGTATTGAGGAACGGCTCGCTCGGGGCCCGAGCGGTAATTCGTCAAGATGAAGCGGAGCGCAAGATTGCAATTATAGTATATGGGGATTTGCGCAGAGAGTATTTAGGGATAGTTGCTCACGCTTTCAGGGAGATCAATGAATCATTTGAGAAGATAAATGCCGTAGAGAAGGTGCCGATGCCTGATCGGCCAGAAGTGACTGTAACTTATAAGCACCTGCTACGTCTCCAGGCGAAGGGTATCAGGACGTATATTCCAGATGGGACAGACCGGGAATACGATGTGCAGGAATTGTTGGGTAATGTCACGCCTGAGCCTAAGACAGATGCCGAAGTTATCCAGCTGCTTCATCAGCTCGTTGAAAAAGAGGATACTGCTGATTCTCTCGGCGAGAAAGCAAATAAGGTGTTGTTGTTGCAGCCAAACTTCTTTGGAGTTGGCCTTAACATCAACGCTCTGATAGAACGCGTTACTGGTAAGCAGCAACGTCGATAGTCGAATTTAGCTTCCTCGATTTCTCAGAGTCCGAATGCCAACCGATTATCCGGAAATGTCATATCGCCAATGCACTCACTGCACCGGTTTGGTACCAGAAAGTAGGCGAGCGGAGCTGCCGTTGTCGTTTCAAGCCCGGTAGTGTCCAGAGTTTTTCGCACTTTCGATCTTCCGTCTTATTCAGGAAGGTTGTTGGGTTGGGGTTGTTTTGGCT
>JARLGZ010000163.1 GCA_031292515.1 Puia sp. | reverse complement strand
CCTTGCGCACGAAGCGACAACACGCAATTTTGCGAACTATAATCTGGCTCAGGAACTGACTTTTAGAACTTTAAACAATCTTTCCCCGATGATAACAACTCGCGCTCTGCAGACTCTTCAGATAATGCATCCCCTCCCTTCGTCCTATCGGGCCCTGAGTGTCCTCCGAACAGACACTACCTCTGTCCAGCTCTTCTCTCGCATCCTGCCTTCCTCCTCTCCCCATCACCTGCTGGTGCTTCATGGCCTCCTCGGCCGACACACCAACTGGCTGCCCATCTGCCGCACCTTGTCGTTCCAGCGGCTTTTCCAGGTCCATCTCATAGATATGAGGAATCACGGCCACTCAGACCACCATCCTTCCATGCGATACGGCGAGATGGCAGATGACGTCTTGCGCTACGCAGACCGTATCGGGCTCCACGAATTCTCCTTTCTCGGACACAGCATGGGCGGGAGGACGGCGATGCACATTGCAGCGGACTGCCCGGACCGAGTGACATCCCTGGCCCTTGTCGGCGTTTCCCCCTGCGGCGCGAGCACGGAAGACCGCTATCGAACACACATTCTCAGCACGCTGGAACGAATGCGGAAGTTCACACTGTTGAGTCAGACCACGAGCCGGACGAAGGCGGTGCGAGATTTGTATGAAGAGTTCCAACAAGATCGGACCGTCGCACTTCTCATGGAACAGAACCTGGATCTCGGTTGTCCAACTCTCAGATGGGAGTGCAACACGAAGGCGATATTCGACAATGTAGGAACGATCTTTGGTAGTGCAGAAGTGAAGGGTGCGTATCCGAAGCATGGCAGAGTGCTGATCGTCGCGGGGGAGAAATCGCAGATCTACGGGGCAGATGAATATCTGAATGTGTTCCCCCGACTCGAGAAAACAAGCATGGTGGTTGTGCCCGGGGCAGGACACTGGGTGCATGCCGAGAAGCCTCGGGAGACGAGAAGGGCGCTCCTGCGTTTCTTCAGGGGAGTGTATCCTGATATGCAGTAATAATAATTAAAATACGTATCCGTTTTCGCACTTGCTCCGTACTTTCTCTATCCCCCTGGGGTTTTGGGGTTTTGGGGTTTTGGGGTTTTG
>JARLGZ010000162.1 GCA_031292515.1 Puia sp. | reverse complement strand
CTGCGGTTTCACGGCTCATTTGTGAGCGACTATAGCAAACCTACGGGTTATCAGATAGAGAACATTTACTCAAAGATGTCAGAACTCGGCGTCAACCCCGGCCTGAAACTCCATGCCGATTTTTCTACACCTAAGCTTGAACTCGAACAGATCCCCCATCACGCCGCTTGGGGCGCTTACGTAAACGTGTGGGAGCACGCCATCGGGCTGGCATGCGATGACCGCGGGAACTACTGGATTATGGGCCCCAACTACGGGTTGTATGTCTATGCCGACGTTAAATTCTTCCTCCAGGACGCCAACCAGCTTATCGCCAACAGAAGAACTCACAAAAGGAACAAGATGGTGAAAGAAGCGCAGCAAGACAAGAAAATAGTGTTGCCTGGGCTTCTCTTGTTCAGAGTGTATGTTTACACCTTGCCTTGACGTGTGGTCAGTCGTCACTCTCACCAAAAACCCGGGGATGGTCGTCTGTCCACGGCTTTTCCGTCTGTCCCCAGGTTTTCCAGGTTTTGATGAGGTTCAGACTCGCTGTATCTATCTTCAAGATCTCACCCTTCTATGGCATCCACGGCACGGCATTGGGATATAGTGATACCCATCATGAAAAGTATGCTGGCGACTGTCCTGCTACTCTCGCTGTGCTCATGCGATATGCTGCCAAAGCAAAAACAGGCGGAGCAGAAACAGGCTGAGGCGGCTCCATCGTTTCGCCCCCCGTCTGCCACGGAACTGTTCGACCTTCAGTCAAAATGCACCGCAATGGGCGACAAGATATTGGAGGAAAACGTAATCGGCAATGCCTTGACCCATGACCAAGTTAGCCACTACAACCCAAAAGACAATCGGTGCTACGTCAAGCTGACCGTCCAAACAGGGGACTTGAGCACGCCACGGGACAAGTACATAGAGGATGACTCCCTCTACGACGGGCAAAGCAAAGAGATGCTTGCCTTCGTGAATCACAAAGGCAATTCAAAGAGCGGTATGGTATTCGACACAAGCTTGCAGAAAATCATGGAAGACAAGAAGCAAGCCGACCTCGACTACGACGCGATTGACGACCTTATGAACAGCTTTGTCGCGACCGATAGAAAACCGTAGCTGGAGCCCATGATGCCTGAACCAGTCCCGGACATTGTTTACCACTACACGTCCATTGACACGATGATGAAGATTGTCGCGTCAGAGTCGATTTTCGCAACGAGCGTCTGCTACCTGAACGACACATCCGAGCAAACACATTTCCTTAAGTTAGTGCGGTCACGTATACCCTCTATTGAGTTCGCGACACCCGAGGACCGTGCGACTGCCGATTCTTTTCTGACAGTTCAGGAGGGTGGATTTGAATCCCGCCCGTTCATTGCTTCGTTTTCAGCGGAAGATGATTCTCTGCCTCAGTGGCGTTCCTACTGCGGTGCAGGTAACGGTGTGGCTGTAGGTTTTAGCACCAGTTGTCTCTCTCGTGCTGCCTTAAAGACTAATACACCTACAGACCCGTTCATTCGCTTTGGCAAAGTGAAATACCCCGATACCCCTGATGGATACCCGGATATTGACACTGAAATCGTTGAGTATTTGGAAACAGCGAAGTGGACTACAGAGTTAATGAAGACGAATTCTACGCCCTTCCTCCCGCTCTCTGACCTTTTCACATTCATTCTTCTACAACATGCTTGCTTCAGAAAGAGTGCATCTTTTCGTAGCGAGAACGAGTATCGGCTCGTGGCGGATACAATTCAGCCGCGATACGACCTATTGAGGTATCGCACGTCTCGCTCCTGCATGATTCCGTTCCTCGAACTTGAGATTCCACGCTTAGAGGAGGGACACGACAAAGACCCCTTTGATTTCCAACTCCAGCCTTCAGTTTCACTGATGGGTGGCCGCTACCAATTCATCAAACGGGTAGTTGTCGGACCGACGCCGAACATGCCCTTGACGGTTGATACTCTCAAGGCGTTCTTCCGGTCGAAGAAGCTTCAAGTGGATGTGGAGAAGTCCAACGTGTCATTCAGAGACTGGTAACTCCGACCCGAATTGTAAACAACGAACTCTAAAGTACGGTCGTACTTGCTACCATGCTCGCATATCTCACAAATGCTTGCGAGATGCTTACGTGATGCTTGCAAACTAAATTATCCGCGTCAAGTCGTGTAACTTGTCGCCATATTCGTGTTAGACTCCGCATAAGTCGTGGAACCCCCCCTCCAATGATGAGACCTGCGGCCCACGCACAAGAAGGTAGGTAAGCAATGAACAATCGCCATACGGATGCCAGTCTTCAAGACGTGGTTGATGCCGTTCAATCGGTCGATAACTCAATATCCCAGTTGGATACACTGCTGAGAGAAACGAATTCGACGTTGGACAAAATCGCCGCATCACTTGTCGAACTGAACAACAAAGACTACTAACCAATGAGGCCGGGGTGACCCGGCCTCACCTATGATTACCCGAAAATTAAAGCCTTCAGATTTTCTATGCAGCGTCTGAGTGCCCGAGACAATCGCTACTAGGGGTGTACCGGCCTTGGGATTCCAACCCGTTCACCGCCCCGACTTATGAATCCCGCGGTCAAACGGGACGTTCCCAGTGCCATTCGGAAATAGGGGGACATGATACCGAAACCCGGGGACAGACGGGACGTTCCCAGTGCCATTCGTTAGCACCGAAAAGTCGGCCAGCGCACGCCGATCTGCCCTGGACATGATCTTGCACTGACACGAAAAGTCTGAGCCCCAATTCCCCCTGCCGCGTCGAGCGCT
>JARLGZ010000161.1 GCA_031292515.1 Puia sp. | reverse complement strand
TACAGATGAGGCCTGGAAGCGATATATCGAGGAGCAAAAGCCCCCCGCTCCAGACGATGACTTCAACGTGGTGTAATCGGCCGCATGGCCGATCAATCCGGCTTCCAGCCGTAACCTGAAGCCACCGGCTGTTAGCCGGTGGTCATTCACTCTGCAAGAAAACGGATTTGTAATATCAGAACAATAGCTTCAGAGCAAGTTGGAACTGCCTGGCGTTCGCTGTGCCAGTAGAAGAAATCGTTCCAAAGGCCGGATCACCCAACCCGGAATCAGGATGGGTAAAGTTCGGAGTGTTTGTGAGATTGAAAGATTCAGCACGAAACTGGAGTTTCGATCCTTCTGGAAGGGAAATGTTTCGAAACAGCGAGAAATCCAGATGTCTCTGGTGCGGGCCGTAGAGAGTATTTCGGCCAACGTTGCCCAGGGTTCCATATGTTTGTACTGTAAAAACCGAAATGTTGAACCATTCGTGAATGGTGGGATGAGATAGAACTGTGTTTCCAGTCACATCCGGCCGATCAGCAGTAATTGATGGTCCGAGATTCACTTGCGGATTGTTTGGATTAGTCACGGTAAAAGTTCGCCCGGTTTCCCAGACGAAGATGCCATTGAGCTGCCAGCCGGAAACCAATTTCTTAGTTATTCCTGCATGGCCGGAGGGCAGTTCGTAGTTACCTAAGAAGACAACTCGATGGCGGATGTCTAGATCACCGTTGCCGCGGTCATACGTTCTGATCTTAGAAGGTACCAAGTAGATTCCTGGTGCATAATTGTTGCTATATGTGGAAGTATCGTCGATGCCATGCGCCCAAGTGTAGTTGGCACCGAGGGTTAGGCCCTTAAAATAACGTCGCTCCAGAGAAAGTTGCAGCGAATGATAGCCGGACTTGCCGTCGCTTTGTAGCCACTTAAGCGCAGATACATTCGGTGCGGAAGAAAGATAGGGTATCGGGGTGGACGGATATGGCAAGGGTGAAGGCGGCGCCAAGGCAATATTCGGGAGCATCTGCGCCAGGTGGCGCCCCAGTTCACCCACATACGCAATGCTTATCACATTGCTTCTAATTGCCTTCTGCACATCGAGATTGAACTGATGCAAATAACCCGATCTAAATTTATCGGCCTCACCGACCACAGTGCCGAACGGGTTGCTCGGATCGCTCGACGTTGGAACCGGCAATCCGGCCGAAAGTGGCACGAAGGAAACCGGCCCATAATTGTAGATGAACGGTTGATTATTCAGGTAAGCCGCCGAGGTCATATTTCCCGGGAAAAAAGTCAGACCATAACCGCCTCGCAGCACGAATTCCGGCCCAAATATTGTGGCAAATCCGACTCGTGGGGCTAAGTTTGTGTAGTCGGTGATGACACCAGCCGTATCAGATACTCCGTTCTCCCCGGCTACAATTATCTTACCAATGTTCAAATCGAAATTCGCGATCCTGTTGTGTGCCTCTGTAAACGGCGTATAGATGTCATATCGAGCTCCCATATTCAGCGTCAGCCACTGCCTTATGCGCCAATCGTCCTGAAGATACACACTTGGTTCCCACGTTCGGTAACCTGGTTCAATTAGTTCTGAACTACGTTGGGTACTCGAAGGGATACCCAGCAGAAACGACCCCATCGAGTTTCCTGCTGGATTAGCCGTAAAGTTAAAGGAGCCCGCTGGATATGCAGACTGAAATGCCGATGCCTGCCGCCGGATTAACGCAATACCAGTCTTGATTGTGTGCGATTGAATGGTTCGAGTAAGCGCAGTGTTGTACTGATAGGTATTGTCTATGTACATTAACGGCAGAAAATACGCGTCTCCGAGAGGTGCGTATCCGGCGGGCGACATCAAAGACAGTTCCGAGTTTGTGATGCCGCCTACGTTAACCCCTGACAGGCCGAACTGCTCGCTCAAATTGTTGCCGTAGTTCAACGGATAGGAAGCAAGGTTGACCCGGGTATACCCGGTTTTCAGTTCTAGGATGAGATTCTGTCCAATAATATGAACAAAATTCAGATGCACATTCTGGGCGTCATCCTGCGAAGATCCGGGGTAAGAATCCGGATTCCCGCCTGGCTGCACTCCGTCCACCACGGGAAAAAGTCCGGGAGTGAACGTTGCGACGTCATTCACGGTATAACGCCCGAACAAAAAATTATTCTCGTTGAAATGCTGATCGATCCGTACGTCGCCAGTGTAGCTTAGCTGTGTTTTGTTCTGGGTGCTGGCATAATTGTTTGCCAGTCCCGGCAAGTTTGGAAGAGGGTATAGTGCAAGATACCTCCCTGCGATTGGGCAGATTAGCGATGAGGGGATGATGTTACCTGGAAAGTGGACCCCGCTCGGATAGTCGACAATCGAAGTCGACAAGGCGGAAAAATCGCCCATGCGTTCGGCCTCCGTGGGGACGGTCGTCAATGACGAGATTCCATGTACCAGCCACAGACGCTCATAGTCGAGAAAGAAAAATCTTCGATTCCTTCGGATCGGACCACTGAAACTGCCTCCAAACTGGTCCTGGCGGTATATGGGCGCCGGCCCAACGATTGCAAAGTAATTCTTCGCGTCCAACTTGTTATTCTGGAAAAACTCGTACAACGAACCATGAAAGTCGTTCATTCCAGACTTAGTAATAACGTTAATTACTCCTCCGGCAGTCCGGCCCAGTTCTGCCGGATACAAATTGGATCGAATCTCGATTTCAGAAATGGCGTCAATCGACGGACGAACCCCCAGGGTGCCAATCAATCGTTCATTGTTATCCATGCCATCGATGGTGTGGTTGTTTAGCACTTCGCCTTGACCATTGATCGATACGGACGATGTTTGCCGCCGGTCATCCGGGCGATTGCCACTGCTCAAACCAGAAAGAGGTCCCTCGTTTGCCCCGGGGGTAAGCTGCACCATGTTGATATAGTTTCGCGCTTCCAGCGGAAGATTCTGCACGGAAGTTCGGCCTACGATGCTGCCTAAACTAGATGTATCCGCTTGCACGTCGCCACTCTCAGAATTCACCTCAATGCTTTGCTGCAACCGGCCAACACTCATGCGAATTCTTACGCGGATGTTGTCGCCCATTGCCAGCGCAATATTTCGAATTTCGGTAATGTCGAAACCCTCCTTCTCGGCTGTGACAACATAATATCCGGGTTGAAGAGTAGGCACAAAGAAATCACCGAAAGCATTGCTCTGAACATGGCGCGCAATATTCTGAGTTGTTTCCAGTACAGTGATGCTGACACCAGGAACAACCCCGCCTGACGGGTCCGTGATATTGCCACTGATGGTTGAGCTGGATTGAGCATGTTCCTTTGCCGTGCACGCAACGAAGAGCGTCAGATACACGAAAAGATATACAAACGCTCGCCGCTCTCGGTTCATGAGATACCACTACTTGCCATTCAGGGTCAGGAGTCTTAAACGTTGAACAGAATCCTGCACATTATCTAGCGACCGCCAAAAACTGGGTTCGTTCAGCGCATTTCCCTGGCTGTCATCGTTGGAGACAGTAAAGGCGACGTGGATGGCTTGGTTTTGCAATCTTGTGTATTGCACCAAGCCCGCAGCAATAAGATGTACACTGTTTTCAGGCGAAGTGAGCGCTACAGATCCTGACGTCCGCGCAGTCTCCGGATGAAACGGCTCAAGTTGCGAGCGGAGCGCCGTGGCGTTCTCGGCGATGGCATCAAGATGGTCGTGGATAAGACTGCGCCACATTTGCCTCTCTGGGGTATGAAGGGTCTTCGGTTCGGTTGGAAACCGTTGCAACCAATCTTGCAGTGCCAGCGCATGAAGCAACACGATGTTCGAGCGTTCCACCGCTTCCTTCGAAAATCGTCTAATGAGGGCGCCCTGATCGGCTCGCGGAATTCGCCTCGAATCAAAATACGCCTGTAGCACGGGGCTCGCGGGTATCTCAGCGTTAGACGACGTCTTCGGCAGCGCTACGACCGTCGAAATAGGACCAGAGGGTGCATGGCTATCGCGCATAATCTCGTCGGTGGTGCGGATAGTGATGTGTATAGCGGGATTATTTTGAAATGGTGATAAAGCGGCCAGAAGCCGCTTTTTGTGGTCAGAGTCCACAATTGAGTTTACAAGAAGTTGGTTTCGCGGAGTGCGTGTTACGGTAGCCTCCTGGCCAAGATCCCCACCCTCTTTGTGGATCTGGTATCGAACCTGGATCTCCAATTCAGTCGATGCGGACACAGTGGCTCCGGCTGGCTCGGCACGCGGTCCAGTCGTGGAGCGATCTGTCAAGTCTTCCGTCGATTGACGCGCAATTTCTAGAGGCGAGGAAGATGGAGTAGGCTCTGCAAGTTCAGCGAACTCAATAGTCTCTGGAGCCGGAAGCATATTGAGAACGAGCACTTCGCTTACAGGATAGTAATCACTGTCCTTCACGGTGAGCCGCACTTCGGAAATGCCCTCCAGCACAACCGGCAGTATGGATCTAGTACGAAGCGTCAAAAAGCCCGCATTCTTCGTTATCGTGTCTTCTTTGTCCATGAGCGAATTCCGCCATGCGGAGAATCCCTCGACCGACAACGGATCCTGCACATCGAAGTGATTGCTTTGGAGAATTCTATCAATGAACGCAGATTGCGCCTGCTCCCCTCCCATCTCCTGGCTCGCATCCAGTGAAGAGATGGTCCCGACCCTTCTGAGGACAGTTTTCCCCCTCATTCGTATTTGGACCATTCGCGGTTCACGTTTTGCATGCCGCGCAATTTGTTGCGCATCAAATGCCTTGTGAAGCAATTCGGCAGCGCCAACACTTTGCGGTCTCATGATGGAATAGGCTACAACCAGGGCAAGCAGGAGGCTAACACCGCTCGCTGCTACCCATAGCGGTTTCCATCTGGAAAAGACACGGAGAGGGAACTGGAAAGCAGGGGTGTGCTGTCTTGCCTCGGTGCATTGCTGGAGTTTCGTACGGAATTCGCTCCAACCGCGCGGAGGATAAGGAACCTGCTCGCTATCGAGAAATGTAGCGAACGAATGAATTGTATCCTGCAATTTTGCTGCTCGGGCGCGGCAACTCCAACAGTGCGCTAGATGATCTCGGCATTGGCCGGCTTTTCGGGAAGCCATTTCGCCGTCAAGAAAGAATTGGAGATCATAGTCGCTCACGTGCGGATCGCGGAATCGGAAACTATGCATGGAGCCCCTTTCCCAACCGATCGAGACCGCGGCGCAGCGATTCTCCCACGGTAGGAACCGCTACTCCCAGCATCTTTGCAATTTCTCGATATCGGAAGCCTTCGGCCCGCAGAAGAACGCACGCTCGCTGCTGAACCGGAAGCGCACCCAAAGCGGATTGAAAATATGCGGATCGTTCTGACCGGAATGCCTGCTCTTCCGGATTGGGTGATTTGTCCGGAATCGTGTCCGCCAATTCGGACCAATCGTTTCCCGCTTCAGGCCTTTTTCCGCGCAAAAAATCGACGGCAAGATTGTGAGCGATGGCGTAGACCCAAGATCGCATGTCGGCGATTTGTTTCGCTTCCAAGAGACTTCTGTAGAGTCTTAGAAAAACCTCCTGAGTAATCTCCTCCGCAACCGATGGCTCACCAATCAGCCTGATTACATACCGGTAAACGCGATCCCTATGCGCTTCGAAGAGATCGCTGACCTGGACATCGAGATCCATTTGCGAGCTTTTTCGGGAGCTTACGCCGTCGAATATCTCTCCTATTTGAATAGTCCGCAAATCAGCGTCTGCGCTCGTAAATTATTTCCTCGTTGGCGCTAAGCTCCGTGATTGAACTTCCGCAACCGATACCATATCAGCGGCGACATTGTCAAGAACCAGCAAGTTTGTGGTGGCCTTTCCCGCTGATCTCACGGAGACTTTGCGAAATCAGTCCCCATCGCGCGAATCCGCAGAAACTCCGTTTGTCGACAGTGCCAGAATGGACCCCTGCCTAAAAAGTTTCTCATCTCTGTCATTAAAACTCAATCTCAAACGTTTCCATCAGTAGGGTCCGCCAAAAGAGCACCAGCAGGGGTCCTTATCCACTGCTGACGCCACTGGATAGGCGGCTGTCCATGTGAGACATGGCGAAAAGCCAATTCTTGAGGGCTAAGCCAATTTTATGGAGGTGTTTATGCAACTTGCAAGATGTGTCCGTTCCATAGTACTGCGTAGTGCCAGGTTCACATTGGTCGTCTGGTGCGCGGCTTTCCTGTTTAGCATGGACTCGATGGCCCAAGTGACGACAGCAGACGTATTAGGGACTGTAAGCGACGGCAGCGGATCTATAGTTGTCGGCGCCCGAGTCGTGATAGAAAACCAGGGAACGCGCGTAACACAGACTACGCTGTCGAGCGATACGGGAGAGTATGTTTTCACATTGCTACCTGCGGGGCCCTACAAGATCAGCATTATTGCTACCGGTTTCAAAAGATTTGTATCCACGCTTGTCGTTGCGGCTGGAGATCGAGCGCGCGTAGATGCACGCATGACACTCGGCGAAGCATCAGAAAGCGTCGAAGTAACCGCGCAAGCACCCGCCTTGCAAACTGACAGTTCGGCGCTTAGTTCGGTTGTTACCGAAATGTCTGTTCAAGATTTACCTCTGAATGGCCGTAACTTTATTAATCTTGTGCAACTGACGGCCGGAGCGAATGAAGGTTTACCTGGGGGGCTTACGAGCGGCACCCGCCCTGATGATCGACGCCAATCTTCTTCCGTGTCCGTAAACGGTCAGGCCGACGTATTCAATAATCAGCTTATCGATGGGATGGACAACAATGAGCGGGCTATCGGCACCATCGGGGTACGTCCTTCGATTGATGCTATCTCAGAAGTTCAGGTACAAACTAATGAGTACACCGCCGATGTGGGCCGCACTGCGGGCGGTGTGATCAATATTATCACCAAGTCTGGGACGAATGATTATCACGGCTCAATGTACGAGTTTTTCCGCAACGACATATTAAACTCCAAGGATTTCTTTGCGGATACCGGGTTAAAGCCAGAGTATCGTCAGAATCAGTTCGGGGGTAGTGTTGGGGGACCGCTACGGAAAAATAGGACTTTCTTCTTTGGCGATTACGAAGGGCTGCGCGTTGTTCAGGGAATCACGACGATAACAACCGTGCCTTCGCTCAAAGAGCACAGCGGAGATTTCTCGGAACTACTGCCGAACACCGTAATTTATAACCCAACGACCGGACTAGCTTATGCGGACAACAAGATTGGCACTATTAGTCCAATCGCCGCAAACTATATGAAGCTGTATCCTCTTCCGAACTTGCCTGGATTGTCCAACAATTATTCCAGCAC
Organism: Puia sp.; assembly: GCA_031292515.1. Lineage (GTDB taxonomy): Bacteria > Bacteroidota > Bacteroidia > Chitinophagales > Chitinophagaceae > Puia. The sequence goes on along the minus strand of JARLGZ010000161.1, from coordinate 6,309 downwards.
GCAAAACAAAACGCAGTTTAGCCACACCGGCGATATCCGTTTGGATCAACATTTCAACGACAAAAATACGTTCTTTGCACGGTACACGATCAACGATGTTACAACATTTACCCCCGGACTCTTCCCAGCTGTCGACGGTATCCAGGGTGGAGGGAATCCTGACAGCTATCCTGGCCTCTCACTAGAGAGAGCCCAAAACATCCTGCTGAACTACGTCCATCTGTTCAGTACGCATCTGTTTTTGGAGCTAAAGGCGGGTTACACTAGAGTTACAATCAATTCAAATCCGCTTAACTACGGAAAGAATGTAAGCACGCAATTCGGAATTACAGGGGCTAATGTAGATGGAATTACAGGGCTAACATTAGTACGCCCGGTTGATTATGCCCCTTTGGGCGAGGCCTATTACCTGCCTATTCAATATGACGACAACACCTTCCAATATAACGGGGCTGTAACTTACATAGCGGGAAGCCATACGCTAAAAGCAGGAGTTGCACTGCTTCGGCGCCAAGTGGGTGACGGCCAATCGGCATATCCCTTGGGGTATTACCATTTTCGGACCGCGCAAACTGCAAATCCAACCACCCAAGAAGGTGGAAACTCAATGGCGTCTTTCCTGGCTGGATATGCTGCTACGGCAGTTCGCAGCAACGAATTGAGTAAACCTGGGTTTAGGATGTGGGAACCTGGAATGTATTTTGAAGATGACTGGAGAGCGAGGCCCTGGCTAACGTTAAATCTAGGCGTAAGGTATGACATCTATACTCCGTATACTGAAGCGCACGACCGCTTATCCAACTTCGATACCAGTACCGGCAAGGTTGTCGTGGCTAACAAAAATGGAGTTTCCTCTACTGCCGGAGTTGAAACTGATCACAGCAATGTCGCGCCTCGCATCGGTTTTGCTGCGACATTACACAATGGTGTCGTACTTCGCGGCGGTTATGGGCTAACGTATTTCCCGGGGAATGTCAGCTCGGCTGCTGCTTTGGTCAATGCGCCGTACAATTTCTCATATGGCCCGGTTTCAAATGTACTCTTGTCTACCGGGATGCCCGAGCCGGTAGCGAGTGATCCTGACGATCCAGTCGGCACTTTGACGGGGGAACAAAAGAACTTCCGATCGGGTGTCTTGCAGCAGTTCAACCTCAATCTACAAAAGCCGATAGGGCCCAACGTTCTTAGCCTGGCGTATATTGGACAACTTGGACGGCATCTGCCACAGGAACTTCCGAACCTTGCGTTGCCCACGCCGTGTGCGGGTACTTACCCTTGTTCGTCCATTCCGTTTGCGTCGACCGTGCCTGATGTTGATGACATCCAGTGGACACAAACTGAAGGTACATCCTCGTATCATGCGATGCAGGCTTCGTTTCTGCGGCGCTATTCCCATGGTTTGGACGTAAGCTCCAACTATACTTGGGCTCATGGAATCGACGACGCGTCAACAATTAGCAATAATTATGCAGCGGGAATTTATCTGGCTCCTTCCAAGATATCAACTTATGATCGAGGCAATAGCGACCTTGACATACGTCATCGCTTTATTGCCACGGTGAACTACCAGTTGCCTTTCGGCAAGAGTCTCACAGGAGCTGCGAAGCGGATTCTTGACGAATGGCAGGCTAATGGAATCTTTGTTTGGGAAACAGGACAACCTTACACAATTATCAATCAGAACAATCCACAAGTTAACCTTGGACCGTCAGTCGGCGCGGATCGACCGAACCAGACAAAGAGCGCAAATCTATCAAATCCATCGATTTCGGAATGGTTCGACACTTCTGCATTTTCGTTGCAATCCTTCGGCACGTTAGGCAATGTTGGACGGAATACGTTTTACGGACCGCACCAGAGGCACTTTGATTTCTCGCTGTTTCGCGAGATCCTCTTGACGAAATATGTGAAGCTTCAGTTTCGTGCCGAATCTTTCAATTTGACCAATACTCCGAGTTTCGCGGCGCCAGATTCAGGACTGGGTGATTCCGGGTTTGGTACAATATCTTCCACGAATAGTAGTCCTCGACAATTCCAGTTTGCTCTTAAGCTCCTGTTCTAAGTGACAACGGCCGTCGAAGTCTTGCATGTCTTCGGCGGCCCTTTGATGTAAAGGTTGTAAAAAGGATGGAATCGTGAGATACCTTCATTTGTGCGTTTTATCGAGACCTGCCACCAGGATACGCTCGTGCTTTTTCATGGCCTTGTTAGTTATTGCGAATCTTATGTTGGCACAAACTACCCCCGTCGTGCCGCTCGTGACCGGAAATGCTAGGGTAGATCAACTTCTTAGTCAAATGACGCTGGCAGAGAAGATCTCTATGATTCACGGTGCGCCAGAAGATCTCACGACAGACCAGGGCCAAGCCGGTTATCTGCCGGGCTTGGCAAGGTTGGGGATTCCATCTCTACGGTTCGCTGACGGACCGCCAGGAGTGTTGACGATGCACCCATCAACGGCATTGACGGCAACAATGGGGCTGGCAGCCACATTCAGTCGCGAAGATGCCCGTCAGAACGGAGTGGTGATCGGTCGTGACGCTCGTGCCCTAGGGCAGGATGTAGCACTTCAACCGTATATCAATGTGTTTCGCGACATGACTTGGGAGCGCTCATACAACATGTATGGTGAGGACCCGCTCTTAATCGGACAGATCGGGGCCGGACTTATAACCGGAATCCAGAGTCAAGGCGTAATGGCGCAGGCCAAACACTATATCGCTTATGACAGCGGGCACGGAGAAGATGCGCCTGATGTCTTTGTTGATCCGCAGCCTCTGCACGAAATCTATATTGCTCCATTTGTGGACGCAGTCGATGCTGGAGTTTCTTCGATCATGTGTTCCTATAACAAAGTGAATGGACCGTACGCGTGCGGAAATGCCGATACGCTGAATACGATTCTAAAAGGCGAACTAGGGTTCAAAGGGTTTATAACTTCCGATTGGGGGGGCAATCACGCCACGGACTTTATCAATGCAGGGTTGGACCTGGAGATGCCCGGGATTGTTCTTAATGATGCGGAAGCCTCCTCTATGCCCTCTTATTTCAGGTCAGATACGCCACCGCATTCTAAGCATTCGGAAACAACCGTTCCCTCGGATGATTATATCGGCGGAATTCCCGAAGAGCCCCATCAGGCGTTCCTTTTCTCTAGCCCCGATGGCACGCCAACAAGCGGAATGCTAGCGGCAGTTCAGGCCGACATTGTGAAGGAATCGACGATCACCCAGGCCGTTGCACGGATACTGCTTCAAATGGATCGCTTTGGGCTGTTGGACGGCAAGTCGAAGCATAACATTACTTCTGTTCCCGTTGACGAAGACGCGATTGTCGTCCAGAAGACGTCCGAGGATGCTGCAGTCCTGTTGAAGAACGAAGATAACGCGTTGCCGCTTGAGGAAAGGGACCTCAATCTATTGGCGGTAATTGGACCGGGTGCGGGCCAGACGATTGCGATCGGTGAATCACGGGAAAAAGGGCTCGGTTTTCCGGCCAGACAGGTCTCACCATTGCAGGCGCTCGAAGAGTACACGAAGGATGTCCCGAACAAAAACATCACATACGCGGTCGCGAACGATATGACAGGGACACCGGTTCTCGATACTGCACTTTCACATAATGGAACTCCGGGGCTGCTACGAACAAACATGAAGACTAAGCAGACGCAAGTGGACGCTCGACTCGACTTCACGAGGTCGAACGGGCAAGATCTGCCTGCCGGCGCTTCTTACACTTGGACCGGCGCTCTCACCGTGCCAAGCGCAGGGTCCTATTTGATTTACCTGCAAGTTCTTGGCGCGTCGGGAAGTCTGGCTTTAGATGGCAAACAAATCGGCAGGACTGCCAGTCTGTTTGAGCACGGAAATGTCCTCCATCCTTCGCAGGATAACGTCCTACCTACGACGGATAATCTCGACAATGTTCGTGCGCGTATCCAACTGGCTGCCGGAAAGCACGTGCTGGCAGTGTCAATAACGGGCGAAGCAACTGGAAACCCCGTCGAGGTTCGGCTAAATTGGGTGACGCCTGAACAGCAAAGCGCCAATTTCGACGCCGCTATCACCGCTGCCCGAAAAAGCAGGACCGCAGTGGTCTTTGCCTGGGGCAGGGGCCGTCCGGCCTTCGCACTTCCCGGAGACCAAGACAAATTGATCGCCGCCGTCGCAGCGGTAAATCCAAACACGATTGTGGTGTTGAACACAAGTCTGCCCGTTGCGATGCCATGGCTACCGAAGGTGAAAGCCGTGCTGGAGATGTGGTACCCGGGAGACACGGGCGGACCGGCCACAGCCGCTATCCTATTGGGGCGTCGGAACCCCGCCGGCCGATTGCCCTACACTTGGCCGCAGCGCCTCGATGAGTGCGTAGCCAACGACCCAGCACACCTCGAACGTTCTTCCAACGGTGCCAATCACAAAGCGTTCTACTCTGAGGGCATTTATATAGGATACCGCTGGTTTGACAAGCAGAACATGAAACCCCTCTATCCCTTCGGCTACGGGCTATCGTATACACGCTTTCGATACTCGGCGCTCAAGGTTGCACATGCCAGCGACGGAGGACTTGACGTTAGCTTCCGCGTCCAAAACGAAGGCGGGACAAGCGGTGACGAGGTTCCTCAGGTATATCTTGGGCCACCGAGCGAAGAACCAAGCGGTGCGCAGTTTGCGGTTAGGGCACTCGCTGCTTTTGATCGCATCAATCTAACTCCGGGCGAGTCGAAGGAGGTCACTCTGCACGTACCAATTCGTCGACTGCAATACTGGTCTAAGACTACGAACAATTGGGTAACGACTCCGGGCGCCCGCAAAGTTTACGTTGCCGCCTCCTCGCGTGACATACGGTTACAAAAAGATATCAGCATCGCTACTGACCTTGCCCCCACAAAACGTCCCTTTTAGAGCATTTCTCCTATTGCTGTAGAGTGTGGAAGGGGAGCCAAAACCAAGCTTTCGCGTCGTCGGCAGTGAGCAGCGGTAGCAGTTCTGCAATGGTCTGGTCGAGGGCTTCTTTCGTGCGAGCCTTGGCTGCGCGGAGCAGTTGTTTGGCCCAAGCTTTTTCGATGGGGTTCAGGTCGGGCGAATAGGGCGGCAGATAGAGCAGTTGGGCTCCTGCCGCCTCGATTCTTTCACGCACCCCCTGGACCTTGTGCGAACTGAGATTGTCCATCACCACCACGTCGCCGGGCCGCAGTTTCGGACACAGAACCTCATCCAGATAGGCCAGGAATATCTCCCGGTCCGTTGCTGCCTCGATGGTCATCGTAGCAATCATGCCGCGGGTGCTGATGGCGCCTAGAATGGTAAGGATTTTCCATCTGCCATCGGGGGTGGCTTCATGAATGCGAGCGCCTCCTGTGCTACGCGCATACAAGCGTGTCATCTGCGTGGAGACGCCGCTTTCATCCAGAAAAATCAGTCGGTCCAGATCGACAGAAGGCTCCATCAGATTCACCTGGGCAAAACGAAGAATGGGAGTGCCCGCGAAGTGCTCCTGAACAGTGCAGCCCAAGAAGCGGTTGACCACCTGTTCGCGGAGCGTAAGCGCCTGGGGATTACCTTTCCGACACTGTTCTTCTACCAGAACCTTCACACAATGAAGTACGAACCGATCAAGAGCCCCCGCGAGTGGTTCGGCAATGCCGTCGAAGAAGCCAAGATCGAGAACATGACCTGGCACATCCTCCGCCACACGTTCGCCAGCCGCCTTGTGATGGCCGGTGTGCCTTTAAAGACAGTGCAGGAGCTAATGGGGCACAAAACGATCGCCATGACGGCTCGTTATGCTCACCTATCCCCCGGCCATAAGAAAGAGGCGCTGAAGCGCCTCGTCACCCCAATATGCTCAGCCGTGTAGGGAACCAGAATTGGTTCCCCGCACACATTTGGGAACCACGCGAGAACCACTTCAGGTGCTGTGTTCGTTCCAGGTACACTCTCGGTACAAAGTGGTTCCTAAAGTGGTTCCCATCTGAATTAGGGTTACAAAACACTTTTCTAGTTGCAAGTGATTCCGTGAATAAGTTGGTCATTTTATTAAGCTTATTTGGTGCCGGGAGGGGGGGTCGAACCCCCATGACCGCAAGGGTCGACGGATTTTGAGTCCGTTGCGTCTGCCAGTTCCGCCATCCCGGCGCATAGTTTCAATTTAAGTATACGGGACTAAAAAAGTGGTGGCCAGAGACGGGATTGAACCGCCGACGCCGGCCTTTTCAGGGCCGCGCTCTACCACTGAGCTATCTGGCCTCAGTGCAAACTTCGCGTTGCAATTTCCTGCGCGGCTTCCGGCATGGCCGGAGTGTGCGGG
>JARLGZ010000160.1 GCA_031292515.1 Puia sp. | reverse complement strand
CGGCATCGAGTTGGCAATCCGGTTCAGGGCTACGTGTCCAGAATGCAAAATTCTGCTGTTTTCTGGAAATACATCCGCAGACAGTCTGATGGAAGTTGCCCTGCATCAAGGCCATGCCTTCACGCTTATGAGCAAGTCGATCCTCCCGAAGGACCTTGTGGCCGCGATCGGAAAACTTTAGTTCCTCATCTATTTGCCAAGTTTGTTGTTACACACATCCCTTCCAGAAAGCCCCGGAGCGGATCGGCAAGAGAAGTTATAGAGCGCTGACCATCCCGCTGCTTCCCACCTTATCCATCTATCTCCCGCCATTGTTGCCAAGCAGATTATTGCCCTGATTTGGGGTAGAACAGAGAGCGGTGGTTGGGGTTCGTGCTGTTCCATCCTTTGCGATGAGGCTGCGAAATAATGGGAAATAGGTATCATGTCCCCTATTTCCTCTATTTCCGGGATCGAGCCCGGATCAGCCGACGAACCGTCAACTTGGGTTGCCGATATAAACTGTTGAGTTAGCTGACGAGGCATACCGAATGTTCTATCAAGATTGGGGTTTCGAGCGTTCTCCATTCCAACAAACATCTTTACCAGCAGACGAGGTCGGCTCGCGGCTCTTGGTGGGTCGCGATCAGCAGGTCGACACGCTCATTCGGCGAATTGAGGACGCGCCCAAGATAGCTGTTCTGGAAGGGCTCAACGGCATCGGGAAAACTAGCGTCGTCAATGTCGCAGCATTCCGATTATATAAGCGATTTACTGAATCGAAGGGCCCGTTATACATTCCGTGCCGAAAGGCATTTCAACTAGATTCGGACGTAGACCTGCAGCAGTTTATTGATGCGGTCCTCGTTGAAGTAGCGCAAACCCTGATTGCGAAACTCGAAATTATCGAACTTACCCATGATGGATCTTCCATCAGGGCCCTTGACAAGTGGCTGAATTCACCTGAATTGAAGTCTTTTCAAGGTGGGCTCTGGCTTGTCCAGGGCGGCATGACTGTTAACTCCAATCCAGGATTCGAGCGGGCCGGTTTCCGAGAATCTATCCTCAGGGTTTTGGCGGAGCTCTTCCCCGATTCCGGAATGGGTGGAGTTGTCTGTTGCATCGACAATCTCGAGCTACTCCAGGAGTCAAGTAAGGCTCGAATGCTCTTGGAACAGCTGCGCGACCAATTGCTCCAGGCTCAGGGTCTTTGTTGGGTTCTATGCGGCGCTCTCGGCATTACTTATGGCGTCGTTTCCTCTCCTCGGCTAGACGGATATCTACATAGGCCGATCGAATTGAAAGAGATGGACAAGTCTTTCGCGCCAGCCATTCTCGACAGTCGCATCGAGGCTTTTGCCAGTCGGCCCGGGCCGTACTTGCCTATTAATCAGTCCGAATTTAGCGACCTGTATTCCATTGTTCGAGGGAACTTAAGGACGGTCCTTAGTTACTCAGGGAATTACTGCCAAGTGGTGGCGGACGGGGTCCTACCTGTAACGGTCAAAGAGAAACGCGAGCGCTTTTTTGCATGGCTAAACGCCGAGGCCCAATCTGCTTACGACGCTGCTCGAACGGTATTGACGCCTCGGACATTGGAGGTATTCAACAAAGCCACGTCGGAATCAGGAACGTTTTCTCCGGGGGACTACGAGACGTTCGCCTTCAGTTCGACGCAAGCATTTCGCCCGTACATTAAGTCCTTGGAGGATGTGCAGTTGGTGGTCAGCACTCAAGACGACACAGACAAGCGGCGGAAGACGATCCAAATTACTCCGAAAGGGTGGTTAGTTGATTACTACCTTGCTTCAATTGCGGAATCTCAAGTGCAGCCAAGCGAATCGGCCGATTCGGATCGACCCTGAAGAAGTTTGTTGCTGGCAGGTTACTCCTCGGAGCTTGAGAGGGTTCTCACGCGCACCCGCGATGTAAAGCAGAGTTTAGTCCTGTCAACAACAAGCTGGATAAACCTAGGAACTGAGCCCGAAGTAAGTTCGGAATTCTCCATTCCTTCGTGCACTATACTGAGCCATACTTGTATTTGGGCGAACAAAATGCGAAAATGGGAATGGTTACCGTTGTGGAAATGTCCGCGCAAGATTGGTGACTTTTACGTTGACATTGCATCAAATACAGTGAAACATTGGGCTTACAGCATACGCTTTCCGATGACTCAACTGTTGAAAACTAGTCCTAATTCCTGATTCAGCAGCCTTTATTCTCGCGCTTTCAGTATTGCGAGGTCGGAGATGAGGAGACACCCGATGACCACCCTGCCGGTCTTTAAGAGAACGACGTTCAAGTCTCTGGTCCAGTATGTCTGTTCGAGATGTCAGGACAATCCCTCGCGTCTGGGCGCGACGAAGCTGAACAAGGTTCTGTGGTATGTCGATACGGGGCATTTTCTAAAAACTGGGAAGTCGTTGACTGGAGCGCGCTATGTGAAACGCCAGCATGGCCCAGTTCCAGCTGCCATCCCAGCAATAATTGACGAACTTGTGGCTGAAAGAAAGCTACATGTGAGAGATGTACAGTTCTATGAGTATGACAAGAAGGAATACATAACACTCGAGGAACCCGACGACATCGATTCCATTTTCTCTGCCAGCGACATCCGAGACATCGACCGCATTATCGACTCTGTATGTGACACGCATACTGCCAAATCGATCAGCCTCAAGACCCACAATGAACCCTGGCAGATGGCGGAGATTGGGGAAGACCTACCGATCTTTACGGTCCTTGCTCGGACGGGCGAGTTAACAGAGGCAGACATGGTATGGGCGGATGAGAAGATAGCCCGCATGCAATAAAAAGGGGCCTCAATGGTCGTCCGGCGCACGGTAATCCAGGAAAGAGCGGTGTCTCAGGATATTGAGAATGCGGTCCACTCTTATCGATTAGTTGATGAGGCTATTCAAAGCCTCGAATGGACCCTGGCTCACAAGCCCGAAATTGGGGTTCATCGGAGGGGTCGGTTTTGGGTGTATATGCAAGACGGGTTCAAAATCCATAAGATCCCAGAGATCGTCGTGCTCTATTCTTTTTCAGATGATGCGGTAATTCTCCACGCTATTGTCTTTAGACCTCCGTCATGATGTAGCGGGAATGAAACTTCCCCCAAGAATGCTGAGCTTGAAGAATTCAGGAACACGATGCGCCGAATCCTTCAATAGTTGGACCAATCTCGAGAAGACCAACCCTTAGGGGCTGAAGCTCGACCCCTTTCTTGGGGCATTTTCGGCACGACTGAAGTCATGCCCTTTCTCTCTCCTTGCCGCTTCCGTTGAGTTACGCGCGACCTCTAAAACCCGGCTTAGCGGCACGACTGAAGTCGTGCCCTGATACAAAGCCTCTGAGGTTGGCCTCCTGAATGAGTTTCCCGAGGCCTGTAAGGCCCGTAGCGGCCGGTGAAGCGGGCAAGCGACTCCGAATGACCCTTGGACGCTCACTAATCCAGCCCTATCGCGTCCTTTTATATGCGGATCACTCTTTTATTCCGGGAGCATTTGACTGATGGCAACGGATGCGGTGACCTATCCGATTTCCCCGGCGGCGGGCGCTTTAGGCGTGGCCTGGCCAGCAGCGCGGGGGGTACAATCCATTGCAGGTATGG
>JARLGZ010000159.1 GCA_031292515.1 Puia sp. | reverse complement strand
GGGGATGTTTCCGTTTAAAATCATCCTCAATGGCTTTCACCAATGCGTCCGACCTGCCCATCAGAACCTCCAAAATTTGTGGAGAATCCTTGAATCACATCCGATTCTTGTGCGTCAAGAAAATTTGACGGGTGGTAAGCGTTTTGATTGATTTATTTCGCGTTTTTTGCAATACTAACGCCAAGTTGTATAAAGATAACGCCCGTCTTGGTTGGGTTGGGTTTCTGTATTTTTTGAATTTATAATTGAAACGGAAAGAATATCCAATGATAAATGGAAGCTTGAATCGTATTTTTGACCGTCTGCGAATGAAGAGGACAACTGGCTTTGTCCTTGCCTTTTTTCTGATCCTTCCTTCTTTGTTCATGGTCACGGTGCCTGCCTATGGGCAATCCGCGCCATCGGCGCAGATAGTTACGAATGATGCGCCTTACTATATGCAGCAATCCGGCTCTGCCGCCTATGGCGGATATGCTCCCGCAGCGTCTACGGTTGTGGACGATACGCCTCAGTATACGCCTCACTATGTGCCTTACTCTACGCCTTATTACATACGGCGTCCCTCCGCGCCTTTCGTCCAGAACACTGCGCAACCCGATGAAACCTACTTCGCTTTTCAACGTTCGACAGAGACCGATCGTCTTGATACGGAAACGACGACGGTCAGTCATGAGTTTAAATTTATCAACGGCGCAGGAGGCATCGGCCCGGTTCTCCAGTATAGCCGTTTCGATCAGAAAGATGTCGGAAACGCCAATCTTTACCGTCCGGAAATCAGCATGGACTACAAACTCAACGACCGGTTCTCGTTTTCCGGCGTCGCGGGCGTCGATAACTACAGCGTTTCCTATTCAAACACGCATACCATAGCGACCTATAACGTCTATGGAACGTATTCGCCCAGCAAGACCCTCAGCATCGGCTTGGGGTCGTTCAGAAATACTTTCGGCATCCTTCAGTCTATGCAGGAAGGCATCGCGGCAACTTATTTTGGCGGCGACATCAACTATGCCCCCACCAACACCCTTCATTTTTCGGTGAGTGGCAATGAAGGCCTGTATAACGACGGCAACGAAAGGCAATTCGGCCAGCTTTCAGGAGAGAAACAGGTTCTGTCGAAACCGTTCGCTCTCTTCCTCGGCGCGCGCGTGACGGGCATGCATTTTGCGCATAGCCCTTACAACGGTTACTTCGATCCGGAGCGTTACGGCGCCGCCGAAGGACTCCTTCGGATACGGGCAAATCTCACGCAAAAACTCTCGCTGGATACTGGGGGATCGGCGGGCTTTGAAGCCGTCAATCCGGATTACGCTCCAAAGCCGACTTATGATCCGAACATCAAGCTTTCCTATGCCATCGGCAATAACGTAGCTTTAGAAGGAACGGCTGAATATTATGGATCGAATCTGGCAACCGACAGCGGCTTTTCCCAATTAATCCTCGGGCTGGACCTGCATTATTTCTGGCGGTGAGATATACGCAGAACGGCACAAGACGAGCTTTTTCGTAGGAGCGGGGTGCACCCGCGCC
>JARLGZ010000158.1 GCA_031292515.1 Puia sp. | reverse complement strand
CCCCAAAACCCCAAAACCCCAAAACCCCAAAACCCCAAAACCCCATCGCGAGAGAAAGCAACGACGCAAGAATATTTGCTTTTGTAATATAGCGCGCAGGACAAAGATGATAGTGCGACACAATACGCAAAAATCATTTGAACGAGTAAGGGTCGAGCGCAGACTCAAGGTCCTGGCCTCCCCTGCCCCAAAAGTTGATGTCCTCGGCTCGCGGGTTCGCAATTCCATCCCCATAATCATAAGAGAACAGCCGAATGAGATCGAACCAGCCGCGGAGAATTCTGTGTCGCTGATACTTGTTCCGAAAGTCGAGTTGCGGGATTCAGTTCTGTTTCGCAACCCGCGGGCGCCAAGATACACGCCGGTACGGATGCAATTCAACATGGAACGGCTCCGGGTCCTCCTCACACACAGCGAGTCCACGGCTCCGAACAGGCTCAGTCGGGTCGATTTAATAAACCCGAGGAAGGCCGAAGTGGTGGAGCTGCTTCCAAAGATTTTATTATCGAAGAGCGTTCGCCAGAAACCCGCAGTCAACCTCAGAAAGCGAAGTCGCGAGTGGCTAGATCGGTATCACATCGAAACCGCACAGGATGAAGAGAAGACGGTGCCCAGCAGCGGCCCAGGGATATTCGGATTGGCCAGACATAGTCTCCCTCCGCGAAGGCCTGAAAGGCAGCGCTGGCGATCCGCTATTTTCCGCAACTCCAACCAGTATTATCAGCACAACTTCTCCTTTTCCGGGCTTAAGGCGCGTCCAAACGACTCATCTCATGTTCTCCTCAGCGAGATTGTTCATCCCGAGGCTCGTCTGAATGTGCATGCAGTGAGGTCCACGAGCGAGCGCAGAGACGCTGTTCACCGGCACCGGGTTGTGTCTGAGACCGCAAAAAGTCGCGGGTCGGAGCCTCGCGGTGGAATGCGGAGATCTCATCATTATTCGGGGAAAGGCGGCAGTCGCAACGGTCTACGAGAGATTAGTTCGTGTCTAGAGCGACTCAAAAACGTGAGCGTATGCGAATACATATCGTAATACGATGCGCTGGCTATATTTTGAAAGCGAAACGGATCTCTGTGTGATACATCCACGTTTTACGGCGGGGGACGATGTGACGGATACGCTCTTGGGGTTTTGGGGTTTTGGGGTTTTGGGGTTTTGGGGTTTTGG
>JARLGZ010000156.1 GCA_031292515.1 Puia sp. | reverse complement strand
CGGCCGTGAACGAAGGGGCCGCGGTCGATGACCGGAACGACGACACTTTTGTGGTTCCCGAGCTGCGTCACCCGAACGCACGAACCGAGGGGCAGGCTGCGGTGGGCCGCGCTCAACCGGCTGGGGTCGAAGGGAATGCCGCTGCTGGTACGGCGCCCGGCCTCTTCGACACCATACCAGGACGCCTGCCCGATTTTATCGTAGGCAGCCTGTGCCCTGGCTTGGTGCATGGCAAATCCGGTGAAGCCGCAAAGGAAGAAAAGGCAGCGCAAGCGTGGCATCATGTTCCGTCGCGTCTCTATAGCAGTGACGGTGGACTGTCCGCGCTGATCCCATAGGAAAGCAATATATCGGACGGGCTAAAGTATATATAAGATATAGGGGTGGCGTGCTATTCACGCGTCCCACGCGGGATGTATTGGTTCGCCGCGTTCCATTGTATTGGCCAGCGGAGTCGGGGCGATTTCCTTATCCGGGGCGGTTGCGCGAAGGGGCCTGGGGTGGATGAGCGAAGCTTCATCCGACCTTTCCCATCAGCGAGCGCTGGGCGGAGGCGTTGAGGTTGGGAATATGGGGAACTCCTCCCTGCCTTCGGGCGACTAAACCAAGCTGTGCACCCTGGTGACGAGTTGGCGTTCGAACTCCTCGACTTCTTGGACTACGAACGTGAGGTGGTGGTTCGTATCGATCGCGATCCACCGAGAGAGATCCAGCGCCCCGCCTCGGTGACTGCCCAAGAGGATCTGGGCGTCTCCCCAGCTGAAATCCCCACTCAGAAAATGCGGGGACGTTACTACTGCTTCCGCCAATCCATACATCTGCAAGTGGTCATGATCGTCCAAAAACGGGTGACCCCGAACAACAAATTCCTGATCTCTCACAGAGTATCGAATTTTTCCGTTCGTGTATTTACTGCGTATTTCTTTTGTTGTTGGTCCGCGCACTCCGTAATCGCCACCGACAATAGCAAGCCCCGGGAACTCCTCCCTCAACATCTTCCAGATTAGCATTTCCTTGCGCAATACGAACCCCTGGGAGTCTCTGTCAGAAACTGCCAGGTCAATGCTCCCCGGCAGGGAACAACCACAAATAATGAAATATTTAAATCCAAACACTTCTAGCTGGCGAATCATGTCACTGGCCTTCGCCGCAGTCGCCTCGATCGAGGCCACGTCCATGGAGATATCCGCAAAGTCCAGAAGGACTGAGCATTTCTGAGGTTCGAGCACAAGTTCTTCTATGATGTCTCCAACCGTACGAGCGAACACATCCGGCTCTGCCGAATCCTCGATCGCAAAATGGTCTAAACGCAGACAATAGTGACCATCACGAGGGACTGGAATGCTGCTCATCCCAAATCTATATTCCACACTCTCCCACCGGTCGTACCCGATTACTGGAACAACAGGCACACCGTCTGCCTGCAACCGCGATACCGCATAGGCGACTACATGGTCGCCGTTTTCTACCCGGGCATTGTGCGCCCACTGATAGCAGTCGACCATCGCAGGGCGGCCTTGCCACGCACCCACCACCGCATCAAGCACATGGTTCAAATAGGTCATGACAGGCGTTGTGCTCGCGCTAATATATTTGAGCTCCAAAATCGCAGCTGTCATAGCCCCCACCTCAAAGAGCGGCAGGATCTTGCTGTTTGTGCTGTCGTCAAGATTCTTAAGTGCCGTGCACTCGCCTTTTTTGGCCTTTAGCACAGCAACACGCAACGGAATCATCGCATCCCCCATCATCTCACCAACGGAAACATGCACCTAACTTGATTATTACCTATAATTTCATTGAATATCGCAAAATTACCCGTCTCTTTTCTGATTCTTCCCGCTATAATAGCCGGATGAATTCTCAATTCTTTTGCTAATTTTTCTATCGTCTCTCTGCTTGGAGAAATAAAGGCGCCGCTCCTTCTCCATATTATTCTAGGAATGAAAGCTTCCCCAGCGAGCCGATTCGCTTCCGCCTCCCGCCTATCTTCCGAAAGCACATTGAGGTCGTCCACAAAAGCATCCATCCCCATATCGACATGTTTCCAAATATGAACCATTTCATGCAACAACGTAAACCAAAAATTGTCTAAGCGATCATATCTCAGCGTTAACGCAATAATTGGCATTCCGTCGGTATCTTTAAGTGCGGCCCCATCCAGCTGAGTACCCTTTAATTGCGATTCAACGACAACAGATATTCCGTGTTTCTGCAAATATTCAATCGCCAACACTGGTCCATGCCCCGACCAGCTCATTTGAGCTACTTCCCTCAAAAACGAGGCGGTCAATTTAGTCTTGTCAAAAGAACCAAGATCCTTCTTTTTTTCCCTTGCACACTGAATGACGCGGGCAAGCCACGCATAAAGTGCGTAAAGAGTCGTTGGCGATTTAGCTTCACCCACCAAAGAACGACGAAACGAAGCCTCGCCAAACCGCAAACCAGAAAAAGAAATAAAATCCCTGATTAATTCCTCATGTGACTCGGAATTTCTATTAATTATTTTATCCAACCACCCCCTCTTCATTATTTCTTTTATCGGAAATTTCGACCATTCTATGGAATCATTCTTCTGAAACGATGATTCTCCAAGACCAACAAGAATTTCGGCCGAGATCCCGAGACCAAGCGACACAGCGCGAATCATCTGCACCGTCAGGGGTCTTTTTCGTTTCAAAACCTCGGACACACGACTACTCGACCCGAAATAGGGAATTAGATCGGCCTGCTTCAGCCCCCTCTCCTCCATTCGGAACAATATCGCATTAATAGGGTCAGGCGGCTCGACCGGATATTTCCGATTTTCGTAGGCCTCAATAAGAACGGTTAAAACCTCTAAGCGATCACCTTCTGTCGGGGTGAGTCGGACTCCGCACGACAGCAGACGCTCAACCTCTTCTAGATATGAGTGATATTCACTTTCCGTACGGATAACTTTAATTTCCATCGTTCGTTACAAGGCTTCTTGGAGAGAGGATAAGGATCACGCCCCGAGAAAACGCTATCAACACGTGGATTCCGACGTGACCGAGGGGAAGCGGAAACAGAAAAGAGCCGTCACTCTGAGGACGAACTCGGGGAAACTGGCGCACAACGTCGATCTCCTGCTTCCAATTTGCGTCGCGAATCTCCGAGAGCCAGCTGTCGAGCCAGACCCCAGCGCCTTGGTCTTTCTCCTTAAACGACGCCAACCTTGCTCGACCGATCACCCGCACGAGAAGCTCCCAATCTGGGAACAAGATGCGCCTCGGACCACCGTCTGTCAACCTCCCAATTTGGGAGCTTAAAGAATCCACTTCGCGCATCCACTCTTGCAGATGACACGCCACCAGTCTGACGGTCTTGATAGAGGCTATGGGGGGATGTTGAATGGGAACCTCCCGGCTGCCTCTTTCCGCTTCGGCGGGCGACCCCGACGACGTTATCAGCGGGCTGGCTCATGAGGCGCTGCGCGCCTTCCCGTCCTTCTTCACCCCTCTACAAGGGGAGGGGTGAAGAAGGCCCGCCTCGTCAAACGAATCGGGTCAAGGGGCCCCGCCCCTTGTGGGTTCAGGGCAACGCCCTGGCAGGGTGCGGGGCGGCGCCCCGGGCGAGGCGGAGCCTCGCCACGCGCGGTCAGTGCCCGGCGGAGGCGTGGGCGAAGTCGGGGGTGGGGAGGCCGGAGGCTTCGAGTTGGGTGCCCAGGGCGGACTTGAGGCGGTCCAGGCCGGCGGGGGTGGCGGATTCGGCGCGGGCGACCAGGATGGCCTGGGTGTTGGAGGCGCGCAGGACCCACCAGCCGTCGGCGGTTTGCACGCGCACGCCGTCGATGTCGTCCACCTTGGCGCCGGCGGTGCGCAGGCGGGCGGCGACTTCGGTGATGACGGCGAACTTGCGGTCCTCCGCACAGTCGAAGCGCAGCTCCGGGGTGTT
>JARLGZ010000013.1 GCA_031292515.1 Puia sp. | reverse complement strand
TTTTAATGCCGGCACCGACCTATCTTCCCGGGCAGTCACCCGCCAAGTATTGTGGGCACTGATGAGCTTAACTTCCGTGTTCGGGATGGGAACGGGTGGGACCTCATCGTCATTGGCACCGGCCAGCTGCGGTGAGCAATTCACGCTTGGGACAAACCTAAAAAGCATCTGCGCTCTCGCGATCCTGCCCTTGCTTCTCTGCTCCGCAGTCATTCGGGCGGTCTTTTAACATCGCCCTCTATACAACCCTTGCGGGTCATACACATAAATATATCACAAATCAGGGAATTGTCAATCTATCAAAGCTGCTTCGGGCAGTTCCTCTATACAAATTCCAATTTTATTCCAAACAAGTTCTTTATAGAATATCTTTCAAAACTGTGCAAGAGCCCTGACTTTTGGCGACTACGCATTTTGATTAGATATTCTTTCAAATTGGAATTAGTATTACCGCCTTGGGCCTTCTTGTCTGGTAGCCCGTGCGAGAATCGAACTCGCGTAACCGGCGTGAGAGGCCGGTGTCTTAACCGCTTGACCAACGGGCCTTGTCTTGCGGCGGGCAATTCGCGATCGAGCTCTTTTCTTGCTTCTTAGCTCAGCGCCCACGCCTTTACCTGCCGCAGGTTGTTGGTGCACCTCCGGGGACTCGAACCCCGGACCCGCTGATTAAGAGTCAGCTGCTCTACCAACTGAGCTAGAGGTGCAGGTCTGCACCCTCAAAACCGAACAATGGAAGTTAACTTCGTCTTTCCAATCAGGAAAAACCAACTATTCTTTTCCTGGTCAAGCCCTCGACTTATTAGTACCGATCAGCTAAACACCTTACGATGCTTACACCTTCGGCCTATCAACCTTGTTGTCTTCAAGGAGTCTTACCACCTTAACGGTGTGGGATATCTCTTCTTGAGGCCGGTTTCACGCTTAGATGCCTTCAGCGTTTATCCGTTCCGCACGTAGCTACTCAGCCATGCCTCTGGCGAGACAACTGATGCACCAGCGGTGCGTCCATCCCGGTCCTCTCGTACTAAGGACAGAACCTCTCAAATATCCTGCGCCCGCGACAGATAGGGACCGAACTGTCTCACGACGTTCTGAACCCAGCTCGCGTACCGCTTTAATCGGCGAACAGCCGAACCCTTGGGACCGAATACAGCCCCAGGATGCGATGAGCCGACATCGAGGTGCCAAACCTCCCCGTCGATGTGGACTCTTGGGGGAGATCAGCCTGTTATCCCCAGGGTAGCTTTTATCCGTTGAGCGACGGCATTTCCACTTACAACCGCCGGATCACTAACTCCTACTTTCGTATCTGCTCGGCCCGTCGGCCTCGCAGTTAAGTTGGCTTTTGCGTTTGCACTCTAAAGCACGATTTCCGTCCGTGCTGAGCCAACCTTTGAGCGCCTCCGTTACTCTTTTGGAGGCGACCGCCCCAGTCAAACTGCCCACCTGACAGTGTCCCCCGACCGGTTTCACGGTAGATGGTTAGAATTCCCGTACTTCAAGAGCGGTATCCCAAGGGTGACTCCGCAATGGCTGGCGCCACTGTTTCATAGTCTCCCGCCTATCCTGTACATGAAGTGCAGAAATCCAATATCAGGCTACAGTAAAGCTCCATGGGGTCTTTCCGTCTAATCGCGGGTAGCTGGCATCTTCACCAGCACTACAATTTCGCCGGGTAGGTTGTTGAGACAGTGCCCAGATCATTACACCATTCGTGCGGGTCAGAACTTACCTGACAAGGAATTTCGCTACCTTAGGACCGTTATAGTTACGGCCGCCGTTTACCGGGGCTTCGGTTCAAAGCTTGCACTTCTCCCCTTAACCTTCCGGCACCGGGCAGGTGTCAGCCCCTATACTTCATCTTTCGATTTAGCAGAGACCTGTGTTTTTGCTAAACAGTTGCCTGGGCCTATTCTCTGCGGCCACTTGCGTGGCACCCCTTATCCCTAAGTTACGGGGTCAACTTGCCGAGTTCCTTAACAACCCTTCTCCCGTTGGCCTGAGAGTCTTCCTCCTGCCTACCTGTGTCGGTTTGCGGTACGGGCACCTCATCAATACACAAGGCTTTTCTCGCCTCATTCCACGCACACTTCGCTACTCTAATTTCGCTCCCTTACGCCCGGCGCTACCATCGGCCGGGTTGTGCCCTTCCTGAGTGTCCCCTTGCTTAACAATTTTGGTGGCTACTGAATTTCAACAGTATGTGCATCGGCTACGCCTTCCGGCCTCACCTTAGCTCCCGGCTTACTTGGAGCGGACGAACCTTCCTCCAAAAACCTTAGGCTTCCGGCCATTATGATTCTCACATAATTCGCGCTACTTATTCCGGCATTCTCTCTCCCATGCAGTCCACCAGCGCTTACGCTCTGACTTCACCCCGCATGCGACGCTCCCCTACCCCTCTAGAAGTTAGAAATCAGATGTTAGCTGTTAGATCGCTCACTTCCATCTTGATACCATTACATTCAGCATTCTGCCTATCTCGTCATATTCATTGTAATATTGTAAATGCTTCTTTTCACTTATGTAATCCATATCCTTACATAAGTCCAACAGCACCTGCATCTCATTACATGAACCGAGTGACATCAGCAGATATCGTTTGAATTCCGCTGCGCTTTGCTTCTTTCCATAACCTTCGGCTATGTTTAACGGTATTGAAGTGGCTGCTCGTTTGATCTGACTGATCAGACCA
>JARLGZ010000155.1 GCA_031292515.1 Puia sp. | reverse complement strand
TAAGACCATCTAAGATCACCGATCACCGCGACCGCGGCGCCTGCGCCTTCCTTCTTACCACCAAATCGAAAACGCCTCGGACACAATTCACAGGCTCACTCCAAACTCGTCGCCGAGGCGCTTACGATGTTGGCTAACGGTCATTCGGGCAGAACTCGCGATGGCTGATGCGTTAACTGACTTGCCGAAAAACCGACTTCATGGAAAATCAACGCAGGAGCTTCTTCCCAGTGGCAGTGCCAGCGCGCCATTGTCTTTCGTCTTCAGTAAGCCAGCGATCAAAAGCCTCTTGATCTAAAACGGTGATCATCTCCCTCCGGATACCCCCGATTCGAGAATGAAAAAGTCTGCCAATCTCAGAGAAATCGCTGTCTTCTTCGCTAGTCAAAAACAGCCCAGGGTCATCTGTGTAGGCGACGAGTATCATTCTCTCGGGTTTCAATTTGTGAATGACCTCGGTTCTGTCGTGGCGCTCCACCCAGACGTCGTATTCCCTTCGATGGCCCTGAATTGTCGCCACGACATGAGCCTGACGTGCCCGGTGCTCATCGAGCAATTGGTAGAATCGGTCGAGGGCGGCAGACTCGTCCGCCGTCTGCTCTAAGATCATGCGCCCCCACCCTTTCGTGGACTCATAGTAATGAAGCCGATAAGCCACCCACTCGTGAAAATCGTTGGGCAACTGATTGACTGCTTCGATACCATGAATATGCTCGGCACACTGGAATCCACCAAGAAAATGCCCAAGGCCAGTGAGTGTGCGAGACCCTAGATACATCGCCGGCCTCTCTCTAATGACATCCAGTAAATGCCCCGCTTTGATCTCTTGCGTTCTGTCCTCATAGCTCATGGTTTTAGCTTAGCCCCCGACGGCTACAGGAAGAGAATAGCTGGTCCGCGCTGGGAGCACTTCTCGGTCCTGCAAAAAAGGAGTTACG
Source organism: Puia sp. (assembly GCA_031292515.1). Classification (GTDB taxonomy): domain Bacteria; phylum Bacteroidota; class Bacteroidia; order Chitinophagales; family Chitinophagaceae; genus Puia. The sequence goes on along the minus strand of JARLGZ010000155.1, from coordinate 223 downwards.
GGAAACTCAAGCGCCGCTTGGCATTTAGGGGTGCTTTATAGGCCATTAGGCATAGGTCAGTTGGTTCCGGTTGTATCGTCGCCAACTCGGAAGTAACTGAAGAATTCGAGACTTCAGGAGCAACCGCAGATCCTTCACTTCGTTCAGGATGACAGTACCTTGGGGAAGAGGCTCGTGGTCACGTTCGGCATCCTGGTCGGATGTTCGGTTGTAGTATGATGGC
>JARLGZ010000154.1 GCA_031292515.1 Puia sp. | reverse complement strand
TGATTACCTGAACGATATCAACACAGGAAGGGAGGTGACAAGATTCCCAACGGTTGTCTTCAAGGTCTTTATCGATGGGAACCTGGCCGGGGAGAGCCCGGTCATGCGGAGCAGCCAATGGGCCTGGAGCTTCCATATCCCCATTCCGCCGGGAAGCCGGATCATCAACCTCGTCGCCACCGGTGGAGGAGTCAACAGTGTCTATGATTATGCCGACTGGGTCGACGCGGGTTTTATAAAAAAACATGCCTCCGCCGAATGAGAAGCAACAACAAAAGCCAATTTGCCGTACATTGGTAAAACAAGTCATCCATCAGTATGGGATATATTAAAGACCTTCGAAAGATCCTCGGAACACAACCCATTATTATGACCGGGTCCGCGGTGCTCGTCTTTAACACGGAGGGGCACTTGCTCCTGCAGAAGAGATCGGACTCCCTGGACTGGGGCACGATCGGCGGATCCCTGGAATTGGGAGAATCGCTGGAGGAAGCGGCGGCCCGTGAACTCTATGAAGAAGCCGGCCTCACCGCCAGGTCGTTTCGCCTGATCACCGTCCTGTCCGGCGGTGACCTGTACTATAAATATCCCCACGGAGATGAGACCTACAGTGTAATCGCCGTCTACGAAGCGATCGGCGTCGAAGGAACGCCCACCACCATCCACGATGATGAAGGCCTGGAACTGGCCTATTTCTCACTGAAAGAGCCGATCCCCAACCTGAATCCGTTTAATGAGCTGGTGCTAAGGAAGACAGGATATCTCTAAGTCGCCTAGCTTTCCGTCCTGTGTGCCGCCTTCAGCAGCTTCTTCCTGCCCGCGTCGATGGTCTTGTTCAGATCATAGCTAAGGGTCAGGCGGTAGTTGCGGGTCTGCGTCGTGTTATAGCTTTCCAGGTTGAAATTCGTACCGGCCGTATGACTGGTATAACTCTGCTGGATGAAGGGGTCTGTCACATTCAGGGTGACGATGAATCTCTTGTTGAAGAACTTATGCTGGATGCCAAGATTCATGCTCAGCGAACCCGACGAAACACCCTGAGGGTTCCCATAGCGGTTATAGAGACAGGATCCGCTGAAGTTCCAGACCTTGCTCGGCATATAGCTCATGTTGAAATTCGAATAGAAAGACCCCGTGTTCTGGTATTTGTTCACGACCCTGTCATAGAGACCATACTGGCTATAGGTATAGCTCACACCGACATTGGCCCGCAAAGCATGGTTAAAGGTATAACCCGACCACGTGCTCGTCGAATAGTCCTTCCTGTTGCTGATGTTCTCGTAGGTCGTCTGCGTAATGCCATCCGACAGGAGGGTGGTCAACTGGCTGTAGATATCCTGTACCAGGTTATAACTCAGGCCATAGTTAATATAATATTTGCTGGTGCTCTTCCCAACATAGAAGTCAAAATTGTGCGACAGAGAAGG
>JARLGZ010000012.1 GCA_031292515.1 Puia sp. | reverse complement strand
TTCGTTTTTTTTCAGGGGCATCCTGAATATGACTCAAATGCTTTGCTTCTTGAATATCGCAGGGATGTTGCGCGGTTTCTTAAAGGGGAGATCAATGCATATCCCTCGATCCCGCATGACTATTTTGACGACGATACGACATTTGCATTGCATTCAATACAGCAGTTAGCCTTGACTCGGCCGAGTTTAGAATTACTGGCTGAGGTTGCCGCTATATTGGACCCGATGGACATCAAGAATACCTGGCATTCGACTGCCGTGGGAATCTATAAGAACTGGCTGCAGTACATATGGGCGCAGAAAGCACAGCGACCGCAAAACACCGGGATCGCATTAGTGCCTCATAGGGTCGATGCTTCGTTGCCTCATTGCGTTGCGGCAGGTGAAGTGCCTGCGTGAGAGGTCCATTCATTCGTCGCTGATTGGCCAGTCACCAGCTGGACGGCTCTCGCGTTGCATACCGAAACACGGACCCAAGGAAATATACGCATGCGATTGGAAGAAAAGGGAATAGTTCGTGGTTTGAAAAACCGTATATTGCAGCACATTGCAAGGTCCGCGCCGGGGGCGGGGTTTCGTGTGTTGCTCCATCGCTTGCGCGGAGTGCGCATCGGAAAGGGCTCTTGGATTGGATACGACGTGGTCCTCGAGACAGCGCGTCCTGACTTGATTTCGATAGGAGACGGTGTCTCGATCAGTATGCGCGCCACCGTGATTGCACATTTCAAGGAATCGACCGGCGTAAGAATTGAACAGAATGTTTTTATAGGTCCAGGGGCCATCATTCTTCCCGGCGTCGTGGTGGGTGAAGGCGCTGTCGTCACCGCAGGAAGTGTGGTTACGAGCTCTGTATCCCCTATGACTGTTGTTCAAGGAAACCCAGCACGCCCAGTCGCCAGATGTGGAGTACCACTGGATGAAAGAGTCTCTTTTATCGGGTTCTCTGCACGGTTAAAGCCCATTAATTCCAGTGCAAGGACCAGCAACGAGCCAAGTGAGAAAGATGCCGTTGAGGCCAGATAGAGGCTATTGAAGGCTCGAAAACAAGCAAGGGAATGTGAACCTACGCAATGGCGAGCGAAATCGCAGGAGCCGGCACTCCTGTGGAGACCGGAATATGGGACGAAAAGTAGTTGGCTTGGCTCAGACAGTGTCTACCCCTTGTCCGCGTCATCGCCTTCTGTGACCCCTTGAGTGATTGTTCGGGCTGATCGAGCATGCCCCAGCGCGATCGCCCTGCTTTTGCTCATGTGGTGTCCCCTCACAGTTTCCTCTCACGTTAGTATTTATCCCGCCCTGAAAAGAGAGCCTGAGGCGTGATGCCCCTTTTCACCATAGTGATCACGTGTTACAACCAGCGCGACTTCATTCGCGATGCGGTTGAGTCCGCTTTGGTACAGGCTCTTTGTTGTCGGGAAATCATCGTGGTCGACGATGGATCCTGTGACGGTTCGTCGGAATTACTTCACCAATACGCAGATTCAATTCAACTGGTTAAGTTGGCTGAAAACCAGGGCGCGATCGAAGCTCGGAATCGAGGCGCTTCCTTGGCCACCGGAGATTATCTGGTCTTCTTAGATGGAGACGACATTCTAACGCCACAGGCACTAAACGTTTATGAGCGGGTTATCCGAGAGTGTCATCCTGTAATCATCTGTGGGAAGTTGTTCTACTTTAGCGGAGAAGTTCCGAAACTTCATTGCGCTGTCGATCCGGCTGTCATAGAGTACATCGACTATCCGAGCTTTCTGCAAAAGGACCGTCCATGTGCACTTAGCGCGAGTTCATTTGTCATTTCAAAGCGTGCGTTCGATGATGTGGGGGGATGGACCGATGGTGTCTTCCATCTGGATCTCGTGGAGATGGCAACCAAACTGGCATGCGCGGGTCATTTGTTAATGATCTTCAATCCTGACACTACGTTCTATCGGCTTCATTCTGCAAACAGCATCCGAACTGTGCTACCGTTTCTCCAGATGGCTCGGCGGATCATGGACAAAGAGAGATCGGGCGAATACCCCGGAGGGAAGGAACATCGCTTTGACCGCTATGCGTGGCTTGGTGGAGTTCTCTTCTTCTGGGCGAAAAGAGGAATTCGGGCCGGTCTATACAAACATACCTGCGGCATGGTTATTTCAGGTTGGCCGATGATTTTGTCAGCGGTCGTTCGACGTTCTTTTGCATGGATCAAGGGTCGGCGCCCTATGGAGTTCTTGGCGTATGAGCCGTAGAACGCATCGGGAGCAACTTTCACACCTTTTCCAAGCCGCTTGTGGCCTGCTTTGAGGTCGCATCAATTTCAATTGGAAGCAGGAGTCATGGTCGATAGGAACATCTGCGAATCGGCGTTCCGGGCATCCATAGACTCTTTACCTCAGATGAAAAACCAGACAAGGACAATGGCGAACCATGGGGACTTTTTGACACCGCGTCGCCACGCGGACCAGAGAGGCTGACACCAATGACGGTGTACACGGTTGATCCTCTTGTAGACGAACGCTGGGAAGAATTCATAACTCACCATGCGCGATCCAGTGTATTCCACAGCAGGAGTTGGCTGCGAGCACTGTGGGAGACCTATCGGTATAGGGCTTCTGTTTTTACTACATCCCGCCCTGACGAGGCCTTGAGAAACGGGTTAGTATTCTGCGATGTCAAGAGTTGGATCACCGGTAGACGCTTTGTGTCGCTGCCTTTCTCCGATCACTGCGATTTGCTAGCCGATACTGTGGACCAAGGG
>JARLGZ010000153.1 GCA_031292515.1 Puia sp. | reverse complement strand
CAGTATTTTGGGGATCCTGATATAGCCGTATCTGATAAATATAACTATAAGTGCATCAGACCGGCGTTTTGTAATCTGCCGTCCTTCCTCTCAAATCCCCGCTCAACCATAATATAGAAGGGCCGGCGCAGCCATTAAAAAAGGCGTCCCTTTTGGAACGCCTTTCAGTATTTTGAGGCAGACTTGGTATTTTAAGACGGATGAGATTTTCAGGCAGATCTCCCGGGGAGGGTACTCCTATTTTGCTAAAGTATTCACCCTTTTAGCGAGTTTACGCTTCAGGTTGCTTGCCTTGTTCTTGTGGATGATGCCTTTTTTGGCCAGTTTGTCGATCATGGAAGCAATTTCGGGCAGTTTCTCGGAGGCTTCTTTCTGCACCTTGATCTCACGCAGGTCGCGAACGGCGTTACGGGTGGTTTTGCCGTAATAACGGTTACGGTCTCTGCGTTTATCAGCCTGACGCACATCTTTTTTTGTTGCCTTATGATTAGCCATGAACTCAAGAATTTTAGGACGGCAAAGGTAGGACCGTGCACCGGAAATTCCAAATCTACAGGCTTCAAAATGGAAAAAAAGAATAAATATCCTCCCTTTGCGTTGTATAGCAACCTGTTGAACAGACCGGGGGGCGCCTGTGGAGGGAGCCGGTTTTGGGTGGTTTGAGTGTGGATCAGGACCTGAAAATAGTGCAAACGGATAAAATCATCTCAGGAATGTACTGAATTTTGACCGATATTTGTAACCCGATTTCCCAATACTATTTTTCGCATGAAAGACTTTTCGTTTATTACTAATTCGCATCCCGCCTACATCGAGGGTTTATACCAGGATTTTGTGAAGAACCCGGAGGCGGTGGATCCCGATTTCAGGAAGTTTTTTGAAGGTTTTGATTTTGCCGTCACACAGGGCAAAGCTGCCGGTGGTGCGGCCAACGGAAGCTCCAATACAGCGGCGGCCACCGGCGCAAACGGGTCCGCTAATGGAACTGCCAATGGCAGCGCCTATGCTACCGCGGGTGTAAAGGCCGGCGGAGACACGGTGACCTATGCCACCACTGATGGGGTAGACTGGAAGAAGGAGCTGGGCGCTTATCGTCTTATTCTCGGTTATCGCAACAAGGGGCACCTGATCGCGAAGACCAACCCGATCCGTCAGCGAAAGGATCGCGGGGCAAACCTGGACCTGGCTTTTTTTGGCTTCTCCGAGGCGGACCTGAAAAAAAGTTTTTTTGCGGGCAACCTGATCGGTCTCGGGACAACCAGCCTGGAGAATATCCTCCAGCATCTGCAAAAAACCTATGCTTCCCATGTGGGCATCGAATTTAAATATATCAGTGATCAGAAGAAGATCGACTGGCTGACCACGGAAATGGAGAAGAAGTTTCTGAACCCGCTTTCGTTGGAAAAGAAGCGCCGCATCCTGGAGAAGCTCAACCAGGGTGTCATGTTTGAAAAGTTCCTGCATACCAAATATATCGGGCAGAAGAGGTTCTCCCTGGAAGGCGGGGAGACAACTATCCCTGCACTGGATACCATTATCAATACGGCTGCCGACAATGGTGTGCAAGAGGTTGTGATCGGGATGGCCCACCGTGGCCGCCTCAATGTGCTGGCCAATATCATGGGCAAGACCTACGAGCAGATATTCAGTGAATTCGAAGGTACGGCCAAGCTGGACCAGACCATGGGCAGCGGGGATGTAAAATATCATATGGGATATGGCTCCGAGGTGCAAAGCAGCAGTGATAAGACCGTACACCTGAAGCTGATGCCGAACCCCTCCCATCTTGAGGCGGTCGATCCCGTCGTCGTCGGGTTCGCCCGGGCCAAGGCGGATGTCCTGTATGAGAGTGATTTCGACAAGATCCTTCCCATACTGATCCACGGGGATGCATCCGTGGCGGGACAGGGTATCGTTTATGAGGTGCTGCAGATGAGCGAGCTGAAGGGTTATAACACCGGGGGGACGATCCATTTCGTGATCAACAACCAGATCGGGTTCACCACCGATTTCGACGATGCCCGCAGTTCCGATTATTGTACTTCGCTGGCGGCGGCCATCCATGCGCCTGTTCTCCATGTCAACGGGGACGATGCGGAAGCCGTCGTAAAATGTGCGGAAATTGCGACGCGTTATCGGCAGGATTTCAATTCCGATATTTTTATCGATATGGTCTGTTACCGCCGTCACGGACACAACGAAGGCGATGATCCCAAATTCACGCAGCCTCTCCTGTATGCCCTGATCGACCAGCATCCGAATCCCCGGGAGGTGTATACGCAATTCCTGATGGAGAATGGGGAAGGCGATGCCAAGGAACTGGCCAGGGAGATGGAGAAAAAATTCTGGGGCGATCTGCAGGAGCGTCTTGACGAGGTCAAACAGCATCCGCTGCCGTATAAATACCAGCAGCCCGAACTCTCCTGGAGAAGCCTGCGCAAGGCTACGGCCGCGGATTTCGATCAGTCGCCTGTCACGGCGATCTCCGAAGCCGATTTCCGGAAGGTCTTCGACGCCATCATGAAATGGCCCGACGGGTTCAAGCCTTTGCGTAAAGTGGAGAAGATCCTCCAGGACAAAGTGAAATTGTTCAATGACGAAAACAAGGTGGATTGGGCTACCGGCGAACTGCTGGCTTATGGCAGTCTCCTGCTTGCAGGCAAGGATGTGCGTATGAGCGGCCAGGATGTCCAGCGGGGCACTTTTTCGCATCGTCATGCCGTGCTTTTGGACGAGAATACGGATGCCGCGTATAACCGGCTTAGCAGGGTGCCTGATGCGAAGGGACAGTTCCGTATTTATAACTCCCTGCTGAGCGAATATGGCGTGCTGGGATTCGAATATGGGTATGCGCTGGCTAACCCCGATGCCCTGGTCCTCTGGGAGGCCCAGTTCGGGGATTTCAGCAATGGCGCGCAGACCATTATCGACCAGTTCATCGCGGCGGCCGAGCAGAAATGGCAGCGTATGAATGGGCTGACGCTTCTGCTGCCACACGGTTATGAAGGTCAGGGGCCCGAACATAGCAGCGCCCGTATGGAGCGGTTTCTCCAGATGTGTGCCGAATTGAATATGGTGGTGACGAACATCACTTCTTCGGCCAATCTTTTCCATGCCTTCAGAAGACAGCTGACCTGGTCATTCCGCAAGCCCCTTATCAATTTCTCGCCGAAGGCGAACCTGAGATATCCGGGGACCTATTCAAAAATGGAGGACTTTACCACCGGTGGCTTCCGGGAGATTATAGACGATTCCTTTGCAGACAACCCGGATCAGGTCAAAAAGGTATTGTTCTGCAGCGGCAAGGTCTATTTCGACCTGGCAGAGCGCCAGCAGAAGGATGGGCGTAAAGACGTAGCCATTATCAGGCTGGAACAGTTGTATCCGATGCCGGCCGGTCAACTGGAGGCACTTTACCGGAAATACAGCAAGGCGGTCACGTGGTTCTGGGTGCAGGAAGAGCCTCTGAATATGGGCCCCGCTTCTTATCTTCAGATGAATCTGAAGAGTATTAACTACGGTGTGATCAGCCGTCAGCCCAGTGCGGCCACGGCTACCGGCTATGCCAAGGTGCATGCGCAGGAGCAGGCGGAAATCATCGATACAGCGTTCAGCATCTAGTAGTCAGCAGCGAGTAGTGAGTGGTGAGTGGTCAGTAGTCAGTAGCGAGTGGTGAGTGGTGGATGCGCGGTGTTGGTATTGAGACGTTAGTCAGGAAAAAAAGCGAATTCAGTAAAATGAGTTTAGTAAATAAGAGTTCCGCAAATAAAGAGTTAGCAAACAAAGAATAATAAACAGGAAGTCAAATGATCGATATAAAAGTTCCGGCAGTAGGCGAGTCTATCAGCGAAGTAACATTGGTAAAATGGTTAAAAAAGGAAGGTGATTATGTTGAACGTGATGAAGTGATCGCAGAGTTGGAGAGTGAGAAGGCCACTTTCGAAGTCAACGCGGAGCAGGCGGGCGTGTTAAAGACGATCGGTAAAGAAGGGGACACCCTTAAGATCGGGGACACCGTCGCGCAGATCGATGAGACGGCCGCCCGTCCGGAAGGCAAAAAAGCGGATGCGGCCCCTGCAGCCGTTGCGAAGGCGGCATCGGCCGCCGGTGAAGGGGGGAAGGCTATTCCTGCCACCACACAGGCGGTCCCGGCCACTGCCCAGGCTCCGGTGACTGCTATCCCGAATGATATCAAGGCATCTCCCCTGGCCGCGGCCATTATTTCAGATAAAAAGATCGACGCGTCTTCCATCACTCCGTCGGGTACCGGCGGCAAGATCCTGAAGCAGGACGTGCTGGAGGCGTTGGAACACCCGGGCCGTAAACCCGGCGCCTCGCTTTTCACCCGCAGTGACCGGCGTGAGAAGATGAGCAACCTCCGCAGGACCGTTTCGAGGAGGCTGGTGGAAGCCAAGAATACGACCGCTATGCTCACTACTTTTAACGAGGTGGACATGAGCGCTGTCATGGCTCTCCGCGCGAAATATAAAGACAAGTTCAAGGAGCGCCACGGGGTCAACCTGGGTTTCATGAGCTTTTTCACCAAGGCCACCTGTTTTGCCCTGCAGGACTGGCCTGCCGTAAATGCCTATATCGACGGCGACGAACTCATCTACCACGATTATTGTGATATATCCATTGCCGTATCCGCGCCCAAGGGGCTGGTGGTACCCGTTATCCGCAACGCGGAAAGTCTCAGCATGGCCGATATCGAGAAGAAGGTCGTAGAACTGGCTACAAAGGCCCGTGACAATAAGCTGAGCATGGAAGAGATGCAGGGCGGTACTTTCACCATTACCAACGGAGGCGTATTCGGGTCGCTTATGTCGACACCGATCATCAATATTCCGCAGTCGGCGATACTAGGGATGCACAAGATCGAGGAGCGCGCCGTCGTCGTGAATGGGCAGATCGTGGTCAGGCCTATGATGTACCTGGCCGTCAGTTACGATCACCGGATCATCGACGGGCGTGAATCCGTCAGCTTCCTGGTGCGGATCAAAGAACTGCTGGAAAATCCTGACCAGTTGCTGTTTGGCAAAGACCCGGTCAAGACCCTGCTGGAATTATAAACAGCTAGTGGGGGTGAGGGTAAAAAGGCCGCCAGGCGGAAACCGGAAAAACAGCACAACCTGCAAGCAGTAAGCACTCGCTAAGTGTTTGCAGAGCAAGGCGGCAGACCTTATAAGGCTTCATGAAATTTGATAACCAGTTACGTTACGGTGTTTCCATTCTTGCTGCTTACCGGGGCGATATGCCTCTTCATACCTGGCTGAAAAACTATTTCCGGGAACATAAGCAAATGGGATCGCGGGATCGCAGGCTGATCGGCAATATGGTCTATGGCTTTTACCGGCCAGGTCGTGCGTTGCCGGATTTGCCGGTGGAGGAGAGGATCCTCGCGGGTCTCTTCCTTTGCCAGGAGGAAGCTTCCGATTTTCTGCAGTATTTCAAGCCCGTATGGAATGAGCATGCGTCTTCTTCGCAGCAGGAGAAGATCGCCCTATTCAGACAGACTTATCCGGACTTCGACCCGGAGGCTATTTTCCCCTGGAAGGGTGAGTTGTCGGAAGGTGTCGATCTTCCTGCGTTCAACCTGTCGTTTCTCCAGCAACCCGATCTGTTTCTCCGGATTCGTCCGGGCCATCAGGATGCCGTCATGGATAAACTAAAGGATCAGGGGATCGATTATGCTTTTCTGCCTCCTTTTACGGTGCGCCTGCCCAACGGATCGAAGGCGGAGGAATGGTTTGTTATCGACAAGGAAGTCGTCATCCAGGATTATAGTTCACAGCGGACGGCATCTTTTCTGCAGGCGGTCCGAGGCGAAAAGGCTTTCCCGCATAAGCCCACTGTCTGGGACGCCTGTGCTGCCAGCGGCGGGAAGTCACTGCTGATGCATGATAGTAATCCGCCGGTTGATCTTACTGTATCGGATATTCGCGAATCTATTCTCAGGAATCTGCAGGAACGGTTTCGTAAAGCTGGGATCAGAGACTATCGTTCTTTTGTCGCCGATCTGGGTGGAAAGACCGGCGTAGCGGAAGGGGGCGACCTATCACAACGTGGGGGAGTGGGTTATGATCTCGTGATTGCAGATGTACCCTGTTCCGGCAGCGGGACCTGGGCGCGAACGCCGGAGGAATTGTATTTCTTCGATGAAAAAAAAATCAGGGAATACAGGGACCGGCAGCGGAAGATCCTTTCCAATCTTGTTTCGGCTGTAAAACCGGGTGGTCATTTTGTCTATATCACCTGTTCGGTATTCCGGGAGGAGAATGAGGAGCAGGTGAATTTTATCCTGGGGAATTCAGATCTGAAGCTGGAGAAGATGGAGTTGCTGAAGGGGTATGGGCTAAGAGCCGATACCTTGTTTGCGGCCAGGTTTGCCGGGTGACGCTTTATCGCAACATGAATGCGACAGGCATTAAAATCATAAGTCCGGTTCAGTTCCCCGGATCTGTCGAAAAAGCTCCACCGCCCTGTTTTTGCACCATGATTATACGATTTTTGGGAGACGAGATCTCCTTTCGAACTATATGATTCCCAGGTGCTGTCTTTTTTATTGTTTGTGTAAAAACCGCTGGCTCCGTCAGGGCGACGATGAAGAACAGAAAGGCCGGCAGGCTAAGAAAGGGGTGTCTCATGGATGAAGATTTACAAAGAGGGTAGTTTATAGGTCGGGGATCCGGTCGGTGGGAGCGATCAATTGTGATCGACTATTGACAACTTCAGGCCGAAACCGATTTTATAACCTGGTTCGCTGCCGTCCGGAGGCGCGGGCTGATATTCCCACATGGTCGTCTGGCGGTAGATCAACCCGATATTTTTTGCATAGGTCTCGGTCCAATAGGTCCTGGAGGCGAAGACGGTGTCGATGATCGGAATGCCGGAGGAGTCATTCACCTGCAGGACGGTCACGGAACTGTCATAGGTAGTATTGTTGCTGACGACAAAGGGCTGGTTGATATTCTGGTAGGTAAAATTCCAGGTCCACAGGTTGGTATTGATCTGGTTGCTGAAAGAGAATTCGTCCTGGAAAGGGGCCTGGTCGAGATAGGTGTCTCCGTTCCAGGTTACCGTATTTGACATAGGCAATTTCAGTTTCACATACCGCAGATTATTTTCATTTACTTCGATGGTGTTGACGGTGGGGGTGACTACGTAACTGAAAGCAGGCTGCCAGGGCGCGGTGCCGGTGGTATCACTGAGGTATCGGGTCACTACCCAACCGGGGCGGCCCAGGTTATCGGTGATCGAATCTTCGACGATGTCTTTTGCCAGGTAGCTGCTCGTTGTATCCAACTGGCCGAAATAGAAAAACGTCAGGGAATCCATACGGTAAGTGATATACTTGCCGATTGCCAGGGGCATGTAATAGCTTGTAATGGGATTGTTCGCGTAGACCGATGGCTGTATTTTATGACAGCCGGTGGTAGCTATAATGGTAACGAGGACCAGCAGTAAGGCCAGGTAAAGTTGCTTCATAATGAAAATCCGGGAAGCGGAACTTCCCGGATGGGTAACGCAAAAACGAGCTATATATTGCGGCCGGGGGTATGGTCCTGCCCGGGAAAGCTTGATAATGAGTTTATTGTATGGGAGGCGCGCCGATTTTAGACCAGGCGGCTGCGCTGGATGATGCCACCTCCGATCACATCGTCTCCCTCGTAGAAGACGGCGCTCTGGCCGGGGGCGATGCTTTTGGCATTTTCGTAAAATTTTACGCGCAGGGTGTTGTCCGCGGGATAAAGATTGCTCAAGCTGCCCCTGTCTTTGTAGCGGATTTTTGTAACGGCTTCCATACCCGGGGTGATAGTGTCGTATTTGAGCAGGTTCAGCCGTCCAACGGTCATTTCGTTCTGGTCGAGGTCGACTTCGTCGCCCAGAACGACGGTATTGGTATCAGGGAGTATGCCGGTGACGTAGACTGGTTTTCCGAAGGCGATATCGAGGCCTTTCCGCTGACCGATCGTATAGAAGGGATATCCTTTGTGCTGACCCAGTATATTCCCGTGTTTGTCGACGAAATTTCCACCCGCCACCCTGTCTTCCAGACCGTCCACCTTGCGTTTCAGGAATCCCCGGTAGTCGTTGTCCGGTACAAAGCAGATTTCGTAGCTTTCACTCTTCTTTGCGAGTTCGGGATAGCCATAGTCCAGGGCCATCTGCCGGATCTCCGGTTTGCGGTAGGGACCCAGGGGCAGGAGGGTTCTGGCCAGCAGATCCTGCTGCAGCCCCCAGAGGACATAGCTCTGGTCTTTGAGTTCGTCGAGGCCCTTGCTGATATAATAGCGTCCGTTTTCGTGGCGGTGGACTTTGCCGTAGTGGCCCGTCGCAATGAACTCACAATCAAGCGCATCGGCTCTTTTCAGCAACGCGCGCCATTTGATATGGGTGTTGCACATGACGCAGGGGTTGGGAGTGCGGCCGGCGAGGTATTCATCTACGAAGTTTTCGATGACGAAGCCGCCGAATTCGTCGCGGATATCGAGCACAAAATGTGGAAAACCATGGTGTACGGCGGCCATGCGGGCATCGTTGAAGCTGTCCAGGTTGCAGCACCCGGTCTCTTTTTTCGAGGGGCCTGCGCTGGCATAATCCCATGTTTTCATGGTGATACCGACGACTTCATAGCCTTCATCATGAAGCATGAGGGCGGTGATGGTACTATCGATACCTCCGCTCATGGCAACCAGCACTTTTCCTTTACGGCTCATAATGATGAAATAAACAGCAAAACTACGCAAAAGTTCGGTGGCAGGGGGAATCCGGAGTCAGAAAATGGTGGGTAAAAATTTAATAACTATTTCAGACTGCAAATAGAATTGGCGTATATTGCTTGCTACAAAAATTAGTAATCATGATAAAGCTACAAGTAATCGGGAACCTTGGAAAGGACTGTGTCACCAATGCGGTGAATGGGAAAAACGTGATCAATTTCAATGTCGCCCACACTGAAAAATTCCGCGATGCACAGGGCAATCAGAAAGATAAAACCATCTGGGTGGAGTGCGCATATTGGACGGATCGTACGGGTATCGCGCCTTATCTCAAAAAGGGGACCCAGGTTTACGCCGAAGGAACTCCGGAGGTGAGAACCTATCCGAAGAATGACGGCACCACCGGTGTTTCGTTGACTCTTCGCGTATCAAACGTGCAGTTGCTGGGTTCTAAAACCGAAGGCGGTGGCGGTGGCTACAGCGGTGGCGGCGAGCCTTCTTATTCTTCCCAATCGGCCCCGGTCTCTTCCGGCCGTGTGACATCCGCCAATGATGTGACGGAACCTATGGATGATCTGCCGTTTTAAGCGGGTCTTTCAATTTTTTGTGGTTAAAGAAATCAGGCTTATAGCCGAAAATGGTGCATCGTGGATGCGCCATTTTCTTTTTGGATATGGGTCCGGCAGATAGTTGTTGAATGTGATTCTTTCATCAGGTAAAGCGAAATACCGATCGGTTTCAGGCGAGCCGGGGAAGAGGAATAGTAGGTAAGAGTGCTATTTACCGCTGCTCGTATTTCTTTACCCATCCTTCCACTTCGGCTCTGCTTACCGGTTTCCGCTGGTCGTCGACGTCGATTACGAACAGGTAACCGGTGTCACCGGGTGTGGAGTTGAAAGCGTTTACCAGGTTGAGTTGCTCGCTTACCAGCAGATGCCCGGTGGTAGGGTTCCAGCGTTCTTCTGCGCAGAGGCATCCTTCTGTGGGGGTAAGCGGGTAGAAGGGGCGGTCCCTGAAGAATTCCGGGTCGAGGGTGGTGCCGTGGGCGATGATCCCGGTACGGCCGGCTTTGCCTGCGAACCAGGCTTCCATCATTGGGGTATAAGTGCGCCAGGACGGCGGAAGAAGTGATTGATACGCGAGGAGGGTATCGCCGGAAAAATGGAAGTCGGAATCGTCTTCACCCGGATGACCGGCTGGCGGCATGGAGTTGGGCGGTACGGAGGCTGGCCTGAAATAGTGATCCCAGCTTTCTTCGAAGGGCATGATGAGCTGGAGGTTGGGGGTAGGGCCGATAAAATGATTTCTGGATACACCGATCCCGGTTATGCGAAATATGCCTTGCGGCGTGCTGCCGTTCGAAATAAAACAGGGGAGGTCGCTACCCGATCTTGCCAGTTGTTCGAACACCTGTAATCGTCCTTCGGCATCCTTAGCGAAGCTCCCGTCTGCATTTTGAACGATCGCGAGGCCGGGATAATCGCGATCCCAGCGCTGGAAGGAATAGACCGTCTTTTGGCCGCTGTTTTGGCGGTAGCCGAAGAGTTTCGGGATGTCGGGTGTCTTCCGGCGGGTGGAGGCCGTGTGGTCGCCGAGGTATTTTGTCAGCTCATCGAGGACGACGAGACTGTCATAGCCGGGGAACCGCTCTACCATGCGGATTTTTAAAAAATTGACATTTTCCATCGTCGTATCTGTTCTGTAGAGGTAGAGTGCGCAGATGGCAAATAGCTTCGGGTCGGTCTCCCGGGCCAGGACGGTCTGCATGGACGCCCGGTATTTTTCGGGATAGGCGGCATAGACTGCTTCGAGAAAAGCCCTCTTTGTATCATATTGCAGAGAATCGTATTGGGAGAAGAGTTTGTCGAACCCCCGGGCGGTCAGGGGAGACACCAGCAGAAACTGGGTAACGGCCTGGCAGGCCAGCTCATACTTGTATTCGGTGTTGCTGTCGAGGGGGGCGGAGAAGACGGCGCCGGTCACGCGATCACGCAGATCCTTCTCCAACAGGGTTCTCTTCTGATAGAGGACAAAATCCGTATAAATGTCTTCCCGTTTTAGCTGGGCGAGACAGGTCTGCTGAAAAAAAAGTAACGCAGCCAGCAGGCAACAGACCTGGCTGACGCGGGATTTGCCGCTCTTCACATAGTATTCGATCCTCCTCATGGTGTAAATGTATGATCAAAAATAATCCTTACCTTCAGGCACCATAATTTTTCCTGATCAACAAAATTTCCGAAATGAAAAAAACGATTTATTCCCTTACGGTGCTTGCCGCTGCCGTATTCGCCCTTTCTTCGTGTAACAACGAGCCAGCATCGACCGGGACCACTGCTTCCGATTCGTCCGCTGTGGTTAAAAAGGATTCCATAGACCCTGCTAAGAATTGGAAGATCGGCGTACAACTCTGGACATTCAGCAAATTTCCTTTTGTCACCGCCATTGCAAAGGCCGACAGTGCGGGTATCAAATATGTGGAAGCGTACTCAGACCAGCCATTGGGTGGTGGCATGAAGGGCAATTTTGGGCCCGGCATGAGTGCGGAGAACAAGGCAAAAGTCAAGGAATTGCTGCAAGCCAAGGGGATCAGCATCGTGGCCATGGGCGTCATCGTTCCGAAAGACCTGGCGGAGTGGAAGAAATATTTTGAATTCGGCAAGGAGTTTGGCCTGAGCTATTTTACGGCGGAACCCATCAAGACACAGTGGGGCGGCGTCGACAGCCTGGCCGGCATCTATGGTATAAAAGTGGCTATCCATGACCATCCCAAGCCCAATGTTTACTGGCATCCCGATTCTGTCCTGGCTGCTACCGTGGGTCATCCCAATATCGGCTCCTGCGCGGATGTGGGACACTGGGCGCGTAATGGCCTGGACCCGGTAGAATGCCTTAAGAAGCTCGAAGGGCATGTTTTCGGTGTACACCTGAAGGATATCGTGAAATTCGACGATACAAACGCTGCGGATACCATCGTGGGTACCGGCGTTATCAAGTGGCCCGGGATATTCCAGGAGTTGAAGCGTCAGCATTTTTCCGGTATGCTTTCCATCGAACATGAGAGCAATTGGTATAACAATGTCCCCGATGTAATCCAGACCGTAAAGTTCTACAATGACCAGGTGGCAAAACTGCAGGCAGGAGCGCCGGCGGATACTGGTAAATAATAGACTGAGAAAGGCTTACAATAAGTGAGTATGCGGAGTGGGTAAGTCTCTCTGAACAGATACAGCACCGGTGCCGACCTTTATGAACGAGCGTAAATAGGGGTCGGCGCCGTCGTTTTAAGAGGGTTATTAAATCCATAACCAGTTACGTAGCCGGCGACAGATATTTTATAAACTAAAAACAACCGCATATGCCCCGCACACCTTCTTCCCGTCGCAAATTCCTGCAACAGCTCGGGAGTACCGGATTGCTCCTTTCTACCGGAGAGTTGTCTTCCCTGGCCGGAAAACCCGCGGAAGCAGGAAAAGCCAAAGAATCCAAAGAAACGGAAAAGACCGGGGCCCGGACTCAAATCATCCCTTATGAGAAGAAGATCAGCGCCAACGATAGGATACGGATTGCCTGCGTCGGCATGGGGATCATGGGGAATAACGATGTCAACACGGCGCTCAAGGTGCCGGGCGTTGAACTGGCGGCCGTTTGTGATCTCTATACGGGGCGATTGGAGAGGGCCCGGGAACTGCACGGGAAAGACCTGTTCACTACCCGGGATTACCGGGAGATCCTGCAGCGGAAGGATATTGATGCGGTCCTGATAGCCACCAGCGACAACTGGCATTCCCGTATCGCCATCGACGCATTGAATCATGGCAAGGCCGTTTATGGAGAGAAACCGATGGTGCAGCAGCTTTCGGAAGGGATTCCGTTGATCGAAGCGTGGAAACGCAGCAAAAAGACCATGCAGATCGGCAGCCAATGCGTGAGCAGTATCGTATATGCCAAGGCGCGGGAACGCTACCAGGCGGGCGAGATCGGGAAATTGAGTTGTATTGAAGCCTCCTTTGATCGCCAGAGTGCGTTGGGGGCCTGGGAATATACCCTGCCTACCGATGCTTCGCCAAAGACAGTGGATTGGGACCGTTATATTGCGGGGACACCCGCGTCTCCCTATGACGCCAAAAAGTTTTTCTGGTGGCGCCATTTCCGGTCTCTTGGGACAGGGGTCGCAGGAGATTTGTTCGTACACCTGATCTCGGGTATCCATGTCATTACGGGTTCCCAGGGTCCCGATAAGATCTATGCTTCCGGCCAGATCGCTTACTGGAAGGATGGCAGGGAAGTGCCGGATATCATGACGGCCATCATGTCGTATCCCGAGACTCCGGAGAATCCTGCTTTTCAGCTGGCCATCCGCGTGAATTTCATCAGCGGGCAGGGGGAGACCAGCATGCTGCGGCTCATCGGTTCCGAAGGCGTGATGGAACTCGATGGCGACGGTTTCACGATCCGGCATCATAAAATGTCAAAGGCGCCGGGCATCGGTGGCTGGGATTCGCTCGCGACTTATCCGCAGGCGATGCAGGACGAATTGCAGAAGCAATACAGTCAGCGCTGGTCCGCCGACGATCAAAAGGAGATTTTCACTCCTCCCAGTACTTTCCGGGTTCCCGATGGCTATGATATGCACCTGGATCACTTTACGAATTTCTTTCAGGGTGTTCGAAGCGGAACGACCCTGGTGGAGGACCCTGTTTTCGGCTTTCGTGCCTCGGCGCCCTGCCTGGCGGCCAACGAGAGCTATTTTCACAAGAAGATCATAGAGTGGGATCCCGTCAATATGAAGTTGAAATCATAGAGCATCTTTCCCGATCTTTGTCGGCCAAAAAGAAACGGATGGAACTACTCATATCTTACGAGCGACTACTGTCTTTCACCCATGAAATCTTTCAAAAGATCGGGGTCTCTCCCGAAGATGCGCGGACGGCTTCCGCGGCCCTGCTCAGCGCAGACCTCCGGGGCGTCGACTCTCATGGGGTGGCCAGGCTGATCGGGTATGTGCGGCTAAAGGAAGCCGGCAGAGCCAATCCTACCCCATCGATCCGCATCATTCATGAGACTCCTTCGACAGCCGTTGTCGATGGCGATGGCGGTCTGGGGCTGGTGGTAGCTCCTTTTGCCATGCGGGTCGCCATCGAAAAGGCGAAGCAGGTGGGCACGGGTTGGGTCAGCGTGCAGCATTCGAATCACTTCGGCATTGCGGGCTATCATGCCCTGCAGGCGGTGGAGAACGGTATGATCGGCATCGCAATGACCAATGCGAGTGCCCTCGTCGTGCCCACTTTTTCCGCCGAACGACTACTCGGTACCAATCCCATTTGTGTGGCGGTGCCGGCGGGTACGGAGCCGCCTTTTGTGGCTGACCTGGCGACTACGACGGCTGCCAACGGCAAGCTGGAGATCCTCCAGCGTAAGGGAGGGGTGGCTCCGGAAGGGTGGATACAGGACCAGGAAGGAAAGAGTACGACGGACCCGCATGCTTTGAAGGCAGGAGGCGCCCTGCTTCCTCTGGGCGGCGATCGCGAGCATGGAAGCCACAAGGGTTATGCGCTCGGCGCCATTGTCGACATTTTTTCCGCCGTGCTCAGTGGTGCCAATTATGGTCCCTGGGTACCTCCTTTCCCCGCCTATGTTCCGATGCCTACCGGGATGCCGGGAAAGGGAATCGGTCATTTCTTCGGGGCGATGCGTATCGATGCATTCCGGCCTGCCGATGAGTTCAAGCAGCATATGGACAATTGGATCAGGCGTTTCCGGTCTGCAAAGCCGGTGGCCGGCCAGGAGAAGGTGCTGATTCCCGGCGACCCTGAGCGCGAGATGGAGGCTATACGTGGAAAATCCGGGATTCCCTTGCCGATGGCCGTAGTAGAGGACCTGAAAGGATTGGCCGGTAAATTGGGGGTGGCATTCCCGGAAGGCGCCTGGATCAATCCGGGGCAATAAGATCCCGGCGACAATTTTTGAAAATTTTCTAATTCTCCAACCTGTATCTTTGCAGTCCAAAAAAATAGAGATTGAGATGAAAGTCATGAAATTTGGAGGCACTTCCGTTGGCAAACCGGAACGTATGCACCAGGTAAGTCAGCTGATCACCAAGGATGCAGAACCAACGATCGTCGTGCTTAGCGCACTGAGCGGAACCACGAATGCCCTGGTGGAGATCGGCCACTCGATTGCCACGGGAGACCGTGAACAGGCCCGTCAGCAAATAGACAAACTGAAGGCTCATTATCAATCTTTTATTAAGGAGCTGGTGAAGGGCGAAAAGACCTTTGCAAAGGCGGCTGCGATCGTCGAGGAACATTTTGAATTCCTCACCATTATCCTGAAGATATCATTCAGTGAAGCTTTGAATAAGGATATTCTGGCTCAGGGGGAACTCTTGTCTACCAAGCTTTTCAGCGTGTACCTGGAAGAGAAGGGGATCGATCATATATTGCTTCCCGCCCTGGAGTTCATGAGCATTGACATTCATGATGAACCGCAGATTCCTGCCATCAAATCAAAATTGAGCCAGCTGCTCAAGCAGCATAAGGATAAATCCTTGTTTATTACACAGGGGTATATCTGCCGCAATGCCCGTGGAGAAGTGGATAACCTGAAAAGAGGTGGCAGCGATTATAGCGCTTCGCTGATCGCGGCGGCGGTTCAGGCTTCCGTTTGCGAGATCTGGACGGATATCGACGGCATGCATAATAACGATCCGCGTGTCGTAAAGAAGACAAGGGCCATCGAGCAGTTGAGTTTCGAAGAAGCCGCCGAGCTGGCTTATTTCGGGGCCAAGATTTTGCACCCGGCTTCTATCTGGCCGGCACAGCACTTCAACGTACCTGTGAAGCTGCTCAATACCATGCAGCCCGAGGCGAAAGGCACGCTCATTGCGGAAGAAGCCGGTTCTGTCGGGGTAAAGGCCGTTGCCGCCAAGGACGGGATCATCGCCATCAATATCAAGAGCAGCCGCATGCTGCTGGCTTATGGATTTCTCCGCAAGATCTTCGAAGTCTTCGAGAAATACCGCACGCCGATCGATATGATCACTACCTCGGAGGTCGCGGTTTCGGTTACGATCGATAGTGCGGCAAACCTGAAGGAAATCGTCAAGGAACTGGAGCCCCTGGGTACGATCGAAGTAGAAGAGAATCTTACCATCGTGTCCATCGTCGGCAATGAGATCGTTCAGACAAAGGATGTTCTTCATAAATTATTTGAGTCGATGATTCCCGTACCCATCCGCATGGTGAGTTATGGCGGTAGCAAACACAACGTGTCGTTGCTGATCCCTTCTTCCCATAAGACGGAGACCCTGCAATTGCTGAATAAGGGCTTGTTCGGACTGGAGTAGTGAAGGGTTGGTGGCGGCCCGTGAGCAGCAGGGGCATGATCCAGGTCGAAGAGAATGGAAGCTAAAGCCAGGAATCTATTTCTCCAGCAATCCGCCCGCGCTAAGCCAGTTCAGGAGACGGTCCATCCACTGATCTTTTGTGGTGGGGTTGTCCAACCCGAAGCCGTGTCCTCCCTTCGGATAGATGTGTAGTTCCGCGGGCACACCGTTGCGTTGGAGCGCTTCGTAGAAATCAATGCTGTTCTGCACTTTCACGACATTGTCATCCCCTGCATGCACGAGAAAAGCGGGTGGTGTTTGCGGGCTGACCTGTAATTCATTTGAATATTCCCGGATCTTGGCCATGGAAGGGGTTTTGCCGATCAGGTTATCCCTGGATCCCCTATGCCCGGTGCTGTCGGAGAAACTGATGACGGGGTAGAGCAGGACCATGAAATCCGGTCTCAGGTTAGCGTTGCTGTGATTTTCGACGTAGGCTTTATTAAAGTGGGTGCCGGCTGTGGAGGCGAGGTGGCCTCCCGCGGAGAAACCCATGATACCCAGCCTGCCGGGTTTAACGCCCCATTGTGCCGCGTGGAGTCTTATCAATTGAATGGCCCTTTGGGCGTCCTGGAGGGGCCCTATCTCCTTATCGATCATGGTCTGATCGTTCGGGATCCTGTATTTTAGGACGAAGGCGGTTATCCCGTCTTCGTTTAATCGTTTGGCAATGTCGGTGCCCTCGTGACCTGCGGCTACGATACCATAGCCCCCACCCGGGCAGACCAGGATGGCTGTTCCGGTGGCCCGGTCTTTTGGGGGCAGGAAGACGGTGAGCGTCGGCCGGGTGACTTTGCTGATGACCAGTATCCTGCCGTCCATCTTCGTGGTTTCTTCGTTCTTTGAGGGACGGGAATTGGGGATGGAGTCGTCATACAAAGGCAGTACCTGCTGGGCATTTGTTTTCGCCATGATCGTGGATAAAAAGGTTGTCAGAATGAGAAATAGCTTCCGGGATGCAATCATCGTCATACTTTTTAATGGTATCTAAAATAGATCATTTCCAAAATAAATCATTCTTGTTGGATAAACCGTTATTCCGGACATCGGATTTCGGATTTATGGGAAATTTGTGTTATAAAAAAAGCGGCCTTTTTTGAAGGACGCTTTTTTATCGTTAGATCATTAGTCGCCGGCCAGGATATCGGAGTACCCATTTCAGGCGATTTGATTGATTGTTCATTGTCTGATTGTTCATTGTCCTCCACTCACCACTGACAACCACCGGCCACTCGCTACTAAGCCCTGACTACTCACTACCTAGATTACCAGCATCGCGTCTCCGTAGCTGAAGAAACGATATTTGTCCTTGATGGCTCTGCGGTAGGCTTCCATGGCGAGGTCATAACCGGCAAAGGCGCAGGTCATGATCAGGAGGCTGGTTTTGGGCAGGTGAAAATTCGTGACCAGCGCATCGGCAATATTGAATGTATAGGGGGGGTGGATGAAAGTGTTTGTCCATCCTTCGGAAGGCTTTAATAGTTTTTCAGCCGTGAAGGAAGATTCGATGGCGCGCATGGTGGTGGTGCCTACCGAGCAGATCCGGTGGCTTCCCTGGCGTGCTTTGTTGACGATTTTGCAGGCGTCTTCTTCTATACGGTAATATTCCGCATCCATCTTGTGTTTGCTCAGGTCTTCTACCTCGATCGGGCGGAAGGTCCCCAGGCCGGTGTGGAGGGTGACTTCCGCAAAACGGATCCCTTTTATCTCGAGCCTTTTAATCAGTTCCTTGCTGAAATGCAAGCCGGCCGTCGGCGCGGCTACGGCTCCCTCGTGTTTCGCATAGACGGTCTGGTAGCGTTCTTTGTCTTCTTCGTCCGGTTTGCGTTTTATGTATTTGGGTAGCGGGGTTTCGCCCAGTACTTCCAGGACCTGGCGAAACTCGTCGTCGCTGCCGTCCCACAGAAAGCGGATCGTACGTCCGCGGCTGGTCGTGTTGTCGATCACTTCTGCCACCAGTTCGTCGTTGTCTCCGAAGTAAAGCTTGTTGCCCACCCGTATCTTCCTGGCGGGATCCACGATCACGTCCCAGAGGCGGTTCGGCTTGTTCAGTTCGCGCAGGAGAAATACTTCTATTTTGGCGCCCGTCTTCTCCTTGCGTCCATACATGCGGGCCGGGAAGACTTTTGTATTGTTTACTACAAACACGTCCTTGTCATCAAAGTATTCGAGGATATCGCGGAAATGCTTGTTTTCTATCTGGCCGGTCTTGCGGTGGACAACCATCATGCGGCTGTCTTCTCTTTTTTTCGCAGGGTGCTGGGCAATAAGATTTAATGGGAGGTCAAACTTGAACTGTGAAAGCTTCATGTGAATTTTTTATATTAACTAAAACTGCTATCGAATAAAACCGTGATCGAATAAAACTATGATCGAAACTGCGCTGTCGAAACTGCACTGTTGTACTGTTGAAAATGTACTGTCGAAAAATGAATGTCGGAAATGGCAATTGTAAAACGGCTATCTCAAGCGATCATTGCGCATGACACCAAAGTGAAGTGGTAAGAAGAATCTGTTGAAGGGTTTGTCCGGCACAAACCAGGTCTTACGGCACCCGATTTGATATCATGTTACGGCATGATTTTTCAAGTTGGCAAAGGTAGTGTTTTTAAATTAGAATAAAAAATTAAAATTCACGGCCTCCGACGAGGCAGGACAAAATAATTTTTATGTTTTCCCGTCTTTTATGCATCTTCATAAGAACCCATTCCACTGTATGTCAAGATCGTCCGTCATCCGTATATTTTCACTGGTATCCTTTTGTTTTCTGATGGCGTCCTTTTCCGGGATGGCACAACAAAAAAAGGAGAAAAGATACCAGGCGCTTCTATGGGAGATCACGGGTAACGGGCTCTCCAGGCCGTCCTATCTTTTTGGGACCATGCATGTCAGCAGCAAGCTGGTGTTCCATCTTAGCGATTCTTTCTACCTGGACATCAAAAAAACGGATATCGTGGCCCTCGAACTGGATCCGCAACTCTGGCAGGACCAGCTTTTTCGTTTTCAAAACCTGCAATCGAACCTGCGATTCTATACCCAGGGTGCTCCCGCGGCTTCCCTGAACGAGAAATCCTTTCAGCTGGAAAAATACGAGGACCGTTTAAAGACGGCTCTGAGTGACGAGCCCACCCTGATCAACGGCTTGCTCTACCGGAGCTTTCAGAGCAGGGCCGATTTCGAGGAGGATACTTACCTGGATCTCTATATTTATCAGACCGGCAGAAAGTTGGGAAAGCAGGCCACGGGCGTGGAAAACTATTTCGAGACGGAACGTCTGATTATGGAAGCGGCCCAGGATATGATGAAGGACAAGAAGAAGAAGGCGGCGGACAATGATGGGGAGACGATGTACGACCTGGAGAAGAAGACCCAGGATGCTTACCGTCGCGGGGACCTGGACATGCTGGATTCCCTGGAGAAGCTGATGGAGCCTTCAGAAGCTTATATGGAGAAGTTCCTGTACCGGCGCAATGAGATACAGGCTCATTCTATCGACAGTATCGTGCGATTGCATTCGCTGTTCGTAGGGGTAGGGGCGGCTCATTTGCCGGGTAAGAGAGGGGTCATCGAACTGCTGCGCCGCAAAGGGTATCATTTGCGTCCGGTGAGTATGCAGGACCGGGACGCTTTGCAGAAAGAGGAGGTCGATAAAAGCAAAGTCCCCGTAAACTTTTCGAAATATACCTCGGATGACGGCCGGTTCAGCGTCAGCCTGCCGGGAAAGCTCTACCGGAGAGCGGACAATCGCCACGCGGAAGATGCCTGGCAATATGCGGATATGAGCAACGGAGCTTACTATATGGTGGGCAGGGTACGGACGCATGGTTATTTTTTTGGTCACGGGGAAGAGACCCTGTTCAAGAAAGTGGATAGTCTTTTGTATGAGAATATTCCCGGGAAGATCCTCAGGAAGACACCTATTACCCGGAATGGCTATAAGGGGTTCGACATCACCAACCGGACAAGAAGGGGGGACCTGCAGCGGTACAATATCCTGGTGACGCCTTACGAGGTGTTGATCTTTAAGATGAGCGGTACGGGCAATTATGTGGATGGAAAGGAGGCTGAGCAGTTCTTTGGTTCCATCGAGCTGTTGAAAAAGATGGGGCAAGAGGGAGCGGCCGGACAAAACGGCGCGATCGGACAGAAGGACGCAAACGGTACGCCGGTAAGTACTGCCGTGGATTTTGAGCCCAGGCAGGGCGGCTTCCGGGTCAGATTTCCCGGAGCTCCCTTTGAAAATGACAACCGTACCAACCCGGACGGGATTCCCCGTTGGGAGTATGAGGCCTTCGATCCTTCTGACGGTGATGCCTTCCTGGTTTGGAAAAAGACGGTGCAAAATTATCGTTACCTGGAAGAAGATACGGTCGACCTGGACCTGATGGAAGAGAGTTTCGGGCTGTCCGATTGGATTGACAAACCCCTTCACCGGCAGATGGGACGGTTTAGTGGGTATCCATGCCTGGATGCGTCTTTCCTTGAAAAAGACGGTTCTTTTATCAGGGCGCGATTCCTGATCAGGGGGCCGCATTATTATTTGCTGGCGGCCCGAAGCAAAAACAAGGACCAGCGTTTTTCGGAATTTTTCGACTCCTTCCATTTTACCCAGCCTCGGTATCACGATTTTAAAAATTATGTCGACACGTTTGTAAATATCCGTGTGACCTCCCCGATCATCCCGGATATCGACGATAACGCCCGCAGTATCATGGAAAGGGCGACCAGCGAAGAATTTCTGCAATCCGTTCCCGATTACAGCGGCTACTGGCCGCATAACAAATCGGCTTTGTTCGAGGATGATTCGACGGGAGAGGCCGTATATGTGAGCATGGAGACCTATCCGAAATACTATTATCCGAAGGACTCCCTGTCATTCTGGAATGAGGAGACCAATGAGAAAAGGTTGAACCAGGACTTTATCGTGAGCCGCAAGGAGCGGTTCCTGTTTAGTGATTCCGTGATGGGATATAAATATGTTTTTTCGGATACGAATACTTCGCGGCAGATACACAATTGGATATTTTTGAAGGACAACCGTCTCTTCCGGGTTATCAGTCTCGAGGATTCCCTGGGCGAGCCTTCTGAATTCATCGGCCGGTTCTTTGGCTCCCTGAGGCCGCTGGATAAGAGGATGGGTGAGACCATCTTCAGCAGCAAACTGGACTATTTTTTCCGGGATTTCTATAGCAAGGATTCGGTAGTCAGCAAAAGAGCAAAGGAGGCGATCCCCAACATCTATTTCGGACCCCGGGGGGTACCCGCCCTGCTGAAAGCGATTTCTTCTCTTACGTACAATGACAAGGATTATTTTACGGTCAAGAACCGGCTTATCAACGAGCTGGGGTATATCAGCGATTCTGCGTCGGTAGACGAAGTGGTTGCCGGTCTAAAAACCGTCTACGACCGGGCGGGGGATACCAGTATTTTTCAGAATGCCGTTTTTAAGTCCCTGGCCCGCAATAAGACCAGGCAGGCATACGATATGCTGAAGAGGCTATTGCTGCAGGATCCTCCTGTTTTTGAAAATTCCTCTGACTATAGCTATCTGTTCCAGGATCTCGGAGACTCCCTGGCGCTGGCCCGTACACTTTTCCCGGAACTCCTGCAGTTATCGAGTGTCGACGATTACAAGGATAATATCCAATCCCTGCTGGTATCGTTGGTAGACAGCGGTTATTTAAAGGGCCCTGATTATGAATCGTATTTTAACAAAATCTATTTCGACGCCAAGATCCAATGGAAAAAGCAGGAGGAGAGGGACGAGAAGAAGTTGCAGAAGAAGGGCGATGATAATGAAGAGGGCTCGTGGGATGGAGCTGACAAGACCGAGGATGCGGATAACGGGCTGGACGACTTTGCGGTCCTGTTGCAACCCTTCTATGACAAAAACCCCGTCGTACCCCGTTTCTTTGAGAAGCTCCTGCGGAGCCGGGATGAGACCGTAAGGCTCAATACTGTCGTGCTGCTGATCCGTCATCATATACCGGTGGCCGATTCGATCATTCAGACCCTTGCGGCCAATGATCAGTACCGGAGCCTGTTGCTGAAGAAGCTGAAACGTGTCGGTCAGGAGAATAAGTTTCCCGACAAATTCCGTAACCAGCAGGACATCGCGCGCAGCCAGCTGGTAAGCAACCGGAAGGAAAGCGATTTTTTCGCGCTTCAGTATGTCGATAAGAAGCTGGTGCAGTTACACCGCAATAAAGGGTATGTCTATTTCTTCAAATACAAGGTCGGCAGGGACGACGACTGGCAAATGGGCATCAGCGGGTTGCAGCCTTTCGATCTCCGGGAGGTGAATAATGACAATGAACTGGTCAGGCTGACCAATAAGAAAATCAAGCCTGATCAGCCCACCCTCGAGCAATTTGACAAACAGCTTAAAAGATTGCTGGTCTCCCGTCATAAAGGCGCCGCGTCCTTTTATCTCGACAATGATTATTTCGGAGGACGCAATGAGGAGGACGAATAAGATATTACAATTATCCCGGCGTATTAAAATCCCTTCGGGATCGCCGCGATCAGCGCTTTCGTATAGGCAGACTGCGGGTGGTTATAAACGGTCTCTGCTTCCCCGATCTCTTCCACTTTCCCCCGGTTCATGACCAGGATGCGGTCGCTGATATAGCGGATGACGGACAGATCGTGGGAAATGAAGACTATGGTAAAACCGAATTCTTTTTTCAGGTCATTCAGGAGGTTCAACACCTGTGCCTGGACGCTGACGTCCAGCGCCGATACCGACTCATCGCAAACAATAAAGGAAGGGCGCAGGGCGAGGGCTCTTGCGATGACGACCCTTTGGCGTTGTCCCCCGGAGAACTCATGCGGATAGCGGTCGAAATGGGCTGCCGTGAGGCTCACTTTTTCGAGTAATGCAATAGACAGTTCCCGGCGTTCCTGCTCCGTGGAAGCCAGTCCATGCACTTTCAGGACTTCGGCGATGGCCGATCCGACCGTAAGGCGGGGGTTCAAGGAGGAGTAAGGGTCCTGGAAGATGATCTGAATATGGCGGCGCAGTTTTTTCAACGCGGCGGGTTTATAACCGGACAGGGATTCTCCTTCAAGAAGGATGCGTCCCCCGGTGAGTCCGACCAGTCGAAGCAGGGCTCTTCCGAGGGTCGACTTGCCAGATCCCGATTCTCCGACGAGACCGAGTGTCTCTCCACGATATATTTCAAAGCTCACATCGTCTACGGCTTTTGTATAAGATCGGGTTTTGCCGAGGAAACTCTTCTTTGCGGGGTACCAGACGCGGCAATGCTCTACTTTGATCAGGATTTCCGGGGATATGGGGGGAGAGGGATTCGTGTTCTTGCCGACTGGGTTCTTGCCGGCGGGGTCCTTATCGGAGGTGTCCTTGTCGAAGGCGTTCTTGTCGTTGGGGAGCGGGGCGGGTGGGAAAGCTCCCATAAAATCGCTCACTACCGGCAGTCTTTCGCCTTTGGTGTGGAGGATGGGACGGCAGTTCAGCAATCCCTTCGTATAGGGGTGTTGCGGATTTTGAAAGAGTTCTTTTACCGGCCCCTGCTCTACGATCCTGCCTTTATAAAGGACCAGCGCGCGGTCTGCTATTTCGGCTACTACGCCCAGGTCATGGGTAATGAAGAGCACGCCCATATTTTCCGTTTGCTGCAGTTCCCGGATGAGTTGGAGGATGGTCTTTTGTACGGTCACGTCGAGGGCGGTAGTGGGTTCATCGCAGATCAGGAGAGAGGGGTGGCCGCTCATGGCGATGGCGATCATGACCCTTTGTTTTTGGCCTCCGCTGAGTTGGTGCGGGTAACGGGAAAAAACCGCGGGGGGATCGGGGAGCCTGACTTTTTCGAATAACCCGAGGGTTTGTTCCCTGGCCTCCCGCCAGGAGGTCTCGTTGTGAGCGCGGATAGCTTCGACGACTTGTTCCCCGCAGGTCAGGGCGGGGTTTAGGGAGCTCATGGGTTCCTGGAAGATCATGGCGATCTGGCTTCCTCTTATCCTTCTCATTTGGGAAAAGGACTGTTTGAGGAGGTCGATCCGACGACCGCTGCGGTCGGTGAACAGGATTTCGCCGGAAAGATATTTCGCCGGCGGGGTTGGCAGGAGTTGCATAACCGAGAGGGACGTGATCGATTTTCCCGAGCCGGACTCACCGACGAGGGCCACGATCTCGTTGCGCCGGATCTCCAGGTCTATTTTCTCCACGCCGGGTACGAGGCCGGTCTCCGACAGAAAGGAAATCGTCAGGTTATTGATAGATAGCAGGGGGGACATATTACGGGATTAAAATCTTAGATGTCTTACGGTAAGGCCGTTGTTGATGAGTTGTTTCAGGGAGTCGATGCCGATCCTGAGATGGTTCTCCACATAATTGCCCGTCACTTTCAGGTCGCTTTCCGCGGTCTTGACTCCTTCCGGGATCATGGGCTGATCGCTCACCAGCAGGAGGGCGCCTGTGGGAATCTTGTTGAAGAAGCCTACGGAAAAGATCGTCGCGGTCTCCATGTCGATCGCATAGGCGCGGATGCGTTTCAGGTACTCCTTGAAGACTTCATCGTGCTCCCACACGCGGCGGTTCGTGGTGTAGACGGTTCCTGTCCAGTAGTCGACGGCATAGTCCCGGATTGTCGTCGAGATGGCCTTTTGCAAGGCAAACGCGGGTAGGGCAGGCACTTCGGGCGGAAAATAATCGTTTGAGGTTCCTTCGCCGCGGATGGCCGCTATCGGAAGGATCAGGTCGCCGATCTTATTGCGTTTCTTCAGACCTCCGCATTTTCCCAAGAAGAGAGCGGCTTTGGGGCTTATGGCCGTAAGCAGGTCCATGATCGTGGCGGCGGTGGGGCTGCCCATGCCAAAATTGATGATGGTGATGTCCCCTGCCGTGGCGCATTGCATGGGCTTGTGTTCGCCCACTACGTCCACTCCATGCCAGGATGCGAACAGCTGAACATAGTTTTCGAAGTTTGTCAACAGAATGTACTCGCCGAAGTTTTCCAGTTTTTCACCGGTATACCTGGGCAACCAGTTTTGGACGATCTCTTCTTTGCTCTTCATCTGCGTTTTATTTAACGTCTTTTGTTTGTTCGTTCTTTTCGCTGCCTGCTTTGTTCACCGGCTCTGCCGTATTCGCCAGGGTGTTTTATTCGTGAGGTCCGGACGGGCGTTAACCTATCCTGTTTGGCCAACTCGCCTGGCTGAAGCCCCGGACCCCGGGTTGTGTTTTTTGTCCGATCTGGTTGGCCATTTTTTTGAATAGCTCGCACGATAACCGTTATCTTTATAGTATAAGCGAGGCAACTTATTGCATAAGAACGGGCATATATTTCAATCAGGTAAATTTAGCAAATAGTTTCCGCACATGATTAAAATCTACTATCCGACGTATTCGTTTAAGATACGGGAACCCGAGAAGAACAAAGAAGAGGTTTTTGATGAACTGCGCAAACTGTGGGTCCGTCTTACCCCCGAGGAATGGGTGCGTCAGAATTTTATACAATATCTGCTGCAGGTAAAGAAATATCCTGCCTCTTATATAGCCGTTGAACGAAAGATGAGGCTGGCTGAGGTGAACAAACGGTTCGATTTGCTCATATTCGACCAGACTGCCCGTCCCTGGATGATGGTCGAGTGTAAGGCGCCGGAAATAAAGATCGACAGCCGCGTCATCTGGCAGGCTTTTCATTATAACATAGCCATTCCTGTCAAGTACCTGATCCTCACGAACGGGGAGCAATGCTTGGGTTATGTGAAGGAGGAAATGGATTTTGTAGAGATCCAGGCGTTGCCGGGGTATAGCGAATAGTATGCGGCGTGGGATCAGGCGGGAGAATCCGGCAGGGCGATCAGCCGGCAAAGCGATCGGGCGGAGCGGCTAGCGGAGCAATTTTTACCAATTCATCAATCTTTTTATATAGGCTGAGAGTTCCGCGGCGATCTCCTGGTGTTCGGCCAGGTCGGGGTGGCCGCCGCAGCCGGTATGGTATTGTTTGCTATAAAAGAAGGTGGAGACCGCGGTGTCGCCTGCGTTCCTGCAGGAAGCGACAATCCCTCCGATATAATTTTTCAGGGCTGCCGTGAGGCTTTCACCGCCCATGGGGCTGGTCAGGCAGACGATCTGCGCGGACCGGTAGTGATCCCTGATCTGATGGATAAAATCCAGGTACGCATGGGTGAAAACGGTAGAGTCCCGGATCCCGTCGTTTTGCCCGAGGGTTACGGCGACGACGTCTGGCTGGTAACGGCTAAAGTCCCATGAGACGGTGTTGGCGCGGCCGTTCATTTTATCGAATACCTGCGGCATCGTAATGTCCATTTTGCAGCAGCTATGGATGAGGCCGATCCCGGACACGGCGGTCAATACCCACTCGGCGTTCAGCGAGCGGCTCGTGACGGGGCCATAGCTCATATAAGCATTGTGCTGGTCATACCATTGTCCCTGGTTACAGGGAAATACGGAGAGGTCCATGCCGGTTCCGCAAGTAATGGAATTGCCGATGAATTCGATCCTCCGGGTGGGGCGGGGTGGCGGGGGCAGGAGTTTATCGCAGAGGAGACCGTGGAATAGCAACCAGCCGATTCCCGATTCGGTGTCTTTGCAAATTGTGAGGGTGTGTATGCCCGCAGCCGTTTTTTTGTCCGGAAAAAATCCTGTTGTTTGTGCGATTTCGAGGGTATCCTCTTTTTGGATCAGTTTGATCCGCCTGGGAGGTTGCTTGTCCACGACTATCGCGATATAGTTGTGGGTGCTGTCGTTTAGTCCTTCGTCTTCCAGCAGGATTTTGCAGGAGGGGCCGTCGAATCGAGCTTTGAGATATACGCCTGGCGCCCAGAAACGAGGTTGTGCCGGATCGGAAAAATCGATCCGGCCGGTGTATTGGAACCGGGGATCGTTTGCAGGGAAGAAGTGGAGCCGGGGAGGGGCGGAGGAGGCAGACCGGGTGAATGAGGCGGATGAGGCGGATAAGGCGAAAGATGCGGAGGTTGCGGATGAGGCGGTCCTGTCGGCAGAAAGAGGCCGATTGGTGATCGTCGGGAGGGCTATTAAAAAAAGAATAAAGCGCATAAGGATTATTGCTGATGGAAACTCTGGCCGATGAATTGCAAAGCGTCGGTGATGCCTGTCCGCCAGTAGGTCCAGGAATGTGCGCCGTCACGCACGCGGAATTCGTGCGGAATCTTTTTCTCCGTCAGGGCGATGTGGAGCAGGCAATTGCCCTTGGTCAGGAAGTCGTCGTCGCCGCAGTCGATCCAGTAGCGGACTTTTTTTAGTTCATCGGCGGGGCGGGTCGCTACGAGTTGAAGCACCGAATAATCATACCAGGCTTTATTGAGCCTGTCTTTCCCTTTCAGCCCGCGGCCGTAGAGTTGTCCGAAGGTCAGGTCCCAGTTGGCCTCCGGCGTGGCAACCATTGCCGCATCGTCAAAGACACCGGCGCTGAGGGGCGCGGCTGCCGCGAAGAGATCGGGATGCCTCATAGAGAGGACGAGGGTGCCGTAGCCACCCATCGAGAGGCCGGCGATGCCGCGGTATTTCTTTTCGCCTTTTATGTGATAAGTCTTTTCGATTTCGGGCATGAATTCTTTTATAAAGAAGTCCTCGTATTTTTCTTTTCCGTCGTAAGAGTTGATATACCAGCTGGAGTCGCCGTTCGGCATGACGATGACCATGGGGGGAATGGTACCTTCCGCGATGGCTTTGTCCGCATAGCGGTCGATCTCGCCGAATTGCAGCCATCCGGTATTGTCGTCTGTATAGCCGTGCAAGAGGTATACGACCGGGTAGCTCCTTTCGGAGGTCTCATAGTCAGCCGGCAGGTAGATGGTATAGCGTACGTCTTTTCCCATGATGGCGCTTCGGACGATGCGCTCTTCGAGTATCTTGCCTGTTTTCTGGGCAGAGGTGACGGTCAGCAGGAAAGAGCCGATAAGAAGGAGGGCGGTTGATTTAAGAGATGCTGCAGGCATGAGTTTTTTATTTTTTTGGATGTTTTTATTTTTTGAATGTTTCTGCCTTTGAATATTTCTGCCTTTGAATGTTTCTGCCTTTGAATGTTTCTGTTTTTTGAGTGGTCGATCCCGTTGACGAACGGGCATTTAATAATTGGCGATTCCGGTTTTAACGGCGGTCCGGGATTGAGGCCGGATCCTAACCGATTTTTCCAAGATACAATTTTGTCTCGTAACCGATCCGGATGCGTCCGCCGGAATTGTATTTTCCGAAGAGGTTTTCCAGGTCGCGCACCATGGCTTTGTAGGCGGGATCGCTTTCGTTCGGGATATAGGAGGAGGATCGAAGCCGTCCCGTAAGGCCTTCCAGGTCGAAGAGCTGTTCATTTTCGAATATCCGCAGGGTAGAGGGGCGGGGCGCGAAAAAAGCGGCTATTTCTTCGTCCTGGATATTTTTGTGGTTGATCGTTTTGTAGTCGGAGCCATAGTGGAGGATCAGGGCTTCGTAGTCGATTTCGAAGGCCGAGGAGATGAGTCGTTCATTCCAGATCAGGGCGGCGTAGGCGCCGGGTCCGGATATCCTTTCGAATTCGGTTTTTGTTTTTGTCCGGTCGAACCAATGAAAGGCCTGTCCGGCGACGATCAGGTCTACGCTCGCTTTTCCCAGACCGGTTTCTTCGGCCGTGCCGTCGATGCTGATAAAGCGGGCATAGGAACCCAGCAGTTCTTCGGCTTTGGCTCTCATTTCCCGGTTGGGTTCCACTGCATAGACTTTATTCCCGTTCTCCAGGAAGGGTTCTGTGGAAATGCCGGTTCCGGAACCGATGTCGGCGATCGTACTGGCGGCGTTGAACCCTGTCTCCTGTTCCAGGTAGGGGAGTATCCTTTTTGGATAGTGCGGCCGGTATTTTGTATAGTCGCCGACCCGGTCACTGAATCTGGTGGTGCTGTTGGACATGTCTTACAGTTGAGTCTTTACAAACTTTATAAATTTTATAAAAAGGTCAGGGTCGGGACGCCAGGTCAGGGTCTGGATGGCAGGTTAGGGTTTAGGGTCTGACCAGTGTCTCTTTTGCGCGGACATAGGCCAGTACGCTCTTGTTCCTGCCCGTATCCCGTTCATCGATCTCGAACCGGTCGATGCTCTTGATCAAGGGGACCAGTTTTTTGAACCCATAATTCCTGGGATCGAAATCCGGCTTCTTTTTCAGCAGCAGGTTCCCCAGTTCGCCGAGGAAAGTCCAGCCGTCCTCACCCGCCAGGTCGTTGATGCTGTCTGCGATCAGCCGGATGAGCCCTTCGTCCAGGCTCCTGATTGCTTCGGTTCGGGTGGTCTCCTGATTCGTCTCCGTCTGGCGGGTCGTCTCCGGGTTTATCTCCGCCTGTTTTGCAGTCTCTCCCGGTTTCGCCGGTTCTTTCTTTGGCGTGCGGGCATTGGCCTTCGGTTTCTCTTTTGCGGCAGGAGAGCCCGGGGCTTTCAAGGTTTTGGAGGCGGAGGCGGCCGGAGAGTTGGAGGAGGGTGCGGACGAGGACGAGGATGGGGAATAGGGCCCCGGGGGAGCTGTCCTGTTCTCTTTCAGGATCTCGAGGTAGATGAACTTGTCACAGGCAGAAATAAAGGAGATAGGGGTCTTCTTCTCCCCGAGGCCAAAGACCTTCATGCCTGCTTCCCGCAGCCGGGTCGCCAGCCTGGTGAAGTCGCTGTCGCTGGAGACGATACAGAATCCGTCTACGCGGCCCGTATACAGGATATCCATGGCGTCGATGATCATGGCGGAATCGGTCGCGTTTTTTCCGGAGGTATAGCTGTATTGCTGGACGGGTGTGATGGCGTTTTCGAGAAGGACGGCCTTCCATCCCGAGACGGTCGGCTTTGTCCAGTCGGCGTAGATACGTTTGAAAGTCGGATTTCCGTATTTCGCGATCTCTTCCAATAGCCCCTGAACGTGGGAGTGTGCTACATTGTCCGCATCGATGAGGACGGCAAGCCGGGGATCTTTCTGTGTATCCATGTGATTGATTTATGGAAATATTCCCAGTTCGGCATAGGAGGTACCCACTTTGTTGATGGCGACAACATACGCCGCGGTGCGCATGTCGGGGATTTTCGGATTGGCTATCCAGCAGTCCATGATTTCGTGGGTCGCTGCGATCATGGTCTCTTCGAGACCGCTATTGACCAGGTCAACCTCATCGGCGCCATGCATGATGAATTCTTTTTCTTTTGTACTCACTTTTTTACCGGTCAGGCCTTCGATCTGTCCGAGGATGTGGGTGTTCATGTTTTCGGTGAACCTTTTTTCCATACGGCCGTAGCGTACATGGCT
Source organism: Puia sp. (assembly GCA_031292515.1). GTDB lineage: Bacteria > Bacteroidota > Bacteroidia > Chitinophagales > Chitinophagaceae > Puia. The sequence goes on along the minus strand of JARLGZ010000153.1, from coordinate 38,860 downwards.
TAGGTTTTTGAGCCATTCGAAATAGGATACGGTCACACCGCCGGCATTGAGGTACATATCGGGCACGACGAGGGTGCCCCGCTTTATGAATATTTCATCCGCTTCCGGCGTCAGCGGGCCGTTGGCGGCTTCGCCGATTATTTTTGCCTTTACGTGGGGCGCGTTTTTCCCGTTGATGACGTTCTCCAACGCGGCCGGTATGAGGATATCGCAATCCAGTTCCAGGGCTTTGCCCGAATCGGGGAGGTTGGTTGCGCCGGGGAAGTTCAGGATGCTGCCGGTCTTTTTGCGGTGCTGGAAGACTTCCTCTTCGTTTAAACCTGCCGGGTTCGTGATAGCTCCTTCGTATTCGGCCAGTGCGATCACTTTTGCTCCGCCTTCCCGGAAAAATTTGGCTGCGTGGTATCCTACGTTACCGAGGCCCTGGACGATTACCGTTTTGTCCTTCACTCCGGTTGGGAGACCCAACCTGTCCATGATGCCTTTCATATTGCATACTTCCCGGATACCGAAAAACACGCCCAGGCCGGTGGCCTCACGACGGCCGCGCACGCCTCCCTGGGTGACGGGTTTGCCCGTGACGCAGCCCAATGCATCGATTTCACCGGGGCGCATACTGGTATACGTGTCGAGGATCCATGCCATTTCTCTTTCGCCGGTCCCGTAATCGGGAGCGGGGACATCGGTACCGGGGCCGATAAAATTCTTTTTTATCAGCTCGGATGTATATCGCCGGGTGATTTTTTCAAGTTCGTAGGGCGTATATCGTTTAGGGTCGATGGTGATCCCTCCTTTGGCGCCCCCGAACGGGACGTTTACGATCGCGCACTTGAAGGTCATCAGGGCGGCCAGCGCCATCACTTCGTCCAGGTTCACCGACAAGGAAAACCGGATCCCTCCTTTACAGGGTGTCTTATGATGAGAGTGCTGTACGCGATAGGCCTTGATCACTTCCACCTTATCGCCGATCTTGACCGGGAAGTGCATGCGATAAACGGCGTTGCATTGTTTGATCTGTTCCAGTATGCCCGGGTCCCATGTGGTAAATCCGGCTGCCTTGTCAAAACTCTTTTCTACGGCTGCGAAGAATTTGTATTCGGTTTGTTGTGATACTGCCATAACATATGGGTTTTAATCGTTTGAAAGTTTAAAATGACAATCGTTTAAGCCGTCTGTCGCGAAGTTGTGGCCCTCGCGTTTTTGCATTCAACATTTTCAATACAACAAACCCGGAAGCTACTTTGTTTCTTTCTCGAGCTTGCTGATTTTGCCATCGAGCCTTACCAGGTAGCAGATCAATCCAAGCACGATGATCAGGATACAGGCTACCAGCACATAGATCTTTCCGTTGCTGCGCATTTCAAAAGCGGTATATTTTTTTTCCGCATCCGTAACCTGAGCCAGCAGGAGCGATGGCAATAAGAACAGGAACAGCGAGGCGGAGGACAGGAGGAGGGTTCTCTTACGCATTCAGAATACTTTTCTCTTTTATTAAATCGAGCCGGACTTTCAGGGTCGCTATCCAGACGCCGAGAAGGGTCCATCCGACAAAGGCCGGGAGCATCACCATCTGCATGCGTGGATCGCTGTCATTGGGGTTCAGGGCCGGGTTGCCCTGGCTGCCCGGGTGAAGGCTTTCCATCATCCGGGGCAATATATAGAGGGTCGGGAACAGCATCGCATAGGCGAATATGGAATAGACCGCGCTGATCTTCGCTCTTTTGTCGAGATCGGGTATGGATCCGCGCAGGACCATGTAAGCGAAATAGATCAGTAAGGCGATGGCGGTGCCCAGCAATTTCGGTTCTTTGAATATTTGGGTGTTGGTAGCGTATTCGGTCCAGGTGTAGGAAGCCCACATAAAACCGGTCGAATAACCCAGCACGCCGAACACGATGCCTGTTTTGGCGAAATTTACGGCATAGATATCGTCGCGGAGGTTTTGGGTGCGCAAATATTTGAGGCCGTAGACGACCGAAACGGTAAACAGGGTAAACATGACCGTCCACATGGCCACGTGGAAGTAGAGGTTGCGTATAGTCTCCCCGAGGATCTCGCGGGCAGGGACTCTAAATAAAAGGCCACCGATGACGGTATAGACGAGAAGTACGACACACGCTATTTTCCACCAGGATTTTCGCATAAAATGACAAAGTTCCCGAACGGCGTTTTAGCGAACCTGTTTGGGAAGTCCGCAAATGTAGGACAATACCCGGCAATTGTCTCAGAATGTCTGGTAAAAAAGCCCCTAATCTTTCCATAAAAAGGGGAATAGAATCAACGCAAGCGCTACCACCAGCACGTCCAGGCCGGCGAGCAATAAGACGATGCCGGTCAGACCTGCCTGGATCACATCGGAGAAGACGATATTGGAGATCCGTATCAAAAGCATCAGTTGGGGGATGATCAACGGGAATCCCATGATAGCCATAAGAGCGGCATTTTGCTGTGCCCGGGCAGCGATGGCTGAGAGAAAAGTAAAAACGAGGCTTAGGCTCAGGCCTCCTAAGAGGTTGATTCCCAGAAAGGGGAGCCAACGGATGACTGGATTCCCCAGTAATGTACTGAAAATCAGCCAATTTATAAGGCTCATAATAGCCATTAGCATCGCGTTGAACAGGAGTTTGGCGAGTATGAAGTCCCTGGCTCCGGCAATGGTGTAATAGTATAGCATCCGGCCTTTACCTTCTGCCAGGAAGCTTTTGGCGACGGCGTTCACACAGATAAAAAGCTGGATCATCCAAAAAAGGCCGTTCCATACTTCTGTTTCGGGTTGGTTCATGGCCAGGTACAATACAAAAATGGTGGAGGCAACATAGAGCAGGACACCGAAAAAGGTGTATTTCTGACGGATTTCAAGCAACAGATCTTTGCGGAGAAGGGTGGCTATATGTTTAAAAGAGGTGTTGATATCTGTATTTTTGTAATATTAAAAAATAACCCAAAAATAGGCTTAAAACCTCTCCCGAAAGCCAATCGGGGAGGAAGAAAAAGCAGGGAAACCCAAAAGCGTTGAAAATGAGGTCGATGCTAAGGCAGGTTCATGCAGAACCTGCACCGGGGCTCATAACTGTCCTTTTCTCCCAATAAAATTTGCCCTTGATGGGCTTTTTTCCGGTAGGAGTAATTGGCAATATTTCCACATTTCACACAAATGGCATGCAACTTGGTGAGATAATCTGCTTTCGCTAGCAGAAGAGGGATTGGACCGAAGGGTTTGCCGCTGTAATCCATGTCCAGGCCTGCTACGATTACACGGATGCCTTTTAGCGCAAGCTGCTCGCAGACGTCCGGCAATTCATTGTCGAAGAACTGGGCCTCGTCGATCCCGATGGTATTGCAGTCGCTGGCGAGGAGCAGCAGGGTTTGGGAATTATCGACGGGAGTAGAGGGGACAGCGTTCTCGTCATGAGATACAATATTTTTCTCATGGTAGCGTATATCCAGTGAAGGCTTGAAGATCTCTACTTTCTGATGGGCAATACGGGCGCGTTTCAGACGCCGGATCAGTTCCTCGGTCTTTCCGGAGAACATGGATCCGCAGATCACTTCGATCCAGCCGCGTTTTTCGCCATGTATATGAGGTTCGATGAACATATATTCAAATAGATTAGGTTAGGAATTTGTCATAATTTTATAGGGATAAGGATCTAGGCTCTGCGGCGATAGGGATCAGCAGAATTTATTCAGGGGTACCGCGTCAGTAAGTAGTAATATCAATTCATCAAAGGACCATTTCGACAACAATGAATCGCTTACAGGAACTTATAGGCCGTTTAAAAGAGCAATCCGAACAACAGGCTGCTCTTCAGCAAATGCTGGCAACTACGCGTCTCATAGAACAGGAGTTGGTTCTTCTTATCGCGCAGGCCGAGCGTAATGCAAATGGTCGCGGAGCTGCAAAAATAGCGGTTATGATGCCATCTTCGATCCCCTCCGTGCTTAAAAATGGCGGCTTTTCGGAGAATTCTGCCGGAAACGCGGGAAATAACGGGAATACCGGGCAGGCCGGACCCGAAAAACAGCCCGGTGCCGAAAATTATAATTATAACAATTACAACACCCCCAATAGTGGTTCCAACGGGCAGGCCGGCTCCGGTGGTTCCTCCCATATTCCAAAGGAAGCCAGACCGAAGGATCCCGTCAGCATCAACTGGTCATTCGACCCGATGACGGAGATTCCCACGCTGACCCAGCAACAACCTCCGGCCAGGGAGGTAAACGATATGATGGGTTCCGGCGGGTCGTCCCTGAATGACAAACTGAAGGGGAATGTCCTGGATCTGGCGACCGCGCTCAACGATACACCCGTAAGGGATCTTAAAAAGGCAATAGGTGTCAATGACCGCTATGTCTTTATCAACGAGCTTTTCCGTGGGGACGAGGTCATGTATGAGCGCAGTATCAAGACCATTAATGGCTTCAGGATCCTTCCGGAAGCAGAGTACTGGATGCAAAGAGAGTTAAAGGTCAAACTGGGCTGGGATGAAAACCGTGCCGCCACCCGGCAGTTCTATCAACTTGTCAAGAGAAGGTTTTCCTGAATTATTTGGTTAAGAGGTTCTGTTCCCGGATAAATGCCACAATCTTTTCGGTAGCCCCTTTTTTTGTGTAGACATAGTTTCTGGCAGCCTGGCCTGCCTGGTCATACTCTCCGGCATCGGACAGCAGCCGGGTAAAAACCGATTCGGCTTCGAGGGCGCTGTCGATAACGATCCCTCCGCCGCTATTCACCAATTCCACCGCTTCGATATATTTTTCGATCACGGGTCCGAAAACGACCGGTTTTCCGAAGACTGCTGCTTCCAGCACATTATGAACCCCGTCGTTCCCGAAGCCACCTCCCACATAACAGATTGTAGCATACCGGTAAAGGTGAGCCAGCATCCCGATATTGTCGATGATCAGGGTGTTTTTTGTGAGTGGTGAGTGGTGAGTAGTGAGTGTGGGGGAGACGGAGTTGACGGGTGAGTGGTGAGTGGCGCCGGGTGAGGAGTCGGTGGTGAGTGGTGAGTTACTGGTGAGGAGTTGGGAATAGAGAACAGACGATTTAAACAGGCGTTGTACTTCCTGCAGGTGATCCCGGTCTATCTCGTGCGGAGCGATGATAAAGCGGATACCCGGATGCATGTTGGCATAATGATCTATTTCTTCTTCATCTTCCGGCCAGGTGCTGCCGGCGACGATCACCGGGTATTTTCCACAGAAGGTCTCTATCAGGGGGTAGTGTTCGGCGGCATCGGCTATTTCGACAACCCTGTCAAAGCGGGTGTCTCCTGCGATGCTCACATTCCTGGACAGGCCCAGGGTGCCAAGCAATTTCTTTGAGTCCGGTGTCTGCACGAACAGGTGGGTAAAGGCTTCCAGCATGTAGCGATGCAACCGGCCGTACCATTTAAAGAAAGGCTGGTCGGGCCGGAAAATCCCCGAAAGCAGCAGGATAGGAATATTCCTCTTTCTGAGTTCTGTCAGGTAATAGTACCAGTAGTCGTATTTCACCCAAAGGACGAGGCTGGGATTTATGAGGCTGATAAATTTTTTTGCGTTGCTTTTTGAGTCCAGGGGCAGATAGAAAATATAATCGGCCCCCGGATAATTCTTCCTCACTTCATAGCCGGAGGGCGAAAAGAAGGTAAGTACGATGACAGTGCCGGGATACTGCCGCGAAATGATCTCCAAAACCGGCCTGCCCTGTTCAAATTCGCCCAGCGAGGAGCAGTGCATCCAGACCACGGGGCCTCCCGGCTTCTTTTCTTCCATGTCCGACCGAACCTTTTCGAAGATGTCTTTTCGTCCTTGCAACCATCGTCTCGCCTTGGGATTCCACCAGGCCGCCATACCGATTCCGATCCTATAAAACCATAAGAAGATGTGATAGAAGAGAATGCTCATGTTCGAAATTAACAAATTATCGATGTTCTGCTAATGTCCTGTTGCTAAACCCGGCAAACAAGTTGTACGGCGCGGGCCCGGGGCTTGCGCCGAAGCCGGCGGCGTCCGGGTTCCGGCTGACTTGAAAATCCCACATTTTTGCAGTAGGTTTGTGCCCGTTTAAACAGAGAACTATGCGGCCCATTCAAATGGTAGACCTGAAGCAGCAATATACGAAGATTAAGGGCGAGGTGGATGCGGCCATCCAGGAAGTGCTGGACAATGCAAGTTTTATACAGGGCAAGGCCGTTATCGATTTTGCCGGTGGCCTGTCTGCCTATACCGGCAGCCGGCATACTATCCCTTGCGCCAATGGTACGGATGCTCTTCAGATCGCCATGATGGCGCTGGGGCTTGAACCCGGGGATGAGGTGAACACTCCCTCTTTTACCTATGTCGCTACTACAGAGGTGGTAGCTTTGCTGAGATTGAAGCCGGTGTTCGTGGAAGTGGATCCGAGGACCTTCTGCATGGATCCGGAGAGCCTCGAAAAAGCCATTACTCCCCGGACCCGGGCAGTCGTGCCCGTACATTTGTATGGTCAATCCGCCCCGATGGAGGAGATCCTGAGGATTGCCGGGCGTCATGGTCTTTATGTAATAGAAGATAATGCACAGGCGATCGGCAGTCAATATACCTTTGCGGACGGGACTACCCGAAAAACAGGGACATTGGGTATTATCGGGACAACTTCGTTCTTCCCATCCAAAAATCTCGGGTGTTACGGAGACGGGGGGGCAATATTTACAGATGATGATGCGTTAGCAGGCAAGTTAAAAATGATTGCCAACCACGGGCAGAGCAAGCGTTATTATCATGATCTGGTAGGTTGTAACAGCCGGCTGGACTCCATCCAGGCCGCCGTGCTGAATGTGAAACTGAAGAACCTGGATGACTATATCCTCTCCAGGCGGCGTGCTGCAGATCATTATGACCGTTCTTTTGCGGGCCATCCAAAGATTACGACGCCTTACCGGGCTCCTTACAGCCGTCACGTCTTTCATCAATATACCCTGATCCTGGAAGGGGTGGACCGCAACGGGCTGAATGAGTGGCTGGCTACCAAAAACATCCCGTCGATGATCTATTACCCGGTGCCAGCTCACCGGCAGCAAATGTTTGCTGCTTTTGGAGGCTCTTCTTATCAACTGGCGACGACCGACTGGCTCACGGAAAGAGTGATTTCGCTGCCTATGCATACCGAATTAGACGAAGATCAGCTTCAATACATCAGTTCAAGCGTATTGGAATATATAAGCAGGAATTAAACTTAACTTTTAATTTAATCAATGTATGAAAATTGCAGTGGTAGGAACCGGCTATGTAGGACTAGTGACCGGGACTTGTTTTGCGGAGACAGGTAACGACGTTATCTGTGTAGACATTGATGCGGGAAAAGTCGGAAAGCTCTCCAACGGGCAGATCACTATTTACGAGCCTGGCCTGGAAAAGCTATTTCTTCGCAATCTCAAGGAGGAACGCCTGAAGTTCACCACCAGCCTGGAAGAGGGTATCAAAGACGCCCAGATCATTTTCCTGGCGCTGCCCACCCCTCCGGGAGAAGACGGTTCTGCCGACCTAAAGTATATTTTAGGGGTTTCGGACCACCTGGGGAAAATCCTGCAGGACTACAAGGTGATCGTAGATAAAAGCACCGTTCCGGTCGGGACCGCCGAGAAAGTGCGTGCCGCTATCTCCAGGAATTATAAAGGCGAATTCGATGTCGTGTCCAATCCTGAGTTCTTGCGGGAGGGTGTCGCCGTCGACGACTTCATGAAACCCGACAGGGTCGTCGTGGGTACCTCTTCGGAAAGGGCCCGGAAGGTCATGGGCGATTTGTACAATCCTTTTGTACGTCAGGGTAACCCCATCATCTTTATGGACGAGCGGAGCGCCGAGCTGACAAAATATGCCGCCAATTCCTTCCTTGCTACCAAGATCACTTTCATGAATGAAGTGGCCCTGTTATGCGAAAAGCTGGGGGCCGATGTGGACATGGTCAGGAGGGGCGTAGGAAGCGACGAAAGGATCGGGAAACGTTTTCTGTTTCCGGGCATCGGTTACGGCGGAAGCTGTTTCCCGAAGGATGTCCAGGCCCTGGTCAAATCCTCGCACGAAGTGAACTATGATTTCAAGATCCTGAATGCGGTCATGGATGTCAACGAGCGGCAGAAACTGCATCTTTTGCCAAAGATCAAAAAATACTTTAAAGACAATCTTAAGGGTAAGCATTTCGCGTTGTGGGGCCTGGCCTTCAAGCCTAATACGGACGATATCCGGGAGGCGCCGGCGCTGTACATCATCGATGCGTTGCTGGAATGCGGCGCTACCATCAGCGTCTTCGATCCGGAAGCCATGAACAACGTGAAGCAGGTCGTCGGCGACAAAGTAACCTATGCCGAAAGCCAGTACGAGGCCCTTGAGGGCGCGGATGCGCTGATCATCGCCACGGAATGGAACGAGTTCAGAACGCCGAACTTCCTGAAAATCGTGACCACATTGAAGAGCAAGGTCATTTTCGACGGACGTAATCTTTTTGATATCACGGCTATCAGGGAGTTGGGATTCTATTATGAAAGCGTTGGAAGGGCTCCTGCCATTCCGACAAAATAAAAATATCTTCCATGTCAAAGAAACGTGTATTGATCACCGGAGCGGCCGGATTTCTGGGGTCCCATCTGTGTGACCGTTTTATAAAGGAGGGGTATCATGTGATCGGGATGGATAACCTGATCACCGGCGACCTGAAAAATATCGAGCATCTTTTCAAACTGGAGTCTTTTGAGTTTTATCATCACGACATCAGCAAGTTTATTCATGTACCGGGCGAGCTGGCGTATATCCTGCATTTTGCTTCCCCGGCGAGTCCGATCGATTACCTGAAGATCCCGATACAGACACTGAAAGTGGGGTCTCTCGGAACGCACAATTGCCTGGGTCTTGCAAAGGCGAAGAAAGCGCGTATGCTGATCGCTTCCACCTCGGAGATCTACGGAGATCCACTGGTCCATCCGCAGAACGAAGAGTATTGGGGTAATGTAAATCCCGTCGGACCGCGCGGGGTGTATGACGAAGCCAAAAGATTTCAGGAAGCCATAACGATGGCGTATCATAATTTCCACCAGGTCGAGACCCGAATCGTGCGTATATTCAACACCTACGGGCCGCGTATGCGTCTTAATGACGGCCGTGCCCTGCCTGCATTTATCGGTCAGGCCCTCCGGGGGGAAGATCTCACCGTTTTCGGGGATGGCAGCCAGACGCGTTCCTTTTGTTATGTCGACGATCTTGTGGAAGGGATCTATCGTCTGTTGCTGAGTGACTACCACTTACCGGTGAACATCGGGAACCCCTCGGAGATCACGCTAAAGGATTTTGCCGAGGAAGTCATTCTGTTGACCGGCGCCAAACAAAAGATTGTCTTCAAGCCTCTGCCGGTCGACGATCCCAAACAGCGTCAGCCCGATATCACGAAGGCAAGGGAGATCCTGGGATGGGAGCCGAAGATAAACCGCAAGGAAGGGCTGAAGGCAACCTACGATTATTTTCGGTCTTTGCCGCCGGAAGAGTGGGTCAGGCAGCCGAAGGAATTTGTGAGCGTTAAGTAGTGAGTGGTGAGTAGTGAGTGGTGAGTAGTGAGTGGTCAATGGTGAGTAGTGAGTGGTGAGTAGTCAATGGTGGGTAAGGGAATAGGGTTGGGAAGGATCAATATTTTGAAATGTAAAAGGGATCAGGAATGGCTGGTATAAAAGATGGAAAAGAGGCGGCAGATGCGAATGAACAAGCAGGTATCAAAGAGATTGCCGGCGGCAAGATATATGACGACCTTATTGCTAAGAAGGCGAAGCTGGCGGTTATCGGGTTGGGATATGTAGGTCTTCCGATTGCCCTGGAGTTCGCGCGGAAGATCTCTGTGGTTGGATTCGACATCAATGAGAAGCGGATCCGGCTTATGCAGCAGGGAATCGATCCGAGCAAGGAGGTGGAGGGGACGGCTTTTACGGGCAAAGACATTCTTTTTACCAGCGACCTGGCTGTATTGAGGCAGGCGCGATTCTTTATTATCGCGGTTCCGACCCCTGTAGATAAATACAATGTACCCGACCTAAAGCCATTGCTCGGCGCTTCGGAGACGGTGGGGAAAGTATTGAAGAAGGGGGATTATGTCATTTATGAATCTACTACCTATCCCGGGTGCACGGAAGAGGATTGTCTGCCGGTGCTTGAAAAGATATCCGGCCTTGTGATGGGGAAGGACTTCAAATTAGGGTACTCTCCGGAGCGCATTAACCCGGGCGACAAAAAGAATACGCTGCGTACGGTTGTAAAAGTCGTTTCCGGAAATGATGCCGGGGCGCTGGAGGAGGTGGCTAAAACCTATGAACTGGTGGTGGATGCGGGTGTACACCGGGCTCCATCGATCAAGGTGGCCGAAGCCAGCAAGATTGTGGAGAATACCCAGCGGGACCTGAATATCGCGCTGATGAACGAATTGTCTTTGATCTTCGACCGGATGGGTATCAATACTTACGATGTGATCGAGGCCGCCGGGACCAAATGGAATTTTCTCAAGTTCTTTCCGGGCCTGGTCGGGGGGCACTGTATCGGGGTGGATCCTTACTACCTGACGCACAAGGCTGCAGCCCTGGGATACGAATCGAAGGTGATCTCCTCGTCCAGGTATATAAACGACGATATGGCAAAATATGTGGCCCGGAAGATCATCACGCATGTACTGAAGATCTCCAATGAGCCAAAAGTATTGGTAAAGGGGGTGACGTTTAAGGAAAATGTGAGCGATATACGGAATTCCAAGATCGTCGATACGGTCAAGGAATTACTGGCATTCAATATACGGGTGGACGTGGAAGATCCCTATGCAATGGAAGAGGAAGTGCTGGAGGAGTATGGCCTTCACCTCACAAGGCAGGAGGCCGAGGCTTCGAATTATGATGCGATCATCGTGACCGTGCCCCACCTGCAATATACGGGTTTCACCGAGGCTTATTTTCTGGAGAGGACTGGTAAAGACGCCCTGATCGCCGATCTGCGCGGGATCTTCAAGAATAAAATCATCAACCGGAAATATTGGAGCTTGTAAAAAACACAAATTATCCATGGCAGACTATACCAAAAAAATAATGATCACCGGTGGCGCCGGATTTATCGGTTCCCATGCGGTGCGGTTATTTGTAAAAAAATACCCGCAATACCTGATTGTCAATCTGGACGCCCTCACGTATGCGGGAAACCTTGAAAACCTGAAAGATGTAGAGAAGGCCGGGAATTATGTGTTCGAGAAGGGCGATATCCTCGATGAGAAGCTGGTTGCCTCGCTTTTCGGGAAATATGGATTTGACTCGGTGATCCACCTTGCCGCCGAGAGCCATGTGGACCGTTCGATCATCGATCCGCTGGCTTTTGTCAGGACGAATGTACTGGGGACTGCCGTCTTGCTTAACACTGCTTTGCAGAGCTGGAAGAACGCTATGGAAGGGAAGCGGTTTTATCATGTCTCGACTGATGAGGTCTACGGGTCGCTGGGTGAAGAAGGTTTCTTTACGGAAGAGACCCCTTATGACCCGCGCTCCCCTTATTCCGCTTCCAAAGCGTCTTCCGATCATTTCGTGATGGCGTATCATCATACTTATGGTCTTCCGGTCGTTTTATCCAATTGTTCGAATAATTACGGATCCAATCATTTCCCCGAGAAACTGATCCCGCTGATGATCAACAATATCAGAAACAATAAGCCGCTGCCGGTATACGGGAAAGGCGCCAACGTGCGGGATTGGCTGTTCGTGGAAGATCATGCCCGTGCCATCGACACGATCTTTCATAAGGGTAAGAATGGTGAAAAATATAATATCGGCGGCTTTAATGAATGGAAGAACATCGATATAGTATATTTGCTTTGCGGTATTATGGATAAAAAACTGGGAAGACCCGAGGGAGAATCCGCCAAGCTGATCACGTTTGTAAAAGACCGCGCCGGACACGATCTGCGCTATGCCATCGATGCCACCAAGCTCAACAGGGAATTAGGCTGGGAGCCCTCTCTCCAGTTTGAAGAAGGGTTGGAAAAGACGGTGGACTGGTATTTGCAGAATGAGGATTGGGTAAAACACGTCACCTCGGGCGACTATCAGAAATATTACGACGTACAGTACGTGAAGAGATAAACACCAAAAACACTTCCGAAACATGCCTTTTACAGAGACTGAATTCCCTGGCCTATACCTGTTCGAACCCCATGTTTTTGAAGATGAAAGAGGGTTTTTCTTTGAATCTTATAACGACCAGTCATTCCGGCAGCAGGGGCTTTCGATGAATTTCGTACAGGACAACCAATCTTTTTCACACTACGGTGTGATACGGGGTTTGCATTATCAGCTGAATCCATATGCACAGACCAAATTGGTCAGGGCTTTGCAGGGAACGATCCTGGATGTGGTGGTCGATATACGCAAAGGATCTCCGACCTATGGCAGGTCGATCAGCTTCGAACTATCTTCGGAAAATAAGAGGCAGCTGCTGATCCCGCGGGGATTTGCGCATGGGTTCTCCGTTCTGAGCAAGACGGCGGATGTGTTGTACAAATGCGACGGTTTCTATAATAAGCAGAGCGAAGGCGGCATTATCTATAATGACCCGGTCCTGCGTATCGACTGGAAGGTTCCCGCGGATAAGGCCATCGTCTCGGCGAAAGACCTGGAGCTGCCTGTTTTTGCCGAATGCAGCAACAATTTTGAGTATGAACAATAAGATACTGGTTACGGGTGCGAACGGTCAGTTGGGCAAGGAGATACAGGCCATGGCGGGAGCCTGGCCCCAATTCGAGTTTGTATTCCTGACCAGGGAGCAGCTTTCCATTCATCACCCCGATCAGATCCATCCATATTTCGAGCGGCTAAAACCGTTTGCCTGTGTCAATTGCGCCGCTTACACCGCCGTAGACAAGGCCGAGAGCGACAAGGAGCAGGCTTACCTGGTTAATGCGGAAGGCGTAAGGATGCTGGCTGCGATCTGTGCGGGTTCCGGCGTAAAGTTTATACATATTTCGACCGATTACGTCTTTGATGGGGAGTCTTCGGTTCCTTTGCGGGAAGACGATCCTACGGCCCCGATCAATGTCTATGGAGCTTCCAAGCTGTTGGGAGAAGAGCTGGCTTTCCGGGAGAATGGAGAGGTCCTGATCCTTCGCACTTCCTGGGTCTATTCCGAGTTTGGAAACAATTTTGTCATGACGATGATCCGGCTGATGGGGGAGAAGCCTTCTTTGAATGTGATAAACGACCAAATAGGATCTCCCACTTATGCTGCAGACCTGGCGGACGCCATTCTTCATATTCTTGGCAGCGGGAAATTTATCCCGGGTATTTATAATTATAGTAACGAGGGGGCCATCAGCTGGTATGATTTTGCCGTAGCTATTAAAGAGCTGACGGCCAGTTCCTGTGAGGTGAATGCGATACCGGGTTCTCAGTATCCTACGGCCGCCCGTCGTCCACATTATTCGCTGTTGGATAAATCAAAGATCCGGGAGACTTATGGTCTTTTCATTCCTGCCTGGAAGGATAGTCTTATCAGGTGTCTGGGGCGTATTGCCCAAAACCGGTGAACGGAAGAGGAAGACAAGTCCATGCCTTTAATTGTTGAGTAGTTCTGCATTCAGGTCCAGCACATCTTTTTCAAGTTCGTGTATCTTTTTATAGAGTTTCCTGTTTTTGTGCATACCTATCCGGTAGCCGATGACGAAGAGGATTAAGCCGGTGGCGGTGACCTGGAGCATGTCCAATTGAAAGCTTTGGAGAATATTGAGGATGATTTCCATAGGGGTACTGTTTAAGCAGGGTTCTAAATTGGATTTTAGCATTCAATAACACAACGGGGAACCCTTGAAGCCCGGATTCCACGCCTTAAAATTAAGAGAAGGTCCTGAAGGCTGCAACGTAATACCAGCCGATCTTCTTCGTAAAAATACGACCGTAAAAATACGGGCTGTTTAGCGTTTCCCGGGGTTCCGGGATGTGGACTGTCGGATAACCAGTTCTCCTTCGAGGTTCACCTGCGTGATTTTATTATTTCGCCCGATACTTTCCAGCAGGATCCGTGTGGCGGCCTGGCCCATTTCCTGCAGGGGCTGTCTGATATAGGTCAGCGGGGCATAGAAGAGGTCGAAGGCTTCCGTTTCGTCAAAGCTCAATACGGCCAGTTCCTGAGGGACTTTGATGCCCATGGCGTTGATGTGTTTCAGGGCGTGCAAGGCGATAGTATTCGAGGCGAATAGCAGGGCATCGACCGGTTGGGGCATGGACAGGAGTTCCTGGAGGGCTTTCTCGACAGCCTGTTTTACGGGCCCCGGTCCGATTTCGCGGAGCCAGTTCTTTTTGAATGCAATCCCACTGTCTTTCAGGGCGGCGAGCCACCCTCTTTTCCGTTCGAGGAGATTGAATAATCCATTGTTGTAGGTGATCATGCCGATCCTGCTGAATCCCTGGTCTGCCAGGTGTTTTACTCCTTTGTAGGCGGCTTTGAAGTCGTCGAGGGCTACATGGTTGGTCTTGCACTCCGGAAAATACCGGTCGATCAGTACGAAGGGGATGTCCTGTTGCTGAAGGGAGAGGATCTGTCCGATCGTGTCTTCGGCGGGCGCGATAATCAGGCCATCGACATGCCGGTTCAGGAAGACGTCTATCAACTTCCCGGATTTCAGGGCATCTTCGTCGGAACTTCCGAATACTACGGTATAATTATATTTGTCCGCTTCGTCTTCGATGATACGGGCCAGGCTGGAGAAATAGGGGTTGGAGATATCGGCTACGATGAGGCCGATGGTGAAGGTTTTGTTGGTTTTGAGGCTTCTGGCTATCAGGTTGGTCCTGTAATTCAATTCTTTAGCCGTATTTCGGATCCGTTGGGCCACTTCCTTGCCGATTCTGTCCTGTTTCTTGTTGTTGAGTACGTAGGAGACGAGGGCGGTGGATACTCCGACTTTCTGCGCTATGTCTTTTAGGGAAACACGCTTGGTCATTGGCAAACTTCGTTTGGGGGAATTTCCATTTTTGACAATCAATCCCGGTTTTTAAATCGTTCAGCTAACGAAAATATGATTTAATCGTTTAACCCCAAAACTGTATTTGTTTGATTCCTAGATGGGTATGATAGACGGTCAAAATGACGGATCAGGAGGAGGATTTGAGTTAAAGGAGCTGCCAGCGGCAGAATTACCGGAATGTTAAATCCGGAGGGAGGAGAACGGAAGTTTAATCGATTAAACAATTTTATGTATCTTTGTGTCGTTAAACGTATCGGGGGGATAAAAAAATGAAAAGTATGGAAGCGTTTAAAAACATCGGATTGATTGAATTTGGCGTTCCGGAAAAGAGATTCCGGTTGGGTTCGGTCAGCAGCCTGAAAGGCTATAAGCTTAGGAAAGTGTTGTTACCGGAGGGTCATTCGGCCCAATCGGCCCGCTCACAATATCCGCAGGCTGAGATTGTGCAGGATAAGCGGGAGATCATCCAGGATGAGGATATCGACCTGGTCATTGTTTCTGCGCCGTCGCGTACGGACTTGCCGTTGGTCGGAGAAGTACTTCGGGCTGGAAAAAACGTAAGGATTGTGTAGTGAGAGGCGAGCAGTGAGATGGGAATGTGACTGCAGAGATGGAATTTGAAAGAAGAATTTGAGAGAAGAAGAGATCACCTATGGATGCCATTGTAAGATTGCCTGCCGTCTACGCGCAGGCATTTGCTTTTTGGGGGGTGAGTGGTGACTTATTGGTAAGGGGTTTATAATGTTACGGAAAAGAATCATTAAAATAGAATTTTTACGATATGAAAGAAATAAAGAAGACAGGAGTTTTTTCGACGATGAAGTTGAGTTTGTTCACGCTGACGATCGGCGGGTTCTGTATTGGAATGACCGAGTTTATGATGATGGGGGTGTTGCCGGATGTGGCCGGATCCCTGGGTGTGTCTATTCCGGCCGCCGGGCACCTGATCTCCGCCTATGCATTGGGCGTGGTAATCGGTGCGCCGTTGATTGTCGGGCTGGCGGGTCATTTTCCGCCGAAAAAAGTGCTGATCGCACTGATGCTGGGTTTTGCCGTCTTTAATACCCTGTTCGCGCTGGCGCCCAATTATGAATGGCTGGTGCTGGCCAGGTTGTTTGCGGGATTACCTCACGGAGCATTTTTTGGAATGGGCGCAGTCGTCGCGAGCAGGCTGGCGGAACCCGGGCGGGAAGCCAGGGCCGTCTCGGTGATGTTTGCCGGCCTCACGCTGGCAAATATTGTGGGGGTTCCCCTCGGTACTTATATCGGGCATAACCTGAGCTGGCGGCTGTCCTTCCTGATCATAGCCTTTGTCGCCCTGCTGGCGGCAGGTAGTATTAAACGTTGGATGCCGGTGTTAAAGGCTTCTGCCAATAAGGGTTTTGCGGATAATCTGAAGGTGTTTAAAAAGCAGGAACCCTGGCTGATCATCGGTATTTCGGCCATAGGAACGGGTGGTCTTTTCGCCTGGATCAGCTATATCGCGCCTTTGATGGTGTCGGTAGCCGGTTTTAGCAGCAACAGCATCACCTTTATCATGATCATTGCCGGTTTAGGAATGGCTGCCGGCAATTTCGTGGGTGGCCGGCTTGCAGACCGGTTTTCTCCACTGAAGACGACGGGTATATTGCTGGTATCGATGATTCTGTCTTTATTGATCGTCTCGGTAGTCACTCATTATAAGATTCCCGCCGTCGTGATGACATTTGTGACGGGCGCCGTCGCGTTTGCGGTGATCGCTCCCATGCAGATGCTGATGATCCGGGCGGCAAAGGGATCGGAGATGCTGGCTTCTTCGAGCATACAGGCGAGTGCCAATATGGGGAATGCGCTGGGGGCCTGGCTGGGCGGTCTGCCGATCGCGGCGGGTTTTGGCTATACTTCTCCGGAATATGTAGGAGCCGGGCTGGCTTTTACGGGGCTGTTATTTTGCCTGGTCCTGGCCTGGAATAAGAAGAAACAAGTACAGGATGATGCCTTGCGGGTGGCTGCTGAACAAGCGACGGGCCAGGGGCATATCCATTTTATAGAACAATCACATAAAAAATCGAAGTATGAAAACATCCATCAACAGTAATTCCACCAATGGTAATTCCATAGACGATACCCCGTCTCCGCGTTTTGTGCATATACATGCGGAGGCTGTCAATGCGCGTATCCATAAGGCTTTTGGCAAGGATGGCAAAAAGAAGCCTTCTGCCGGAACCAGGATGAAACCCGCGCATTTCTTTGCCGGTCCCCATTGCGTCTTTTTCGCCAGATAAAAGGAAGGAGGACGGCAGTGTACCGATAGCGGACGGGTTGCCGTTCTTTAAATAGCCGGATCCTGCCAGGCGCTGGACAGGGTGGCCTCGGCCGGGTTTACGGGCTTGATGCCGAGCTTGTCGCACCACCCCATAAAGCTGTCGTGTATCTGGTCCAGGGTCTTCTTTTGTTCCGGGGTCAGTTCCAGCGCATGGGCGCGGCTGATAGTCCGTATGGGCAGGCCTCTTTTCCGCAGGAAATATTTTGCGCTCATCGGGTATGCGATGTGGACGAGAGGGTCGACCCGGGCGATTTCCGACTGGAGCCATTCCACGTCGGCGGCTTTTGAGGGATCGGTAGCGTTGTCACACATCCACACCAGTATTTCGGGATAGAAGTTGCCGGCTATGGAAGACATGCCCTTGGCTCCTTCGCGCAGCGAAGTCATTGCGTTGGGGCTATGCGCGTCATAGAATTCGAACCGTTTGCTTTTAGCAGCTTTTACAATATCGAGTTTCGCCTTAATCTTCTCGGGCAGGATGGATGTGTCTTTATGGTAGATGAGCCGGTTGGCATCGACCAGGCTTTTGAATACTTCCGGCGACAATATACGTTTATAGGGGGCCGGACATTCATAGGTCCCGAGCGGGATATTGTCGGTGAGCCGGAACATCTTTTCGAAATTTTTCATCAGGATCGAGTCGTCGTCGTCCACGTTGGCGTAGTGTCCCGTGATCAATATCACCGCGTTGACCCCTGTATTATAGATGCGTTTTGTAAATTCGGCCTTGTCTTCTATGGTCAGGCCAAAGGACCCCGTTGCCACCACAGGCACCCGTCCGTCTACATAGCGGACGATATGTTTGGTCAGCTCCAGTCTCTCGGATTCGCTGATACTGTACATTTCGCTGCTGAGACAGTTTGCGAAAAAACCTTTTACTCCTGCAGCAAGATAGAAGTCAATGAGTTGTGAAACTACCCCCAGATCGACCTGGGCCTTGAGATCGAAGGGGGTAATCATGACAGGGACAAATTTTTTATCGGAAGACATATGGACTGTTTAGATGTGTGTGAATGGAATTAAGCGATCACAAATTATCAAAAAAATACACAAATGAACCCTTTCCTGAATAAAAAAAAATGTTTCGGCCGGAGCCAGTATGATCTGCACAATTTCTTCTTATGATAATATCATTAAGATTTGCTGGTAGCCGGGAATAAATATTTTCTCTTCACCCTTGCTATATTGCTTTTGAAAATTTGACGAATGCATAGCTTGCCCATATTAGATCTTGGAATTATAGCGGCTTACCTGGCGGGTATGCTGCTGGTAGGAGGATATTTCTCCCGCAAGGAGCGTGATGCCGAGCAGTTCACCAGCGCCAGGGGTACGATACCCGGATGGGCGATCGGCGTTTCCATTTATGCTACTTTCCTGAGCAGCAATACTTTCCTGGGGGTACCGGGGAAATCTTTCGGTGGCAACTGGAACGGCTTCGTTTTCAGCTTGTCCATGCCGCTGGCCGCCTGGGTGGCATCCCGCTATTTTGTTTCTTTTTATCGTACGACGGGGGAGGTATCCGCCTATACGCATCTCGAGCACAGGTTTGGACCCTGGGCGAGGACCTATGCGGTTGTCTGTTTCCTGTTGACCCAGCTGGCGAGGATGGGGTCCATATTTTTCGGGATTGCGCTGAGCCTGCAGGCTCTCACCGGGTTTTCGATGACTTCGGTCATGGTCGTGGTGGGGCTCTGTATCATCCTTTATACGGTCATGGGCGGGATCGAGGCGGTGATATGGACCGAAGTGGTGCAGGCTATTATCAAGACATTCGGGGCCATGCTGATCATTTATATCGTGGTGAAGGATATGCCCGGGGGATTTTCGAGGATACTCGAGGTGGGTAATCAACAGGACAAATTCAGTCTCGGAAGTTTCAAACCGGATCTTACCCATTCGACATTCTGGGTGATCCTGCTTTATGGGTTTTTCATTAACCTGAATAATTTCGGGATGGACCAGAACTATGTGCAGCGTTATCATGCGGCCAAGACCTCCCGGGCGGCCTCGCGCTCTTTGTGGCTTTGCGTCTGGTTGTACGTGCCCGCTTCGCTGCTTTTCTTTTTTATCGGGACCTGCCTGTTCTCTTATTATAGCGTGAACCCGGATCTGCTGGCGGTCGTTAAGGAGCAGGTGGCGAGGGAGCGGCTGCCTGCCGGCGCGGCCGGTACGCAGATAAGCCAGCTTGCAGCTACGCTTCGACCTGCCGACTATGGGGATAAGGTGATGCCGAATTTCATCGTGACACATATCCCGGCGGGTTTGTCCGGGTTGATTATTGCGGCTATCATGTCGGCTGCGATGAGTACGATCAGCAGTGGCATGAATGCGTCCGCGACGGTATTTTCTGAAGACATTTATCGAAGGTATTTCAACAAACAGGCTTCTGAAAAACAACGGCTTCGTGTCCTGTATATCGGTACGGTGTCGTTTGGCCTGCTGGGTATGATCACGGGTGTCGCCATGACGGGCTCCAGCGGTATCCTGGATATGTGGTGGGAACTCTCGGGGATTTTTGCCGCGGGGATGCTGGGCATATTTTTGCTGGGGATCCTTAGCAGGCAGACGGGGAACCGTGCGGCTATCATCGCGGCGACGGTGGGGGTGCTTGTCATTTTCTGGATGACCTTTTCGGGCCAGCTTCCTGCTAAATATGACTGGCTGAAGAGCCCGTTCCATAAGAATATGATCATCGTGATCGGGTCGCTGGCGATATTCGGGGTCGGGGTGCTTTTCACAAAGTTTAGAAAAGTGAGTAGCCGTCCGGCCGGTTCACTCTAAATAGAAAAAGTTTTGCCTGGAATATAAAGAAGTTCAGTTGGATTATAAAGAGATCCGGTTAACAAACGATCCTGCGGGGCATTGTCTCAATTCCACGCAGTGTTTTTCCCGGGACGACCAGTGGATCGTGTATGATAGCCGTAATGAAGACGGTGGTATCATCAGCGCGGGAGAGATCGCCATGGTCAATACCCGGGATGGCCGGATCGTGTCCTTGTATAAAACCCTCAACCAGGGGCCTTTTGGCCCGGGTGTCGGAGCGGCCAGTTTCTCTCCTGTCACGGACCGGGTATTGTTCATACATGGCATCCGCAATGCCGGAGAGACGAGGCCTTATTCGTTTACTCGCCGGACGGGCGTTGCGATCGATACCCGCTCGCCTTTCAAGCCGGTGTTTATGGATGCCCGGTCTATCGATCCGCCTTATCTTCCGGGTGTTTTACGGGGCGGCACGCACGCGCATTCCTGGAGCGGAGACGGTCAGTGGATCAGCTTCACCTATAACGACTATTTGCTGGAGCAGCTGGAAAAAGCAGGGGAGCCGGTGAGGGATCTTCGGACAATCGGTGTGATGGCTCCCGGTAAGCGGGTGATCGTAAAAGAGGATGCAGGTCTGGAAAATAACAGCGGTGAATTGTTCGCCTTGCTGATCGCCAATGTCACTGAAAACCCGGTTCCGGGAACGGATGAGATCGAGAAGGCCTTCGATGAATGCTGGGTTGGCAAGAATGGCTACCGGCGGGCAGATGGTTCTGTTCAATATCGTGCCATCGCATTTCAGGGGCATCTCCGTCAAGCTGGCGGCGGCTTAAAAACCGAGATTTTCCTGGCGGACATCCCCGAAGATATCGTTGAGAGAGCGGCAGGTATGCCTGTCAGTGATGATGCCGCCTCACGGCCGGCTGTGCCGGAAGGCATCCGCGTTCGGCGTATCAGCTTTACGGAGAAAGGGGTGAGTTCTGTTCCGCGTCACTGGTTGCGATCCACCGCGGATGGCAACCTGATCGGTTTCCTGGCGGAGGATGCGCAGGGTTTTATACAGCTGTTCGGAATTTCGCCGCTGGCGGGTGAGGGTGAGGCCGGTAAGAAGCCCAGACAGCTAACAAGCCATTCGTTTTCCATCCAGGGACCCTTCAACTTTAGCCCGGATGGGCGATACGTCGCCTATACCGCGGATAACAGCGTATGGATTACGGAAGTGGGCACCGGTAAAAGTTTTCGTGTCTCGCCGCGCTTTAAAGAAGAAGAGAGACCGGTGGGGGCCGTGAGCTGGTCCAACGATGGGAAGACACTATGCTATAACCGCCGGGTGGAGACGGGCAGCGATGCGGGAGGACCGGGTTACCTGCAGATATTCCTTATCCGGCCTTTTCCGAAGGGGTGAGCCGGCGTTGGGATTTCCCGGGGCCCCGGAAGATCCGGAGATGTTGTGACGATCCGGAAATGGCCTCGTGATTTTGGCATTAAGCGATCAGGGATCTTCAATCGATCTGTTTGTGAATCTATTTACAGCCATATGAAATGCAAAGCATTGCCAACGACGCCACCGATTTCAACCGCTGAAAAATCAATTTTGGCGCTGAGTAAAAAGAAAAAAACGGTACTTGTCCTTTTGTTTTTTTGCGGTTGCCTATTTCAAAAGGTATGTGCGCAGTCGCTGGATTTGTCGGGGGCGAAAGTTCTCTGCCTGAGCGGGAAAAAAGAATTCCTGCTGAGGACCCCGGAGATATTTGAGGAGGAAGTAAAAAAAAGAACGGGGCTGAAGCTGCCGGTTGTCAGGTGGCCTCTCGCCGGTCTGACGCCTTCGGGCGTGGCGAAGGTGAGACGTTCTTCGAAATACAAAAGCGGGAGCCTGGCAAACGGAAGGGCGGAGATCCTGCTGCTTGCCGAAGAAGATCTCTCCTTGCTGCCGGACAAGGAGCGGAAAGGCCTGGAAGCTTTACGGGATATTGGGGCGGAAGGATTTAAGGTCCTGGTGCCGGAAGGCGAAGGGGCGGCCACCGTGTTGATTGTCGGAAAAGATGCCCGGGGGCTTCTCTACGGCGTGGGATGGGTTTTGAGAAAACTGGAGATGCGTCCCGGCAGTGTCCTGCTAAAAGACAGGCCGGCTTTATCTTCGACGCCCGTATATTCGCTGAGGGGGCACCAGTTGGGCTATCGTCCCAAGACCAATGCCTATGATGCGTTTACAGTGGCGATGTACGATCAGTATATCCGGGACCTGGCTTTGTTCGGGGCCAACAGCATCGAGATCCTTCCGCCGCGAACGGACGATATTCCCAGCAGCCCGCATATGGTATTGCCCGCTGCGAAGATGATCGTCGAACAGTCGCGTATCTGTGCATCGTACGGGTTAGATGTATGGATGTGGTATCCCAATGTGGGGAAGGATTATGAAAGACCGGACTCGGTTCAAAGGGAGCTGGAAGAAAGGGAGCGGGTATTCTCTTCTCTGCCAAAATTGAACGCGATATTTGTACCTGCGGGCGATCCGGGCGATCTGACACCTGACGTGTTGTTTGGATGGTTGGAAAAGGAGGCGGTGGTCTTGCGCAAATATCATCCGGAAGCAAAGATCTGGGTGTCGCCGCAGGGTTTTGATACGGATCAGAAATGGTTCGATGCTTTTTTTGCGCATGTGAACCGTCAGTATCCCTGGTTTGGGGGGGTAGTCTTTGGGCCCTGGGTGAAGATCCCGGTCAGCAGGCTCCGGCAATTGGTCAACCCGGCTATTCCGATCCGCCAATACCCGGACATTACGCATTCTCTCAGTTGCCAGTACCCGATACCGAAATGGGATCTGGCCTGGGCCCAGACGCTGGGCAGGGAGTGTATCAACCCGAGACCGACCGATGAAAAGACGATTCAGAATACAACTGAAAGATATTGCATCGGGAGCATCAGCTATTCCGAGGGAACGAACGACGACGTGAACAAGTTTGTGTGGACCGGGCAGGATTGGAATCCCGGGACGCCGGTTATCGAGACGCTTCGTGATTATGCGCGTTTCTTTATGGGACCCGATCTCGCCGAGACGGGCGCTCAGGGGATCATCGACCTGGAAAACAATATGCGCGGGGAGGCCCTGAGCAATGAAGGGGTGGAGCGGACCTTGTTGCAGTGGCAACGGATGGAACAGAATGCCTCACCGTGGTTGTCGGAGAGCCCGCGGTTTCAGATGTGTCTGATCCGTGCTTATTTCGACGCCTATACCCGGCGACGGCTCATTTACGAAAAGGAGCTTGAGCAGGAGGCTCGTGATGTGCTGGCGCAAACCCGGGAGGCAGCGTGGCTGCCCGTGGGGGCAGGGAAGCCCGGGACGTTCATCGGGGCGGACGAGGCGATCCGGAAGGCGCGGGAAATCATTAGGCGGGCTGCGAGCGAGCCTGTTCTTCCTGCTTATCGGGAAAGGTGCGAGGCCTTGGCCGATTCGTTATACAAGAGTATCGGGGCGCAGTTAACGGTAAAAAGGCATGGGGGCATGCAGGAGCGGGGTGATTTCATCGATTTCATCGACCAGCCGCTTACCGATGCGCCCTGGTTGCTGAGCCAGTTGCAGGCCGTCGAAAGATTGGGGACGGAAGCCGAAAAACTCAGGCAGATCGGCGAGATCCTGCACCGAAATGATCCGGGGCCGGGTGGGTTCTACGATCATTTTGGCGATCCGCATAGTTGGTATCGTATTGTACCGGGTCCCTCGTCCTGGTCGCAGGATCCGGGTAACCTGGAATCGCCGCATGTCGGATTTGGTACGGGCCTCGATGGGGTGAGATGGATGGACAATCCGCTGGCGCCGGGTTTCAAGGCAAAGACGATTCCGAGAAGCTGGATGAGCCAGGCGATCACGCTTTATGGTACGCCGCTGAAGATCCATTATGAGGGGCTCGACTCAGGCGTGGATTACCGGATACGCGTAGCCTATACCGGTCGATTCCGTTCGCATATGAAGATGGTTACAGAGAGCGGCTACACGGTTCATGACTACCTCAAAACGGGGACGGAGCCACTCTATGAGTTCGATCTTCCGGGAACGGCGATTAAAAACGGACAGGTGACTTTTGTATGGACCTGCCTGGAGACCGATCGGGGGGCGCAGGTGACGGAAATGTGGCTGATGCGGAAGAAATGATGTGAGAGGTTCCGGAAGAAATGATATGAGAGCTTTCGGGAGTAACGATGTGAGAGGTTCCGGAGTAACGATGTGAGAGCTTTCACGAGAAACTAAGTACAAAAATATAAACACATTATATGAACCGGAAAAAGAATGCATTGCTGGAGAAACTGAATGCGGGTAAGAACGTATATGGCACGTGTATCACGTCCACGGGTCCGATGTGGCCGGGGGCGATCAAAAGCGTGGGGCTGGATTTCGTTTTTATCGATACCGAGCATATTCCGCTGGGAAGAACGGAGCTGGCGCTGCTCTGTCAGCTATTCAAGGCCAATGGGATCACTCCCGTCGTGCGTATTCCTTCTCCCGATCCTTACCTGGCCTGCCAGGCGATCGACGGAGGCGCCGCCGGTATCGTCGCTCCGTATCTCGAATCGAAGGCACAGATCGTCGAACTGACGGGCGCGGTCAAATTCCGTCCCCTGAAAGGCGAGTTGCTGAACCGGTATCTCGATGGCAGCAAGACGATGTCGCCCGGTTTAAAGGAATATGTCGAAGGGTATAATGCCGCCAATATCTGTATCGCCAATATAGAAAGCGTCCCGGCGATGGAGAAGCTGGATGAATTGCTGGACACACCGGGTCTGGATGCGGTTTTTATCGGGCCTCACGACCTGTCAGTGAGCCTGGATCTGGCGGAGCAATACGACCATCCTGATTTCGAGGCGGCGGTACGAACGATCATCCGCAAGACCCGGGCAAAGGGAAGGCATATCGGGATCCATTTCTCCCTGGAGCCGGAACGTCAGGTTCAATGGATGAAAGAAGGCGCCAATATCGTCGTGCATAGTTTTGATATCGCCCTGTTTCTGCAAAGGCTCAGGCAGGACATGGCGATCATCAAAAAGGCGGCGGGCGATTCTACGGATGGGGGGCCTGCCGAGAAACTGATCGTATAATCCGCTTTTGGATCCGGCAGGCCGGATAATGCCGGTGATGCGGTTTACGGGGCCCTGTCCATCTCCGGAAGACGCAAGGTCTGTAATGTGGAGCCACTTATAGTCGCTATCCCTGGTCTTTATTCTGGGCCTGGGGTTACCTGGGGCTATCGCCCTTGTCGTTGCCGTTTTGGAATTGTGCTTATCGGGTCTCTATTTCCTGCCATGCCGTTCCCAGATATTATATCCGAAGTGTAGGCTGAGCGAGGCATTCCGGTCTTTTCCCTTTGAGCCGTCAGGCAGTGCGGGGAGATAGGGGGTGAACGCCTGTTGGTAGCGGAGGCTCAGGGTAAATCGTCTCCAGGCGTAGTCTGCTTCCAACAGGAATCGCCAATCCTCTTTTCTAAACTTTCCGTATGCCCGGGGGTTGTTTTTCAACGCGATCATTCCTGAGGTTGAAAGTGTGTCGAAGGTTGGCCCGTTTACATTCGACGTCTGCAGGTGAGCGTTCTCTTGCGCAACTCCCCCCCAAAGCCGTGAATATTGCAGGCCTGCGCCCAGGTATAGGTTTCCGAATGCCCGGTAGTGTATCGTCAGGGGAATGTCGGTGTAATAAAGCTTTTTAAGGGTCACCTTTTGAATTTCCAGGTAACCCTGATAGTTGGCCCGGGTGCTACTGTCGGCGGAACTGTCTACCAGCTGTGAGGAAGTATATTGGGGGCTGTTCCATTGAAAAGCTCCTTCCAGGTAGATCCTGTTATTTATAGAAAGCCGGAAAAAGGGGGCGGGGATATAATCGATCAGGGTGTTGCTGCCGGCGTTCACATTATAGCTGGAGAACTGTTGCCTTCCGATAGGAAAACTTTTCGCAATAGACAAACCCGCGCTCATAAGCAGATCATGCTCTCTCTTTGAGGATATTTTTTTGGACGGGCCGGCCGGTTTATCGTTTCCGGCCATGCCATTTTCTGCTCTCGGGATTTTCTTGTGTCGATCGATGTTTTTTGATAATGAATCGGCTCCCTGCAGCCGGCGTCCTATCGGGTAAATCCGCGTATTCTGGAGTGAGAACGCCGAGAAGACAGTAGCCTGGGGAGGTCGGCGGGATTTATCCGATCGGCCGGCATGATCCGGGTCTTTGAAGTCACCGGAGCCATTTGAATCACCGGAGCTGATTGAATGCGGGGAACTATTATGATAGCCGGAACTGTTAGAATGGTTCGAACTATTAGAATGGCCGGAACTATTGGGACGGCCGGAACTGATTGAATGACCGGGAGTATTCGGGTGTCCGGGATTATCAGGAAATCCCGGATTGTTTAAATAGCCCTTAGTGTTCCGATCGCCGGGACTTTTCGATTGGGCGGGGGCCTTCGAATGACCAGGTTTGTTTGGATGACCGGCGGCGCCGGGGTAGCCGGAACGATCCGGAAGAGGGGGGGGGCCGGAGCTGGCCAGGTCGACGTGTGCCCGGGTGTTACGATGAGTGGACGAGGGCGGGTCTGTAAATGGGGCAGATCGCGTATTGTGCTTGTGAAGCGCATTATCCCGGAGGTTCATAGGGCCACGAGCACTTTTTGAATCAACAGTGGTCTTTGACTCACGGGGGGGCGTCGAGCCATGTGTATTTTTTGAATTGAGAGGGTTCTTTGAGGTAAGAGGGTTCTTTGAGATAAAAAA
This sequence comes from Puia sp., assembly GCA_031292515.1. GTDB lineage: Bacteria > Bacteroidota > Bacteroidia > Chitinophagales > Chitinophagaceae > Puia. The sequence continues at coordinate 12,056 of JARLGZ010000153.1, read as the reverse complement.
CGACTTTGAATCAATTGAGTTCCCGGATTCAGGAGCACTTTCAGAGTCGTCATTGCTCTGTGAACCGGGGGGGCTGACTGTTTTTTTTGCATGGTTTGCAGAAGTCTCTTTGTTTTGCCATTCCTGGTCGTTCGGTATTTCCGGATTATCCCCTGGCTGCCGGTTTTTCCAGGCCTCCCTGTTGATTTTCGAATCCGGCTTGTCCTGTGCCTGTTGTCTGTAGCGCGGGTCGGCGGGCTGCGAAAGCCTGTCTTGCGGGGCCGCTGTGGATTGGGTGACGGCGGGTTTGGATTGGCGGTTATTATTCATATGACGAGCCAGCCAGAAGGCGGACACGGAGACGATCGTCGAAGCGGTTATGGCGGAAAGAACCTTCCATCCGGCAAGATGTCTGCCAAGTGTGGTGTGCCAGCGAACTACCGGCATCCGGGCATCCAGCTTTTGCTGCATAAGCGGCCATGCTTCTTCAACAGGAGGAATAGGGATGGGCGGTTCCGCCGGGCCGTGGATGGGATGATTTTTCTTTTCTTCGCTCATAATCGTTCATTGAAATTTCTTTCTAAAACTGACCTTAACCTTTTACGACTTTCGCTCAGGTGCCATTTCACGGTTCCAGTACTTATCTCCAATTGTTCTGCGATGTCTTTTATGGGGTAGCCTTCGATATAAAACAGGGTGCATACCACCCGGGTAGCGGGGCTTAAACGGTCAAGCAGTATATAGACATCTTTTCCTTCCAGTGAGAGGACCGGGTTGTAACCGCCATCGGTATCCGGGGTCGTATCGGCCAGGGTGGCTAGTTCTGACCGAACAGGGATCGGGACGGTCTTCCTGACTTTGTCGAGGGCCGTGTTCCGGACGATCGTGTATACCCAATTAAAGAATTTGCCCCGGTCTTCGCGGTAGGTCCCGACGTTCAGAAATACTTTTAGCATACCATCGTTGACAGACTCGATGGCTTCATGGTCATGCTGAAAAAACCGGCGGCACATACAAAAAAGGGGGATATAAAATTGCTTATACAATTTCTCCTGGCTCGATCTGTCGTTCCTTATACAACCGCGTATGGTCTTTTCTAACTCTTCCAAATGGGGTGCTGGTTAAAACGGTGTAATCCCGGGACGGATGGTCCCGGGATTACAGCAGAATGTATAATCTTTTATCGCTTTTTCTTATGGTTATCTCCTGGTTTTTTCGTCTTATTATTTAGGGATCACGTGGGGCTGGATGATCACCCCGGAATTATAATTCCAGTCGAATGTATAGTCTGTGCCGGTAATAGTCAGCGATCCCTGATAGACGGTTCCGTTTAGCGTCACCGCGAGCGGATAGGTCCCATTTGGGAAAGGGTTTTGGGGGTTGATGAGGAATAGATAGGAACTGACCGGGCTGGTTGAGCCGTTACAATTACCTATCCCTGTGGAAACCGCCTGTGATAGATTAATCGAAATTCCCGTCTGTGGCCCTGAAGAGACAGCAAACAGGAAGGATGAAAAACAGGGGTAGGCTTTGCCCGATTGCGCGAAAAAGACCAGGTTGGAAGCCGAGTCGGCAATAGGCGTGAGTATTACCTGGTCGCCTGCCAGGGAAAAGGTATCGGAAGCAGGGGTAGGTGGCGGGGCGTAGACCGAATCCGATACGGTGATCGGTGCGGTGGAACTGTCGGTTGAAACGCTGTCCGAGCCGGGATACCTGGCTGTAATCAGATAATTTCCGGCGTGGGCGAATAGGACAAGGGCCTGTCCGTTACCCGAGGTGATATGAACGGCTGAAGAAGGGGAGACAAACCATTGAACATTGGAGGCGGATGTTCCCGAAGGAAGGGTGGCTACGAGCGGCTGCCCTTGTTTAACCATTGATTCTGATAGCGTTAGAGATTGCGAACTGGTTTGAGTACTGCCAGGGGACGCTCCCGAACTTTTGCTGGTGTCTTTACTGCAGGCAAAGACGCACGCGAACAGACCGCCCGCAAACAAGAACACCCATACCTTTTTTGTCATGTGTGAAGGATTTTGTTGGTAAGTGTTTTACGTGCCGGGTCTGTCGGAAGGTTGGGTAATCCAGGAAATAAATCCGGGATTTCTCACAGCATCATTGTCAGCGTATCGGTTGTGTTTTTCAGCCTGTCTGCGTCGATGAGGGCAAGGGAGCCCATTATCAGGGCAAAGGCGCTTATCAGAAAAGTGGCGTCGTTGGCCTTTGAAAAGGGAAAATATACGATCAGCAAGCCAAAAATGCAGAGAAGGGTGCCGAGTATCAGCACCAATAGCCAGCCCCTGAGACTATTTTTCAGTGACAGGGAGGATGCTATCTTGATGATTCCCACGCAAAATATGCAATACCCGATGAGCATGGGAAATACGATGAAAGACAAAATGGGATTAAAGACCAGCAGGATGCCAAAAAGAAATTCCACGATACTTTCGGCGTGCATCCACTTTCTCTCTTTTTTCCAGCCCGGCTGGTTGCTTGTATGTATAAAAGAGGCGGCTATAAGAAGAAATCCGTTAATCAGGAGGGCTTCGCCGGAAAATTTAACCATTTTTAGGTAGGCATTCACGGGGCATATGAAGCAGTACGTTCCAATTGCAAGAAAAAAGACACCTGCGGCGCTCAGCAGCCACCATGTTTTGGATCTCTTCATGCCGGTAGGTTTTTTATTTTTTTTAAAAGTAAGAAATGTTGCGGTGATAACAGTTTATGTTGTTGTGATTATATGATGCCGCTGTGATGATAGCTGATGCCCCTGTGATTGTAGCTGTCCCAATCCGCCGTCTATCGTCATATCCGAACCCGTCATATAAGAGGAGGCGGAAGACGCCAGGAAGAGGACGGGCGGGCAATCAGAGATGCCTGCGTTGGCGAAGAGGATGTCGATCCTGCCATGCGATTGTTTTTGAATGTTCGGTTTTGTCTTTCTGATGCCTGGATTTCAGGCCCGTTGGTTTGTGGTATCGGGGGCGAGGCTTTTTCGTTTTAGTAATTTTACCAAGCCGGGCAATGTCAGGCCCTGGCCGATCAGTGTAAACAGGACGACGACGATCGAGATGAATATGATCGGGATGCGTTCCGGGAAGGGGCTGCCGTCCTGCAAAGTCGCCGGGAGGCCGATGGCGATCGCCAGAGACACGATGCCGCGCATGCCTGACCAGCTTATGATCAGGCTGTTTTTAAAGTCAAGCAGGGCATGTTCGGATATCCTTCTTTTTTGATTTTGAAAGGCTTTTTGGAGGTTGATCTGTTGCAGGAAAACCCTGGCCATGCGGAGTACCAGTGCGGTTATCGTGATGACGAAAGCATACCCGATAAAGGGGAGTATCTGGCTTTTGTTTATGTTCCTGGCGACATAGGGGAATTGAAGACCGATTAGTATGAAGATCAGGCCGTTGAGCAGGAAGATGATGATCTCCCAGATGGAGCGGGACTGTTTTTTTAAGGGTTCCGGCAGTACCTTGTTGCTAAAACGCGCGGTAGTCAGCCCGAGCAAAACGACGGCAATCACGCCGGAGACATGTAATTCTTCGGCGACCCGGTAAGTGACGAAGGGCATGAGCAGCATGAAGCTGATCGTTACGACCGGGTTGCGTTGCACCCGGGCGATGATAAAGGCCAGTATTTTGCCCATAGCGAGGCCCACCACAAATCCCCCGGCCATCAGGATGACGAACTGGAGGGAGGCCCGCCATAGGACAAAGGCGGTCCCGGTGACAGCAGCTACGGCAAACCGGTAGGCGACGAGGGCTGAGGCGTCATTGACCAGGCTTTCCCCTTCGAGGATGGTGCTGGTCTTATGAGAGAGACCCAGCCCTTTAGTGATGCTGATGGCCGCGACCGCATCCGTGGCGGACAGGATGGCGCCCAGTACAAAGGAGAGAGGCCAGGTCATGCCTGGTATCAGGTAGCGGGCGGTGACGGCGATCCCGGAGGCCGTCAGGAATACCAGGGAGATTGCCAGCGTGCCGATGGTATTGAGATGCGTTCTGAATTCTTTAAAAGATATATTGAACGCGGCATCGTAGAGCAGGGGAGGCAGGAAGATCAGGAATATCACCTCGGGATCCAGTTCGATATTTGGCAGTGTCGGTATAAAGCCGATGGCGATGCCCACGCTGATCAGCAGGACAGGGTAGGGCAGCCTGATCTTGTCGGCTATTGCGGAGAGACCGATCATGATGGCGAGGATGAAGATGACGACGCTGTAATTTTCCATAGCTATCTATTTTCCGGCTTTTGCGACATATTGTCCAGCCGATATCTCACCTATTCAATGATTGGTACAGGCCGTCCCACAGGATACCCAATCCTTTTTGCATTTTCTCCGGGTAATCGGAGAGGATCGAGTTGATTCCGAATCCGTCACCCGAGTAGATGAATAAACGGGCGACCTGTTCGTCGCTCATTTGCGTCCGGATCTCCTTGTTCTTCCTGGCGAGGGCGATTCTTTTTTTCCAGGCTTTTAATTCGTCGTTTTGCTGCTGGAGCAGTCTCTCTTTAAAATCAGGGAGGATCCTCATGGCGTCGAAGATGAGGTAGTAGTGGTTGTTGTTAAAAGCGCCGCCTGTTCCGACGGCGGAAAGCAGTTTTTCGGAGGCCAGCCGGTTCTTTTCGATATTTTCGAGGAGATCGCCGTAAAACGCTTTCAGCGATTGCTGAGAGAGCCGGGTAAAGTCTGTCATCATCATGTCCATAAAAAAATGCCGGATCACTTCGGAGAAGACCTGCTCTTTGCTGCTGAAATAGTGGTAGAATGCGCCTTTCGAGAGACCGGTCTTATCGACGATTTCTTTCATTGTGACTTCCTTGAATCCTTTTTGAAGAAAGAGGGTGAGGGAAGTCAACAATATGTGTTCGCGCGAATCCTTCATTACAAACCGACCATTTGGTATGTAAATGTAGGGAATTCCGATAAATTGCCCGTATTATATTCGTATTATATTTTTATACCTACTCTTACCGGTTTGTGTTCGCTGGCAAAGACGAAGGCCTCTTCTACCTTGTCGAGCGGATATTCCTTTTCGACGAGGTCTTCAAACGGGTATTTCCGGTAATGATTTTCGATAAAAGCGGCGGCGTTTACAAAATCCTCATAATTATAGTTATGCAGGCCCCGTATCTGCAGCAATTTCCGGACGATCTTCTGTGCGTCTACCGGTACCGGTTCTGCGGGGAATACGGCTCCGATCCAGATCGCCGAACCGCCAAGTGCCAGGGAATCTATGCCCATCTTCATGGCCTCCGGACTACCTGTCATGTCGAAAACAATATCGGCCTCCGGCCAGGGCAATTCATTTTTTGGGGGGGTATAAGCATGATCGGCGCCGAATTGTTCACCCCATTTCAAGCGACCCGCATCCGGGTCCACCAATCCTATCCAGGAAGCGCCGGCTTCCCGGCACATCGCAATACAGGACAGGCCGAGCAGGCCGGCTCCAAAAACGAGGGTCTTTTTTCCCGCTATCTCTCCGGCTATCCTGAGCGCACCCATGACCGTGGAATGTGCGCAGCTGATGGTGGCGGCGACAGGCAAAGGAATGTAAGAAGAAATTTTTATAAGCGCGGTATTGGAGCGGAGGATGCAATAGTCGGCCAATCCGCCGTTGAATACATCATTGCCTTCCGCGAGCACATGCCCGTATTTGAAAAGTTGATCGCTTTTCTGCGGCATATCGGGTCTTGGGGCCGTTACACCGGCGGGCACCGAGAAGATCGACCAGGTGACCGTGTCTCCAGGCCCGATGGGATTACCGCCGAAATCCCTGTGGGAGTGGGCGGCATCGATCCGGAGGATCTCCCCGACTATCTCGTGTCCCAGGACAACCTGCGGCGGCTCCAGGCGTCTTCCGCAATACGTATGTATGTCGCTGCCGCAAAGCGTGGTATAGAGGGTCTTCACCAGTATTTCGCCGGGTCTGAGAGGAGGTACCTGTCGTGTGATAAACTCAAACGGCTGGCCTTTCCCGTTAAAAATGGCCGCTTTGCCCGGGGGAAAGCCGGATAATGGATCTTGCATTGTTTTTTAATTTGGATGTAAAATAGATCTTGCAATACAGGATGATCAGGGCGCCTGTAATACCCAGGTACAGGCAGATCCTCAGGAAGAGAAACAATATCGAATCTCCCGGCGGCATGGTATACCTGAAGAGCATCAGGAGGATATATCCCGTATATCCGACGGAATCTACCAGGTACATCAGAAATCCGATGTTCGCGCGCTCTTTTGTAATGGCGATCAGCCGTTCGAATATCGTCGTATGGATGGAGACATAAGGAATATAGACCCCAAAGCCGATGAGCACCATGAATGTGAATTTCCCCATACCGGCTTTCAGTCCCCACAATGCAAATAATAAAATGATAAATCCGCCAAGAGAGGTCAGCAGTGAGCCCTGGAACGCCTTATAATGGTTCCTGATATAAATGGCGAGCCCGTTGATCACCACGACTCCAAACGATACCCATAATTCCGACTGCGTAAATACCGCCGGGGTTTGCCGGTATCCCAGGTCTCTCCATAACTCCGGGGCAAAATCCGCGCGGATGCTCCTCAGGAGTGTGACAAACAGGTATGCGATCGTGATGCCTGCCAGTCCCGGGGCATATTTCATGAAGAAATCCCATCTGGCCTGTGCCTTCATCGGTGTGCGGATGGAGCGTGTCGCTATATCTGCTTCGGAAGGAGGTGGCACCTTATTCAACATGGCGATGAAGATGAGGGTCGGTATCAAAAAAAGAAGGCCTGCCAGGAAGGGCATCCAATTTTCGGTGATGCCGTTGTCGAGGAGCATTTTGCCTACCGATTTGGAGACACCATCGGATACGATAAAGCTGGCGCAGAGTCCCGCAATCAGTGCTTCGGTATTCTTTCTGCCCTCCAGGAATCCGAGGATCAGGCCAAAGACCATTCCGAGCGACAAGCCATTCAGCCATAAACAGATGATATTCCAGGGACGGGGAACGAGACCAAAAAACAAAAGCATGCACTCGGCGACAAAGATCAGCACCAGCAGCATTTTTACCCGCTGCCCGGCTTTTATCTCGGATATCATTTTTATCCCGATCCATTTTGCCAGGACATACCCGATGGTTTGGGCGATGATCAGTAGAAACTTATAATCGATCCCGAAAAAGAAGACATTGGAATAGGTCGCGGCCGTATAGGGCTTCCTGAAACCATACATGCAAAAATAGGCGCCGAAGGCCGCAATAAGGGCCCATGCGGGATGTGCGCAGATCTTTTTTGCAAGAGATGTCGATGTGGCCATTGCTGACGTGGACATTATTGGATATTAGCCGGTTGTGGCGGATCTGTCTTCTTTAAAAATCCCTGTATCTGCAGCCAATCGCCGAATCTTTCGATCCAGGTATCGGAAGGCTGCCCTTGTTTGTTCATTCCGAAACCGTGACCGCCTTTTGAATAAATATGTATTTCCGCCGGGTGACCTGCGGCCAGCCAGGCGCTGTATAAATGAAGGCTCATCGGGACCAGGTGCAAATCATCGTCCGTAGCGGCTGCTACAAAAAGGGGAGGAGCGTCTCGGGGCACTGTCAGTAGTTGCGTAGGGGGTACATAGGCATAGATGGGCGCTACAAAGTCGGGACGGTTTGAGGGGGTGTAGTCGAATGCGCTGGCCGTGGCGAGGGTGCCACCCGCAGAAAAACCGATAATGCCGATCTTGTCGGGGGATACGCCGAGTTCGGCGGCATGTGCACGAACATAGGTGATCGCTTGCCTGGCGTCTGCTATGGCAAGCGGGACCAAAGGAGTCAGGAGGTTTGCGGCGGCCGCGGGATCTTTCATGCGTTCGGTCTTTTCTTTCATGGGATGGTCGGTTTCGCTATGGACCAGCCTGTATTTTAGCAGGAAGGCAGAGACGCCCTTCTGGTTGAGCCATTTGGCTACGTCGGCGCCTTCCGTGTTAATATGAAGGTAGCAGAAAGAGCCTCCCGGGCAGATAATGACCGATGTGCCATTCGCGACGGAAGGGTCTGCGGGGAAAAAAGTCAGCGTAGGCCGTACAACATTGTATACAAGGGGATCGCCCGGCCGGCTCAGGCTGTCTTCCTGCTCATGCCATTTCCAATTCTCAGACGAGGATGGAATACCGGGCCATATGGGAAGTATTTTTTGCGCACGACAAACGGTCGCCAGCGCCAGGATGCCAAAAGCGGTGAGTATTTGTCTTAGCATGGATCGGCAAATATGCTTTTATTCGGGAATCCCCGGGTACAAAAAAGACAGAATTAATACTACGTTAATACAGGAGGAGGGAATCCGACGATTGGCCGAAGGCGCTTATTTCTATAGACAGATCAAGGAGCTGCGGCAATCGGTCAGGCTGCCGCCCTTCTGTTGAGCCACCAGCCCAGCCAGGTCCCGCAGAGGCTCCAGCTCACCAGGGCATCGGCGAGATGGGCATCAATGTCAGCTTTCCCATACCAGATATGGATCGTATAGGGGGAGTTGATGAAGACGATGACGCCGGTCAGGAAACAGGCTATAAAAATTTTTGCGAAGCTTGCGGGATGTATTCTCATCAGGATCCAGCATAGCAATGCGACCATGATGATATCTATTATCAATCCGCGGAATATATTGGCGCCCATATTCACGTTCATGGCTTTGTGATATTGGATCTGCATCCAGGGCTTTCCGGCGGAACCCTTCATCTGTTTTTCCATCTCTTCCCGGCTGGTGCCTTTTGGAAAGGAGGGGAGCAGGTAAGAGCCGTCTTCCGCGAATTGCGAATTCAGGTAACTCATGATACTGTCCTGTTTGGGGGTATATTCCTGGCCGGCGCGGTGCAGATCGAACATCGTCCAGGAGAGTGTCTGCCAGATAAAGATGAGGATGCCTCCTACGATGGAACCAATTGCGAGTTTTTTCATATCAGTAGTTTTTGGGGGAAGAAATATAAGATACATATAATATTTATTAAATAGATGGTTGCCGCCAATATTTCCGGTTTTATCTTTTCCGGGCTGAGTTGCCGCCCGGGATAGTATCTTGCAGACTATCTTTCAAATTCTCAACGGGAAGTCATGCTTCATAAGATCATTTTTTATTCGTTAACGGTTTTCGTTGCCTGTTCAATATCCCTTGCAACCGGTGCACAGGTCTATTTCAATATCCGGAATTTTGGCGCAAAAGGTGACGGGGTGTCGCTGGATTCGAGGGCCATTAACCAGGCCATCGACGCGGCGGCGAGGGGGGGAGGGGGTACCGTATATTTCCCGGCCGGGCAATACTTGTCGGGCTCGATCCATCTCAAAAGCAATATTCACCTGCTGATCGATCAGGGGGCTTTGCTGATAGCAGCGCCCGTATCGCAGGAGAACGGATATGACGAAGAAGAGACCGGTTCTGAGAACCATTACCAGGACCCGGGGCATAGTCATTGGCATAACAGCCTGATATGGGGCGAAGATCTTCACGATATTTCCATAACGGGTACCGGCACGATCTGGGGGAAGGGGCTTTACAGGGGCGGTGTGAAAAGCAAGCAATCTGCCAACAAATCGATTGCCCTGCTGCGTTGCCGGAATGTGATCATACGGGATATATCCATTTTGCACGGAGGCTGGTTTGCGATCCTGGCCACGGGTGTCGATAATTTCACGCTCGACGATGTAAAGATGGACACCAACCGGGACGGAGTGGATGTCGATTGTTGCCGGAACGTGCGTATTGCCAATTGTTTTGCGAACACGCCTTATGATGATGGGATTTGTCTCAAAAGCACCTATGCGCTCGGATATGCAAGGGCGACCGAAAATGTGACGATTACGAACTGCCAGGTCAGCGGCTATGATGAGGGGACCCTGCTGGACGGGACTTATCGCCGGACTGATAATCCGAAATATCATTTCGCGCCGACGGGTCGCATCAAGATGGGCACTGAATCGAATGGGGGATTTAAGAATATCACGATCTCCAATTGTGTTTTCGATTACTGCGGCGGGCTGGCTCTTGAGACGGTGGATGGCGCTTTGCTGGAGGATGTGGCCATCACCAATATCACGATGCGGGATATCAATAACGATCCAATTTTCCTCCGGTTGGGTGCGCGTATGCGTGGGCCGGCGGATGTCCCCGTGGGCGCCTTACGCCGCGTTACGATCAGCAATATCGTAGTCTACAATGCCGATTCATCGGGCGCCTGCACGATCAGCGGGATCCCCGGTCATGCCATCGAAGACGTGCAGATAAGTCATGTCAGCATATATTATCTCGGTGGGGGCAGGCCCGATCCCCTGAACCGGGCGATTCCCGAAAACGAGAAAAAATATCCGGAGCCTGGCATGTTCGAGCGTTTGCCGGCCTATGGATTCTATATCAGGCATGCGACGGATATCAGGATCAGCGATGTATCCCTGCATACGATCCATCCCGATTCCCGTCCTGTTTTTGTGCTTGACGATGTGAAAGGCATTTCCCTGGATCACGTTGCCGCGCAGCCGGAAAAAGGCGCCGGGGTGGTATCGTTGACGGGTACCCGGGACGTCAGGATCTTTAAAAGCCTGGGGCTTCGCGATGCGATCCTGCCGGAGACAGGAGTGAAAATGTTGTCGAAATAGTCCGGAGTGTTGTCAGAATGATCCGGCGGTTGAGAACTGTTCGACAACTGCCGGTGTATGACAGCGATCGGCGATAGCGGGGGCGTGTGTCGGGCGGTCAGGCGATGGCCGGAAAGGGCGACAGAGGGTCTTTCGATCGGCTGTCCTCTTCCTTATTGACTTTTGACAAAATGGCTTCCAGCAGTGGCAGCATCTTATTCAACCCGCGGGTCTTGATCATAAAATTCCATAGTGGTTCGAACTTCTTCCAGCCACCTGCATAGGCAAAATGTTTGAGTATCTGTTTGATGTTGTCGTGCCGAAGACTGGCCTGCGCGATATTTGCCCATGAATAGAAGGATCTGTACGACCAATCGTATCCGCTCTTTAGTGTGGCTGCGTCCAGACCGGCTGTTTTGTATACGACCTGCCGGGTATCGTACAGGTCCCAGTTGCGATGAAGGATCCTCCCCTGTGCTTCCATGTCCTTGAAGAGCCGGGTACCGGGATAGGGGGTCAGGATATGAAAAGTGCAGGTTGTCAGCGCGTTCTGCACGGCCCAATCGACGGTTCGTTTAAATACGTCCGGGCCGTCTTCGTCGAGGCCGAATACAAAACTTCCATTGATCATGATGCCCAGGGAGTGCAGCCGCCGGATCGCCTGTTCGTAGTCTTTCCCGAGATTTTGTCTTTTATTGCTCTGCCGGAGATTTCCCTGGTTAAGGGTCTCGAATCCCACAAAGACGCTACGCATGCCCGCCGCCGCCGCCGACTCGATGAGGTCTCCTTTGAGAATGGCGTCGATCGTCGAAGCGCCCTGGAAGACCCGGTTCATGCCTTTCATGCCCTCGAATAGAGAGCTCGCGAAACGCCGGTGACCCAGGAGGTGATCATCCAGAAAATACAGGTGTCGCCCGGGGAGCCGGTCGATTTCGGCGAGGGCCGCGTCTGTTTGCTGGGTGTAGAAAGAGCGACCGCCTTCAAAAAAGGCATCTTTATAACAAAAATCGCAGTGGTGAGGGCAGCCCCGTGAGACCACGATGGAATTTGGGACCAGGTAGCGTGTGCGTTGAATGAGATCTCTGCGTATGGGTGGGATGGATCCGATATTCCTTTCTGCGTTCCGGTAGATTTTCGCGGGACGGCGGTTTCGAAAATCCTGCAGGAATTGCGGGAAGCTGTCTTCTCCCGGACCGATAAAGATACTGTCCGCATGGACCCTGGCTTCATCCGGTAAGGAACTGACGTGCAGGCCGCCGAGGCAGACGTAGACCCCGTTTGAGCGATAATGATCTGCGATCGCATAGGCCCGGAATGCATTGGTGATATAAACCTGGATGACCACGAGGTCGGGACAGTCATCCAGCCGGATGGTTTCCACGTGTTCATCCTGCAAATCGATTTCATCGTCGGGGGAGCAATAGGCGGCCAGGGTGGCGAGCCCCAGTGGCGGAAATAGGGAATATTTTATCGGACGCCAGAAGGGACTTTTGGCTTCCGTG
>JARLGZ010000011.1 GCA_031292515.1 Puia sp. | reverse complement strand
TTCTCCCGCTAAGCCGTCGCCTGCACATACATTGCTTTGGAAGATTACCGGTAAGGGACTAAAAAAACCTTCTTATCTTTTTGGGACGATGCATGTGCTCTGCGAAGAAGACGCCATTCTCAGCGATCGTCTCAAAGGCGCTATTGCCGGATGCGACGAGATCTATTTCGAGATCAACCTGGTAGACATAAACGGCATTCTCAATTCGTTGAAATACATGCGGATGAATGACAATCAGAAACTGTCGGATCTATTGAACGATAGCGACTATCTGAAAGTGAAGAACTATTTCAGCGCACACGGGTCCAAACTCCCTTTTGGCATGCTCGAACGTCTTAAGCCCATGCTGGTGAGCAGTCTCATCGAAGAAGACAATATGAACTGTAAAACGACCGATGGTATGGAGTTCGTGATTATGAAGGAAGCACGTAATCACGATAAAAAGATCAATGGATTCGAGACCGCGGAATTCCAGGCTGGTCTTTTCGATAGCATCCCCTATGAAAAGCAGGCCCGTGAACTCGTTGAAAGCATCGATAGCCTCGACCAGAACCGAAAAAACACAGACTCCCTGGTGGCCGTTTACAGACGGCAGGATCTCGAAAAAATAGATGAGATGAGCCGCAAAGACGATCCGGAAATGAGCGGGTATATGGACCTGCTGCTATATGACAGAAACCGGAAATGGGTAAAGGCCCTCCGGTCCCTGCTGGCAGACAAATCGCTCGTGATCGCGGTCGGCGCCGCCCATCTCCCCGGCGATCAGGGGGTAATCAATCTCTTGAAGAGAGCAGGATATACCGTGGAGCCGCTAAAAAACTAGCGACGGCTAGTATCTTTCCAGTCCGCTGAAAAAGAAGTCGCCTTCTATTTTTGCATTCTCATCGCTATCACTTCCATGAACGGCGTTTTCACCGACCGAGGCAGCGTATAATTTCCGGATAGTGCCGGCATCTGCTTTTGCGGGATCGGTAGCGCCGATCAATTTGCGGAAATCGGCCACTGCATTATCTTTTTCCAGGATGGCGGCGATAATCGGGCCGCTGCTCATAAAATCTACCAGTTCCCCGTAAAACGGTCTCGCCTTGTGAACGGCATAAAACTCACCGGCCTTCTCCTGCGATAATTTGGTCATCTTCAGGGCGACAATCCGGAAACCGCTTTTCAGGATCATGTCCAGAATACCACCGGAATGTCCTTTTGAAAACGCATCCGGCTTGATCATCGTAAATGTGCGATTGCTCATATTATCCTTTTTTTGGGCAGGCAAAGGTAGGATAAACGGGCGGGACCCCAAGTAAAACTTGGGATTTGAATTTTTATTCTGCAACTTTGCAGCCGCTCTAAAGGCTTGGGACCGTTCCATAACAGGCTCGAAAGACGGAAATTGACGTATGCGACAAATTCAGGATATATACCCCTTACTGACTACTCCACGAAAAGTAGTGATCACCATGCATCAGAAACCCGATGCCGATGCCATGGGGTCTGCGCTGGGACTCTATCATTTCCTGATACAGTTTGGACACTCTATCACCGTCATTTCGCCTACCAACTGGGCCGAGTGGCTCAAATGGATGCCCGGCTGCCAGGATGTTATAGACTACGAATACAACCCGGAAAAAGGGAATGCGGCACTGGATCGGGCGGAATGGCTGTTCTGTCTCGATTTCAACACTTTGTCGAGGACCCGCAGCATGGCCGTTAAGCTGAGAAAGCTGTCTTGTACAAAGATTCTGATCGATCATCACCAGGAGCCGGAGTCGGCAAGCTTCACCTATGGCATCAGTGACACCGCAAAGAGTTCCACCTGCGAAATGGTTTACGATGTGATCATCGAATCCGGGCATTCGGACAAGATCAATCGTGAAATGGCCGCCTGCCTGTATGCGGGCGTCATGACGGACACGGGTTCTTTCCGCTTTCCCGTAGCTACGGCAGCCGTACACAGAATGGTGGCGAGGTTGAAGGATACGGGTCTGAACCATTCCAAAATCCACGAAAACCTTTTTGACAATTTCCTGGAGAACCGGCTCCGGTTTACCGGGTATGTGCTTCAGCATAAAATGGACATTTTTTATGAATACAATACGGCCCTGATCGCCATACCCTGGAAAGACCTTGTAAGATTTGAGATTAAGACGGGAGATACGGAAGGACTGGTCAATTATCCGCTGAGCATCAAGGGGATAAAGATGGCGGCCCTCATCATCGACAGGGACGAAGAAGTAAAATGTTCCTTCCGAAGCAAAGGTGACTTCGACGTGAATACCTTTGCCAGAAAATATTTTGCCGGCGGCGGACATTTTAATGCAGCCGGTGGCCACAGCGGCGAAAGCCTGGAACAGACCGTGCAGCGCTTTATGGCCGCCATTAAAGAGAATTCGTCACAACTACAATAATATAATAATGAAAATCATCTCGTCGTATTTGCTTGTTGCCCTCACTTTGCTGGCTGCCGTATCCTGCAATAACCAGGGGTATAAAAAAACAAAGAGTGGCTTGCAATACAAGATCATTTCGGATGGCAAGGGAGACCTGGTCAAAAGAGGCCAATGGCTGAAGGTCTCCGTTCTTCAGAAACTCAGGGACTCCGTCCTGTACTCCTCAGAAGGAAGCGTGCCTGCCTATATAAGGGTGGACTCCGTAAGAGGCGACTACAATCCCGCCGAGGTATTTCCCCTTCTCCGCAAGGGCGACAGCGTCATCATCGTAGAACTGGCGGACACCCTCCAGCGGAAGTTCGGACAACTGCCTCCTTTTATCAAAAAGAAGGACAAAATCATCATAGCCCTCAAGGTATATGACGTCTTTACGACCGATGAACAGAAAGCGAATGACCTTACCGCTGAGATCACCAAGGAAAAAGCCAGGGAGATCACTACCATGGAAGACTACCTCGCCAAAAACAAGATCAACGCGACGAAGACCGCCAAAGGCACCTATGTAGTCGTGGATTCAGTGGGGGATGGCCCCGCCGTCGATTCCGGCAAACAGGTCTTTGTAAGATATACCGGCAAACTGTTCCCCTCCGGCAAAGTATTCGAGTCGAATATGTCGGGACCCGGAAATGCACCCTTTCCGTTCGTCGTTGGCGCGGGACAGATCATACCAGGCTGGGATGATGGCCTGCGTCTGTTCAAAAAAGGCGGAAAAGGGTCCTTGTATATTCCCGCTTTCCTGGCCTATGACCAGGCTCCCCGCGGCCCCAGCCACAAGCCCTTTGAAAACCTGATGTTCGACATAGAGATCGTGGATGTCAAAGATGCTCCTAAAGAAGCGCCTCGTCCTGCGATGAACATGCCCAATATGCCGGGAAGGCCCATGCCCGGAAGACCTATGCCCGGTGGCCGGCCCATGCCGTCAACTCCCCCGGCTGGTAGCGGGAATACGCCACAGCACTAAGACCTGCTGTGCAGGGTAGAAAAAAGACGAAGAAAAGACAAACAAAAAGACAGCGCTTTTCCAGAGACTGCCTGAAGATAAAAATCTAGAGCCTTGTTATTTCATAGGGACCTCCCAATGAAGTGATGAGGCTCTTTTCCTGGGGAGACCTACAGTCGAACGGCCCCGCAATCCGGACCGCAACCATCCTGTTTGTTAAAGGCTACCGTATGGATCGCATGGCTATCCTAACCGGAGTAGGCCGCCAGCAGCGTAATCGCTTCCTTTGCCTGTTTCGGATCATGGACGCGCAAGATGGACGCGCCATTCAGCAATCCCAGGGTGTTCAGGACGGTTGTCCCATTCAGCGCCTCTTCAATGGGGATGTCCAGGGTCTTATAAATCATTGATTTGCGGGAAATGCCCAGCAAAATAGGCTTCCGGAGGATCCCGAAGACATGCAGGTTCCGTACGAGTTCAAAGTTATGACGGGGACCCTTCGCAAAGCCCAGACCCGGGTCAATGATGAGATCCTGTATACCGGCTTTTCTGCAGTCCTCCGTCCGGCGGATCAAAAAATCCAATACCTCCGTGGTGACGTTGTCGTAATCGGCCTGCCGGGTCATCGTTTGCGGCGTGCCCCTGCTATGCGTACATATATAGGGAACTCCCAACTGCCCAACCACCGCAAGCATATCCGGATCGAGGGCGCCTCCGCTGATGTCGTTGACAATGGACGCACCCGCGGCTACCGCTTCCCTGGCGACTTTCGAATAATACGTGTCCACAGAGAGCGGGATATCCGGAAAATGCCGGTGCAGACCGTCTATCGCCCCGATCACACGTTTTAGCTCTTCGGTTTCTCCCACTTCTTCGGCGCCGGGACGTGTGCTTTGTCCGCCCACATCCAGGATATCCGCACCCTCCTCAATCATCTTAGCGGCCTGCCGGAGGAGGTCTTCCCGGTTTCCAATCCTGCTGCCCGCATAAAAAGAATCCGGTGTAGCGTTGATGATGGCCATCACGAAGGGTCTGTCGATGACCAGTAGCCTTCCTTTGCAATTCAATGTATACATAGCGTCAGTAATGAACTTTTGTAAATCAGCTTTTTCCTGTAGGTTTGGCGGGTAAAATTCAGGAATAAAATCGAAAATAGCAGAAATTCCACCCATGAGCAGAACGAATGAACAATATGACCAGGCTGTTAAGTCGTGTAAGGATATTTTTCTGAAAAAGGCCCGGGATTATGGCACTTCCTGGAGGGTATTACGGCCGATTTCCGTTGCGGACCAGCTTTTTATAAAAGCCCAGAGGATACGGACGATCCAGGAGACAGGAAGCCAGCGCGTGGGAGAGGCTATATCCGGTGAATTCATCGCCATGGTGAATTATGGGGTGATCGGACTGATACAGTCGTCTCTCCGCCAGGAATCCATCGAGGACCTTCCGGTGGAAGTAGTCGAAAAACACTATGACGATACGATCTCGATGGTCAAAAAGATCATGCAGGACAAGAACCATGACTACGGGGAGGCCTGGCGGGACATGAGCCAAGAGAGTTTTGCAGATATCATCCTGATGAAATTGCTTCGCGTCCGCCAGATACTGGCCAACGAAGGGAAAACGCTCATCAGCGAGGGGGTCGATTCGAATTTTGTAGACATCGTCAATTATTCCTTATTTGCGCTGATCCTGATCGGGGAGGGCCGCCATGCGGGATAGGCGGTCCTTGTCTGCAGCGCCGTTTAAATTAAACTGTTTTCATGAAAACACTCATCAATAGTACACGGTTCGTAGTCGGGGTATTGTTTATCTTCTCCGGCCTGGTCAAGGCGGACGATCCCCTCGGCCTCAGTTATAAGATGCAGGAGTTCTTTGAGGTATGGAAATTTCATTGGCTGGACAATTATACCCTGGCTTTTTCCATTCTCATGATCGTTTTCGAAATCGTCGCGGGGGTGGCCATCCTGCTTGGATGGAGGATGAGGCTGTTCAGCTGGCTTCTGCTCCTGCTGATCTTTTTTTTTACTTTTCTTACCGGTTATGCCTACCTGTCCGGGAAAGTCCGGGAATGCGGTTGCTTCGGCGACTGTATCCCCCTTACCGCCGGAGAGTCTTTTACAAAAGATCTGGTATTGCTGGCGCTGATCCTTTTTATTTTCAGTTGTAAGGATAGGATACGGCCGGCTTTCTCGGGCCCCGTGAATGGGTTCCTGCTGACGCTGTCCGTGATTCTCTCTTTTGGATTTCAATGGTATGTATTGCGTCACCTGCCGGTTGTGGATTGCCTTCCTTACCGGGTCGGCAGTAATATCCCCGAAAAGATGAAAGCTCCTCCCGGCTCTATTCCGGATAGTACGGTGATAACCTTTGTCTACGAGAAGAACGGCAAAAAAGTAGAGTTCACCTCAGATAAATTCCCCGCCGATTTTGATGATTCTTATAAGCTGCTAAATCGCTACGACAAGCTTATCCGGAAGGGGAATGATACGCCGCCGATCAAGGATTTTGTCCTGATCACCGGAGGGGGTACGGATACAACCCAGGATCTCCTGCAGGCCAAAGGGTATAAGCTGTTCCTGTTCATCAAGACGCTGGGGGAAGTCCAGGCCGATTGGAACAGGGATTTTACCCTGATCTTCGCGACGGCGAAATCCAAACGGCTGCCGGTCTTTTTCGTTACAGCGGACTATGACAATCTTATAGAATGGGTATCCCGGTCGGGTATCGCAGGCGAAGTGACCGTCCTGAAGTGCGACGCCACGGCCATCAAGACAGCCGCACGAGCCAATCCGACGCTCTACCTTCTCAAAAAGGGTCTCATCCTGGGCAAATGGAGCTGGGCGGATTTCAGGAAATCGCTCCCGGGAATCAACGCATTGCCGGACCAGTCCGATAAGAATTAGGGAAATGCGAATGAACACGAATGAGAAGAAACGCGAACGAGAGACAGACGCAAATGAACGCGAAGGCTAAAACGCGAAAGACGCGGATTGGCCAAAGATGCGAATAAGGTCCAAAGAATAAAATCAGCATATAAAGGATGACGATCGGCTATATTATCAGGAAGGCCCTCTACGGGATGTTCGTCATGCTGGGCGTGATTATCGTCGTATTCCTCCTTTTTCAGGGTTTCGGAGATCCGTCCAGGCTCGTCATGGGACAGCGTGCAGATGCGGCCACCCGGGAGAATATACGCAGGGACCTCGCCCTGGACCAGCCGCGGTGGAAACAGCTCCTGCTCTACCTGGATGATGTATCGCCGGTCAGTATCTATTCGCGGGAAGAGATCTCCCGGAAAAAACTGACGGGATGGTTTGTGGGCGGCGAATGGAAGATCGGGCTGAAATGGCCTTATCTTCGCAGGTCTTATCAAACAAAAAGGGATGTCTGGGATCTGTTGATGGAAGCGTTGCCGGGCACGATCATCCTGGCCATCGCGGCTATGTTGATTGCAACTTTTTTCGGCATCCTGCTGGGTGTCGTGGCAGCCATTAAAAAAGATAGCTGGATGGATAGTTCGGCATTGTTTACGAGTATACTGGGCATATCGGCGCCTTCTTTTTTTATGGGAATCGTCATCGCTTACCTGTTCGGTTTTGTGTTGAGCGACTATACGGGACTGCATATGACCGGCAGCCTCTTCGATACGGACCCCTTCGAGGGCCGGAAATTGCAATTGCAGAATCTCGTGCTTCCCGCGCTTACCCTGGGGATACGCCCCCTGGCCATTATTACCCAGCTCACAAGAGGAGCCATGCTCGACGTGCTGAGCCAGGACTATATCAGGACCGCCTATGCGAAAGGGCTCGGCCGGAATTCCGTCATCCTGAAACATGCGTTGCGGAATGCGCTGAACCCTGTCATTACGGCTATCACAGGCTGGTTCGCCGAACTATTGGCGGGCGCTTTTTTTGTAGAATATATATTTGGATGGAAAGGAATCGGCAAGGTCACCGTCGATGCCCTGGGAAAGCTGGATTTTCCCGTCGTAATGGGCTCTGTCCTCGTATCTTCTTTCTTTTTTATCGTGATCAACCTCCTGGCCGACCTGCTCTACTGCGTCGTAGACCCCCGCGTGCGCATTCTCTAGTCAAACATAGAGACCCACCGCCTTTGGCGGTGGTGGTGTATTCGGGGCTGTGCCGAATGCTTACATTTGGTGTATGAGCAAATATAGGAAGCAGTCCCATGTTGTCTATAAGTGTGATTATCATATTATATGGGTTCCGAAGTATCGGTTTCGTATTTTGACGGGGGAAGTAGGAAAGCAGATAAATGGGGATATACGGATGTACAGTGAATGGTTAGGCTGTGAAGTAGTTGAACTGAATGTTCAACCGGATCATGTTCATGTGGTGGTGAGCATACCTCCGAAAGTATCGATATCGACGTATATGGGAACAATAAAGGGTAAAACGGCGATTAAGATGTTTAAGAGCTATCCGACTTTAAAAAAGCGACCATACTGGGGGAATCATTTTTGGGCGAGGGGATATTTTGTGAACACGGTTGGTATAAATGAAGATATGATAAGAAGGTATGTGAAATATCAGGAAGGCGAGGAGCGCAAGGAGGAGAATAACCAAAAGGGATTCGACTTTGACCTTGGAACTTAGCCTTCGGCTTCATCCATAAATCCACCTGCTTTGCAGGTGGTAGTTTAAAAGCCTCCTTCGACGCATTATATGAGCTAAGGACGGATATAGCCAAGTATTTTCCGACCATCTATACCCATTCTATTCCATGGGCGATGCATACCAAATCTTACGCAAAGACAAACAGAAGATCTGTAATAGCAGGTAATATCATTGACGAATGCGTTAGATCTGGTCAAAGTGGGCAGACAATGGGAATCCCCATTGGCACGGACACCTCTCGTATTATTGCCGAGATCATCGGTTGTTCTATCGACGAAGCACTGGTTACACAATTAAGAAAAGAAGGCATCGCAATAAAGGGTTATAGATTTGTCGATGACTGTCATTTCTTCTTCCACACTCAATCCGATGCGGAAAAGGCTTTGATGCATTTTTACAGGATCCTTTCGGACCTGAGCCTAAGCATAAATGAAGAAAAAACATTGCTCACCAGAGCGCCTTTTCAGTTTGACAGCAATTGGAGTCGTCAAATCTCCGGGTTTGTATTCCGTAATAGCGAGATCAGATATCAAAGATTGGATATAAGACATTATTTTAACCTCCTCATCCAACTCTCCAAGCAGTTCCCCAATGATTCTGTCATAAAATATGGGATTAAACGGCTAAAAAATTTAAAGATCAACAAAGCTAACTGGGAGCTATTCGAGTCGATCCTTTATTCTTTATGTATAGCGGAAGGGGCAATATTACCCGACATGCTGTCGATCCTTCTTCAAAATAAAACGGATCTGGATCTCAGCAAACTACAGTCGATAATTGAGGCTTTGCTCAATCAGCACGTCTATAAGGGAAACCACTTTGAAGTAGCCTGGTCCTTGTGGATGGCGAGATCATTTGGGATACAAGTGACCAATTCCGTTGCCCAGGAGATTGCAGACTCCAAGGATATCGTATCGATTATCATTCTGCTCGATCTGATTGACAACAAACTGGTGTCCGGCCCTGTAAGTACATCAGCCATTGCCGCCGAGTTTCGCCAGGAAGGACTATTGAATGAATACTGGATGCTAGTTTATGAAGCCAACCATAAAGGCTGGGTCGCTTCAACGGTCCTGAGTACCGTCTCTTTTTTCCAGCAGATATCGACCCTAGGTATTTCCTTTTATGACAACACAAGACAAGTTGCATTCGGCTCCTCCAACATATGGACAGGTCCGGGAAATACCCCAAAAAATGCAAAACCAACAACAGCCAAAGGCGATGGCTTCGTCTATTGAACAGTCCGACTTGGGTTGACCTTTACAACACTTACAAGAGAAGGCACCCCAAAGACAAGCAAGAAGCAACAGAGAAATCTTTGTCCGAGCTAGTTCGTATGCTTCCGGGCAAGTACGTTTTGATTTCCTTAAAAAAGATCTTAAGAGAGATTAAATCTTGTAACGGTGCGGAAGCTGGTCCTGTATTTTGTTGATGGGATGGTCAACTAGTGGATTCTATTTATCCGCTGCATTCTCCTTGCAGTAGCATGAAAAAAAACTGCTAGGTAATACAATGGCAACACCCTTTGATCCAAAAAGTAGATGAGACTATGACATTGAATATGGTCCATTGAATGGGCACGAAGAAATCAATAAAAAAACCGCCCAAAAGAGTGAGGCCTAATTGAAGGGGACAAGTTTCGAACCTTTTTGTGAAAGATTTAGCAAAAATCCGGGACTTTGTAAACAAATGATCTTTACTGGCCAGTTGGATCGGTTTTTTCTGCTGTAAAAGTCATCTCATAGGACAAAGGTGCCGCCGGCAGGCAATTGCCACTAACCTTCAGGGGGCTAAAAATTAAATATTTACTTAAAAGAATAAATATTCGCTTAACTTTGTTACATCAATTGCAACCATATGAAGCCTTTGGATCCCACCAAACGGGAAAATATTCTCGATGCCGTTTATAGGATTGTTGGCCGGAAAGGGTTGGCCGGCGTCAGTATTAAAGAAATAAGCATGCAGGCAAACTTGGGCATCGGCAGCATCTATACTTATTTTTCAGGTAAGGAGGAAGTCATTGAAGCCGCATTCTTTTACGCGGAGCATAATATAACCACTATGATGTTCACGGGCCTGGATATAAACGCCCCCGTAAAAAAATCCCTGGCAAAAATTTATTTTAATGCATTGAAATACAGGTTGAAGCACTATGATGAAGCCGTCTTCATCGACCAGTACATGCAATCCAATTATGTGCAGATCAATCTTGCCAAACAATTCAAGGAATATGAAGCGCAGCATCTTCCCTTATATAGCGTCATAAAAAAGGGGCAGGAGGAAGGCATCCTGAATAACTTACCGCCATTCTTAATGATCAACTACTTTCTCGGTGTAGTACGTTCTACCTCCAATGGAATGTTACAGAGGGTGATACCATTAAATAAAATGAATATAACGTACAGTTTCAATATGGCTTGGAGAGGTTTATGTATTTAAAATGCTTATCAAACGAATATATATTCACTTATTTTAAAAAAAAGAATTATGAAAATAAAAGCAGCTGTGTTACCATCGCCCAAAAGCGCTTTTCAACTGGAGACTATCGAACTGGAAACCCATCTTCATACAGATGATGTATTGGTCAAAGTGATAGCGACCGGATTATGCCATACGGATTTGGCTATCCGGGATCAACACCTTCCCTTTCCGATGCCGGCCATACTGGGGCATGAAGGTGCGGGCATTGTGCAACAGGTAGGCGACCAGGTTACCAAAGTAAAGGTGGGAGATCACGTCATACTGGCCCCGGCCAATTGCGGGAAATGTGAATATTGCAAATCGGGTCACCCTTCCTATTGCAGCAATTTTTTCCCTTTGAATTTTGGAGGTAAAAGGCCCGATGGTTCCTGCCCTTACCATGATCATTCAGGCAAAGAGGTCAGCGGTTCGTTTTTCGGACAATCATCTTTTGCCACTTATGCTCTTGCCAGTGAGAATAATGTGGTAAAAGTACAGAATGACGTGGAACTGGAATTGCTGGGGCCCCTGGGATGTGGTATACAAACCGGCGCTGGCACGGTTCTAAATGTGTTACAACCACAAGCAGGTGAAAGTATAGTTGTTGCAGGCGTTGGCCCGGTAGGTTTGGCGGCTATTATGGCCGCAAAAGCGGCCGGATGTACCACTATTATCGCAGTCGATGTCCATGACAACCGGCTGCAGCTGGCCGTGGAGCTGGGCGCCACTGCTACTATCAACAGCCGCAATGTGGTGGTTTCGGATGAGATTAACAATAAGTTGTCACCCGGAGGAGTACACTATGCCGTAGATACTACGGGGCGTAATGAGGTGATCAACCAGTTGGTGGGATCACTACGCTTTATGGGTAGTTGCAAAATACTGGGAGTAGCGCCTACAGCCAAACTGGAAATAGACAATGCCGTCATCACTATGGGACGTTCCGTTCAATATGTAACAGAGGGAGACAGTGTGCCGGACATATTCATTCCGCAACTGATCAACCTTTATAAGAAAGGGCTTTTCCCTTTTGACAAGCTGGTGAGATTTTACGACCTGGACAACATTAACCAGGCTGTAGAAGATTCAGAAAAAGGAATTACACTAAAGGCTATTATCCGGATGCCTCAATTATAAAATTCGGAATAGTAAGATTATGCTGGAAGAAATCTTCGGTCCAATTCTGCCCATCATCCATTACAAGAACCTGGATGAAGCCATCGAATATGTAAACAAGGGAAGCAAGCCATTGGCACTTTACATTTTCAGTGAAGACAAAAAAGCCATCGAGTCCATTATTTCCCAAACGTCCTCCGGAGGCGTTACCGTTAACGAAGCCATGTTGCGTGTTTTTGATCCGACCATACCTTTCGGAGGTATTAATGCAGTGGGATGGGGGCTTATCATGGTATCTATGGCTTTAAAGAGCTTAGCCATCAGAAAAGCATTTACTATGCAGGTGAAGGGGCATTGGACCAAACACTCCATCCGTCGTTTGCAAAGGAAAAAGCTAAATTAATTGAAGCAGAAACTGCGTCTGCATAAACAGGATACTTATATAAACAATATTCATTCAAGTTCTGAAAAACAATTAAACAAAATGAAACAATTTGAAAACAAAGTCGCCTTAGTCACCGGCGGGGCGGCAGGGATCGGAAAGGCTACAGCTATCGAATTTGCCAGGAACGGTGCAAAAGTAGTCGTAGCAGATCTGGCGGATGCCAGTGGAACCGTTAAGGCGATTAAAGAAATTGGAGGGGAGGCCATTTATGTAAAATGTGATGTCTCAAATGACAAAAATGTCAAAGCATTAATAGAGACAGCCGTATCCACTTATGGCTCTTTAGACTTTGGGTTTAACAATGCGGGGGTAGAATTGGGCGGCATACCAGTAGACGAAGTGTCGGTGGAAGAATTTGATAAAGTAGTTGGTATCAACCTTAGAGGCGTTTTCCTTTGTATAAAATATGAAGCGATTCAAATGCTTAAACAAGGAAAAGGAGCTATTGTCAATACCGCATCCGCCGCGGGTCTGGTCGGTGTTCCTTCATTATCTGCTTACACCGCCTCCAAACACGGAATCGTAGGACTCACCAAGACCGCAGCCCTGGACTTGGGCAAACGTGGTGTAAGAGTCAATACCGTATGCCCCGGAGCAATCAGAACGCCAATGCTTGAGGCAACTATGAAAAATAGTCCCGCAGCCAAGGCTCAAATCGAGGATTCACAAATTTTAGGTCGGATTGGCGAACCCCTTGAAATTGCGAACGCCGTAATATGGCTTTGTTCAGATTCCGCATCCTTTGTGAATGGTATCTCTATGCCGGTAGATGGGGGCTGGGTTGCAAAATAGCCGGAAATGGGAATCCGGCCACTTTACTCCGCCTGCAGGTCAGGGTCAGGAACAGGATGACTACAGAGACCGGCTTATTTTCCAGCCGGTCTCTGTTTTGATCGAATAGGCCGAAGGTTACCGGGGGAAACAGTTCATCGATCTCCCGACGGGACGGTGGCCTGCTCCTGCGCCTGTCAGGAAAGCCCCGGGGCTATAAGACCCTGGCTGGCAAGAACTTATTCTCCATTTTTGCGTTTGCTGTTCGGGTAGTTTGGCGTTAAAACGGAAAATAGTTCGTAAGTAAACTGTTTATTTATTAACTTTGTATCGGATATGGAAAATGCTAATTACGAAGAGATGAGTTTATTTGTGGATGCCGTCGTGGCGACGCGGCAGGCGATAAAACATCATTTTCAGCAAAAATTAAAAGAAACAAAAAGCGAGGTCACCTACGAGATGGTCCAGGTGTTGAATGTATTATGGAAAAAAAGGAAAGTTAATCAGCAGGAGATAGCCAATGCGGTCCAGAAGGGAAAGGCCAGCCTGACGGTGATTATCGACCAGTTAAGCCAGCTCAATTTAGTCATCCGAAGCGAAGACCCGGCGGACAGGCGGAACAAGATCATTCGTCTTACGAAGGAGGGGCTTACGTATAAAAGGAAATTCGAACCCGTGATGAGAGAGTTTTACGCTTCGTTCAATACCGGCATACCTGCCCAAAAGATCAGGGAAGTAACCGGGTTGTTGTTAAAAATGGCCGGACATATCCGGAAGTAAAAAAAATACCCTAATAGTTCGTTTACGAATGGTATGTTAATAAACTAATAAAATGAATAACAGGAACAAAGCGTGGCTGCTCCCCCTGCTGCTGTTCGCCTCCGGCGTAGCGGCGGCGCAGGACAGCGTGAGCCGGCTTGTAAAGATAGAAGAGCTTTTCGCTCTGGCCGAACAGAACAGCAGGCAGCTGGCTATTTCGAAGGATGGAATGGAAGTGAGCCGGGCGAATACGGAAATAGCCAGGTCGGCGAGACTGCCTGAATTGTCGGCCACCGTAAGCGCAGGTTATATCGGCAACGCTCCCATTTTGAATACTGATTTCAGCTACCAGCAGACCATCAAGGTTCCGCATTTTACGAATGAATATGGGGTAGAGGGCAGCGAGACGCTATTTAGCGGATATCGCATCAGGAACGGAATAGCCAAGGCAAAACTGGAAGAGACCTTGTCGAAGTTGAATTATGCACAGGACAAAGAGACGATCAAAATATTGCTACTGGGCAGGTACCTCGACCTGTACAGATTGTTCAACCAGCGAAGGGTGTATGAAATGAACATTCAGCTGGCGAAGATGAGGTTAAAGAATATCAGCGATCTGCACAAGGAAGGCATGGTTATCAGGAGCGATATTGTCCGCAGCGAGCTGCAGTTAACCGACCTGGAGGTGCAGTTCGACGTGATCAACAGCAATATCGAAATTGTCAACCGCGAGCTTTGCGTTGTACTGGGACTGCCCGTCACTATGCGGATACAGGTCGATACGACGTTGGAGCCCGGTCGGCTGCGGGAAGATACCTTAGAAGGGTATTTAAAACAGGCCTTCGATGAGCAGCCGGCGGTAAAGGCAAGTTTGGTTAACGCGGAGATAGCGGAGAAAAATATTGAGCTTGCAAGGGGGGCAAAGGCGCCTACTTTGCAATTATACGCTGAATCCGGATTGTCGAGGCCTTACCTGTATATTTTGCCGCCCGAGGATATTTATTTCAATTTATACCAGGCGGGCATCCGGTTGAAGTACGACATATCCTCCCTGTACCATGCCAATGAGCGGATCCGGCTGGCGGAGATACAGCAGTCGCGGCAAAAGATGCAGTCGGAATGGGTGCGACAACAAACCGATCTGGCTGTCAGTGCAGCATATATTAAGTACAACGAGGCCAAAAAAGAATTGTTAAGGCGTGAAAAAGGGCGGGATCTGGCCGATGACAATTACCGGGTAGTCGAAAAAAGATATCTCAACCAGTTGGCCCTGCTCACCGACATGCTGGACGCAAGCTCGGCCAAATTGGCCGCAGAACTCAACCAGAGCGATGCCGGGATCAACATCATCTACCAATGGTACCTGCTCCAAAAAGAAATCGGCAATCTGTAAGGGAGGTATACAATTCAATCGACGGTTTATTTTAAATAATGCATATGGAAACGTTGAAACAAAAAAAGGAACGCAGGCGGAAACGAAAGATCGTTATTCTAAATGCTCTTTCTGCGATGGTCGTCCTGGCAGCCGTTGCCTGGGGGATCAGTGTTTTTTTTCATTTGGATAAGTTAGTGTATACCGAGGATGCCCAGGTAGAGGCGGATATCAATCCTATCAATACCCGTATCCCCGGGTATATCCGGGAGATCCGGTTTTCCGAACACCAGCCCGTGAAAAAAGGCGATACGCTCGTCATACTGGATGCGAGGGAGTATGCGATCCAGGAGCAGCAGGCGGCCTCGCTGCTGGCCGATGCACAGGCAACGAAAGCCGTCGCCTCTTCAGGGTCGGCAATAGCCTCCAACGGCATCCATATCGCGGATGCGAACCTGGAAGAGTTGAAAGCCCGGCTGGAGAACATGGAGACCAACTACCGGCGGTATGAGAACCTGTTGAAGGATGAAGCCATCACCCGGTACCAGTTCGACCAGGTGAAGACGGAACTGGATGCCATGCGGGCAAGATATCATGCCCTGGAGGCGCAGCATGAGGGTACGGAGCTGACAACCAGCGAATCCACCCAGCGCATCCGTGTAGCCGACGCCAATATACAAAAGGCTACCGCGGCCCTGAACATGGCCAGATTAAACCTCTCTTATACCGTGATCACCGCGCCCTATGACGGAGTGGTTGGCAGGAAAATGATCGAAGAAGGGCAACTGCTGCAGGCGGGCCAGCCGGTGGTAGTGATCGTCAGGGGCAATGATAAATGGGTTACGGCCAATTACACCGAGGCCCAGATCGAAAAGCTTCATATCGGTCAGGCCGTGGACATCAAGATCGACGCGTTGTCGAAGGCCGTTTTTTCGGGTAAGATCGCGGCCATATCCGAGGCTACGGGCAGCAGGTATTCCGCGGTGCCGGTGGACAACTCGACCGGGAACTTTGTGAAGGTGCAGCAGCGTATCCCGGTAAAGATAGCGTTCACGGAAAAAAATTCGCCCTCGGACATTGCGCTGCTGCGGGTAGGGATGAATGCGGAGGTAAAGGTTAGTCATTAAATGCAAAAGGATGAAAAGATTTTTTTACGATTGGGTTCCCCCCAGGCTGGATATATGGCTGATGCTGTTACTAAGTATCATCTTGGCTTTCAACAGTGGGATACCTTCTGCCATCTCGGGGTATATCATAGGATCGCAAAGCGCGATACCGGCGGATATGAGCATGGCTAATTTTGCTTATTCCTGCGGAATGGCCTGTGTGCTTCCGCTGACAATGAGGATAAAGCAACTGACGAGCAGCAAATCAATTTTGTGCGGTGCTTTGCTGATCATTATTTTAATGAATTTCACCTTGTCGCAAACGAACGAACCGCTGGTCATGGTGCTGGCTTCTTTTGTCATTGGCTGCGTAAGAATGGTGGCTACCCTTGAGGTCGTGCTGTCCCTGATGCCCATCCTTATGCCGAAAGGCGAACGTTACCAGTTTTACAGCGTGTATTACCCGATATCGCTGATCTTCGGCCCGCTGTCGGGATTTCTTACCGCCATTATCTCGGATCATGTAAACTGGAAGTTTAGCTTCCATTTACAGAATTTGTTTCTTTTTGCGGGCCTGTTGATCACTGTGCTTTTCGTTCATCCCAAGCGGTACGGCAGAAAAATACCGCTGTATCAATATGATTGGCTGGGTACTATTTTCCTGGCGGCGAGTCTTTTGCTGATTAGTTATCTTTTTAGTTACGGACTGACAAAGGACTGGTTCACGTCGATGAAGATGCAGGGGGCGGCCATAGGAGTGATGATCTCGCTAGTCCTGTTCCTGCAGCGAAGCCTGCGTGTTAAGCGGCCGCTAGCTGATCTGAAGGTCCTTACCTACTGGAAGGCCGTGGCTGGCCTTATTATGATCTTTTTGCTTTGTTTGCTTTATAATTCCACGTCGCTGCTGTCTCCATTTATGAATATCGTGCTGAAAAGCAACCAACTCGAGAGTGCAAAGGTGAATACCTATATAATTCCCGGTTTTATTGCCGGTAGCCTGTTGTCCTACGTGTATTACCGGAAGTTTACGAATTTCAACGTGATGGCGGGGATGGCTTGTGTATGCTTTTTAGCTTCGAATATATTCATGTACTATCTGACCAGTTCCTTGACCTCGTCCGCCGACCTGTTCCTGCCTTTATTTTTCAGGGGCATGGCAATTGCCGTTTCGTACATATCGGTAGGTCTTTATGTCGCGGGCAGTGTTCCTGTTTCATACTTCATAGATTTATCAACACTTTTGATCATCCTGCGTTCGGTGATCTCCCCGGTCTTAGCATCCGCCTTATATGCCAATTTGATATATAGAGGGCAGATAAAGTATGTCAATTACCTGGCCGGCAAAATGGATGGGCTTAATTCCTATGTGACGGCGAGGGGAGCGGGCGTAGTTAGCAGCGTAAAAGTGCAGGCATCTATGCTGGCGGTGAGAGATGTGTATGGAATTCTAATCATAGCCGGTATCGTTCTGCTGGCGGTCATTATTGTCTTTCCTTTCCATGGATCGAATAAAAGGACCGTTCTCGACTGGAAAAGTCCTTTTTATAAAAATGACCTGGCGCAGGCGATTCCGGGTTAACTTTGTAAGGGCTTTGTTAATATGAATGACCAAACATGACAAGAAAATATGCCGATCTGTTGTTGTATATTTTAAAATCCCTAATCGGGGTTACTATTGGCTTTTATTTATACAGGCTATATCCGACAATTGGTGCATGGGCCTTATTTTCCATATTACTGGTTTTGGCGCCAGACCGTAAGGACTCTGTGACATTAGCGGTCACCCGTATCAAAGCAAATATCGTTGGGGCAGCCATTGGACTATGCATTTTCTTTATACACCCCATTAACCTGTTCATGATTTGTATCGGTATTGCAGCCGCTCTTATATTTTGCGAGCTGTTAAAGCTACAGGCGGCTACCCGCTCAGCGGCGATCGCAGTATTGATAATTACCATGCACGAACCCGGGAGCTACTTCTGGGAAATCGCCATAGAACGTGCGGCCGGCGTGATACTGGGTTGTATCATAGGTGTGATCATAACCTATCTTTTTCACAATATCCACCTTCGGTATAAGCAGACGTCAAAGGAGAATTAAGATGGCGACGGTTTAAATGGAAGTGAAAGTGCAATAAAATGCGGGGCAAGAGGGACAGTTTTCGAACCTTTTCAGGGATAATTTAATAAAAATAACGGAGTTATCTACGAAAATGGTCTCAAAACGGAAATTGCCACGCCCTAGGGTCGGGGTATATTGACTTTTGCCTGAAATGGTGTTTGGGACAATCAAATGGGGGCGACGAACGAGAGTAAAATCCATTTTGGCCTTGTTTTTTTGACTGGTTAAATGTGTGCTGAACAGGGCCAAAGCTGCAATCTTTAGCGGCCGGAATTAATTAAATGCGTTATCAGCGGATTCTTTAAATTTGTCTTCGTGAAGGACATCGATAAAATATTGGCCCAGGTCGCCGATTGTATTCAAAATAATTACTTTAGAGCGGTTGAAACAGAGAAGGTTGAATTAAAACCGACTCCGCCCAATTTGAAAGGGGCAGCTACCCTTTTGGAGAGCATTTGTGCTTTTTTGAATACAAACGGAGGCATTATTGTGCTGGGGATTAAGGAGGGGCAAAGCGGAGGTAAAAAGTACTATGAGCTGAAAGGTTACCTAGATGATTTTGAGGAGCCTTTGAAATTGCTAGGAAAGCAATTTACCGATAAGGACCACAACGCATTTGATGTCAGCGAATACATTGTCGGCCATGAGATCCGTGAATTTCTGGATAAAAGAGTATGTATCGTTTATATCGACAAATTGCCAGATGACCTGAAGTTTGCTTTTTATGATAAAAAAGCATATACCAGGCAGTTGACAGGGGATCATGAGATTGCGGCGGACAAAATAGTAGCACAGGAGGAGTTTAAGGAAGAGGTGAGGAATGCCCGGGAGTTAGTCCCGGTGAAGGATGCAACCCTCGACGATATCAATATCGACATGTTGAATGAATACATTCAACTATTGAATCGTCAAATAAGGATAGAATCCATCAAGCCTTCATTGAATGACGCAAAGGCGTTTCTTACGCGCAAGAGGTTTATCATTGGCGACAAGGTGACAACCCTCGGCATGCTTGTTTGCGGGAGCCATGTGAAAGACTTTTTGGGTTGGCGTGCGCAGATCGACGGGTTTGTAGATACTCCGTTTGAGGTAGCGCAGGACAAAAAATCCCTGGTAAGCAATGTCATTCCCCTCATGGAGGCTGGTCTGGCTTATATTCTGAAGAATATCCAAGTCGGGGTATCTGCCGAGAATGGCGGTAGCAGCAAACCGGAATATCCTATTCAGTTGCTTAGGGAGATTGTTAACAATGCTATTGCGCACAGAGACTACAGCATCAACAAATATGTAAATATCAACATTAAGCCGAATGAGCATATTGAGATAAGAAACCCGGGCTCGTTCAAAAAGACTTTGCTGATCGAGATGCCAGATCATGAAGTGCCGATCCGGCGAATCATCCCGGATTCGAAACCGAGAAATCCGAAACTGGCTGATGTACTGAAGGTGTTTGATAAATGGGAGGGAAAAGCGAGGGGAATGAGCAATCTGGTGAATGATGCGCTGGACAACAAAATTGATCTGCCTTATTATCGGGTCCATTCCAAAGACGAGCTTTCATTGTTTGTCAGGAAGGGTAAGCTCTTGGATGAACGGATGGAGTTTCTTTTTACCGCCTATGACGGGTATATCAAAAAGCGGCTGAATGGTCGGAACATTACTGACGAGCAAAAATTGGTGCTGTCCTATTTCTATAAATCGGAATTGGCAAATAGAAATGAGCGATACAGTATCCTTCTTACAAAAGACAATAATCATTTGTCCGCGATCAATTCGCTAGAAACAAGCCATTTAATAACGAAACATCCGGCGGGTAACGAGCTCTACACCATTTTCATTATCGATCGAGAGTTGTTTAAGCCGGACTTTATCGACGAGTTGAGAACGCTGTTCGGAGCGGATTTCGATGCATTGAAAGTGGAAGCGAGGGATATTCTTTCCTGTATTTATGAATTTAACCAATACTCCTCCGAGAAATTTCCGAATGCCAATATGATAGGCAATACATTATGGGCCAAATCAGGTAAGGCTGCAGTTTTGACTGGGTTTGAGGATTTTAAGCGGCAGGTTCGGTATTATGTGAACCAAATGGAGAAACGAGGAATTATCATGCGTGTCGATAAGAAGCCGAGGTACCAGGTGAACAAGGCATTTGAACGGAGACCGTCGATTTATGATGAAGCTTAATCTATAGGTTTTTCAGTTATTCTGATCTGCTGATATTCTTAATTTCCCGTATACAAATACATGTTTAAGTTAGGAATTCAAGATGGAGGTAGTTTTATAATTGCTGACGAATTTGTATCTTTGAGAAGCAAAGATATTGGGACAAAAAGTTGGTGTAGCTCTGTTACTTCATGAGGTCTTTGGGGTAGTGTTTGGTGTGATTATCCATGCGATATTGGAACTTACATTTGAATATTTAAAACAAAGAATTATGAATATAGAAATAGCGACTATAGGCAAAAAAATCTGGTGTGGAGCCCTTGCGGAGATATTGGTATGAATCACCACCCCATGATAGCCTTGTGAAGCACGGACCCAGCGACATCTACTTCCCAAATGCGGGGCTTGAGAGGTTCGATTCCTCTCTCTCCACCAAAAGGAATAGGGGCAATTTCGATATGAAAGTGCTCCATCTAAAATAAACAACAAAACAGCCCGATCAGTTAATCGGGCTGTTTTGTTTATTTCCTACCTTAAAACTCAGAAAGTTGGGAGACGATGTAAGGATATAAGTTGTCATTCTTTAAGCTCACTCAGTAATTAGATTTTGAGGTGGTGTATATTTTTTTCGAACCGAAATGGAGCATATTTGGGAAGAAGAAACAGGCATAACCTAACAAAAAAGGGAAGAACCAAGCAAAATTCAGCTTAATCCTTCCCAATCTGGAAATGCGCGGGGAGCCGGCGACAACTTTCGAACCTCTTTGCTGATGATTTGGATGAGATATTGCAGTATGTTGTCAGATATTGTCGGAAAAGGTAAGGGCTTACGACTTTCAACCTTTGCTTTTTAACTGTTCTAAATACTTTTCAGCGTCAAGTCGTTTGATAGTATAATATTTTGCTCCATTATTTGAGTTTGTATTAGCTTCCTTTTCCCGTAACTCTTCAATTAGTGCGTTTAATTCACTCATTGACAAGCCTAATAAGTCTTCATACCTTTCTGCGTCGTTCGGCGAGTCAATTTTACTGTTTTCAATGTCAGAAAACTTTTTTTTGTCAGTTATAGTTATTTCAACGAGGTCATATTTTTTTGGGTCGAGAACATCGAAATCCACTAAGTGTAAATATTCGTGAACAACATTTTTGTCAACCATTATCTTCCCATTACCAGACCAATGCCTGTCGGGTGTATTCCATAAAGTGTGTCAGGCTCGTTGGCAAATGATGTTTTGACGATATGTGGCCTGGCTATATTCTAACGATGCTGTGCAAAAAATCATTTGACTACGAGTTGTTGTTTTATATATTTAATTTCAGGCGATC
>JARLGZ010000152.1 GCA_031292515.1 Puia sp. | reverse complement strand
GGGCTCGTGCAGCACCCTGCTGCCCAGCACGGACACGGTGATGAACTTCGCCCTGGACCGCACGGCGCTGGGCCTGGCGCGGCTGGAGGCATGGTATTTCGCCCACGACCTGTTCCTGCCCCCCGGTGGCCTGCTCGCACACATGGACCGGCTGGCGGCCGTTCCGGCGGAAATCGTGCAGGGCCGCTACGACATGATCTGCCCCGCCCACACCGCCTTCGACCTCGCCCGCGCCTGGCCGGGCGCGCGGCTGACGGTAGTTTCCGATGCCGGCCATTCCGCGCTGGAACCGGGCATCCGCCGCGCCCTGGTGGCGGCGGTGGAACGCTTGCGGGAGCTGGGCTAGGGGCCGAAGCGAATCAGGACGCGCTGCTGACGACCCAAAGCTGATAATCAGCTCGTTTTGTTTCCAAAAGAGGTGTAACATTTCTTAGATTAAGATTGGAGAGTGAGAGGTCGAAAATGGCTCGGGGCACCGAAAGTACTTACCCTGGAGGCTCCAAGAGTCGAGTGACTCGCGCCGGCGCAGCTATACGTGCCAAAACTCAGACCGTTGATGACTTTATTACGATTAATATTTGGCGCGCTGCTCACAAACCTGTTCTGAACACATTTCAAGCCATTCTTCGGAATAGAACGCGCAGAACTAATATAGTAGTCGCGCAAAGGCATAAACGCCAGCGCACTATATTCGGTAAGCTTCTCAGATATCCGGCCATGGAACTGGCGCGTATGGATGACGTTGCCGGTTGCCGACTGATTTTTCCCAGCGTTGACGAATTATATACGTTCCGAAGGAATTTCCACAGCGCACATTTTAAGCACAAAAGGCGAAACGACGTTGACCGATATGACTATATAAAGAAACCAAAGGAAACGGGGTATCGCGGTATTCACGATGTATATGAGTACGACGTGAACTCGATTTCTGGGAAAGGCAGCAAGGGCCTTCTTATCGAGCTGCAGTATAGAACCTTTGCTCAGCACGCATGGGCAACGGCAGTAGAGGTCATAGGGTTTATAACCGAAAGCCAGCCAAAATTTCAGGAGGGCGACAAACGGTACCAAACAGCTATGATCTATGCGAGTGAAATTATCGCTCGCGCTCATGAGCGCATGACTTCTTGCTTACCCGATTTGCCAAACGAGGTGATACTTCACCGGTTCCTTGAGCTTGACCACGAGCTTGGCCTTATGAATTTGCTGCGCGGCCTGAATGCCGCCGATGCGCAGGTGATTGCGAAAAAAAATGTAATCCTTATGTTCTCAGGAGACGAGAAATTACAGACACTGAGTTTCGCAAACGAACAGGAGGCCATTCGAACGCTCTTTAGACTTGAAGATGAGAATCCTGGAAAAGATATCGTGCTTGTCCGCGCGAATAGTAGTGACGATGTTCGAACCGCCTTCCGAAATTATTTTTCTGATGCTCGTGAGTTCATTTCGCTCGTGAATTCTGGTCTGATTGATTTAGCGTCGAAATTTTCCGGGACCACTAGCCACGTGGATATAAAATCGAATTGATTGTAAGCGTGCATATGGTAGCAAGCTGTAGGGGGGGGGGGGGGGGGGGGGGGGGCGGGCGGGGGGGGGGGGGGGGGGGGGGGGGGGGGGGGGGGGGGGGGGGGGGGGGGGGGGGGGGGGGGGGGGGGGGGGGG
>JARLGZ010000151.1 GCA_031292515.1 Puia sp. | reverse complement strand
TGAGCAACAAACTCCTGAACGTGATCGACGGCAATAACGACGCCACC
The DNA here is from genome assembly GCA_031292515.1 of Puia sp. Taxonomy (GTDB): domain Bacteria; phylum Bacteroidota; class Bacteroidia; order Chitinophagales; family Chitinophagaceae; genus Puia. The sequence goes on along the minus strand of JARLGZ010000151.1, from coordinate 1,384 downwards.
ACGACGCTGGGCGACTTCCGGACCTCGGCTAACAGTCCCAACTACAACAACGGCGGCCCAAAATCCGCCGACTCCGCCGATTATAACTACGACGTCAACGGCAACCTCACCCGGGACCTGAACAAGGATATCGGTACTTCGAGTAACGATGGCATCCTCTACAACCACCTGAACCTGCCCTGGCAGGTGACGATGCAGGCGGCAGCGGGGCAGGGCGTATCGGGCGTCAAGGGAACCATCACCTATATCTATGACGCGGCGGGCAACAAGCTCGAAAAACGAGTCATCGACAACAGCAATGCCTCCCACACCGGAATTAAAGACACGACCGATTATATGGGGGCCTTCCAGTACCACAACGACACCCTCCAATTTTTCGGTCACGAGGAAGGTCGGGTAAGGTTGAAACTGGACACCATTAACAGCGTTCCCGCCACCCATTTCGAATATGACTATTTTCTGAAGGACCACCTGGGCAATACCCGCTCTGTGCTGACCGATGAACAGGAGACCGACCCCTACCCGGCGGCCACGATGGAGACGGCCAATGCCGCTACCGAAGACCTGTACTATAGCCAGATCGACGCCACCCGGACGGCGCTTCCTGCGGGCTATCCGACGGACAACACGACCGATCCCAACGCATACGTCGCCAAAGTGAGCGGCGCCGAAGGGGGCAACAAGATCGGACCGGGTATCACACTCAAGGTCATGGCCGGCGACCAGTTCAACCTCAAGGTATCGAGCTGGTACAGCGCGGGCGGCACTACACCCGCGACCCCGGTGGCCTCCCCCCTGACAGACCTCGTCACGGCGTTGATCGCAGGGGTGGGAAGTCTCTCCCCGGGTGGCATGCATCTCTCGCCGACGGACCTGGCCGGGGTTAGCTCCACGGTCATTACCCCTAATGTGACGGACTTCCTGACCGATCAATCGGACGGGGCCAATACTACCAAACCCCTGGCCTACGTCAACTGGGTACTGTTCGACGACCAGATGAACTATGTGGCCAGCAGCAGCGGCTTCGAGCAGGTGGGCGACGACAATGTGCTGACCCAGACAGTCAAAACGAGCATGCCGATCGATAAGAACGGATATCTGTATATTTACACCAGCAACGAGACCCCCAATATCGACGTGTTCTTTGACAATTTGCAGGTGACGGTGGTGAGAGGCCCGCTGACGGAAGAGAATCACTATTATCCGTTCGGGCTGACGATGTACGGTATTAGCGACCGCGCCCTGAAGACGAACTACGCTCAGAATAAGTACATGTATAATAAAGGAACTGAATTACAGAATAAAGAATTTTCTGATCAATCCGGATTAGAAATTTATCAAACTGAGTTCAGATCCTATGATCCTCAGTTAGGTAGATTTTTAC
>JARLGZ010000150.1 GCA_031292515.1 Puia sp. | reverse complement strand
GCTTCCTCCGGCCCATATCTGCCATCCTTATCCCTCGCGCCGTCTGCGCGTCACCACCTGAGGCAAGAGCCGGATGCGGGAAATCCGCCCGTCCGGATCTGTGCGGGGGGTACGGAGAGATCCGTATCCCTACCGCGACAACGTTCATCCGCTGCGCAAGCAGCGTGCACAACGGCTCCTGATAAGCCTTCGCCCTTGAAATGCAACTTGTACCGGCCAGCTTCAAGGCAGCGAGTTGCAGGGCTATACTCTGATCGCCAGTCGATACACGGGCATAGCCGCATTTCATGGATTGATTATGGCCTTGACATTTGATCCATGCAAGCCTTGAAAACATGGACAGCGGAGGTGAGTCAAAACTTATCCTTTGCGTACCAAACACCAGCCGTGCTTCAATGCGTGGTCAGTACCGGAGATTCGAAGCGATGCTCAAGAAAATTCTTGTGAACAGATACGAAGAGGCAAGCTTCATGCTCTTAAAAAAACAAGCTGACGACGAGCAGGCCCATGTATTCTCCAAGGTTGCGCCTAAGGAGATCGTGCCATTTGAGACGACCAAATTGTCCAAAGAGCTTAACGTTTTTTGCTGGAGGGCGCATTTTGATTTTGTCGTGACCGACTCAGCATTTATGCCGCTTTTCGTGGTTGAGTTCGATGGACCTAGCCACCAATCCGAGAAGCAGGCATGTCGAGACCGGAAAAAGGACGAACTCTGTAGAATATTCTCTCTGCCAATCCTCCGCATCAACTCCCGTTACTTGGAGCCTGCCTACCGGGGAACAGATCTTCTCAGTTGGTTCGCCGAGTGTTTCTTCACAAACCGGGCCTTCACCGTAGCTGAGGAGAACGGCTGGATTTCGCCGGAGGATGGGTTCAGCCCCATGGCTATCAGTTCAATTGGTGATCGACATGATTGGCCGTTGGATTTGAGCCACGGAGTGAGGGACGAATTCAGAAAACTGCACAAGGATGGTCAAATCTTTGACGATCAGCCGTCATTCCTCATTGGACGAGACAGTCTCGGAACCTATAGAGCCTTTGCTTTTATCGCCGTCACGAAAGAAACTGGTGTGTTCGCAAAGACGGCGATGAGATCACAGCAGTTTGAAATCGATCAAGCCGATGCGCTCGAAATTCTGATCTATTTCGAAATCTTCGAAGCGTTGAAGAAGGTCTTGAAGGGAACGTCCAAGCCTGAACGGCTGGCATCAATCATGGAGAAGATGGAGACCGCCGCGCGAGGAGTAATCCCAAGCAGGGAAGCAACTATGAATAGTGACTGGACAACACGTTCAATGTTCCAAAAGACTCGTCTGGTTTATGGTTTGAGAGCAGTTTGTTAGCTGTACCGGCTTGCAAAAGATTGCCAATAACTCACCCGATTTCCCCGTGACCACGGGAATTGACTGGATTGTGGACACACGGCGGTATAATTCGCTTGCGATGCAAACTCACATCTCCACCATCCTGTGGCGCAACCGTACTCTCGTTTCACTTTTTGCGGTCGCCCTACTCACCGCTATTGCCTCCGCAGCCCCACAATCCTCCCCAGCCGTAGCCCAACCCAAAGTCTACAAGAGCGCCAAGGGCTACCACCTCACCTATCCCTCCGGCTGGCAAATTTTAAGTGCAAAAGACCGTGTCGCTATCGGCAAAGCCGATTCTCAGCTTCATCACAATATTGACCTCTCCGATGTCGATGTCCTCATTCATGCTCCCTCCACCGACCCCATCCGCAGTATCAATGTCAACGTTTCCCCCAACATTGTTCCGGCAACGCAGTACTACCTCGATAAATATAAGGAACTTCTCTCTCAGCAGCTCAGTGCCAGCACTCCTCCGCAAAATCTCGTCGTCAGACTCACAAAGGCTGGTCGCTACGACGCGATCCTCGCAACTTGGACCAGCGATATGCCCGGTGCAGGCAGGGTTTGGGAGGAGCAGTTCGTTATCCCAGGCAACAGCCACACCTTTATAGTCACCTGTACATCCGAGGCTGATTCCTTAGCCGTCGCCGCGCCCATCTTCGCCAATATCCTTTCAACTTTTCAGATCGACAAAGAATCACCGCCGATGGGTTCAGGACGCATTCACGAGATTCTGCAAGAAGCCAAGTCTTATCAAGCAGCCGATGCGAAGACTGGCGCTGCGTTACAGGAGATCCTAGGCCGACAGACCTTAACATTTGCAGAGTTCGAGAAACAGTGCGCGGATTTGCAGGCCACTTTGGCCAAAAGCGATGCCATGGAAAAAAGAAAGCGCAAAATGCTCTCCGATCTCCAATTTGAGTTCCGCGACGACTCGAAAGTGCAGCCGATTTTTAACCTTCTTTACCAGATGGAAGACATATCGAATAAAGTCGAGCCGATTTGGCACGGCATGATTGCGTGCTCAGGCATCCTTGCTTCTGCGGAACAAAACAAGCAGGAAGCATACCAAAACATATGCGTAGAGCCAGCTCATCAGCAGCTGAGCTTGCTGGTCCCGGAAATGAATAGACTGGGGCGTCAACTACAGACCGAGGTGCAGAAGAACGGTGGCTCATTGCCTCGTGACTTCCTGCAGGCGATTGGGCAATGACGTCGTACAATCCTTTGTCAAAGCATAACGATTTCACTCTTTTGGTACTCGGTCTAATTCCTCCTTCCGACGTTGCACGTCACGTTCCGAAATAACGATTGCATTCTGATCTGGATTCGGTTGCGCCTTCTGGTAGGCAAGCTCCCGTTCCGCTGCATTTAGAACCCCCCCGAGTCTTTCTCTGAAAGTAGGCATGTGCGACAGAGTAGCATAGCCGGTTTGTGAGCATACTGGAGGCGGCTCTTCGGAGCCGCCGTTGCGCATTGGTGCGCAAATTGTCGAAGGTGGTCTCCCTGGAAGAGCCTCCCGGAGTCTGGTTGGGGAAGATTCGTGATGAGATGATTGACGCAGACCGTCGATCCGAGCTACTCTCCATGGTCGGGTGATGGGCGTCCGACCTGCGCCAAATTCACGTATTTGTTCGGTGAAATTGGCTTTTGATGGAAGATGATTATGGTGGGGAACGAATTCACACCGGCAGTGAAAGGAATCATCGTAATGCTTGTTCTCGAATGGAAGATTGTCTGTCAGAACTGCGAAAGGTCCATTCAGCTCCTCGAGGCCGTAGCTCTCCAGAGACCTTGCAGTCCAAACGGTGTTCCCGCGCCCCAATTCCCAGCTGCGATAGCATGTACTAGCTGCGGCTTTGTGGCCATCTATGACCACTTTGACCCGCCGGGCCAGCGCGAGATTGAACCGTCCATCCGGCGGGCTGGGAGAATAAGACTGACATGCGGAGTTTCGGGTTGTGACGGAGATCTAATTGTGACAGCTGTCTCCAATCACGCGGATTGCCAAGAAGAGGTCAAGACATGGGTCTTTTCTGAGGATGTTTGCTGCTCCAGTGGCCACCCTTTTAGCCTTCCTTCCGCCATTGCGTCGGAGTAAGAGGGGCGCTTCACGAAACGGGAAAAGCCTCCTGACATTGTCCGGATATTTGGAATGTTAAGCCGAGGTGGATAAGGTCCGGGGCAAAGCCGGGCCGCAGCCCGCCGCTATGCGGTCGCAGAGCCTTGACGCGGACCGTGCCTCGGCTACGCTGCTGGTGTACGGGGAATGTCAAAAGTAAGAATCATTCATGAAATTCCGGTGGCCGCGTTGTCGGACTTAATGATACTATTAGTCCGATAGAACAGCCATTGGAGGTTTCAATGCGCGGCGTATATGAAAATCCTGCGGACAGCGGCATTTGGTGGATTCACTATTACGCGGATGGAAAGCGGCACCGCGAAAAGGTTGGGCGCAAGTCGGATGCGATCAAGCTGTACCAGTCGCGCAAGGCCGACGCCGTAGCAGGCCGCAAATTGCCCGAGCTACGCAACAGCAAAGTGGTTACGGTTGGCGAACTGATCGACGACGCTCTT